>CAVXGJ010000024.1:0-90447 GCA_963761285.1 uncultured Actinomycetota bacterium | reverse complement strand
ACGGCGTCCCAGGACCCGGGCAGGTCCGGGAAGCCGTGGAGCAGGACCACGAGTGGTCCCTCACCGGTGTCGAGGTAGCGGAACGTCTGTCCACCCGCGGTTGCCTCGTGCCAATCGGTCGTCACCAGCTGAGGCTAGTCGTCTCTGCGCGAGCCGGAGGCTTCCTCTGCTGATTCGGAGCCGAGCTCGCCGAGTCGCAGGAGGCAGTGCTGTCGCAGCGGTTCGGGGAACCCGGCGGCCAGGCGGTAGTACGCCATCCGACCTGCCCGCCGGCGGTGAACGAGGCCGGCTGTGCGCAACATGCGCAGGCCATAGCTCGCCGCGTCCTCGGAGACTCCTAGGGCCAGCGCGAGGTCGCCCACACAGAGCTCTTCGGCTGCGTCGAGCGCGAAGAGCAGACGCATCCTGGTCGGGTCGGCGATCAGGGTGAGGACGCTCGTCACGCCCTCGCAGGTGCTCGTGCCGGGGAGTCGGTCCCGGGCACGCGCGACGGCGTCGGGGTCAACGGGGTGGGTGTGGTCAGCCATCATGATCCTTTGTAGCATCATCCGTACCGCCGTACGGATGTCTTGGGTAAGGAGAACTCGTGGTCGGTCTCGCAGCCACCATTGTTGTCACAGCCCTGGTCGTCGTGACGGTGATGGGAGTCCACCGGGTGCTCGTCACCGACGCCGCCCCGGTGCTCGTCCTGCCCCAGGCGTCCGGACGGGTCCCGCTGCAGCACGCGCTCTCTCGCTATCACGCTCGTTGGTATGCCGCCAGCGTGGTCTTCCTCGCTTTCGACGTCGAGATGCTGTTCATGTATCCGTGGGCGGTAGTGGTCTCCGACCTCGGTGTCGGAGCCGTGGTCGAGATGTTCGCCTTCCTCGGTGTGCTCCTCGCCGCCGTGGCCTGGGCCCGTCGTGAAGGGGCCTTCCGATGGGCCTGACCCGACTCCTGGTGGCGCTCGCGACGCAGCGACCGCGGTGCTACGTCGTGGAGGCGCCGGGTGGTGCTGCGACGAGGATGGACGTCGAGCGCGAGCTCGACGCGCGCGGGTGGCGGACGGCGTGGTCCCCAGCCGCCGCCGACGTGCTCGTCATCGCCGGTGAGTTGCCCTCGGACCTGTCGCAGGCAGCGGACCTGCTCTGGTCACAGCTCCCCGGGCCGCGCGCTCGCGTTGCCGTGACCGATGCCGGAGACGTCGGGGAGGCTCTCGACGGCGCACGACTCGAGCTGTCCGATGAAGCCGCTCAGCGGCGGGATGCCTCGAGCCGATCGCGGGACGAGGTCGAGCGCTGGGTCGCCACGGACGGCGAGATGGACCACAGCGACATGGACCACAGCGACATGGACCACAGCGACATGGACCACGGCGACATGGACCACGGCGACATGGAGATGGCCCCGGGTGGCATCGCGTTGGCCGAGGGCGCGGAGGACCGCGACGGGCTCGAGATGGACGTGCTCGTCCACCCGCTCGGTCCGCTGCTCGACCGATGGCCCGGCGAGCTGGAGCTCCTCGTCACCCTGCACGGCGACGTCGTGGCCGAAGCGGAGGCGAAGGAGCCAGGGGAGTGGGCGCGCAGCGAGGACCTTCCGTTCGACGTCCGGGCCTGGGATGCCGTGGCCACCACCTTGTCGCTCATTGCCGACGAGCGGGGCGCCCGCGAAGCGCGCCGACTGCGCGCGGCGGCGTACGACGGCACGATCTCGCGCGAGGCCGCCGAGCAGCTGAGGAGCCGCTTGCAGAGGCTTGGCCGCTGGGCGGTGCTGCCGGACCGGGTCGTGGCCGTGCTCCTCGGCCTCACCTCACCCGACGCCGCAGAGGCTCCGCCGGCACGAGTCACAGCGACGGAGCTCGTAGCTGGTCATGACCTCGCCGACGTGCGACTGCTCATCGCGTCGCATGCGCCGCTCCTGCGCCTCGCGTCAGGTCAGGAGGCCGACCGTGACTGAGTTCGCGAACGCGCTGCTCCTGGCCACCGGCGTCACCGCCGCGGTCCTCGTCCTCGCCTGGACCTCGAGCGCAGCCGTTGCCGTCGGAGCCGGTCGATCGGCCACAGCCGCTCTGACGGACCCCTTTCTGGAGGCCTCGCGGCTGTTGCGCCAGCGCCGCCGGACCACGCTCTCCGCCGACCGGGTGCTCTGGCGCTCGGCCGGGTGGAGCCTGCTGCCGGCGGCCGTGCTGCTCGGCGCCCTGGTGCCCTGGGGCGAGGAGGCGCTGGTGCCGACCTCGCTGGGCGTCGTGTGGGCCAACACCCTGGATGTCGTCGTCTGGGCGCTGGTGTGGCTCCTCGGCTGGGGGGCCAACTCCGTGGCGGGGTTGGTGGGCGGCTACCGGTTCCTCGCGCTCGCCCTGGCCTACGAGCTGCCGTTGATGTTCGCCCTTGTCGCTCCCGCGATGGCCGCGTCCAGCCTCGACCTCGCCGTCATCGCCGGTGCGCAGGACGGGCTCTGGTACGCCGTGTGGATGCCGGTCGCGTTCGCGGCCTACCTCCTCGGCGTGCTCGGTTTCGCCGTCCTCGGACCACTCGCCGCCCCTGCCGGCAACGAGATCAACGGCGGCGTGCTGGCCGAGCTCTCGGGCCCGGACCTCCTCGCGGTGCGCCTCGGACGCCATGCCCTGCTGGGCGCGGGTTCGGCGATCGCGGTGGCGCTCTTCCTCGGCGGCGGGTCCGGACCTGGGCTGCCCGGCCCCGTGTGGATGCTCGTGAAGGCGGTCGTGCTGACCGCAGCACTGGCGTACGCCGCCGGACGGCTCCCGGTGCTGCGGGTGCCACGGCTCCTGGAGCTCGGCTGGGTCGTGCTGCTCCCTCTCGTCGTCGTCCAGGACCTCGTCGTCGCGGCCGTGGTGGTGGCCCGATGATGACCTCGGAAATGACGCCGATGATCGCGTCGGGACTGCTCGTCGACGTGGCCTTCTGGCTCTGCGCACTGGTGGCCGTCGGCTTCGGCATCCTCGTCTTCGTCGTGGACTCGATGGCGCGCGCCACCTACGCCCTGGCGTTGTCGTTCATCGCCACCGGCGGGGCGCTGCTGCTGATGCAGCAGTCCTACCTGGGCGTGATCGTGGTGCTGATGATGGTCATGGAGATGGCCGTCATGGCGGTCTACATGGTGATGTTCATGGGGATGAACCCCGCGCTGATGCCCATGAGCATGGTGCACTCACACCGGTGGGCTCGGCGCGGTGTTCTGCCTGCTTCTGGGGTCGTGGACGCCGCGTCGACTCCAGCACCGGGTGCGCCTCGCTGCCGGCCTCAGCACGTCTGTGGCCCTCGGGCTGGCGGTGAAGAGCCTGATGGACGCACCGATGTCGGCGTTCTCGGGCACCGTCGCCATCGACGAGGCCACCGGCGTCCTGCGGATCGTCGTACTGATCTCGCTCCTGGCCCTGCTGGTCCTCGCCGGCGACGAGGTCGCCGCACACCCGCGCGAGAGCGAGGTCTACGTGCTGCTCCTGCTCGGGGCCGACGGTGTGATCCTGCTCGGGGCCGCCACCGACCTGGCGGTGCTCGTGGTCTCCTTCCTGCTCGCCAGCATCCCGATCTACGGGCTGGTCGGGCTCTCGGCCGGCCGGAACGCCCCCGAGGCGGCGCTCAAGACCTACTTGATCGGAGCCCTGTCGGGGATCCTGCTGATGCTCGGCGCTTCTGTCCTGTTCGGGGTGATCGGCAGCACCGGCTATGCAGGCCTCGCAGCCGGGGCCTCGGCCGCGCCCGCGCCCGCGGTGATCGCCGGAGTGGTGCTGCTACTCGTGGGGCTGCTCTTCAAGGCCGGGGCGGTGCCGGCGCACTTCTGGGTGCCCGATGCCGTCGAAGGGTCCTGGGTCACCAGCGCCGCGTTCGTCACCACCATCCCGAAGCTCGGGGCCGTGCTGGCCGTGGCCCGGTTGCTCGAGCACCTGCCCGACGAGGTGCGCTGGCCGCTCCTGGTGGCCGGGCTCGCTGCCGTGAGCATGACGGTGGGCAACCTGGCGGCCCTGACCCAGGACGACGTACGCCGCCTCCTCGCCTGGTCGACCATCAGCCAGGTCGGCTATCTCCTCGCCGCCGCGGCCGCGGTCACCAGGACCGATCAGGCGCTTCCCACGCTGATGCTGTTCGTGGCGGGGTACGCCGTCACCAACCTGGCCTGCTTCGCGGTCGTGGCCGCCGAGCCCGAACGACGCCGGCTCGACCAGTGGCGCGGGCTCGCCCGACGACGACCTGCCCTGGTCGCCGCCCTCGGGGTGGGTCTGCTCGGGCTCGTCGGGACCCCGCCGACGGCGGTCTTCGTCGCCAAGCTGCTCACGATCGGCGTCACCTGGGACGCCGGGCTCCAGTGGTTGGCCGTCCTGGTGGCGCTCAACACGGTGCTGAGCTTGGCCTACTACCTGCGCTGGCTTGCGGCATGTCTTGGTTCTGAGGAGCCTGAGGGCATGGATGGCACAGGGGAGGCCTCATCGCACACCGTCGCTTCCTCCCGGCTGGCAGTCGTCTGCGCCCTCGGCGCGGTCGCGCTCGGGCTGGCGGCCGGGCCACTGCTGGCGGTCGTCGGATGAGCCGCGTCACCGACGAGAGGTCCGGGCAATGATGGACGTCGGATTGTCGCTGCTGTTCTGGTTGCTGTTGATCGTCGGGGTCGCGCTCCTGGCGTTCGTGCTGGTGCGGGTCCTGGTTGGCGGACTCGCCCCGAGTGGTGCCGAGCGGGGCTCCACGCGGTCGGCCCGGGCCCCGCAGGAGGAGAGCTGATGGAGCCCATCACTCGACGGACCGCACTGCTGCTGGGCGGAGCAGGGCTGGTGAGCACCACGGTCGGGGGTGTCGGCCTGTGGCGGACGCGGCCGTTCACGCCCCTGGACATCGTGCGCGACGAGGACTTCAGGGAGCCCGAGCAGCTCACGAGCGAGTCGGGGGTGCTCGACGTACGACTGGAGGCAGGGTCCGGGTCGCACGTCGTCGCCGGCAGGACCGTCACCACGCTCGGCTACAACAACGGCCTGCCGGGTCCGACGCTCCGGGTGCGGCCCGGCGACCTGCTCAGGGTCGAGCTGGTGAACAGCCTCGACGAGCCGACCAACCTGCACGTCCACGGCCTCCACGTCTCGCCCGAGGGCAACGGCGACAACGTGTTCGTCTCGGTCGATCCGGGACAGTCGTTCGCCTACGAGCACCGGATCCCGGACGATCACCCACCGGGCACCTACTGGTACCACCCCCACCACCACGGCAACGTCGCCGACCAGGTCTTCGGCGGCCTCTACGGGGCGATCGTCGTCGAGGACGACCTGGTCCCGGTGGCACGGGAGCGGGTCCTGGTGATCTCCGACATCGACCTCGACGAGGACGGCCGCGTGCGCAACCCCTCGGGAACTGACCAGATGAGGGGTCGGGAGGGAGCGATCGTCCTGGTCAACGGCCAGGTCTCGCCCGAGCTTCAGGGCAACCCGGGGGAGCGGGAGCGGTGGCGCGTCGTCAACGCTTGTACGTCGAGATACCTCGACCTGTCGGTGAAAGGCCAGGAGGTCGAGCTCCTCGGGGTGGACCTGGGACCCCTGGCGGCTCCCGGGTCCGGCGGAGCCCTGGTGCTCGCCCCTGGCAACCGGGCAGATCTGGTCCTGACCCTCCGGGAGGGCCGCGGGTTGCTGCGCGCCGAGGCCTACGACCGGGGCACCATGATGGGCGGGATGATGGGCGGAGGTGGCAGCTCCTCGGTCCCGAACGGCGGCGAGCTGTTCTCCATCGATGTCTCCGGGCAGGCCCTGCCCGCGACCTCCGCGCTTCCCGACAGACCTGAACCCCGAGACCTGCGCGGACTCGCCGTCGAGCGGAGTCGCACGCTGACGTTCGAGATGGGCATGGGCGGCATGATGTCCGGCGGCGGGATGAGCTTCACCTTCGACGGTGCCTCCTTCGACCCTGACCGGGTCGATCAGAGCGTGCAGGCGGGTGTCGTCGAGGAGTGGGTCATTCGCAACGACAGCACCCTGGATCATCCGTTCCATCTCCACGTCTGGCCGATGCAGGTCGTGGCCAGCGGGGCCGAACGGCGAAAGAGCGTGGAGTGGCGGGACGTCGTCAACGTGCCCGCTCGCGGCGAGGTGACCGTGCGCATCGCCTTCGACGACTTCCCCGGGAAGACCGTCTATCACTGTCACATCCTGGACCACGAGGACCGCGGGATGATGGGCGTCGTCGACGTCGTCTGAGGTGGTGTTCCCCCGGCCGCAGATCGGTGGCGATCCGCGTCAACCTATTGGGGCCCTCAACCGTCTAACTGGTAGGCGCTCGCGGCAGCAGGGCCGAGGGTGCACCCCGACTACCTGGAGGCGACGCCATGTCGCGAACCACCTGCCGTTCGAACGGCCGCACCATCCGCAGAACCATGCGAGCCGGGCTGCTGCTCTGCAGCCTGTCCGTGCTCGCCCTGCCGCTGCTCGCCCCGCCCGGTGCGGGGTCCGCCGTACCGCTGAGATCACGGTCCGTGCCCGCGCCGGTTGAGGCCGCCGCCTGCCGAGCGCCGATTGTCGCGCCGGCCCCGACCGCCACACCAGAGGACCAGGCGCGGCTCAACGGCGTCCGGGTCGGGCGCCACGACGCCGACGGCTTCGACCGGATCGTCTTCGACCTGACCAGCATCCCCGGCTATCAGGTGCATCGTGTGCGGCGAGGTCGTCCAGGACGGTTCGGGCAACACCCTGACCCTTCGCGGTCGGTCCTTCCTCATCGTGCGTCTCGAACCCGCTGTCGCGCACGACGACGAGGGGCACTCCACGTCGCCGCGTCGCATCCTGCGCTCCTACAAGAGCCTGCGTGAGGTGCGCCGGGCCGGTGACTTCGAGGGGGTCGTGACCTACGGGATCGGACTGCGTCGAACCCGCGACTACCGGGTCTCGACCACGACCTCCACGACGGGATCGCCCGCGCACCTGGTGCTCGACGTGGCCCACCGTGGTCAGCACCCGTTCGACTGCCGCGCCGGTGCGGTGAAGACGGTCTTCGCCACCTCGGACGCGACGCCGGCGACGGTCCTGCGCCGGGTGCCGACGCCGGCCGTCCTGCGCGGCGCGATGACGGCGCTCTATGCCGGACCGACGGACTACGACAGGCCCTCGGGGCTCTCGTTCGTCTCCAGCGACTCCTCCGGGTTCACCGCCCTGCGCCTTCGCAACGGCATCGCGCGCGTCCGACTCACGGGAGGCTGCGACAGCGGCGGCGCGACGTTCACCGTGGCCAACGAGATCGTGCCCACTCTCAAGCAGTTCGCCTCGGTCGATGCGGTCAAGATCTACGACCCCGCGGGCACCACCGAGAAGCCACATGGGCACACCGACTCCATCCCGGAGTGTCTAGAGCCGTGAGGCAGGCGCTTCCTGTGGTCCGGCACTCGTGTTGGACCGACGATCGACTGGCCCCGGGACCCGGACACGGCGGTGACGACAGCGGACTCGGCGCAGGGCTCAGATCCCGAGGCCATCGATGACCTCGACGCCTGGGAGGTCCGCCAGCCGTGGGCCTGACATGAGCAGCTTGGACCGGCGCGTGCCGGAGCCGAGGATCGCGACATCGATGCCGAGCAGGCGCGCGTCGACGAAGATGCGCCAGCCTGTCGGTAGGCCGATCGGGGTGATGCCGCCGTACTCCATGTCGGTCTCGGCCACCGCACGGTCGGTAGGGAGGAACGAGCACTTCCGGACGTCGAGCGTCCGCTTCGCCAGACCGTTGACGTCAGCCCGGGTGTGGGCGGCCACCAGACAGGCGGCCACCCGCTCCGCGCCGTCGCGGCGACCTGCCACGACGACACAGTTCGCGCTGGCCTCGAGCGGCAGCGCGTACGCCGTGGTGAAGGCTGCGGTGTCGGCCAGGTCTTGTTCGATCTCCACCACCGCGAGCTCATCGGCGTAGGACCACCGCGACAGCGCGGCTGCCACCGACGGCCCGAGGAGGTCGAGGTGGTCGTGAACGGGGAGAGAAGTGAGCGAACCGAGAGAGGGGAGCTGCATGAGTACATTCTGACGACCACCGAGCGATCCGCAGCCCCACGCGGGTGTCAATGCCGCACGACCTCTTGTCAGTAGCCGAGTCCTCCTGCAAAGGTCGTGCGCAGCGGTGCGTGCGTTGCCGCTACCTCGGAGCCGGACGTGAGCGCAGAGAACCCCATCAGTCCCAAGGCCATCGCGTCGACGACCGGAGCCGGTATCGGCGCGGCGACGAGCACCCTCGTGCTGTGGATCCTCGGTGTGACGGTCTGGGGGGAGTCAGCCAAGGCTGCCAACGTCAGCGACGCTCTTACCGCGGTGCCCGGTCCGATCGCGACCTTCGTGGTGCTGCTGATCCCGGCGGGACTCGCTGCCCTTCTTGCCTACAAGGTCGGTGACCCGCATCGGGTCACCACCCAGGAGCTGCACACCCTCCGGTCACACCAGAGCGAACTCGATGCCTGAGCCGACGGTGCAGCAACGGCGCATCCATCCGCGCAACGGCGGTGTGACCCACGCCACTAGGCTGCGCCCATGACGAACCTCGAGGACGAACGCCGGGCCGTCGAGCTGGTGATGGGCACGACTCAGTACGCCGAGACGCTCGCCGCGCTGGTGGAGCGGACCGGACGCACCGAGGCCGACCTGAGAGCCGACTCGGAGACGGCGCTGTGCGAGATGTCGGCGTACGTCGACGAGTCGGCCTCGCGGGTCTGGGACCGGATGGGGCGGTGGTTGACGCGCTCCTACGAGGTCGATGTCGACACCAGCAGACTGGAAGAGCTCTCCGAGCTGGGGCGCAAGCACTCGTTGGTCTTCCTGCCCAACCACCGCTCCTACCTCGACCCGCTGGTCCTCCGGGCGGCGACGTCCGGCCACGGGTTTCCCAGCAACTACACCCTCGGCGGCATCAACCTGGCCATGTGGCCGCTCTCGGAGCTCGGAAAGCGCAGCGGGTTGATCTTCATCCGCCGCTCGAGCCGCGACGACGCCGTCTACCCGGCGATGCTGCGCCTCTACCTCGGCTTCCTGCTGCGCCAGCACGCCAACCTGGAGTGGTACTTCGAGGGTGGGCGCACCCGCACCGGCAAGCTCCGCCCGCCGCGGATGGGCGTGCTGCGCTACCTGGTCGATGCGTTCCGCGCCAACGGCGACACCTCCGACGACGCCTACCTCGTGCCGGTCTCGATCGTCTACGACCAGCAGCACGAGGTCTCAGCGTTGTCGCGTGAGGAGGGCGGCGGCACGAAGACCCCCGAGAGCCTCACCTGGCTCTACCGGTTCGCCCGCGCCCAAGGACGGCGCCGCGGACGCGTGCACGTGCGGTTCGGTCCGCCGATGTCGCTGCGAGACGCACTGGCTGATGCCGGCTCGCGAGCCGAGTCCGACGACCTCACCGCGGTGGTGCCCCGCGTCGCGTTCGAGGTGGCCCACCGCATCAATGCCGCCACGCCGATCACGCCGTCCGCCCTGGTGGCCTTCGGGCTGCTCGACAACGACGGCCGCGCGATGACCCTGGCCGAGACGCTCGGTGTCCTCGAGCCGCTCGTGGCCTACGTACGCCGCCGTCGACTCCCGCTCACGGCCGACGTCGACCTCGGCCGGCCCGAGGGTCTGCGCCGAGCGTTGGCGACGCTGGTGCGCGAGGGTGTCGTTGTCGAGTACGCCGGTGGTCTCGAGCCCGTCTACTCGATCGCGCCCGACCGGCAGCACGAGGCTGCGTTCTACCGCAACACCGTCACGCACTACTTCATCGACCGCGCGATCCTCGAGGTGGCATTGGCTCAGGCTGCGACTGACTGCAACAGCGGCGGCCGCGCGGATGGCGATCTGGTGGCTGCCACGTGGACGCGAGCCCTGGCGCTGCGCGACCTGCTCAAGTACGAGTTCTTCTTCGCCACCAAGCGTGAGTTCGACACCCAGCTCCGCTACGAGACCGACCTCGTGAGGCCGGGCTGGGCCGAGGATCGGAAAGCTGCCGCCGACGAGGTCTCCGACCTACTCGCCGGCTCTCAGCTGCTCCTCGCCCACCGGGTGATCGGCCCGTTCCTGGAGGCCTACTCCGTGGTGGCCGACCGGCTCGTGACCCGGGAGCCCGCTGCTCCGTTGGACAGCGACGCGCTGATCGCCGAGAGCCTCGGGGTCGCTCACCAACGCTGGTTGCAGCAGGACCTCCACTCCCCGGAGTCGATCTCCAAGGACCTCATGGGAGGCGCCCTCAAGCTCGCCGGCAACCGCGACCTGCTGGGGCCCGGGGGAGACGAGCTCCGGCAGTCGCGTCAGCACTTCGCCGACGAACTCTCGGCCGCGGTCGCCGCCATCGCCGTCGTCCGCTCGCACTCGTTGAAGGACTGAGCCATGGCCGACATCGACGACCTCCTCGCTGCCGTCGCCGCGGGCCCGCAGGGTCCTGAGATCGGAGCCTTCTTCGACTTCGACGGCACCCTGATCCACGGCTACTCGGCAGCGCTCTACTTCCGCCAACGGCTGGCCAGCCGTTCGGTGAGCCCGCAGGAGCTTCTCGGCACCCTCGTCGAGGTCTTCAACATGCAGCAGCGTGGGCACGACGTGACGCGCCTGGTCGGCGTCGGGCTCGGCGCGCTGCGTGGCACGTCGCTGGTCGACCTGGAGGAGATGGGCCAGCAGCTCTTCCGCTCGCGGATCTCAGGCCAGCTCTACCCCGACGCCCGACGCCTCGTGCGCGCCCATCTACGCGCCGGCCACACCGTCGCGCTCGCCTCGTCGGCCACCCGGTTCCAGGCGCAGGCGGCGGCCGAGGACCTCGGGATCGAGCACCTTCTCGTCACCGAGGTCGAGGCGCTCGACGGCATCGTCACCGGTCTCGTCGACGGTCCCATCCTCTGGGGGCCGGGCAAGGCGACGGCCGTCAAGGAGTTCGCGGCTGAGCGAGGCCTCGATCTCGACGAGTCCTACGCCTACGGCAACGGGGGAGAGGACGTCCTCTACCTCGAGACGGTCGGACGCCCCCGACCACTCAACGCCGACAGCACCCTGACCTCGGCGGCGGGGGAGCGCGGCTGGTCGGTGCACCGTCTGCACCGCCAGCGGCGACTGACCCCGACCAACGTGGTCCGTTCGGCTGCGTCCTTCGCCGGCTTGTTCACGGGGGTCGCCGCCGGGCTCGGGATGGGCCTGCTCAACCGGGACCGACGTACGGCGCTCACGGTCGCGGCCGCGATCAGCTCCGAGCTGGCCCTGGCCGGCGCGGGCGTGTCGCTGGACGTCGAGGGCCAGGAGAACCTCTGGCACTCGCGCCCGGCCGTCTTCGTCTTCAACCACCAGAGCCAGCTCGACGTCGTGGTCCTCGCCGCGCTCCTGCGACGCGACTTCACCGGCGTCGCCAAGAAGGAGCTCGCCAAGGACCCGACCTTCGCCGCGATGGGCTGGCTGGCCGACGTCGCCTACGTAGACCGCACCGACAAGGTCGCCGCTCGAGAGGCGCTCGGACCGGCGCTGGAGAGCTTGGAGTCCGGCACTTCGTTGGTCATCGCCCCCGAGGGCACCCGCTCACCGACGCCGCGGCTGCTTCCCTTCAAGAAGGGAGCCTTCCACCTGGCGATGCAGGCCGGAGTGCCGATGGTGCCCATCGTCATCCGCAACGCCGGCGAGATCATGCCGTCGCAGTCGATGATCCTCACCCCGGGCGTCGTGCAGGTGCGGGTTCTGGAGCCGGTGTCGAGCGCCGACTGGACCGCCGACAACCTCGATGAGCAGGTCACCCTCGTGGAGCAGATGTATGCCGAGGCCTTCGACGACTGGGATGCAGCGCCGGCACGAGACTGAGGGGTCCGGTGCCCTTGGCGCCGAGGTGGTCGAGCCGGGCGAGCCGCTAGGCGAGCCCGTGTCGAGACCTGGTGAGGTGCGGATCGTGGTCGGGTGCGGGGGTCTCGACACGTTCGTCGCTGGCGCTCCTCACGGCTCGACCACCTTGGGGGACCGTCGTCGCTGGCGCTCCTCACGGCTCGACCACCTTGGGCGCATAGGTGGTCGAGCCGGGCGAGCCGCTAGGCGAGCCCGTGTCGAGACCTGGTGAGGTGCGTGTCGTGGTCGGGTGCGGGGGTCTCGACACGTTCGTCGCTGGCGCTCCTCACGGCTCGACCACCTTGGGGGACCGTCGTCGCTGGCGCTCCTCACGGCTCGACCACCTTGGGGGACCGTCGTCGCTGGCGCTCCTCACGGCTCGACCACCTTGGGGGACCGGCGTCGCTGGCGCTCCTCACGGCTCGACCAGCTTGGGGTCTGGCTCGACCACGTTGCGCGTCTACGTGGTCGAGCCGGGCGAGCCGAGGAACAGCCGTCATTACCCACGAATCGTCCACAGCGGTTGTGGACAACAAGGTTGTCCACAACCCCGTGGTTGAGCCGGATTCACGGTCCTGGACTGTCGGTGGTCGGTGCTTGAGTGGACTCATGAGCAGGCATCTCGACGGCACCGGGACGGGTCACCCGATCCTTGGTTTCCTCGACCTGCTCGAAGCCGGCCTCGACGACATCGCGGGTGCGCCGGCGTGGTCGCTGGACGCGGACGAGACCACCCAAGTGATCGCCAGGATCGAGGCCGACCTGGCCCGGTTGGCCGAGCTCGAGTCCCGGGCGTTGACCCAGGCCAAGACGTTGGACCTGCCCGGACAGATCGGTGCGAAGTCACTCGCGGTCTGGCTGGCACGGACCACCCGCCTCACTCCTGGTGAGGCCAACCGGCGCACCAAGCTCACCGAAACCCTCAACCAGCACGACCGGACCAGGGAGGCGGTCGCGAAGGGTGAGGTGTTGCCCGAGCAGGCGCTCGTCATCGGTGCCGCCGTGGCCGAGCTGAGTGACGAGTACGCCGAGCAACGTGGCCCGGCCGAGGAGCACCTGCGTGGAGAAGGCGGCAGAGTTCGATGCCCACCAGCTGCGTGAGCTCGGCAAACGTTTGGTCGCAGTGATCGACCCAGAGGCCGCTGATGCGTATGAGGCGAAGAAGCTCGACGAGCAAGAGGCACGGGCCCGGAAGAAGACCGAGTTCCGGATGTGGGACGACGGCAACGGTCTGGCCCATGGGCGGTTCACGTTGCCCGAAGCTCAGGCCGCGATGCTCCGCAAAGCCCTCCACGGCCTCGCTTCGGCCAAGCATGTGCGCGCCACCGAGGGTGCCGGCTCGTATGACTATGAGAAGCCGACCCCGCAGAAGATGGGGTGGGCGTTCGTGGAGTACATCGAGAACTACCCCACCGACAAGCTCCCGAACCTGGGCGGCCTCGCCGCGACCGTCGTGATCATCGCCGAGGCAGACGTCTTCACGAAAGGTGCTCGCAAGGCCGGGACCACCGATGCGGGGGTGAAGGTCTCACCAGGACAGCTGCTGCGCTGGGCCTGTCAGGCCAAGATCATCCCCGCGGTCCTGGACAAGGACGGCCACGTCCTCGACCTCGGCAGGTCCCACCGCCTGCACACCCCAGCCCAACGGTTGGCGCTCATCGTGGAGCAGAAGACCTGCCAACACCCCACCTGCGACACCCTTGGCGTCCTTCTGCCACGTCCACCACACCAACCCCTGGGCCCACGGCGGCGAAACCAACACCCGCGAAGCAGTCCTGCTCTGCCCCTTCCACCACCACCAAGCCCACACCGACAACATCGACTACCCGTTGCGGACATAGCGGGTAGTCCGGCTCGTTCTCGTCCTGGACTTCTCCTTCTGGTCGCGCCAGATACGGGCGAATGGCGGCAATTCTCCACGTCCCCCCGGGTCTCGCGCCAGGAAGGTAACGCACGTGTATCATCATCATTCGATGCTGCCTGACGTGCCTGGAGGCCAGAATGCGAACCACGCTCGCCCTCGATGACGACCTTGTCCGGGAAGCTCAGCGCCTCACGGGGACCAACGAGAAGGGCGCCCTGGTCCGACAGGCACTCGTCGCGTTGATCGAGCGCGAGAGCGCCCGACGGCTCGCCCGGTTGGCAGGTAGCGAGCCGGGCGCATCGGTGACCCCACGGCGGCAGACCACGCCTGCGTGATCCTCGTCGACACCTCGGTCTGGATCGACCACCTCCGCGGCGGCGACCCCGAACTCGCCTCGCTTCTCCAAGACGGCCAGGTTCTTGCCCACCCCTGGGTGATCGGGGAACTAGCGCTTGGCCATCTCTTGCAGCGAACCGAGATCCTCGGACTACTTCGCAACCTGCCTCAGGCCACGACAGCGACAGACGTCGAGGTGCTCGCCCTGATCGACAACCATCAACTGTTCGGTCTCGGTATCGGGTACGTCGACGCGCACCTCCTAGCCGCCACGATGCTGACGACCGATGCTCAACTCTGGACGCGAGACAAACGACTCGCACTGGCGGCCTCCCGACAGGGGCTCGCAAGCCGAATCGGGTCGGAATGACAGCAGCAACGCCGTCGGCGCGCTCCGCGTGCCGTGCGGCTCTCGGACCTCTAGGCGTCTCCGATGAGGGCGCATTGAAAATTCGCCGGTTCGGGCTCAGCTCTCGGTCGCAGTGCGGCCAGGTCCTCCTCGGCGGAGCGCACCGTGTCAGCCGGGACCTACGTCGAAAGTCGGCGTAGGTCCCAGCTGGACGCCCGCGGCGTGATGCCTGCCGGCTCAGAGACAAGGCGTCCAGTGCCCCTTCACTGCTCGACAGCGTTCCCGTCGAAGTACGACGCGATCTGCTCGGCATCCGTCTCGACGGTCGAGGCATCGACCAGCTCGGAGGCCTCGTCGGTCAGGAGAGCGGTCCAGGAGTCGAGCACGTCCTGGGCGGTGCCGTCGTCGAACAGCTCTGCCTGCAGCCGCTCGACCGCGGCGTCGTACAGCTCGACGAACTCCGCCGTGGCCAGGAACCGCTCGGACAGCACGTTCGAGCCACCGCCCCCGCCGCCGCCGGCTTGGTCCCTCTCGGGTGCCTCGCCGGCCGCAAGCCCGTCAGCGTCCGGTGGCTCGAGGCCCTCAGGACGCTCGGGCCGCTCGGCCTGGTCGAGGCCCTCGACTCCGTCCGGCAGCGCCATCCCTTCTCCGGGGCCCCCACGGTGCGCCCTCAGCTACCCTCAGCGCCACCGCCGCCGCCACCGTTGACGACGCCGAAGGCGAGGTTGTGGTCCCAGGCGACGACCGTCATCTGCTCGGCGTCCTCGTCCCAGCGGAGGAACGAGTTGTTGCCCGGGCCGGCGATGTCGTCGAAGTTGCCGATGAGGTCCTCGAACGCCAGGTAGGTGGCGAAGGCGTCGACGTCCAAGTGGTCGGACAGCCCGGCGGCGAACTCCTCGTCGGTGGACTCGTTGAGCCACTGCAGGAAGTCGGTGAGCGGCTCGTAGTCCTCCGTGCCGGCCTCGATGTCGAAGACGTCCTCGTAGGAGGCGGCGTCGTCGCCGCGGTAGGACCAGTCACCGGTCGACTCGGACTTGTACAGCGTGCCGTCGGTCCCGAAGACCGCCTCGTCCCACTTGTTGTCGAGGTCCTGGATCATGAGCCGGAGAGTGGTGTCGCTGCCGTTGACCGTGAAGCTGATCGCGACGGCCTCCTCGCTGGCGAGTCCGGCCTCCTGGAGGAGCTCGAGGGCGACGGCCTCGTTGAGGGACGTCTCGGTGTTGTTGGAGCGGATCACGAACGCCTCCCACCCGTCGAGGCTCTGGCCGTCGACGAACTGGTCGAGGTCGACGAGCCACGGGAGCTCAGCGGGGTCGGCATCGGCCGCCACTCCCCGCAGCGAGCTGTTGCCCTTGAGCCTGATCCCGGCGTCGCTGAAGGTCTGGCCGTCGATGGTGACGTCGGCGGTGAGCCATTCCTTCTCGCCGGAGTCCTGGTAGGTCTCGAGCATCGTCGCGAACTCGTCGGGGTCGACGTCCAGCGAGACTTCGTGCACGGACTCGGCATCCCAGACCGTGCCTTCGACGCTGGTGGCAGCTCCCGAGGTCGAGGTCGTCGCGGAGGCCAGCGTGTCGAGGCCGCAGGCGCTGAGACCGCCGACGGTCAGCGTGAGCGTGGCCAGAGCGGCCGCGCCGCGGCGTCGGAGACGGTGGAAGGGTGACGGTGACGAGGTCATGCGGACTCCTGGGTCTGGGTGTAGGTGAGGTGTTGCTGGAGGTGGCGCGTGCGGACGCGATGCCACCGGTGTGCGGGCAGCTCGGGCAGCATCAGCGACAGCCCGGTGGCGTACTTCGAGATCCGGACCGGTCGGTGCCCCAGCGACCAGAGCGCTCGATCGACCCCGGTGCTGGCTCCGGCAGTCTTGGTCTCCACCACGGCCAGGCCGGGCACGCTGCCGACGGTGTCGTCCCAGGGCAGGGACCAGGAGAGGTCCACGTCGATGGTGAGGCGGGCGCCACTGCCCGGCAGCCACAGGGTGCTGCGCAGGTAGGAGGTGCCAAGCGTCGGCACGAGGCCCTCGACGTCGACGTGCCCGAGCCCTGCGCCGGCAAGCTCGGTCCTCACGAAGGCGCCGTCCGCCGTGGCCAGCGGGGTCTGCGCAGCGCTGCCCGGTCCGTGGTCCCGGGGAGCACGTGACTTGATGGTGGAGCCGCGCGGTCCGCGGGTCTTCACCTCGGTGAAGGCCAGGTCGGTGTCGACGTAGTGCCGGGTGCGGACCTTGAAGCGGTGGCGGCGCTTGCGGGCGGCCCGCCAGTACGCCTCCAGCCCCGGGGTGTCGAAGTACGTCGAGTCGTAGCGGTGGCGACGTCGACCATCGATCTCGAGCACCTTCAGGCCCGGGTCGAGTGAGTGCAGTGCGCTCACGAGTGCCGGCAGGGCGCCGATCGGCACGACGTACTTGCGGTCGGTGCGCCGCATCAGGGCTGCGCTCTCGACGAGCGCCGCCAGCGACGTGACCGGGAGCCGGTCCAGAGGATCGACGGTCGGAGACCGTGCGTCGACTGTCGTGCTCATGCGCTCGCCGTCGCGCCGACCAGCGAGCCGATGGACCCTGCCGGGCTGGGTGCCTCCGGCACTCGTGGCGCGTCGGCAATGCTGCGCCAGCGGACGTCGACCAGGGTGGTGTCGTTGACGAGGTCGACCTTCTGGACGACGACCTTGTTCACCTGTCCGTGGACCACGGACTCCAGCACGGCGACCAGGGTGGGCTCGTGCGTGTAGGCGCCGTCGAGGAGCACGAGCTGCTCGTGGTCCTTGACGAAGAGGCGGGGGCTGTCGGCAATGGCGAGCACGAGGACGAGGACTGCCATCAGGAGCGTGGTGAGCGGGAGGTTCAGCGAACCGAGTCCGCCGAGCAGGCCCAGGGCAAGGGAGGTGAAGTAGTAGGCCACCTCGTGCTGGCCCAGCTCGACGGAGCGAAGCCGGATGATCGACAGCACGCCGAACAGACCCAGGCCGAGGCCCAGGGTGGCGTCGCTGGAGACCAGGGCCGTGGTCACGGCGAGCACACCGACGTTCACACCGAGGAACGCGACGAGCAGTTCTCGCCGCCGGTGTCGGGGGTAGTAGACGGCGAAGCAGAGGATGCTGATGGCGACGAGATCGGCCAGGGCGACATAGAACGAGGTCACGAGAAGTCCTTCAGGAGTGGGAGGGGTTCGGCTGATCACCACCATGTCGGCGACATCCGTGAGGCCGCTGCTTGCAGCCTGTGTGCCGGTTGTGAGTCCTCGAACCACCACCGTCTTGTCGCGCGAGAGCATCACCGTGGCCCTTGCGTCCGCCGGACGGGGCGAGGAAGGTGGAAGGCCAGCGGCGGTGCCGCTCGGGTGCCGCCCCAGGCGAGGGGCCACTCATGTATGCACGATCCACCACGATCACCGGCAGCGCGGAGCGCCTCGACGACGCCGTCGCCTTCGTCCGCGGCGAAGCGATGCCCCTGATGATGTCGCTGCCCGGCTGCATCGGTATGTCGATGCTCGTCGAGCGGGAGACGGGCCAGGCCATCACCACCAGCGCCTGGGAGTCCGAAGCCGCGATGGGCGACTCCGATGCCCATCTCGCTCCCTTGCGCCAGCGGGGCCTGGAGATCCTCGTCGGTACCGTGGTGATCGACGAGTGGGAGGTGGCGGTGATGCACCGCGACCACACCGCGCCCGTCGGGGCCGCTTGTCGGGTCGCGTGGCTGCGGCTGAACCACAGTGACCCGGACCGCGGCATCGATCTCTACCGCACCTCCTGGTTGCCCGAGATCGAGAGCATCGATGGCTTCTGCAGCGCCAGCCTGATGGTCAACCGCGAGAAGGGCCGGGCCTGCAGCACCACGACGTACGACACCGTGGAGTCGATGGCAGCGAGTCGCGACCGGAGCTGGGCGCTACGCGAGTCGGCGGTCCGCGAGGCGGGCGTCGACGTGATGGATGTGGGCGAGTACGAGCTCGTGCTGGGACACCTGCGGCTGCCCGAGCTGGTCTGACGCGGGCAGGAGCTCAGCGGCGTCGGAAGAGATAGGCGAACGCCGGACGGGTGTAGGCGATCCCTCGTCCGCTGGCGAGGATGAGGTCGGCGCGCGCTGTCTCCGGCTTCTTGGGCTGCAGGTAGGCATCGAGGTCGTGGGCGTCGAGTCGGTAGCGGTCGCCGCGATGCTGGATGACCCCGACCAGCTCGAGGTCCGGGTCCAACGCGGCCAGGCTCGCGTCTCCGTGGCTGGAGTTGGCCAGGAAGAGGCCGCCCGGAGCGAGGTAGCGCCGGCAGTGGTTCCAAGCAGGACCGGTGTAGAGCGCGATGAGCAGGTCGTAGGCGCTGTCCTCCACCGGTAGCGCGCTGGTGAAGTCGTCGGCCAGGAAGATCACCTCGGAACCGGCCTCGCCCGCGGTCCGGCCGGCCAGGTCGGCCGCGACGGCGGCGTCGTCAGCGAAGAACCGGGCGGCGCGACGGTCGGTGTCGACGTAGGTGACTGACGCGATCGCCGTCGAGGGGGAGAGGTCGAGGTAGCTGCCGACGTAGAGCGCGCGCTTGACGCCCCACTGCGCCACCACGGCAGCGAAGAGCGAGGAGCGGTCACCGATCCCGGCTCGGTAGTCGGTCCAGGTGGGACCTGCGCGACGGCGGGAGGAAGGCACGGTCATCCGCGATCAGGCCGACTGGTTGGCGGCCCAGGCTCGATCGATGAGGGCGCGCAGCACGTCCATCTCGATGGCGGCAAGGCGCTTGACGTAGAGACAGCCCTTACCGGTGGTGTGTGGGCCCAGCTGCGCGAGCAGGTCGGCATTGCTGTCGTAGTAGGTCAGGCCGTAGAGCGTGAGGGCCGCCTTGCGCGGCGCCAGCCCGACGGCGAACCACTCGTGCTCCTTTCCATCGGCCGTCGTGTAGCGCTGGGTGCCGAAACCGATGATCGAGGAGCCCCACATGGTGGGCTCGACGCCGGTGACCTCCTGCATCAGGGCGAGCGCGGCCTGGGCGTCCTGACGTCGTACGTCGTGCTCGACGCCGGCCAGGTGGCCGGCGACATCGGCAGACGTGGGTCGGGTCTTGCGGGAGTTGGAGTCGGTCACGTACCCATGCTCGCACCCTCCGGAGGCGGCAGGCCTTCGTTCCAGAAGTCGATCGTCTGCAGGGTCCAGAACAGCGAGAACATCACCAGCAGCGCCACCTCGACCCAGAAGAGCCAGGCGGTCCAGCCACCGTCCTCGCCGAAGAGGAGCCCGTAGCCCACGGCCAGACCGACGACGAGGCTCATGGCGACCGCGAGTCCGAAGTACCAGGCCCGGAGGTGCTCGGTCACCCCCGGGATACGCGGGGGTTGGCGGCCCGGCGACCGCGTGTGATCGGTGGCCAGGCCGTTGACGACGCCGACGGCGACCAGCAGCCCGAACATCGGGACCGCCGCGGCGTAGTGCGCCCAGCGCAGGAAGAGCTCGCGATCGGTCGCGAACACCACAAGCGTCGCAACGACGAGCAGCGCAGCGAGTACGTAGCCGACCAGCCACCGGCGCCACGTCACCCCGGTGCGACGGGAAGGGCGGGTCACCACGGCAGCCACCGCGATGCTGCCGACGGCAAGCACGAACAGGGCCCAGACGTTGTTGGCGACGCCGTCCTGGAAGGCGAGGGGCACACACTTCTCGTCTGCGGCGTAGTCGGCCGGGCACGGCAACGCGTCGGTGCCGAGGATGGGCGTCGGCACCAGCGCGACGACCGGAGCAAGCATGCCGGAGAAGTTCAGGAGCACGTCCTCGTAGCCCCAGTCGCGTCCCTGGATGGCGATCAGGCCCAGCGCCATCGCCACGAGCGTTGCGACGAAGACGCCGCGCACGGGGGTGTAGTAATAGGCACTGATCGATGCTTGCGCCGGGCTGTCACCCCACCAGGCCTCGATGGCGACCGCGGTTCCGAGGAAGAGCGCCAGCAGGACGATGGCCAGGCGCAGGTAGCGGTAGGTCAGCGTCGATCGAGATGCCGGGACCACGACGACGTCCATGACTCCAGGCTCAGCCCGCCGGGACGACGGCGTCAAGGGAAGCGACGACCTCGAGCAGGTCGGAGTCGACCTTCGCGGCCCCGGGCAGGGTGCCTTCGGGGTCGACGACGACCACGTCGAGGCCGTCCTCCCCGAGCCGTCGTACGCACTCGAGCAGCATCCGCCGCCCAACGTCGTGGAGCCGGTAGACCCGGGTCAGGTCGAGAGCTACGCGTCGGGTCGTGTGCTCGGTGTCGGCGATGGCTCGCACGACGGTCTCGGCGCCGGCGAAGCGCAGGTCGCCCTGCACCTCGTAGACCGTCATGGGGTCGTCGCCCTCGGAGACGTAGGAGCCGCGCAGCGCGGAGCGTCCTTCCTGGGCCACGTCCATCAGGTGCATACCCATGTCGTTCGAGAGTCGCTTGAAGACCTCGATGCCGCGCACGCTGCTGCCGTGCGGGTCCAACCGCGGCGAGAAGACGGCGATCCCGACCTGCCCGGGGAGGGCGCCGATCACGCCACCGGACACGCCGCTCTTGGCAGGGATCCCGACATCGGTCATCCAGTCGCCGGCTGCGTCGTACATGCCGCAGGTCATCATCACGCTCATCACCTGCCGCACCACCGACCTGCTCAACAGGACCTCGTGGGTCTGCGGGTGCACGCCGGCGTTGGCCAGGGTCGCGGCCATCATGGCGAGGTCGCGGCACGACACGGTGATCGAGCACTGTCGGGTGTAGCCCTTGACGACCTCGACCGGGTCGCAGCCGAGGGTCCCGGAGGCCTTGAGCAGATGCGCCATCCCGAGGTTGCGGTGCGCCGACTCGAGCTCGGAGGAGAAGGCGCTCTCGTCGACCACCAGGTCCCGACCGGCGAAGCGACCGAAGCCGTCGCGGACCCGCTCGGACCGGGCCGCACTGTCGTCACCGTCGACCAGGGAGTGGGTCAGGATCGCCCCGGCGTTGATCATCGCGTTCCGGGGTCGACCGGACTTCCGATCGAGGGAGATCTCGTTGAAGGCCTCGCCCGAGGGCTCGACGCCCACCCTGGCGTTCATGCCGGTCACCCCGCGGTCAGCGAGAGCAAGGGCGTAGGTGAACGGCTTCGACATCGACTGGATGGTGAACTCGACGTCGGCGTCCCCGGCGGCGTAGACGGCGCCATCCACCGTGGCGATGCAGATCCCGAAGCGATCGGGGTCGGCCGCAGCCAGCTCGGGGATGTAGTCGGCGAGGGCGCCGCCGTCGGCGCCACAGGAGTCGAGCACCTCGAGCAGGTAGTCCGGGATCGGGGAGCGCATGCAGCGACCCTAGGCGACCCGTTCGTGGTCGCTCCGCGTCAGGCGGAGGTGTGGCTCTGCGGAACCCCGAGCCGGCTCATGACCATGGCTGCGGGACAGAAGCCGGTGAAGCTGGACTGGACCTGGTTGAACCCGACGAAGGCGGTCAGCAGCAGCCACCACGGCGAGACGAGGGCCACCAGCAAGGCGCTGATCAGCGTCATGATGCCGGCGAAGAGGGTGATGGAGCGGTCGAGGGTCATGAGGTCCGCCCGAAGAGTCGCTTCATCAGGCCGGGGCCTTCCTCGCCGACGTGGCCGGCGCAACGATCGTTGCGCGGGACGCGGGCCAGGACCTGGTCGACGTGCTGGCCGCAACCGGCCCAGGTGGTCTTGTCACACTTCTTGCAGGCAACTGCTCGGCACACGGTGGTGCTCCGTTCTGTGGGTGGAAGGGCTGCTACTGGCTGGAGGAGGGGTGCGACCCGGTCACGAGCGAGCGACCCGATCGCGCCCAGGCGTCGGTGCCGCCGCGGACGTCTATGGCGTCGAAGCCCTGAGCGACGAGTACGTCGGTCATCGCGCCGCTGCGGTTGCCCGACGCGCAGATGACGTGCACCGGGGCGGTGCGATCGAGCTCGCCGAGACGCGACGTGAGACGGCTCATCGGAAGGTGCCTTGCGCCAGGGACATGGCCGGCGACGTACTCGCGGGCCTCGCGGACGTCGACGACGATGGCGCCGTCCTCGATCGCTACGGCTACTTCATCGATCTCGATGCTGCGCAAGGTGGTCGTTCCTTCCTGGCTCCGACAATGCTCCGGGTAACCCCCCGGGGGGTTAACTGAGACGATAGCAGAAGTACCCAACACGCACCACGCAACCGGATAGGTTCGAACCGTGACCGTGGTGCTGCTGCTGTTCGCGGGCCTGGTCCTGCTCGTGCTGGGTGGCGACTTCCTGGTCCGTGGCGCGGGCGGCCTCGGGCGGGCTGCCGGGATCTCGCCGCTCGTCATCGGACTCACGGTGGTCGCGGGTGCCACGTCGGCCCCGGAGCTGGCCGTGTCCCTGGACGCAGCGCTCACCGGCTCGCCCGGTCTTGCGGTAGGAAATGCGATCGGCAGCAGCATCGCCAACGTGCTCCTGGTGCTCGGGGTGGCCGCGATCGTCCGGAGCCAGCATGCGGGCAGGGGGCTCCTGCGCTTCGACGTCCCGGTCGCCCTGGTTGCGGCGGTCCTGGTGCTGCTCCTCAGCATCGACGGTCTGCTGGCACGCACCGACGGAGCAGTGCTGCTCATCGGGCTGTGCGCCTACGTGCTCCTCGCCGTTCGTCGCGGGCAACGTGAAGGTCGAGCGGGTCCGGCCGACCGCGCGGGTCCGGACGACCGAGCGCCCGGGCCCGACCGATCGCCCGGGGCCGAGCGGTCGCACGTGGTCCGCAACGTTGCGTTCCTGACGGTGGGGGTCGCCCTTCTCGTGGCCGGGGCGCGATGGTTGGTCGAGGGAGCCAGCGGCATCGCGGCAGCGGCAGGGCTCAGCGACCTCGTGATCGGACTGACCGTCGTGGCCATCGGCACCTCGTTGCCCGAGATCGTCACCTCGATCATCGCGGCCATCCGAGGCGACCGGGAGCTCGCCGTGGGCAACATCGTCGGCAGCAACATCTTCAACGTCGGAGCCGTGCTGGGCCTCACCTCGGTGGTCATCCCGGTGCCGATCGAACCAGCTGCGGTCCACTTCGACCTCCCGGTGCTGCTCGCGATCACGGTCGCCCTGGCCGTCATGCTCTTCACCGGTTCGACGGTCAGCCGCGGCGAGGGCCTCCTCCTGGTGGCCTGGTTCACGGCCTACACCGCCTACCTGGTGCTGGACTCCAAGGGCCATGACGCGTTGCCTGCCTACAGCGCGGTCCTGCTCTTCTTCTGCTTGCCGATCACGGTGCTCGCGCTTCTCGGGATGGGCGTCCGAGAGGCCAATGCGCGTCGCGCCGTGTCGCAGTAGCGTCGAGTCATGTCTGCACCGTCAGCGCCGCCACCTGACCGGGGCGCCGACGAGGCGCGACTCCTCCGGTGGGCCGACGCAGGGGGCACCTGGCGCGTCGTCGCGGGCACGCCCACGAGGGTCACCGTGGCCCTGCTCACCTGCGACGGGGGCGAGGAGATGGAGCGGTTCGACTCCGCCGAACCCGCGCTGATCGAGCGACTCTCAGCTGACGGGGCGGGGTGCCTCGAGGGCAGCGCCCAGCCAACGACGCAGGAAGAGGCGTAGGTCGTCGGGGGAGCGGGGTGTGGCCGGCGGGTGCTGCACCAGCGACCCGATCAGGCGCAGCATGACCTCGGCCAGGCCGTCCAGGTCCGCGTCCTCGACACCACCCGAAGCCCAGTCGAGGGACAGCCCGCGGAGGAAGTCCGCGCCGAGGGCGGACCCGGTCGGTGAGGTGATGCCGCGGCCGAAGAGGTCGACGTCGTCGGCCTCGAGCAGGATCCCGATGCGCGGCTCGAGCGGGAGCTCCTGCAGGCAGAAGACGATCGCCTCGACCACCACGTCGTTCGGGGTGTCGAAGGTGTCGACATGGGCGTGCATCCGGTCGATGAAGTCGCTGGCTCCGGTCTCGGCGACCGCGTGGAGCAGCTCGCCCAGGCCTGCGAAGTAGCGATAGACCGTCTGCCGGGTGACGCCGACCTCGGCGGCGACGTCGGACAGCGTGGTCTTGGCAACGCCGGTGCGATCGATGCACCTCGTTGCGCCGGCGATGATCCGCTCGCGGGCGAGGGACTCGGTGGGCGGCGGGTCACCCCGCCAGCCATGGTGTCCCATGAGACCCCTTCCATACAATCACTCGCCTAATGTATGAATGTAGGGACGCCGCGCCAGCGGTGTCAAACCCGATCCGGATCGCCCGGCGGGCCGACGAGAGGCCAGCACCATGTGGGATGCCTACCGGATCAAGACCGCCGCTACGGGCCTCAGACGCCTGGCGACCCTGCCGCCCGAGGACAAGCAGGCCTGCATCGAGGCCTATCAGTTCTTCCAGCGGATGCAGGCGGGGGAGCAGACCGAGACCGCCGACGAGACGAAGGCGGTGGCCGACTACTACAAGGTCCTCAACAACATGCTCTCGGTCTTCGACCTCGAGAAGCTCTACATCCCGCCGATGCTCGATGAGTCCAAGGGCCTCTACGACAACCAGCTCCTCACCGAGAAGGCCGTGCTCGCTGAGCTCGCCCTCGCCGACCCGCGCGGCTCCCACCTCCTCGACATGGGGTGCGGTCGGGGGCGGATCTCCCATCACTTCGCGACCCTCACCGGCGGCCAGGTCTCCGGCTACAACATCGATCCCGACCAGATCGAGAACGCGATCTCCTGGGCAGAGCACACGAGGATGAGCGATCGGCTGCACTTCAAGCTCGGCAATCACCACGACCCGCTCGCCTACGAGGACGAGTCCTTCGACGGGTGCTTCTCCTTCCAGGCGGTGTGGCCCTTCTTCAAGAAGGAGGAGCTCGACGACCATGCCCGGGAGATGGCCCGGGTCCTCAAGCCGGGCGCGCGCTACGCGTGCTCGGAGTACCTCCTCACGCCGTTCTTCGACTGGGAGAACGAGGAGCACGTCGCGCTGCACCGGCTCTTCCTGCCGACGCTGGCGGCCACCCAGTCGATGTACCCCGCCGACGTCTGCGCCGCGCTCGAGCGCGCGGGCTTCCGGATCATCCTGTCGGCCCCGTCGAAGAGCGAGGCCTGGCCGCTGTGCGAGCAGAAGCGTGACCTCATCCTGCACGGTCGGCGGCTCGTGCGGGGTCTGGAGAAGATCCGGGTCGCGCCGTCGTGGATCGAGGAGTCGCTCGACCTGCTGCAGAAGGGCGGACAGGCCTGGACCGACGCTGAACGGGCCAAGATCGCCGACCTCAACTGGCGGATCGTCGCCGAGAAGATCTGAGGTGTTCACCCCGGGTGGCGGGACCGCCTGGGCCTCGCCCTGGCAGATGTATGCCGACCTGCGCGAGCGAAGCCCCGTCCATCACGTGGTCCCGGCCGAGCGCCCGCACGACGACTACTACGTCCTGTCCCGACACGCCGACGTCCTGGCGGCGGCCGTTGACACTTCGACGTACTCCTCGGCACAGGGCCTGACGGTGGAGTACGGCGAGCTCGAGCGGATCGGGATGGCGGACAACCCGCCGATGGTGATGCTCGACCCGCCGGAGCACACGGCTTTCCGCAAGCTCGTCGCGCGCGGGTTCACCCCGCGTGCGGTCGACACCGTCGAGCCCGCCGTCAGGGGCTTTGTCACCGCCAGGCTGGATGAGCTGCTCAGCCGCGGCCGCGGTGACCTCGTGGCCGATCTCTTCAAGCCGCTGCCGACCATGGTGGTCGCCCACTACCTGGGCGTCCCTGAGCGGGACCGCGGCCTCTTCGACACCTGGACCGACGCGATCGTCGAGGCCGGCGCCGCCGGCGTCGATCCCGGAACCGGCGCCGCGGAGGCGACCGCCGACCTGCTCGGCTACTTCTCCGAGCTCATCGAACGACGGCGGGTGGAGCCCGGTGACGACACGGTCTCGCACCTGGTGGCCGCAGGCGTGGCCGACGACGACCGCGGGCTGCTCTCGATCCTGGCCTACGTGTTCACCGTCGTGACAGGAGGCAACGACACCACGACCGGCAACCTCGGCGGCGCAGCGCTGCTCCTCGCCGAGCACCCCGACCAGCGAGCACTGCTCGCTGCCGAGCCCGGACTCATCGCCGATGCGGGCGAGGAGTTCCTGCGGCTCACCTCACCTGTGCAGGGCCTGGCGCGGACCCTGACCCGCGACGTCACGCTGCACGGCGTGACGATGCCGGCGGGACGCAAGGTGCTGCTCTGCTACGCGGCGGCCAACCGCGACCCGCGCCAGTACGGACCCGACGCCGACGAGCTCGACGTACGACGTCGTCCGGGGCGATTGCTGACGTTCAGCCAGGGCTCGCACCACTGCATCGGCGCGGCGGCGGCACGGCTGCAGGCGACCGTGGCGCTGGAGGAGCTGCTGGCTCGGGCGACCGACTACTGCATCGACGAGGCCGGCGTGACCTGGGCGGGAGGACGCTACGTCCGCCGTCCGCTGACCTTGCCGGTGAGCATCGGGCGTTCCGACACGGGGTAGCAGCGCACGGGCGTGCCGACCGCGAGCCAGGAGTCGCCAAACCCGACGCACACGGACGCCGATACGCGATGCTGTCGCGATGGAGACTCAGCAGGGACGGACCGACCCGACCGACGCCCCTACGGTGGACGACCTCTTCACCGAGCACGTGCTCGCCGACCCCTACTCGCTCTTCGCCCAGCTGCGCCGGGACGCTCCGGTCGCTCAGGTGCCCGGCAGTCGTGTCTACCTGGTCTCGCGGTGGGCGGACGTGCAGGAGGCGGTCGACCGGCCGGACGACTTCTCCTCCCACCTGCGCCAGGTGTTGGTGTGCTACCCCGATGGAACGGTGCACGAGCAGCCGATGGACGGCGGCGGCACCGTCGAGCAGGTCCTCGCGACCGCCGACGACCCCGAGCACCGAGCGCATCGCACGATGCTGATGACCGCCCTCAGCAAACGCGTCCGCGCTCTCACGGAGTACGTCGGGTCCCGCACCGACGAGCTGTGGGCCGGCGTGGAGGACCTGGCGCAGGACGGGCAGCCCGTCGACTGGGTGTCCGCCATGGCCGACCCGTTGCCGATCTCGGTGGTCGCTCGGCTCATCGGTCTTCCGGAGCACGACCACGAGCGACTCGGCCAGTGGGCGCTGGACAGCACCGAGGTGCTGGGAGGCTTCCTGCGCCGCGGGCGGCTCGCCGAGCTGGAGGCTTCGATCACAGACCTCTGGAGCTATCTGGAGGAGCGTTTCACGGAGGCGGTCGCCGCCCCGGGGGAGGACCTGATCGGTGTCCTGGCTCGCAAGCACAGCGACGAGCACCTGCCGGTGTCCACCGCGGTCCTGATCCTCCTGCAGCTCCTCGGCGCCGGCGGCGAGTCGACCTCGGCGCTGTTGAGCTCCTTCGCGCGCACGCTGGCCGAGCGCCCTGATCTCGCCGCGCGGTTGCGGGCAGAGCCCGACCTCGTCGGGGCCTTCACCGATGAGGTCCTGCGACTCGAGTCACCGTTCCGTGGCCACTACCGCTCGGTGGCACGCGAGTGTGAGCTGGGCGGGGTCGTCCTCGGACCGGGTGACCACCTGCTGCTCCTGTGGGGCTCCGCCAACCGCGACGACCGCCACTTCCCCAGGCCCGACGTCTTGGACCTGGACCGTCCGGCGACGCGACAGCACCTCGCCTTCGGTCGCGGGATGCACTTCTGCGCCGGCAGTGCGCTGGCCCGGATGGAGGCCTCCGCAGTGCTGACCAGGCTGCTCACCGGCACCTCGAAGATCGAGCTGGACGGCCCTGATGCGGCCCGCTACGTGCCCAGCATCTTCGTGCGCCGCCACGAGGAGCTGCGGTTGCGGCTCCAGCTCGCTGAGCCGGAGCCGTGACGCCGTTGCGGCAACGCGCGGGCCGGCTCCTCAGTCGTTCAACCAGGCACCGTCGCGCATGACGCGATCGACGCACAGGTCGTCGTCGAGAACAACGAGGTCGGCTGCGAAGCCGGGTTCGATCGAGCCCACCGGGAGTCGCGGGCCGCTCGCACCCTCGAGCCCCAACATGCGCGCCGGATGGGTGGTTGCGGCCCGCACGGCGAGGGCCAGCGGCCAGCCGGCCTGCTGGACGGCGTGGCGAACCGCGGCCGCCATCGTCAGCGTCGACCCGGCGATCGCGCCGGCCCCGTTGCCTGAAGCGAGCCTCGCCACCCCCTCCCGGACCGTCACCTCCAGCGCACCGAGCCGGTAGTCGCCGTCGCTCGCACTGGCTGCCGCCATCGCGTCGGAGACCAGCACGACACGGTCAGGGGCCGCCGCGGCAACAGCCCGCAGCATCGCCGGGTGCAGGTGGACGCCGTCGGCGACCAGCTCGAGCCAGCAATCGCCCGCCGCCGGCTCCAGCAGGGCGGTGACCGGGCCCGGCTCGCGGTGGTGCACTCCGCGCATCCCGTTGAAGAGATGAGTTCCGGCGCTGGCTCCGGCGTCCAGCGCTGCGCGGGTCTGGTCATAGGTCGCATCTGTGTGACCCACCGCGGCGACGACGCCGGAGTCGGCGAGCCGGCGTACGGCGTCCCACGCCCCGGGGAGCTCGGGTGCGAGCGTCACCATCCGCAACGTCTCGCTGCCCACGTCGAGCAGTCGGTCGACGTCAGCGGCGGTCGGGAGGGACAGCGCGGACAGGGCGTGCGCCCCGCGGTGGCGCGGGCTGAGCCACGGCCCCTCGAGGTGGATCCCGGCGAGCAGACCATCAGCGACCAGGGGCGCCAGCCGCTGCATGGTGGCGGCGAGCTCGCTCGGCGCAGCGCTGACGAGACTGGCCATCACGGTGGTGGTGCCGGCGGCCGCATGGGTGGCTGCCACCCTCGCGGCCTCGTCGGGATCACCGGCGTCATAGGAGGCTCCGCCCCCTCCGTGCACGTGGGCATCCACGAAACCAGGCGCCAGCGTGCCGGCGAGCGCGTGATCGGGACGTCGCGGGGGAGCTCCTTCGCCGACGTCGGCGATCCGGTTGCCGTCGAGGAGGACCCAGCCCGGCGACCCGACGCCGCCGGGCGTGAGCAGTCTCGCTGCCGAGAGCAGCACGCTCACGAGGACTCACCGCCGTCGTGCTGCCCGGACATCTGGTCGGGACCCAGGGACATGTGCACCTCGTAGCGGTCCCCGCGGTAGCGAGAGACCACGTGCTCCAGCGGCAGCGATCCTGCTCGGGACACCCGACGAAACACCAGCAGCGGCGTGTGCAGGGGCGCGTCGAGCCTCCGGGCGAGCACGGGGTCGGTGGACTCTCCCCACAAGGTCTGCTCGGCGGAGTCGATGGCAAGCCCGTACTTGTTCGCGAACAGCTCGTAGAGAGAGCCGGTGAGGTCGCAGCGGTCCAGCCCGGGCAGGGGCTCGTGCGGGTACCACCCGTTCTCCATGGCAATGGGTTGCCCGTCGGCGAGACGGATCCGATCGATCCTCCATGCCAGTGCAGACCCGGTCCCGAGCGCAGCGGCCACCTCTGCCGGCGGGGTCTCCGCGGAGACCCCGATGAGCACCGTCGACGGCACCAGCCCGCGCCGGCGCATGTCCTGGCTGAACGATGCGAGGTGCAGACGGCTCTCGAGTCTTGGCCGCGCCACGAACGTCCCCCGGCCGTGCGCTCGGACGAGCAGCCCGTCGGAGACCAGGCCGTCGATCGCCTTGCGGACCGTCGCCCTGGACACGCCGTAGGTCGCCATCAGCGTCCGTTCGGACGGGATCGGAGCATCCGGGCCCAGCTCGTGAGCAGCCAGGTCGGCCAGCAGGTCGCGCAGCTGGGCGTGCTTGGGGATCAGGCCGGGGGTGAGGTTCGCGCCCCCCTGCGGCTCCGTGCGTGGACTGCTCATGCGCCTGATCCTTTCGGACGATCGAGATCAACATCGAGGGGCCCTGCCTGTTGACAGCGACCGGAACGTGTCCCACCATACTGGTACGTACCACACAGTACCACTGGTCATCTGCACCGCCGCGACCCCATGCACCATTCTCAGGAGGACCCCCATGAGCACGACCACGGTCACACCGACCAAGCCGAGGAAGGCCCGGCGCAGGGTGCCGGGCTTCGCCCAGCTCCAACGACTCGGCAAGAGCCTCATGCTGCCGATCGCCCTGCTCCCCGCAGCCGGCATCTTGCTGCGTCTCGGGCAGCCCGACCTGCTGGGCAAGATCGAAGCCCCGGCGATCGGGCCGTTCTTCGAAGCCATGAGTGCGGCCGGCGGGGCGATCTTCGCCAACCTGCCGCTGTTGTTCGCGGTCGGAGTGGCCGTCGGCTTCGCCAAGAAGGCTGACGGATCCACCGCGCTCGCCGCCGTCGCCGGCTACCTGGTCATCTCCGCAGTCTTCGAGGCGATGTCGCCGGTGGTGCTGGCGGGTGAGGTCGACCCGGCCGGGGCGCAGGTGATGATCAACTACAGCGTGTTCGCCGGGATCGCCGTCGGGCTCGTCACCGCCTGGCTGTTCGATCGGTATCACACGATCGAGCTGCCGTCCTACCTCGGCTTCTTCGGCGGCCGCAGGTTCGTGCCGATCGTGGTCTCCCTCGCCTGCCTGTTCCTGGGCTTCGCGCTGAGCTACTTCTACCCGGTGTTCGACAGCGGACTGGGTGAGGTCGGGCAGTTCATCGGTGGCTCGGGTGCTCTCGGGGCGTTCGTGTACGGCTTCGCCAACCGGATGCTGATCCCGCTCGGTCTGCACCACATCCTCAACACCTACGTCTGGTTCATCTACGACAGCTACACCACCCCGGACGGCGTCGTGACGGGAGAGCTGACCCGGTTCGCCTCGGGGGACCCCTCGGCCGGACGGCTCACCGCCGGCTTCTACCCGGTGCTGATGTTCGGTCTTCCCGGGGCCGCGCTCGCGATGATCCGATCGGCCAAGGCGAGCCAGAAGAAGATCGCCGTGGGGATCCTGTCCGCTGCCGGACTGACCGCCTTCCTCACCGGCGTCACCGAGCCGCTCGAGTTCGCCTTCATGTTCGTGGCGTTCCCGCTCTACGTCCTGCACGCGCTGCTGACGGGTGCGTCGCTGGCCATCGCCTACCTGCTCGACATCCATCTCGGCTTCTCGTTCTCCGCCGGACTCATCGACCTGATCCTCTACGGGACCGCGCCGGCCGCGAAGAACATCCCGCTTCTCGTCGCGATGGGGGTGGTCTTCTTCGTTCTCTACTACTCGATCTTCCGCTTCGCCATCGAGCGCTGGAACATGCGCACGCCCGGTCGGGAGCCGGACGCCGACTTCGAGAGCGAGCAGGCGGCCAACCTCGACGACCCGGCGGGCCTCGCCGACAGCAGCGGTCAGGCCTCCGACACCCGCGGGCACCGGGCCGAGCAGCTGATCGCCGCCTTCGGCGGTCGGGCGAACCTCCTCGACGTCGATGCGTGCATCACGCGACTACGGATCGAGGTCGCCGACACCGAGCTGGTCGACCAGGCCCGGCTCCGGGCGTTGGGCGCCGCCGGGGTGATCAAGGTCGGCAGCAGCATGCAAGCCGTCTTCGGCACCCAGGCCGACGCCTTGAAGAGCGACATCAACAACGTGCTGACAGGTGCGCCCGCAGCGCCGTCAGCCGACCCTGCCCCGGCTGCCGAGGCGCCGATGGCGAGCTCCACGGAGGTGTCGGCGGAGGTGTCGGCGATCGCCGTCCTGGCTCCGGTCCTGGGGCGGGCCGTGCCGCTCTCCGACGTACCCGACGCCACGTTCGCGAAGGGCGTCGTTGGTCCGGGCCTGGCCATCGACCCGCCGCGCGAGGTGGTGGACGCACTGGCTCCGGTCAGCGGCAAGGTGATGAAGGTCTGGCCGCACGCCTACGTGATCATGACCCCGGGCAAGGTCGGGGTCCTGGTCCACCTGGGGATCGACACCGTGCAGCTTCACGGTGAGGGCTTCACGGTGCTGGTGGAGGAGGGCAGCGAGGTGGAGGTCGGGCAACCGATGATCACCTATGACGTGCCCGCGATCGTGGCAGCAGGTCGCGACCCGATCATTCCTGTGGTGATCATGGACAAGTCGGTCTCCCTCGGCGAGGTCGCGGAGTCCGGGGCCGACCTGGGCGCCCTCGAGGCGCTGTTCACCGTCGCGCCCCGCGCCGCGGCGAGCACCAGGAAGTAGGGGAAGCGTCATGGAACTGGTCATTCTCGACAACGCCGACGCCATCGGCCGGCTCGCCGCCGACGCCGTTGCCGACGTCCTGGCAAGGAAGCCGCGAGCGGTCCTGGGCCTGGCGACGGGGTCGTCCCCGCTCCCGCTCTACGACGAGCTCGCGCGTCGTTGCGACCTCGGCGAGGTGTCCTTCGCCGATGCTTCCGGCTTCACGCTCGATGAGTATGTCGGCCTGCACGCCGCCCATCCGCAGCGTTACGTCAACGTCATCGACGCAGAGCTCGTCTCGAGGGTCGACTTCGCGCCCGGGGCCGTCCGCGGCCCCGACGGATTGGCCGAGGACATCCCGGCTGCCTGCCTTGCCTACGAGGCGGCGATCGCCCAGGCAGGCGGGGTCGACCTCCAGGTCCTCGGCATCGGCACGGACGGGCACATCGGGTTCAACGAGCCCGGCTCGTCCCTGGCGTCGCGGACCCGGATCAAGACGTTGACGTCGCAGACCCGGCGCGACAACGCCCGGTTCTTCGACGACGACATCGAAGCGGTCCCGACCCACTGCCTCACCCAAGGTCTCGCGACGATCATGGCGGCTCGTCACCTGGTGCTGGTGGCGACGGGGCAGGGCAAGGCCGAGGCCGTGCACCAGATGGTCGAGGGTGCCGTCAGTGCGCTCTGGCCGGCGACGATCCTGCAGCACCATCCCCACGTCACGGTGCTGGTGGACGAGGCGGCCGCGAGCCGGTTGCAGCTGGCTGCCTACTACCGCGACACCTATCGCGCGAAGCCGGAGTGGCAGGGGCTGTGACGGCTCAGGTGATCTGCACCAACCGGTAGAGGTCGTCGTCGGGCAACCCGTCGTCGGCCACCGCACTGACCGCGGTGAAGTTGAGCGTGACGTTGCCGCGCAGGGTCGACATGAAGGCGGTGTCGGCGGCGTCGCGACCGGTGGCGATCCGGACGAGGGATGCGCGTGGGGCGAGCGCCGTCGCGTCCACGGCATACCAGCCACCCCCGACGAAGGCCTCGACCACCGCATGGAAGTCCATCGGGTCGCAGCCGGGGGCGTAGACCGCGGTCAGTCGCGCCGGCACGCCGAGAGCGCGCAGCAGGGCGATCACGAGATGGGCGTAGTCGCGGCACACACCGGCGCCGGAGAGCAGGGTCTCCGAGGCGCCGTCGGAGGGGCCGCTGCTGCCGGGGGAGTACTGCAGGCGGGTGCCGACCCAGGACGAGATGGTCGGCAGCAGCTCCTCATCGGAGAGGTGGCCGAACTCCGAGGCGGCGAAGCCCCCGAAGGTGTCGGACGTGGCGTAGCGGCTCGGACGTCGGTAGGTCGAGAGGTCGAGCGCTTCTCGCGCCGGGACCTGCGCGACGCCGGTCACCGTGGCGGTGTAGTTGATGAAGGCCAAGCCCGGCGGGAGGGTGACCACGTGCTGGAGCCCGTGGTGAAGCGCGGGGACCTCCGCCACCTCGAGCTCGTTTCCCTGGTGCATGACGCTGAGCTGATCGGCGATCTCGAGCCCCGGGACCCGGGCCACGGCGACCTGCAGCTCGATCTCGCACTCCTCGTCGCACCAGACCTCGAGATGGGCCGTCATGCTGCGTGTCGTCACCCCCGCATCATGGCAGGGAGCCCTAGCCCGGGAACTCCGGCTACCGTGACCCGGTGATCCGACTCGCAGGCCTGGCCCTCGTCCTGGTCCTGGGCACCGCCTGCAGCGGTGCGGTCGAGACGGTCGAGATAGACGAGTCGGCAACCGGCACCGCCGCCCCGTCGGCGCCGATCGAGCCGGAGCTGCCGACGACCACCCCGGCCGACCAGGGCCCGACCGACGAGCAGCGCAAGGCCCGGGCACTGCGCCGCGCAGCCGAGAAGGCCGCGCTGGAGGCGAAGCGGAAGAAGCAGGTCAAGCAACGGGCGCGCGCCCGCGCGGAGCGGCGGGCCGCCGCGCTCGCGGCGCGCAACCCCCTCGCCGGACGCACCTGGGGGGTCTACCAGGGACCGCGTGAGCCGACTTCTGCGCCGTACGCCGCCGCCACGGGCGCGACGAAGGAGGCGCTGGCGAAGATCGCCCTGCGTCCGAAGGCGGCCTGGTTCGGCGCGTGGATCTCCGACGCCGAGATCGCGGCCGACGTGGCGCGCTACATCGCGGGCACCCAGCAGGGCGACCCCGAGGCGCTGGTGCAGATGACGATCTTCCGGATGGTCCCGTGGGAGCACGAGGCCTGCCGCCGACGGCCCACCGAGGCCGAGCAGGCGTCGTACCGTCGTTGGATCGACTCGTTCGCCGGGGCGGTCGGCAGCACCCCGACCGCGATCGTGCTCCAGCCGGACGGCCCGTTCGCCCTGTGCGCGCCGGGTGGACCTGCGCTACCGGCGAGCCTGGTCGCCTACGCCGCCCGCAAGCTCTCCGCCCTCCCGCGCACCAGCGTCTACATCGAGGTCGGCTCGGGTGACTGGCCTGCTCCGGGCCAGGGCGGCGTCGCCGAGGTGATGCGCTTCCTGCTCCCCGCCGGCATCGAGGTTGCCCGCGGCGTCGCGCTCAACGGCACCCACTACGCCTCGACCGAGCTCGAGGTCGAACGCGGCACCGCGATCGTGAAGGAGCTCGCCGCCCGGGGCATCACCGACAAGCACTTCGTCGTCAACACCTCGAGCAACGGCAACCCGTTCCTCTTCGGCACCTACACCGGACCCGACCCGGACAACGCGTTCGTGTGTCAGTCGCCCTCCGACAACCGCACCTGCGTCACCCTCGGAATCCCTCCGACGCTCGACGTCGCCAACGCTGAGTGGGGTCTTTCCGAGCAGGGTCGCGCCGATGCGTTGCAGTACGCCGACGGCTACCTCTGGTTCGGGCGGCCGTGGCTCTACCGGCAGAACTCCCCGTTCGTGATGCAGCGTGCGCTCGACCTGGCTCGGTCGACGCCGTACTAGCGCTCCTGGCGACGCCGGACCGACCGGATGTCCGAACGACCTCGCCCTAGACTCCTTCCGTCGTGCCACCCGCTGCTGGAGGAACCCCTGTGACCCTGCTCGACCAGACCCTCACCCTGCCGAGCGGGCTGACCCTCCCCAACCGGATCGTCAAGGCGGCGATGACCGAGAACCTCGCCGACGCCGACAACCAGCCGACCGGGCGCCACGAGCGGCTCTACCGGCGGTGGGCCGAGGGCGGGAGCGGGCTGCTGGTCACCGGCAACCTGATGGTCGATCGGCGCTTCCTCGAGCGCAGTCGCAACATCGTCGCGGACGCCCACCTCGACATCGTGCGCCTGACCCGGGTGCGCGAGGCGGCCGGCACCACGCCGATGATCGCCCAGCTCAACCACCCGGGTCGTCAGACCAACCGCTTCATCGCGCGCACCCCCGTGGCCCCGAGCGCCTCCGGGGCGGTGGCGATGATGGGGCTCTTCGGCAAGCCCCGAGCGCTCGAGGAGAGCGAGATCGAAGCGATCATCGCCGGGTTCGGCACCGCGGCCGCCCTGTGCGAACGTGCGGGGCTCGACGGGGTGCAGGTGCACGCAGCCCACGGCTACCTGCTCGCCCAGTTCCTCTCTCCGCACGTGAACCGCCGTACGGATGGGTGGGGTGGCGATGTCGCGGGTCGGGCCCGCGCCCTGCTCGAGTCGGTGCGGGCAGCCCGCGCAGCCACCGGCGACGGGTTCAGCGTGTCGGTCAAGCTCAACTCCTCCGACTTCCGCCACGGCGGCTTCACCGAGGACGACGCGGAGCAGGTGGTCCGTCTCCTCGTGGATGAGGGCGTCGACCTCATCGAGGTGTCCGGCGGCACCTACGAGAACCCGGCGCTCTTCGGCATCGGGGTCGATCAGGCCGGGCCGGGGACAGAACCCGCGGCCAGCAGCGTCAAGGAGGCCTACTTCGCGGCCTTCGCACAACGGGCGCGCCGGGCTGCCCCGGACGTCCCGATCATGCTCACCGGGGGGATCCGCACCCGCGCGACGATGGAGGCCCTGCTCGCCGGCGGTGCCGTGGACCTGATCGGCCTGGGCCGTCCGATCGCGATCGATCCCGACCTGCCCCATCGCCTCCTCAAGGGTGCAGCCGGCGCCGAGCTGCCGTCGTACACGCTCCCGACGCTGGCCGGCATGGCGGGCGAGTCGGAGTGGTACGAGGCCCAGATCGGCCGACTCGGCGACGGCCACGATGTCGATCCGGGGCTGCACCCGGCGCGCGCGGCGTCGGGCTTCGTCGCCGGTGAGCTGGTGCGCGGGCTCCGCGGCCAACGGGCTCGCCAACGCCTCGTCGAGCGGCTGTGAGCCTCAGCGACCGGTGAACACCGGTGCCCGCTTCTCCTTGCGGGCTGTGGCAGCCTCCTGCACGTCCTCGCTCGCCCAGCAGGCCGCGAAGCTGCGAGCGACGGCGTCGTCGCCGGCGCCGTTGAGCACGGCCTTGTTGTGGGCCAACGTCAGCGGCGCGAAGGTCGCGATCTCCTGGGCCCACTCGAGAGCGTCCTCGAGAGTGCCCGGCCTGTCGACGAGACCGCACTGCAGCGCCTCGTCGCGATCGACGATCTCGGCGGCGAGCATCAGCCGGCGCGCCATGCCACCGCCGGCGACGTTGGCCAACATCCGCATCGTCCAGGGGTCGACGGCCATGCCGTTGCGTGCGGTGGGCACACCGAACCTGGCTGCGGAGTCACCCACGCGGAGGTCACAGGCCAGCGACAGCTGGGTGCCGGCCCCGATCGCCGGACCATTGACGGCCGCGATCAGCGGCACCGGCAGAGCCGCCAGACCGTGCAGCATGCCGTAGAGGGCCTCGAGGAACTCCTGGCCGTAGACCCCGTTGAGGTCGGCGCCGGAGCAGAATGACGAGCCCGCCCCGGTCACCACCAGGACCCGGGCCCCGGCCTCGACCTCGGCGGCCGCAGCCGTGTGGATCGCACGGCACAGGTCGAGGTCGAGCGCATTGCGGCGCTCCTCGCGCTGGAGCTCGAGCAGGCTGACGGGTCCGGTGCGGGTGGTCGCGAGCATGCTGTGCAGCGTAGTGGCGCTCAGCCGCCCGGCCGGACCGCGGTGGTGGCGGTGGGATCGGGCGCGCGGCTCGCGGGCAGGGAGTCGTCGTCCACCGCCTCGGCCTCGGTCTCGGCCTCGGTCTCGTTCGGCGTCGGCAGCGCTCGGCGCTCCGATGTTGACGCGGGGCTCGACGACGGCCTCCCCGTCGGTGCGGAAGCGGTAGATCTGGTAGCCCGTGACCAGGCGGGTCTGCTGGTCGAGGAAGATCACCGGGAACGATGCCTCCTGCTGCGGCTTGCTCCACGGCGTGGAGAAGTTGTTGATCGTGGGGGTGTCGACGGCGCCGCCCGACGTGTCGAGCTCCATGAGCAGGGTCCAGGTGCCGTCGGAGTTCCACAGCACGCGTGGCTCGATCGAGCGGTGCCAGTGGCCGTAGAAGACGGCCGCGGCAGGGACGTCCTCGACCCCGTCGTCGCCGTCGAGTGCAGGGATCGTGGCAGAGGAGTCGTTGTCGACCAACAGGCTGCTGACGCTCTCGACGTCCAGGAAGGCCTGAGCCGCATAGGCCTCGTGCACCAGGACCAGGTCGGGACGGTCGTCGCCCGCATCGATCGCCTCCTGACGGAGCCGCTGCCCGACGTCAGCCTGACCCTCGTCACCGCGAAGGCGACTGGCTCCGAAGAGCTCGCTGCGGCTCGGGTCCTTGTCGCCCAGCACCCGGACGCCGGCGACCTCCTCGATCGAGCCGTCCAGGACGGTCATCCCGGCATCGGCCATCTGCTCGGCGCTCACGTCGGACTCGTGGTTGCCGGTCGCGGCCACGACGGGCCCCTCACCCATGATCGCGCGCTCCTGGCGGATGCAGGTGCCCTCGGCGGCGGTGCCGTTGGTGGTCAGGTCGCCGGTGATCCCCATCAGGGCCGGTACGTCGTCGCCGTGCTGCTCGTTGAGCAGGTCGACGACCGTGGTCTGGAGCCGGATCATGGTGGTGTTGCAGTGCATGTCGGACTGCATGAGCACCGCGGTCTCGCCCTCGAGCGGGCCCGACATCAGGGCGATCTGGTCTCGTAGGTCCTCGCTCGCGCTGGCGCGGTACTTCGCCTCGGCCTTCTCCTGACGGCTGACCAGCACCCGCGCCTTGGCGAGGGCTCCGCTCGTCAGGGCCCGGATCACCGGCGAGTCGGTGGTCGCTCCGGCAGCGAGGGTGCCGTCGAGCACGTCGAGGTTGTAGACGCCGCCGTCCTTCGAGCCACCGTCGGCTGCCAGCACCTGCGCCCCGCCGAGCGAGGTCGTCGTCAGGAGCACCAGCGCCACAGCGAGGCCCGCCCGGAGCCGGTCGCGACGCTCGGAGAGCCGGCGCAGCGGGACGAGGTAGGACAGCCCCAGGAGCAGGAAGCCGCCGCCGAACGCCACGACGAGCAGGGCGCGGACGAGCTGACTGCGCAGCTCGGCCTCGACGAGCCCGACATACTGCTCGATGGCGGGGCCGGGGTCGTGGAAGATGCCGGTGTAGAGCTGGAGCATCTCGGGGCGCACATAGTTGGCGAGGTCACCGTCGCCGGCTCCGGGGTCACCGGGACCGTCGACGGTGGCCACCACACCGAGCGGCCCCACCGCCCGCGGCACGAAGATCGTCCCGGCGATGCCGAGCCGCAGCTCGCTGCGCCCCTCTGTGGTCAGGGTGAACCGCGTGGGCGTCGTGCCGATCTTCTCCTCGACGACGGTGTGCGTCAGCGCCCAGCCGGCGGCCAGCGGAGCGCCGAGGAGCCCGGCGGCAACGACGCAGACGACCCACCGCACCAGGACCTCGCGGGCGCGGCGCAGGGTGGTCCTGGCGGCGTCATCCGTTGTCACGTTCAACTGATGTCGTCGAAGACCGGGGCGAAGTACCCCGTGAGGGTCCGAGCGAGGTCGGCGCCGAGGTGGATGTCGTCGTAGTAGGTGTTGACGTCGTCGACGCGCGCCCGGCAGATGCTGGTGTCGCAGTAGGCCGGCGTGGTGTCGACGAGGCGCGGGCGCCCGGCCAACGGAGCGCGCAGGTTGCGTTTGATCCAGCGCTTGTTGGCGTTCTCGTCAGCCAACGCCCGCTCGCGCGGGAGATCGCACTGGTAGGGCTCGCGACCTGCGAGGCAGTAGCGCGGGTCGATCGGCACGGTCGCGGCCTGACCGATGAGGTCGATGTCGAAGCCGATCCGGCCCAAGCGCTCGAACAGCCGGGGTGAGCTCTCGACGCCGAGCACGCTCATGTGCTGCTGGTAGGTGGTCAGTCCGGAGTCGGTGCCGTTGCGATCGGCGCGCTGCTGACGGGCGTAACCCTGCCGGTAGCCCGCCCAGAAGCCTCCGATGAGCACGCTGAGGTCGTCTCGTTTCCGGTCGAGCTTGCGCAGGTAGGCGAGCGTGGCCACGTTGTGCTTCTCGCACTGCACCCGTCCGAAGCCGCGGCTCCGGGGCAGCGGCAGCGAGGGCGGGCAGCTGCCGAAGATGACCATCGTCAGGTTGACCCGGTGGCTGCGCGCTTCCCGCCGCAGGGCCGGCAGATACATCCAGGCGTGCGAGTCACCCCAGACGACGAGGCTCGGCCGGTCGGCGCCGTACCTCGTGATCGGGCAGGGTGCCTGCTTGAGCGTCCGGTCGTCCGACTCGTAACAACGTCCGGGCATCCGCGGGAAGTCCTGGCCGGAGCGGGGAGGAGCTGCCCGCTCGAACGCCAGCGTCAGCGCGGGTGTCGTGGGATCGTCGGCCGCCGCTCTGCTCGCCGCCTGTGTGGCCGGCGTGCCCGCCAGTGCGAGCAGGAGCGAGAGCAGCAGCAGGGCGAGGGCCGTACGGCCCGGCAGTGCCGTCGAGAGGGTGGTTCGGTTTCCCATGGTGGGACAAGCGTGACACGGCCGCCCACGGTTCGGAACCGATCTCAGGAGGTTGCCCTCCGTCGTCAGCCGAAGACGAGGTCGGAGTCGGCCCACCAGGCGCGCATCGAGGTGATCTCGCCATCGTCGGAGAACGTCATGACCTCCAGTGGCTCCATGGTCGCGACCCCCGCTCCGGTGTCGGTGTCGATGCGGAAGTAGAAGGCTGCCTCGCCGGCGCAGGTGCGGATCGTGTGGAGCGTGGTGGTGCGGGTGAAGCCCTCGATGGTGGCGTAGAACGCGCGGATGGCGTCCCGGCCGGACAGTACGTCGGTGCCTACCGGGTCCTCGACGGTGGCGTCGGCGGCATACAGCCCGGCGATCTCCTCAGCCGTCCCGGTGGCGACGAGGTCGAGGTAGCGGGTCACGGCGGCGGCGGCGGCTTCGTTGCTGAGGGTCATGCCGCTAGTTCTATAACACGTTCTAGTTCTGCGCCAGGGTGGGGCCGGACCGTCAGCCGCGCTTGAGCGAGCGAATGCTCGGCCGGAAGTACGACGTCAACGCTTTGGTGCGGGTGGCGCTGAGGTGCAGGTTGTCGTACCACGTGAAGATGCCGCCTACGCTGCCACCGCAGACCAGCGACGTGCAGTAGGCATCGGTCGCGACCACGTAGCCGGGGTTGCCCGCGAGCTTCTTCATCTGGCCGCGCAACCAGGTGTCGGTACGACCTTCCTCGCGCAGGGCGCGCCAGCGAGGGATGTCACAGGCGTAGGGGTCGTCACCATCGGCGCACGAGCGGACCTTCTCGGGGATGACCGCAGCCTGGGCGATCACGTCGACGTCCACCCCGAGCTTCCCGAGCCGGGTGAAGAGCCGCGGGGTGCCCTCGTGGCTGAGCGCCACCATCTTCTTGGTGTAGGGGTCGTAGCCGGAGTCGACGCCTGCCTGCTCGAGCGCGATCCGTCGGTAGGCGATGCGGAACCCGCTCCAGTTGGAGCCGAGCAGGACCTTGACGTCACGGCCGCGCTTGACCTGCTTGGTCACGAATGCGAGGGCGTTGACGTTGCTGCGCTCGCACTTGCCCGAGTAGCCGCTCTCCGGGGTCGAGTTGCTGGCGAAGGGGGCACAGCTTCCCGCGACGAAGCTGACGAAGTTGACCCGCTGCCCGCGCACCGCGTTGCGGACGGCGGGGATGTACATGAAGGCATGGGAGTCGCCCCACAGCACCACCGTCGGCCGCTTCTTCTTGAAGCCGTTGTAGTAGCAGGCTGTCGGCTCGCCGGTGGTCTGGCCGGGGCCGAAGCAGTTGCTGGGCATGCGCGGCACGTCGAGCTCGTCGCGCGGTAGCGCCGAGGCAGGGGCGCCGGAGGCGACGCTGACGAGCAGCGACAGCAGCAGCGCCAGCCCGGCCAGAAGGGGGAGGGCTGGCAGGACAGGACGCGGGCGCGGGCGGACCGCGGCCAGATCAGGAGCACGCATGATGACTTATCGTGTCACAGCAATCCCGAGCCGGCGGGATCACCGGAAGGGCGGCGGGATCGACGTGCAGGACCTGATCGAGATCGCACCGGACGGCGCCGCCGGGTGCTTCGTCGTACGGATCGGCGGGCGGGAGCAGTCCTATGTCGATCTGGGAGACCCGACCCGGCTGGCCTTCGACTACGTCCGGCGGATCGGCGACGTGCTCGACGCACTGGCGCCGGCGGGGGAGCCGATCCGGGTGGTGCACGTGGGAGGAGCCGGGCTGACCCTCCCGCGCTACGTCGCCGCGACCCGACCCACCTCCGCGCAAGTGGTCCTGGAGCCCGCCACGGAGGTGACCGCGCGCGTGCGCGAGGAGCTTCCGCTTCCACGCCGCAGCGGGATCAAGGTCCGCGCCGTCGACGGTGTCACCGGCATCGCAGCGCTGCGCGACGACTACGCGGACGTCGTGGTGGTCGATGCCTTCGACGCGGGGAAGGTTCCGCTCGGGCTGGTGCAGGCGGAGCACTTCGCCCAGCTCGCACGGGTCCTGCGCCCGGACGGCTGCTACGTGCTGAACCTCGTCGACGAGGCACCGTTCACCCACGCCCGCGACACCGTGGCCGGCCTCCGGGAGGTCTTCTCGACGCTGATGGTGAGCGCGGAGCCGGCCACGCTCCGCGGGCGTCGTCCCGGCAACCTCCTGATCACGGCCGCGCGGACCCGGGTCCCGCTCGAGGACCTGCGTCGTCGCGCCGCATCGTCGCCGGCTCCCTACCAGGTGCTCGACGACCGCCGGGTCAGCGACACCTTCGGAGGCGGCCGGCCGCTGCGGGCGACCGCCGCAGCTCCTGGATCAGAGTGACGTCATGACACCCACGGGCTCGGGTGTGAACCCCGGGAAGACGGTGGCGCGCGATGCCTTGAGCCGAGTGGTCACCACTTCCGAGAGCACGCTGCGGTAGTCGGTGGTCACGGGCACGTCCGCATCGAGGGTGTCGCTGAGCGGCGGCATGGTGCCGTGGTAGCCGCCCTTGACCCCGGCGCCGGCCAGGAACATCACGTTGCCGTAGCCGTGGTCGAGGCCGAAGTTGGCGTTCTCCTTGACCCGTCGACCGAACTCGCTGAAGGCCACCAGGGTGACCTTGTCGCGCTGGTCACCCAGGTCGGCCATGAAGGCGGCGAGGGACTCGGCGAGATCGCGGGCGTTGTTGCGCATGGAGCCCCAATCGAGGGTGCCCAGCCCCGAGTGCATGTCCCAGTCTCCCTGGTCGACGGTGATGACTCCCACCCCGACGTTGCCGCGGATGATCCGGGCGGCCTCGCTCAGCGCGCGGCCGAGGTCGGTGTCGGGGTAGGAACGCACGCCGTCGCTGGTCGAGCGGACCGGCGCGAAGTCGGTGGCGGAGGCGAAGGCGGAGCGCATCGCCGTGCCCAGCCCGTTTCCGGTCCGGTCCCAGAGGGTGTGCAGGGACTTCAGCCGGCTGCCGTCGTCGCCGTCGACTCCGGGGAAGCCGACCGACTCGACGTCGGCCGACGACATCACGGGCTCGGGGCCGTAGAGGGACGTGGGGACCACGCCGCCGGTGACTGCGAACCCCTGGAGCGGGGAGGAGCCGGGCAGGTTTCCGATGAGGCGGTTGAGCCAGCCCTCACGGGCTCCGGAGCCCGGATCTGCATCCTCGATCTCCTCCATGGCGGCGAAGTGCGACCGGTTGGGCGCCGGCAACCCCGTCGCGTGGACGGTGGCGAGCTCACCGGCGCCCCAGAGGCCCATCAGCGGAGCCAGCTCGGGGTGCAGACCGAACGTGCCGTTGGGTGCCAGCAGGGATGCCGGCGGGATGCCGATCCGCGGGCGGGCTGCACCGCTCTTGATCACCGGGTCGTTGTAGGGCACGACGAGCGACAAGCCGTCTGCGGCGCCCCGCAGGGACAGCACCACCATCACCGCGCCGGCGCTCTCGGCCGAGGCTGGCGCGGCGGTGACCACAGCACTGCCGAGGACGACAGCGGTGCCCAGCGCCAGGCCGCCGGCGAAGAGACCCCGCCGGCTCAGGCCGCCGTACTCGGCGCAGCAGCCGAGGTCGGGTGTGGTGCTCGAACTGGTCGTCGTACTTGTCATCGCGGGCGTCCTCACCGGGTGAAGTGGTCGGGGGAGTCGAGCAGGGTCACGATCAACCGGTTGAAGCCCCACCTCATCAGCGGGTGGTCAGCCGTGATCCGGGTACCGGGTCGGACTCGCCAATCCCGTGGGCAGGCCTGTACGCAGGCCTTGAGCAGCCGCCGGTTCGAACGTCGCCCGAGCAGCTGCTGGCACATGTGATCGACCAGCAGGTCGTAGCGCATCCGTCTCCGCGGCATCCAGTCCTGGGGGCTGCGGTAGCTGATGCCCTCCTTGGGCCACCAGCGACCAGCCATCGACCAGTGCGTCTCCATCGAGGCGAGCAGCCGCGCCGGCGACGACCACGACTGGTTGTCCGCGGGCTGTCCATCGGGCCGGGGCCAGTCGAAGGGGACCGCGCCGATCCCCCCTGCCTGCCACAGGATGGCCACGGCAGCGTGGCTGTTGCGGCCTTGCGGGGGAGCGGAGACCTCGACACCCAGGGCCCGGTAGGTGGCGACGATCTCCTCGGAGGGGTCGCGGACCTTGAGCCCGGCTGACTGCTTGAACTCCTCGGAGGCCACCAGGGCCCGGAGCACCGGCTTGATCTCGGTGTTGTTGCGCAGGTAGACCTCCGCGAGGTCAGCCACCAGCCCGGGGGACGGGTCGTCCTTCACGAACTTCACGCACAGCTTGCGGGCAATCCGGCGGGCCGTCGCCGGGTGCCTTGCCAAGTAGCGGGCGTAGTCGTCCACGACAACGCGGCCGTCGGCGGAGCCGTTGGCAGCCTTGAATCCCATGACCGACACCGGGCCCGTCCAGTGGTCGTCTGGTGAGTAGCGCGCCTCCCAGCTGCGCCACATGTCGACCAGGTAGCCGGTGAGGATGCGCGCCGAGCTCTTGACGTCGGCCTCGGTGTAGTTGCCAAGGCCCACCGTGTGCAGCTCCAGCAGCTCGCGGCCCAGGTTCTCGTTCGGCTGCTTCTTCGTCGACACCGCGTTGTTCAGGTAGATCCCCATCGCCGGGTGGGTCACGCACGTCCGGAGCAGTTCCTCGAAGTTGCCGAGCGCGTCGCGACGGATCGCCTGGTCGTAGGAGAAGCGATGGGTGAACGTTCCGTCACCGTGCGCCGGGACGTTGAAGTGGTTCATCCAGAAGTCGGCCATCATCTCCGCGACCGGCCGGTTGGTGGTGACCCTGCGGATCAGGATCCAGCGCTGGTAGTCGGCCATCACCTGCCAGCCACCCTCGGCCCCGGACTGGTTGCGCCTCCAGAGGTCGAGCGGCTCACGCGTCAGGCTCGGCCACCAGTCGAGCAGGGCGTCGGTCCCGGTGTCGTCGATCGTGGCCGGGTCGAGCTGCTGCTCGAACCACTCCGCGGAGCCACCGGCGCGACGAACCTGATTCGTCAGCTCTGGGGTGTTGCCGTAGGAGAAGCGGTTGACGAGGTGCCGGTCGGCCGAGCGGAGCAACGGGGCGCCCTTGAACCGACGAGGCTTGAACGCCGCATCCGCGCGCTCGGCGCCGCCGACGATCGCGCCGCTGCTGACGCCGGTGGCGAGCGCACCGGTCACCGCTGCGCGCTGGAGGACCGAGCGCCGCGATGTGGGCGCGGAGTGATCGGGCATGGGGGGACTCCGTGATCAATGGGGGGAGGGGGATCGAGGGAGGGGGTGTCGGGAACATGGGGGGCGAACCCGACACCTCGACGCTAGGGGGTGAGCGAGGTGCCGTCGAGGCTCTGCTGTCCAAATGGTCCCGAATGACTACCGGATGTGACCAACCGGACCTCGGTCCGACCGATACTGACGAAGGACCGCACTCCGGCTACGCTGACGCTGCCCCTGACACCCGCTACGAAGGACTGTGAACCGCCCGATGGACGGCTCTCAAAGTACGAACCTGCACCAGCACACCCCCCGGCGTCCGGGAGGACCGCGCTGATGGCCTGGCTCTTGCTGGGCATCGCTTTGGTGCTCATCCTCATGTGTGGCGTCTTCGTCGCCGCCGAGTTCAGCTTCGTGACCGTCGACCGGGCCCAGGTCGAGCGCGAGGCAGCCACCGGCGATGCCGGGGCCCTCGGGGTCCAGCAGGGACTCCGCTCCCTGTCCACGCAGCTCTCCGGAGCTCAGGTCGGAATCACGGTGACCAACCTCGGGATCGGGTTCCTCGCCGAGCCCGCCATCTCCGAGCTGCTGGCTGATCCCCTGCGTGGCCTCGGCATGCCTGCCGGCGGTGTCCAACCGACGTCGCTGTTCATCGCCCTCGCCCTGAGCACCGTGCTGACGATGCTCTTCGGCGAGCTGGTGCCCAAGAACGTCGCCATCGCGCTGCCGATGGCGACCGCTCGCGCCACCCAGCGGCCCATGCGTTGGTTCACCGCCGCGAACAAGTGGCCGATCCGGGTGCTCAACGGCACGGCGAACGCGATCGTGCGACGCCTCGGGATGGAGCCGCAGGAGGAGCTGCGCTCGGCCCGCAGCTCAGCCGAGCTGGCCTCGCTGATCGCCAGGTCCGCCGACGAGGGGACCCTCGACGCCGACACCGCCGAGCTGATGAACCGCTCGGTCGAGTTCGGGACCCGGACCGCCGGCGAGATCATGACACCGAGGGTGCGCACCCGCACGCTCGAGATCAACGACCGGGCCAGCGCCGTCATCGACCTCACCCGGCAGACGGGCCACTCACGCTTCCCGGTCCTCGACGATGACGACGTCGTCGTCGGCACCGTCCACGTCAAGAACGCGGTCGCCCTGCCGAGCCATGAGCGAGCCACCACCAAGGTCAAGCATCTGATGGTCAGGCCGGTCGTCGTGCCGGACTCGCTGCGACTCGACCCCCTGATGGCCCTCCTGCGCGCGGACGGCTTCCAGATGGCCGTCGTCCTCGACGAGTACGGCGGCCACGCCGGCATCGTCACCCTCGAGGATGTCATCGAGGAGATCGTCGGTGACATCTCCGACGAGCACGACCGCCTCGGGGCCCGCTACCGGCAGCGTCGCGACGGGTCCTGGTCACTCTCCGGGCTGCTGCGTCCCGACGAGGTCGAGGACGTCACGGGGGTCGCGCTCCCGGAGAGCGAGGACTACGACACCGTGGCCGGTCTCGTCCTGCAGGTACTCGGTCGGATCCCGCGAGCCGGCGACATCGCCGAGGTCGAGGTCCCGGATCGCAGCGACCCCGAGCAACCGCGCCAGCTCCTCGCAGCGTTGACCGTGGAGCACATGGACGGCCTGCGTATCGATCGACTGACCTTGAGACTGCACGCCAACGCGGAGGTGGACCATGAGTGACACCGCTGCCTTGCTGCTTGCCGTGCTGCTGCTGGCCTTCAACGCCTTCTTCGTCGGGGCCGAGTTCGCCCTGATCTCCGCCCGGCGCAGCCAGATCGAGCCCAAGGCGCAGGCCGGCTCGCGGGCCGCGCGCACCACGCTGCACGCGATGGAGAACGTCTCGGTGATGATGGCCGGGGCTCAGCTCGGGATCACGATCTGTTCACTGGGGCTCGGTGCTGTCGGCGAGCCCGCACTGGCCCACCTGATCGAGCCGCTCTTCGAGCGCGCGGGCGTCCCGGAGGCCTTCCTGCACCCGATCGCCTTCGTGCTCGCCCTGGCCGTGGTCGTCGCACTCCACGTCGTCCTCGGCGAGATGGTCCCCAAGAACATCGCCATCGCCGGGCCCGAGCGAGCAGCCCTCGTCCTGGCTCCCGCGCTCGTCGGGGTCGTGACGGTGCTGAGACCGATCATCCTGGGCCTCAACGCGATCGCCAACGCCGTCCTGCGCCTGGTGCACGTCGAACCACGCGACGAGGTCAGCTCGACCTACACCCGCGAGGAGGTCGCGGCCCTGGTCGAGGAGTCGCGAGGTGAGGGACTGCTCGAAGCCGACGAGTACGACCGCCTCGCCGGAGCCCTGGGCTTCACCGAGAAGGCCGTCGAGCTGGTCAGGCTGGCTCCCGAGACCCTGGCGACCGTGGTTCGCGGTTCGAGCGCCGCGGATGTCGAAGCTCTGTGTGCCGCGACCGGCTTCAGCCGATTCCCGGTCGCCACGCAGGAGGGTGAGCTCCTGGGCTACCTGCACATCAAGGACGTGCTCGAGCCCGACGAGGTCCGACGCGCTCAGCCGATCGATGACAAGTGGATCCGTCCCTTCGCCCCGGTCGCCGCCGCCGCGCCGCTCCACGAGGCCCTCGAGGTGCTGCAGCGTCGCGGCGCCCACATGGCCAGGGTCGTGGACGAGGCCGGCGTCACGGTGGGCCTCGCCACGCTCGAGGACGTCATCGAGGAGCTGGTCGGTGAGATCCGCGACGGCGCGCACCTCGAGGAGACGTCCTGAGTGTCCGCCCCTCCACCGGCGCGCATCACCGCCACGCAGCCGCCCGCCCGTAGGGTAGGTGCCCGTGGCAGGTGAAGCGGCATCCAGCGCCGAGAAGTCGGCGACGCTGGTGTGGACCATCCCCAACGGACTCAGCGCGCTGCGGCTCCTGGGCGTTCCGGTCTTCCTCTACCTCGTGCTCGGACCCGAGGAAGACGCCTGGGCCCTGGCCCTGCTGGTGGTCTCCGGCATCACCGACTACCTCGACGGGTGGCTGGCACGCAAGCTGGATCAGCAGTCCGTCGTCGGACAGATCCTCGACCCGGTGGCCGACCGCCTCTACATCCTGGCCGTCGTCCTCGGCCTCGCGCTGCGTGACGTGATCCCCTGGTGGGTCGCGATCTCGTTGCCGCTGCGTGACCTGCTCATGTGGGGCCTGGTGCCGCTGCTGCGCACGAGGGGCTACAGCGCCCTGCCGGTGCACTTCCTGGGCAAGGCCGCGACGTTCAACCTGCTCTACGCCTTCCCGCTCCTGCTCCTCGGCGACGGCGAGGGCACGGTGGCGACGCTGGCTCAGGTGATCGGCTGGGCGTTCGCCATCTGGGGGATCGCGCTGTACTGGTGGGCCGGGGTGCTCTACACCTGGCAGGTCCGACGCCTGCTCGCCACGACCGAGCGGGTGAGCGGTGAGCGATGAGACCACCGGCTCCGCCCACCCGGCGGAGCACGAGGCAGCGGCGCAGGGCTCGGTCGACGTCCTGCCACAGCGGGTGCACCTGCCCCTGCTGACCCTGATCACCCAGCAGTCCCTCGACGAGGACTACCTGCTGGCTGCGGAGCGCCGCGCCGCGGGCGCTCCCCGTCCTCCGCGGGGTCGGCCGCAGCGGGTGGCCGCGATCGTCATAGCGGTCTTCGGGATCCTGGTCTCGACCGCCTTCGTACAGACCTCGCGCAACGCCGACGTCGACGATGCCGGTCGAGCCACCCTGATCAGCCGCCTCGAGGCCGAGCGCGACCTGCTGGCTCAGCAGGAGGACCGGGTCGCTGAGCTGCGCACCTTCAACGCCGCTCTCGAGACGGAGCTGGGGCGGCTCTCCGACGCAGAGCAGGAGGCGCTGGTGCGCAACCGGCGCCTGCAGATCCGCAGCGGGTTCGTCGCCGTGCGTGGACAGGGAGTCCGCGTGACGGTCACCGACAAGCCCGACGCGGATCCGGTGCAGCTCATCCAGGACTCCGACCTGCGCCTGCTGGTCAACGGGTTGTGGGAAGCGGGCGCGGAGTCGATCACTGTCAACTCACAGCGCCTCACCGCCCGCAGCGCGATCATCACGAGCGGGCAGGCGATCGAGGTCAACGAGAAGGGCGTCTCGAGCCCCTACGTCGTCGAGGCGATCGGCGACACCCGCACCCTGTCGGCCCGACTGTTCGACACGACCTCGGGCCTGGTGTTCGTGGGCAAGGCCGACTTCTACGGCTTCACCTACACCGTGGACAATGTTGCGGACCTCTCACTGGCTGCCGGCCCGGCGCTGCAACTGACGTTGCGTTCGGCGTCGATCGAGGGGGCCGACCCCGAGGTCGAGGGGCGCCCGCCTGCCGCAACACCGAAGACCCCGACTCCCAGTGAGGACGACTCGCCATGATCGCAGCCCTCGGCCTACTGCTCGGTGTCATCCTCGGACTGTTCTTCCAGCCGGATGTTCCGCTCGGCCTCGAGCCCTACCTCCCGATCGCCGTGGTGGCGGCGCTCGACGCTGTCTTCGGCGGCCTGCGCGCCTACCTGGACGGGATCTTCGACGACAAGGTCTTCGTCGTCTCCTTCATCAGCAATGTCTTCATCGCCGCGGGTATCGTCTACCTCGGGGACCGACTCGGTGTCGGTGGCCAGTTGTCTACCGGAGTCATCGTCGTGCTCGGAATCCGCATCTTCTCCAACGTCGCCGCCATCCGACGGCACCTCTTCCATGCCTGACCCGGACGCACCCACCCCGGCGGAGACCGGCCGCAACCGGTTGTGGCAGGCGCTCCGGCAACCGTCGCGGAGCCAGGTCGTGGTGGCGATCCTGATGATGATGGTGGGTTTCGCCGCCGTCACCCAGATCCAGGCGACCAAGAACGCCTCGAGCTACTCGGGACTGCGCGAGCAGGACCTCATCGATGCGTTCAGCGGGCTGTCGGGGACCACCCAGCGCACCCAGGCCGAGATCGACCGACTCATCGCCGCGCGTGCAGAGCTCCGCTCGGAGACCGGACAGCGACGCGCCGCCCTCGAGCAGGCCGAGCAGGAGGTCGACAGCCTCAACGTCCTGGCCGGGGTCGTCCCCGTCACCGGGCCGGGGATCCGGGTCACGATCACCGAGCAGACCGGCACCGTCTCGGTGGGCTCGATGCTGGACGCCCTCCAGGAGCTGCGCAGCGTCGGGGCCGAGGCGCTGCAGCTCAACGGTCAGGTCCGCCTGGTGGCCCAGACGTCCTTCGAGGACGGCGTCGGTGGGCTGCTGGTCGACGGCACGTTGGTGGAGTCGCCCTACGTGCTCGACGCCATCGGAGTCCCCACCACCCTGGCCAGCGCCATCCGCTTTCCGCTCGGCCCTCTCAAGCAGCTCGAGGCCGACGGCGCCACCGTCGAGGTGGTCGAGCTCGCCTCGCTCGACATCGATGCGATTCGCAAGCTGGTGCAGCCCGAGTTCGCGACGCCCGACCCCTGATCCACTTCGTCCAGCGGGTAACCTGCTCGCTCGGGCACGAACCCCTGATCGCTCGTCGCCCCCGGCGAGCCCGTGCGATGGAGGAAGCAGTTGTATCCCGAGGACCTGAAGTACACCCCTGAGCACGAGTGGGTACGCACCCCTGGCGAGCACGACGGCTCGGTCCGCGTCGGGATCACCGAGTACGCCCAGGACGCCCTGGGCGACATCGTCTACGTCTCGCTGCCTGAGCTCGGCGAGACGCTCGAGGCCGGCAGCACCTGCGGCGAGCTCGAGTCGACGAAGTCAGTGAGCGACATCTACGCACCGATCACCGGCGAGGTCGTGGCGCGCAACGAGACGCTGGACGCGACTCCCGAGCTCGTCAACTCCGACCCCTACGGGGGCGGGTGGCTCTTCGAGGTCGTGCCGACCGGCGGCGCGTCCGGTCCCGCGGTCGACGCCTTGATGTCGGCCGCCGACTACACCGCCTCCCTCGAAGGCTGACCCGACCTCACCGGCGGCTGCTAGGTTTGTCCGAACCGTCAACCTCCACCCAGTGGTGAGGGTTGACGACCCCACAGCGCTCGACTGGAGGAAGCCTCATGCCGTTCTGTACCGCCTGTGGCAGGAACAACCCCGATGACGCGCGCTTCTGCGCGCAGTGCGGCACCCGCCTGGTCAGCCTGGCATCGGAAGGCACCGGTTCGGAGCCGACAGGCGAGGCGACCGCCACCATCCAGATCGGGCTCAACGCCGACAAGGTCGAGACCTCCGACCGCGCGCTCAACGCCGTGGATGCCGCGGCCGTCGATGCGCTCCCTCCGGGCCACGCCTTGCTGGTGGTGCAAAAGGGTCCGGGCGCGGGGAGCCGGTTCCTCCTGGACTCCGAGGTCATCAACGCCGGGCGTCACCCCGAGAGCGAGATCTTCCTCGACGACGTGACGGTCTCGCGCCACCACGCGATCTTCCGCCGTGAAGCGGACTCCTTCAACGTCAGTGACGCCGGCAGCCTCAACGGCACCTACGTCAACCGTGACCGCATCGAGACGATCCGCCTCAAGGACAGCGACGAGGTCCAGATCGGCAAGTACCGGTTGGTGTTCTTCTCCGGGCACGACGCCCGGTTCTCCTGACGGTGTCGGCGATGGCGAGCCCAGCTTCAGAGGATCACGCACGTTCGGCGTCCGCCGAGCGGATGAACATCGGCCAGGTGCTGGACCTGCTGCGTCCGGACTTCGACTCGATCACGATTCCCAAGATCCGCTTCCTGGAGGACAAAGGGCTGATCAAGCCCGAGCGCACCGCCTCGGGTTATCGCAAGTTCTCCACCGCCGATGTGGATCGGCTGCGCTACATCCTCACGATGCAGCACGACCACTATCTGCCGCTGCGCGTCATCGGAGAGCACCTCGATGCCCTCGACCGCGGCCTGGAGCCGCCGCCGATCGGTCCTGTCGTGCCGACGGTGCCGATCCTCGCCCTGGGGGCCGACGGGCTGCCCAGCCCTGAGTCGTTCCTGCGCCGAGACAACCTGCGGCTCTCTCGCAAGGAGCTCCTCAAGATCGCCGACATCAGCGAGGACGTTCTCGTCGCCCTCGAGCAGTTCGGTCTCGTCGCCGCCCGCACCGGCACCGGGCACTTCGACACCGACGCCCTCGTGATCGCCCAGACAGCTCGGGAGCTCGCCGACTTCGGGCTCGAGCCCCGACACCTCCGTGCGTTCCGCGCTGCCGCCGACCGCGAGGTCGGGTTGGTCGAGCAAGTGGTCGCCCCGATGGCGCGAGGACGCGACGCCAGCGCCGGCGCCCGGGCCGAGGACGCCATGAGCCAGATCGCCGCGCTCTCGGTGCGTCTGCACGCGACCCTCGTCAAGACCGGTTTGCGCCGTCGCTGAGCAGCTGTTCCACCCGGTGGGCGGACTTGCCTCGGGGGTAGGGTGAGCAAGTGCGCGAAGTAGATGTCATGGGAGTCAGGGTCGAGATGCCTTCCAACCAGCCCATCGTGCTGTTGCGCGAGGTGACGGGGGAGCGCTACCTGCCGATCTGGATCGGCGCGGTGGAGGCGACGGCGATCGCCTTCGCGCAGCAGGGAGTGGTGCCGCCACGCCCGCTCACGCACGACCTGATGAAGGACGTCCTCGAAGCCACCGGAAATCCGCTGGCCGAGGTCCGGATCACCGACGTCAAGGACGGCGTCTTCTTCGCCCTGCTGGTCTTCGACTCCGGCGTCGAGGTCAGTGCCCGGCCGTCCGACTCCATCGCTCTCGCGTTGCGCACCGGGACCCGGATCGTCTGCGCCGAGGACGTGCTCGACGAGGCAGGCCTCGCGGTGCCCGCCGAACAGGAGGACGAGGTCGAGAAGTTCCGCGAGTTCCTCGACCACGTGACTCCCGAGGACTTCGACGCCGATCTCTGAGCCAGAGCTCACCCTCCAGCGGAGGGTGAGGGTTTGCGACACGCCGGGGCTGACCTTTGACCGACCAGCCCGCGCGTCGTACCTTGAACTGTCTTCGTTGTAACTCCACGCGTGTGGTTGTCCTCCCCGGGTCGCTGATCCAGGATTCGGGATTCACCGCGCGTCACCCTTCCCGGAGCTACGCAGCACGGAGTAGACCTCACGGAGGACCGAGTGAACGAGCAGAACCAGACCGGCACCACGCCGGCGGAGGTCGACGCCGCACTGGCACACGAGCGTGCGGAGGAGTCGGCCGGCGAGCAGGGCCTGCTCTTCACCGACGACGTCTCGCCGTTGCCCAGCGACGTCGGCTACCGAGGCCCCACAGCGTGCAACGCCGCCGGCATCACCTACCGCCAGCTCGACTACTGGGCCCGCACCGGGCTCATCGAGCCGACCGTCCGCGGCGCCAAGGGCTCCGGCTCGCAGCGGCTCTACTCCTTCCGCGACATCTTGATCCTCAAGATCATCAAGCGCCTGCTTGACGCCGGCGTCTCGCTGCAGCAGATCCGTACTGCTGTCACTCACCTGCGCGAGCGCGGCACCGACGACCTCACGCGCGTGACACTCATGAGCGACGGCGCCTCGGTCTACGAGTGCACGTCCAACGACGAGGTCATCGACCTGCTCCAGGGCGGGCAGGGCGTCTTCGGCATCGCCATCGGCGGCGTCTGGCGCGAGATCGAGGGCACGCTCGCCTCGCTCCCGAGCGAGCGGGCCGACGAACCAGCAGCGGCTGCTGTCTCGGCGGCCGACGAGCTGGCGGCTCGTCGCGCAGCGCGCAAGATCGGCTGACCGACCCGAGTTCCTTCCCCCGTACCCCGTCCGCGTCGTGGCCTCTGAGGCCGCGGCGCGGTCGTCATTTCAGCGGGTCGTCGGGGTGGCCCGCCGCGGCTCGTGCGGCTGGTAGGTTGAACGTGCTGATGATCCTGCGCGGGAGAGTCTTCTTTGCACCAGCACCGAAGCGCCGAAGGGGCAATTCCTCCCCGGAACCTCTCAGGCACCCGGACCGCGCGAGGCAGGCACCTGTGGAGCTCATCGTCGAGTGACAGAGGGGGAGGGCATCGAACCGACCCCTCGCTGTCCCCGTCTGAGGAGCATCACCGTGCCTGAGAAAATCTCCGCAACCTTCGCCGACCGCCACATCGGCCTCCGTCCCGCCGACGTCGCGGTGATGGTCGAGCGACTCGGCTACGAGTCGCTCGATGCGCTGATGAGCGCCGCGGTCCCCGGTGGGATCCGCCTCCTCGAGGACCTGCGTCTGCCCGAGCCACTGAGCGAGGCCGACACCGCTCGCGAGCTCGCGCTCATCGCCGCTCAGAACTCTCCTGGCGAGCCGATGATCGGGCTCGGCTACCACGGCACCATCACCCCACCCGTCATTCGACGCAACGTGCTCGAGGACCCGAGCTGGTACACCGCCTACACGCCCTACCAGCCGGAGATCTCCCAAGGTCGCCTCGAGGCCCTCATCAACTTCCAGACCGTCATCGGCGACCTGACAGGCCTGCCCACCGCCAACTCCTCACTCCTCGACGAGGGCACTGCGGCCGCCGAGGCGATGACGCTCGTACGTCGAGCCAACCGCAAGGCCTCAGGTCCGTTCGTGGTCGACGCCGACGCCCTCCCGCAGACGATCGACGTGGTGCGCACCCGCGCGGAGGCGATGGGTATCGAGGTCGTGGTCGCCGATCTCTCCAGCGGTCTGCCCGATGGCGAGCTCTCCGGTCTGCTGGTGCAGTACCCGGGTGCCTCGGGGGCCATCAGGGACCCGCGCGCCCTGATCGAGGCGGCCCACGCACGCAACGCCCTGGCCGTCGTGGCCGCGGACCTGTTGGCGCTCACCCTTCTCGAGGCGCCGGGAACGATGGGGGCCGACGTCGTCGTCGGGACGTCGCAGCGCTTCGGCGTCCCGCTGTTCTACGGCGGTCCGCACGCCGGCTACATGTCAGTTGCCGCCGGACTGGAGCGGCACCTGCCGGGACGTCTCGTGGGGGTCTCGGTCGATGCCGAGGGCCGTCCGGCGTACCGGCTCGCACTGCAGACCCGTGAGCAGCACATCCGCCGCGACAAGGCGACGTCCAACATCTGCACCGCCCAGGTGCTGCTCGCGGTCGTGGCTTCCATGTACGCCGTCTACCACGGCCCCGAGGGCCTGCGCGCCATCGCGCGGCGCACGCACGAGCTCGCCGCGCGCGCCGCGGCGTCCTTGTCCGCCGTCGGGATCGACGTGCAGACCGAGACCTTCTTCGACACCTTCAGCGTCTCGGTGCCTGGCCGGGCCGAAGAGGTCCTGAAGTCCGCGCGGAGCGAGGGACTCCAGCTGCGGCTCATCGACGCCGACACCCTCGGGCTGTCCTTCTCGGAGCTGAGCACCGCGGCCACCATCGACGCCCTCCACCGTGCCTTCGGCGTCGCTGCTGCCGACTCCGACGAGCCGGCACCCGATGACCTGATCCCGGCCGCGCTGGCCCGCACGACCGACTTCCTCACCCACGAGGTGTTCACCAGCCACCACAGCGAGACCCAGATGCTGCGCTACCTGCGGCGCCTCTCCGCGCGCGACTATGCCCTCGATCGCGGCATGATCCCGCTCGGCTCGTGCACGATGAAGCTCAACTCCACCACCGAGATGGAGCCCGTCTCGCTGCCCGGTTTCGCCGATCTCCACCCCTTCGCCCCGGCAGAGGACGCGACCGGCTACCGGCGACTCATCGACGAGCTCGAGGGTTGGCTGGCGGAGGTGACCGGCTACGACCGCGTCTCGATCCAGCCCAACGCAGGCTCCCAGGGTGAGCTCGCAGGCCTGCTCGCGATCCGCGGCTACCACCACTCGCGTGGCGAGGCGCAGCGTGACATCTGCCTGATCCCGAGCTCGGCGCACGGCACGAACGCAGCGTCCGCGGTCATGGCCGGCATGAAGGTGGTCGTGGTCAAGTCCGGTGACGACGGCACCGTCGACCTCTCCGACCTGCACCAGCAGTGCGAGAAGCACGCCGACACCTTGGCCGCGATCATGGTCACCTACCCCAGCACCCACGGTGCCTACGAGGACACGATCGGAGAGCTCTGCGACCTCGTGCACCGGCACGGAGGTCAGGTCTACGTCGACGGCGCCAACCTCAACGCGCTGCTCGGCTACGCCAAGCCGGGCGAGTTCGGCGGCGACGTCTCGCACCTCAACCTGCACAAGACCTTCTGCATCCCGCACGGCGGTGGGGGACCGGGTGTCGGCCCGGTCGCCGTGCGCGAGCACCTGGCTCCTTTCCTGCCCTCCCACGCCAACCACCCGGAGCCGGCCAAGCGGATCGGGATCGGCCCGATCAGCGCGGCGCCGTACGGCTCGGCGGGGATCCTGCCGATCTCCTGGGCCTACGTCCGGCTCATGGGCGCCGAGGGACTGACTCGCGCTACGGCCAACGCCGTCCTGGCGGCCAACTATGTGGCCCACCGCCTCGCCGACCACTTCCCGGTGCTCTACAGCGGCCACGGCGGGCTGGTCGCTCACGAGTGCATCCTCGACGTCCGGGGTCTCACCAAGGACACCGGCGTCACCGTCGACGACGTCGCGAAGCGGCTCGTCGACTACGGCTTCCACGCACCCACGATGTCGTTCCCCGTGGCCGGCACCTTGATGGTGGAGCCCACCGAGTCCGAGGACCTCGCGGAGATCGACCGGTTCTGCGACGCCATGATCGCGATCCGCGGCGAGATCGATCGCGTGGGGGCAGGGGAGTGGACTCCGGAGACGTCGCCGTTGCGCGGGGCCCCCCACACCTCGCGCGCCCTGGTCGGCGAGTGGGACCGCAGCTACTCGCGCGAGCTCGCGGTCTTCCCGACCGGGATCGACCCCGACAAGTACTGGCCGCCGGTGGCCCGGGTCGACCAGGCCTACGGAGACCGCAACCTGGTCTGCGCCTGTCCGCCACCCGAGGCCTTCGCCGAGTGAGCCTCCGAGCCCGCGCAGCCCGCCTCCAGGCCGAGGGCCGGCTGCCTTCGCTCGTGGTCGGAGTGCTGCGTGACGGCGCCCTGGCCGAGACCGCAGCGATCCGTGCCTCGCCGGAGGCGCCGCTCACCACGGGCTATCGGATCGGGTCGATCACCAAGACCCTGACCGCGGTACTGGTCCTGCAGCTGCGTGATGAAGGGCGGCTCTCGCTCGACGACCCGCTCGGCCGGTTCGTGACCGGGACCGGGTACGACGAGGCACGCCTCGCGGATCTGCTCGGCCACACCGCTGGGATGCAGAGTGAGCCCTGTGGACCGTGGTGGGAACGCTCCGAGGGCGGGCCGTTCGACGAGCTCGCTCGGGCTCACGACGGGTCGGGCGCCGTTGCGGGGCCGGGGGAGTGGTTCCACTACTCCAACCTCGGCTACGGCTACCTGGGCGAGCTCGTGTCACGCCTGCGTGACGATTCCTGGTGGGGCGTGGTGGACGAGCGCTTGCTCGGACCCCTCGGGATGAACCACACGTCCTACGGGCCGGTGCAGCCGCACGCCCAGGGGCAGAGCGTCGAGCACTTCACCGGGCGGCTGTTCCACGAGCCTCACACCGACACCGGTGCCATGGCACCCGCCGGTCAAGCGTGGAGCACGATCGGCGATCTCGCCACGTGGGCCGGCGTGCTCGCCGGGCGGCGCCCGGAGGTGCTGTCCCGAGACACCGCATGGGAGATGGGGATCGACCGGCTCGACGCCGGCTACGGCCTCGGCTTGAGGCGCGTCGCCTCGGGTGACGTCTCGTACGTCGGTCACAGCGGCTCGATGCCGGGCTTCCTGGCGAGCCTCTTCGTCGACCAGCACTCGGGTGACGGAGTCATCGCCCTGGCCAACGGCACGACGGGGCTCGCGGCCGACGCCCTGCCCCGACACCTGCTGCACGACAGCGAACCTGCAGAGCAACCGGCGTGGAAGCCCACCGTCCACGTGCCGGCAACCGTCGAAGCCGTTCTCGGACTGTGGTTCTGGGGCAACACCGCGATCGAGCTGCGTTGGCACAACGAGCGACTCGAAGCTCGCGTCCTCCAGTCCGGCGGGCTGCTCTACACGTTCGGCCTCGTGGACGGGCGGCTCGTGGGGCTCACCGGCTACCACCGGGGCGAGACGCTGCACGTCCATCCGGACCATCTCGAGTGCGCGACCTTCATCTACACCCGCATCCCCTACGACCCGGCTGCCCCGATCCCCGGGCTGTGAGCCGTCGGACTGGCAGACTCCGGGAATGGATGACTTGACGAGCATCACGTGGAGCCAGGTGCTGGTGGCGACTGCCGTCCTCAGCGGCGGCGTGCTGGTCGCCGTCCTGCTCCGACTGGCGATCATGCGCGCCTTCCGCGGCCCGGACAGCGCTCCGAGTGCGGCACTGCTGCTCGCCCGCTTCCTCCAGGTGATCCTGGTGTCGACGGCGGTCGTCTACGTCCTGACCACCCTCGGGATCGAGATCACGCCCCTGCTCGGAGCTCTGGGCATCGGTGGGATCGCGGTCGCCCTGGCGGTGCAGTCGGTGTTGAGCAACGCGATCGCCTCGGTGCTCCTGCAGATCCGGCGCCCCTTCCGACGCGGCGACCAGATCGCGACCAACGGCCTCGAGGGGCGCGTGCTGGAGGTGAACTTCCGGACCGTGCGGCTGATCACCTTCGACGGCAACGACGTGCTGCTGCCCTCGTCGATGGTCCTGGACACGCCCATCACCAACTACACCAACCGACCCCACCGGCGCACCGCGCTCGTCGTCGGAGTCGACTACGACACCGAGCTCGAGCCGGCCCTGCAGGTGCTGCGCGACGTCACCGCTGGGGTCCACGGGGTAGTTGACGAACCCGCACCCGAAGCCTGGGTCTATGAGTTCGCGGAGAGCACGATCAACATCGAGGTGCGCTTCTGGCACGGTGCCACCAACGCCGAGCGCTGGCGGGTCCGCAACGATGTCGCCGTCGCGATCAAGACGGCGCTGGACGCCGACGGGATCGTCATCGCCTTCCCCCAGCGGGTCGTGCACCTCGGGCCTTCTTGATCCGCCGCACCGTGCCATCGCCGGCCACGATCAGGGCACCTTGGTCGATCAGGTAGGAGACCCAATAGATGCGGGTGCGGCGCACCTTGATGACGATCGTGCGCCCTGGCGCGATGCTGCGCCTTCCGTCGTTGACGTTCGACTGGTTGCTGCCCCAGAGGATCTGCAGCGCTTCCTCGTTGCGGTTGGTCGCCTTGATCCGCCCCGGCTTCTTCGCCTTGACGACCTTGGGGGAGAGCAACAACGAGATGTCGAGCGTCACGGTCGAGGTGGCACGCTGGTCGCCTTGGCAGGCGTCATAGGTGAAGCTCGCCATCCCTTCGGCGTTGCGGTTGAGCTCGACGTAGACCTGCGACGGGTCGAGCCGGTCGATCTCGGCAAACAGCACCCGCTCGGCTGCTTCGCCGACCCCGACGCCACACAGGGTGAGCTCGCCGTTGCTGAGCAACGAGGTCTCGTCGTTGGCCAGCACGTCCAGCGTGTACTCGCCGGAGGCGTACACCTGGAAGCGGTCGTCGTTCGGGATCGGGCGAGCACCCTCGGGCGCTTCCCCCGCCGAGGCCACAGCGGGCGCGGACAGCGTGAGCGCGGCGACGGATGCCGCGAGCATCGAGACGGCGCCGGGCCACCGGCGAGCCGTCACCGTTGTGCTGCCCAGGCCTCGAGAGCCTTGGCGTTGTAGGTGGCGACCTGGGTGCGACCGTCCGACGTCTTGGGCAGCTTGATGTTCTTGATGAATCCCTCGCCGACCAGGGAGCCCGTACGACGCACGAAGGCGATGTAGTAGATCCGCTTGCGGAAGACCGTGACCTTCGCCGACGACTTCGGGGCGATGCCGACCCGACCGTCCGGTCGGTCCTCGTTGCGGTTGCCGTAGAGCACCACCACCCGCTTCTCGCCAGGGTTGGTGAACTTCAGGCGGCCGGGGCGCTGGAGCTTCTTGGCTCGTACTTCCGGGACCTGGCTGACGTTGATGGTCAAGGTGCCGGCCGTCAGGTGCTCGAAATCGCAGGCGTAGTAGGTGATCTCGTAGGTGGCGGTGGTGTTCTCCAGCGACTGGACGTAGACGACGTCCTCGACGGCATCGACGTAGAGGGGGATGTCCTCGGGGACGGTGACGCGGCAGATCGCGAGCTCGTCACCGTCGGGGTCGGTGTCGTTGGCCAGGACCTCGGCCACGCCGCCGCTCGAACCGTCGAGGTCGAGCGTGTCATCGACCGTGACCGGCATCCCGTCGGTGTCGCGCGCATTGGCGGCTGTGGGCGCGGCCAGGGTCAGTGACAACGCGGCCGCTACGAGGGCGGAGCCCCAGACGCGGCGAACTGCTGGACGAGACGTTCGAGACATGATGACTCCAGGGACTGGTGCTGCGTGGGTGACGTAGGCGTCGACGAGAACTCTAGGCGGTCAGAGCGCCTGCGACACGCTCGACATGTTGAAGTCCGGAACGCGCAAGGCGGGAGTCGCCGTGCGCGAGAAGTAGTCGTCCCCCCACTCGCGACTGAAGCTCGGCGTCGTCGTCGAGGCATGGGTGAAGCGACGCAGCAGATCGACGGGGCTCTCGTTGAAGCGGAAGTTGTTGACCGCTCCGGTGATCTCGCCGTTCTCCACGAGGTAGACGCCATCGCGGGTCAGTCCGGTCAGCAGCAGCGACTGCGGATCGACCTCGCGGATGTACCACAGGCAGGTCAACAACAGACCCCGCTCGGTGCCGGCGACCAGGTCGTCGAGAGAGGAGCTCGCTCCCTCGACCTCCAGCACCAGGTTGTCGATCGCCGGCGTCACCGGCTGGGAGGTGAGGCCCGCGGAGTGCCGGGTCTGCAGTAGTGAGGTGAGCTCGCCGTCGCGGATCCAGTCGGTGCGTCCGAGCGGAAGGCCGTTGTCGAACACCGACGCGTCGTTGCTGGAGGCCGAGGTGAGGGCGAACGGGGAGCACTCCAACCCGGGGTAGCCGGGGTCGGAGTAGAGGTTGACCCCGCGGGCTGCGACGGACTCGCCGATCCGGGTGCCACCGCCACGCTTGCTGTAGACGGACTGGCCATCGAGGGCGTCGCGCGCGCCGGCGTACCAATAGGCATCGATCATCAGGTCAGCCACGGCCGACGGCGGCAGGATCGTGTCGTAGCGACCGGCCGGCAGCTCCACGCGCCGCTCACCCCAGGCCAGCCGTGCAGCGACCTCCTCGTCCATCGACAAGGCGTCGACGTCACGGAAGTCGCGGGTGGCGCCACCGACCCAGGCACTGTTGGTGAGGGCGGAGTTCTTGGCGGTGCAGCCGTAGTGGCCTGTCGGCTGCACGTGGCGCAGGCGCAGTCCCGACGTGGAGCCGACGTACGTCGTGGTGACCTCGTGGTTGACGAAGCCGTAGAGGATGCGGCCGCTCGCGCCGGCGCGACCGAAGGCGGTGCCCAGCGCGGGGGCGAAGTCGGCGTAGACCCCGATGTCGGTCAGCTCCGGAGCATGGTCCCAGTCACCCGAGGCGGTCGTGTCCCGGACGAGCGGTTGGACGTCCTCGGCCGGGCTGCCCGCCCGAGCCGCGGCATCGGCCGCCTGGACCAACGCCGTGACCTGCGCCTGGTCGCTGGCGCTCCCGGTCACCGAACCTGTCGATACTCCACCGTCCTGATGCACGAACGAGATGATCGTGACCGAGATCCCGTGCATCACCCCGTTGGTGGTCAGGGTGTTGTTGGCCCAGCGCAGGTTGGCACTGGTCTTGTCGTGCACGATCGCGATGCAGTCGTCGGCAATGGAGGTGGCCACGGCGTGGTCCACCAGGGACTGCGGGACGACACGGGTGCCGATCGGGGTGCTCACGAGGTTCCCTCCTCGAGGGTGTTGAGGATCCGGACGTCTCGGAACAGCGATGTCGGGGCGCCGTGGCTGACCGCAGCCACTTGGCCGGGCTGCGCCTTGCCGCAGTTGAACGCGCCACCGAGCTCCCAGGTGTCCGGGCCGCCGACGGCCTCCATGGAGCGCCAGAAGTCCGTCGTCGTGGCCTGGTAGGCCGCGTCGCGCACCTGGCCTGCGAGCCGGCCGTCCTTGATCCGGTAGAACCGCTGGCCGGTGAACTGGAAGTTGAACCGCTGCATGTCGATGCTCCACGACTTGTCGCCCACGACGTAGAGACCGTCCGCCACACGCCCGATCAAGTCGTCGGTGCTGGGGGCGTCCGGACCGGTGGCCGGCTGCAAGGAGACGTTGGCCATCCGCTGGATGGGGATGTGGCCGGGGGAGTCGGCGTAGGCGCACCCGTTGGAACGCGGCTTGCCCTCGAGCTGGTTGAGCTCCGGCAACATCAGAGCCATCGGTCGGTCGAGCTGGTAGCCGACGAACAGACCGTCCTTGACGATGTCCCAGGACTGGGCGCTCACACCTTCGTCGTCGTAGCCGATCGTGGCGAGGCCGTGCTCGACGGTGCGGTCGCCGGTCACGTGCATGACCGACGAGCCGTACTGGAGGGAGCCGAGCAGATCGGGCGTGGCGAACGACGTGCCGGCGTAGTTGGCTTCGTAGCCGAGCGCGCGGTCGAGCTCGGTGGCGTGACCGATGGATTCGTGGATGGTCAGCCACAGGTTGCTCGGGTGAATGACGAGGTCGTAGGTGCCGGCCTCGACGCTGGGCGCGGCGAGCTTCTCGGCCAACAGGTCGGGCACCTGCTCGATCTCGGCGTCCCAGTCGTAGATGCCTCCCTCGGACAGCCCGCGCAGGTACTCCCAACCGCGACCGGCGGGCGGCGCGATACTGGCCATCGAGTCGAAGGTCTCGCCGGCGGCGCCCATCGCCTCGAAGCCGGGCATCAGGCGGATCCGCTGCTGGGTCGTGGTGGTGCCGGTCAGATCGGCGTAGTACTTGTTCTCCTGCACCTGCTCGCAGAATGCGCGGGCGTGATCGACCGCGGCTCCGCGCCGCAGTCGCTCGGTCCAGTCGATGAGCAAGGCCGCCTTGTCCCGGACCGTGACGTCGAGCGGGTTGATCTCATAGGCACTGACCCAGGTCGCGTCGGCATGGACCGGCTCGTCGGCGAGCTCGATCGGGGCGCTGGTCATGTCTGCCGAGACGGTGGCCACGGCGACGGCGGTCTCGGCGATCCGCTCGGCTTCCTCGGGGGTCAGCACCACGCCGGACGCGAAGCCCCAGGACCCGCGATGGATCACCCGCACGGCGAAGCCGAGGTCCTCGCTGTCGCTGGCGTTCTGCACGACGCCGTCGCGCACCGACAGACTCTGGTAGCGGACCCGCTCGAACCGGAAGTCGGCGTGGCTCACCCCCAGGGCCCGAGCCCGGGACAGGGCAGCGTCACCGAGGACGCGGTAGGGGAGGTCGACGAAGGAGGGATCCAAGCCACGCATGGGGCGAACCTACCCGGTGGGTCCGGTGGCTTCGGGGAGGGCGAGCAGGAGGTTCTCGACGACCTCGGCGAGAGCCGGGTGGATCCAGTACTGCCCCCGGGCGACGTCGTGGGCGGACTGGCCGAAGCTCATCGCCTGGATGATCGGCTGGATGAGGTTGGAGGCCTGGGGCCCGAGGAAGTGCGCCCCCAGGATCTTGCCGGTCACCGGGTGGGCGAGCACCTTCGCGAAGCTGCTCGTGTCCTCCATCGCCCAGCCGTACGCCGTGCCGCCGTACGGCTGGCGGGCCACGACGTGAGCCAGCCCGCGGTTGATCGCCTCGCGCTCGGACAGCCCGACGCTGGCGACCTGCGGGTTCGAGAACACCGCGCTCGGGACGGCGTCGCGATGGGCAGTGCGCAAGTCGTCGGGGTGGAGCAGGTTGTGCTGGACGACGCGCGATTCGTGGTTGGCGACGTGCTTGAGCTGGTGGGGGTTGGCAACGTCGCCGATCGCCCAGATGCCCTCAGCGCTCGTGCGTAGGTGCTCGTCGACCACGATCCGCCCCCCGTCGCCCAGCTCGACGCCCGTGAGGTCGAGATCGAGCTCATCGGCGTTGGGCAGGCGCCCGGTCGCGACCAGGACCACGTCGACCTCGACGATGCTGCCGTCGGACAGGTGCGCGCGGATGGCGGCGCCCTCGGGCTCCAGCCGGGAGATCTCGGTGTCGAGCCGCACGTCCCAGCGTTGCTGGGCGAGGTGGGTGAACGCGGCCGAGATCTCGTCGTCCTCGGCGCGCAGCAGGCTCCCGGAGCGGTTCGCCATGATCACGGTGCTACCGAAGGCTCCGAACACGTGGGCGAACTCGGCGGCCACGAAGCCGCCACCGATCACCAGGACCCGCTCGGGCAGCTCGTCGAGGCGCATCACGGTGTCGCTGGTGTGCACGGTGACCGACTCGAGGCCCTCGATGTCGGGCAACATCGGCCGCGAGCCGGTCGCGATCACCACCTGGTCGGCGGTGATGCGTTCTCCCGTGCCGGTGTCGATGGCGCGCTCCCCGACGAAGCGGGCATGGCCCTGGAAGAGCTTGATGTGTTCGTTGTCCTCGTCGCGCCACCGTCGGCCACCGGCCGAGATCGGGTCGATCCGCCCGAACACCCGGTCGCGGATCTCGCGCCACCTGACGCGCTCGAACCGGGTCTCCACGCCGAGCGCGTCGCCGTGGAAGGCCCCGAGCGCGAGGTCGGCGGGGTAGACGAACATCTTGGTCGGGATGCAGCCGACGTTGAGGCACGTGCCTCCGAAGACGCCCTTCTCGAGCAGGGCCACCCGCTGGTCGGCGAACCGATCGTCGAGGATCGAGTTGCCGGAACCGCTGCCGATGATGGCCAGGTCGTAGTGGGTGCTCACCGGCCTATCGTGCCCGAGGGTCCTAACCGCTGACCCGACAGCCACGCAAGCGCACGGCTGAACCGCCGCGGGCCTTGGTGACGACCAGCTGGGTGGGGATCCGGTCGCGCATCTCGGCAACGTGGCTGACGAGGCCCACCACGCGCCCACCGTCGCGGAGCGAGTCGAGGGTGTCCATGACGTCGTCGAGGGTGTCGGCATCAAGGGAGCCGAAACCCTCGTCGACGAACAGCGTGTCGAGCCCGGGACCACCGCTCTCGTGCGTGACGACATCGGATAGCCCGAGCGCGAGCGCCAACGAGACCACGAACGTCTCGCCGCCCGACAGGGTCGCCGGGTCGCGTGAGTCTCCCGACCAGTCGTCGCGGACGAGGAGGCTCAGATCCTCCGCGGGTCTCGCCGGCACCACGGTCGCCGGTGTGCTCGAGGGAGTAGCGCTGGTCGCTCATCCGGGCGAGCCGCTCGTTGGCCGCCGCCACGACCTGGCTGAGCCGGTAGCCCAACACATAGGCCGAGAGCCGCATCCGCAGCTGGTTGTCGGCCGACTTGCCCTCCACGAAACCGGCGAGCCGCGCCGTGAGGTCGAGATCGTCGCGCAGCGGACGCCAGTCGGCGACGACCGCTTCCAGGTCGACCAGCAGTCCGGCCAGGCGGTCGTGGCGCGTAGCGGCCACGTGGCAGGCAGCCGCTGACCCCTCCCGTCGGGCGAGCGCCGCGGTGTGCTCGCTCTCGCGGTCCTCGACGGCCGGTGCCGGATCGGATGCCGCCGCAGCATCCGGCTCAGCCAGGAGCTCGGTCACGGACGCGAGCCTGCGGCGGTGCTCGTCGACGCGTCGCGCGAGCTCCTCGACGCAGGCCGGTGCCAGGGCCGCAGCGGCGGCGGACGCGGAGTCGTCGAAGCCGGCGGCGAGCGCAGCATCCCGGGCGGCGGCGGCCGCGTCACGGTGGCGCGCGACGGCGGTCTCGGCCTGCTCGTGCCTCGTCGCGGCGAGCCGGCACGCCGCCTCGGTGTGCTCGTGATGGGCGAGCAGGGCCGCGAGGTCGGGGTGGTGAGACCGCCCGAGCAGAGCATCGACCTCGGCCTGCAGCGCGGCCACCTCGCCTTTCAGCGAGCGCTGCTCGGCCTGCGCGTGGGCTCGCCGCGCGACCAGGTCGACGACTTCGGTGTCGAGGCGCGACTGGTCGTCCTCGGCGCAGGCGAGCGCATCGGCCGACCTCTCGCGCGTGCCCGCAGCTTCGGTGGCAGTGCTCAGCTGGGCACGCGTAGCGGCGAGGGCGTCCCGCACATCGGCGAGGCCGGCTTCGCCTGCCCTGGCGGCAGCCGCGGCGCGCGTGGAGTCCAGCTCGTGGACCTTGGCCGCAAAGGCGTGCTCGACCAGGCTCGCGTCGTCTGCGCGTGCTCGTGCGGACTTCTCGGCCGCTGCATCTGGGGCCCCGGGCGCAGACGCGGCCTTGGCCGGATGGACCGAGGAGCCACACACCGGGCAACCGCAGCCGCTGGCCAGGGAGCCGGCCAGCTCGGCCGCCATCCCCTCGATGCGCGCCTGCTGGAGCGCCAAGAGTGCTTCCTTGAGCAGCAGAGTCTGCTCGCGTGCTTCCAGCCACTCCGCACGCGCGAGCTGCACCTCGCGATCGAGTCGTACGACGTCGCCGTGCGCCGCCTGCCGATCGAGCAGCAGTGCCTCGGTCTCGAGCAGCGCGGGGAGCCGGTCGGCGGCCGAACGAGCATCGGCGAGGGCGCTCCGCAGGGCTCCGATCTGCTGCGGGAGGGCGGTCTGCTGGAGCCGCAGGGCATCAAGGTCTTCGGTGAGCGTCTGCAACCGGAGGCCCACCTCGGCGAGCTCGACCCGGGCGCGCTGCTGCCGCGAGACCCGGGGGAGGGCAGCGCGCACGTCGGCGGCGTCGGCGGCCGCGGTCTGCGCGAGCGAGTCGAGCAGCTCAGCCGGCGGCGGGGTCAGCTGACCGAGGTGCTCCCCGACCGAGGCCAGCGCTTCGTCGGCCGACCGGCGCGCTCGGGTGGCCGCGGCCGCACCGGCAACTGCCTGCTGATGCAGCGGCGTCACGCCTGCGGCACGCCGTGCCGCCTCGAGGCGTCGCTGCTCGTCGCGGTGTGCGTCGGCGTCGGCCTCGAGGCGGGAGAGCTCGGCGCGAGCGGCGACGTAGCGGCTGCGTCGTACGGCCTCGGCGCGGGCTGCCTCGAGCGCCGAGCGAGCCGTGCCCTCCAGCGCCCCGGCGCGCGTGGCTTCCTCGCGACGCAGCGACAGCTGAGTGCGGGCGTCGTCGAGGAGCTCGACGGCCCAGGGCACCACCTGCCTGCTGTCCACGACAGGTCGGAGATCGTGGATGTCCCACTCGTCGGGTAGTCGCACCGCGGCGCACTCACTGACGCGGTTGACCACCTCGGCTGCGCGCTGGTGGGTCGCGGCATCGGCGCGGGTGAGCTCCACCCGTCGATCGCGCAGCCACCGCTCGACCTCGGCGAAGCGGCCCGTCCGGAAGAGCTGCTGGAGGAGCTGGTGGCGTTCGTCGGACTTGGCGCGCAGGAAGCTCTGGAAGCGGCCCTGGGGCAGCATCGCGACCTGGGTGAACTGGGTGAGGTTCATGCCCAGGAGTCGGTGAACGAGATCGCCGGTCTCGTCGAGGCGGCTCGACAGGGGGAGCCAGGCACCCTCGCGCTGCTCCGACATCGTCACCGACGCCTGCTGGGTGGTCATCCCGGTGCCGCGGCGCTTGGGTCGCTCCCACGACGGGCTGCGCTCGATGCGGAAGCGTCGTTGCGACAGCGTCACTTCGAGAAGCACTCGGGGAGCGACCTCCGCCGGCGCCTGGTCGCAGCGGAGCCGCTTGGCGGTGCTCCGGTCGCCGGGCACATCGCCGAAGAGAGCGAAGCAGACCGCGTCGAGGACGCTCGTCTTACCGGCTCCGGTAGGCCCGGACAGGAGGAACAGACCGCCCTCGGACAGCGCGTCGAAGTCGACGTGCGTGCGCTCGGCGAAGGGCCCGAACGCCTGGATCTCGAGCCGGTGGAGCCTCATCGGGCGCCGCGCTCGAGAGAGGTCGTCGGAAAGGAGCATGTCGCCGCTCTCGCGACCGGTGTCGTCGGTGTCGCAGCAGGCGTCGACCGCTCGGTCGAGCAGCAGCGCCTCGGCGGCCGAAGGCTCCGCCCCGCGCAGCTCGGTCATGAACTCCCGGGCGATGTCGCGGTCGGTCCGGGCCTGGGTGGCGAGCGCACCCGGGGCGCCGACGACCGTGCGCGTCGAGGAGAAGGTGAGGACGAGGGCGTGCGGGAAACGGCGGCGAAGCCGTTCCATCGCGCCGAGCGGGCGCACGGTGTCGGTGAGCGTCGCCTCGACCCAGGAATCCTCGTGCGCGGAGAGATCGGGATCGCTCAGGAGCGACTCGAGGGTGCCGCGCAGTCGCGCCAGTCGGCGCGGCACCGGGGCAGGGAGGAAGCTCGCGTCGAGGGCGGCACCGTGCTCGCCCGGGGCGCCCAGGTCGACGACCCACGAACCCTTGTGGTGGCCCGACTCGGAGAACGAGTAGGCCAGCGGCGAGCCGCTGTAGCGCAGGTGGTCGTCGAGGACGTGGGGGCCGTGGAGGTGGCCGAGGGCGGCGTAGTCGATCCCGTCGAACAGCGAGGTCGGCACCCGGGAGACCCCGCCCACGGTGATGTCGCGCTCGGAGTCGCTGGGGGCGGCGCCCGCGACGAAGGCGTGGGCCATCACGACCGAGCGCACCCCCGGGCGGGTCGCCAGGTCGGCCCGCACGCGGCGCATGGCCTCGCTCAACGCCGCCTCGTGGTTGCGACGCTCGAGCTGCCAGGGCTCGGCCACGGCATGCGGGTCGAGGTAGGGGATGCCGTGGACGGCCACCGTGCCGTGCTCGTCGTCGATCAGCAGTGGGATCCCGACGCGAGTCGCGTCGGTGCGCAGGTGGATGCCGGCGGCGTCGATGAGCCTGGCCGAGAAGCCCAGCCGCTGGGCCGAGTCGTGGTTGCCGCTGGTGAGCACGACCCGGGCGCGCGAGCCGGCCAGTCGTACGAGCGCCTCGTCGGCCAGCCGCACCGCGTCGACCGGCGGGAGCGCTCTGTCGTAGATGTCGCCCGAGACCACGACCAGGTCGATCTTCTCTGCCTCGACGGTCTCGAGCAGGTGATCGACATAGGTCGCCTGATGACTGAGCATGTCCTCCCGGTGGAACGACCGGCCCAGATGCCAGTCGGAGGTATGGAGGATGCGCACGTCGGGAACGCTAGACGGGGCCACCGACAGTCCGTCGTACCCACGCCGCAGCGCTGGTGGTCGAGGGGGATTCAGGTGTAGCGGACGCTGCGGTCGGGGCCGGTGAAACCGTGCAGGACCAGGCCTCCTTCGCGCGCCAGGGACACCGCGAGGCTGGTGGGCGCACCCACGGCGACCAGACTGCCGATCCCGGCGGCCAGAGCCTTCTGGACCAGCTCGAAGCCGACTCGTCCGCTCACCACCAGGCAGGCCTCCGCAGGCGAGGCGCCCGCGAGCACCCGGGCCCCGGTCACCTTGTCGACCGTGTTGTGCCGCCCGACGTCCTCGCGGACGAGGAGCACCTCGCCCGAGGCGGTGGCGAGGGCGGAGGCATGGACCCCGCCGGTGCGGTCGAAGAGCTGTTGGCGCTCGCGCAGCGCATCCGGCAGCCGCCGTACGACGTCGGGCCCGGGGAGGGCGCCCGACCACGGGATCACGCGTCGGGTCAACGCCTCGGTGACGCTGTCACTGCCGCAGACCCCGCACGCGGACGACCCGGCGGAGAGCGCCTCGTGCTGGTGGGGCAGACGCGGCGGGGGAGCAGCGAGGGTCACGGTGACGACGTTGAAGTCCTGCTCCGGGGTGAGCGTGGCGTCGGTGCAGTAGGCCACGCCCGTGATCCCGTCGCGGGCAGGGGCCAAGCCTTCGTGCACCACCCAGCCGGCGGCCAGCTCGAAGTCGTGTCCCGGCGTACGCATCGTCACCCAGACCCGTCGGGCCGGAGCGCCGGGCCACTCGACGCGCAGCTCCAGTGGCTCCTCGGTGATCAGCCGGTCCTCGCGTGAGCGCTCGGTGGTCCCGCCCGCCCGCACCTCGGTGACCCGGGTCCGCACCGTCGGGCCGGGCCGGCGTCGGCGTGGCTCCACGAGTGGCTCAGCCCTTCGGGAACGCCGCGCGGACCGCGAGCTTGCGCTCGAGGTCGTCGAGCTGGTCGACGACGCGACGGCGGACGGCTCCCGGCAGGACCCCGTCGTCGAGGAGGGGTCGCAGCAGGTCGCGCGTGGCCGTGTCGACGTGGCTGACCGGGAAGAACGCCTCGGCCACGACCGCCTGCACCCAGCCGCTGTGGACCTCGGTGATCGTGGGCAGCTCGGCGACGTAGCGCTCGGCGTACTCGACGGTGAGGTCGTGCTGGCTGCTCCGCCACATCCCGCGACCGGCGGCCTCGAGCTCGTAGTTGGACACGTCGACCTCGCCGGTGAAGCGGGCCCAGGCGTAGGCCTTGGCCTCCGGTGTCGGCAACGAGGCGGTCGCGCGGCTGTGCATGACCCGCGTGAAGGCCGTCGTCTCGCGGTCGAGGGCGGCGTCGAGGGCCGCGACGTCGGTGCCGCCCGTGACGGCGAGCTGGGTCAGCAGACGCCACCGGAGATCGACGTCGAGGTCGATGCCCTGCGGGACGTCTTGGTCGTCGAGCCAGCCCTTGAGGAGGTCTGCGTCGTCGGTGGTGCTGAGCACCCAGCGGAAGGCCGAGAGCTGGAGCTCCGAGCCGTCGTCGCACGCGGCCAGCCGCTCGCGGGCGGCCGAACGGACGCGCTCGAGGGCGCCGGAGCTTGCGGCGGGCACGACCTCTCCCAGCACCCAGGGCTTGGTCTGGCGCAGGGTGTCCTCGGTGTCCTCGATCGGCAACCGCGCCTCGAGGATGTCGACGATGTCGTCCGGGTCGATGCGCGAGACGGAGAAGCCGCTCTTGAGGTTGTTCCAGATCGCCGCTTGAACCTGGGAGTCGCTGACCTGGGGGAGCGCGGCCGGGAGGGCCTTCATGGTCGCGGCGTCGGGCACGTAGACGCCCCAGCTCTGCTCGCGCGGATCGATCACCAGCGCCGCTCCTGCGGAGCCGAGGCCGTCCGGGAGGGGTGTCTCGGGCCCCGAGATGTCGAGGTCGACCTCGGTGCCTCCTGGCAGCTCGAGCAGGCGTAGTCGGTGGACCCGGTCGGCCGGGTAGGCCTCGGGGGGAGTGCGCAGGAGGACCCGACGGTCGCGGTCGACGTTGAGCACGTCCGCCCCCGCGGTGCGCAGCCACTGGTCGATGACGCCCGAGAGGTCGCCGGCGCCCGAGCGCTCCCAGCTGGCGAAGAGGTCGTGCATCGTGGCATTGCCGAAGCGGTGCCGGGTGAAGTGGTCGATGGCACCGGCGAAGAAGACGTCGTCACCGAGGCTGGTGGCGAGCTGCTTGAGGATGCTGGAGCCCTTGGAATAGGAGATCCCGTCGAAGTTCTGCAGGGCCACGAGCGCGTCCTCGGCACCGTTGCCGGCGACCGGGTGCGTGCTGGGGCGTTGGTCGGCTCCCAGGCCCCACTGACGCCGCGACCAGGCCACGTTGGCCCAGGCGTCGTCGTACTGCGTCACATCGGCGGTGACCCGGTTGCCCATGTATTCGGCGAACGACTCGTTGAGCCACAGGTCGTCCCACCACGCCGGGGTCACGATGTTGCCGAACCACTGGTGAGCCATCTCATGTGCGACTGTCGTGGCCCGCTGGATGCGCTGACCGCGGGTGACGCGGGTGTCGAAGACGAGGGTGTCGCGGAACGTCACGCAGCCGGGGTTCTCCATGGCGCCGGCGTTGAACTCCGGCACGAACGCCTGGTGGTAGTCGCCGAACGGGTAACGGATGCCGAACAGTCGGTGGAACTCGTCGAAGCACTGCCCCGTCATGGTGAACAGCTCGTCGGCGTCGGCCTCGAGGGCCCCGGCGAGGCTGGCGCGGCTGCTGAGTCCGAGCGGGATGCCATCGTGCTCGGAGCGGATCAGGTGGTAGGGGCCGGCGACCAGCGTGACGAAGTACGTCGAGAGCGGCTGGGTCGGCCCGATCTCCCACTCGCCGGGGTCGCCCTGGACCGCGGGGGCGTTGCCGACGACGGTCCACTCCTCGGGGGCGCGCACGTGGAAGGTGTAGGGAGCCTTGAGGTCGGGCTGGTCGAAGCAGGCGAAGATCGTGGGAGCGGCGTCCATGAAGCTCATGCCGTAGACGTAGGACTTGCCGTCGACCGGGTCGACGTAGCGGTGCAGGCCCTCGCCGTCGTTGCGGAACGGCATCACCGCCTCGACCACGAGGACGTTGGGGCCGGCAACAGTCTCGAGCGGGAACCGACCGCGATCGAGCAGGGCGACGTCGAGGGGCTCGCCGTTGAATCGCACGGAGGCCAGATGGGTTGGTTTCACGTCGACGAAAGTCGAGCCGCCCCTGCTCTCGAACGTCAGCGTCGTGACCGACGCGAAGGTCGCGTCATCGGCGGCGAGGTCGAGGCGGATGTCGTACGACGTGACGTCGAGGAGGTCGAAGCGCACGCGCGCCTCGGTCTGGCGCAGACTCTGGGAGGCACTCACCCCGACACCCTACGGACCGATCATCTGGGGCTGGCGAAGTCCTGCACCCAGTAGTGACCGAACGTCGACTTCTCGGAGTAGGCGTAGCCGAGACCCACGTGCTTGTAGGGCCCCATCAGGGTCCGGCAGTGGCCCGGACTGGCGAGCCAACCCGCCAGCACGCTCGGCACGGAGTCATACCCGGCCGCGATGTTCTCGCCCCACTTCGACCAGCGGTAGCCCTCGTCCTCGATGCGCTCGCCGGGACCCGTGCCGTCGGGGGCATCGTGGTCGAACCAGTCCTTGCGTGCCATCTTGCGCGCGTACTTCTTGGCTGCCTTGTTCAGCCGCTTGTTGCGGCGCACTCGGGGAGCAGCGGCGAGGAGCTCGTCGCCGCAGGTCTGCGGAACCGCGCGGGCCACGTTGACCAGCCGTCGCATCCGGCGCAGCGTCGCCGCCAGTCCCTTCTTCGGGGCCGCCAGCGACGTCGTCGTCTCGACGACGGTGGCCACCAAGCCGGGCACGTCCAGACCAGGGCGTGCGGAGGCCGTGGGGGCAGGCGCGAGCAAGCTGATGAAGAGCGCGCTTGCAAGCGAGAGCACGGCCAGGCGGAACCAGGCCCGGCGGGGAGTCCAGGGCATGGGCCGACCCTCTCCTTGAGACGCCTCTTACGCTCCTACTCGCACGCAAGTCACCCTTTCGGATGGCCCGGGTGGCCCGGAATGACCAGACCGGTATCGCCGTCTGACCGAAGTGCCTGGCAAGGGTTGAGGTGCGTAGAGCGCCGGCGACGAGCCGACCCGACCAACAACAACCCTTGTATTCGAACATACGTTCCCGTATCATGGACCCATGCCCGACGCCGACCTCGCTGACACCGCCACCACCCCGGCGGCCCTCATCGAACGCGTCCGCGCCACCCGCACCACCGCTGACGTCGCAGAGGTCGAGATCCTCCAGCTCGCCATCGCCTGGGCCCACGCCCACCCCGTGATCGACGAGTTCGGCATCGAGGCCACCTGGCGCCTGAGCCCGGACCCGATCTACCAACCCGGCGAGTACGACGCCACGGTGGCCCACGCCGGCGACGTCGAGGAGGTCGAGTGGTGCGGCATCCCACCCGTGCGCTGGGACGCACCCGCCGCGTTCGCCGCCGCGAACGCCATGACGAGCGCCGCAGGCAAAGCCCTCATCCGTGACGCCCTCGTCCTCAAGCACCGCCTCCCCCTGATCTGGGCCAAGGTCCAAGCCGGGGGAGTGCCCGCCTGGCGTGCGCGCCGGGTCGCTCAAGCCGTCCTCGGCGCCCACGCCGACGTGGTCGCCGACATCGACGCCCGCGTGGTCCACATCATCGCCACCGTCGGGCCCGCGACCCTGGACCGGCTCATCGATGATGCGATGCTGCGCCTGCACGCCGAAGAACGCGAGATCAAGCAGCTCGAAGAGCTCGACGCCCGCTTCGTGCGCCTCGCCGAAGGCTCGATCAACAACACCGGCATCGCCGACCTCTACGCCCGCGGCGACTGGAAAGACCTCCACGACCTCGACCAGACCCTCAACGCCCTCGCCGCCGCGCTCAAAGCAGCAGGGTGTGAGGAGTCCCTCGACGTACGCCGCTCCATGGCCCTGGGCATCCTCGCCGACCCCGAAGCCGCCCACGCCATGCTCAGCGGCGACCAGGCCCCCGAGCCGGCCCGCAAACGCATCGTGTTGTTCCTCCACCTCTCCGAAGCCGCGCTCCGCGGCCACGAGGTCATCGGCCGCAACCAGACCACCGGCGACCCCGTCCTGGCCGAACAGATCCGCGCCTGGTGCTCACGCACCGACACCCACCTGGTCATCAAGCCCGTCATCGACCTCAACAACCCCGCCGGCACCCACGTCGAGGCCTACGAAGTCCCCGACCGCCTCAAGGAACGCCTCCAGCTCCTCCACCCCCAATGCGTCTTCCCCTGGTGCACCAAACGCTCTCCCCGCTGCGACGCCGACCACATCGAACCCCACGGCCCCGGCGGGCCGACCTCACTGGAAAACCTCGCGCCCCTGTGTCGACATCACCACCGACTCAAGACCCACACCGCCTGGACCTACCGACCCCTCGACCCCATCACCGACCCAGGCACCTACCTCTGGACCGACCCCCACGGTGTGACCTACCTCCGCACCCCCACCGGCACCACCTGCGTCAGCCCACCTAGTAGGTGAAGGCTCCGCTGGCGGCGCCCAACTCCCAGGGGGAATCAGTGGCGCCGACTGAACACCAGCACGAGGAAGACCACGAAGAGCGCCGGGATCAGGATGATCGCGCTGATCACAAGCCATTCGGCCCCTTGGGGCCCGCCGAGAAGCAACGTCATGGCGGAGACGCTACATCGTGACAACCGCACCGGCGGCCGCCGACTCGGGTCGCGTCGGGGCATGCGAGCATCCCGTCATGAGCGGGAAATCAGACGTCGTCCTCGGCATCTTCGCCTTTGTCATCGCCGGCTTCGTCCACGGCGGGCTGAAGGACAGCAACGATCCCGAGCTGATCCTCGCCGCGACCTACGGGCTTATCGCGTTGGGTCTTGCCGGCTTGATCAGCGGGGGCGTCGAGCTGGGTGTTCGCGCGGCGCGGGAGTAGCTCCCACGCCGCGCGCTGCTTCTACCAGCTCAGAGACGGATCAGCATCTTGCCGGTGTTGGCACCCGTGCCGAGTCCGAGGAACGCCTCGACGGTCTGGTCGAGGCCGTCGACGATCGTCTCGCGCGACACGATCTCGCCGGAGGCCAGCCACGGGCCGACAGTCTTGTAGAACTCACCGGCGAGGTCGCCGTGGTCGGACGACGATGAAGCCGCGCAGGGTGAGGCGCTTGGAGATCGCCATCATCAGGTTGCGCGGTCCCGGCAGCGCCTCGGTGGCGTCGTAGGAGGAGATGGAGCCGCACAGCGCGAGCCGGCCGAAGTCGGCCATGTGGAAGATCGCGGCCTCGAGGTGGTCACCGCCGACGTTGTCGAAGTAGACGTCGACCGGCGCGTGCTCGGCGAGCTGCTTGACGACCGGGGCGGAGCGGTAGTTGAACGCGGCGTCGAAGCCGAGCTCACCGGTGAGCCAGGCGACCTTGTCGTCGGTCCCGGCCGAGCCGACGACCTTGCCGGCGCCGAGCTTCTTGGCGATCTGGCCGGCGATGGAGCCCACGGCTCCGGCGGCGCCCGAGATGAAGACGGTCTCGCCCTCCTTGAGCCCCGCGACGGCCTTGAGACCCGCGTAGGCGGTGAGGCCGGGCATCCCGAGTGCTCCCAGGAAGGCCTGGGCAGGAGCCACGGATGTGTCGACGGCGCGCACCGCAGCGGCCGACAGGACGGCGTGCTCCCGCCATCCGGCCATGTGCTGCACCACGGTGCCCACCGGCACGGCCTCGGACGTCGACTCCTCGACCACACCGACGGCCCCGCCGTCGAGGGGAGCGTCGATGGCGAACGGGGGCACGTAGGACTTCACGTCGTTCATCCGGCCACGCATGTAGGGGTCCACCGACAAGAAGGTGTTGCGCACGAGCACCTGGTCGTCGCTCAGCGCCGGGAGCGTGGTCTCGACGGTCCGAAAGTTCTCCGGGACAGGGGTGCCGTGGGGACGGGAGGCCAGGTGGATCTCGCGAGTCGTCGTCATTCGTTCGATCCTGCCAGGCCCACGAAGCACGAGACCCCCGGCCCCCACATGGGGGACCGGGGGTCGGCGCCGATCATCGGATCAGAGCGTCACGGCTGTACAGCCAGCGCGAACTCGACCTGACCACTGTCGTCCACGGCTGCGTCGAGGATCTTGTCGTCGAGCACGACCGCGGCCTGCTCGTCGAGGTAGAGGGTCGCGCCGGCCTGCTCGACGACCTGGTCGGCGGGCTGGGCGGCGTCGGCGGCTGCGATCGCGAACGACGACTCGTCGCCGTCGCTGGTGATCCGAAGGCCGGCGCTCTCGGGAAGCCCGGGCTGGGTCGTGATCTCGCGGACGATCGTGCTGGCGTTCTCGGTGAGGGTGAGCATGGCTCGCCTTCCTTTGAAGTTCAGGACTCCACCACCGTGTCCGACTGCGGCCCGTCTTTCAACCTGACGGCCGGCCCGGGCGTGTTGAGCGCCTGTCAGGCTGCACCCATGACCACCACCTGGGACCACATCTCCCGCCAGGACGGGAGGCACTTCATCGTGACCGGCGCCAACAGCGGCGTCGGCCTCGAGACCGCCAGAGCCCTCGCCCTGGCCGGCGCCCACGTCGTCCTGGCCTGCCGCAACACCGACAAGGGCGAGCAGGCAGCGCAGACGATCACCGGTGATGTCGTGGTCGAGGCCCTCGACCTCTCCGACCTCTCCTCAGTACGCAGCTTCGCCGAACGGGTGGAGCAGGTCGATGTCCTGATCAACAACGCCGGCATCATGGGTGTCCCGTTCTCTCGCAGCGCCGACGGTGTCGAGCTCCAGTTCGCCACCAACCACCTCGGCCACTACGCGCTGGCCAACCTGCTCCTCCCGCGCATCACGGATCGGGTGGTGGTGGTCAGCTCCATCGCCCACCGCCGAGCTGAGCTGCACCTCGACGACCTCGACTGGGACCGGCGGTCGTATGCCGGGTTCGCTGCCTACGCGCAGTCCAAGCTGGCCAACCTGCTCTTCCTCGCCGAGCTCCAGCGTCGTCTGTCGGCGGCTGGGTCGACGCTGCGGGCCACCGGCGCCCACCCGGGCAGCACCGCCACCGGGATCACCGGTCACACCGGGCGCGGCTGGGCGACCGCGATCGGTTCGTGGGGCCACGGTCTGGTGGGCATGACCCCGGCCGAGGGAGCACTCCCGAGCCTCTTCGCCGCCACGATGGACGTCCCGGGCAACACCTACGTCGGCCCCCACCGGCTCCGCGAGATGCGTGGACGACCGATCGGCGTCGGGCGCAGCCGAGCAGCCCTCGACCCCGACCTCGCCCGGGCGCTGTGGGTCCGCTCGGAGGAGCTGAGCGCCGTCGGGTTCGGCCTGTAGCCGATCAGCCCAGGGTCACGGACGAGATGCGCACCGTCATCTTGGGAGCGCCGTCGCCGGCACCGCCCTTGACGCCGGCGCGGGCGATCTTCGCCAGCACCTTGAGCCCGGCCGGCGCGATCGATCCGAAGACGGTGTACGCCGCAGGCAGCGTGGTGTCGTCGTAGACGAGGAAGAACTGGGAGCCGTTGGTGTTGGGGCCGGCGTTGGCCATGGCCAACGTGCCCTTCTCGTAGGTCTCGGTGCCCTCGAGCTCGTCGGCGAAGGAGTAGCCCGGGCCACCGGCACCGGAGCCGGTCGGGTCGCCGCACTGGAGCACGAAGATGCCGCTGGTCGTGAGGCGGTGGCACTTCGTGCCGTCGAAGAACTCCTGCTTGGCCAGCGACACGAACGAGTTGACCGTGCACGGCGCATTGGCGGCCTCGAGCATCAGCGGGATCTTGCCGGCCGACGTGGCGATCGTCGCGGCGGTCTGCTCGGTCTCGCTCGGCTCCGAGGGCGGCACCTCGGCCGAACCCGAGCCGTCGGCGTTGTAGGTGCAGGTGGCCTCGGTAGCCGGTGACGTCGGCTCAGCCGGGTCGCCGGGGGTCGAGTCGCCGATCTCGAGGAAGTCGATGTCCACGGACTCAGCTGGGGCGCCGTCGCCGCTGCCATCGGCGGTCCCGGCAGCGGCGATGGCCGCCAGGACCTCGAGACCGTCGGGGTCGATCGTGCCGAAGACGGTGTACGCCGCAGGCAGGGTCGTGTCCTCGTAGACGAGGAAGAACTGCGAGCCGTTGGTGCCCGGGCCGGCGTTGGCCATCGCCAGCGTGCCGGCTTCGTAGGTCTCGGAGCCGCTGAGCTCGTCGGCGAACGCGTAACCCGGGCCGCCGGTGCCCTCACCCATGGGATCGCCGCACTGGAGGACGTAGATCCCCTCGGTCGTGAGGCGGTGGCACGGGGTGTTGTCGAAGTAGCCCTGGCTGGCCAGGGAGGTGAAGGAGTTGACCGTGCACGGCGCAGCAGCGGCGTCCAGCACCACGTCGATGTCGCCCCGGTTGGTCGCCAGGGTCGCCTCGACCGTGCCGTCGTAGGCAGCCGTCGCTGCCGGCGGCTCAACGGGCTTCACTGCAGGCTGGGCGTCGGAGTAGGTGCAGGGTGCGCCATCGGGGTTCGCGGGCTGTGGTGCATGCGATCGGCTGGAGGCTCCGGAGTCATTCCCCCCGGCCGCGGCACTGTCGCCGGTCTCCTCGCCGCAGGCGGACACCACGAGGAGGAGTGCAGCCAGGACGCCGCTCAGTCGCTTCACCATGGCGCAGATGCTAGGTGAGGAAGTCACAAAGGCCACTACTGGCCGGTAGCCGACAACGCGTCGGGGGAGTGGTAGGCCGCCGCAGGACCGGCCCAGGACCGACTGAAACCAATTCGTGCGTTTCCAGCCGTAGCCGACGGCGATGCGAGACGTTGAAGACACGACGATGCCTGAGGGGGTCGTCGCCGCCCGCGTCTGCTGCCCCGTGAGGATCACTCTGTGACTGTCGCCCCGCTGTCCCGCCGTCTCCTGAGTGCCGTGGCAGGTGGAGCGACCGCGCTGGTCACTCTGGCCATGGTCCCCGGCGCCCCGATCGGAGCAGCTGCGGCCGCTGCGATCCCCGAGACCCGCCAGGCCACGACGTCGCCGAGGGCCATCTGGACGCCGATCAAGCCGGCGCTGCCGGAGACCCAGGCCGGGATGGCGCGCACCGTCCACCCGGGGGAGTACGCCGCCTTCCGACTCGACCTGCCCACCATCACGACGCGCCTGGACCAGGCTCCGCCCGAGTCGCGGGGCGCCTCGGAGCCCCTGGTCGTGGCGATCCCCGCACCCAGCGGCGAGATGGTCCGCTTCGAGGTGCGTGAGTCGCCCGTCCTCGAGGCCGGGCTCGCAGCCGCGCGACCCGACATCTCCACGTTCGCCGGGCGGAGCATCACCGGCCCGCCGGCCAGCATCCGCCTCGACACGACCCCGCTCGGGTTCCACGCCTCCGTGCGGGGCGCCAGCGGCTCCTGGTACATCGACCCGGCCTATGTCGGCGCCGACCAGGGAGCCGACGCGCCGTACCTCTCCTACGATGCCCGCGCCCTCCCTGCGCCGGAGACGCCGCTCATCGAGCCGGAGGCGATCCCGTTGGACGACGGCGCTCGCACGCTGAAGAGCGGTGCACAGCAGCGGATCGGGGAGGGCGGCGGCAACGCCGTCGTCGCGAGGACCTACCGGATCGCGTTCGCCACTGACCCGTCGTACTCGACGTACTTCGCGCCCGACGCCACGACTCCCGCGGAGTACAACCTCCTCGTCACCGCAGCCAAGGCCACCTTGATGAACCGGGTCAACCAGATCTACGGCGACGACATGTCGCTGCGGATGCTGCTGGTCAACGACACGGACAAGACCAACTTCAACACCGCCGCCGACGCCTACGACGCCGGCGGTGCGTGCGGCTCGACCGGCTGCTACGTCGAGAGCAGTGTGACGGCGGGCTGCTCCAGCGCGCTGCTCACCCGCACCAAGAACGTCCTCGGCCAGGTCATCGGTGCCGCCAACTACGACGTCGGCCACATCGGGCTCGGCATCAACGGCGGTGGCATCGCCTCCCTCGGGGTCGTGGGCCTGGCCAACAAGGCGCAGGGCTGCACGGGCCTGCCGTTCCCGGTGGGGGACTTCTACGCCATCGACTACGTCGCGCACGAGATCGGCCACCAGTTCGCCGGCAACCACACCTTCGACGGCATCAACGGCAGTTGCGCGGCGACCAACCGCAGCGCAGACACCTCGGTCGAGCCGGGTTCGGGCTCGTCGGTGATGGCCTACGCGGGGATCTGCGCGCAGGACGACCTGCAGCCGCACACCGACCCCTACTTCAGCCAGCGCAGCCAGACCGAGATCGGCGCGCACGTGCTGAGCACCAAGACCAGCCCCAACGAGATCCAGTCGGTCTCGCTCGTGGGCTTCGGTGGCACCGAGTCGTTCACCTTGACCTTTCCCGGTCTTGGCACGACGGCGACCATCGCCAACGGCACCAACTACACAACGGCCGGCATCAAGGCTGCTGTCGAGGCGGTGACCGGCAGCACCGCGACCGTCGCTGCCTACTTCGGGTCGGCGGCGTTCAACACCGACGGGTTCCAGGTCACCTACAGCGGCACGAACGCCGCGAAGAACATCGTCAACCCGACCCTGCAGGTCGTCTCCGGCGAGTTCAGCGCCGTCGTCAACGACATCGTGCAGGGAGGCCCGGCCACCAACGGCGGCGTCAGCTCGGTCACCTCGGCCAACCGCGTCCCGACGGTCACCGCGCCTGCCGCCAAGACCATCCCGATGCTCACGCCCTTCGAGCTCACCGGCTCCGCTACCGACCTTGACGGCAACGAGCTGCTCTACCTCTGGGAGCAGAACGACGTCGGCCCCGGCGTCTTCGGCCCGATCGGGGTCGGCCAGGGGCTGACCGTCAACGGTCGCACGACAGGTCCGTTGTTCCGGGTCTTCGGTGCCTACGCCGATGTCAGCCTCGAGGACTCCATCACCTACCTCTCGCCCGGGCAGAACCTCGCCGGCACCACGCCGACGCGGACCTTCCCCGACATCGAGCAGATCATCGCCGGTTCCACCAACGCAGACACCGGCATGTGCCCGGTCACCGAGGCCGACGACACCCTGCCCAACGGCCCGGTGCTGGAGTGCTACTCCGAGATGCTGCCGGGACCGACGTACGTCGGCTCCGACCTGGACCGCACGATGAACTTCCGCCTCACCGCGCGTGACCTCGGCGGCGCCCTCGCCTACGACGGCGGCACCAGCTTCGGCGACACCGCGCTGACCGTCTCGCCCATCGCGGGGCCGTTCACGGTCGACTCGCAGGCCACGACCACCACGGTCACGGGCGGCGGCGCCGGCACGATCTCCTGGAGCGTCGCGCAGACCAACACCGCCGCACTGGCTCCGAACGTGAAGATCAGCCTCTCCACCGATGGCGGCCGCACCTACCCGACGACCCTGCTGGAGACCACGCCCAACGACGGCTCCCAGGCCATCACCTGGCCCAACATCGCCACCTCGCAGGCTCGGGTGAAGGTCTCGGCAGTCGGCAACTACTTCTTCGACATCAACGACGCGGACTTCACCATCACCGCGGTTCCCGGACTGACCCTGAGCGGCACTGCCGTCGATGGCGTCTTCTCCGCGCAGTACTCCGACGAGGTCACCCCCGAGCCGGTCCTCACCGCCTCCTCGGCCACGGCTGACGGTGCGTCCATCAGCGCCTCGGCCACCGGACTCCCGGCCGGCCTCTCCTTGACCCGCACCACCTCGTCGGAGCCCGGCGTACGGCCCGGCACGGCGACGTTCCGGGTCTCCGGGGCCACCACGGCCACGCCCGCACCTGCGGCCCCAGTCGAGATCACGGTCTCCGACGGCGTCGCGCCCGCGAAGAAGGCCAACCTGACGATCGCGGTGACCAAGGAGGACGCCGCGCCGACCTACACCGGCCCCACGCAGGCCGTTGCCTCGCAGGGCGGCACGGATGCCGTGGAGGTCACCCTCTCGGCCGACGTCGTCGACGCCGCCGACGGCTCGTTGGGTGACCTCGGCCGCGCCACCGCGACCTTCGTCGACACCATCACTGACGAGACCCTGTGCTCGGCTCCGGTCGTGCCCGCCGCGGAGCCCGGCTCCGCGACGACGTCCTGCTCCTTCGGTGCGGACCTGACCGGCACCGACGACCGGACCTACCAGATCTCGATCTCCGTGGGCGGCGACTACGTCGGCGCCACTGCCCAGGACTCACCGCTCGAGGTGCGCTACGACAGCGGCCTCGTCGTGAGCGTGCCGGCCGCGACCGCGAGCGTGGAGTACTCAGATGCGCTCGACCCCGCGCTGGAGCTGACTCTCTCCGACCGCTTCGTCGAGTCCAGTGCCCTGTCGGTGACCGCCACCGGCCTTCCGACGGGGTTGGCGTTGACACGCACGGCTGCGAGCGCTGGGGGAGTCCTGCCCGGCACCGCTACCTACCGGGTGACCGGCGCGGTCACCGACGCCATCGACGCCTACCCGGTGACCTTCACCGCCGGCGACGGGGGAGCGCACCCCGCGCAGCAGCGCTCGACCACGATCACGGTCAAGCGCGAGAAGGCTGGCGTCACCTACACCGGCCCGACCGCGGTGAGCGCGGCGAGCACGGACACCTCCACGCCCATCGAGATGACCGCTGCCGTGGCGGGGGAGTCCGACGGCGCCCCTGGCGACATCACCGCCGCCACGGTCGCCTTCACCGACACGGCCACGGGGGAGACCCTCTGTGCTGCTGCCCCGGTCACCCAGACCGCTCCGGGAGCCGGGACCGCGACGTGCACGGTCACGGCTGACTTCCCGGCTGACGACGGCCGAACCTACGAGGTCGACCTTGAGGTCCTCGGCCGGTATGTCGGCGAGTCGGCGCAGGACTCGTCCGTGAGCGTCGAGCAGGCCGAACCTGCCGACACCACGCCGCCCGAGACCACGATCACCTCGGCGCCGCGCCGGGGGAGCCTGGTGCTCGACCGGGTGTTCGACGTGACGTACTCATCCGAGCCCGAGGCCACCTACACCTGCTCGGTGGGCAAGCGCTCCGGCGCCTGTCCCGAATCCGGTTCGGTGACGGTGCGAAGCCTTCCGGCAGGCACCTACGACTTCTCCGTGGCCGCCACCGACGCCGCCGGCAACACCGATGAGACGCCGGCAACGCGGCGCTTCTCCGTGCCGGTCAACGACCGGAAGCTGAAGATCGTGCGCGACGGCTGGGACCGCTCGCGCGACAAGACCTCCTACCGCGGCTCCTACGTCGAGGCGCAGGCCAAGGGGTCGACGCTGAAGTATCGGATCACCGACGCCAAGTCGTTGGCGCTGATCTTCCGTCAAGGCCCCGGCTTCGGTGCCGTCGATGTGTTCCTCGGCAAGACCAAGCTGCGCACGGTCCGCACCCGGGCGAGCACCTCCGAGGCTCGGCAGATCGGCGCGATCACGACGTTCCCCGCAACCCGTACCGGGCTCATCCGGATCGTGACCCGGAGCGGGAAGACCGTCCAGATCGAAGGTCTGGGAGTGCGCAGCCGGCCGACAACATGACGGAAATGTGTCCGGATCTGTCCGGGCACTTGACAGGAGTGACAGACTGGTAGTCCCCCCGTCTCTTCAAGGAGATTCCCCCCATGAACTCACCCCTCCTGACTGCCCGCGCCAGCGTCACCGACACCTTCGGCCGCGAGGCTCGTCGCCTTCGTCGTGTGGCCCGCACCCCGGGCATCGCGACGCTCGACGACCTCGAGCTGTTGCTCCGCGCCCACGGTGTCCCGGAGCGCAAGATCTGGTCGGCGCTCGACCGGCTCGTCACGTTCGGCCTGTCGGCGCCCGTCGCCTGGGCCTACGCGATGGAGTACGACGGCACCGAGCTCGCTGACATGCTCACCCTCAGTGTCTACGACGATCGGCAGCTCAACGCCGGCTGATCGCAGCGCTCGTCGCGAGCGCTGACCTGGACGGCAGCCGGGGGACCGGCTCCGTGGTTGCATCTGCCGCAACGCAGAGGTGAATTACATTGCCGGTTCTCCGCAACCTGACATAATGTCACTTATCGGCGAACCGAAACCAGAAGTAGAACGCTCGAGGAGCCACCCAGCCGACCGGTGCGTAGACGGCCAGGTGCAGGTGCGGCGTCCCGCGACGTTGCCACTCAACCACCCAGTGCCAGCGCAGCAGACCGGCGTCGTTGAAGGCTCGGATGCAGCCGGCGGACCAGAGCGACCCACTCAGTGTGGGTTGCCGGCGTCTGGCGCATCGTGAGCGTGATCCCGTGGCCGGTGCCGTCGAGCTGCGAAACGTCGACTCCGAATAGCCAGGCTTTGTGACGGCGTACCGATGAGCGTGACCAGCCGTTGACGCTGCCGCGTTTCCCGCCGATCGGTGCGTTGTTCCCACGGCCCATTGAGCAGCCGTTGACATACGATTTCACTGTCGCCATCAGGGGTTCTCCTGTTGGTGTCCACGACCCCCGGAGGCTGCAACCTCGCGGGGGTCATTCTTGTTTTCGGTTGTGAGCCGGAAACCCCTTCTGGGGTGACGGCGTGCAGATATGTAACTACTAATCAAGGAGCGGCACCGGCCGCGACCCGCCGACGACCCCCGACCGGCTCCCCCAGCAATTCTCGTGCTTGCTGGAGTTAGCAGTAATTCGGTATTCGTCAAGGAATGTTGACGACCCCAGGCCGATATCGGTCTCGGATTGTCGGAACGTGTGTTTACGATCCGGCTCGTGAGCACTCAGGCAGGCAGCAATGGACGCTGGGAAGTCCGCCGAGCCGTCGAAGTGCTCGCAGCGGTGCGTCGTGGTGCCCAGCACCCGCTGGAGGACCTGGCCGGGGTCCGACACGCCCATGAAGCACTCAGCCGGGCAACAAGTTTCCTCGTTGACGCTGCCCGCGACGAAGGAGCGACCTGGGAACAGATCGGCAACGCCCTGGGAATCAGCCGCCAAGCAGCACGACAGGCCAAGGCCCGACGCGACGAGCTCGAGGACGCCAGGAGCGTGGCGAAGCAGTGGCACATGCCGCTCCCCCAGGGACGGCCACGGTTCTGGTGGCTCCCCCGGCGAATCCAGGCGGCCTCGACAAGCTCTAGCAACGTCTTACCTATGCCGCATAGAGTGCGTCGCTGGCGCGTCGCGATCTGCCGCACTAGAGCTGCGCCTGGCGCGCGCGGATCTGCCGCGACCCGCGTGGTCATGCCGATGTCCGCTAGCCGTTGTCACGAGCGGGACAACCCGCTTCCCTTGCACCGGTATCCATGGCGAGTCGCGGTACCCCGTAAGCGGCCCCTCGTCGGGGGTGGGAACCTCGAAGTGGTCGACGTACTGGGCCGCAAGGTCTTCCGGGATCACATAGTCGTCGGAGTGGTCACCTTGTCGGTCCCGGACCCGCTGCAAGACTGGCGCCGGTCGGTCGCGAGGAAGACCGTCTCCGGCACCACTCCCACGGGTTCCAGCAGTCGTCGCCACTCATCACGCATCTGACGCGACCAGAAGGAGAAGTCCAGAACCACGTCGGCACCTGCTGTGACCAAGTCAAGGAGTCGCGCTCGCAGGTCGGCCTCAATCTCGGCTCGCGTACCCGGAGGTAGGGCACGCTGGTGATCCCACGACGCCACATCTCGACATCGAACGAGAGCCGCGTCATCCCTTGGTCCTCCAGTCGCCGCGCATAGGTCGTCTTACCTGACCCGGACGTGGCCATGCCACATGAAGATCACTCGGCTCATGTTGGGGACCATATCGACCCGTTAAGACAGGTTCGCGATGAGCATGACGCACGGATCTGCCGCATCCGCGCTGTCATGCTTGATATGCGGGTATCTCTCGTAGGGCAGGGGCGCCTTGCATCCGCTGCGTTCGCGTCGGCTAGGAGGCGCCCGAGATGTCGTTCGTGGATGTGTTCTGATCAGGTCGAGGGGTCCTCGGGCGAGCGGGTGATCGAGGTTCGCGGTGAAGCTGCTCGATGACATATCTCGACTTCGTTGCCAGCCGTTGTCGACCGAACACGTGCCGCGACGGCTACGACCTGCGAGTCTTCTTCACGGTGGTTGGCCTGGCTCCGCAGGAGGTGACCCCGCGTGAGGTGATGGCGTTCATGACCGCGCAGCGTCGGGTCTGTCCTCGATCGGTGGCATCGACGCCTCGTGTTGGTGTCGGTGGCCGATCGACAGTTGAGGGTGTCGAACCGCACCCTTCTCGGCGGCGGCTCTCGGTGTGTCGGGGTTCTATGGCTACCATCGTGGCGCGCGGTGATCTCGCGAAGAACCCGGTCCCGCGTGGGCTGCCGACTCGACGCGAACGCAGCCGCCCGATCAGGTCGCCGCTGGTGCGTCCTCACGACGCTACCGCGATCCGTCGCGCCCTAGGACGGTCGGGTTTGAGTTCGCCGGTCCACCCCGCACACAGGCGAGTGGGATCAGGACGGTCTGCGGCACCCACTCCGAGAGCCCTCGGACTGCGGAGAGCCCACGGTCGTCACAGCGCAGCATCCGACGTGACCACGAGACGCGTCGCCAGGCGCTCTTCGCCACAGCTGAACCTGGCGTCGCCGCGAGAGCCTTCGAGCGTGCGTCAGCGCGGATGTAGGAGCGGACCAGGCGCCGCAGACGTCTCATCGTCACGTCATCGATGACCATCTCGACCGGATCGACAACGGGCCAGTGCCGCCCTTGCCCCAGAGTCGACCGGTGCCGGTCCACCCGGCTGGTTTGCCCTGTCGTTGGTAGTGCGCGACGCCGCGTGAGGCGTGCTTGGACAGGTACTCGAGCCAGCCGAGCGGTCCGGTGATCTCTCGGTGGTCCTGGCCGATCTCACCGGCTCGGTACTCAGCGGCCAGGTGGAGCCATTCGGCGACGACCCAACCGCCCACGGTGTCCCTTATCGGCGAACCGAAACCAGAAGTAGAACGTTTCCCGCCGATCGGTGCGTTGTTCCCACGGCCCATTGAGCAGCCGTTGACATACGATTTCACTGTCGCCATCAGGGGTTCTCCTGTTGGTGTCCACGGCCCCCGGTCGCTGCAACGTCGCGGGGGCGATCCTTGATCGAGACGATCATCGCCTGCACGGTGCCCATCACTGTGGCCGCAGCTGGAATCGCCACGTTGTTACCGCCGTCGAGGGTCAACCAGTACGTCGCACCACCTCCGGCTGCGGCGTAGACCCAAGCAGGGGGTCGCCACCGCCGCCGTGACTGGTTTTTTGAGTCGTTGACGGGGAACTGCTGGACGCGCCTACCATGGGCATCCTCCGTTCCTCACATGGATTCGCTGGACTTAGCGGCGATGCCCTGGCCGGGGCGTCGCCGCTTGTTCGCACTCTGCTGATGGTCCACTACGACCGCCGACAACACGACCAAACGGCGCCAAGATGATCACAACTTCGTGAATCGATAGAGACGCAGATCACACAACACGGTCCACTCAACCGCCCTCAGGAAGCGCCTGGCTTCAGTTCACCAGCCCATCCAGCGCACAGCGCGAGCGGGATCAGCACGGATCTGTGGCACCCACTCCGACAGCCCACGTACCGCGAGAGCCCTCGGTCGTCACAGCGCAGCATCCGCCTCGACCAAGAGACCCGCTTCCAAGCGCTCTTAGCCACTGCGAGTTCCCGGTGCAGTTGCGAGTGCCTTCGCTCGAGCATCAGCACTTGATGTAGGACCGGACCAGCCGCCGCAGCCGACGCATCGTCACGTCATCGATGACCATCTCGACCGGATCGACCACCGGCCAGGTGCCGCCCTTGCCCCACAGCCGACCGGTGCCGGTCCACCCAGCCGGTTTGCCCTGTCGTTGGTAGTGCGCGACGCCGCGTGAGGCGTGCTTGGTCAGGTACTCCAGCCAGCCCAGCGGTCCGGTGATCTCTCGGTGGTCTTGACCGATCTCACCGGCTCGGTACTCAGCGGCCAGGTGGAGCCATTCGGCGACGACCCAACCGCCCACGGTGTCACTTATCGGCGATTGTTTGGTGGTCGAAGTACCGGGCCAGCCGACGGTGCCGATGCCCGAAGAACCATCCGATGACTCTGGCGAAGGCTGGAGTCAGAAAACGCAGCCGAGCCTCCAGCGTGACGCGGTCGACGACCAGGGTTTCCCGGTCCCCAGTCGGCTCCACGATTCGTTCGTGCTCCCAGCGTCGCATGCTCAGCATCGATGACTTCTCGTGAAAGCGACGGCCTGGCTCCAACTCGGCGATCGTCATTCGGTCGTAGTCGAACGGCAGCACCCCGAAGAGGCGCAACCAGAATCGCCCGAGCTGGACCCCGACCTCGAGGGCGTCGACTTTCAGGGCGGTCCCTCGCGGCGGGCTCATTGTCATCCACGGCGACATCTCGTCGTTGATGCCTTCTGCCGTGACGACGCGAGCCCAGACCACGCCCACCGGCGCACGGACAACGCTGCGGTGCTCGACGATCACACCTGAGCCTCGCACAAGCACGTCGGGAAAGAAGCAGGCCACAGCGGTGAGGTCAGTCTGCCGACCGATCCGGGTGGTCGAAGCGAGAAGAAGCCGGAATGTGATGTATCAACTGCCTGATCCGGCACTCCTCTAGGGAAACACCCCGGTCTCCGAGAGGTAGAAGCCCGTGCACCGCACCACGCTTGTCCAGCGCAGCCTCCGCGTGATTGCGCCGCGCACCCGATCGGGTGTGCACTCAGTGGTGACAACGGTTCCGGCGGCGGTTCCGTCACCGACGCGGAGGTGCCTGGACATCGAGACCGAGACGCCCACCCTGGAGCACTTGATCCACTACGCCCGTAGTGGAGATCAGGGCGCCTGGGACGACCTGGTCGAGCGCTTCCTTCCGCTGGTGGGCTCCGTCATCGCCCGGCACCGGCTCTATGGCGCCGACGGCGAGGACGTCAACCAGACCGTCTGGTTGCGACTCGTCGAGCACCTCGACGACCTGCGCGAACCGGCTGCGCTCCCGGGCTGGATCGCCACCACCACGCGACGCGAGTGCCTGCGCACGATGGACCGGGCCCGGCGCGCGACACCGACCGATCCCCAGGAATCTCACGTCCTGGAGCAGTCCGACGACGCCTTCGGCGGCGACGGCTCGCCGGCGCTGGACACCGACCTGCTCGCCCTCGAACGACACCAAGCCCTGCGCGACGGCCTGGCCGCTCTCCCGGGACCGCGGCGCGAGCTGTTGCTCCTGCTCCTGCGCGACCCACCCCTGTCCTACGAGCAGATCAGCGCACTGCTCGACATCCCCGTCGGCAGCATCGGACCCACCCGGGCCCGCGCGCTGGCTCAGCTGCGACGTACCCCCGCGCTCCAGGGACTCGACTCCCCTGTGGCGCCCACGACCGATCATCGGAGTACCCCATGAACACCCCCCACGACGACGACCAGCTGATGGCGATGCTGTCCCTGGCCCAGCAGGAGGCCGCACAGGTCACCGACCGTTCGCGCGCTGCGGCTCGCGCCGCGTTCGCCTGGCGCACGATCGACGAGGAGCTGATGCAGCTCACCTATGACTCCCGGATCCACGACGAGATGCTCGTGCGCAGCGACACCCAGGGCGTCACGGTCGTCGGGTTCCAGGGCGCCGCGTTCTCGCTCGAGGTCGAGCGCGACGGGGGCGACCTGATGGGTCAGATCGTCCCGGCCGAGAAGTGCCGGGTCACCCTGGTGACCCGCGACGGCGACGGCCTCACCGTCCACGCCGATGAGTCGGGCTTCTTCGTGATCCCGTTCACCGACGCCGGACCGTGCCGCCTGCGGGTGCGGCTGGGTGACCGGGTCGAGAGCACGACCTGGCTGGACCTCTGAGGTCGGCGATCACGTTCAGGGCAAGGGCAGGAACGGCCCCACCCCAGGGACTGCGCCCACGCGCGCCTCGGCGAGGAGCTCGTCGGCGGCGTGTCGCGCGCTCAGGCCCTTGGTGCTCATCCGCTCGGCGATGAGTCCGGTCACGACCGGCGTCGCGAACGACGTACCGCTCCAGCGCGCAATGCCCTTGAAATGGCGTACGTCGCCCTCGTGCGGCGGTTCGCCGCAGGTGTAGGTCCCGATCGGGAAGGCGTTGACCAGCTCACTCCCCCGGGCGTAGACATCGACCCAGCTCCCGAAGTTGGAGTAGTCGGCCCGACCCCCCGAGGCGTCGGTGGCGCCGACCGAGATCGCCCACGGGAAGGCCGCGGGCCAGAACGGCACCCGGGTGCTGTCGTTGCCGGCAGCCGCCACGAGCACGGTGTTCTTCACCTGGCTGAGGAACTTCTCGTAGAACACCTGGAAGGCGAGCGACGCTCCATTGCCCCGCGTCACGGTGCCGGCCGAGAGGCTGATGATGTCGGGGCCCAGGGACATGGTCTCGACCAGCTGGACGATCATGTCGCCCTCGAACGCCGCGCCGCCGAGCGGCAGGAAGCCCTCGACCCGCACCTCGGTGGCCGGGGCG
>CAVXGJ010000023.1:0-77396 GCA_963761285.1 uncultured Actinomycetota bacterium | reverse complement strand
GTGGGCGGGTCGACGGCACCGAAGTAGGCGGGGAACCCGAGGTCGTGGTCGACCCCCAGACCGAGGGAGGCCGCTGCGGCGGCGAGGTCGCCCTCGTCGAGGCGGGTGCGCTCGGCGATGAAAGCGGTGTTGCACGAGTTGGCCAGCGCGGTGCGGAAGGGGATCTGCCCCAGGCCCCCGGCGGGATAGTCGTCGTAGTTCTCGAAGTCGCGGCCGTCGACGTTGACCGTCGCCGTGCAAGGCACAGCATCGTCGGGGCGCAGGCCGCTGCGCAGCAGGGCGAGCGCGCTGACGCTCTTGAAGGTCGAGCCGGGGGCGTACTGCCCGAACGTGGCGAGGTTGAGGCCGCCGTTGCCCGGACCGTTGGCTGCCGCCAGGATCGCGCCATCGCTGGGCCGGATCGCCACCACGGCGCTGGCCGGCTCCACCCCGGCCAAGAGGTCCTCGGCCTTGCGCTGCAGGCGCTTGTCAAGGGTCAGTCGCAGCGGCTCGCCGTCCGCGCCCCCGAAGCGTCTGATCTCCCGCTCCTTGCCGTCGTAGCCGACGGCGGTGACGACCACTCCGGGCGTGCCGCGGAGCTGGTCGTCATAGCGCGCCTGGAGCCCCGACAGGCCGGCGGTGTCACCGACCTCATAGCGCTCGGGATCGTCGGCGATCATCTCCGCGGTCACCTCCCCGACGGTGCCGAGGATGGGTGCGGCGAAGTCGCGTGTGGGCGCCAGCGGCACTTCGGCGGCCAGGAAGTAGGCGCCCTTGATCTCGGTGTAGCTGTCCAGGCGAGGCGGGATGGCGTCGGCGCGGTAGGTGATCGCCTCCACGAACGCGAGGTCTCCGGCGGCGCGGACCCGGTCGCGGAAGCCGGCCGGATCCACCTCGACCAACCGCGCCAGCGCGGTCGCCGACCTCACAGCCTGCTTGGGCTTCAGCTTGCTCTTGTCGAGGCCGACACGGACCACCGACCGGTTGGTGACCAGCCGAGCCCCGTCGGCGCCGATGATGTCGCCCCGTTTGCCCGACGTCGTGGAGGCATCGAGCACCGAAGCGGCGTTGAGGCTCGGCTCGACGACGGAGTGGTCCCACACGACCTCCCAGTCGCCGTCGGCCTGCTCGAGGGTGACGTCGACCGGGTAGGTCCAGGTGTCGGCCTCGTTGAGCGGCCAGGACCAGGTGAGGGTGGCCGTCGCCGAGCCGTCGCTCTCGCTGACCTCGCCGAGGCGCACGGTGGGCGCGCGCTCCGCCATACCGGCGATGACCTCCGCCAGGTCGGCGGTGGCGTCGGGGCCGGTGACCTCGGTGAACGGCACGTCGGAGAGGTCACCAGCGACCAACCCCGCCACCAGCGCGGCCGCGGTGCCGTCGGCCCGGTCGCCGACCTCCCCCGGGTCAGGCGGGGAGGAGTCGCACCCGGTGAGCAGCCCCGCTGCCACGAGCAGGGCTGTCGGCACGGCCAGGGCACTGTCGCGACGCATGCGACGGTTCTACCAGGGGTCGCCGACGGCGCCGCGCAACCGCCTCGGCCTCATTGGAGCAGCGGGCTGATCAGCGGGGTGTAACCGGAGGAGTGTCCGGCGGTGTTGGGGTGGTAGCTCTCGCTGACGGGGTTCGACAGCCCGTTGAGCCACTCGGGGTTGTCGCACACCGCGTGGCCCACGAAGCGGGTCGTCGGGTTGGCGAAGGTGAAGCTGCGCGCGGCTGCGGCCGAGGAGAGCTTGGCGTTGAGCAGGTCGGCCGTGGCGTTGAGACGGGTCTCCTCCGCCGGGGAGAACCAGGTGCCGGCGTTGCAGTCCTCGCCGTTGAACACCCGCGGGTAGCCGACGATGACGACCTTGGCCGTGGTCGCCTTCGAGCGGATCGAGGAGAACAGCGTGGTGAGGCGGCCCGGGAGCGTGTTGTTGATGAACGCCTGTGCTGTGTCGATCGCACCGTCGCAGTTGCTGGCCCACCCCGGCTTCGCACACTCGGTGATCACGCCTGCGAACCCGGCGTCGTTGCCACCGACCGACATGGTGACGAAGCGGGTGGTGCTGGTGAGGGCGCTGAGCTGGGTGTTGGTGACGGTGGCCGTGGTCGCTCCCGAGCATGCCTTGAAGGTGAGGCTGTAGCCCTTCTGGGCTGCAAGCAGCGAGGGGAAGGCTGCGGTCGAGCGCTGGCACGAAGTCCCGTCGCTGATGTAGGAGCGGGTGCCGACGCCGGACGAGTAGGAGTCGCCGAGCGCGACGTACGACGACCCGGCCGCTTGGCTGGACGGCGCCGTCGCGACTGCGACAGCGGGAGCGAGGGCAAGGACCAGACCGGCAACGGATCCGACCAGACGACGGGTGAGCATGGGTGACCTCCGTGAGACGTACGGCGGCACCTGCTCGGAACGGCGGGACCGACCGCGCTGATCGAAGCACCCCACGGTGTGGCCGGGGTAGAGGGAAAACCCTTCCGGTCAGCGGTGGGGTCGGCCGTGGTTCAGCGGGGGTCGGGCTCGGGGTGGGGTCGGGGGGTCGGGGTCCCACAATTGTGGAGTTCTGACCGGTTTGGGGCCCGCCAACCCGTCAATTCCCCACAATTGTGGGGAATCAGCAGGCCGAAGACCCGACAGCCGCGACCGGACGACCGGTCAGTCGAACGACTTCTTGTGGCGCGGCTTCTTGTCGCGCGCGCCTCCGTCGTACGACGACCCACCCTGCGGGCGGGAGCCACGGGGGCCGCCGTCCTCGGAGAGCTCGATGAGCTTGCCGCTGATGCGGGTCGACTCGAGCTTCTTCCAGGTCTCCGGCGACAGCTCGGCCGGCAGCTCGACGATGGAGAAGTCGGGGCGGATCTGGATCGCGCCGAAGTCGCCTCGCGACAGGCCACCCTCGTTGGCGATGGCGCCGACGATCTGGCGCGGCTCGACCTTGTGGCGCTTGCCGACCTGGATCTTGTAGGCCTTCATCGGCTGGTCGTTGCCACCGCGGGCACGACGCTCGGGGCGGTCGCCGGAGTAGCTGCCGGAGCCGCCGTGGCTGCCGGATCCACCGCGGTCGGGGCGCGAGCCGCGCTCGGGGCGGTCCTTGACGAACGACTCGTTGCGCATCTTGCGCTCGGCGACCGGGTCGAGCAGGAGCGGGGTGTCGCCCTGGGCGACGACGGCCAGCGCAGCGGCGACGTCGGCCTCGGGCACGTCGTTGTTGCGCACGTAGTGAGCCACGATGTCGCGGAACTGCTCGATCTTCGCCGGGTCGGCCAGCGCTGCGGTGATCTGGTCGTCGAAGCGGGTCAGGCGGGTGACGTTGACGTCCTCGACCGACGGCAGCCGCATCTCGGTGAGCGGCTGACGGGTGGCCTTCTCGATGTGCTTGAGCAGGTACTTCTCGCGCGGGGTGACGAACGAGATCGCGTCGCCGCTGCGCCCGGCCCGCCCGGTGCGACCGATGCGGTGCACGTAGGACTCGGTGTCGGTGGGGATGTCGTAGTTGACGACGTGGCTGATCCGCTCGACGTCGAGGCCGCGGGCCGCGACGTCGGTGGCGACGAGGATGTCGAGCTTGCCCGACTTCAGCTGGTTGACCGTGCGCTCGCGCTGCACCTGGGCGACGTCACCGTTGATCGCCATCGCCGACAGGCCACGGGCGCGCAGCTTCTCGGCGAGGGTCTCGGTCTCGTTCTTGGTGCGGACGAAGACGATCATGCCCTCGAAGTTCTCGACCTCGAGGATGCGCGTGAGGGCGTCGACCTTCTGCGGGTAGCTGACGATCAGGTAGCGCTGGGTGATGTTGGCGGCCGTGGCGGTCTTGCCCTTGACCGTGATCTCGACCGGGTTGTTGAGGTACTTCTTCGACAGCCGGCGGATCTGGGCAGGCATCGTGGCGCTGAACAGCGCGACCTGCTTGGTGTCGGGGGTGTCGGCGAGGATCGTCTCGACGTCGTCGGCGAAGCCCATGTTGAGCATCTCGTCGGCCTCGTCGAGCACCAGGAACTTCAGCTCCGTGAGGTCGAGGGTGCCCTTCTCGAGGTGGTCCATGATGCGACCGGGGGTTCCGACGACGACGTGCACGCCGCGACGCAGGGCGCTGAGCTGGACGCCGTACGCCTGGCCGCCGTAGACCGGCAGGACGTGAAGGCCCTTCGTGTGGGCGGCGTACTTCTGGAAGGCCTCGCAGACCTGGAGCGCGAGCTCACGAGTCGGGGCCAGGACCAGTGCCTGCACGGACTTCTGCCGTACGTCGAGCTGGTCGAGGATCGGCAGCGCGAACGCGGCGGTCTTGCCGGTGCCGGTCTGCGCGAGGCCGACCAGGTCGTTGCCGGCCAGGAGCGGCGGAATGGTCTGCGCCTGGATCGTGGAGGGCTTCTCGTAGCCGACGTCACGCAGCGCCTTCAGGACGGCGTCTCCCAGCCCGAGGTCGGCGAAGGTCGGACCTTGGTCCACTGCCTGCTCGGCGTCGGTGCTGGTGCTGGTCGGCTCACTGATGTCGCTCACCCGACAACGATAGTGGGTTTCGCTTCTACCACCCGATTCCTGAGCGCGGTGCGCTGGGTCACGTCGGAGCAGCGCCGCGGGTCGAGGCGTCCCGCACCGGGTCTCGATCCGCACCGGGTCTCGACTCGCCCGTCGCGAGCTCGTTCCTCGCTCGCGGGCTCGCTCGACCTTCGTTCGCGACGCGGACCACTCGTCCCTCGTGGTCCGCTGCTCACTCCACCGTGACGGACTTGGCGAGGTTGCGGGGCTTGTCGATGTCGTGACCGAGGTGCAGCGCGGCACGGTAGGCGAGCAGCTGCAGCGGGATCGTGAGCAGGATCGGGTCCAGCTCACGCTCGGAGCGCGGCAGGTCGATCCGGCGGCACTCCACCTCGCCGAGGTCGACGCCGGCATGGGTCAGCACGACGAGCGGGCCGCCACGGGCAGCGATCTCGTGCAGGGCGCCGACGTTGCGCCCGGTCAGCTCGTCGTCGGGCACGATCGCCACGGTCGGGACCTCAGGGGAGATCAGGGCCAACGGCCCGTGCTTGAGCTCGGAGGTCTGGTAGGCCTCGGCGTGGCGGTAGCTGATCTCCTTGAACTTCTGGGCGCCCTCCCGGGCCACCGGGAAGCCGCGCACCCGGCCGATGAAGAAGAGGCTCTCCGCCTCGGCGAGCACCTTGGCCACATCGGCGATCTCCTCCTCGCGGTCGAGGATCTCCTGGATCTGGTCGGGCAGCGCCAGCAGGGCGGTGATGAGCCGCTTGCCGTCGGAGATCGACAGGTCCCGCACCCGACCCAGCTGCAGGGCGAGAAGGGCGAAACCCAGGAACATGTTGGTCAGCGCCTTGGTCGAGGCGACCGCCACCTCGGGGCCGGCGTGCAAGTAGATGCCGCCCTCGCACTCGCGCGCGATCGCGGAGCCCACCACGTTGACGAGTCCGACGCAGCGTCCGCCCTTGCGGTTGATCTCCTGGACCGCGAGCAGCGTGTCGATCGTCTCGCCGGACTGGCTCACCGCTACATAGAGGGTGTCGGGCTCGATGACCGGGTCGCGGTAGCGGAACTCGCTGGCGGCCTCGGCGTCGGCAGGGATCCGAGCGAGCTCCTCGATCAGCGATGCCCCCATCTGTCCGACGTAGTAGGACGAGCCGCAACCCAGGATCTTGACCCGCTTGATCGCCCGGGTCTCGCGGGCGCCCATCGGGAGCCCACCCAGGTGAGCGGTGCCGAACCGCTCGTCGAGGCGGCCGCGCAGGACGCGCTCGGCCGCGTCGGGCTGCTCGAACATCTCCTTGTGCATGAACGACTCGTGCTCGCCGGCGTCGTAGGAGGTGGGGTCGACGTCGACCTTGGTAGCAGTGCGGTGCGTGGAGGTCAGGTCGGCGCGGTAGGTCGTGAAGCCCGAGGCAGTGAGCGTGGCGATCTCGCCGTCCTCGAGGTAGGCGACCATCGTGGTGTGCCTGATCAGCGCAGCCAGGTCGGAGGCGACGAGCATCTCCTTCTCGCCCACCCCGATCAGCAGGGGGCTGCCGTTGCGGGCGACCACGATCCGGTCGGGGAAGTCGGCGTGCACGACGGCGAGCCCGTAGGTGCCGCTGATCTGTGCCAAGGCCTCGGCGACTCGCTGCTCCAGCGTCTCGGCGGTCGAGGCCGAGATCAGGTGTGCCAGCACCTCGGTGTCGGTGTCGGAGACCAGCTCCACGCCATCCTCGGTGAGCCGCGCGCGCAGCATCGCGGCGTTGTCGATGATCCCGTTGTGGACCACCGCGACCGTCCCGGAGGCATCGGTGTGCGGGTGGGCGTTGACGTCATTGGCCGGCCCGTGGGTGGCCCAGCGGGTGTGACCGATGCCGACCTTGCCGGTGAAGCGCTTCGGCACCGCGTTGCTCAGGTCGCGCACCCGTCCGGCCTTCTTGGCGATGCGCAGGGCGGAGTCCTTCGAACCACCGAGGACCGCAACGCCGGCGGAGTCGTAGCCGCGGTGCTCGAGCCGGCCGAGCCCCTCGATGATGAGGGGTGCTGCCTGCTGGGTCCCGATGTAGCCGACGATGCCGCACATGGCGATCCGTCCTTCCGTGGTGGTGGTTGTTCGATGCTGACTGCGTGATGCTGCTGGTGAGCCGGGTCGGTCAGCCGTGCACGAGGCGCCTCAGCTGGCGCGCCGTGAGCCGCGGCGCTGCCACGACCTGCCCGTCGAGCTCGATGGCGATCCTGGCGAAGATCTCGGGGTTGCGCAGACCGCCGCGCCGCAGCTCGGCGTGCCGACGCAGCACGAGGGCCTCCACGCTCTCCTGGTGAAACGCTACGACGTCCTCGACGACCCGGCGGGCCTCCGGCGCGGTCAACCCGGTGCTCTCCACGAGGTGCGCCACGAGCGTCGCATCGACTGTCACCCGAGGGATCTTGCGCCATCTGGCGCTGAGAAGCAATATCTGACCCGATTTCGGGTCAGATTCTTTCGTAGCAACCCTGCGTGACGCGTGGGGCGAGTGGGGCGACGACACGCCCGCGATGAGCCATGACAGGACTTGACCGGGTGGGGCGCTTCCACCACCAGGGCCCTCATGAGCCCCTCGAGGTGGAGCAGGACGACGTTCCTGCTGCTTCCGATTGGCATTTGGTGGGACCTCCGCTATCTTGGTGAACAGAAGATGAACAGGAGGTGTCCGATGACCAACGACACGACAACGCCACTGCAGATGCGGTGGCTCCCGGTGACCAGTCCCGACGGTCGCACCCACATGGAGTGCGTCTGGCTCGCCCCAGCCCAGGTGAGCGAGCGCCTCGCGCCGGCCCTCCCTGCAGCGACCAGCACCGCCGCGAGCGGTCCGGCCGCGCCGGTCGTCGTCCACGCCGCCTGAGCCGCTCCCCCGGCATCGCCGAACCCGTCGGGAATGAAATACGCGGCGAGGGGCTTATTGGTAGTTGACGTTTCAACAACTAGCCAAGGAGCACCCTCATGACCGACTTCGACGCCGGCACCACCGCGATCGCCGACATCACCGGCAGCTACACCATCGACCCCGCCCACACCCGGCTCGGTTTCGTCGCCCGCCACGCGATGGTCACCAAGGTCCGCGGCCACTTCAAGGAGTTCGGCGGCACTGCCCGCGTCGACAGCGTCGTCCCGGCCAACTCGAAGGTCGACATCACCATCAACGCCGCCAGCGTCGACACCGGGTCAGCCGATCGCGACGGTCACCTCGCCTCCGCCGACTTCTTCGGGGTCGAGTCCAACCCGGAGATCACCTTCTCCTCCACCGACGTGACGCGCGACGGCACCGAGTGGACGATCACCGGTGACCTGACGATCAAGGGCACGACGAAGTCGGTCACGATCGACTTCGAGGAGGTCGGCACCGCCCGGGACCCGTTCGGCAACCTGCGCCTCGGCTTCGAGGGCGCCACGACCATCAACCGCTCCGACTGGGGCCTGAGCTTCAACGCGGTCCTCGACACCGGCGGGGTCCTGGTCTCCGAGAAGATCAAGCTCGAGTTCGACGTCTCCGCGATCGCCGACGCCTGAGCGTCGCGATGGTCTGGACCGGGGCACAAAATGCGTGGCCCGGTCCGGGCCGGCGGTGGTTGAGTCGGCAGGGTGAGCCCATCACCCAGCGCACCTCGCCCCGGCCCTGACCTGCCGCCCGGCCTGAGCAGCCGACCGCTGGCCGCCGCGGACGCCCGCGCCGTCTTCGAGGTGATGGCCGAGCAGGAGCTCACCGACATCGGGATGGTCGAGATCGAGGAAGCCGACATCGTCGGCGACTGGCAGCGCCCCAGCTTCGACATCGCCTCCAGCACGGTCGGGGTCTTCGACGCCGACCTCCTCGTCGGGTACGCCGAGCACGGCGGCGCTGACCGGGGCGACGCCGCCGTCCGGCCGTCCTACCGGGGCCGGGGCATCGGCACCTGGCTGGCCACCTGGATGCAGCAGACCGCTCGCAACCGGGGCAGCGCGATCGTCGGGATGCCGGTCCCCGAGGGTTCACCCGGCGACCGGCTCCTGACCACGCTGGGCTACCACGTCCGCTGGACCAGCTGGGTTCTCAAGCTGCCGCCCGGCACGCAGGTCCTCGAGCGTCCCCTTCCATCCGGCTACGTCGTACGAACCGCTGACCCGGCCGAGTACCCCGCCGTGCACGACGTCATCGAGGACGCCTTCCTGGAGTGGTCGGAGCGCGAGCGCGAGAGCTTCGACGACTTCGCTGCGGTGACGGTGCAGCGTCCGGGCTTCGAGCCCTGGCACCTGCGCGTCGTCGTCGGACCCGACGGCGAGATCGTGGGCGCCGCCAACGTGAGCGTCGTCGCCCTCGAGGAGGGTGCGGAGGCCTACATCTCCCGCCTGGCCGTACGTCGGGACCGGCGCGGCCGCGGGTTGGCCCAGGCCCTCATGGTCGACGCCTTCGCCCACGCCCGGAAGCACGGGGCCGAGACGTCGGGGCTGTCCACCGACAGCCGCACCGGAGCGCTCGGGCTCTACGAGAAGGTCGGGATGAGCGTCACCTCCACCTGGGTGCACCGAGCCATCCACCTCACGGGCTCCTAGGCTCCTGACCCTCGGCTCGCCCCAGCTCGACGGTCGTCACGACGTCGGTGACCGAGGGACGCGGAGGTGTGGAGGAGAAGCCGAAGCGGGGCGGCGGGTCGACCGGGGCGAGATCGCCGAGGTCCACACCGTCGAACACCCCCGACGCACCCACCACGCGGCGGTTGCCGGTGGCGCCGTACCACTCACGGCGGTCGCCGGTGTCGCCTCGTGTGCGCACGCCACGCAGGACCACTCGTGCGACCGGGTCGGTCAACGCGCACCACCAGGGAGCGGTGGCGATCTGGCTCGGCACCAGCGCGAGGAGCAGGCCGAGCAAGGTCGACCGGCCGAGCGTCACGTCGAGGGCCAAGGAGTGCGAGCGCACCTGCCAAGCGGACCCCGCGCCATGCCCGACGGCCGTGATCGTCAACGGCTCGATCCGCACCTCGTCGAACGTGTAGGTGGCCGCCACGAACTCAGCGACCTCCGCGCTCGGCGCGAGCAGCAACCGGTGTCCGTCGGCCCGCTCGACCATCGCGTCCCCGAAGCTTCCTAACGGGCTCTCCAGCCAGCGGCCGAGCACGATCCGCACCCCGCTGGTGGTGCCGACGCCGGCGATCTGCCCGCTGAACCGCAGCCTGGGCCGGCCCTCGAGGTCACGTCCCTGCTCTCCTTGCCGGCCGGTGCCGGCGGCGCCGGGCGTGGTGGATGAGTCTAGATCGCCCTCCGACCGGCCACCGGGCCGATGGCCGGAGCACTTCGGCCACCCGTCGGAGCTGCTGATGAGTACAGTCTCGTCTGGCACCGCCCGGTCGGTGAGCCGCACCACCTTGATCCGCGTGTTCGTGTGCGTCGCAACCGCTGGCCGCATTCGCACCGCACTCCCCTCGGAGGGCTTCACCATGCGTGCACGCCGACCTGCAAGGAAGGCCACCCCGGTGCCGACGAACCACCGGTGGCGCCGTCACGTCGTCACGGTGACGGCCCTGATTCTCGTCGTACCGGTCGGTGCCCCACTTCTCCCGGCGGCGGCGTCCCCTGCCTTCAGCGTGCCGTCCGGCAATGGGGAGGGCTCCACGGTGAGTCCCAGGGTGGACCCGAGCTTGGCCGCGGCACCGCACGGACCGCAGTGTGAGCGCACCGTCTTCGACTCCGCGGTGCGTGTCGGTGCCGCCCGCGCGCAGACCCCGGAGCGCTTCGCACGCGCCCAGGAAACCACCCGCGGCGGCCCGGACCTCGATGAGGTTGCCGAGGACCGCACCGCGTGGTTCGACCAGTGCGGTGAAGTGTTCTACGTCGAGCCGCGAAGCAGCCCCTCCGCGCCCGAGGCCCTCGAGGCCGAGCCGGTCAAGGCCTCGACAGGGCCCGTGGCGGCCTACGAGGACACGTTCGAGCTGGCGTCACTGCCGGGTTCTGATCACACCATCTACCTCGACTTCAACGGCGGCGTGGTCAGCGGGACGAGGTCGAACGAGATCTACGGGGTGGACCCGATACCCGTTGCTCCCTTCGACCAGGACGGTGCGGTCGACACCGACTTCTCCATCACCGAGCTCACCCGCATCCAGGAAGCCTGGTCGGTCGTCACGGCCGACTTCGCCGCCTTCGACGTCAACGTCACCACTGCTTGGCCCGGCCGGGCCGCGATCACCCGAACCTCGCGTCGTGACCGCACCTACGGCGTCCAGGTGATGATCACCCAAGGTGGCCCTGTCCAGGACGCCTGCGCGTGCGGGGGGATTGCTGTTGTCGGTTCGTTCGCCCCCTCGAGCAGCGACCTCTCAGACCCGGCCTGGGCGTTCCCCGCTGAGGGCGCAACGGGCAAGTCTGTGGGAGGGACCGCGAGCCACGAGGTCGGCCACACCTTCGGTCTGCTTCACGACGGGACCGAGGAGAGCGAGTACTACTCAGGGTCCACACCGTGGGCCCCGATCATGGGCAACCACCACTCCCAGCCGCTCGGGCAGTGGTCCCGGGGCGAGTACGAGGGCGCCTCGAACACCGAGGACGACATCGGCCTGATCGCGCGCGTCGCGCCCTTCATCGACGACGACCACGCCGACACCCTCACCGGTGCCACCCCCGTCAGCTCGCGCCAACCCGTCGCGGGGCGTGTCGAGACCCGCAGGGACATCGACACCTTCACCTTCACCGGCGCCGGCACCACCACCGTCGCCGTTGAGCTGCCGGCGTACTCGAACCTGGACACCGAGCTCGTCGTGCGCAACAGCGCCAAGGCCATCGTCGCCAGGGTCAACCCCGGGGTTCGATTGGTGCGTTCCGAGGTGGAAGGCCTCGAGGCCTCGTGGGTCGGAACTCTTCCAGCGGAGGGGGCCGAGTGGTCCTTCACCGTGGCCGGCGCAGCGAGCACCGGGCAGGGTCATCCCTACAGCGACTACTCCTCGCAGGGCACCTACACCGTTGCGGTGAGCACCGGTGGGGGCACCGCAGACCAGGTGCAGGTCAGTGTCACCGACCCCGCCCCGGCGACGCGGGGACGTTTCTACAACGGGGAGATCCCGCTCACCGTCACCGGAGGGGCCGACCCGTACACCTATCGTGCCACCGGACTTCCGCGTGGCCTCACGATGGATACCCATTCCGGTGAGCTGCGCGGCATCGCCGACGAGGTCGGCACGTTCACGGTGCACGCCACCGTCACCGACGCCGCGCAGATCACCGGTACAGCCACCTTCGACGTGCTCATCGAGCATCCCACCGTGCAGTCGCCCGATTCCAGAGTGTATGCGCAGGCCGGCGTCGAGCTCGCTGCACAGCTGCGCGCCACCGACGGCGACGATCTGCGTTACACCTGGGCCCTCGACGAGAGCACCCCGCCCCCTGCGTGGGTAGCGCTCACCCCCGGAGGGCTTCTCACCGGCACCCCCCCTGTCGAGGGCGAGCACCGTGTTCGCAGCCAGCGTGGACTCCGCAGGGACCTCCCGCTCGGATCACCGTCACTGCTCGACGTCAAGTATCCGCTGACGCGCCACCGCTGCAGCTCTCCGGCGACCGCGATGGTACTTCCCTGTTCCTGACTCGCGGTACCCCGTCGTCCGGCCAGTATCCGGTCCTCGGTCTCCGGCGGCACCGGCCCCCACACCTACTCCGCCAACCGGTCTGCCCGCCCGGACTGTCCTTGAACTCCGCCACCGGTGAGCTCTCCGGTACACCGACCGAGCCCAGCCGTTCGAGTTCGTCGACCACGTCACCGTCACCGTCACCGATGCGACCGCTAGCCGCACTCAGCCAAGGCTCTCGACCTGCGGTGTGGCCTTCGAGGACGTCGTGGCCCACGATCAGAGGTTCACCGTGACCTCGGTGAGGAGCTGAACGCCACCGCTCGTCGCTCGTCGGCGGCAACGGTGAGCACTTCATGACGCGGCCGACCCCCTCCTACGGTGCCTTCGTGGTTGACCAGGTTCCAGTGACCGTGCCCTGCGCGGCGTTCCCGACTCAGGTCGGCTGTGTTCTCCTTCGACGTCGTCGTCCGTCTCCGATTACTCCAACTCCCGGTTCCAGATCAGCATCCACGTCCTGCCCGCTCCCCTCGGTGAGCCCGTGGTCCTCAGCGACCAGAGCTTCGTCAGCTGACAACCTGCAACCGTTCTCAGCGCAGCTGAACAGCACAGGCGGCACCGACCTGGAGTGGGTCGCTACCGGAGCCCCGGCGTGGCTGCGCCTTTCTCGCTCGGGACGCCTCAGCGGGGTTCCGAGCGAGCTCGGGAAGGTCACGTTCCTGGTCACGCTCACTGGTGCGCAGAGCTTCGACGAGGCGAAGGTGATCGTGAAGGTCACCGGTCCCCCCGCTTCAGCGCTGACGGTGAGGGACCAGAGGGTCACCGGAGTCCTCCGCCAAGAACTCACCCACCAGCTCCACGCCACCGGTGGCGACGGCAGCTACACCTGGTGGCACCTCCGCGGTGGGGTGCCGGGTCTGAGCTCGAGCCGCGCCGGGGTCCTGTCCGGCAAGCCGCTCCGTGCCGGGACCTGGACGATGCGGGTGCAGGCCATCTCGACCCTTGCTGGCGAGCGCGTCTCCCAGAAGGCACAGGTGAGGATCGACATCGACTCACCGTTCAAGTTCGACACACGTGCGGCGTTGCCGCCGGCCGAGCGGGGCGCCCGGTACTCGACCGCGATCCGCACCGAGGGTGCAGTGGGTGCCATCAGGTGGACCCAGACCAGCGGGACACTCCCGCGGGGTCTTCGGTACGTGGCCCGCAAGGACCGGTTGATCATCAAGGGTCGCGCCCAGGTTGCCGCCACCCGCGACGTAAAGTTCCGTGCCGTCGACGAGGTCGGACGCCGCATCATGCGGACCTTCATCGTGAGAGTCGAGCGCTGATCGCCCCGGCACGGCGAACCTGCCCCCAGCACCGCCCCGAAGCGCACGAGCCTCGGAAGCGCTACCGGATCGGCGCGCCCGAGATCGTGCGCGCGATGACGAGCCGCTGGATCTCGGACGTGCCCTCGAAGATCGTGTAGATCTTCGCGTCGCGGGCCCAGCGCTCCACGGGGTACTCACGCGTGAAGCCGTTGCCGCCGAGGATCTGCATGGCCTGGCCGGTCACCTTGACCGCGGTCTCGGCCGCCATCAGCTTGGACATCGACCCCTCGGCGGCGTTGAACTGCTTGCCCTGGCTGGCCATCCACGCTGCGCGGTGGACCAGCAGGCGGCTGGCGTCGATGGAGACCGCCATGTCGGCGAGCATGAACGCGATCGCCTGGTTCTCGATGATCGCCTTGCCGAACTGCTCCCGGGTCTTGGCGTAGTCCAGAGCGACCTCGTAGGCCGCACGCGCGATGCCGACCGCCATCGCCCCGACTGCGGGACGGGTGCGCTCGAACGTCGCCATGCTCGCGTTGCCCTTGCTCCCCGAACCCTCCCGGGCGCGGGCGAGGCGGGCGTCGAGCTTCTCCTTGCCGCCGAGCAGGCAGCGGCCGGGGACGCGCACGTTGTCGAGGACCACCTCGGCGGTGTGGCTGGCCCGGATGCCGTGCTTGTGGAACTTCTGCCCCTGGCTCAGGCCCTTGGTCCCGGGCGGTACGACGAAGCTGGTCTGGCCGCGGGTCTTGAGATCGGGATCGACGACCGCAGTCACGACGTGGACGTCGGCGATCCCTCCGTTGGTGGCCCAGGTCTTGGTGCCGTTGATGATCCACTCGTCGGTGGCCTCGTCGTAGCGGGCGCGGGTGCGCATCGCGCCGACGTCACTGCCGGCGTCGGGCTCGGAGGAGCAGAAGGCGCCGAGCTTGAGGTCGCCGGGGCTGCCGAACATCTCGGGCACCCACTCGAGCACCTGCTCCTGGGTGCCGTTCGAGCTGACCCCGGCGGCAGCGAGCGCCGTACCGACGATGGCCAGGCCGATGCCGGCATCACCCCAGCAGAGCTCCTCCATCGACACCGGGATGCCGAGGCCGGTGGGGTCGAAGCCCTGGGTGGCGAAGAAGTCCATCGAGTAGATGCCGGCCTTGGCGGCCTCCTCGACGACCGGCCACGGGAACTCCTCCTTCTCGTCCCACTCCGAGGCCGCCGGACGGATGACGTCGGCAGCGAAGGTGTGGAGCCACGCCTTCAGGTCGAGGTGGTCGGGGGTCAGGTCAAAGCTGGGCACGGACGGTGTGTCGGACATGGTGTGACGCTAAACCGTGCGAGCCCGACGCGGTCGAAGTCGCCACAATTGCCCGGCCCGCCGGCGCGACTCCCCCTCGGCTCAGCCCTCGGTGTCGGCGCCGTCCTCGATGGAGTCGGCCTCGGGGTCGTGCCCGTCGGCCAGCACGCCATAGAGCTTGCGACGGGTGTCGACGAGGATGTCGACTGCCGCGCGGCGCTGAGCGCTGGAGCCGGAGGTGACGATCTGCCACACCGCGCTCATCATCTGGCCGATCTCGGGCTTGAGGTCGGGGAAGGACCCCTCCTCGGTCGCGGCGCCCCCGGCTGCCTGCTCGAAGGGCGTCCACACCCCGGCGAGCTGCTCGGCGTTCTCCTCGGCGTAGGCAACCCCGGCGGCGCTGAGCCGGAGGGTACGGCGGCCGTGCTCCTCCTCGCTCTCGACGAGGCCCTCGTCCTGGAGCTGCTGGATGGTGGGGTAGACCGACCCCGGGCTCGGGCGCCAGGCGCCATTGCTCCGGTCGTCGATGCGTCCGATGACCTGGTAGCCGTTGATCGGCTCCTCCTCGCGCCCCGCCGTGGCGAGCACGTCCAGGATGGCCGAGCGGACGTCGCCGCGACGCACCTGTGGTCCGCGCCCGCGCTCGGACTGGCCCAGGCCGAACAACCCGGCCATCCACGGGGGCGGGCCGCCGCCGGGGCCGCCGGGGCCGAACGGCCCGAACGGCCCGAACGGGCCGCCGTGTCCGTGGCGGCGTCCGCCGCGCTGCTGCCAGGGGAAGTTCTCGGGCCCTCCGGCCCACTGCCTGTTGCGTCCTTGGTGTCCCATCTCGGGACCTCCCTTCGAGTCGCCATCGATCGCGAGCCGTTCGCGATATATCGCAAGCGTACTGACGACACTCGCCACCCTCAAGGGTGACCACTGCCGGGTTACCTTCGAGCGCATGACACTTCTCGGCTCCCGCCGTCCTCAGACCCGCACCTCTCTCGCCGCGCTCGCTGCTGCCGGGCTCGCCCTGACCGCCACGGTCGCCGTCAGCCCCGCCGCCGACGCGATCGCCCAGAAGCCGGCGTCACCCACCATCGCGCTGCCCGACGGCTTCCAGCCCGAGGGCATCGCCATCGGCAAGGGCCCCACGGCGTACGTCGGTTCCCTCGCCGATGGCGACCTCTACGCCTTCGACGTCCGCTCCGGAAAGGGCAGCGTCATCAGCGAGGGCCCCGGCACCTCCTCCGTCGGGCTCAAGGTCGACACCAAGCGCGACCGGCTCTACGTCGCCGGCGGCGGCACCGGCACCGCCCGGGTCGTCGACGTCGCCTCGGGCGAGATCGTGGCCGACTACCCGCTCACCGATGGACCCGCGTTCATCAACGATGTCGTGCTGACCAAGAAGGCGGCTTACTTCACCAACTCGGCGGCGCCGGAGGTCTACCGCGTGCCGATCACCAAGAACGGTCAGCTCCCGGACGCCGACAGCATCCGCACCCTCGAGCTGCGTGGCGACTTCGAACAGCCCGACGGCTTCGGCGCCAACGGGATCACCCGCACCCCCGACCGCAAGGCGCTCCTGGTCGTCAACTCCGCCGACGGCACGCTGTTCCGCGTCGCCATCAAGGGCAAGCGGGCCGGCAGTGCGCGCCTCGTCGACCTCGGTGGTCAGTCGCTGAGCAACGGTGACGGCATGCTGCAGCGCAACCGCACGCTCTACGTCGTGCGCAACCGGCTCAACAAGGTTGTCGAGCTGCGGCTCGACAAGGCCGGGCTGTCAGGCCGCAAGGTCGGCGTCCAGCGCTCGGCCGGCTTCGACGTCCCGACCACGATCGCCTCCAGAGGCGGCCGTCTCTACCTGCCCAACGCCCGGTTCGGCACCGAGCCGACGCCGGATACGACGTACACGGTGTCGGTGCTGAAGAAGCGCTGACGCGCCACGACGCAAGAGCCCCCGGCCCCACTGACCGCTGTCAGAGGAACCGGGGGCTTCTTGTTCGAGCTAGTCCTCCAGAGCCAGCTTCAACCCGGCGGCCAGGTCGATCCTGCCGGCCTTGACCCCGGAGATCTCTCGCGCGGACTTCATAACGAACTCCTTGCGCTTCTTGGCGATGTCATCGAGCTTGGTCCGCGACGCCAACCGGTCCACGGCGGCGAGGAGCGCGACCTGACCCGAGACCAGGGGCGCGGCCATGGAGGTGCCCGACCACTCGCCGTACCGGTTGCCGGGAAGCGGACCGATCACCGACGTGCCCGGGGCAGCCACGCCGACCCACCCTCCACGTGCGGAGAAGCTGGCCAGCCCGGCATCGTCTGCGGCAAGGGCGCCCACGCTGAGCACGGTGTCGAGGGCGGCCGGGTAGCTCTTCTCGTCGGTTCCGCCGTTGCCCGCGGCGGCGACGACGAGGGCGCCGCGCTTGTAGGCGTACTTGATCGCATCCGTCAGGAGGTCGGACTCGCTGTCCTCGTCGGTCCCGAAGCTGAGGTTGATGACGTTGACCCCGGCGTCCGTGGCTTCCACGATGGCTTGGGCGATCACGAAGGCGTTGCCGTTGCCGTCGCTGTCCAGGACGCGCATGGGCATCACCCGCGCCTGAGGAGCGATCAGGCTCACCATGCCGGAGGTGAAGGTGCCGTGTCCGACGGCCGAGTCGGTGACGCCGTCACGATCCGAGTCGATGCCCGTGGCGACGTCGTCCGGGTCCGAGTCGTCGCCGACGTAGTCGTAACCGGCGCGCAGGCGACCGGTAAAGGCGGGGTGGGCGGCGTCGATGCCGGTGTCGAGCACCGCAACAGTGACCCCGGCGCCGGTACTGGTGCGCTGTGCGTCGGTCACGGCCAGGTTCTTCGTGGCCCGCTGGGCCTTCCAGTCCTGCGTCTCGGAGTTCTTGGCGTTGTCGCCGTTCCACGAGTGGAACTGCCTCCACGAGTGGAACTGGGTGTCGGCCAGGTGCAGCAGCGCATCCGGTTCGGCGTAGGCGACGCAGTCCTGGTCCTCGAGCTTGTCCGCGAGCTTCTTGGCGGCGTCCTTCCCGGTCTGGTACTCGGGATTGGTGCCGTGCACCAGGTAGATGCCCCGTGACGCCAGGACCGGCGAGTCTACGACGACCGCATAACGCGGATCCCACTTGTTGAGCGAGCAGCCATCGGCGCTGCGTACCTTGACCACGACCTGAGGCATCGACGAGCCGGTGGAGGTCGTCGTCGTGTCTGACGCCGTCGCTGCCGTCACCCCCAGACCCAGGCTCGAGGCGGCGGCCAGCCCTACCGCCAAGGCGGTGGTGCGGGCAAGTCGGCTGCGGTTCAGAACGGTCATGAGGCACCTCTGGAGGCTTCGGTGGAGCGGGGAGTGGTGGTCGGTGTGGGGATCGCCCACGGTTCGCGCAGGTCCAGATCAGCCACGAGGCTCAGTCGGCCGTTGCCGGCCCGCAGACGCTGCGGACCCGGACGGGCGCCCTCGAAGCTGAAGCGGCCGTGGGCGTCGCACGACGCCACGCGAGGCTCGAAGCCCTCGAGGCTCAGCAGGCTCTCGAACGCCTCGGTGCTACCACCCTCGAGAGGCAGGATCTGCCCATCGATGCGCAGCGCACCGGGCCCGGTGCTGGAGATGTCGAGCACCAGATCGGCCTGCTGGCTGGAGAACGCCAGATGTACGACGGAGTCGTCGACGTCACCCGATCGGGTGCCGGCGAGCACCTGATCGCGGCTGGAGTCGAACAGCAGCGCCAGGGTGACCTCGATCGAGGTCTCCGCGAGCTCGGCATTGGCCTGCTGGCACGCCGCGAAGCTGCGCAGCAACCGCTCGTGCACCGCTACAGGCGGATCGAAGAGCGGCACCGCAGCAGCCAGCGACAAGAAGTCAGTGGTCCAGCGCATCGCGTGCTGCGCTCGCGGACCACCCTCGTCGAGGAGCCGGCGGACCAGTGCTGCCTCAGCCGGGTCCAGGCGGTCCTCCAACAGGTCGGCGAGCCGCGCCAACCTCGGTTCGGGAGGGGTATAGGTCACGAGTCGTTCTCCTGAGTCATCTGGAAGCGCAGCCGGTCGAGGGCACGCGATCCTTCGGCGTCATGTGCAGCAGTGCGGCTACCCCTGCTTGGACTTCTTCAGGCTGGCGATCAGGTCCACGATCCCGGACTTGGTCTCCGGCAGGGCACGCGCGGTCGACGTGACGTAGCTCGCGCGCAGCTTGACGATCCCGTCACTCTTCGCTGAGGACGACAACCCGTCGATGGCGGCGATCAGGGCCACCTGGCCCGCGACGAGCGGTGCCGCCATGGAGGTGCCGGACCAGGCGGAGTAGCGGTTGCCGGGGATCGGCCCGATCACGTTGGTGCCGGGAGCCGCGACCGCGACCCAGCTACCCCGGTTGGAGAACGAGGCGAGGCTGGTGGCGTTCTCGGAGAGAGCACCGACGCTGAGGACCTCGGGAAGGGAGGCCGGGTAGGTAGGCGTGCTCGTGCCGCTGTTGCCGGCGGCGGCCACGACGACCGACCCCCGCTTGTAGGCGTTCTTGATGGCGTTGGTGAGCAGCGACGACTTGACCGAGCTGTCGGTCCCGAAGCTCAGGTTGATCACCTGGGCGCCGGCGTCCGCGGCCTCCCAGATCGCTTGGGCGATCACGAAGAGGTTGCCGTTGCCGTCGCTGTCGAGGACCCGCATCGGCATCACTCGCGCCGACGGGGCCACCAGGGTCACCAGACCGGCCGCGAAGGTGCCGTGGCCGACCGCGGTGTCGGTGTAGCCGTCACCGTCGGTGTCGGCTCCGGTGGCGACATCGCTGGGGTCGGAGTCGTCCGAGACGTAGTCGTAGCCGCCGCGGGCGATCCGACCATCGAACGCGGGGTGCGAGGCGTCGATGCCGGTGTCCAGAACGGCGACGGTGACACCGGCGCCCTGGCTGGCCCGCTGTGCGTCGGTGAGGGCTAGCTGCTTGACCGCAGCTTGCTCCTTCCAGTTGCCGGAGCCTGAGGCCTTGTCGCTGTTGCCGCCCCAGGAGTGGAACTGCCAGGAGTGGAACTGGGTGTCGGCCAGGTGCAGGTCGGCATCCGGCTCGGCGTAGTTCACGCAGCCGAGCGCGGAAAGCGAGGTCGCCAGCTCCTCGGCGCCTGCTTCGGTCTGGTACTTCGCGTCCGATCCGTGCACCTGGTAGATCCCACGCGACGCAAGCACCGGGGAGTCGATGACCAACGGATAGCGCGAGTCGAGCGACTTGATCGAGCACCCGTCCGCGTTGCGCACCTTGACGACCAGCTGAGCGGGATCGCCGGCGGCGCGAGCGGTTGTGGTGTCGGCTGCTGTCGCGGTCGGAGCGACGAAGCCGAGGGTCGACGCAACGGCAACAAGCAGCGCGGAGCCGGCGACGGACGATGAAAGGCGGTGGTGGCGAATGTTCATGAGGCACCTCTGGAGGCTTCGGTGGAGCGGGGAGTGGTGGTCGGAGTGGGGATGACCCACGGTTCGCGCAGGTCCAGATCAGCCACGAGGCTCAGTCGGCCGTTGCCGGCCCGCAGACGCTGCGGACCCGGACGGGCGCCCTCGAAGCTGAAGCGGCCGTGGGCGTCGCACGACGCCACGCGAGGCTCGAAGCCCTCGAGGCTCAGCAGGCTCTCGAACGCCTCGGTGCTACCACCCTCGAGAGGCAGGATCTGCCCATCGATGCGCAGCGCACCGGGCCCGGTGCTGGAGATGTCGAGCACCAGATCGGCCTGCTGGCTGGAGAACGCCAGATGTACGACGGAGTCGTCGACGTCACCCGATCGGGTGCCGGCGAGCACCTGATCGCGGCTGGAGTCGAACAGCAGCGCCAGGGTGACCTCGATCGAGGTCTCCGCGAGCTCGGCATTGGCCTGCTGGCACGCCGCGAAGCTGCGCAGCAACCGCTCGTGCACCGCTACAGGCGGATCGAAGAGCGGCACCGCAGCAGCCAGCGACAAGAAGTCAGTGGTCCAGCGCATCGCGTGCTGCGCTCGCGGACCACCCTCGTCGAGGAGCCGGCGGACCAGTGCTGCCTCAGCCGGGTCCAGGCGGTCCTCCAACAGGTCGGCGAGCCGCGCCAACCTCGGTTCGGGAGGGGTATAGGTCACGAGTCGTTCTCCTGAGTCATCTGGAAGCGCAGCCGGTCGAGGGCACGCGAGCGTTCGTCGTCGTGCGCATCTGTCGCGATGTCGCGACGGTGCAGGGGCACGCCCACGGGCGGACGGGAGTGGCGGAGGTAGGCCCGATCGACGGTCCGCCGTTGGTGCGCCGGCAGCTGGGCCAGCGCCTGGTGCAGCGTGGAGACCCGGTCCCACTCGCAGCTCATCGCGAACTTCACCCGGTGTCGGGCGGCCGGGTGATCGGAGGCGACCTCATGATCGCCACGACGGCGCTCGACCCGCTCGATCTCCTGACGGGCGGTAGAGACCAGCCAGAACGCCGGCCGGTAGCGGACCTCGAGGCTGTCCGCAGCATCGAGAAGGGCCAGGAAAGTTGCTTCGACGACGTCGGCGGCCTCGGTCTCGTCGAGACCCTCGCGGAGACCGACGCTGTAGACAAGGGTGCCGTAGCGGCTCACCAGGCTGTCCCACGCCGCAGCGTCGCCTTCGCTGAGGGCGGAGACGAGCTGGGCGTCGCTGGGCGGCGAGTCCGCACTGCGATGTCTCGGCGAGGTCGCCACGCCCGAGGCGCCCGCCTGACCGCTTGCGGTCATCGATCCTGTCATCTGAGATCCCCATCTCTCGTGTTCTGCATCTTGGTCCACGTCACTGCTGGTCGCTGCTGGTCGTTCCCCGTCACTGCTGGTCAATCCGGCACCCGCTGGTCCGGCGGGCCCGAGGCTTCGTGCGGCGCCGGTCCGGCGACGTAGACGAAGGGGGCCCAGTAGTAGGGGTGCGAATGGTCGATGGCCACGTCGAGCTGAGCGCGACGGAGGGCCTCTGCGGGAGCGATGCCGGCGTCGAGATGACCGTGCAGCGCCCGCATCACCTGGACCGTCACGGCATCGTCGACGATCCACTGGCTCACGATGACCCCGGAAGCACCGGCGGCCAGGAACGCCCACGCCAGTCCCACCGGCTCGGCGGTGCGGACCGACATACGTCCGGACTCGCAGGCGCTGAGGATGACCAGGGCGCCGCCGAGGTCGAGGCCGAGGACGTCGGCAGACGTCAGCCAGCCGTTGCCCAGCATCAGGGCCGAGAAGAGCGGGTTGTCGGGCCGGAAGAGACCGTGGCAGGCCAGGTGTACGCGCTGCGGCCCCGGCAGGTGCGTGGCCAGTGCGCCACTGGTCGCGTCCGCACCGCGTAGGACGAGGGCGTCGGAGCGGGCACCGAGCAGCTGCGCCTCGTCCTCGATCTGCGGACCTCGGTCGTCCGGCACCGCGAGGACCAGCAGCCCGGAGCGGGGCTTGAGCGGTTGCGTGGCGGGCTGCGGCAAGGTCGGGCTGAGCGCCACCGGCCAGCGCTCGGCGACGTGGAGCTCACCGTCGTGCAGGGCGTGGAAGGGCACCCGCTGGAGCTCGCGGTGCGGTACGACGACGAGCTCGCGGACCGGCCCGCTCTCGAGCAGCTCCTGCACCGGGGCGAGCACCAGCGCGTGCAGGGCGGTCATCACCGCCACCGTGGTCTCGGTCAACATGGCGCTGTGGCGCCGGACGAAGGCGGACCCGATGGTGAACCGGCTCCACTGGGCGACCAGCGCATCGAGGCAGCGGACGATGTCGGGCATCACGTCGACCAGGCGACGGAGGTGGACCTCGCCGTCGACGATGACGAAGACCAATACGTCGTCGCCGATGACGTGGAACTGCACCAGCACCCGGCCCGCCTTGGAGCTCTCGAGCAGCCAGGCCCATCGACGTTCCTCGCTGGACTGGCTCGGCGCGACCACCGAGTGAGCGCCGGCCGAGCTCGCCGAGGCTCGCAGTCGCAGGCTCGTCAGCTCGTCCTCGAGTCGCGCTGCCCGCTCACGCAGCAGCGAACGGCGACTCGCCTCGTCGGCGGACTGCAGGGCACCGTAGGTGGCGTTGAGGTCAGCGCGCAGGCGCACGAGCAGCTCGCCGCGCCCGTCGGGGTCCTGCGCGACCGGACCGGGGTCGGACACCGCACCGACGGTGCCGCCGGTCAGGTCCAGCAGGGTCTGCGCCTTGGCCAGGTCACTGACCCGGCAGGCTTCCGCGATGTCTCCGGGGCCTCCACGGCGGGCGAGCAGATCGATCAGGGCGTCGTGAGCCGAGACCCGGTCGGACCGGAAGGCGATCCGCAGCTGCGGGTCGCCCAAGGAGGCACCGCGAGTCTCGACGAGCTCCACCGCGCGCCGCAGGGCCACCTCGGCCTCCTCGACGCGGTCCTGGTCGAGGTGGACCTGGGCCTGGCGCAGGTCGTAGGCGTGTCGCAGCTCGGGCACACCGAGGTCGCGCACGATCGGGCCGACGGCCGTGAGCAGGTCTGCCCGCTCCGGGGCCGACGAGGCCAGGTCGACCTCCAGCAGCCGCGCCGAGACGAGCGGAATCTGCCAGGATCCGGCTTCCAGGGCGATGATCGCATCCGCGAGCAGGCCGGCGGCTGTCTCGGACGAGCCGCGCAGGATGGCGAGCTCGGCTTGCGTCAGCAGCACGCGCGCCTGGTACTGCCGATCCCCTGCAGTGTTGAACAGCTCGGTGGCTCGGAGCAGCTCGCTCTCGGCGCCGGCGAGGTCGTCGACGCCGATCATCGCGAGGGCCAGGGTGAACCGCGCGAACCCCTCGACGTGGCGCAGGTCGTGCTCCTCGGCGCTCTCCGCGGCCCCGACACAAGCGGCGCGCGCCTCGGCGTACAGCCCGGCCGCCAGGTAGGCGCGGCCCGTCTCCAGCCGGGCGCGGACCTCCTCGGCGTGGGCGCCGAGCTCGGCCAGAGTCGTGCGGGCGTGCTCGAGACCCGCGAGAGCCTCGACCAGTGACCCGAGCTGGTGGAGCGCTTCGGCGAGGTGCACGGCGCACTTGGCGGACCACAACCGGTCGCCCGCGTCATCGAAGGCGTCGCGCGCCGCTGCCAGACATTCAGCCGACTCGCGGGCGCGGCCCAGGGCGAGCAGCTCGATGCCCCGGTTGGCCCGCTGTTGGGCCACCTGCACGGTCATGTCGAGGGCGGCGTAGGCGGCCTCGGACGCGGCGTAGCACTCCAGGGACCTCTCGTGACGACCCGTGAAGCTGTGCGCGACGCCGACGTTGCCGAGCGCCGCTGCGCGCACCGTCGCTCGTTGCTGCTCCCGCTCCGTGGGGACGGAGACCGCCTCGAGCACCTCCAGCAGGGCCTCTCCGACGTCGACCGCGGCGCCGTGCCGGCCGAGGTCGTCGAGCACCTGCATGCGACCGAGGTCGGTGCGCAAGGCTGCGATCTCGTCGTTGACACCGAGGAACTCGGTCCTGGCTGCGGCGATCAGCTGCAGGGCGCGCTCGAGCTCGCCCCGTTCGGCACACACTCGGGCCCACGCATAGAGGGCGCGTGCAACGGCTTCGGCACCCTCCGGGATGTCCTCGGCGGCCACGACCACCTCGCACAGCCGCTCGGTCGCGGACGGGTCGACGTGCAGGAGCGCCTCGGCCCGGGAGACCACCTGGTCGAGCGCGGCCCGGTCCAGGAGACCCTGCGTCTTCAGCCGGCGCAGGCCGGCCTCGGCCGAGCTGTCACGCGCGAGCGCAGCCAGGACCTCGTCGGTGAGCTCTGCTTCGAACACGCTCATCCCTCGACCTCCGACCGGGTCGTCGGATGCAGCACTGATGCCGTCATCGTCACCCCCTGATCGGACGCCCCGCAGGGCTGTGGACCCGTGGATCGGATCCGGCGCGTCCTGAGACGCACGCTGGGCAGCCCGTACCCACCGATTCGAGGTTCAGACGTTGCATCGCGACTTTTCTTTTTCGCGTCGCCGAACGGTCTTCCCAAGAGCCCCAGAAGAGCTCAGGAGTGCTCACGGCACCCGCTGGTGCGGGCGCGAGCTGGGCCTCAGTCGGCCAACCACGCCGCGTAGGCGTCGAAGGTGTAGGGCCGTCCGAGGAAGTCGGCGACGAGATCCGCTGCGTCCTTGGTGCCACCGGCGGCGAGCACCCGGTCGCGGTAGCGCCCGGCCACGCCGGTGCCGGCGTGGTCGAGGAGGTCGGCCGGGTCGAAGGCGCTGAAGAGGTCCTTGGCGATGACCAGCGACCACATGTAGGTGTAGTAGCCCGAGCTGTAGCCGCCGAGGTGACCGAAGCTGGCGAACATGTGGGTGCCCTCGAGGTAGGGCCAGGCCGAGTAGCGCTCCTGGAGCTCGATCATCCGGGCGGTCAGGTCGGTGGGGCGCTCGACGTGGAAGTAGTAGGACATCGCTGCGTAGAACATCTGCACCCGGGCGGCATAGCCCTTGCCGAAGTCGTCACTGCGCCGCATCGCGTCGACCAGGTCGGTGGGGATCGGCTCACCGGCCGCGTTCGTGGCGAAGCCGGCCAGCACGTCGGGGTCCCAGGCCCACTCCTCGAGCATCTGGGAGGGCGCCTCGACGAAGTCCCACTCGGTGGCTACGCCGGCGAACCGGGCCCACTGCGCGCGCCCGCCGAGGACGTGGTGGACGAGGTGGCCGAACTCGTGGAACAGCGTCACCACGTGGTCGTGCTCCATCAGTCCGCGGGAGAAGTTGCAGACCAGGACCCCTTCAGGGAGCTGCCGACCGGCGACTCCGTCGGTGAGCGTGAACTGCGCTGCGTGCTTGTACTTGCCGGCGCGCGGGTGCAGGTCGAGGTAGATCCGACCCAGCGAATCCTCCGCCTCGTTGCCTTGACTGATGTCGACGACGTCGTAGACCGCGACAGCCGGGTCCCACACCACGGCGTCGTCGACCCGGTCGTAGCGCAGCCCGAAGAGGCGGCCGGTGACGTCAAGGAGGCCCTGGCGCACCTTGTCGAACGCGAAGTAGGTGCGTACCCGCTGGGAGTCGACGTCGTACTGCTCCTTGCGGACCAGCTCCTCGTAGTAGGAGGCGTCGAAGCCGAGCACCCGCTCGGCGTCGGGGAAGTCCTGGCGGTAGCGCTCGAGGAGGATCGCGAGGTCGCGCTCCATCGGGGCGGCCGCGGCATCGGCGATCTTGTCGATGAAGGCCGGGATCGCCGGACCCTCCTTGATCATCTTCACGTCGGCGTCGTAGGCCGCCCAGTCGGCGTAGCCGACCAGCCCGGCGAGCTCGTGGCGCAGGTCGAACATCTCCCGCAGCAACGCGTCGGTGCTCGGCCAGCCCCGGTCGAGGAAGGCAAGGGTCATCTCCCGCCGGACGTCCTGGTCGTGGGCGAACATCCGGGTCGGGACCGCATCGGGGTAGTCGGTGGTCACGGTGACGAGGCCGTCGTCGTCGACCGGGTGCTCGTCGAGGAAGTCCTGAGGCAGTCCGGCGAGCCGCTCCGGGGCGACCCGGACCGTGCGGACGTCGTCGCGGATGACCTTGCCGAATGCCTGATCGATCTCGGTGAGCCGCTCGTTGATCGCGGTGATCCGGGCCCGGGTCGCGTCGTCCTGGTCGACACCGGCTCGGGTGAAGTCGCGCAGCACCTTGTCGAGCAGCCGCGCCGCCTGGTCATCGAGCCCGGCCGGGTCGAGCCCGGCGAAGATCGCGTAGAGCTCGCTGTCGAGGCTCAGCTCGGTCATCAGCCGCATCACGTCCTGCTCGGCGCGCTCGGCCGCGGTGCGCACCGACTCGTCGGGGTGCACGTTGCCGAACAGCGAGCCCATGGCCGCGACGTTGCCGAGGCGCAGGGCGGCTTCGTCCCAGACCCGCAGGACCGCCATGGTCTCGGTCGGCGGATCCGCGCGCAGGGCGCCGATCAGCTCGCGTGCGGCGGCGATCCCCTCCTCGGCGCGGGCGCCGACCCACTCCTCGGCGTGCTCGACGGTGGGCAGGGTCAGGGCAGCGAGGGTCACGGCGACCACCGTAGACGAGGACACCGGTGCCCGGCTCGCACCTGGAGGTGACACGCGTGGCCGACCGGCGCGGCCCGGGGCACAGGTCTGGGGCACCGGTCTGGGGCACAGGTTTGGGGCACAGGTCTGGGCGATCAGGTCACCTGTTCCGACTAGCCGGCGTCGCTCTCCGTGGGGAGCGCTGCCATCAGGTCATCGAGGGAGATCCCCAGGGTCTCGGCTGCGGCCTCGAAGTCGGGCGGCGGGCCGCCGAGCGCAGCCTCGAGCTCTGCGACCGAGACTCCGAGCATCTCCGCCGCGGCGTCGAGCTCGAGCGCGGCGCCACCGGGGGGCCCACCAGCCGGCGCGGCACCGTCGGGTGCCCCGGCCGGAGCTCCCTCGGCGCCACCAGCAGGCGGTGCGCTCGCATCGTCGCCGACCTCGCCGGCGACAGCTGTGCTGCTGTCCGTCGAGGCGGCCGAGGTGCTCGGCGAGGTGTCACTGCCGCAGGCGCTCAGCGCCAGAGTTGCAGTGAGGGACAGCGCGAGAAGGGACTTCTTCAGCGAAAGTGTCAGGCTCATGTCCAGGACTGTGGCGGGTCAGGCTGTGCGTCTTCGGTGCGACGGTTGAGAGCTGCATGTGAGCTCACTGCGACCTGGCTGTCGGACCCGTGGCGCTGACGCACAGGCGATGTCCTGACCTAGGCTGGGAGACGTGGCCGACTCGAAGATCATGAACCGTCGCGACCTCGACTTCCTGCTCTACGAGTGGCTCGACGTGGAGGCACTGGTGAGCCGCGAGCGGTATGCCGAGCACGACCGCGAGACGTTCGACGGTGTCCTCGACCTGTCCGAGCAGCTCGCCGAGGTCCACTTCGCCCCGCTCAACCGGCTCGCGGACACCGAGGAGCCCTATGTCGGCGACGACGGCCGCGTCGTCCAGCCGATCGAGGTGAAGCGGGCCCTGCAGGCCTACACCGCCTCCGGCCTCCCGACGAGCGTCTTCGACACCGAGCTGGGCGGCATGCAGCTGCCGTTCGTGGTGCACCAAGCCGCGTCGACGTACTTCCAGGCAGCCAGCATCGGCACCTTCGCCTACCCGTTCCTGGCCGAGGGCAACGCGAGCCTGCTGGCCGCGCACGGCACGCCGGAGCAGATCGCGACGTACGCCGAACCCGTCATCGCCGGTCGCTGGTACGGCACGATGGCGCTCTCCGAGCCCCAGGCCGGCTCCTCGCTCGGTGACATCACCACCCGCGCGGTGCTCCAGGACGACGGCACCTACCGACTGACCGGCACGAAGATGTGGATCTCCGGCGGCGACCACGAGCTCACCGACAACATCGTGCACCTCGTGCTCGCCCGCACCCCCGACGCACCGGCCGGCAGCGCGGGCATCTCGCTGTTCATCGTGCCCAAGCACCTCGTCGAAGCCGACGGCAGCCTCGGCGAGCGCAACGACGTCGCCCTGGTCGGGCTCAATCACAAGATGGGCTACCGCGCGACCACCAACACCCTGCTCAACTTCGGCGAGGGCCTGGCCACCCCGGGCGGCCGGCCCGGCGCGATCGGGCACCTCGTCGGCGAGGAGGGCCGTGGGCTCAGGGCGATGTTCCACATGATGAACGAGGCCCGGGTCAGCGTCGGCGCCGGCGCGATGGCCCTGGGCTACACGGGCTACCTGCACTCCCTCGACTACGCCCGCAACCGCGATCAGGGTCGGCCGTTGAGCGCCAAGGACCCGGCCTCGCCGCCGGTCGCGATCACCGCACACCCCGACGTCCGTCGGATGCTGCTGGCCCAGAAGTCGTATGTCGAGGGCGGGCTCGCGCTGATCCTCTTCTGCGCCCACCTGGTCGACGAGTCGCGCACCCACCCAGGCGCCGAGGTGGCCGGCGAGGCCGGACAGCTCCTCGGCCTGCTCACCCCGATCGCGAAGTCCTGGCCCTCACAGTGGTGCCTGGCCGCCAACGACCTGGCGATCCAGGTGCACGGAGGCTACGGCTACACCCGCGACTACGTCGTCGAGCAGCTCTACCGCGACAACCGGCTCAACCCCATCCACGAGGGCACGTTCGGCATCCAGGCCCTCGACCTGCTCGGTCGCAAGGTCGTCGAAGGCGGTGGCGCCTCCCTGGGCGTGCTCGGGAAGCGGCTGCGCGCCACGACCCGCGCCGCGAGCGAGGTCGGCGGGAGCGCCGCGACGTACGCCGGTGCCCTGGACGCGGCCTGGGACGACGTCCTACGGGTGACCGGCGTGCTCTGGGAGAAGGGCGACCCCGACCTCGCGCTCGCCAACGCTGCGCTCTACCTCGAGGCCCTGGGCCACGTCGTCGTCGCCTGGCTGTGGCTCGAGCAGCTCGTCACCGTGGGCGCGAAGGACGGGCAGTTCTACGACGGCAAGCGCGCCGCCGCCCGCTACTTCTTCGCCTTCGAGCTCCCCACCATCGCTCCCAAGCTGGCTCTGCTCGAGTCGCTCGACACCACCACGCTCGACCTCGACCCCGACGTCTTGTGAGTCCGGCCGAGCGCGGGATCAGACGCTGTCGCGCAGGACGGCGTACGCCGCCCGCACCTCGGGCGTGACCTCGGCCTCGAGCCGTTCTCCCTCGGGCAGCGCCCAGGTGGGAGGCGACCCGGCGCCGGAAAGGGCCCAGGCCGCCTGCCGGGCCGCGCCGAGCGCGACGTACTCCTGCGAAGGAGGGAGCAGCACCGGGCGGCCGAGGACGGCCGGCGCAAGGGCGCGTAGCGCGGGGCTGCGGGTGGCGCCACCGACCATCAGCACCCGCCGCGGCGGGACCCCGGTGTACGCCGCGTGGTGGTCGACCGCGTCGGCGAGGGCGCACAGCAGCGCCTCGTAGGCAGCGCGGGCGAGGTCGGCTCGGGTGGTGGCACCGGTCAGGCCGTGCCAGATGCCGACCGCGTCCGGACGGTTCGGCGTGCGTTCGCCCCCGTAGTAGGGCAGCAGGGTGAGGCCGCCGGCTCCGGGCGCGGCTTCCAGGGCGAGAGCCGCCAGCTCGTCGTGGTCGACCCCGAGCAGGCGGGACTGCAGGTCGAGGATCCCGGCGGCGTTCATGGTGGTGACCATCGGCAAGTAGCCGTCCCGAGCGTCGGCGAAGCCGGTCACGGTGCCGGAGCCGTCGGCGACCGGGGTCTCGCTGATCGCCGAGACCACCCCACTCGTGCCGACCGAGATGAGCACGTCGCCCACCTCGAGGCCCATGCCGAGCGCGGCTCCCATGTTGTCGCCGGTGCCGGCGGCGACGACCGCGCCGGAGGCGGTGCGACCCGCCACCTCCCCGCCGGCGACCACGCGGGGCAGGTCGACCGCGCGGCCCAGGGCTGCCTCGGCGAGGTCGGGACGCCAGGCCCCCGCCGTCGCGTCGTAGTAACCGGTGCCCGAGGCGTCACCGCGATCGGTGAACGCCGGCGTCCCGGTCTCGCACACGTGGCGCGAGATGAAGTCGTGGGGCAGCAGCACCTGGGCGATCCGGGCCGCGTTGTCGGGCTCGTGGTCACGCACCCAGCGCAGCTTGCTGGCGGTGAAGGAGGCGACGAGCACGCTGCCGACCGCCTCGGCGCAAGCCTGACCCCCACCCATCTCGGCGACGAGGTCGCGCGCCGCGGAGCCCGAGCGGGTGTCGTTCCACAGCAGGGCGTCGCGCACCGGCGTGCCTTGCTCGTCGAGGGCGACCATGCCGTGCTGCTGCCCGGCCACCGAGACCGCGGCGGCTTGCTCCAGCAGGCCGGCGGTCGCCTCGTCGAAGGCGTTCAGCCAGGCGCGTGGGTCGACCTCGGTGCCGCGGGGGTGCGGCGCGGTGCGGCAGGCCAGCACGGTGCCGTCGTCGGCGTCCACCAGGACGGCCTTGGTCGATTGGGTCGACGAGTCGACGCCGAGGACGAGGGTCATGGCTGTCTCCGATGCTCAGGGGCGGGGTCTGGTGGTGGGGTCGACGACGCTCGAGGTTGGAGCGGTCCGATGGTCCAGGTGGTGCGGGTGCGGTAGGTCTGTCCGGCACGCAGCACGGTGGAGGGGTAGGACGGGTGGTGCGGCGAGTCGGGGAAGTGCTGGGTCTCGAGGGCGATGCCGGCGTGACGGCACAGCGCGCGACCGTCGGCGTCACGACCCGCGCCGTCGAAGGCGTTGCCGGTGTAGACCTGCAACCCGGGTTGGTCGGTGGCTATCTCGAGCGTGGTGGAGGTGCGGGGCGAGGAGAGCCAGGCGACCGGACGCACGGGCGTTGCCCCGGCAGCAGGCGGATCCAGCACGAGGGTGTGGTCGAGCCCCCCGGCGGCCCGCACCTGCGGGTGGCTCGCGGTGACCGCGCGACGGACCGTGGTGACGGCGCGGAAGTCGAAGGGAGTGCCGGTGACGTCGGCCGGTCGCCCCAGCGGGATGGCGGTGTCGTCGACCGGCAGGTACGACGAAGCGGCCACCTCGAGGTCGTGGTCGAGGACGTCGCCCCGAGCGGACCCGTCGTCGCGCCCGGCCAGGTCGAAGTAGTGGTGCGCGGTCGGGTTGAGCACCGTCAACGAGTCGGTGGTCGCCCGTAGGTCCAGGCCGAGCTGCGACCCCACCACCGTGTAGACGGCCTCGATCTCGACCCGGCCGGGCATCCCCTGGTCGCCGTCCGGGCTGACCAGGCGCAGGCGCACCTCGTCGGGGGTGTGACTCACGATCGACCACGGACGTCGGTGCCACCCGTCGGGGTCACCGTGCAGGTGATGGCTTCCGGCGACCACGGAGGCACGCACCTCGTGACCGTCCAGGATGAATCGCCCGCCGGCGATCCGGTTGGCGAAGCGCCCGACGATGCCTCCGACGTAGTCGACCCCAGCGGCGTACTCGTGAGCGGTGGCGTGCCCCAGCACCACGTTGCGGCGTACGCCGTCGCCGCAGGTCGCCACGAGGCTCGCCACGCTCGCCCCGAGCGCCAGCACCCGCACCACGGCTCCGGGCTCGGTGCCGATCTCGACCACCTCGAGATCGGTCCCGGCCACAGGACTGCTCATTGCCCGCGCCGGTGGCGCGGGCACCGCTCACCGCTGCGGACCGACGCGATGCACCCGTGCCCGCACGTGGACGGTGCCGCGGAGGCAAGGCTGGCCGATGGCAGGCGGTAGAGCTGTTCGAGCGTGGCCTGCACCCGCGGCCGCGGGGTGCTGCGTCCGCGCTCCCAGCCCCGCACCGCTTCGACGCTGCAGCCACAGCGCTCGGCCACGTCGCGTTGCCGCAGGCCGGACCAGGCGCGCAGGACCCGCAGGACCTCGGGCAGGTCGCCGGGCCTCCAGCTGCGCGGCTCGAGGATGGCCGGAGCAGGCACGTCGAAATCCGCAGCGATGCGGGAGACCGGTTGGGCCAGGGCTCGCGCCAACAGGCGGATCCGGAACAGCTCGGGCCGGCGCTGGCCGCGCTCCCACTCCCCCACCAGTCCGCGGGAGACTCCGACCTCGCGGGCCAGGCGCTCCTGCGACCACCCGCGACGGCGGCGGGCACGCGACAGCGCACTGCGCGGCTGCCCGGTGACGGCCGGCCTCGGCCGCGCCAGGACCTGCACCAGCACGGCCTCGTCCAGCTCCGCCCAGCCGGCCAGCGGATCGAGCAGGGCCAGCGGGATGCCGGCGCGGCCCTGCTCCCAGTTGTAGACCGTCGAGGACGGGACGCCGAGGGCCCGGGCGACGTCGTCGGCGCGGGCTCCCCGGCGCGCGCGAAGCGCGCGCAAACCGGTGGCCCGCAGTCGCTCGCGCTCCGACGCAGGGGGGCGACGGGCATCGAAGAAGGACGTCACGCTTGCGACATCGCACTCCAAGGTGGCGGCCAGCCCGTGCACCGTCGACGAACCCGGAAATCGATCACCCCGCTCCCAGCGCAGCACGCTGGTGCGGTGCACCCCGAGGGCATCGGCGAGGTCGGCGGCGCTGAGGCCGAGGTGCAGGCGACGGGCGCGGAGGTCGCCGGCGACCGCGGTGTCGCCCGACCTTCCGCCGCCCGCCACTCCCTGTACCCCGGCCCCGACCATCGGGTCAGTCCTTGGTCGCGAAGGCGGCGTCGAACGAAGCGCTCGGCGCGTCGAAGGCCAGGCGCCGGACGTACTCGAGCGCCTCGGGGGCCCCGATCAGACGGTCCATCCCGGCGTCCTCCCACTCGATCGAGATGGGGCCGTCGTAGCCGATGGTGTTGAGCATCCGGAAGCACTGCTCCCAGGGCACGTCACCGTGACCGGTCGAGACGAAGTCCCAGCCGCGTCGCGGGTCGGCCCACGGGAGGTGGGAGCCCAACCGACCGTTGCGGCCGTTGCCGGTCTGACGCTTCGCGTCCTTGCAGTCCACGTGGTAGATCCGGTCCTTGAAGTCCCACAGGAAGCCGACCGGGTCGAGGTCCTGCCAGACGAAGTGCGACGGGTCCCAGTTGAGGCCGAACGCCTCGCGGTGCCCGATGGCCTCCATGGCGGCGTGCGTCGTCCAGTAGTCGTAGGCGATCTCGGAGGGGTGCACCTCATGGGCGAAACGCACCCCGCACTCGTCGAAGACGTCGAGGATCGGGTTCCAGCGGTCGGCGAAGTCGCGGTAGCCCGCGGCCACCATCTCCTCGGTCGCCGGCGGGAACATCGCGACGTACTTCCAGATCGAGGACCCCGTGAAACCCACGACCGTGTCGACGCCGAGACGCTGCGCGGTCCGCGCGGTCAGCTTCATCTCCTCCGCTGCGCGCTGACGCACGCCTTCGGGGTCACCGTCGCCCCAGACCTGGCTCGGCAGGATCGCCTGGTGCCGCTCGTCGATCGGGTCGTCGCAGACGGCCTGGCCCTTGAGGTGGTTGGAGATTGCGAAGACCTTCAGGTCGTACTTCTCCAGCAGGTCGAGCTTGTCCTTGATGTAGCCGTCGTCCTCAGCCGCCTGCCAGGGATCGAGGTGATCACCCCAGCACGCGATCTCGAGGCCGTCGTAGCCCCAGTCGGAGGCGAGCTTGGCGACCTCCTCGAAGGGCAGGTCGGCCCACTGCCCGGTGAACAGGGTGATCGGTCGTGGCATGAGAGGTCCTCACTTCTGGTGTGCGGGTCGTTGTGGACGGATGGGTCTCGGTGGTGGTTGCTGATCACGGTGCCGTTCGGCGCGGTCCGCGGGCAAGCGGTGCGCGATCGGTGTCAGGGCGGAGCACGCTGCCCCGACACCGATCACGCGAGGCCGCCCCAGGGGTGGGGCGACCTCCGCCTGCCTAGGGGCGCCGGTCGCCCGGGCGGCTCGCGGCGCCGAACCGCTCACCGCCCGGGTGTCTCGTCGTAGGACGAGTCGTGACCGACGCTCCATCAGCAGACGTTCTCCTCGTAGCGCAGCAGCTGCTTCACAGCCGGCTCCGAAGCGTTTGCCCGAGGTCTTCCAGGGCGGACGCGGCGCGCGCGTCGCTCGACCTCACGAGCGTCGACGATGAGGTTCGTCAGCTCCCGGCTGGCCTGCGGCAGCGTGACCCTTGTCCTGCATGGACTCGGCCTTGTCGAGCTGCTTGACGAAGGACTTCGCCTCCTTGGCCGTGATCCGGCCCTCGCCCTCCAGCCGCTCGACCAGGGCGACCCCACCGGCGTACGTCGTCTCGATGGTGAAGTCGATCGAGACGCTCGTGGCGTTGCCGGCGACGTCCGCGCCCGAGACGACGAGCGTGTGGTCGCCGCCCAGCAGGTCGATCGCGTCGACGGTGACCGGGCTCGTGACGTCCTGACCGTCGAGGGTCGTGGTGACCGTGTCGACACCAGAGGTCACATCGGTGACGTCCACGAGGACGTCGACCAGGGCCGCGAGGTCGAGCACCTCGCCGTCCTCGATCCCGGTGACCACGATCTGCGGTGCGGTGGCGTCCAGGGACACCTCGGTGGTGACGATCTCGGAAGTCCGCTCGTCCTCGTCGGAGGCTCGCACCTCGATGACGTGCGTGCCGTCCTCGTCGATCCGCACCGGACCGTCATAGGTGACCCAGTCGCCGCCGTCGACGCGGTACTCCACCAGCAGGTCGCCGGCGCCGCCTGAAGCGGTGACGGAGAGCTCGATCGGGCTGACCCACCACGGGGCCTGCCCGTCCTGGGCCGGGGAGGTGGTGACCTCGACCACGGGAGGCTCGATCACCACGGGCTCGGGGACGACCACGTCGATCGTGCCCTCGGTGAGGTTGCCGGCGACGTCACTGACCCGGTAGCCGACGACGTGCGCTCCGGGCGTCTCCACCACGAACGGACCGTCGTAGGCGACCCAGTCACCCTCATCGAGGCGGTACTCGACCGAGTCGACGCCGGTGTCGTTGTCGAGGGCGTCGTCACTGGCGTCGAGCACCACGGTGCCGGCGCCGGTCAGGTCGAGCGTCGCGCAGGCGACGATCGCGCCGTCGCGGTGCAGGACCAGGGCCCGACCGTCGGTACGTGGAGCCCAGGCCACGGTCGCGGCCGCTTCGGCAGCGCCCTCGTCGTCAGCCAGGATCCGGGGCGTGCCCGCCGTCCAGCCCTCGCGGGTCGGCCACAGCTCGTTGGGCGGCGTGCCGTCACCGGCCTCGTCGTCGCGGTAGTGCAGACCGAGCGTGTCGCAGGTGCCCTCGTGCAGGTGCGACTCGTAGCCCTCGCCCGGCTCGAGACCACTGAGCGACAGGGTTGCGGTCGAGGTGCGATCGGTGCCGGTCTCGGAGGCACTCGAGACCAGGGTGGCCTCACCGGCGATCTCGGTGTCGACAAGTGACGTCACGTCACCGGCGTAGTCGCCGAGGACCGTGGTGCCGACGGCCGGGGCCGAGGTGTCCTCCTCGACCACGTCGCAGGGCTCGGCCGTGTCGTCCGGGGTGATCCGGAAGTGGTCGAACTGCGCGGTGATCGGCAGGGCCTCCGCCCTGTTGGCCAGGCCGAAGATGCCGATCTTGGCGTCAGTGATGTTCGCGATGCTGCGGGTGCCGGTCATCGCGGTGAAGTCCTCACCGTCGGCCGAGTAGGACCCGGTGACGGCCTCGCCGTCCTCGCTGCTCAGCCGCACCCAGAAGGTGTCGGGGAAGTCAGCGCCGAGACCGGGGGTGTTGGTCTCGGAGGCCGAGCCTCCGACCTCCTTGGCGAGCTGGAAGACCCGACCCGCGGCATTGGGTGAGGACGTACGCCCGGAGAGCACCATCTTCACGTAGTTGTTGTCGTCGCCGTAGACGATCAACCCGGCCTGCTGGTAGCTCCGACGAGCAGGCAGCGTCACCTTGGTGGTCGCCTCGAAGGCACCATCAGGCAGGTCCTGGAGCACGATGTTCGGCACCGGGGTCCCGTTGGGCCCGTAGAGGTCGGTCGCCGTCAGCGGGATGCTCAGCTGGCCGTCGGCGACGGTGAGGTCCTGGTTGGCACGGACCACGTGGTTCCAACGGTCGGTGTCCAGGGCGTCGCCGGCGAAGTCGTCCGAGCGACCGTTGAAGCAGGTCGGCGGCTCGACGTCGCACGGGGTGGCCGAGTCGTCCGGCGTCAGCTTGAAGTTGTCGAACGACGCGGTGATCGGGCAGGGCGACCTCCCTGTTGGCCAGGCCGAAGACCCCGATGCGGGGCTCGTTGATCCCCGAGAGGTCCCGGGTGCCCGTCATCGCGGTGAAGTTGACGCCGTCGGCCGAGTAGGAGCCGGTCACGGCCAACCCGTCCGGGCTGGACAGCCGCACCCAGAACGTGTCGGGGAAGGCGGCGCCGATCGCGGCGGTGTTGGTCTCGGAGGCCGAGCCTCCGACCTCCTTGGCGAACTGGAAGACCCGGCCGGCTGCGTCGGGCTGACCGGTGCGTCCCTGGATGACCAGCTTCAGGTAGTTGTTGTCGTCGCCGTAGACGATGAGTCCTGCCTGCTGGTACTGCCGGCGAGCCGGCAGCGTCACCTTGGTGGTGGCCTCGAAGGCGCCACCGGGCAGGTGCTGCAGCACGATGTTGGGCGTGTCAGTGCCGTTGGCGCCGTAGATGTCGGTGGCGGTCAGCGGGATGTTGAGCTGGCCGTCGGCGACGGTGAGGTCCTGGTTGGCGCGCACGACGGCGTCCCACCGGTCGGTGTCGAGGCTGTCACCGAGGAAGTCGTCGGAGCGACCGGTGAAGCAGGTCTCGACCTCGGCCAACACCTCGATCGGGATCGTCTGGGTCGCGACGGCGCCGCGCGCGTCGGTGACAGCGATCTTGGCGGCATAGGTGCCGGGGGTGGTGTAGGTGTGCGTGGGTCCGGCGGTCGAGGCCGAGGCCCCGTCGCCGAACGTCCACTCGTAGGTGATCGGGTCGTCGCCGTCAGGGTCCGTCGCGGTCGAGGTGAACTCGACCTCGAGCGGGGCAGTGCCGGAGACGGGCGTTGCGGAGGCGGTCAGGTCGGGCCGCTGGTTCTCGGTGACGCCCCGGCCGATGAAGTCGATCCAGTTGATGTTGGATCCACCTCTGGTCTGCACGAAGTAGAGCGGACCGCTGGTGGTCGTCGTCGGACCGGACGGTACGGCGGAGTAGTCGCCGTAGACCTGCCAGCCGGCGGTGCGCGGGATGGCGATCGTTGCCACGGTGGGGCCGGTCGGCTCGCCGGTGCGCACCTCGTAGGTCGCTCCGCCGTTGACGTTGCCGAGGCTGCGCGCATCGAGATCTCGTCGATGCGGATGAGGTTCATCCGGTCGAAGCCGAACCAGTCGCCGGGCTCGATGTAGCCGACGTTCTTGCTGCCGCCGGCGGTGTCGGAGGTGTTCTCGATGATCACCCCGGGCGCGCCGGCCGACGTCGAGTCGGGCAGGCGCCCGGTCGTGTCGAAGTACTCCGCCTCGGTGCGCTTGGTGCGCACGACGACGGTCGTCTGACCCTCCAACGGTGAGGCGCCCGGGGCGCCACCGTCGGTGTAGGTCGCGGTCACGGTGCCGAAGATGTTGGCTCCCGTGTGTCCCTCGTCGCCGGGCAGCGGGAAGGTGCCGCTGCAGCCGGTGTACTGCTCGTAGCCGTGGGCGTGCTCGTCGTGGCCGAGGGCCGGCTGGACGACGACACGGTCGCAGTCGATGTCGGCGCCGTCCTCAGGGTCGGTCACCTCGACCTCGTAGGCGATGGTGTCGCCGAACTCGAAGAAGCCGCCGTCCGGCGGAAGGACCAGCTCGACCACCGGGGCGGTGTTGCCGACCACGATCGTCGAGGTTGGAGACGGCCGTGCGGCCGTCACCGTCGGTGACGGTCAGACGGGCGGTGTAGTTGCCGACCGTCGTGTAGGTGAAGGTGTCGTTGGCGGCGCTGCTGTCCTCGGTGCCGTCACCGTCGAAGTCCCACGAGTAGACGAGCGGGGTGCCGTCGGGGTCGCGTGAGCCGGTGCTGTCGAAGGCGACCTCCAGGGGCGCAGGGCCCGACGTCTTGTCCGCGGCGGCCTTGGCGATGGGGGCACGGCTGCCCTTGACGTAGTCGATCCGGTAGATCCCCGAGTTGGCGTTGTTGCCACCGAAGCCCGAGCCCCACTCGATCATGTAGAGCGCGCCGTCGGGTCCGAACTGCAGGGCGTGCGGACGCGTCATCGGCAGGTCGGGCAGGAACCGGTTGACGTCGGTGTAGCCGTCGCCGGCTGCGTTCATCTGCACGGTGAACAGGCGGCTGTTGTTCCAGTCGGCCCAGATCGCCTTGCTGTCGAAGTACTCCGGCCACTTGCGGTCCGAGGCCAGGTCGGCGTCGTAGGAGTAGGTGCCCGAGGTCATCGGTGCTCCGCTGTTGCCGATCTCCGGCACGCTGGTCGACGACTTGCCCTGCCACATGGTGGCCGGGATCGCCGGGGGCAGCTCGGTCAGGCCGGTGTTGTTGGGTGAGTCGTTGACCGGGGCGTCGCAGTCGTACTTCGGGCCCGAGGTGCTGGTGGCGAAGTCGAAGTCGTTGTAGGCGACGTTGTCGCTGACGCAGTAGGGGCCAGCCGTAGTTGCCGGGCTCGGCCAGGATGTTCCACTCGACGCGTCCGTCCGGGCCGCGGTTGGCGTTGCTCGAGCCGGCGTCGGGGCCGTAGTCGGCGACCAGGAGGTTGACCGGTCTGCTCGTCGAGGCCGATCCGGAAGGGGTTGCGGAAGCCCATCGCGTAGATCTCGGGCTTGGTCTTGGCCGTCCCGGGAGCGAACAGGTTGCCGGCCGGGACGGTGTAGCCGCCGGCGGTCGGTGGGCGTGATCCGCAGCACCTTGCCGTTGAGGTTGTTGGTGTTGGCCGAGGTGCGCTGGGCGTCCCAGGCGGAGCGGCCGGGCTGCTCGTCGATCGGCGCGTAGCCGCCGGAGGCGAACGGGTTGGTGTTGTCACCGGTGGCGATGTAGAGGTTGCCGTCGTTGTCGAACTCCAGGGCCCCACCGGCGTGGCAGCACTGGTCGCGCTGGGTCGGGATGTCGATGACGTCCTTCTTGGTCGACATGTCGAAGGTGTTGCCGTCCAGCGTGATCCGCGAGACCCGGTCGATCGCGCTCGCACCGGACGGCGAGTGGTAGAGGTAGACCCAGCCGTTGGTCGCGAAGTCGGGGTCGAGGGCGACGCCGAGCAGGCCGAACTCCTGGCCGGTGTAGACGCTCAGGCTGCCGGCGGTCACGACGTTGCCGTTGGTCAGGATGACCTTCACGTCGCCGTTGCGGTCGACGTAGACGACCCGACCGTCGTCGGCGATGGCGAGCTCCATCGGGTTCGCGGTGTTGTCGTCGAGCGCGACCTTCTCGAAGCTCGCCGGCAGGGTGGCGGCGCAGTCGGCGGGCTGGACGCCGGCGGCGGTGCGGATCCCGCCGAGCAGGTGGTCGAGGAAGAGCGGCTCGGCGAACGAAGCGTCGGTGTGGCCCATACCGGTGTACCAGGAACGACCGCCGTCGTAGTCCTGGCACCAGCTGATCGGGTGCTCGGCACCCATGTCGCCGCCGGAGTACGTCGTCTCGTCGAGGGAGGCGAGCACGTGCACGTTGTCGCTGTCACGAGGGTTGGTGCGGAAGTTGTAGAGCTCGTCGAAGCGGCTCCACTCGCTGCGGCAGGCCGGCGGTCGAGGGGTGGGCAGGGTCCTCGACCTTGACCGTCACGTGCTGCTGAGCCGGGTGGCCCTTGAAGTAGGCGCCGACCAGGTCGCCGTACCAGGGCCAGTCGTACTCGGTGTCCGAAGCGGCGTGGATGCCGGCGTAGCCACCGCCGGCCGCGATGTAGTCCTCGAACGCCGCCTGCTGCGCCGGGGTCGAGCACGTCACCGGTGGTCGACAAGAAGATCACCACGTCGTACTGGGCGAGGTTGGCCGCGGTGAAGGCGCCGGCATCCTCGGTGGCGTCGACGGTGAAGCCGTGCTCGGTGCCGAGCTGCTGGATGGCGGCTGACTCCGGCCGGGATCGAGCCGTGGCGGAACGCGGCGGTCTTGGAGAACAGCAGCGCGTTGAACGGGTCGGTCTCGCCGTGGCCCTCGTGGGCCTGGGCTGGGCTGATGGTCAGGATGGCGCCCAGCAGGCAGGGCGACGAGCGTGGCGACCAGCAGCGCGAGCGCGCGACGTGCGCGCACCCCGATGCTGGTCAGTCCGCGTGATGATGGTGTCCATCACGAACTCCTTCGGTCGGGTGTCGGTGCGCTCCGTGAGTTCCGGGGCGGGTCCCCGGGCGTTCGGCCCCTGACGTGCTGGTCCTGCGTGGTCGTGCTGGTGGGTGCTGCTGGTGGTTCGGTCGTGCGGTCAGCGCACGCCGAGCAGGTGCTCCATGGCGAGCTGGTCGAGAGCCTCCATCGCGACGCTGCGCTGGGCGAGCGCGTCGAGGTCGTAGGAGCCGGCGCGGAGGTCGGCGAGCGACTCGCCCTCGCCCAAGGTCGGGAGGTCGATGTCGCCGACTCCGGCAGCCGTCGAGGGCGGCGTGCACCTCGGGATCGGCGCGGAAGGCGAGCACCTTCTCCCGCAGGATCAGGTAGTTGCGCATGCAGGAGGTGGCCGAGTCCCACACCCCGTCCATCGGCCTCGGCGCGCGGGGGCTTGAAGTCGAAGTGCACGTAGCCGTCGTAGGCCGGTGGAAGTGCCGCTGCCCAGGAGGGTGTCGACGGTCCAGAAAGCACCACGCAGGTTGCCTGCTCCGAAGCGCAGGTCCTGGTCGAAGCGCGGACCGTGCTGGCCGTTGAGGTCGACGTGGAAGAGCTTGTCGTGCCACAGCGCCTGGGCGATGCCGTGGGCGAAGTTGAGCCCGGCCATCTCCTCGTGCCCGACCTCGGGGTTGAGCCCGACCATCTCCGGGTCGGGCGAGCTCGTTGACGAAGGCGAGGGCGTGCCCGATCGTCGGCAGCAGGATGTCACCGCGAGGCTCGTTGGGCTTCGGCTCGAGGGCGAAGCGCATCGAGTAGCCCTGCTCGACGACGTACTCGCAGAGCAGGTCCATCGACTCGACGTAGCGGTCGAGGGCCGAGCGGACGTTCTTGCTCGCTCCGTGCTCGGCGCCCTCGCGGCCGCCCCAGAGGACGAACGTCTCGGCGCCGAGGCTGGCGGCGAGGTCGATGTTGCGCAGCACCTTGGCTCATCGCGTAGCGGCGCACGTCGCGGTTGTTGGCCGTCAGCCCGCCCTCCTTGAAGACCGGGTGGCAGAAGAGGTTGGTGGTGACCATCTCGGTGCGCAGGCCGGTCTCGCTCAGAGCGGTGCGGAAGCGGGCGAGGGTCGCCTCGCGGGCGCCCTCGTCGGGCAGCAGGTCGTCGTCGTGGAAGGTCACGGCGGCGGCGCCGAGCTCGGCCAGGCGGTACGTCGCCTCCACCGGGTCCAGCGCCGGGCGGCTGGCCGGACCGAACACGTCGACGCCCTCCCAGCCGACGGTCCAGAGGCCGAAGGAGAACTTGTCCTCGGGGCGGGGCGTGAAGCGTCCGGTCGCGCTGGTCTGCGCTTCGGTGCGGCCTCCCGAAAGGGAAGCGGTCCGGTCGTGGGTCTGGGTGTCGATGTTCATCGGGTGATCTCCTGCCAGGTACGGGTGTCGGAGCTCGTCTCGACGGCGTCCAGGACACGTTGGACCTGGAGACCGTCGGCGAACGTCGGGGTGGGGTCGCGCTCGTCGGCGATCGCCTGGATCAGGTCGACCACCTGGTGGGTGAAGCCGTGCTCGTAGCCGAGTCCGTGGCCGGCGGGCCACCACGCCGCCACGTAGGGGTGCTCCGGCTCGGTGACCAGGATCCGGCGGAAGCCGGCCGTGTCCGCCGGGCTCGGTGGCGTCGTAGAGCTCCAGGACGTTCATGTCCTCGAAGTCGAAGGCGAGGCTGCCGCGTGAGCCGTTGATCTCGAGCCGGATGGCGTTCTTGCGGCCCGTCGCGAACCGGGTCGCCTCGAAGACACCGAGCGCTCCGCTCTCGAAGCGGCTGATGAAGGCGGCTGCGTCGTCGACGGTCACCGCTCCCCGCTCTGCAGCAGCACCGGCCACGCCGGACAGCCCGGCGTGCTCAGCTCGCCAGCGGGCGCTCCTTGACGAAGGTCTCCAGCCGGCCGGACACCTCCTGGACCCGGTCGCCGGTGATGAACTGGGCCAGGTCGATGATGTGCGCGCCGATGTCGCCGAGGGCCCCGGAGCCGGCTCGCTCCTTCTGCAGGCGCCACGACAGCGGGGCCTCGGGGTCGGCGATCCAGTCCTGGAGGTACTGCGCGCGCACGTGCCGGACGGTCCCGATCCGGCCCTCTTCGACGAAGCGACGCGCCAGGGCGATCGCCGGGACCCGTCGGTAGGTGAACCCGACCATGGCGCGTACGCCGCGGGAGGCTGCCTGCTCTGCCGCGGCAGTCATCGCCTCGGCCTCGGAGACCGAGTTGGCCAGGGGCTTCTCGCACAACACGTGCTTGCCGGCCTCGAGAGCGGCGATCGCGATCTCGGCGTGGGTGTCACCGGGGGTGCAGATGTCGATCAGGTCGATCGACTCATCCGCGACGACCCGGCGCCAGTCGGTCTCGACGCGGTCCCAGCCGAGGCGAGCCGCAGCAGCGCCCGCCCGGTGCCCATCACGACCGCACACCACGGACATCACGGGCGTTCGCGGCAGGTCGAAGAAGCGGGGAGCGCTTCGCCAGGCCTGCGAGTGGGCGGCACCCATGAACGAGTGGCCGATCAGGGCGACGTTGAGTGCTCGTGGCTGCTCAGCGGTGGACATGAGAGCTCCGTTCGGATCGGTCGGGGACTCGGCTGGATCGGGGTGGAACCTCACCGGTGGCGGGTGCAGGGTGGGCTGTGGCCCGCCACCGGTGGGGGATCAGGACTCGAACGCGGTCGGCAGGAACTGCGCGACGTTGTCCTTGGTCACGACCGGGGCGAAGAGCTGGATGGTGCGGGGCACCTCCACCTCGACGAGGTCGCTGACCGCCTTCTGCTGGACCAGCAGTCGGGCGAGCTTGATGCCGTCGGCGGCCTGGGTCGACGGGTAGACGACGGTGGCCTGGAGCACGCCGTCGCCGGCCTCGATCGAGCGCATCGCGTTGGCCGAGCCGGCGCCGCCGACCATGAAGAACTCGTCGCGCCCGGCGTTGTCGATGGCGGCGAGCACGCCGACGCCCTGGTCGTCGTCGTGGTTCCAGATGGCGTCGATCTGCGGGGCCGCCTGGAGCAGGTTCTCGGTGGCCTTCGAGCCGCCCTCGACGGTGAAGTCGGCGGCGACGCGGTTGTCGACGTCCTGGCCGCACTCCTCGAGCGCGTCCGCGAAGCCCTGGCTGCGGTCCTGGGTCAGCGGCAGCGAGTCGATGCCGGCGATCTCGGCGACGACAGCGTTGGCCTTGTCGCCGATCTGCTCGCAGATGTACTCACCGGCCGAGACGCCCATGCCGTAGTTGTCGCCGAGGACGGTGACGCGGGCGGCGTTCGGGTCGCTGAACTCACGGTCGACGTTGATCACCGCGATGCCCTTGCTCATCGCCTCGAGGGCGATCGGCGTCATCGCGGCACCGTCGAAGGGCAGCAGCACGATCGCGTCGACGCCGTCGTTGATGAAGGTCTCGACCTGGCTGATCTGGAGGCTGACGTCGTTGGTGCCCTCGGCCAGACGCAGCTCGACGTCGTCGAACTGCCCGGCGACCGTCTTGGCGGACTCCGAGATCGAGGCCATCCAGCCGTGGTCGGCGGCCGGCGCGGAGAAGCCGATGACGACGGTGTCGCCGGCCTCGTCGTTGGAGCCGGCCTCGGCCTGCGAGGTGCCGCCGGTCAGCGTGCTGTCGGACGAATCGGTCGAGTTGCTGGTGCAGGCAGCGAGCGAGAGGCTCGTGAATCCGGCGACGAGGCCGAGGCCGAGGCGCTTCGAGGTGGTCAGGTGCTTCATGGTCGAACTCCTTGGGTGCGGTGGTGCGAAGGGTGCTGCGAAGGGTGGTGCGGAGGGTGCTGCGGGCGTGGCGAACGGCCCGTGCTCCCGAGAGACAAAGGACGTGCGTGCGGATGCGCCGATGGGGATCGGCTAGGTCGTGTCGTGCTTGCTGCTCCGTTGGGCCAGCCGTTGCTGGAGCAGGACGGCGACCACGATGATGACTCCCTTGAGCAGCGACTGCTCTGCGGTGGAGCGGTCGTTGAGAGTGAAGATGTTCGTGAGGGTCGTGAAGATCAGCACGCCCAGCACGGTGCCGACGATGGTGCCGCGGCCCCCGGAGAGCAGCGTGCCGCCGATGACGACGGCCGCGATCGCATCGAGCTCGTAGAGCTGCCCGTGAGTCGAGCTGCCGGTGGTGGTGCGGGCGACCAGCATGAGTGCGGCGGCACCGCACAGCACGCCCAGCAGCACGTAGAGCAGGACGGTGTGGCGTTGGACGTTGATACCGGCCAGCCGCGCGGCCTCGGGGCTGCCGCCGACCGCCAGCGTGCGTCGGCCGAAGGTGGTCCGGTTGAGGAGGACCCAACCGGCGACAGCGACCAGGATGAAGAGCCAGATCTGGGTGGAGAGCCCCAGGATGTCGCGATCGAAGAAGTCCTTGAAGCCGTCGACGGTGACGATCTGGGTGCGGCGGTTGGAGATGATCTCGGCCAGGCCTCTCGCGCTGGCCAGCATCGCCAGCGTGGCGATGAAGGGCACGACGCCGCCGTAGGCGATCAGCAGCCCGTTGATGAGGCCGCACGCTCCGCCCACCACCAGCGCCGCCCCGACGATCAGGAGCCAGTGCGTGTCCTCGGCGAGCTGTTGGGTGGCCACCGTCGTGCACCACACCGAGGAGAGGGCGAGGATCGCGCCGACCGAGAGGTCGATGCCTCCGCCGGTGATGACGAAGGTCATCCCGATGCTGACCACGCCGATGATGGCGGCCAGGCGCAGGATCGTGATGGCGTTGTCGAGATCGGCGAAACGATCACCGGCGGTGGCAGCGCCGACGATGCAGATCACCACCAGGGCCAGGACCAGCCCCAGGTTGCGCCCCAGGCTCGAGCGGAGGACGGCGAAGGACGACACCGATGAAGGCGGGCCCCCCTCACCGGTGGACACGTGGCGGGGGCTGGTCGTCTCCGACACCCCGGCGCTGCTGTCGCTCATGCGACTCTTCCTTCCATGACGAGGTTCAGGACCTTGGCTTCGTCGAGGTCGGCCACGTCGGACTCGTGGACGACCTCTCCTTCACGTACGACCAGGACCCGTTGGGCCAGTCCGAGGACTTCTTCGACCTCGCTGGAGACCACGACGACCGCGATCCCGGCATCGGCCAGGCTGCGCACGAGCGCATAGATCTCCGAGCGGGCTCCGACGTCGACGCCGCGCGTCGGTTCGTCGAGGAGCAGCACACGGCACTCGCGTAGCAGCCAACGCGCCAGCACGACCTTCTGCTGGTTGCCGCCGGACAGGGTGCGGACGGCTCGTGAGACTCCGGCGGGTCGTACGTCGAGTGACTCGGTGAGCTCCTTGGCCCGGGCACGCTCGGCGCCGGAGTCGAGGAACCCGCCGCGCGAGAACTTGTCCATCGAGGACACGGTGATGTTCGAGAAGACCGACTGGTCGAGAAGCAGGCCCTGCGACTTTCGCTCCTCCGGAGCCAGGCCGATCCCGGCACGGACGGCTGAGGTGACCGAGCCTTTCCGCAACGCCTTGCCGTCGACCTTCACCGTGCCGGTCGAGGCCCGTCGCGCACCGTAGATCGTCTCGAGGATCTCGGAGCGACCCGCGCCGACCAGCCCGGCCAGGCCGACGATCTCGCCGGCGCGCACAGTCAGGTCCACAGTGCCGAACACGCCCTCGAGACTCAGTCCGCTCACCTCCAGCACCGGCGCCGCCAGGGTCGACGGCTTCGCGGGACGGGGAGGGAAGACGTACTCGATGTCGCGACCCGTCATCAGCTTGATGAGCGCCTCGGTGGGGGTCTCGGAGACCGGCAGGCCGGTGGCCACGGTGATGCCGTCCTTGAGGACGGTGATCCGGTCACCGATCTCGCGGATCTCCTCGAGCCGGTGAGAGATGTAGACCACCGCGACTCCGCGAGCAGTCAGGCTGCGCACCACCCGGAAGAGGTTCTCGACGCCCTCCTGGTCGAGCACCGCAGAGGGCTCGTCGAGGATCAGCAGCTGGGTCTCGTGCGACAGCGCTCGCGCCATGCTCACGATCTGCTGTCCCGCCGGGGGGAGCGTGCCGACCAGTCGGGTCGGTGAGATCTCGTCGTGCCCGAGGCTGACCAGCAGCTCCTTGGCAGCCCCGTTGGCCTTGGCGCGGCGGGTGAAACCGCCGCGGGCCAGCTCGTGGCCGAGGTAGATGTTCTCGGCGACGCTGAGGTCCGGGACCAGGTCCAGCTCCTGGTAGATGGTCGAGATGCCGGCGTTGATCGCGGCCATCGGCGTCGTGAAGCGACGCTCACGGCCCTGCCACAGGATGCTGCCCTCGTCCGGCTGGTAGGCGGCGGAGAGGATCTTGATCATGGTCGACTTGCCGGCACCGTTCTGCCCGAGCAGGCAGTGCACCTCGCCGGCGCGGACGTTGAGGTCGACTCCGCCCAGAGCGCGCACGCCAGGGAACTCCTTGACGATGCCGGCCATCTGGAGCAGCGCCGGCTCGGAGGCGGTCGGGACCGGGGTGGTGCTTTCCTGCGCGCTCATACGTTCACCTCTGCGTTGAGTGGAGTGCGTCGGGGCACCCGGGTCGGGTCGGCGAAGACGACGTCGAGCGCCACCGAGGCGCCACCGCGGACGGCAGCGCCGAAGCCGAGGGCGGACAGCTCGACTCGAGTGCCGCCCGCGGAGGGGGCCAGCACCCCGGCAAGCAGCTCGCGCTCGACGGCCGGGCGCATGTGGAGTCCGACAGCGGCGTAGTAGCCGCTCAGGACGATCGCGGCGGGGTTGAGCGCGTTGGCCAGCACCGCGGAGCCGATGCCGACCCAGCTGCCGACCTGCTCCAGGGCGTCGAGCGTCCGGGCGTCGCCGAGGTCGGCGCGCCGGTTGAGCTCGGCCATCCTGTCGTCGATGGCCATGCCGGCGTTGCGGACGGGGTCCTGCGGGTCGGCAGCCAGCTCGAGCAGCGCTTGGAGGCCGCTCACGGTCTCCCAGCAACCCGAGCGCCCGCAGCCGCAGGTGCGACCACGCGGCTGCACGATCATGTGGCCGAACTCGCCGGCGAAGCCGTGGCGGCCGCGCAGCAGCTTGCCGTCGGCGACGATCCCGCCACCCACGCCGATCTCGCCGAAGACGACCAGGATGTCCTGGCGCTCGGGGTCACCGGGTGTTGCTTCCGCCTTGGCGGCAAGGTTGCCCTCATTGTCGAACGTCACCGGGTAGCTCTCGCCGAGCTTGCTGCGGATCATCGCGCCGACCGGTACGTCGCGCCACGCCAGGTTGGGGGCCATCGTGAGCACCTCGCGCTCCCGGTCGACCAGACCGGCGACGCCGACGGTGAGTCCGACCGGAACGGCGTCCAGCCCGGCGAGCTCGTCGGTGGTCTCACGCACCAGGTCGACCAGGTGGTCGATGACCCGCTCCGCGTCGAGGTTGCGGGCATCGAGGGCGAGCTTGCGCTCGGCCACTACGCGACCGGCCAGGTCGAGCGCGACGGTCGAGACGTGGTTGACGTTGACCTCGGCGCCGATCCCGACGACGCCCCGCCCGTCCAGCTCGACGGCGGTGCTCGGACGCCCGACAGCGCTGCGCTGCAGCTGTCCTTCTCGCACCAGGCCACGGTCGGCGAGCTCGGCAACCAGGGTTGACATGGTGGAGCGGGTCATCGCGAGCTCGGAGGCCAGGGTGGCGCGCGAGCGGGGTCCGTGGTCGCGCAGCCGGCGCAGGACCAGGCCGAGGTTGGAGCGGCGCAGGTCGAGCTGGTCGACGCTGTGACTCGGGGCCGTCTCGATCGGTGTCATCGCACGTCCTCCTCCCTGTGATGCTCGCCACCTACTTAGTTGGGGCACTGGACAAACTAAGTGGCGGTCATCACGGCAGGCAAGGCATTCCGACCGGCAGTGCGAACTTCTTCAACAGTTAGCCAAACCGCAACCGAACTTAAGGAGAAATCACCTTAAGTGGCGTCCTTGGACCGTTCCAAGCACGGGCGAGCCATCGATGCCCGGCAACCTCATCGGCGAAAGAGGTCCTCGGTCGCGGCGTGCGCGGCCCCGATCAGGACCGCGCGCTCGCCCAACCCGCTCAGCTCGATGCCGAGGTCATGAGTGAGCGACGCAGGCGCCTTGCGATAGACCGAGGCACGCACCTCGGCGAGGAGGTTGTCGCCCAGCGCAGCCGCCGGCCCGCCGAGCACCACGCGCCCCGGGTCGGCAAAGGCCACCAGCGCCGCGACCATCTCGCCCACCCGCCGACCCGCGTCGCGGGCGATCTGCACCGCGACGCGGTCACCGCCGTTCACGGCCGCCACCAGATCGGCGACCTCCAGGGCCCGACCCTGCTGGAGGAGCTCGGCGAACGCTGCAGACCGTCCGGCCTCGCCCGCCACCTGCGCCTGCGCCAGGAGGGCCGGGATCCCGGCAAAGGAGTCCAGACAACCGCTGTTGCCGCAGGTGCACGCCGGACCGAACTCATCGACCCGGAAGTGGCCGACCTCGCCCCCGCCCGACGACACCCCGTCGACGACGCGGCCGCCGCTGACCGTCGTACAGGTGATCCCGGCGCCGAGACGGACCACGACGTAGTCGGTGTCGTCCTGGCAGGCGCCGGCGTGTCCCTCCCCCAGCGCCATCGCCCGCGCCGGGGCCAACCGCGCGGAGCGCGTGATGCCGGGTGCCTCGAGGATGCGAGCGACGTCGTCCTCGTCGAGGAACCCGGCAATCATGGTGAGACCCAACGCCGGTGACGCCGCTCCGGGCAGGCCCGGGTTGGACGCGTCCTCGACGAGAAGCCGCGCGACCGACTGCCTCACCCAGCCGGCGATCTCCCCCGTCGTCCGACCACCCACTGCCAGGCTGTAGCCCTGAAGGATCGTCAACCCGGCATGCACGACCGCCACCCGGGCACGGGTCTCCCCGATCGAGACCGCCACGACCCGCAGCCCCTCGTGCAGCTGCACCTGGGCCGAGGGCCGGCCGCCCGAGCTCACGGCCGCAGGAGCGTCCTGCACGAAGCCGCGCTCGACGAGGGCGGCGAGCTCGGCGTTGATGGTGCTGCGTGACGTGCCGAGAGCCTCCGCGAGCTGGGTCCGGGTGCTGGGGCCGAGGTCGCGCAAGGACCTCAGCAGCTCGCTCCCACGCTCGACCACCACGCGGAGCACTCTGTCACGACGACCTCAGCTGCGCGCGGCGTCGCGCCAGGTAGGCGGCCTCGGCCGGGTTGTCGCTCAGCTCGATCGCCCGGTCGTACGCCGCCCGGGCCTCGCCACTGCGGCCCAGACGCCGCAACAGGTCGGCGCGGGTCGCGTGCCAGGCGTGATAGCCGTCGAGTGGCAACGGCTCGACCAGGGCCAGCGCGACGCCAGGACCGTCCAGCTCGGCGATCGCGACCGCCCGGTTGAGTGCCACGACGGGGCTCGGGTCGATCGCGGCGAGCTGGGTGTAGAGCGCCGCGACCTGCGACCAGTCGGTGTCGGCGACCCCCGGTGCGTCGGTGTGCACCGCGTTGATCGCCGCCAACAGCTGGTAACGCCCGGGCCGGTTGGCCGCCAGGCACGCTCGCACCAGGTCGTGGCCCTCCGCGATGAGGGCGCGGTCCCAACCGGAGCGGTCCTGCTCGTCCAGCGTCACCAGCTCCCCACCGGCCACACGCGTCGTACGCCGGGAGTCGGTGAGCAGCATCAGCGCGAGCAGTCCCGCTACCTCCGACACGTCGGGCAGCAGGCCGTGCAGGATCCGACCCAGCCGGATGGCCTCGTCCGACAGGTCCTCGCGCACCGCAGCGGTGCCCGAGGAAGCGAGGTAGCCCTCGTTGAACACCAGGTAGATCACCGCCAGCACCGCCCCGACGCGCACCGGGAGGTCGTCCGCCTCCGGCACCCGGTAGGGGATGCGGGCGCCGGCGATCTTCTTCTTGGCCCGGGTGATGCGTTGAGCCACGGTGGCCTCCGGCACCAGGAAGGCACGAGCGATCTCGGCGACCGTGAGCCCCCCGAGCAATCGCAGCGTCAGCGCGACCTGCGCCTCCAACGCCAGGGCCGGGTGGCAGCAGGTGAAGATCAGCCGCAACCGGTCGTCCTCGAGGAAGCCGGTCGGCTCGTGCGGCTCCGGATCGGCGATCAGCTCCGCCTCCTGGTGCAGGTCGTCGCGGCGGCGCTCCCGTCGCAGTCGGTCCAGCGCCTTGCGGGTCGCCGTCGTGGTCAACCAGCCGCCCGGGTTGGGCGGGATCCCGTCGGCCGGCCACTTCGCCAGGGCCACGAGCAGCGCCTCGCCGGCGGCGTCCTCGGCAAGGTCGATGCTGCCGAAACGCCGGACGAGGGTGGCCACGATGCGGCCGTACTCCTCGCGGTGGACCCGCTCGATCGCTTGCATGCTCACCTGGCTCGACCGACTCGGTCGAACTCGGCTCAGTCCTCGAACTCGTCCTGGAAGGGACGCACCTCGACCTTGCCGGCGCAGGCGCGTGAGCCCTTCTGCGCCCAGGCCAGGGCGGCGTCGAGGTCGGCGGCCTCGATCACCCAGAAGCCGCCGAGGTATTCCTTCGACTCCGCGTAGGGGCCGTCGGTGAGGATCGGCTGAGCGCCGGTGTTGTCCACGACGGTGCTGACCTCGATCGGCTGCAGGCCACCGGCGAAGACCCACGCCCCCTCGGTCCTGAGCGTCTTCGTTGAAGCCCTCGACGGCGGTGTAGATCTCCTGCATCTCGCCGGGAGTCAGCCCCGCCATCCGCGCGTGGTCGGCGGGGTCGTGGTGGACGGCCAAGAAGTACTGCGACATGGGGTTCTCCTCCGATGGGGGTGAGGTGGCGGCCCGGGTGGCTGCCTCTCAACCTCACCACGAACGGGTGAGGACCGATACGACAGGCCTTCGCGACATCTCTCGAGGAAATTTCAGCCGAGCCCGCGCTGGTCCTGCTTGAGAGCCGTGTCGACGCTGACTGCGGCGGCCACAACCAGCGCCTGCAGCGGGCCCTCGAGGGGTCTGTGGAGCTGGACGACGTAGTTGTCGGCGGTGGTGAACATCGTCTTCGCCAGGCCCTCCCACGTCTTGGTGATGCGCGCGACCTCGACGTCGGTGTGGTCGCGGATGCTGAAGTTCCAGGCGCGCCAGTTCTCGGCGTTGATGGAGCCGATCTGTTGACCGCCGGCCAGCAGGCCGAACCGGATCTTGCCGAAGACGTTCTGCTGGACCAGCTGACCGATCTCGTGACCGGCCGGATCCTGGACGATGACCCTCGACTTCACGAACTTCGCCGGACGGGTGATCGCCAGCACGGGCGTGCCGTGGGCATCGACGACCTGCAGCTTGTGGGTCAGGTACTGGTCGTAGGAGGTGAACAGCCGAGCGGCCTTCTTCAGCGCGCTCTGTCCCACCTGGCGCACGGCACCGATCTGGCGGGCGTGCTGGTCGTAGATGGCGTACTCGTTGTTGATCTCGATGAGCTTGGCCTTCTGGTTGACCACGAGCACTGGCTCGGTGAAAAGAGTGCCGCCGCCGGTGAAGGCCGAACGACCCGCTTCGCCGGCGCGTTCGACGTCCCGCTCCACCTTCTCCGGAGCCCGCTCGACCGTCGGGACCCGTCCCTGCGTCGGATGGGTCCTGGCTCTGCCGACCGTGGGAGGCCACGTGGTCGGTCCAGGTCGACCCGTCGAAGTAGCGGGCCTCGTGCCGGCCGAAGGGGTCGGCGTACCAACCAGGAGCAGGATTCGTCACAGCGCCGAGGCTACGCCGCGGCGACCGTGAGCCGCATGACCGTGTGGTGCGTGCCCTTCGGTCGGTCGTAGGTGAAACCGGCTCGCTCGTAGAGGGCGCGGGTGCCCTTGTAACGGAACGAGTCGCCGACCCGGCGACCGTCGGACAGGTCCTGCGGATCGCCCTCCACGACCCCACCGCCCTCCCGGGCGATCAGGTCGAGCGCGCCCCGGAGCGCGAGCTCGGAGAGCCCACGGCCGCGGTACTCCTTGTCGACGAACAGGCAGGTGAGCCGGTAGTCCGGGAGGTCCAGTCCGGCGGAGCGGTGGCCGGGGTGAGGACGGATGTCGCGCAGCTTTCCGGGGGTGCTGAACTCGCACCACGCCACTGCCCGCCCACCCGCGAGGACGAGAGCCGCGTGCTCCTCGCCGCGCTCGACCTGCTCGCGCTTGCGCGCACGGTCGGCCTCCAGACCCCGCCCGTGCTCCTCGCAGTCGGGGTGGAACCAGATGCACCAGCAGCCTCCGAAGATGCCCTCGTGCCGATCCACGAGGGCGGCGAAGGCGTTCCAGGTGTCGAGGGTGAGGGGTTTGATGGCGAACTCCTCCATCTCCCCGAGATTACGCTTGTGTGGGCTGTCGGGAAGGGGGTCGTGGGGCCTTTTCTGTGGTCTTCGGACCGCCGCCTCGGCAGAACCTCGCTGCGCTCAGGCCTTGCGGCTGCTTCGCCCCTCACCGCGTCTCGACACGCGGGTCACGACCTCGTTCCTCGGTCGTGCCGCTTGCTCGACGACCAACGACGGGGCTTCGCAAGCTCAACACTCACCGCTGCTTCTCGGCTCACCGCGTCTCGACACGCGGGTCACGACCTCGTTCCTCGGTCGTGCCGCTTGCTCGACGACCAACGACGGGGCTTCGCAAGCTCAGCCCCGTCACCACCCCCAGGAGTTCTTTTGTCCCTTGAAGGGACCGACCACCGTGGAGGTGATCCAGCCGCCGTAGAACCCGCCCTCCTGGGGCACCACGACCTCGTCGTCGACGATGCAGCGGTCCATCGCGGCCGGCATCAGGGCGATGGCGCCGGCGAGGTCGGCGAAGCCGCCGGTGGGCTGGAGGTAGGTCCACGCGGCTCGCGGTGCCACCCGCTCGCCCCCGACGACGTCGAAGTAGACCGCCTCGCCCTTCCACTCGCAGAACGACGAGCCGTCGGTCTCGCGCAGGGCGCCGTCGAGGAAGGCCTCGCGCGGGAGGTAGTACGTCGGCGGGTGGCTGGTCTCCAGCACCCGCCACGACCGGGTGGTCGAGGCGATCGTCACACCCCCGAGCACGACCTGGATCGAGGCGGTGCTGGTCTCCAGGCGCGGCGGGCGGGGGTAGTCCCAGACCGACTCCTGGCCGGGTCCGGGCTTGATCGGAGTGGGTCGCTTCACCCGGTCAGTCAACCGCGCCCCGCAAGGCCAGGGCTCCCCCGAAAGGCGGCTCCCCCCGGCCCGAGGGTCGTGCGGCACGATGAGCGCATGGCAGCGACGTACGGCGAGGTCGTCTCGACCCACCAGCTCACCCCCGGCCTCGTCCGCGTCGTGCTCGGCGGCGCCGGTCTCGACTCCCTCGAGATGCCCGACTCGACCGACGCCTACGTCAACGTGGCGATCCCACCCGCCGGCGCGCCGTACGGACCGGTCTTCGACCCCCGCGAGGTGGTCGAGGCCCACGGCCCCGAGCACGCACCCGCGCGCCGCCGCTACACCGTGCGCCGCTGGGACGCCGAGGCCCGACGACTGACCCTGGACTTCGTGGTGCACGGCACGTCCGGCGCGGCCGGGCCCTGGGCTCTGGCGGCCCGACCCGGCGACGTGCTCGTCTTCAACGGACCGGCCGCCGGCTACCGACCCGACCCCGGCGCCGACTGGCACCTGATGATCGGCGACGAGTCGGCCCTGCCGGCGATCGCCGCCTCCCTCGAGGCCCTCCCCGAGGGCGCGACCGCCGTGGTCCGCCTCGCCTGCGACGGCGCCGAGCACGAGGTCCCACTCACCTCCCCGGCGCGACTCGACCTCGTCTGGGTGCACCGCGAGGACCCGGCCGTGGAGCCGCTGGCGGACGTCGTCGCGGCGCTCGACTTCCCCGCGGGCACCCCCCAGGTCTTCCTGCACGGGGAAGCCGGCGAGGTCCGCGCGATCCGTACCCACCTCGTCCGCGAGCGGGGGCTGGTGGCCGCGGCGCTGTCGTGCTCGCCGTACTGGCATCGCGGCCTGAGCGACGAGCAGTGGCGCTCGATCAAGAAGGAGTTCACCGCCGCGATGGACGCCGACCTGGCTCCCTGAGCGTCCGGTCGCCCTGCACCCAGGCGCGGGTCAGAGGATGTCGTGGCCGAGCAACAGCACCACGAGCACGGCCGAGAGCGCCGTCGTCCCGCTCGCGACCACGCCGCGCGCCACCCACTTGACCCGGTACCAGTTGCGCAGCAGGTAGGCGAGGCCGATCAGCAGCACCACCAGGGCGACCACCGGACCCCGACGTACGACGACGGCGGCGTAGACCAGTCCGACACCGATGACCACGCCGGTGAGCACCTGCGCGACGGCCTCGCCTCGCGGGGTGGGCGCCGGCTCCGCTCGCGGGGTCCTGCGGAGTGACGCCATGGCCCGACGCTAGCGTCACCTCGTGAACCTCTTCGCATTCGAGGGCAAGTCGCCCGTCGTGCACCCGGGCGCCTTCGTCGCCCCGACCGCCACCCTCATCGGTGACGTGACCGTCGAGGACGGCGCGAGCATCTGGTACGGCGTCGTCATCCGCGCCGACATCTGCACCGTCGTGGTGCGCGCCGGCACCAACGTCCAGGACAACTCCGTCCTGCACGCCGCTCCCGGTGAGACCCTGACCGTCGGCCCGCACGCCACCATCGGCCACGGCTGCGTCGTGCACTGCCGCGACGTCGGGGAGAAGGCCCTCATCGGCAACGGCAGCACCCTGCTCGACGGCGCCACCGTGGGCCCCGGGACCCTGGTCGCCGCCGGCTCGGTGGTCACTCCCGGCACCCAGATCCCCGGGGGCGTGGTCGCCGCCGGCATCCCGTGCAAGCCCACCAAAGCCATCGAGGGCACCTCCTCGGAGTTCTGGGTCGAGACCAACTCCGTCTACTACCGCGAGCTCGGCGCGCGACACGGCGCAGGCATCACCCGCGTCGACCGGTGAGAGACCGCCTGCGCGGGCTCGTGGCCGACACCAGGCCACTGAGCAACGACCACTTCCGGCGGTTGTGGATCGCCAACATCATCACCGTCATCGGCGCCCAGCTGACCGTGGTCGCCGTCCCCGCACAGATCTATGCCGACACCGGCTCATCGGCGTACGTCGGTCTGACCGGGCTGTTCGGTCTCGTCCCGCTGGTGGTCTTCGGGCTCTGGGGAGGAGCCCTCGCCGACGTCTTCGACCGGCGCACGCTGCTGATCATCACCACCGGTGGCCTGATCGGCACCAGCGCGCTCTTCTGGGTGCAGGCGGCGATGGGCAACACCAACGTGTGGCTGCTGCTGATCCTCTTCTCGGTCCAGCAGGCGTTCTTCGGCGTCAACCAGCCCACCCGCAGCGCGGTGCTGCCACGGCTGTTGACCCCGGACCTGTTGCCCGCTGCCAACTCCCTCAACATGACGGTCTTCATGGCCGGGGGCATCGCCGGGCCCCTGGTGGCAGGGGCCCTGATCCCGTTGATCGGCCTGGAGTGGCTCTACTTCGTCGACACGATCACGCTGTTCGCCACGCTGTCGGCGGTCGTACGGCTCCCCTCCCTGCGCATCGAGCGGCTCGACGGACTGCGTGCCCAGACGCCCGGTCTCCGCTCGGTCGTCGAGGGCTTCACGTTCCTGCGCACCCAGCCGGTGCTGATGATGTCGTTCGTCGTCGACCTGATCGCGATGGTGTTCGGGATGCCGCGAGCGCTCTTCCCCGAGATCGCCTCGGAGTCGTTCGACGGCCCGGAGGCCGGTGGCTTGGCCTTCGCGGTGCTGTTCGCCGCGATCCCGCTCGGCGCAGTCGTCGGCGGGGTCCTGTCGGGCTGGGTCTCCCGGGTCTCGGCCCAGGGACGGGCCGTCGTGGTGTGCATCGTCGTGTGGGGCCTGGCGATGGTCGGCTTCGGGATCGCCGTCGGGATCGCCGGTGCCTCCGCGTCCCTGCGCGGCTCGATGCTGGTCACGGCCGTGCTGATGCTCGCGATCGGTGGAGCCGCCGACATGGCCTCGGCCGCGTTCCGTTCGTCGATGCTGCAGACCGTGGCGACCGACGAGATGCGCGGACGCCTCCAGGGCATCTTCATCGTCGTGGTCGCCGGTGGTCCGCGGGTGGCCGACGTCGCGCACGGTGCGTCCGCGGCCCTGATCGGTACGGCGGCGGCCGCCGCCGGCGGTGGGGTGCTGGTGGTCGTCGGGGTGGTCGTCGCGGCACTCGCCGTACCGTCATTCGTGCGCTACCGGGTGACGCACCCGACGACCCCCCACTGACGCGCCCCGGCGGCGGGGCGGCGCCTGCTTCGACCTGGCGTCTACTTCTTCAGCGTCACGTAGGCGCCGAACGGGCCGTACGGGCTCGAGCCGACTGCAGTCTTCGCCTTGGCCCGGCAGTGGTAGCGCTTGCCCTTCGACAGCTTCTTCACCACGACACGGCTCCGCTTGCTCTTCGCGGTCTTGGTGGCGCCCTTCTTCTTCTTCGCGACGCACTGCACGACGTACTGGGTGACCTTGCTCCCGCCGTCGGCCCCGGGCTTGAGCACCACCTTGAGCGAGCGGGGCGCCGTTTGCTTCTGCTTCTTCACCGTGGGCGCCGCCGGCGCAGCGCTCTGCACGAACGCCGGCCCGAGATCGCCGAACTCCCCGACGCCGAAGGTGTTGGTCGCGTTGGCTCGACAGCGGTAGCGCTTGCCGGCGCTGAGCCCGGTGACCGACAACGGACTCTCCGGACCGCCGGCCGTGCGGGTCGCGCCGCCGTCGGAGGACTCGCACCGCACCCCGAAGTCGCTCGCAGCTGCTCCGCCGGTGCCGCCGGGGGTGAAGGCGACCGACGCCGTGGTCGGTCCCGTCGGGCGTGACGAGTCGACGGTGGGGCTTGCGGGCGCGGTGCCGATCACCTTGGTCTGCACGACCTGGGTCTCCGGACCCGTGCGATCGGAGTCGATGGCGGCGCTGTTGGTCACGGACACCTCACGCTCGACGACCACGTCATCGATCCACCAGCCATTGCTTCCCACCCCGTTGTCGGACGCCTGACGGAATCGGAGCAGGACGCTCTGTCCGGCGTACGACGTCAGGTCGGCGACCGAGGTGAGGTACCCACCCGGACTGGTGCCGGTGAAGGCCGAACGGCCGCCGATGGGGCTGCCGGACGAGCCATTTATGGTCCCGCTGTAGCCGTTCTCGACGAAGGCCGGCCCCAGGTCCAGCCAGCTGGCGCCCCCTGTGGTGGAGATCTCCACGACACCGCCGTCGAAGCCGCTCTCCATCATGTACTTGTTCTGGAAGCTCAGGCGTCCGTTCACGGGCACCGACACCGGGGTGGTGACGGTCAGGTACTTGTCAGCGACCGTGGGGACATTAGCGGCGAAAGCAGCGTACGGCGGGCTCGCGGGGGTGGTTGTCGTCAGCGACCAGTCGGTCGTGCCGGCGCCGTGGGTGGTGGTCCACCTGGAGAGGTCCGGCTCAAATCCGTCCTCCATGATCACCGCGCTCAGCGGCGCCTCGGCTGCCGTGGCTGCGTAGGAGCACCGTCGTACGCCGGCAGCGGGAAGGGAGGTCGCCGGGAACGACACCCGGTGGGTGATGCCGTCGTAGACACCACCACAGGTCGCCGAACCCCGCACGTACGTCGAGTTGTCGCCCAGGTCGCTGGTGAGCACGACCCCGGTGTTGGGGGTGTCGGAGCCGTTGGTCAGCTCGAAGCCGTAGGTGATGTCCCGCCCGCCACCGACGGGGTCGGGCGTGGCCGTGCGCACGAGCGCGAGCGGTCCGCAGGCTGCGGGCAGGTCGAAGGCCTCGGTCCCGTCCTTCACGCTGCCGGCACTGCCCTGGATTGCACTGAAGCCCAGTCCTCGCTTGGCGAACGCCTTCCAGAGGAGGCAACTGTTCTGGCCGGCGTTGGTGAGCTCGTCGGCCGCCAGGATCGCATCTCGTGCATCGACGAAGCCGGAGTCGCAGGGCTGGAGCTTCAACCCGTCGAGCACCAGCTGGAGGGCAACGGTGTTTCCTCCGTTGCCGGCGATCAGGTCGGTGGCGTAGCCGTGCTCGGCGATGAGCGCCCAGCTGACCTCCCACAACATCTCTGCCCACACCTCTCCGAAGCGGTGGAGTCCACCGACGAACTTGATCGAGTCGTACGAGCTCGAGTTGATCGCCTGATCGGTGCTGTACTTCGCGGACCGGATCCCAGGTCCGGTCGGGTCCTGGCCCAGCGCGTAGGTCCCGATCCCCTGACCACCCGCCTGCTCCACACCCGACGGCAACGTGAGCATCAACCCGAACCAGTCGCTCCAGCCCTCGGTCCCGTTCTCCACGCTGTTCAGGCACGAAGCGTTGGCCGGACCGCCGGCCAGCCGGGAGGTCACGCCGTGGCTGTACTCGTGCAGGACGACCCCGGCGTCCAGGGCGCCGTCACGGTCCGGGTCGGCCGGGGTCCAGAGGTACATCTGCATCCGCGGCGAGGTGCCGTCCGCGGGGGTGGTGAAGTTGGCGTTGCTGGAACCGCCCCCGTTCTGGGCCTCGGCGTTGAGCCGATCGTTGCCCAGACCTCCGCGGTTGTAGTTGTTTCTCTGGAAGTTGCCGGCCTCCTCGGTGAAGCCGAAGCGGTAGAACGTGTCGTGGGCCCAGTTGGTGAGGTGGAAGAGGTTGGTGACCGACGCCTCCTTGTAGGTCGACGGGGCCTGACCGAGGTCGAGCGGGAATTCGAAGACGCGCGCCGGGCCACCGTCGGGCTGGCTGCCGGGGTCCAGCACGTTGTCGTTGTCGACGTCGGTGTAGGCGTTGACGTTGTTGCCTGCCGTGGTCTGGGTCTCTGCGCCGGGGTTGCCGTCGAGGTCGTGCCACCCGAACGGCGACGCGGTCGCGTCGGCGGGGTTCACGACGCTGGCCCGACCCCCGAACGACGGCGCCTCGGTCGGCAGCGGGTAGACCACATAGGAGTCGGCGGCCACCCAGTCAGCCTTGTCGATCACGGAGCCGGACTCGGCGTCCATCCGGATCTGCCACCAGTGCTCGGAGTCGAGCTGCTCGATCCCCAGCTCCCAGGCCAGTCGTACGTCGCCGCCCTTCGTCGTGGCGTAGACGAGACGTGCGGGGATCGGTGCTGCGGCGATGCCACCGGTCCGCAGCGTGCGCGCCCGCTCCACGCCCGTAGCTGAGCTGAGGCCGGCGAAGCTCGTGGTCGCCTCGAGCCCGAGGGCATCGGCCGCCGCGCGCGCCGCGGCCGACGCGGAGATCGTCGGTGTCACCTCGCCGGCTCGTTTCGTGGCCCCCGCCACCGCGCTGCTTGCGACGTGGGCCACCACGCCGTCGGAGGTGACCGCGACGTTGAGCATCGCGCCCTGGAGGTCGAGGTCGTTCACTCGCTGCTGCAGGTAGACGACCGACCCGCCGTCACCGAACGGCACCAGCGACGACACCGTCATCGACCTCACCTCGGCGAGGTCCAGACCGTAGTCCTCACGGTGCTCGAGCACATGGGCCCGCGCGAGGGCGGGTGCGCCCGGATCCGCTGTCGGCACCACCGGGCCGTCAGCGACCACCGCGGTGGTGTCCATCGGTGGTGTGCTGCCCGGCGCCGCTGTCGACGTCGCCGAGGTCGTCGCCGTCAAGCCGGAGACTCCGAGCAGTGCCGCTGTGGTGAGAGCGAGTCGTGTGCGTGCCTGAGTCATGACTGCCCCCACGAGACCGAGACCGGATGGTTCCATCACTTTCCTCCGGGTAGCCACCTCCCGCATGACCCGTTCGGATCAGCGGCGCCTGGCCCATCTGGGCCGGGGAACGCTCGGGTCGTCGGTCGACCAGATGCCAACCCGGAGCGGCTCGTGACGTGCGCCACCGCCCCGGCGCCGTCGCAGCTACGACGGCATGTCCCTAGAATTCACAAGTGATCGACCCCGACGACCTCGCCGCCACCCTGCGTGTCCTCGGCCAGCTCCACACGGTGCCGGAGGAGCACCCTGACCACATCGAGGTCAAGCGCGCTGCCTCCCACATGTACAAGGCGCTCAAACGAGACCGGCGCGCAGCCAAACGCGCCGAAGAGCTCGCCCACGACCGCGCTGTCACCGAGGCGACCGCGACCGGCTCGCCGTTGCGCATCGACGACGAGACCGAGGGCATCCTGCTCACGACCCCGACGACCGGGTCGTTCGCCGGCGAGCTGATCAACCCGCGCGGCTGCTACATCTGCAAGGACGACTACACGCTCGTCGATGCGTTCTACCACTGGTTGTGCCCCAGCTGCGCGGCTCGTTCGCACGCCAAGCGCGACCAGGGCACCGACCTGACGGGGCGGCGCGCGCTGCTCACCGGCGGGCGCGCCAAGATCGGCATGTACATCGCGCTGCGACTGCTGCGCGACGGCGCGCACCTGACGATCACCACCCGCTTCCCCCACGACGCCGTACGACGGTTCTCCTCACTGCCCGACGCGCCCGACTGGCTCGGCCGGCTCAAGATCGTCGGCATCGACCTGCGCGACCCGACCCAGGTGGTCGCGCTGGCCGACGACGTCGCGGCCGCCGGCCCCCTGGACGTCCTCATCAACAATGCCTGCCAAACGGTCCGCCGCTCGCCGGGCTCCTACGCCCCACTCGTGGCAGCCGAGGACGAGCCGCTGCCGGAGGCGATCAACGGTCGTCCGCTGCCGGAGATGGTCCGCTTCGACCGGATCTCGGAAGCGCACCCGGCCGCTATCGCCGGCGCCCTCTCCCGCGAGGCCGTCGCCGCGCACGACGGGGAGTCCCTCGATCGCGCCCGCGAAGCCCACTCGGCCGCGACCCTGACCGCGCTCGCCCTCAAGGCCGGGCACGCCTCGCTCGACGCCCACCTCGCCGGCACCGCCGTGGATGCCGGCGGCCTGCTCCCCGACCTGCAGACCACCAACTCGTGGACCCAGACGGTCGACGAGGTCGACCCGATGGAGCTCCTCGAGGTGCAGCTGTGCAACTCGGTCGCACCGTTCCTCCTGGTCTCCCGGCTCCGCCCCGCGATGGCGGCCGCCGCCGCTGCCGCGCCGTCGGGACGCGCCCACGTCGTCAACGTCTCGGCGATGGAGGGCCAGTTCTCGCGCCGCTACAAGGGCGCAGGGCACCCGCACACCAACATGGCCAAGGCCGCTCTCAACATGATGACCCGCACCTCGGCCGGCGAGATGTTCGAGACCGACCGGATCCTGATGAACGCCGTCGACACCGGCTGGATCACCGACGAGCGCCCCCACCAGGACAAGCTCCGCATCGCCGCCGAGGGCTGGCACGCCCCCCTCGACCTCGTCGACGGCGCCGCCCGGGTCTACGACCCGGTGGTCCAGGGCGAGTCCGGCGAGGACCTGCACGGCCACTTCCTCAAGGACTACGTCCCGTCCCCGTGGTGACGGGGCTGAGCTTGCGAAGCCCCGTCGTTGGTCGTCGAGCAAGCGGCACGACCGAGGAACGAGGTCGTGACCCGCGTGTCGAGACGGGGCTGAGCTTGCGAAGCCCCGTCGTTGGTCGTCGAGCAAGCGGCACGACCGAGGAACGAGGTCGTGACCCGCGTGTCGAGACGCAGTGAGCCGAGAAGCAGCCGCAAGCCAAGCCGCCATACGGGCTGACCCCGCTCAGGGGCCCCCACCTACCGTCAAGGAGGTGAGCACCTTCCTGCGCGCCGCCGCACTCCTCCTCGTCGCCGGCCTCCTCGGAGCCTGCGCGTCCGACGGTCAGGGCACGCGCGGCACCTCCTCGATGCTCAGCCCGTCAGCCAGCCCGTCACCCAGCCAGTCGGCCGACCCGGCTCCCGAGGACGGCACCCCGCAGGAGACGGCCTGCGACGAGGTCGCCGCCGGCATCGCGGCCTTCAACGCCGGAGATCTCGAGGCGACCGTGGCCGGCTTCGAGCGCGCGCTGCCGCTGGCCGAGGAGGAGGACGCCCGAGCCGGCTCCCGCGCTACCGCCGACCTCCTCGAAGCGGTCCGCTACTACGCCGATCTGGCGCCGCAGGACTACCCCGAGGCCTCGCTCTCCTCCCCCGACTTCGCGCGCTACAAGGCGATCACGCTCGGACAGTGCCTCGCGGACCGGCCGCCCGCACCCGACGACGAGGGCGGCATCGCGGCCTGATCCCGCTAATCTGGGGCCCGCACCCGTGACCCGTCGGGTCACCATCCCCCTGAGGAGCAACATGTCCGAGCCCTACCCCCAGGCTCCGCCCCCACCGCCGTACCAGCCGGCCGGCGGCGCGCCGATCGGCAAGGTCCGCAGCACCGGGATCTGCATCCTGCTGTACGTCGTGACCTTCGGGATCTACGGGATCGTCTGGTACTACCTGACGTCCGATGAGATGAAGCGTCACTCCGGCCAGGGCATCGGCGGCGTGGTCGCGCTGATCATCGCCATCTTCGTCGGCATCGTCAGCCCCTTCCTCAGCTCCTCCGAGGTGGGCGGCCTCTACACCCGCACCGGCAAGCAGGCGCCGGTGAGCGGGATGACCGGGCTCTGGTACTTCCCGGGCATCTTCATCCTCATCGGTCCGATCGTGTGGTTCGTGAAGACCAACGGAGCGCTCAACAGCTACTGGGTCTCCCAGGGCGCGACTGCCTGACCGTCACCGCATGAGGCATCCACCGGGATGGTTCCTGACGTTTCGCACCGCGACCAGCGGCGAGTGCGAGCACCCCGTCAGGGCTGTCCCGGTGGTGCGTCCGGGGTCAGCTTGGCCAGCCGACCGGCCAGCCCGTCGCGGCGGTGCGCGTTGCCGTGGAGCTCGACGAACCGGTCGCCGTAGGACCACAACAAGGCGTCGTCGAGGCGTCGTACGGCGCCAGGCGGGTGGCGATAGTCCATCCGCTCGGTGATCGCGGTCTCGTCGACCGAGCGGAGCACTTCGCCGAGCTCCTCGAGCGAGATGATGCCGAGCTCGAGCAGGAGCCCCGAGATCCAGCCGTAGTGCTCGGTGCGCGACCACCCGGCCTGGGAGTACTGCCCGGCGAGGAAGGCGGCGAGCTCGCGCGGGTCGATGCGGGGGTCGTCGTCGGTGACAGCCCGCACCTCCGGGGCGACCCCGCGCAACCGCTCGCGGATCTGGGAGAACTCGCGGTCGGCGAGCTCGAGGAGTCCGGCAGCGAGGGCGAAGCGGCGGTCGAACTCGCGCGCGTGCTCGGCCGGGACGGTGCCCTTGTAGCGGATGTCGTGCTCGAACTCGGCCCACGCGTGCTGCAGCACGGTGCGCACCTGCACCTGCGCTGCCCGGCCACGGAGGTGTCCGAAGTCGGGGTGGCTCTCGCGGGCGGGGTCGAGGGCGATCATCAGGTGGCGGCTGGCGTAGCCGAAGCGGCCCTCGTCGGCAGTCTCCTGGCCCATGTCGCGGTCGTCGTGGACGATCACCTGCTCGCCGAGCAGGTCGGCGACGGCGTCGACGTCGTCCTCGACGTAGGTGATGACGCGGACGCCGAGCTGGTCGGTGATCTGGGTCAGCGGGTCGGAGTACGCCGGCACCCCGGCGACCATCCGCTCGGCCTTCTCGGCGAAGGAGGCCACCGCCTTGGTGCGCCCGGTGACCGAGAGGTAGTTGATGCCGGCCTCGTCGAGGATCCCCTGCACCAGCGCGACCGCCTCGCTCCCGGCAGAGACGAGGGCGGGGTGGGCGGCGGCGTAGGCCTGGACCGCCTCGCGCACCACGTCGGTGCGCGTCGGGGCGGTGCCGAGGGTGGGGGTGACGATGTAGCCGGTCTCGAGGTCGCCGTACGTCGTGACCAGGTCGGGGGTGCGATGGGCAACGAGCGCCACGATCGCGCACACGACGGCATCGACCTGGTCCTCGACGACCCGCAGCTCGCTCTTGCGGGTGGCCCGCTCGACCTGCGATCGGAGCCCTCCCCACGCCTCGTCGGTGGTCACGGTCGCCTCGACATGGGCCATGAGCTGGAGGAGCTCGGCGCGCAGGAGCTCGAGGTCGCGGCCGGGCTTGTTCTTGTACCTGAGGATCTTGCTCAGTCCGAAGAGCACGATCGAGGCGGCGTGCGGATAGACCTCGATCGCTCGTCGCGCGCGGCCGGAGCGGGGGTCGATGTCGAGGCCGAGCTGCTTGGCCACCCGGCCACCGCGGCTGCCCGCGGCGAACTCCGGCTTCCCGGTGTTGGTGGGGTGGGTGCCGGCGTCGAAGCGACGGAAGTCCTTGCTCAGCGCCTTCTCGGCTGGACGGGACCCGGTGGCGTTCTTGACGATGAGCGGCGCATCGATCGCGACCAGGCAGTCGCCGGCCACGTAGGCGGCCAGCTCGGCCTCGATCTCCTCGTCGGTGCGCACCGCACTGATGTGCAGCAGGCGCGCGTCGGCGTCGAGGACCGCCAGCCCGGTGGGCTGTCGTTCCCCCCAGGCGAGGTCGATGCCGACAAAGTGCACGAGGTCACTCTTGCGTATCGGGCCAGGCGAGACGTCAGCCCCGCCGCAGCGTCACCTTGTCGATCACCGATCCGTCGGTGGCGAGCGCCGTGAGCCTCATGGTCGCGGGCCGGTTGCCGCGGCGCGGGGTGACGTCGACGAAACCGATCGAGTGCTGGTTCTCGACGACCGCCGACCACAGGGTCGTCTCCGGCACCCGGACGCCGCCTTGCATGGTCACGTAGGACATCGCCAGGCCACCCGTGGGGTAGACGGCCTGTCCGGCGCCGCCGGCGGTGAGGTAGGTCGTGCCCTTGCGCGAGTCGAACGCCGCCCCGCGTGCGGCTTCGACGACCGGCTGACCCGCACGCAGCGGGTGGGTGCGCTCGTAGCAGTGGTTGTGGCCGTTGACGACCAGGTCGACGGAGTAGCGGTCGAACAGGTGCTCCCACCGAGTCCGGTGACCGCCGTCGGAGGCGTGGACGAGGTTGGTGCAGTACATGCAGTTGTGGAAGCCGACGACGATGAAGTCGATGTCGTCGCGGGCACGCAACCGCTTGAGCCGACGCTCGAGCCAGCTGTCCTGGTCCGCGCCGAGATAGCCCTCGTTGCGCGAGATCTCGAAGGAGGCGTCGTTGCCGTCCAGGGCGATGAAGGCCACGTTGGCGTAGACGAACGAGTACGTCACCGGGGCGCCCTTGACGCCGTTGCCGGGCAGCCGGAAACGGTCGAGGTAGCCGGCGTAGCCGAGCTCTCCGTTGCCACCCTCCATCTCGTGGTTGCCCACGGTCGTCATCCACGGGACCCGGGATGCACTGGACTGGATCTGGGCCAGCCAGCGGTCCCAGGTGCGGAAGTCCTGGGTCTGCGGGCCTGAGGCGCCCGTGCCGCCGCTGGAGTCTGCGTAGCAGAGGTCGCCCACCACGAACGCGAGGTCCGGGGCCATGGTGTCGATCAGTGCGACGTGCGCGAGGGCGGCGGCGTTGACGCCCATGTCGCCGAACGCCGCGAACCGGAACTTCTCGGCCCGTCGTGGCGCTGTGGTGAACGTCCCCGTGCGGGCGGCGCCGCCGCGGTGGGTGATCCGGTAGCGGTAGCGGGTGCCGGGCTCGAGCCCCTCGACCTTCCCGTGGTGGTAGACCGTGCGCAGGTCCTTCGTCGAGCGGCTGTGCACCGGCACCCGCAGTCCGAGGCCCCGATCTGGGCCGATCTCCAGACGCGGCTTGGCGACCGAGCGCGGCGTCGACCAGGACACCGTCATCGAGTGCCGCGCGTCGTCGCCGTACACCAGGTGTACGCCGCCCGGACGTGCGGCTGCGGAGGCAGGTGGCACCCAGAGCAGCGGCGAGGCCGCCGCCAGCAGGCCGGCCCCGGCACCACCGGCCAGGACGTGGCGTCGGGTGGCGCTGGTGGGAGTTGAGGTCTCGGTCACGGACGCAGGATGGCAGAAACAGGTGGCCTGAAGCCGAACCCCAGGGATACGCGACCTGTCGACGTATGATCTCCACGCGCCCATGGGGGGCGACCTCTGGTGTCAGCGCCGGGGGCCACCAGCGAGGCCGCTCGGGGCCGTCAACGAAGGACGCAACATGCCCGACTCCGACGCTCCCGCAACCGCCACGCCCACGAGTCGGGGGTCGGGAATCTCCCGCCGCCGCGCCTTGCAAGGAGCAGCCTGGTCGGTGCCGGCCATCACCCTGGCGACCGCCGCACCGGCCCATGCCGTCTCGGTCAACGAGCCCAACGTCAGCTCGGCGACGACGGTGATCACCAACGGCGGGCAGGTACAACACCGGATCGTCCTGACCAATGCCGGGTCTGCTGCGACCACGGCCCTCCAGGTCAACTGCGTGCTGGAGTACTCAGGCATCAGCCCCAGGGCCTACAACTTCGCGGAGTTCTTCAACACCATCAGCCCCGGCTGGGTGTTGCAGGGCGATGGCCTTGCCAGCGGCAAGACCCTCGACGTGACGTTCCTCCGCACGGGTACGCAGCTCCCCGGCGGCGCCGCCGTCTCGCTGGACTTCACCTGCGTCCAGCCGGCCCCACCGGTGGGCACCACCACCACGACGCCATCGCCCACTCCCGGCACCGGCGTGGCGAGCGTTGCCGTCTGGGCCTGATCCGCCCCCGAGGTATCGGGTCGCGCGGTGTCGGCGCCCGCGCCTACGCTGCGTGGGTTGGACGACACCGACCCCCACGACGAGGACGACACATGGTCGACATGATCCAGGCCCACGGCCTGGTCAAACGCTACAAGGAGGTCACGGCCCTCTCCGGGCTCGACCTCACCGTGCCCGAGGGCAAGGTCCTGGCCCTGCTCGGACCCAACGGCGCCGGCAAGACGACCGCCGTACGCTGCCTGGCGACGCTGCTGGTGCCCGACGAGGGCTCGGCCACCGTCGCGGGCATCGACGTGATCGGCGACCCGCAGGGCGTGCGTCGCAAGATCGGGCTCTCGGGGCAGTACGCCGCGGTCGACGAGCACCTCACCGGCTTCGAGAACCTCACGATGGTCGGTCGCCTCTACGGCTTCGACAAGGCCAAGGCCCGCAAGCGGGCCCGCGCCCTGCTGGAGCGCTTCGACCTCGCCGACGCCGGTGACCGTCCGTCGAAGACCTACTCCGGCGGGATGCGCCGGCGTCTCGACCTCGCCGGCGCCCTGGTCGCCGAGCCACCGGTGCTGATCCTCGATGAGCCCACCACGGGCCTCGACGTCCGCAGCCGGCAGCAGATGTGGGACGTCATCAAGGAGCTCGTCGGCTCCGGCGCCACCCTGCTGCTCACCACGCAATACCTCGAGGAGGCCGACCGTCTCGCCGACGACATCGTGGTGATCGACCACGGTCGGGCGATCGCTCACGGCACCGCAGACGAGCTGAAGTCCCAGACCGGTGGTGAGCGAGTCCAGCTGGTGCTCGCCGACGAGGGCCAGGCCGAGGCCGCAGTGCGCGCGATGGCCGGCGTCGCAATCGGCGAGGTCCAGGTCGAGGAGCGCACCGTCACCGCTGCCGTCACCGGCGGAGCAGCAGCGCTGCAGCAGGTGCTGACCGAGCTGGAGCGCGCCTCGATCGCGGTCCTCGACATCGGGCTGCGCCGCCCCACCCTCGACGACGTGTTCCTCAGCCTGACCGGACACGGTGCTGAAGCCGCGACGAGCACCGAGCAGAACGACGAAGGAGCCTCCGCATGAGCGCCCAGCAGGCCATCACCGATGGCTGGGTCGTCGCCCAGCGCAACCTGATCAAGATCAAGCGGGTGCCGGAGGTCCTCGTCTTCGTGCTGATCAGCCCGATCATGTTCGTGCTGCTCTTCGCCTACGTCTTCGGTGCAGCGATCGACGTCCCCGGCGACATCGACTACAAGGAGTTCCTGGTCGGCGGGATCTTCGCCCAGACCGTCGTCTTCGGCGCGACCTTCACCGGCGCCGGCCTCGCCGAGGACATGCAGAAGGGCATCATCGACCGGTTCCGGTCGCTGCCGATGTCACGGGCCGCAGTCCTGGTGGGCCGCACGACCTCCGACGTCGTCTACAACGTCTTGTCGCTCATCATCATGGCGCTGACCGGGCTCCTGGTCGGCTGGCGGGTGCGCGAGGGCGTCGTCGACATGCTGGCCGGCTTCCTGCTCCTGCTGCTCTTCGCCTACGCGATCAGCTGGGTGATGGCGCTGATCGGCCTGCTCGTGCCCAGCGTCGAGGTCATCAACAACGCCTCGTTCATCGTGATCATGCCGCTGACCTTCGTGTCCAACGCCTTCGTCCCTCAGGAGAGCTTCTCCGGTGTCCTGCGCACGATCGTCGACTGGAACCCCGTCTCCACCCTCACCCAGGCCTGCCGCGAGCTGTTCGGCAACATCGGCCCCGGCCTGCCCGAGCCGACGGCCTGGCCGATGCAGCACCCGGTCATCTACACCCTGGGCTGGGTGGTGCTGATCCTGGCGGTGTTCGTGCCGCTGTCGGTGCGTCAGTACGGCCGAGCCACCAGCAAGTGAGCCCACAGCGGGCGGCGACGAAGGAGCCGCCCGCGTCGTGGGCGAAGGTTGAGCAAGCGACGCGACTGAGCTTGCGAAGTCGCGAGAGCGCGTCGAAACCCGGTGAGCCGAGCACTGGCCGCGACCGGTGGGGTCAGCGGACAACCACCCGCACCTCGTCGAGCGGCTTCCGCTCGAGCGCCGGCACGGTCGCGCCCGCTGCCGGGTAGCCCACCGGGATCACCAGGAATCCGCGCTCCTCGACCGGGCGGTCGAGGATCTCGTTGAGGAAACGCATCGGGCTCGGGGTGTGGGTCAGCGTGCTCAGTCCGGCCCGGTGCAGGGCCGCGAGCAGGAACCCGACGGCGATCCCGACCGACTCCTTGACGTAGTAAGGGCGCGGCGAGGCCGGGCCCAGATGCACCTCGAAGACCACGATCAGCGCTGGGGCGTCGGTGAGGAAGGGCTTGTCGGCATCGGTGCCCAGGGCACTCAGAGCGTCGAGCCACTCCGTCGAGGCGCGGTTGGTGTAGAACGCCTGCTCCTCGGCCTCGGCAGCCTCCCGCAGCCGACGTCGTACGTCGGGATCCTCGACCACCACGAACCGCCACGGCTGCACGTGCGCCCCGCTGGGGGCGCTCGCCGCGGCACGGATCGCCTCGTCGAGCACACCGTGAGGCACGGGAGTCGGGGCGAAGTCCCGGATGGTGCGTCGGCGTACGAGATCGTCGGCGAACTCGCGCACGCGTGCCAGGGCCTCGACTTGAGGGACCTGCGACCGGGGCGCGGGCTCGCGTGCGCTCATACGTTGGCCGAGGAGCGGTCCGCACCGTAGAGCCGTACTGGCAGTGCCTCGACGCCGTAGACCGCGGAGAGCTTGCGGAACTCGAGGGCCTCGACAGGGGCAAGGACAGCGATGTCCGGGAATCGCTGGGCGAGGGTGCGCAAGGCGATGCGCAGCTCCATCCGGGCCAGCTCGGCGCCGACGCAGCGGTGGATGCCGTGGCCGAACGCGAGGTGCCGGGTGGGGACGCGGTGCGGGTCGAACGTGTCTGCCTCGGTCGCGAGACGCGGATCGCGGTTGGCGCCCAGCAGGGAGATGGCTACCGCGTCGCCCTCTGAGATCTGCTTGCCACCGAGGATCAGGTCGCGCTTGGCGAAGCGCAGGAAGGCCAGCTGGACGACGGTGAGGTGGCGCAGCAGCTCCTCGACCACGCGGTCGACGGACGCGGGATCGTCGCGGAGCAAGGCGATCGCCTCGGGACTCTCGGCGAGCAGGTAGGAGCCCAGCGCCAGCATCGAGGCCGACGTCTCGTAGCCGCCGAGGAAGACCCCGTCGGCGATGCCACCGAGGGTGAGGTCGTCGAGCTCGTCACCGTGCGCCTTCAGGAGCCCGCCGATCAGCCCGTCGCCCGGCGCCTCGCGCTGAGCAGCGACGGCCTTGATCAGGAAGTCACGCGTGTGAGCGGCGGCTCCGAACATGCCCGCGCCGCCCTCGCTCAGGTCGAACCGGGCCACGCCGAGGCTGTAGAAGCGCTCGCGATCCTCGACCGGCAGCCCGAGCAGCTCGCAGATCACCTGGAACGGCACCGGGAAGGCGAACTCGCTGACCAGGTCGACCTCCGGGCCGGCCGCCTCCATCGCATCGAGCCGCTCGTTGACGACGCGCTCGATCTCCGGCTCGAGCCGCGCGAGGCGCCGCATCGTGAACTCGGGGGTGAGGTAGCGGCGCAGGGCCGTGTGCAATGGCGGGTCGACCATGCCGAGCCCGCCGATCTGCTCGGAGTCGCCGCGTCCCTCCTGGGAGACGAACTGGCCGAGGTCGTTGGAGTACGACGCCCCGTCGGCCAGCGCCTCGCGCGCCTCGTCATACCCGCTGACGAGCCAGACCTTGCGGCCGAAGAGGGTGGCGAGCTCGGCCACCGGATCCTTCTCACGCAGAGCAGACAGTGCGGGCACGGGATCGAGGCCGTCGCGCTTGAACGGCAGCGTCACCGAGTCAGGCAGGAAACGCAGCTTGCGCAGGTCCAGGCCACCGCGCATCGTGCGCTCGAGGGCATACTTCCCCACGCGCTGCTTGAGAGCCGCGAGCATCTGCATGGCGCTATTGCACCAGATAGTGGCCGTCCGGCGGCATCAGGGAACCCATGGGTGTGTCCCCCACCTCCCGGCCCGGCCCCCATGACTCCGCACGAGCAACGTCGAGTCGGCGCCTATAGTCGCCGACTCGACCCCGGATCGGCTCCGGATCGGCCCCGGGTCACTCGCCGATGCGGGCCAGCTCGAGCGGCACCGAGGAGCGGGCGCCGAGGGAGTTGGCGGAGGGACGGGCGCCCTCCCGGACGAGCAGGTCGCCAATGGCAGCGATCATCGCGCCGTTGTCGGTGCACAGGCGCGGCGGCGGCACCCGCAGCTCGATCCCGGCCGCGGCACAGCGCTCCTCGGCCAGGGCGCGGATGCGGCTGTTGGCGGCAACGCCCCCGACGATCACGAGGGTGTCGACCCCCTCGAGCCGGCAGGCCAGCACCGCCTTGCGGGTCACGGTGTCGGCGACGGCTTCTTGGAAGGATGCCGCGATGTCGTCAGTGGAGATGCCGGGATCCCGCGGGGCGGCGACGTAGCGGGCCACCGCCGACTTGAGTCCGGAGAAGGAGAAACCCAGCGCCGGGTCGCGCGCCCCGCTCAGCGGCCGGGTGAAGCGCACCGCGTCGCGATCACCGTTGCGAGCGGCGAGGTCGACCGACGGGCCTCCGGGGTAGGGCAGCCCCAGCAACCGAGCGACCTTGTCGAAGGCCTCCCCCGCGGCGTCATCGAGGGTGTCGCTGAGGTGGCGGATCGGGGTGCGCACCAGATCGTCGACAGCCAGCAGACTGGTGTGGCCACCGCTGACGATCAGCACGATGCTGCGCTCCGGCAGCGGTCCGTGCACGAGGGTGTCGGCCGCGGCGTGCCCGGCGAGGTGATGGACGCCGTACAGCGGCACGCCCAGGGCCAGGGCTGCGGCCTTCGCCGCCGCGACGCCCACGTGGAGCGCGGTCGCCAGACCTGGTCCGGCGGTGACGGCCACGGCCCCGACGTCGTGCCAGGCCAGCCCGGCGTCATCGAGCGCGGTCCGCATCGTCGGCACCATCGCCTGCACGTGCGCGCGAGCAGCGATCTCGGGCACCACGCCGCCGAAACGCACATGCTCCTCGATGCTGGAGGCCAGGGCCTCGCCCAGCAGTACGCCGTCGCGAACGAACCCGATCCCGGTCTCGTCACACGAGGACTCCACGCCCATCACGATGGTCACGCTTCAGTGTCCCAAACCAGGTGGCGCCTGGTGCGCAGCACGTCCCAACCCAGGGCGGCGACGCCCACCTGACAGGGCCAGAGAGCGACCCGCTCGTAGAAGCCACCCACGTCTCCGGTCGCGAGGGTGGTGGCAAACGCGATGCCGCCGAAGGCGGCCACGACGCCACAGGCGAGCAGCACCGAACCCAGCCGCACCCGACTCCGTCTCAGAGCCACGACGCCGAGGAGCACCAGCGCGATGGGTTGGGTCACGAAGACTGGCGTGGCGACGAGTGCGTGGAGCTCGCCGTTGATGTCCAGCGGGACGAACCCGACCGCCGCGGAGCTGACCCCGGCGACGAAGAGCAGCGCCATCGCGACCCCACCGACCCGCGAACGGGAGGCGGGTACGACGGTGCCGGCGGCGAGCACCGCGCCGATCGCGAGCAGCGAACCGATCACCACGAAGGAGACGTTCATGCCTGCGTGCCACGGCGAGCACACCTCCACGATGCCGTTGCCGGTGTCGGTCGTGGTGCACCGGACGACCCCGAGGTCACTGATCGTGTTGCGCGTCAGGTCGTAGGGCGTCTCCCAGCGCGTGGCCACGACGAGCTGGGCCAGGATCACCAGCGGCTGGCTGAGCAGCGCCAGCCCGGCTGCGCGCTGGGTCGGCGAGATCGCGTTCAGAGGTCGAGCTCGGCTCGACGGGACTCCGGCACCAGGTCCAGGTAGTCGGGGTTCTCGGCGAGGAAGTGCCGCACGGCCGAGCACTCCGGGATCACCGACAGCTCGGAGACACGGGCCGCGTCGAGAGCGGTGCGGATGAGCAGGGTGGCCAGCCCCCGACCCCCGAACTGCTCCTCGATGACGGTGTGCGGAAAGGTCCGCTCGACCCTGTCCCCGCCGGATCCGGGAGCGTCTGAGTAGGTCGTGAACCCGGCCGGGGTGTCCTCGATGCTGATCTCGAAGCGCTGGCGTTCGGGTGCATCGACGACGGCAATCGACTCGGAGGGAGGTTGGTTCATGTGGCTAGCGTGACAGCCATGCGCGCAATCTGGAACGACACGGTCATTGCCACCTCCGATGAGACGGTCGTCGTGGAGGGCAATCACTACTTCCCCGCCTCGTCGGTCGATCAGTCGGTGCTGCGGCCCTCGTCCAAGACCACCACCTGCCCATGGAAGGGAACAGCGTCCTACTACTCGGTGGAGATCGACGGGAAGGTCAACACCGACGCGGCCTGGGTCTACCCGGAGCCCAAGGCAGCCGCGGCCGAGATCGCCGGGTATCTGGCGTTCTGGAAGGGCGTCGAGGTCGTCGCCTGACGTCCTCCTGAGGCCCGCGGGCTCAGATGCTACGAAGCCAACGCGCGACGACCCGCTGCATCTTCGGCGCTGACTTCTCGAGGGTCAGGGCGCTGCCGGACCCGGCGAACGTCCGGCGGGTGATCCTCTCGGTGGAGGTCACCGCGACACCGCGACCGGAGCGGCGAGCGTCCTTGCCTGCCTCGAGGACCAGCACCGGCACGTCGACGCGGCGATCGTTGAGCGCCGTGGAGGCCAACGCGCCGGGGAGGGTCGCGACGTCGCCGCACGGCGTGGGGTTGCGGCGCTTGACGGCCGCCTTGACCACGCCGCGCGGCGCGGTGCGGAACAGCATCCGGCGGAAATCGGCCGCAGTTTCGCCATACGCGGCGAAGGTGCCGCCGCTGGAGCAGGCCGCGGCCTGACCGCGGGCCACCTCGAGGGCGAGCTGGGACGGGCTCGTCGTCGTCGGGGCCATCAGGACCAAGCCGGCCACGTCGTCGAAGTGGGCGGCCTCGAGCTGGGCGATCGTGGCGCCGGTCCCGTGGCCGTGGAGGACGACGTGCGAGACGTGCGGCGGCTTGCTGCTCGAGCGGGAGCCGAGGAAGTCGTAGCGTCCGCCGCGCAGGTGCTGCACGACCTGATGGAGCATGTGCACCTGGGCGCCGAGACAGGTGGCGTTGCCATCAGCCAGGCCGCTGCGGTCATAGCCGAGGCGGTCGAGCACGAGCGAGGTCTCGCCGCGCGCCGCCAGCTGAGTGGCGTAGTCGTACGTCGGGTTCTGGCGCAGGTTGAAGAACCACCCGCCGGTGCCGGCGTCGTGGACCAGCACGTTGACGGTCACCACCGGCTCGCGGCCATCGAGGACGGCTCGTGGGCCTATCAGGCGACCGCGCACGCGGTACTCCTTGCCGTCCGGGGTCGGGGCACAGACCACCGAGGAGTCGTTGGTGTTCGTCAGGTCGAAGCCGACCATGCCCGACGCGACCTTCGACGTCGGCTCATCGGCCCCCGACCGAGCCGAGGCATCGGACTCGGCTGCTGCCGGCACGGCGGACTGGCCGCCGACGAGGAGCAGGGCGGCCAGGGCGATCGCGGAGGCGCCGATCAGGCGCGGGCGACGGTACGAGGAGGTGGAGGACACGTTGTTGAACGTACGTCAACAAGACCTGGGTCGTCACGCCCAGCGCGTGTGACAAGGCCCACCGACCGCGAGATCCCAGTCGGAGTGGGCCTCCGCGACCCCCGAGCGCGTCAGGCGACCGTGATCTTGGACTCGACGGCGGCCTGCACCTCAGGGGTGATCTCCGCGATGTCGTGCTCGGCGCCGGCATGCTGGGCAACCTGTCCGAGCAACCCGTCCTGGGTCTCGTCCTCGAACCGGGCGCTGCACCCCGGCATCACGTCTCCGCAGGCGAGCTTGAACGTCATCATGAACCTCCTGTGTCGGGAGCCGATCTCGGCTCCGGGATTTCGGGTCTGAGTGGCACCCTGACCCACAAGACCGCGCGCTGGTCGTCCTGGTCGATGCCGAGCGTGCCCCCGTGGGCGACGGTCAGGGCGCGGGCGAGATACAGGCCGACCGAGACCTTGGGGCTGAGGTGGTCGGACTCGAAGGGTTCGAACAAGGCGTGCAAGACGTCGGGGTCGATCGGGTCTCCCACCCGCACGATCCGCACCTCGATCCACGGTTCGAGCACCTCGACCTCGATCGTGCGAGAGCGCGGGGTGGGAGCGGTGTCGGCGTAGTGCCACAGGTCGCTGAGGATCCGGGCGAAGAGCACCGGGTCGACGTCCAGCATCGCGTCGGGACCGGCGCCGCCGATGGCAGCAAGGCCGGGCAACCGACACACCTCGGCCGCCCGCACCGGTCGTCGGTCGATGTGCAGCCCGCCCATCGCAGCAGCCACCAGGAACTCGACGTCGATGAGTCGATCGGCGAGCAGGGCCAGGGCTTCCTGCAGACGACGCGCCGTACGGAGGAACGAGGTCGACGGCAGGTCGCCTTCGGCGAGGAGCCCGGCCCATCCCATGGCCACCGTCAGCGGGCTGCGGATCTCGAAGGTGAAGGCAGCCAGGAAGCGCTCTCGGTGAGCCAGCGCCTGCGCTTCCGGGCGATTGAGCACCTGAGCGGTGCCGGCGTCCACGAAGGCCGTCACCCAGCGCCGCAGCAGCTCGACGTCGACGGACCAGGTCGTGGCCACGTCGTCGATCGGGGCGCCACCGAGCACCTCGAGCACGGCGGCTATCCGCGGATCGGCGGGGGCGGCATCGACCGCTCGAGGCGCAACCGGGGTGGGATCGTCTTCGTGCACGGCAGGCGTCACCCTCACCTCCCCCTCCGCTCGTACTGCTGTGAAAACCATAGGGGTCGGCGCCGACGGCGGGGAGGTTTCGCGCAAGCCTCTCCGGAGTGGCTGGCTCAGACCTGAGCGACGTAGACGGTGCTGGCCGACTCCCCGCCCGTGATCGGGTTGGCGAAGGTGACGACGTGGGTCGTGGAGCTCGAGAAGACCCGGGCGAGAGCCGCCTCGAAGTCCGCCTCGGGCGGATCGTCCGACCACAGCCCGAACACCCCGCCCGGTGTGAGCTTCGCGGCGAGTCGTTGCAGCCCCTCGTCGGTGTAGAACGCGGCGTGGCTCGGGTGGAGCAGGTTCTGGGGCGAGTGGTCGATGTCCAGCAGCACGGCGTCGTAGGTCGGTCGCGGAGTGGTGCCGGCCGCCATCGCGGCGAAGAAGTCGGCGTGGACGAGGTCGCACCGCGCGTCGGCGGCGAGACCGACCGTGTCGGGCAGCAGGTCGCGCCGGTGCCAGTCGATGACGGCAGCCACCGCCTCGATCACCTGCACCTGCGCGACGCGGGGGTCCTCGAGGGCAGCCCGCAGGGTGTAGCCGAGGCCGAGGCCTCCGACCAGGACCTGCAGTCCCTCGCCCTCGACCTTCGCCAGCCCCAGGTGGGCCAGCTCCTGCTCGACGACGGTGAAGAGACTCGACATCAAGAATTCGTCGTCGATCTTGACCTCGTAGACGTCGTGCTCCACGACCGGTTCGAAGCGGCGCCGCAAGCTGATCACGCCGATCGGGGTCTCGGCCCAGTCGATCTCCTCGATGCGCAGGGCCACGGTGTTGCCTCCGGTCGGTGGGTGGCCCCGGCCTGGAGGGCAGGGTCCGCGAGCAGGCTACGCGGGCGCGGTCAACCCGCCTGCTCGTCGCCCTCGGCGAGGCGACGGCGTACGTCGAGCGAGGCGAGGTCGGCGGCTGCCTGTCCGGCCCGCCAGCCTGCGGAGTTGGAGACCGTGGCGGTCATGGTGCGGGTGGTCGGGACGAGCTCGCGGAACGCCGCCTCGACCGCCTCGTCGCGCGAGCGAAGCACGGGAAGCAGGTCGGTCTGGTGGCCGGACTCGCGCAGCACCTGCTCGGTCGTCTCCTCCAGCCGCTCGCCGATCCGGAGGGCGAACGCCAGCAGGAAGGCTCGCCGGAAGGACCGGGTGCGCGAAGCACCGCGTGCGTCGACCGCTCGGCCGTAGCGGAGCATCGCGGCGTTGGCCTGGACCAGGAGCGAGGTCACCAGCAGCTCGACCGCGTCGAGGTCGGCGTCGCTGCCGACCACCGTGCTCACGCCCGGCGGGTCGGAGAGGACGCAACGACACGCATTGGCCTTGGCCACCTGGTGGACCAGCTGGGCCTTGGCCCCGATGTAGGGCGACTCGAGCCAGATCCGGCGCGCGGTGGGTCCGCCGATCTCGTTTCCGGCGGCCTCGGCGTCGAGCAGCCGCTCGAGCGCGTAGCGGCTGATCAGCTCCTGGGCCTTCGCCGACAACGCCTCGGCCTCGTCGTCGAAGGTCGTCGACTCCGCCTTGGCGAGAAGTCCTCGCACCGTCGCCAGCTTGCGGGTCAACGCGGAGTCATCGGACGCTGCGGGATGGGCGACCGTACGCCGGGTCCTCCTCGTCGTCGTCTGCGGAAGACCGCCCTGTCGCTCCAGCAGCGCGCCGGTGTGCAGCGCCGCAGCGATCCGCGCCACCTCGTCGTGCGCTCGACCGGCACCGGCGTCGAACCGCTCGACCTGGTCGCGCCACACCTCCTGGGGGTCGGAGCGAGCAAGATCTGCGTCGAGCCAGGCCGCGAGGACCGGCCGGTCGGAGGGCACGCCTTCTCGGACGAGGAGCTGATCGAGGTCGGCCGGGCACCAGCCGAGCTTCACCCGAGACTCGATCACGCGGGCCACGACATCCTCGACCACCCGGCGTACGGACGAGGCCGGGAGCGGGGCGAAGCGCCGTAGGAGCGCTGCGGCCAGGTCGGTGAGATCGGCTTGCAGCCGTCCGGCAGTGAGGCGGTGCAGAGCGCTGACGACCTGGCGGTCGATCAGCACGGCCACCTCGTCGACGTCGGGTCCGTCGCCGGCGAACGGGAACCCGACGGCGCCTGCTCGTCGTTGCGACGTCGGCCCGGGTGCCGCTCGCCGCTTCGCTTCACGGCGACGCTTGCTGTTGCTGCCCATGGGATCCTCCGAGTCGGTCGCGCCGCGGTCTGCGGGCGGCCCTCAGTGTGCCAACTCCCGACGCCGGGCGCTGCGCTCCTCCACAGGCTCACGCTCCGCTGGCGCGAGGCTTCACCCTCAGGGCGTCATCGAGTAGGCGTCGGCCAAGGCGACGACTTCGCTCCACAGCCGGTCGGCCAGCGGCTCGTCGACCACCGGTTTGCGGACAGCCCCCAGTGCCCA
>CAVXGJ010000022.1:0-46792 GCA_963761285.1 uncultured Actinomycetota bacterium | reverse complement strand
GGCCGGCGGCGTTGGCGTAGAGCTGGAAGAAGTACCAGCTGTTCCACAGCGGGATCATCACCTGGCGCACCGAGTCGCGGATCCCCTGCTCGGTGACGACGAGGTTGCCGCCGCGCAGGATCGGGCTCGACATCAGGAACCAGCGCATCGCGTCGGCGCCGTCGCGGTCGAAGACCTCGGAGACGTCGGGGTAGTTGCGCAGCGACTTCGACATCTTGTTGCCGTCGGAGCCGAGCACGATGCCGTGGCTGATGCAGTTGGCGAAGGCCGGCTTGTCGAAGATCGCGGTGGCCAGGATGTGCAGCGTGTAGAACCAGCCGCGGGTCTGGCCGATGTACTCGACGATGAAGTCGGCCGGGAAGTGACCCTTCGCCTCGGCAGTGCCGTCGAACCACTCGGCGTTCTCGAACGGGTAGTGCACCTGGGCATAGCTCATCGAGCCCGAGTCGAACCACACGTCGAGGACGTCGGTGACGCGACGCATCATCGACTGCCCCTCCTCCGGCGACCTCGGGTCGTCGGGGTTCGGGCGCACGAGGTCATCGACCCACGGACGGTGCAGGTCGGTCTCGCCGGACTTGTTGGTGGGCAGCCGGCCGAAGTCGCGCTCGATCTCCTCGAAGGAGCCGTAGACGTCGAGACGCGGGTAGTTCTCGTCATCGGACTTCCACACCGGCACCGGGCTGCCCCAGAAACGGTTGCGAGTGATCGACCAGTCGCGGGCGTTCTCCAACCAGCGACCGAACTGGCCGTCCTGGATGTGATCGGGCACCCAGTTGATCTGCTTGTTGAGCTCGAGCATCCGCTCCTTGATCGCGGTGACCTCGACGAACCACGACGAGACGCCCTTGTAGATCAGGGGCTCGCGGCAGCGCCAGCAGTGCGGGTAGGAGTGGTCGTAGCTCTCGCGGCGCAGCAGCACGGTGCCGGGCGTGACCGAGCCGGCCTGCTCGCCCTTGGTGACGGCCTTGAGGTGGTCGATGATCTGCAGGTTGGCGTCGAAGACCTGGACGCCCTCGTAGTCGGTCACGGGGAACGTGAAGCGCCCGTCCTTGCCGACCGGCATGACCGCTTCGATGCCCTCGCGGTCGGTGACGATCTTGTCGTCCTCACCGAACGCGCCGGCGGTGTGGACCATGCCGGTGCCGTCGGTGGTCGTGACGAACTCGGCGGCGACGACGCGGAATGCGTTCTCGTGACCGAGGTAGTAGGCGAACGGCGGCGTGTAGACGAGACCGACCAGGTCGGCGCCGGTGCCGCGCCAGACGACCTCGGGCTCACTCTGCCCATCCCCCGGGGCCAGCTCACGGGCGTACGACGCCACCCGGGCCTCGGCGAGCACGTAGCGCGTGCCGTCGTGCTCGACCGCGACGTAGTCGATGTCATCGCCGACCATCACCGCGAGGTTGCTCGGCAGGGTCCACGGCGTCGTCGTCCAGACGAGCAGCTTGGCGCCCTGGAGCTCACCGGGCGTGGTGATGTCGTAGCCGACCGTGACGGCCGGGTCCTGACGGTTCTGGTAGACGTCGTCGTCCATCCGCAGCTCGTGGTTGGAGAGCGGCGTCTCGTCGTTCCAGCAGTAGGGCAGCACCCGGAAGCCCTCGTAGACGAGGCCCTTGTCGTGCAGCTGCTTGAACGCCCACATGACCGACTCCATGTAGTCGGGGTTCATGGTGCGGTAGTCGTTGTCGAAGTCGACCCAGCGCGCCTGGCGGGTGACGTACTCGCGCCACTCGCCGGTGTACTTCATCACCGACTCACGGCAGGCGTCGTTGAACTTGTCGATGCCCATCTCGACGATCTCGTCGGTGGTCTTGATGCCGTTGAGGCGCATCGCCTCGAGCTCGGCGGGCAGCCCGTGCGTGTCCCAGCCGAAGCGGCGCTCGACGCGCTTGCCGCGCATCGTCTGGTAGCGCGGGATCAGGTCCTTCACGTAGCCGGTGAGCAGGTGGCCGTAGTGCGGCAGGCCGTTGGCGAACGGCGGGCCGTCGTAGAAGACGAACTCATTGTTGTCGCCGACGTCGCCGCCAGTGCTCGAGGGGCGGGCGTCGACGCTGGCCTGGAAGGTGCCGTCGGCCTCCCAGAACGCCAGGATGCGCTCCTCGATCTCCGGGAAGCGCGGGCTCGACGGGACGCCACCACCACTGCCGGGACCGTCTGCGGCGTTCTTCGGGTAGGTCATCGGGGCTCCTGCGTCTCGTCGGGTGAATCACGACGAGGACGACGCCTTGCGGAGCCGCGGTACCACCTCGATTGCGCGGGACCCGGAGGTTGAGCCTGACGAAACCCGCACCACTCATTCACGGCTGTGACGGGCCTACCCGTCCGGTTCTACTGAGCCCCGATGGATGCGGACCGTTCTTCCGGAGACTCGCCGCTGATGACGGCTCGAACGTCTGTACGCCAACGGTAACCCCCGCACACCATCTGCTGCCAATCAGATAGAAGTGGACCCATGCCCCAGCTCTGGCTCGACCCCGCCGACGACCCGCGCAACTCAGAGGACGACGTCCCGCTGCGCGGTGAGCGCGCGGTCACGCTGAACTACCTGCGCCACTACCGGATGACGTTCGAGCTGAAGTGCCAGGGCCTCGACGCCGAGCAGCTCGCCCGGCGCTCGGTGCCGCCGTCGTCGTTGTCCCTGCTCGGCCTGCTGCGCCACCTCGCGAAGGTCGAGCAGATCTGGTGCCGCCGGGTGATGGAGCGCAACCCCGACCTCCCCCGGCTCTACTGGACCGAGGACCAGCCTGGCCTCGACTTCGAGGGAGCAGTTGCCGACCCCGCCGTCGTCGAGCACGCCTGGGCCGCGTGGCGCAGCGAGGTCGCCCACGCCGAGCAGATCTACGTGGCCCTCGACCTCGATGCCCTCGGCGCCCACCCCGAGGGCGAGCTCGAGCTGCGCGATGTGCTGGTCCACCTCGTCGAGGAGTACGCCCGTCACTGCGGGCACGCCGACCTGCTGCGCGAGTGCATCGACGGACGCACCGGGCAGTAGGCACCCCTCGCCGCCTAGGCTTGACCACCGTGACGACCCCTGCTGCCTCCGGCCACGCCCTGATCACCCTCGACGCCGACGGTGTCGTCCTCGATGCTTGGTTCCCCGAGCCCGTGCTCGGCGGATCACCCGCCGAGGCGCCGGCCGAGCTGACGGCCGCTGCGACCGCTGACGACGTACGACGGGTGACGCGCGAGGTCCGCGTGGTCGAGATCGCCGACCTCGACGCCGCCCCTACCTCGACCGAGGACGTCTGGCTGCGGCTCCACCTGCTCTCCCACCGCTTGGTCGCGCCGCACGGCATGTCGATGGACGGCGTCTTCGGCCTGCTCACCAACGTCGTGTGGACCTCGGCTGGTCCGTGCGCGGTCGCCGGCTTCGAGCTCACGCGGGCCCGTCTGCGCGCGGCGGGCCAGCACGTCACCGTGTTCGGCATCGACAAGTTCCCCCGCATGGTCGACTACGTCGTGCCGAGCGGCATCCGCATCGGCGACGCTGACCGGGTGCGCCTCGGCGCCCACCTGGCCGAGGGCACGACCGTCATGCACGAGGGCTTCGTCAACTTCAACGCCGGCACCCTCGGCGCCTCGATGGTCGAGGGCCGGATCTCGGCCGGCGTCGTGGTCGGCGACGGCTCGGACATCGGCGGCGGCGCCTCGATCATGGGCACCCTCTCCGGCGGCGGCAAGCAGACGATCTCGCTCGGCGAGCGGTGCCTGCTGGGCGCCAACGCCGGCATCGGGATCTCGCTCGGCAACGACTGCGTCGTCGAGGCCGGCTGCTACGTCACGGCCGGCACCAAGGTCACCATCTCCGACCGCGACGCCAAGCCGAAGGTCATCAAGGCCCTCGAGCTCTCCGGCGCCGACAACGTGCTCTTCCGCCGCAACTCGGTGAGCGGCACCGTCGAGGCCGTGCAGCGCGAGGGCAGCGGCGTCGCGCTCAACGAGGCGCTGCACGCGCAGTAGCCGACTCATTCGGTGGCCTGTGGAGAGTGGGTCGCGGTCTGGCACCGACTCGTACAGGCTCTGGTGCATGCTGGAAGCCACCGAAGGAGTGAGGCACCATGGAACTCATGACTGTCGTGAGCCCACCGAGCTGGCTGCCGTCCGGCCGGCCTTTCACGGCCGCCGACCTCGCCACGCTGCCCGATGACGGCAACCGTTACGAGCTCATCGACGGGCTCCTGCTAGTGAACCCGTCGCCCGCGATGCGACACCAGCGCGGCGCCTTCCGGCTCGCGGTGCTTCTTCAGGCAGCCTGCCCCGACGACCTCGAGGTGTTCATCGCTCCGTTCGACGTGGTCCTCGCCGATGACACGGTGATCATCCCCGACATAATCGTTGCGCGCCGCAGCGACCTGACCGAGGCCAACCTCCCGGTCGCGCCGGTTCTCGCCGTCGAGGTCCTGTCACCCTCGACCCGCGCCGTCGACCTCCACGTGAAGCGTGATCGGCTGCGTAGAGCGGGCTGCCGGTCCTACTGGGTCCTCGACCCGTTGGATCCACGACTCACCGCCTGGGACCTCGACGAGCAGGGTCAGTACGTCGAGGTCGCCGACGTGGCGGCCGACCAGACGTGGTGTGCGGCGCGGCCCTTCGAGGTCACGATCACGCCCGGCGCGTTGTCCGCCTGAACCCAGTCGCCCGACCACCCACCCGCCACACTGGGGGCATGACGAGCGACCGACCGACGACCCGCGGGCGCCTCGTCGCGCCGCTGGTCGTGCTTGGCGCCGGAGCCCTGGTGGTCGGTGGCGTGGTCGCCGGGCTGGGTGACCTGTCGGTGCCGTTCGTGGCCGGCGAGACCTGCACCGTCGAGGTCGACGGCCATCGCGTCGAGGTCAGCGTCGAGCAGGCCGAGAACGCTGCCACGATCGCGGCCATCGGCGTACGCCGTGGGCTACCGGCTCGCGCGGTCTCGATCGCGCTGGCCACGGCCTACCAGGAGTCGGACCTGCAGAACGTCGACTACGGCGACCGCGACTCCCTCGGGCTCTTCCAGCAACGGCCGTCCCAGGGGTGGGGCACCGAGGCGGAGGTGCAGGACCCGATCTACGCCACCAACGCCTTCTACGACGCCTTGGTCGATGTCGCCGACTATCGCGGCCTGCCCATCACCGAGGCCGCCCAGGCGGTGCAGCGATCGGGGTTCCCGAGCGCCTACGCCGACCACGAGCAGGACGCTCGAGCGCTCGCCTCGGCCCTCACCGGCAACTCCACCGAGGCCTTCGCCTGCCGGCTCGACGGTGACGTCACCGCCGGTGACCCAGCCCTGGTCGCCAGCGGCCTGACCGAGCGCGCCGACGGCGTCCGCACCGACCTGACCGAGCGCTTCGGCGACCTCGCGCTGGGTGGCTACGCTCCCGGCGGCGTCCGTGACGGTCATATGGAGGGCTCGACGCACTACGACGGTCGAGCGATCGACGTCTTCTTCCGTCCCGTCAACGACGCCAATCAGCAGCGCGGCTGGGCGCTCGCTCAGTACGCCGTCGCCCACGCCGACCGGCTCGGCATCCAGACCGTCATCTTCGACGACCGCATCTGGCGCGCCGGGAGCGACGAGACCTGGCGCGACTACCGCGCGCCCGACCGCCCCGGCGACCGGGCGATCCTCGAGCACCGCGACCACGTGCACATCGACGTCTTCTCCTAGCCGCGCGAGGTCGTCCTCAACCCGTGGGAGCAATGACGAACCCGCGGTCCGGCGCCGCCGAACCGTCGCGCACCGCGGCGTAGAGCGCGTCCAGCGACTCGAGACCCTCGGACTCCTCGACCCGCAGCCAGCCCCGACCGGCCTCCAGCGCGCCGGTCAGGAACTCCTGGGTGCGGCGGGCGTACTCCTGGGCGCCCCACTCCTGGTGGCGCGCGGTGATCACGCTCGGGGCGAAGAACATCTCGCTGCGCTCGCGGATCAGGTCGGCTCCGCCGCCGGCGGTGTCCTCCCAGTGGGTCAGGCCGACGTTGAGCGAGCGACGCATGTCGTCGCCGAGGTGACGATGCAGCCCGCCGAGCACGGCCCCGTTGCCGGACATGTCGACCACGACACTGGGCCGGTGCGCGAGCGAGGCCTCGACGTCGTCGTACTCGAGCACCTCGTCGTAGAGCCCGAGGCCTTCGACGAAGGAGCGGTTGCGCGCCGAGGTGATGCCCACGACCCGCGGGGAGGTCTCGTCGAGGCGGAGCGCGTGGGCCACGCCGAGCGCCGTCTTGGAGGAGGCCGAGACGACGACCACCTGCTCGGCGTCGTACCAGCGCTCGCCGCGCAGCTGCTCCCACAACGCCCAGGCCGTGATGTGGAGCGGGAAGAGCAGCATGCGCAGGTCATCGTCGACGCGGTCGTAGCCGGCCTCGTCGAGCACCCGCTGGTAGGAGTTGTAGGCGCTCGGCAGCGCGGCACGGTGCGGCGTCGCATCGTGCACCGGACGCCCGGGCGGGCCCTCGGGGCGGATCCGTAGGTGCGTGGCCGGCGGGAAGTAGCCGAAGAGCCGTTCGCCCTCGCGCAGGTCATCGGCGCGGGAGGCGACGACGTCCCCGAAGCCCCACACCGGCATCAGCCCCCACTCACCTGCGGGGTCCTCGTGGGCAGGGAAGAAGCCCCAGTAGCCGAGCCGGTCGCCGAGCACGACGTAGGTGACGTTGTTGGCCGACAGCCCGAACCGGTCGACCCGCACCAGGGCCTCGCCGTCCTCGAGCGAGTCGACGTCGGCGATGCCGGCGGCCTCGACCACGCGGGTGCGGGTCGGGTCGGTCCTGCTGATCTGGAACTCGCTCATCGTGGCTCCTCGGTCGACGCCGTGGCGGGCGGGCCGGCAGATGCGGTCTCGAACGACCCGTCACGGAACCGTACGACGAGCGCCGCCCCCGCGCCACGGCTCGCCTCGAGCGCGTCGACCAGCGACGGGCACGGCTCGAAGTCGGCCTCCGGGCAGCGGACGGTCCCGGCAGCCTCGACGACCCGCGCCAACCGCGCCCGCAGGGCGTCGGCGTCGCCGAGGTCGGCGCGCAGGCCGCTCAGCTCGGCGATCACCTCGTCGAGGACCGGCCCGAGGGCGGCGGCGTTCTCGCCCAGCATGTTGGCCGTGCGCTCGGCGTTGCGGCCCGCGACCCGGGTGCCGTCGCGGAAGCTGCCGGCGGCCAACCACGAGCCGACGGCTGCGTCCTGGGAGGCCGCAGCGACGCCGAGCAGGGCGTGGGCCACGGCGTGCGGGGCGTGACTGACCCGGGCGACGCTGCGGTCGTGGACGACCGGGTCGAGCACGACGACGGTCGACTCGAAGACCTCGGCCACCCAGGCGACGACCCCGGCGATCACCCGGGTGGCGGCGGCCCCGTGGGTCACCGCCCAGGATGCCCCGACCAGGAGATCGGCGGAGGAGTGCTCGAATCCGGTGTGCTCGGTGCCGGCCATCGGATGGACCCCGACGTAGCGCTCCCCCAGGCCCGCGGCGAGCGCGGCTCGACCTGGACTTTCCTTGACACTGCCGAGGTCGATGACCACGGCGTCGGGCGCTGCTGTGGCGACGTCGCTCAGCACCGAGGACAGGACGTCCAGAGGCGTGGCGAGCACGATCAGATCCCGGTCGGCAGGCGCCACCTCCGCCACGACCAGGCCCGCAGCGCTGGCCTGGGCCCTGGTGGCGGGGTCGGGGTCGATCACGACGACGTCGACCCCGAGCAGCGCGAGGCGCCGGGCCACCGAGCCGCCGATGAGTCCGGCGCCGACGACCCCGACCCGCACGAAGCTCATCGGCGCCCCGTGGGGTCGGCGAGGTCGGCGAGCGGAGCGATCCGACCCACGGCGCGGGCGGTGGCGCCCAGCGCCTCCCACTCCTCGCGCATCGGGGCGAAGTCGTCGGCGGTGAAGGAGCCCTGGAGGAACAGGAGGAACACGAAGCGCCCCGGGGTGGCCGGCACCGGACGGGTGACCAGGTTGGTCATGTTGATGCCGCGCTGCTCCAGGACCCCGAGCAGGCGCCGCAGGATGCCCGGCACGTTGGCGTGCGGGAGGATCACCACGAGCAAGCCGTCGTCGCCGTCGCCCTCGACCGGGCGGTGGGGCAGCGCGCTGGTGGAGATCAGCGCGAACTGGGTGAACGCGGCGGCGTGGTCCTCCACGGCGCTCTCGACGACGGTGAGGTCGTAGAGGCTCCCGCAGATGGCCGGGCCGATCCCGATCTCACCGGGTTGCAGGTCGCGACAAGCAGCCGCGGTCGAGAGGGCCTCGCGGGTCGCCAGGCCGCGCTCCTCGATCCACCCGCGGCACTGGGCCAGGGCGTGCGGGTGGCTGACCACCACCCGCGGCTCGACGTCCGGGTCGCGGGTGAAGGCGTCGAAGGAGATCGTGACCACGGCGCTGTCGACGATCGACAGCCCCGGACGCTCCAGCAGGCTGTCGAGGGTCGGCACGACGACGCCGTTGACGGAGTTGTCGATCGGCAGCACGGCGTACGCCGCGGAGCCGGCCTCGACCGAGGCGAGCGCCTCTGCCTGGGAACCGACGGGCACCGCGTCGGCGTCCGGGCACAGGGCCAGGACCGCCTGGTGGGTGAAGGTGCCCGAGGGACCGAGGTAGGCGACCGCCGACCGGGTCACGAGGTGCCGCTCCCTGAGGTCCCTGAGCCACCTGAAGAAGCCGTGCTCCGCGAGAGCGCGAACGAAGCCAGCACCCGGCTGTTGAAGTGCACCCCGGCGAGCGCGGACTGCAGCGCCGCGAGGCTGTCGGCGCCCGAGCGGAACCCGAGGAAGAAGTCGTGGTGGTCGGGCTCGCGCGGGTCGCTGTGCAGGAAGTCGAGGTTGAGCCCGAGGGCGCTGACCTGCTCCAGGGCCTGCATCAGGGTGCCGGCCGACTCGCGCGGGGCCCGCATCGAGAGCCAGACCACGTCGACCTCGCCCTCGGCGGGACGCTCCTCGCGCGAGACCAGCCCGTAGGACGAGGCCCTCCTGGTCGTCGAGGAAGCCCTCGACCGAGACCGCGTCCGGGGCCGCGGCGACCTCGTCGACGTCGACCACCGCGGAGCCCAGCGCCCGTCCGACGGCGAGGACCTCGTCGACGGGGGTGTCGTCGGCCAGCACCCGGAAAGTCAGTCCGGCCCGGCCGAGCGCGCCCACCACGTCGGCATACGTCTGCTGGCGCAGCGCGACGCCCGACAGCTCCGCGGCGCCCTCCCCGAGGCGGATCCAGCGCCACGGCGCGGCCACGGTGGCGGTGCGCGTCACGCGCAGGCCCGACCTCGGAGGCGTTGATCGCACGCAGCAGAGGCAGCGGCGGTGAGGTCGGCACGCCGAGGCGGACCAGGCCGTCGAGGTCGGCGGCGACCTCGAGGGTCTCCATCAGCTCGCCGTAGCCCTGGAGGCTGACGAGGAAGTCGCTGCCCTCCCAGTCCAGCGCCGCCCGGGCCCGGGCCACCAGCGTCGGCGGGTCGGTGCTCGGGTGGGCCAGGGAGTGGATCAGCTGGGCCATCGGGTTGCCGGTGCCGGCCTGCAGCTGGTCGTGCGTGTGGGTCATCGAGGTGCCTTCGCTGGGGTGATGGTGGCCAGACGCTCGGCCGCCAGGGCCACGTCGGCGTCGGGGGCGGTGAGCGCGAAGCGGACGTGCTGGGCGCCGTGCGGGCCGTACTCGTGACCGGGGACGGCCACGATGCCGAGGTCGGCGAGCAGCGCGATGGTGCGCTCGCACGGCTCGCCCCGGGTCGCCCAGAGGTAGAGCCCGGCCTCGCTGTGCTCGATGGTGAAGCCGGCCGCCTCGAGGGCCGGTCGCAGCAGGTCGCGCCGGGCGGCGTAGCGGCGCGCGCTGGAGCGCGACGTGCTCGTCGTCGGCGAGGGCAGCGATCGCCGCACCCTGCTGCGGTCCGGGCAGCTGGAGCCCGAGGTTGCGGCGCACCGTGGCCAGCTCGGCGATGAGCGCCTGGTCGCCGGTGACGAAGCCGATCCGGTAGCCGGCGAGGTTGGAGCGCTTGCTGAGCGAGTGGACGGCGAGCAGACCGTCGTGGCCGGCGCCGCAGATGTCGGGGTGCAGCACGCTCGTCGGCGTGGTCTCCCAGCCGAGGTCGAGGTAGCACTCGTCGGAGACCAGCAGGCTGTCGTGGGCGCGGCACCAGCGCGAGCATCGCGCGCAGCTCCTCGGGCGCGAGCACGGCTCCGGTCGGGTTGGCCGGGGAGTTGATCCAGACCAGGCGCGGGACGCAGCCGACGGCGGCCAGCGCCTCGAGGTCGGCGACGCTGTCGGCCGCGACCGCGCGGGCCCCGACCAGCGCTGCCCCCACGGCGTACGTCGGGTAGGCCAGACGCGGAAGGGCGATGGCGTCGCCGGCGCCCAGCGAGAGGTGCAGCGCGAGCGAGCCGATGAGCTCTTTCGTGCCGATGACGGGAAGGACCTGACGATCGAGCAGCCCGGTCACGCCGTGCACGCGGGCCAACCAGGCCACGACCTCGCGGCGCAGGTCGGCACGGCCCACCGTCAGCGGGTAGCCGGGCGAGTCGGCCTCGGCGGCCAGCGCCCGTCGTACGACCTCTGGCGTGGGATCGATCGGGGCTCCGATCGAGAGGTCCACGACAGGACCGGCGTAGGCGGCCGCCCGGTCACGGATGCCGACGATCGTGGTCTGGACCGCGGCCGGCAGTCGCTGGGAGAGCGTGGTCAGAGCTCGCTCACTCGTCGTGGATCTGGGGCTCCAGAGCGGCGACGACCGGGTGGTCGTGGTCGATCTCGCCCATCTTCGCGGCACCGCCGGGCGAGCCGATCTCCTTGAAGAAGTCGACGTTGGCGGTGTAGTAGTCCTTCCACTCCTCCGGGGTGTCGTCCTCGTAGAAGATGGCCTCGACCGGGCAGACCGGCTCGCAGGCACCGCAGTCGACGCACTCGTCGGGCTGGATGTAGAGCATCCGCTTGCCCTCGTAGATGCAGTCGACGGGGCACTCATCGACGCACGCGCGGTCCTTGAGGTCGACACAGGGCTGCGCAATGACGTAGGTCATCGTGATCCTCCAACGGGGTGTGCACCTGGGCGGCGCTCGAGCGGGTGGTCCTCTGGTGATGCTGGGGTGAGCCTAGTATCCCGATGTGCCGGATCAGCGAGAACCCCACTCCGTGAACACCCCGGCTCCGGGTCACGCCATGGGTAGCCACGGCCTGGGCCCGCACGTGGTCGGCGCCCGCATCGTCGTACGTCGGGTCGTGCGCGGCGAGCAGGGACCCAGCGGTGGCCCAGCAATGACCGATCTGCTCGGAGAATGCGTCAGCTGGGGGGACGGCGTGTGCGTCGTGCGGCCCGAGCGGGGACCCGACGTGTCGATCGCGCTGGCCGACATCGTGTCGGGCAAACCGGTCCCGCCGCGCCCCTCGGTGCGATCGCGGGTCGAGCCGGTGCGGGCTCAGCGCCACGGCTTCGCCCTCTTCCCCGATCTCGTCACCACGCAGGTCGGTGACTGGGTGCTGCGCGACTCCGCCACCGCCACCGCCCGGCGGGCGCACTCGGTGCTGGCCTTCGGCCCGTCGGGTGTCGCCGACGACGTGGAGCAGGTGCTCGCCCACTACGACCGCCCGGTCGCGGCCGTGCTGACCGGATCGGCCGAGCACGAACGGCTGGCGGCCGCTGGGCTGGGTGCCGGAGAGCACCGAGGGCGACACCCTCTTCCAGGTGGCCGGGGTCGCGCAGGTCGTGCGGGCCCTGCGCGGGCACGGGTCGCGCGAGGCCGTGCTCGACGACGAGGTCCCCGGCCGCTGGGTCCGGGCCCGGATCGACGACGTCGCCGGGGGCTACGCCGGGTACTCCGACGACTGGGTCGGCTTCGCCGGAATCGTGGTCGAGCCGGCCGCGCGGCGTCAGGGCCTCGGGCTGGCGATCATGGCGTCGCTGGTCGAGTGGGGTGCCGAGCACGGCGCCACGACGGCCTACTTGCAGGTGCAGGCGGGCAACGAGGCGGCGCTGGCCCTCTATGCGCGACTGGGATTCCGCACCCACCACCGCTACTGCTACCTGACGCCCGGTCCGTCGTAGTCGAGGGAGAAGACGCAGAAGCCCTCGCGCGTGATCGAGCGGGAGAGCCGTTCGAGCGGTCCGCGCGTCGGTGGGCTAGTCGGCCTTGACACCAGGTGTTCAATAAATTCAGACGAGGCCGCTGGCCTTGCGCAGCGGGAGGTTCGCTCATGATCAAAGTCCTCACTGCGATGGTCGCGGCAGTGCTCTTCCTGGGCATGCTGACGGCCGGCCCCCAGAGCTCCGCCGGTGAGGTCTCGGCCCGACCCCAGGGACCGTTCAAGGGCACGCCCACTGCGGCCTACGCCCAAGACATGAAGGACATCCACTTCACCGTATCGGGGAGCAAGGTGATGAAGATCCTCGTCAACAAGATGTTGTTCACGTGCGAGGACGGCAGCACCTTCCGCAGCGGGTATCTCCTCGTCGGCAACGCGAAGCTGAACAAGTCGACGAGGGTCTTCAAGAAGACGTTCACCCGCACAGGCTCCGGATTGGTTCGAACCGTCCGAGGCAAGTTCTCCAAGAACGACAAGTTGGCCTTCGGCTACGCCCAGACCACCGCCACCTATGACGCCCCGAAGGGAAAGTGCGTCTCAGCACGCGTCCGGTGGACGGCGAAGGGGAAGGGCTAGTCCGCCCGACACCTCAGTTGTCGTTGTTCTTCGGCGGCGGCTTGCAGACCACGCTGTCACTCGGGGTGTAGACGGTGTTGAAGTTCTCGCGGCGCACGACCTCGTCCTGGTCGACCTCACGGAAGATCCGGGTCACGTCGATGGTGAATCCGCTGTGGCCGGTGTAGGCGTAGCAGTCGGGCGTGTTCAGCGTCCGGGTCTCAGGCTGGGTCGTGTTGTAGCGCTCGCCCGTGACCGACTCGATGTCCCAGACCTTGGTCGAGAAGAGCCGGACGGTCACCGCGCCCTGCGACGACGGCGTCGAGGGGGTCACCTCGGCGTTGACCAGCACGCCGTACTCGGTGTCGTTGGCGAACCGGAGGTCGAGAGCGCCCCAGACCACCGTGGCCTCGCGCCCGACCGGGTAGCGGTCGATGTAGAAGCTGTGCGGCCGGTGCTCGACGTCCTCGAGCCCGGCGAAGAACATGGCGTTGAACAGCGTCGTGGCCATCTGCGAGACCCCGCCGCCGAGCTCCTCCCTCAAGATCCCGTCGCTGATGATGAAGCCCTCGGTGAAGCCGTTCTCCCGGGTGCGCTCGCCCACGATGTCGTTCATCGAGAAGATCTCGCCCGGCTTCAGCACGGTGCCGTCGATGATCGCCGCGGCGCGTCCGAGGTTGGTGTTGCGGTACTCCGCGTAGGGGAAGTTGGTGGTGAACTCCGAGACCTGCTCGCTGATCTTGAGCTTGCGCGCGTCGCGGGTCTTGAACTCGGCGCTCGTCACGGTCCCCTCGACCGGGGCGCTGCGCTCCCCGTCGGGTCGGGCCACCAGGTCGAGGAAGGCCGCGGTGACGTCTGCGGGATCGAAGGTCAGCCCCGGCCTGGAGGGCACGACCTTCGGCTTGCCGTCGACCAGGACCACCGTGGCGTCGACGGGTGAGCCCTCGCCGACCGTGGCGTCCTCGACCAGCGAGACGATGAGGTCCTCGTCGACCGACGGCACCAGCGCGCCGTCGACGGCGTCGAGGGAGAGAGCCTGGGCGTAGTCCTTCGGGGAGAGCGTCACGCGGGACTTGCCGAACTTGAGGGTCACCGGGCCCGAGAGCGCCGGGTTGGCGAACGAGTTGAGCGCCTCGTCGACCTCGTCCTCACCGATCGACGGCGTCAGCTCCACCAGCGACAGCGAGACGGTGTCATCCACGAGGTAGGCCCCCCGCAACGCTTCCTCGACGGCGTCGGCGTCGAGGCCACTACCCGTCCGGGGGTCACGCACGACCGCTCGGCCGTCGACGAAGAGGATCCGTCCGTCGCGAGGGTCCGTTCCGACCTGCTCCTGCAGGTCGGTGATCGCGCTGTCCAGAGCAGCCTCATCGACCAGTACGACGGGTTCGAGGTCGTCGCCGCCGGTGAAGTAGTCCCACAACCGTGCGGGATCCCACGACTTGCCTCCCCCGGCCTGGCTCACGGTGGCCTGGTAGTCGATCCCGAAGCCTGCCTCGGCCGGGTCGAGCGTCAGCGACTCGCCGTCGACGGAGAGGTCGATGGTCTGCTCGGAGCGTGGCTCGAGGTCGGCCAGCAGGGTGGCAACGGCTTCGCTGCTGGTCCGGCCACCGATGTCGATGCCGGCCACGCGGGTGCCCCGGGGGACGTTCTCGCCGGCCACGGCGTAGGCGGCGGCGTAACCCCCGGCGCCCAACAGGGCGAGCAGGAGCACCACGGCCACCACGATGCGGCCACCGGCGCCTTCGCGGGCGGTGTCGTCGGTCTTGTCCCTAGTGCTCACGCGGGCATCCTAGGAAGGTTCGGCAACACCTCGGGCATCCTCGAGCCCGCCCACCCGTCCGGGTGACCCCGCAGATGCGGGTCTCAGCGTGATGATCGCGAAGGCCACGATCGCCATACCGGTGCCGAGCAGGAGATATCCCACACCGTTGCCGGCGACGAGGTAGTCACCCTCCGCTCGAGGATTGCTGAAGTAGAACACCACTCCGAGCCAGCCCGCGGCGAAGGGCAGCCGAGCCCACCACCCCGGTGGCAGGGCCAGGACCGAGGCGAGGGTCGCCAGCAGTCCCAGCGCGAGCCCGGCAGAGAGACCGTGGACCACCGTCGCGGCAGCGCCCACCAGCACGCCGCCGGCGAGGGCGAGCACCGCGATCGGCACGCGTAGGCCAGGACTCATGGCACCACGGTTCAGAGGCCGGCGAAGAGGTCGGTCTCGAGGCCCTGGTCGCCGACCGGGCCACGCTCGCCCTTGGCGATCCGGAAGAACTCGCAGCCCCAGGCCGTGGAACCGACGTTGTTGGAGAGCGCGAAGAACGGCCCGTCGGTGGTGATCTGGGTCCTGTGCGCAGCCAGCGCTGCCATCTTGGCGTCGACGTGCGACTGAGCATCGACCTCGGCGGAGAGCAGCTCGTCGGCGGTGATGAAGTGCGGCAGCGGCCCGTCGGGGTCCATCCCCTCGAAGGACGTCGTGTCACCGGCGTCGCGCATCGCCCGCAGCCCGGCGCGCATCTTCGACTCCGACATCGCACCCCAGTAGACCTTCGCGACGTCCCAGGCCTCGCCCAGGTCGGTGCGGTAGGAGGGCACCGCGGCCAGGGACACGGCGTACGTCGCGACCCGGTGGGCCTGGATGTGGTCGGGGTGGCCGTAGCCGCCGAACTGGTCATAGGTCACCAGCACCTGCGGTCGGACCTCGCGGATCACCTCGACGAGGTGGTCGGCGGCCTCGGTCAGGTCGGCGCGCCAGAAGGCGTTGTCGTGGATCACGTCGGCGGCGACCGCGTGGCCGTCGTCGTGCCACTTCATCCCGGAGTCGCGGTAGGTGCCGAACCCGCCGAGGAAGCGGTGGTCGGTCACTCCGAGGGCAGCCATGGCGTCGGCCAGCTCGCCGCGGCGGTGCTCGCCGAGCTTGTCGTCACGATCGGCGGCGAGGTGCTCGAGGTCGGGCACCAGGATCTCGCCCATCTCGCCCGCGGTGCAGGTCACCAGCGTGACGCCGCGACCTTCGGCGACGTACTTCGCCATCGTCGCGCCCTGTCCGATGGACTCGTCGTCGGGATGGGCGTGGACGAGCAGCAGGCGATGGTCGGGGGACGTCATCCCCCGAGCCTAGTCGGGCCCGCTCGGGCCTACTGGGGGCGCTTGATCCGCTTCGGCGCGGAGGGCAGGTCGAGCGGTGGCAGCGTCGGTGCTTCCTCGACGTCGAACCAGCCACCGAGGTCGTCGCAGAGCAGCTCCAGCACGACATCGGGGGCGTCGGTGACGACGGCCCACGGGTGGTCCTCGTCGTCGTCCTCACCGGCCAGCCGCTCGCGGGCCAGCTCGGCGACGAAGCCGTCACGCACCAGGCGGGCGATGGCGGCCCGGGCGTCGGCCTCCTCGAAGAAGACGCCGCGCGAGGTCACGCCTGCTCCCGCAGGAGGTCTCCGAGCTGCCACAGGAACGGCAGGTCGGGCGCCAGCCACTCGACGTCGTCGAGCTCGTCGGCGCCGAGCCAGGTGATGGCATCGTGCTCGGTCGGTTGCGCCCGCCCGGTGGGGGCGTTGGCCACGGCGACGACGAGCTCGTGGGTGGTGCCGATCGGGGAGGCGCCGTCGAGCCAACCGGTCACCTCGATGTCGAGCAACAGCTCCTCGGCGACCTCGCGAACGATCGCCTGCTCGGGCGACTCCCCCGGCTCGACCTTCCCGCCGGGGAACTCCCACAGACCGGCCGCGGCCGGGGGCGACGTACGACGACAGGCCAGGACCCGTCCGCCGCGGATGATCGCGGCTCCCACGACGGTGCGCACCTGCGGTCGGCTCTGCTCGCTCATCTGGGCAGGATAGGGGGGTGCCCCCCTCTTCCGGACTCCACCTGCGTCCCGGCCCCGACCACACCGCCGCGATCGACGCGCTGGCCGGGCTGCTCGGTGGACGGGTCGGCGGCGACGTCCTCCATGACCTCAACCGTCAGGGGCACCGGGCTTGGGCACCCGGACGGGCGGTCGACCGGGCCTGGACCTTCGACGGAGCCGACCGCCGCGACCTGCGCTGGTGGCCGCAGGGGGTCGACACGTGCGGGTCGGTCGTCGCGGTCACGTGGTACGCCAAGAAGCTCCCTGGCGACCCGTCCTCCCAGGGCTCCCGGGTGACGTTCTTCGACCTCGACAGCCGCCGCTACCGCCACGTGCTGCTGGTGCAGCCGACCCTCGTCGACGGGGCTCCGGGCTTCACGCCGCTGCGCGTGCATGCCGGTGGGCTCGTCTGGAGCGGTGGGCACCTGCATGTCGCCGCGACTGCCAAGGGCTTCTGGACCAGCCGGCTGGACGACGTCGTACGGGTGCCTGACGGTCACGACCTGCGGGAAGAGGCCTTCGGCTACCGCTACCTCCTGCCGATGACCACGGCCTACCGGGCGAGCGCGGACGACGGCACCGAACGCCTGCGCTACTCGTTCTTCTCCCGCGACGCGGGCGACCTGATCGTCGGCGAGTACGGCGCCGGGTCGGCGTCGCGGCGGCTGGCCCGGATCGGGCTGGACCCGGGCACGTCGCTGCCTGCCCTCGGCCCCGACGGGCTGACCGCGCCCGAGGTGCTCGGCGACGGGGTCGGGCACATGCAGGGCGCCGTCCGGGTGGACGGACGTTGGTATGCCACCACCTCCCACGGCCGTCCGCGGCTGGGCTCGGTGTGGACCGGGTCCCCCGACGCCCTCACTCGACACCGGTGGGCGACTCCGATGGGGCCCGAGGACCTCAGCCACGACGAGGCCACCGACCGGCTCTGGTCGGTCACCGAGCATCCTTGGGCGCGGTGGATCTACACGATGCAGCGCTCCTGGTTCGACGGACGCTGAGCAACTTCGGAGGCTGAGCAGCGAGCGCCAGCGAGCGTCGACGAAGCCCGGCGAGGTGCTCACCCGCCGTGGGGACGGTGGTGTTCGGCTCACGGGGCTTCGTCACGGGCTCGCCCAGGGGCTCGCCCTGCTCAGCCTCCGCCGGAGGCTGAGCAGCGAGCGCCAGCGAGCGTCGACGAAGCCCGGCGAGGTGCTCACCCGCCGTGGGGACGGTGGGTGTTCGGCTCACGGGGCTTCGTCGACGGGCTCGCCCAGGGGCTCGCCCTGCTCAGCCTCCGCGCCGGGGGCTACCTGACATGGGCTACCGCGGCAACCGCGCCAGCTGCCGCGACTGCGCCACCAGCCGACCGGCGGAGTCCCAGACCTCGCAGTCCTCCTCGAACATCCCGCCCGCGATGTTGCGCGTCGCGTGGCGCACCCGCAGCCAGCCCGGGGCCGGCTTGGCGCGCACGTGGGCGGTCAGCTCGAGCGTCGGCGCCCAGCCCAGCTGGCCGTGGGTGAACATCACCGGCGGCAGGGCGTCGACGACCAGGAGCAGCTCGATCGGGTCGGGGTCGCGGCCGTCCTCGAGGCGGAACCACGCGCTCAGCTCGCCGCTACCGTTGGGCTCCCCCACCGCCCAACCGATGTGGTCGGGGTGGAAGAGCATCTCGAAGCGACCCATGAGCGGCGCGACCTTGCGCAGGCTCTCGGGTGCCATCGTGTTGGGCACGCACTTCTCGGGCGTCGGGAGGTCGAACGGCTCGGCCGTGGTGCGTACGTCGTCGGCGTCGCGGTCGAGGTCGCCGTACGTCGCCAGCACGGTGATCCGGGTGTCGTCGCCCTGCTTCAGGTCAGCCGCGGCGGTCGCGACGGTGCCACCCTCGCGCAGCACCCGCACCTCGACCTCGGCCGCACCCTCGGTGGTGGCGGAGAGGTAGTAGGCGCTGATGCTGAGCGGGTCGGGCTTGTTCGGGAAGGTGTCCTTGAGGGCGTTGCCGATGACCGCCAGGAGGTAGCCGCCGTTGAGGCCTCCCCCGACCTTCCAACCGCCGTCGAGGGTGGCGTCATACGTGCCGGGCGCCTGCGGGCGAGGAGTGACGGCGGTCTGGGTGTCGAAGACGGAGCTCACCTCCGCGACGCTAGTCACTAGCGCGTGAATCACCGGCAGTGGGTGCCGGTGATTCACGCGTCAAGCGTGGCGTCAGCAGTCAGGATGCCCGGTGGTTGGGTCAGCGTGCGGGCTGCGTTGGAGTTCATCTCGGAGAGCTCGATGGTGATCACGGAACCCTCGAGCGAGAGGGATGCTGCACCAATGCTGGACAGCGGCTCGTCGTCAGAGCCGAACGTGCCTGAGGCCAGGTACTCCCGACGAGCCTCGAGGTCGCGCTCCGCGGCCTTGTCGTCGGCGTAGTCGAGACGCACCGTGAGCGTCGGCCCCGGACCGGAGACGAGATAACTGGTCTGCGTCGGCGTCTCGAGGCCGTAGCTCTTGCCGTCACGCCCCAAGTAGCACGGGGCCTCCGAGCCCAGCGACGCGAGCTCGATGTCACCGGTGGTCCCGAGGACCTCGTCATAGGTGCCGGTGTCGGCCAGGGACTCACGGACGCCGTCGAGCACCTCGAGCACGTTGCGGCCGAGGCTGCCGGTGATGAGCAGGTCCGCCTCGGTGTCGATCGTGACCTCGTGGAAGTCGATGGGGTAGCCCTTGTCGGTCAGGGCGTTGTAGACGTCTGGTGCGAAGGTGGAGAGGTGCCGGCGTCCGAGGAGGTCGTCCTCCTCCAGCCCGCGGAGGCCAGGTCGTCGGCGACCGCGTCGAGATCGGTCCCGGGCGCGACCCGGTAGATCTGGTAGCGCCCGCCGACATCGATGCCTTCCTCGGTGCCCGGCCGTCCGTACGCCGCCCAGACGACGTCGTCGTCACTCATCGGCAGGTCGGCCATCACCTCGAAGTTGAGGGCCAGGGGGCCGAAGAGCCCACCCGGGTCGTCGGCACCTTCTCCCCCGCCGGCCTCGATGTCGCCGAGGAGGAACTCGGTGAAGTCCTCCTGCGAGGACCTGTCCAGCCCCAACCGAGCGGCCGCGGCAGTCTGGTCGTAGAACTCCACCTGGCGGCTGTCGCCGGGCAGGATCGCCAAGGCGTCGTCCAGCCCGTACGTGGCTCCCGGCGAGACGAAGTCGGGGCCGGAGGCCCGGTCATCGCCCAGCCCGACCACCGAGGCGGTCGTCGCCACCACGGCGACAGCGGCGGCCGCGGCCACCGCACTGGCGATGGTCCGACGACGACGCACCGTGCCAGCACGCCCGGTCATCTCAGCAAGCGGTGCCGCACCGGGATGGACCACCTCGGCCTGGCGCTCGAGGGCCTGCATCAGGTCGCGCTCGTTCATCGGTGGCCCCCTTCGGTCGTACCGGACTGACCGGCGGGCTGATCAGCCAACGCCGGGTCGATCGACATCGCCTTCAACGCCCGCGCCAACCGGCTCTTCACCGTGCCCGGCGCCACCTGCAACGTCTCAGCCATCTGGGCCTCGCTCTGGTTCAGGTAATAACGCAGCACCACCACCGTGCGCTGATCCACCGCCAGGTTCGCCAACGCACGATCGACCACCTCACGGTCATGGACCTCATCGGTCGCACTGCGACCACCCACCACCGTGGGCTCCGGAAGCTCCTCGGTCGGCTTCTCCGAGGTCCACCGCCGACGCCGCGAATCGGTGAAGGTGTTGACCAGGATGCGGTAGACGTAGGCATCACGATCATCAGCACGCTGCACCTTCGACCACTTCACCAGACAACGCGTCAACGCCGTCTGGGTGACGTCCTCCGCCTCGTGCGGCGAGCAACCCAGCAGCACCGCAGCCCGCACCAGACGGGTCCAACGCGCGGCGACGTACTCACCGAACTCACTGTCCCGAGATTGACTCATACCCGTGCGACGCGCGAGCCGAGCACAAAGGTTCCCGCGTCAGGCCGGCAGCTCACCGCGCGGCGATCCCGTCATACATGAGGTGCTGGATCGCGCGAGCCAGCTCGGCCTGGGATTCGGCGTCGTGGTGGCGTACGCCGTGGATCACCCCGCCGAGGATCATCCCGTTGATCGCGCGAGCGGTGGCGGCGACGTCGAGGTCCGAGCGGAGGTAGCCCAGGTCGACGCCGTGCGAGAGATAGGCGGCTGTGAGGTCGGCCATGGACTCGATGAAGTCGAGCACGCGCTCGCGGAGCGCAGCGTCGACGCCCGGCGCCTCCAGGAGGAGCAGTCGTGGCACCCGCGGGTCTGCTCCGATCAACGTGGCCACCGACTCCCCGATCCGGGCGCTCTGCAGCCGGTAGTCCTCGAGGGTGCTCACCGCGTCGGGGGCGTTCTCGTCGCCGAGGGCTACGACGATCCGGGCGATCAGGTCGTCGATGACGTGCTCGACGATGTCGCGCTTGTTGGCGAAGTAGCGGTAGAAGGTGCCGTGCCCGATGCCGAGCCGCGCGGCGATGTCGGCGATGCCGGTGGCGTGATAGCCACGCTCGGCGAAGCAGTCGAAGGATGCCTCGACGATCTCGCGGCGCAGCTCGACCTTGCGCAGCTCGGCGCGGCTGCGTCCCGCAGCGGGACTCGAGGAGTCGTCGGTGGCCGTCACGTGGACACCCTATTGCCGACCGAACGAGAACTGACATACGGTTCCGAAACTGACACGCCATTCCGTTTGTTGACGCAGGAGGCCCTATGACGCACTACCCCCCGATCGACCTGCGCGGCGCCACGGTGCTGGTCACCGGCGGCGCCCAGGGCATCGGCAAGTCGGTGGCGACCCGCCTCGCCGCGCGCGGCGCGAAGATCGCGATCGGTGACCTCGACGCCGACCTCGCCCGCACCACCGCGGCCGCCATCGGCGGCTCGGGCCACGCGCTCGACGTCCGCGACGCCGACTCCTTTGCCGCCTTCGTGGCCGAGGCGGAGGCCGCCCACGGGCCCGTCGAGGTGCTCGTCAACAACGCCGGGGTGATGCCCAACGGCGCCTTCCTCGACCTCGACCCGGCCACCGACCGGATGACCCTCGAGGTCAACGTCTTCGGCGTCATCACCGGGATGCGGCTGGTGCTCCCCGGGATGGTCGAGCGCGGCCACGGCCACATCTGCAACATCGCCTCGCTGGCCGGGAAGGTCCCGCTCAAGGGCCTGGCCGTCTACAACGCCAGCAAGTACGCCGTCGTCGGGCTGACCGCCGCCACTCGCGCCGAGTACGCCGCCACCGGGGTCAGCATCAGCGCGGTCCTCCCGTCTGCCGTCGACACGGCTCTCTCCTCCGGCATCGACTTCAGCCCGCTGCCCAAGGTGTCGCCGGAGAAGATCGCCGAGGCCGTCGAACGCTCGATCACCCACCGGGCCGGCGAGCTGCCCGTGCCGCGCTACGTCGGCGCGCTCGCCGGCGCCATGAACGCCACCCCCGAGCCGGCGCTCAACGTGATCCGCCGCTGGATCCGTGACGACCGCGCGCTGCACGCCGACGACAGCGAGCGAGCGGCGTACCGGAGCCGACTGAGCGCCGAGGCTGCTGGCCCCGAGCAGGCCAAGCGATCGGAGCCCGTCGAGCGATGACGCACGTCCACGAAGCGATCGTCGTCGGCGCCGGGTTCGGCGGCATGGGCGCCGCGATCCAGCTGCAGCGCGACGGCTATCGCGACGTGGTCATCCTCGAGCGCGAGTCCGATCTCGGAGGCACCTGGCACGTCAATCGCTACCCCGGTCTCGCGGTCGACATCCCGTCGGCGACCTACTCCTACTCCTTCGAGCCCAACCCCCACTGGAGCCGCCTGTTCGCCCCCGGCGCCGAGCTCAAGCAGTACGCCGCGCACGTCGCCGACACCTACGGGTTGCGCCCGCTGATGCGATTCGGGGTCGTCGTCGAGTCGGCGACCTGGGACGAGGCCGACCAGGCGTGGGACGTGCAGGTGACCGACGGCGAACCCCTTCGCGCCCGGTTCCTGCTGACCGCGACGGGCTTCTTGTCCCAGCCGAAGCTGCCCGACATCGACGGGATCGACAGCTTCGCCGGCACGGTGGTCCACACCACGAGGTGGGATGACGAGGTCGACCTCGCTGGCAAGCGGGTGGGCATCATCGGCACCGGCGCGACCGCGGTGCAGCTGATCCCCGAGCTCGCCGAGGTCGCCGGTGACCTCACGGTCTACCAGCGCACGCCCATCTGGGTCACCGCCAAGCCCGACCTGGCGGTGCCGGCCCTGGTCCGCAAGGCGTTCGCCGCCGTGCCGCTCACCCAGCGCGCGGTTCGTCTCGGGGGCACCGCGGTCCTCGAGGCGTTGATGGTCTCCGCCGTCCTGCACTACGACCGGGTGCCGCTGGTGAACTCCCTCGCCGAACGGGCGTGCCGGCGGCACCTGCGTCGCCAGGTCGAGGACCCGGAGGTGCGCGCGAAGCTCACGCCCGACTACACCTTCGGCTGCAAGCGACCCAGCTTCAGCAACGACTACTACCCGACCTTCAACCGCGACCACGTGCACCTCGAGACCTCGACGATCGACCATGTCGACGCCGGCGGGATCGTGACCGCCGACGGCGAGCGCACCGACCTCGACGTGCTCGTGCTGGCCACCGGCTTCGACCTGTGGGAAGCCAACTTCCCCGCCATCCGGATCATCGGGCGCGACGGCCGCGACCTCGGGAAGTGGTGGCGTGAGCGCCGCTTCCAGGCGTACGAGGGGGTGGCGGTGCCCGGCTTCCCCAATCTCGTCTCGCTCAACTCGCCGTACTCCTACTCGGGGCTGTCCTACTTCACCACCATCGAGTCGCAGATGCGCCACATGCACCGACTCCTCACCGAGCTGAAGCGGCGGCGGGCGATGACCTTCGAGGTCACCGAGAGCGCGAACGCAGCGTTCCTCGAGGACATGACCGACCGGGTCGACCACTCGATCTTCACCCTCGGGTCCTGCGCGAGCGCCAACAGCTACTACTTCAACCAGCACGGCGAAGCCACCCTCCTGCGCCCCACCTCCACCCGCAACGCCTTCCGCGCCGCCAAGACCTTCCCCCTGGCCGACTACGACTTCGCCTGACGGGTGGTTGGTTGCGAGCGCAGCAAGCCTCACGACCCGAAGAACCCCCACCCCCCAAGGTGGTCGAGCCCGACGAGCCCCCAAACCCCAAGGTGGTCGAGCCCGGCGAGCCCACATCACCCAAGGTGGTCGAGCCCGGCGAGCCCCTGGGCGAGCCGGTGTCGAGACCCCCGCCAGCCGAGCGCGCACCTCACCAGGTCTCGACACGCCCTCGGCTAGCGCCTCGGACGGCTCGACCACCTAGGCAGCCGGAGACCCGCAACCTCCGCAACTCGGCCCAGGCTCGCCGGGCGACTAGATTGTGGGGGTGTCCACCGAAACCGCGATCGCACCATCGACCCACACGGGCACCAAGGCCGAGCGCACGCGCGAGGCGCTGCGCCAGGCCGCCATCCGGCATTTCGTCCAGCACGGGTTCGAGGCGGCCAACGTGCCGACGATCGCAGCCGAGGTGGGGGTCACCGAGCGCACCTTCTACCGCCACTTCGCCACCAAGGACGAGGTGCTCTTCGTCGACGTGACGACCAGCCTCACCTGGATCCGTACGTCGGTCCGCGAGCGGCTCGACGCCGGCGACGACCTGATCGCAGCCGTCATGCACGCCATCGCCGCGCCACCGATCGACCCGCGCCTGATGGTGGAGATCGCTCGGTTGCGCTCCCAGCTGCTGAGCCCCGCCCGCATCGAGCGCTCGTTCCGCGATGCGCAGGGCGTGATGGTGCGCTACCTGCGCGAGGTGCTGACCGAGCGCGGGGGCGAGCCGCTCCAGGCGGCCGTGCGCGCCGAGGTCGTGGCGGGCGCGGTGTTCGCCGCCCTCACCGTCTGGACCGAGTCGCCCGGCGCCAGGCTCAGCGGCTTGCGGACGATCACCGAGCGGGCCCTCGAAGAGGTCCGCCCCGCGCTCTAGCGAGGGTCAGCTCCGCGACGTGCCCTTGCACTGGTAGTTGGTGCCCTCGACCGGCTTCCACGTGGAGCCCGTCCACTGGATGAAGCGCCAGCAGTCGGTGATGCGCTTGGTGCCGACCGGCATCGGAGCATGCATGCCGTCGGCCGTCCACTTGTCCACGCTCCTCATGGAGGCGATCAGCGAGGCGCGGGTCAGACCACCGCCAAGTGCCGTGGCCTGCTGCACGAACAACTTGGCCGCCGACCACGCGAAGAGTCCGAAGAAGCCCGGGTTGGCGCCGGGGCTGGTCTGCTCTAGGTAGTTGAGGTACAGCCCGATCTCACGATTGTTCTTGGCCTCCTCGAACGGCACGAAGTTGGTGAACACCGTGGTGCCGATCGCTGCGGCGCCTGCGGGCTCGGTGAACTGCTTGCTGTAGGCGGTCGGGTCGAGGAGTAGCAGCTTCGGCTTGAAGTTCTGCTGCTGCATCGTCTGCACGAGTCGCACGAACTGCGGCTCGGCGGCGATGAACTGCACCGACGTCACGCCGGCGTCCTTCATCGCCTGCACGTAGGGCGTGTAGTTGAACGCCGCGGTGTCGACGCCGGTGACGTAGACGAACTTCACGCCCTGCTGCTCCATGTACTTCACCTGGCTCTTGCCGCTCTCCTCGGCCGCGCCGGCGTCGATGTAGAGCATCGCGGCCTTCTGCCCGCCGTCGGCGTTGCGCTTGACGTAGTCGGCCACGACGTTCTGGAACTCCGACGGCCCGGCGGGCTGGGCGGCGTAGCAGGTGGTGCAGGCGGCCCGCGCCGCCGTCGTCGAGATCGCCCGCACATCGGGCAGGCCGCACTTCTGGGCCGTCGACGCACCGCCCGAGTCGAACGCTGACATCGAGCCGACCATGGCGAAGGTCTCGTCGCACCCCTTGGCGTAGGCCTGCTGATCGGCTCCGGCGTCGGTCCGACTGTCATAGCGAGCCAGGACGAGCGAGCGGCCGCAGATGGTCCGACCGGAGTCGTTGAAGTATTTCACGTAGGCACCCATTGCCGCCTGCGACTGGGCGAACAGACCGGGTACCGGTCCGCTGATGTCGGAGGCGTTGCCGATGGTGATGGTCTTGTCGGTGACCCCGGTGGTGTTGGCGAAGCCATCGCACGAGACACCCTTCGACGGCCCGGTGGTCGACTCCGGCTCGCTCGGGGAGCCGTCGCCATCACCGCTTCCGTCGGGGTCACCCCCACTGCCAGACCCGGAGCCGGTCCCGCTGGTCCCGCCGTCAGTCGAGCCGGGATCGACCCCGGAGTCTCCCCCGCCCGGGGCGCCCGGGTCCGGCGCGAGACCGGGGTCGACGAAACCGGGGCCGCCGGCATCGACCGCGCCGCCTCCGCCCGTGCCGTCCACCACGACGGACCCCGGGCGGGCGGCCCCGGAGAGCCCCGCCTGACCCGGGTCGATGTTGCTCCCACAGGCGGCCAGGCCCAGACAGAGCGCCAGCACCCCCACCGCGACACGACCGCGCGGCGACCTTCTCGGCATCCGGCTCGGGTCCATTGTTCAGCTCCGTTCGAAGCCGACGTCGCGGGTGACGGGCTCCCATTCATCGATGGAGGCGGCGAGCTCGGCGAGCTTGTCGCGGGTTGCCTTGAGCACGTCTGCGCCGAGGAGCAGGCGCAGCGGCGGATCGTCGAGCCCGGCGATCATCACCACGGCCTCGCCGACCTTGCGCGGGTCGCCCGGGAGGTGGTCGGCGAACTGCTTGATCAGGTCCTTGCGGACCCCGACGTCGCCGGCGTAGGCGTCGATCGGCATCGACGCCTCCTTCATCGACCGCTTGGCCCAGTCGGTGCGGAACCCGCCCGGCTGGATGGCGGTGACCTTGATGCCGAGCGGTCCGACCTCCTTGGCCAGGGCCTCGGTCAGGGCCTCGAGGGCGAACTTCGTCGAGGAGTAGTAGGCGTTGGGTGGGTTGGCCACCAGCCCGGTCATCGAGGAGATGTTGATGATGCGACCGCTGCCGCGCAGCCGCATCCCCGGCAGCACCGCCTTGAGGGTGTCGACGACCCCGAAGTAGTTGGTGTCGAAAAGCTTGCGTACCTCGGCATCGTCGCCCTCCTCCACGGCGGAGAGGTAGCCGTAGCCGGCATTGTTGACCAGTACGTCGATCCCGCCGAACGCTTCGTCGCACGCGGCGACGGCTGCGTCGATCGCCGTCCGGTCGGTGACGTCGAGCGGCAGCGCGATCGCCTGAGCGCCGAAGTCGTCGACGAAGTCCGCGACGTCCTCCACCCGCCGGGCGGTGACCGCCACCCGGTGGCCGGCCTCCAGGGCGCAGCGGGCGATCTCGCGGCCGATGCCGGTCGAGCAGCCGGTGATCAGCCACCGCGGAGCTGCCGTGTCGCTCATCAGCAGACCCCTTCCGGGAGCCGGCGCAGGTAGCCGGCCCGGCGTCGGTCCAGCTGGGCTGCCCGCTCGGCCGGCGTGACCCGGGGTACGTCGGGCAGCTCGGCGTCGAGCTGGTCGAGGTCGACGACCCGTCCCTTCGCGGACAGGTCCGGGGTCGGACCGCTGGGGCCGAACTCCGCCATCCGCAGCGTGAGGATCCCCTCGTGCAGCCCGTCGGAGTCGATCCAGTTGGCCACGCCGGGGTCCTCGGGCCCGATGACGTAGGTGTAGCTGCCGTCGGGATTCGGCTCCGACTGCGCCTTGTTGAGGCTGCCGGTCCGGTCGTAGATGTCGAGCGTGGTGCCCCAGATGTTCGAGAGCGGCACGGTGAAGTACTCCGCGCCGCCGTCGCGCACGTCGACGACGAACGCCTGGCCCGGCTCGAGCAGGAAGCGCCCGGCGACGTAGACCTGGTTGCGCATCGCGCCGGTGTGGTCGGCCTGGAAGGCCAGGGCGAAGTGGTTGGGCTCGGTCTTGTACATCCCGTGGCTGAGCTTGCCGGTGAAGTCAGCGAAGTGGGCCATCATCGCTGCGGTCGCCTCGGCCTGCTCGTCGAGCGTGCGAGCCGCGGTGGTCGGGTCGGCGCCCAGCCGCTCCACGGTCAGGTGGTTGGGGTCGTCGACGCCCCAGTCGAGGAGCACGTCGCGGATGTAGAACTCGTGGGCCTCCGGCGTGGATCGCACGTGGTTGGGGCGACTGCCCGCCGGGTCCGAGTCGACGGTGATCAGGAAGCTGCCGTCGTCCTCGACGTGCATCCGACGGCCGTCGAGCACGTCGACGGTGCCCATGTTGGCGTCCCAGAGGGTGAAGTAGTTCTCGGTCATCCGTCCGGCGCCCACGTGCCCGCGCAGCTCGTAGCGCTCTGCGCCTGAGATCGGGATCGTGCGGTAGACCGTGTCGGGGTTGTCGATGCCCCAGCGCGAGCCCAGGACCCGCTGACCCTCGACGGGGTGGGCGAGCCGGGTGATGCAGGTGACCTTCGGTCGCAGCGGGTCTGCGTTGGACGACCAGATCGCCGCGGAGAACATCACCTCCTCGAAGGCGGCCTCGAAGCGCGCCCGCATCGCCGGCGAGGCCTTGGCCCGGCCGAGCCAGGTCTCGGCCACGGCAGCCTGAGCGGCCTTGACCGTCGGGTGCGTGAGCAGGTCGAGTGCGGCGAGCTCGTGAGCGTGCTGCTCGGCGGTCGCGACGGGGTGGGTCACGGGCGCAGCGAGGTCGGCAGCGAGGTCGGCAGTGGGGGCGGGCCGGGAGCCCGGGGAGGATGGCACGCCGTGAACGTACCAGTGATCGAGGTCACATGTCAGTACTGACGAAACGTTCGGTTGTAGGCCGCGAACCGATCGTCGATGGCCGCCTCCGACAGTCCGTAGGTGGCCGCGGAGTAGTCAGGCCGACCCGCCTCCCGCGGGCGGCGGGCGAGCCATGCCCGCATGCTCGACTCTGCGGGCGCGTCCAGGTCGAGCCCGATGGCGGCGTACACCTCGGCGACGGTGGCGATCGGGTCGGCGACGAGAGCTTCGAAGGCCACGTCGCTGGTGGGCCCACCGCCCGGCTCGGCCGACCAGGACGCCCTCGTGGCGAGGGCCCGGTCGTTGGTCCACCCCATGCGGTCGATCCACTCCGCACCGACCCGGTGCGGGTCGACGTCGTCGGAGTGCATCCGGTGCAGCGTGGTGTTGAGGCTGGCTCCTGAGGGGATCGTGGCGCGCGGATCGCGGTGCAGGTGCACCAGGTGAAGACCAGGGAAGCGCGCGCGAAGGTCGTCGAGGTAGCCGAGGTGGGCCGGGGTCTTGAGCACCCAGCGCCGCCGGGGCGCGCCGGCACCCTCGCGGCGGCGCTGCTGCCACTGGAGCAGCTGCAGCATCCGGTGGAGGTGGTCGTAGGCGGGCGTGAAGTCCTGCTCGTCGAGCCACGCGCGGTAGGCCGGCACGTGGGCCCCCGACTCGGGCACGTGGGAGAGGAACGCATCGGCGAGGAAGACGATCTCCTCCTCGGCCTCGAGGGCGTACATCGGATGGATCGCGAAGAGGTCGGGGGCGTGCTGCTGGGTCTGCTCCTGGCGGGCCAGGCCGGCAGCGATCCGTGGGTCGGGTGCGGGGTCGTCGAGATCGAGGTCGAGCGACGGCGCCACCTGCAGCACCTCCCAGCCCCGGACGCTGCGCAGCCGGGGATCGGCAGCGAGGAGCCGCTGAGCGAGCGTCGTGCCGGAGCGCATCATGCCCACGACCACGATCGGGTCGGACACGTCCTCGTCGAGGATCTCCGGGTGCCGGTTGATCCAAGCCTGCGCACGCAGTCGCATCCGCAGCGAGTGCACGACTCCCCCGCCCAGGATCAGCGCGCCGAGGTCGCTGAGCCCGGCGCCGCGATAGGCCTCGAGCAGGACTCCCAGCGGCTCGTGGAAGGGCTCGAAGCCACCCGGCCCGAAGTCGTCGAGGCCTTCCTTGCGGATCGCAGCCTCGACGACAGAGCTCTTCTCGAAACGATCTGGTGACGTCACGAGCGCGCAGCCTATGCTCCTGGCCGTGACCGACAGCGCTCGTGCGATCGAGAACCTGCTCTACACCTACGCCCTGCGCATCGACGCCGGCGACCTGGACGGGGTGGCCGACCTGTTCGCCCACGGACGCATCCTCGGGCAGGAAGACGGCCCACCGGAGACGATCTTCGAGGGTCGCGACGGGGTCCGAGCGATGTATGAGATGGCGACCCGGCTCTACGACGACGGCACTCCGAGGACCAAGCACGTCACGACCAACGCGATCATCGAGGTCGACGAGGACGCCGGCACCGCGAGCGCGCAGTCCAGCTACCTGGTCACCCAGGCCACCTCGGACCTTCCGCTCCAGATCATCATCACCGGCCACTACCGCGACACGTTCCAGCGCCTCGACGACGCGACGTGGTGGTTCGACTCCCGCACGATGTACGTCGACCAGGTCGGCGACCTCAGCCACCACCTGAAGTGGTGACGGCCTACCCGAACGCGTCGACGCCCGTCATCTCGACCGACCAGGCCCAGAGCCGCTCCGCCTCGTCGGGGTCCAGGGCGTAGCGCTTGACGCCGCGCGCGTCACTGCCGCCGTCCTCGTCGTCCTCGGCCCAGGGGGCGACGTCGCAGTCGACGACGTAGGCCCCGCCCCGCCCGGCCAGCAGCGGACTGGTCGCCGCCCACACCGCAGGGGCGGCACCCTGCTCGGGGGTCTTGAACTCCGGGATGGCCACGTGGCCGTCGGCATCGGGCGCCATCAGGGCCGCGATGTCGTCGCCGGTCAGGTGTTTGCCGAGGTTGGTGAGGATGGCCCCGGGGTGCACGGAGTTGGCCTGCACACCACGGTCGCGCCCGCGGGCGTCGAGCCCCAGGGCGAACAGCACGTTCGCGGTCTTGGACTGGCCGTAGGCGAGCCACTTGTCGTAGCCGCTCGCCAGCCACGGGTCCTCCCACCGCATCGGTGAGTAGTAGTGCCCCGACGAGGAGACGCTGACCACCCGTGCGCCCTCCGCGACCACGGGCCAGAGGTGGTTGACCAGCGCGAAATGACCGAGGTGGTTGGTGGCGAGCTGAAGCTCCCACCCCTGCGGGGTCCGAGTCTCGGGCAGCGCCATGATGCCGGCATTGTCGATGACGAGGTCCAGCTGTCGTCCGGTGGCGACCACGTCCGCGGCGTACGACGCCACCTGGTCCTGGTCGGCGAGGTCCATGGCGGCCACCTCGACGCCGTCCACCCCGGCCAGCGCACGCCGGGCTTCCTCAGGGCGCCGCGCAGGCACGAGGAGCCACGCGCCGGCTCCCGCGAGCGCCCGCACGATCTCCAGTCCGATCCCGGCATAGCCCCCGGTGACCAGGGCCGTCCGCCCGCTCAGGTCGACGCCGCCAAGGACGTCCGCAGCGGTGCTGCTCGCCCCGAAACCGGAGCCGATCGGGGTCTGGTCGGGCCTGCTCGCAGCGGTCATGGCGGTGACCCTAGTGGGGCGACGGCTCGAGACTCGCGATCAGCCCGCGACAGCCATCACGTCGCGCAGGCGGAGCAGACCGTCCCGGATGCGGGTCTTGGCTGTGCCCAACGGGATCCCGATGATCCCGGCCACCTCGGTGTGCGTGCGCCCCTCGAAGTAGGCCAGCTCGATCGCCGAGCGCTGCAGCTCGGTGAGCTGTGACAACGCCTCGCGCACTCGGCGAGCATCCAGCGAGGCATCAACCGCATCGCCGGTGGGGTCCTCGCGGCCGACGCGCAGCGGGTCGTTCTGGCGCTCGTAGACCTCTTCGCGGGTCGAGCGGGACTGCGACGAACGCACCTGGCTGACCGCCGTGCCGTGCACGATCATCAGGACCCACGAGATCGCGCTGCCGCGCTGGCTGTCGAAGCGGGCCGACTGCCGCCAGACCTGCAGGTAGGCCTCCTGCACAGCCTCTTCCGCCTGGGCGTGGTCGCGCAGCACGCGCACCGCCAACCCGAACGCCCGGGCGGAGGTGGCGTCGTAGACCTCGGCGAAAGCCTGCTGGTCACCCGCTGCACACCGTCGAAGCGAGGCCGCGAGCTCGGCGCTCGCGCTCGCAGGAGCCGGGCGCGCGTCGGCGCGGCCCTCGGGCTCCTCGGCAGCGTGCGTCATACGACGTCGATGATGGTCACAGGCGAATCTCACAGATTCCGGCAGTTGGGCGAGCACAAGAGATGTGCGCGCGAACGAACGTGCGGCTTCCACCGTAACGCCCCGAGGACCTACTTAGGGATGAACCCCGACCCAATCGGGATCAAAACCCCCCAGGGGGTTGTTACAGTAGACAAGACATCCCATCCGACGACTTCAAGGAGCCCCGATGGTCGACTTCACCCTTCGCGCCACCACCACCCTGCCGTACGACGAGACCCTCACCGCGGTGCGCGGGCTGCTCGAGGAAGCCGGCTTCGGCGTGCTGACCGAGATCGACATCCAGGCCACGCTCAAGAAGAAGCTCGACGTAGACGTCGCCCCCCAGATCATCCTCGGCGCCTGCCGACCCCAGCTGGCCCACGTCGCCCTCCTCGCGGAGCCGGCAATCGCGGCCCTGCTGCCGTGCAACGTCGTGGTGCGTGGCCTCGAGGACGGCGGCTCGGTCGTCGAGGCCATCGACCCCGACGTGATGATGTCCGTCGCCGGCGACGGACCCTCGTCCCAGGCGCTGTGCGACGTCGCGGCCGATGCCCGGGAGCGACTCGCGAGCGCCTTGGACAAGCTGCCCGGCACCTCTTCCTCCACCGACACCTCACCCACAGAAGGAGCTCACTGATGGACCTGCAACCCGAGGAGATGAAGGCCATCATCACCCGCATGAAACGCGCCAACGGCCACTTGGCCAGCGTGATCCGGATGATGGAGGAAGGCTCCGACTGCGAGAACGTGCTGACCCAGCTCGCCGCGGTCAACAAGGCGATCAGCCGCAGCGGCTACGCCATCGTCGCCACGGGCCTGCAGCACTGCCTCGAGGACGGTGACGGCGTCGACGGGGTCGACGTGAAGAAGATGGAGAAGCTCTTCCTCGCCCTGGCCTGAGCCTTCCCGAGCCGTGACGCCCGCTGGGGTGGCGTCGCCTGGGGTCGGCTGCCTCTAGTCTCCCCAGGGTGAACAGCGCAGCCGACCGCCCCGAACCCGAGCTCGAGGAAGCCTTCGACCGTCTGGTCGATGAAGGGCGCGAACGGCTCGAACGGCCGCTGCTCGCCCTTGTCTCGACCGGCCTCCTGGGCGGCATCGACGTCGGGTTCGGCGTGCTGGCCTACCTCGTCGTGAAGGAGCACACCGGCGACACGATCCTGGCCGGTCTAGCCTTCTCGATCGGCTTCGTCGCCCTGCTCCTGGCGCGCAGCGAGCTGTTCACCGAGAACTTCCTGGTGCCCGTGACAGCCGTGGTCGCGCGCAGCGGCACCCTCGCCGGGCTGGCCCGCCTCTGGGGTGTCACCCTGGCCGCCAACCTCCTCGGCGGCTTGCTGATCATGTGGATCCTGATCACCGCCCGCCCCGACCTGGGCCCGACCGCGATCGAGGTCGGTACCCACTACGCCGAGCTGGGTGTCAACCTCCAGAGCTTCACCCTGGCGGTCCTCGCAGGCGCTGTCATCACCTTGATGACACGGATGCAGCACGCCACCGACAACCTCGGCGTGCAGCTCGTGCCGGCTGTCCTCTTCGGGTCGCTGCTCGCCGGCGCCGAGCTGTTCCACTGTGTGCTCGACTCGTTGTTCATGTTCGGCGCCCTGGTCGCCGGCGCCGACTTCGGTGTCGGGGCGCTGCTCGGCGCCCTCGGCTGGTCGTTGCTGGGCAACCTCGTCGGGGGCGTGGCCCTGGTGACCGCGCTCCGTCTGTTGCGGGTGCCGCGCAAGGTCGAGGAAGAGCGCCGACACCCGGAGTGAGCAGGTCCTGCGCCACACTGGCGTCATGAGTCCGGTCAGCGCTGTCATCCTCAACTGGAAACGGCCTGACAACGTCCGCCTGGTCCTCGATGGGTGGCGTTCGAGCGGGCTCGTCGACCAGGCCCTGGTCTGGAACAACAATCCCGACCAGCACTTCTCCCACGACTGGGCGACGGTGATCAACAGCTCGGCCGACCTCGGTCTCTACACCAGGTTCGCGGCCGTGTCGCTGGCAGCACATCCCACCGTGCTCGTGCAGGACGACGATCTCCTGCTGCCAGCGGAGACCATTGCCGCACTCCTCGAAGCCTGGACGCTCCAGCCGCGGATCCTGCACGGGCTGTTCGGCCGCGGCGCCCGCCCCGACGGGACGTACGCCCGGGACCTGCACGGCAATGAGCCTGCGCCGATCATCCTGACCCGAGCACTGGTGACCGCCCGGCGTCACGCAGCTCGTTTCTTCCACGCGGTCCCGCACTTCGCGCACCTGCAGGAAGACAGCGTGCCGCTGGGCAACGGCGAGGACATCATCTTCAGCTATGCGGCCCGACGCTGGAGCCGGCGACTCCACCGAGTGCACGCGTTGGCGCGAGAGGAGCTCCCCGCACCGCACGCCATCCATCAACGAGACCGGGGTGCTCATCTGGCGCACCGCACCCGGCTGATGCACGCCTGCGAGGACTGGTTGACGACGCTCCCGGCAGAGCCGCCGTCGACGCCCGACAGGTCGTGGCTCCCCCGGCTGCCGTTCAGCGGTCCCCGGCGACCAGGGTCTCCATCGTCAGCTCCGGGTGGTCCCGCTCGACCACGCTGATGCGCCACTTGTCGGGCGCCAGCACCAGGAGCGTGCCGTCGCCACGCTCGAGGACCTCGAGGCCCCGCACAGCGCTCAGCCCGGCGACCGAGGCGGCGTCGGTGCGCCGCGCCTGCGTGTAGGCCAACCGCTCCAAGCGGATCGGGGCTCCGAACTCGGCCGCCATCCGGGCCTCGGCGACCTCGAACTGCATCGGGCCGACAGCCGCGAGCACCGGGGACTGGTTGCCTCGTAGGTCGGAGCGCAGCACCTGCACCGTGCCCTCGTGGTCGAGCTGCTCCATGCCCTTGCGGAACTGCTTGAAACGGCCGGCGTCCGCCGACGTCGCGACCGCGAAGTGCTCGGGAGCGAACGACGGGATGGGCGGGAAGGCGACCTCCTCCTCGAGGAAGATCGTGTCGCCCACCCGCAGCGCGTTGGCGTTGACGAGGCCGATGATGTCGCCGGGATAGGCGGTGTCGAGCACCGAGCGTTCCTTGCCGAACAGCGCCTGGGCGTACTTCGTGGCGAAGGGGCGGCCCGACTGGGCGTGGGTGGCGACCATCCCGCGCTCGAAGACGCCCGAGCAGACCCGGGCGAAGGCAACCGTGTCGCGGTGCGCGGAATTCATCCCGGCCTGCACCTTGAAGATGAACGCGCTGAACGGGGCGGCGACCTCACGCACCTCGGCGGGGCGCCCGTCGGAGCCCTCCTTGCCGTGCGCGAAGGCCGGCGGCGACGGCGCGAGCTCGACGAGGGTCTCCAGGATCGCGGCGACCCCGAAGTTGGAGATCGCCGAGGCGAAGAGGACCGGCGTCGTGAAGCCGGACAGGAACAGTTCCTGGTCGTGGTCGGAGCCGTCGGAGGACAACAGGTCGGACTCCTCGACCGCTGCGTTCCAGGCGTCGCCCTCCCGAGCGGCTGCAGCCTCGCCCTCCATGCGCTCCTCGGGGGCACGGGTCGCACCACCCGCCGTACGCGTGTAGGCCACGTAGGAACCCGTGCGTCGCTCGAGCACCCCGCGGAAGTCACCGGCGATCCCGACGGGCCAGGTGAGTGGGGTCGGCTGGAGCTCGATCTTGTTCTCGATCTCCTCCATCAGCGCCAGGGCGTCGAGGCCCGGACGGTCCCACTTGTTGATGACCGTGACGACCGGGATCCCCCGGGCCTTGCAGACGCGGAAGAGCTTGAGGGTCTGCGGCTCGAGTCCCTTGGCCGCATCGACGAGCATCACCGCGCAGTCGACCGCCGACAGCACCCGATAGGTGTCCTCGGAGAAGTCGGAGTGCCCGGGGGTGTCGACGAGGTTGATGACGTGGTCGCCGTAGGCGAACTGCAGGGCAGCGGAGGTGATCGAGATCCCGCGCGCCTTCTCCATCTCCATCCAGTCCGAGACCGTCGAGCGGCGCCCGGACTTGCCGTGCACGGCACCGGCCTCGTTGATGACCTGGGCATGAAGGGCCAACGCTTCGGTCAGCGTCGACTTACCGGCGTCGGGGTGGCTGATCACCGCGAACGTACGACGGCGGCGCGCCTCGCGCGTCACGTCGGCGGCCTGCTTGAGGTCGGCCCGGTCCGTCGGGGTGGCCGGGAGTTCGGTGTCGGAAGAAGTCACAGTGGCTCGAGTCTAGATCGGTGGGTCTCGACATGCTCACGCCGCTAGGCGGCCGTCGCGGCTCTCAAGGTGGTCGAGCTCGCGGCTCCCTAGGTGGTCGAGCCGGGCGAGCCGCTAGGCGAGCCCGTGTCGAGACCCCGCAAGCCGACCAGGGCGCTCAGACCTAGGAGGTCTCGACACGCTCGTCGCTGGCGCTCCTCACGGCTCGACCACCTTGGGTGGCGTGAGGGTCTCGACACGCTCGTCGCTGGCGCTCCTCACGGCTCGACCACCTTGGGTCCTCGCAGGTCGAACCCGCCCTAGGTGCTCAGGGCTCGAGCACCTTGTGTCGTCGGAGGTCGAGGCCTACTCCCCCGCGCCCTCCGGCTGATCGTGGATCGGCTCGTCCGGCAGGCGCTTGATGCGCTTGCTCCGCTTGCGCCGGCTCGGGATCATCGAGCGCATCTCCTCCAGCTTGCCGAAGCACAGCAGCCGGTCGCCCGCCTCGAGCACGTGCCGGCCGTTGGGGTTGGGGATCACGCTGGTGCCGCGCTGGAGCGTCAACGCCGAGATGTCGCGCTCGCGCAGCCCGGAGTCGCCGAGCGACTTGCCGACCAGGTCGGAGGCCGACTGCACCAGGATCTCCGCGACGCCGTACCCGGTCGAGACGGTCAGCCGCTGGCGCACGTCGATCTCGGGGAAGGCGACCTGGTTGTCGATGAAGTCGATGATCGAGCCCGCGACATCGAGCTGCGTGGCGCGCTCGATGCCTTCCAGGCCCGGGGAGGAGTTGACCTCCATCACCTGCGGGCCGTCGGCCCCCTCGAGCATGTCGACGCCGGCCACCCGCAGGCCCATGATCTGCGCCGAGCGCACGGCGGCCTTCTCGAACTCGGGGTCGAGCTCGACCTTCTCGACCGAGCCGCCCCGGTGGACGTTGGAGCGGAACTCGTCGCCCTGCGCCACGCGTCGCATCGCAGCCACGACCCGGTCGCCGACGACGAGGGCACGGATGTCGCGACCCTTGCTCTCCTTGACGAAACGCTGGATCAGGACGTTCTGCTTGGTGCTGTGCAGGGTCTCGATGATCGCCTCGGCCACCTTGATGTCGGGCGCCAGGATCACGCCGATGCCCTGGGTGCCCTCGAGGAGCTTGATGACCACCGGGGCGCCACCGACCCGCTCGATCGCCGGGATCACGTCGGCTCGGTCACGCACGAACGTCGTCGCCGGCATCCCGATCTCGTGGCGCGAGAGGATCTGGGTGGCGCGCAGCTTGTCGCGTGAGTTGCTGATGCCCCAGGAGGTGCACGGGGTGTAGACGTCCATCTGCTCGAACTGCCGCACCACGGCCGTGCCGAAGTAGGTCACCGAGTTGCCGATGCGGGGCAGGATGGCGTCGTACGTCGACAGCTGCTTGCCGCGGAACTGCAGCGCCGGCTCGTCGCCGGCGAGATCGATGCCGAAGCGCAAGGTGTTGAGCACCTTCACGTCGTGACCCCGGTCCAACGCAGCCGTGCGGAGGCGCTGCGTACTGTACGACCGGGGCGCGCGGGACAGGATCGCGAGTTTCACGTGAGTTTCACCAACTGATGACGGAGGGATTCGGGCAACGTGTCGGAAGTGTCGATGGACCAGTCCTACACCCTCGCGGGTTGGCGTGAGTGGGTGAGCCTGCCCGAAGCCGGCGTCGAGTGGATCAAGGCCAAGCTCGACACCGGCGCGCGCAGCTCGGCGATCCATGCCTTCGACCTCGAGGAGTTCGAGCGCGACGGCGACGCCTGGGTGCGCTACAGCGTGCACCCGTGGCAGGCCAGCGACGAGGATCCCGTCCAGGTCGAGAGCCCGGTGCTCGACGCCCGCGAGATCCGCAGCTCCTCCGGCCACAGCGAGGAGCGCCTCGTCGTGCCGATGACCCTGCAGCTCATGGGGCGCACCATCACCGCCGAGGTGACGCTCAGCAACCGTGACGAGATGGGGTTCCGGATGCTGGTGGGGCGCGAGGCCCTGCGGCAGGGATTCGTGGTCGACCCCTCCCGGTCCTACCTCGGCGCGCGACCTGCGGCCGCCGTACGACGACGCAACCGAGGACGCTGAGCGATGGCCCGTCCCTCCTTCGAGATCGGCACCGTCAAGGTGCGCCCCGGCCTACGCCAAGCCCTCACCCTGCCGATCACCCGACTCGTCACCGGCGCCGACGTCGACCTGCCCATCCGGGTCGTCCACGGCCGCGAGGACGGCCCGACGATCTGGATCAACGCCGCGATCCATGGCGACGAAGCCGTCGGCGTCGAGGTCATCCGCCAGGTGCTGGCCGAGCTCGACCCGAAGACGCTGCGCGGCACCGTCATCGCGATCCCGATCGTCAACGTGCTCGGTTTCATGAACGCCAGCCGTTACCTGCCCGACCGGCGCGACCTCAACCGATCGTTCCCGGGCTCGGCGCGTGGCTCGCTCGCAGGCCGGATCGCCCACTTGATGATGACCGAGGTCGTCGACAAGTGCACCGTCGGCATCGACCTCCACACCGGCTCCGACCGGCGCACCAACCTGCCGCAGATCCGCACCGACCTGGAGGATCCCGAGACCCGCAAGCTCGCCGCTGCCTTCGCGGCCCCCGTCATGCTGCACGCCAAGCTGCGTGACGGCTCGCTGCGCTATGCCGCTCGTGAGCGCGGCGCGAAGGTGCTGCTCTACGAAGCCGGCGAAGCGTGGCGGATGGACGACTGGGCGATCGATGCGGGGGTCGCCGGTGTACGACGCGTGCTCGCTGCTCTCGACATGACCGACGCGGTGCCCGGTGACGAGCCGCAGACCAGCGTCGAGAGCTGGCGCAGCGGATGGGTCCGCGCCCGCGGCACCGGCATGATCCACCTCGATGTCCGCCTCGGCCAGGAGGTTGCGAAGGGTGAGCGCATCGGCGGCTTGTTCGACTCCCTCGGCAGCCGCGTGCGGCTCATCCATGCCGACCGCGACGGCCTCGTCGTGGGTCGCACCGAGGCGCCCGTGGTCAACTCCGGCGACGCGGTCGTGCACATCGCCGAGATCGGCGCCCCCGACTAGGGCTGCAGTGCGGCGAACCGCTCCCTGACTGGGTCCGAGAGTGGTGTCGAGCGCCGCGTCTCTGGATCGGTCTGCACGATGACGGTCTCGGCGCGGGCCACGATCCGCCCGTCCTGGAAGAGCGCCTGCTCCATCCCCACGGAGGCTCGGCCGATGCGTTGGACCCTGGTGCCGATGTCGACCTGGCCGGGCCAGCGGATCTCGCCGAGGAAGTCCAGGGTCAGTCGGGCGATCACCCACTCGCGGCCGTCTTCAGTGAGCTGCGCGGTCGCGTCGCGCAAGACCTCGATGCGCCCGGTCTCCAGGAGCGTGGCGAAGACGGCGTTGTTGACGTGGCCCTGGCGATCGGTGTCGCCGTAGCGGAGCTTGTCGTGGCTCTGGGCGGGGAAGTCGTCGAGCGTGGGGTGTTCGGTCACCCTCGTAGTCTGCCGTGGGGCCCTGGGGGTCAGCCGTTCAGGCCTGCCGGCAGCGGCGCCAGGTCCGGGTGCTCGCTCGTCGCGGCGTCCTTGGCCGGGGCCGTTGCGGCCACTCCCTGGGTCAGCGGCAGCTCGACGCTGAAGATGCTGCCGCCACCCGGGTTGGGGATCACCACGATCTCCCCACCGTGGCGTTGCACCACGTGCTGGCAGATCGCCAGGCCCAGGCCGGTGCCGGTGTAGGCCCGTCCCTCGGGGGTGTCGGTGTGGACCCGCACGAACGGACGGAAGACGTCCGCGCACTTCTCGGCGGCGATCCCGATCCCGCGGTCTGCGAAGCGCAGACGCACCCGACCGTCGTGCGCGCCGGCCGTGATGTCGAGCAGCGGCACGGTGCCGGGCACGACGTACTTGACCGCGTTGCCGATGAGGTTCGCGAACAGCTGTCGGAGGCGGTCGGGGTCGGCCTCGATCGTGGGGAGCTTGCCCACGTGAATGTGCGGGACCGGACGCGAGTCGTCGCCGCCGGCGTCGAGGTGCGTGGCCGCGACCTCCTGGACGAGCACGTTGAGGTCGACGCTCTGCCACGCCATCTCGGCATCACGAGCAGTGGTGTAGGCGAGCAGGTCGCTGATCAGCTCGCCCATCCGGGCCGCCCCCGCGTTGGCCTTGGCCAGGTAGGTGGCGGTCTCCGCCAGCAGCTCGGGGTCTCCCTGCAGCTCGGGCAGGCAGTGGTCGGTGAGCATGCCGATGTAGCCGCCGATGACGGTCAGGGGGTGCCGGAGGTCGTGGGCGACGACGCCCGCGAATCCGGCCAGCTCGGCCTGCTGGAGACGCTCCTGGGTGACGTCGCGGAACACCGCGAGGGCACCCTGCTGGCCGTCACCCAGGGTGAGCGGACGCCCCGACACCTCGATCTGTGCGCCGTCGGGGCGGTTCTTGTTGCGGACCAACATCGGGAAGGCGTCTGTGCTCTCGCCGTGCAGAGCCCGGATCAGCGGCATGTCGTCCAGGTCGATGCGCGATCCGTTGAGGTGGAACAGCCCGAAGTTCCCGTGCGACAGCTCCGGCATCGTCGGCCAGGCGGGCTCGCCGCCCGCCTCGCTCTCGTCGACCCCGAGGATCTCGCGTGCGGTCCGACTCTGCAGCAACAGCCGCCCCTCGGCGTCGATGACCGACACGCCCACCTCGTCGATGGTCTCCACCATCGCGTCGAGCATCGAGGCCTGGCGACGCGAGATCGCCACGGCCGCAGCGAGATCGCTGGTGGCCTCGCGCACCTTCTGCGCAGAACGAGTACGCCCGCTCACCAGGACCCAGACCAGGAAGCCGACGAGGAGGGAGAGGACGACGCCCGCGATCATGCTGTTGCGGGGCATGAGGCTGCTCGGCCCGACCAGGGACGCCAGGTCCGATCTCGACGTCCAGCGTCCAGGTCCGCTGCGCGACTGTCAGATCGCGCTCCGTCTGCTTGGTCGTCCCGACGAACTCGTGTCGCTCGACCGCCACCTCCGTCGTCGTGCCCATCACGCCGGTGGCGCTGAGGACTGCCTCCATCCGGCCCTCGGTGGCGATGTCGAGCACGTGCCCGAGGAAGCTCTGTCCGCGGAGTCCCATCAGCACCCAGCCCTCGAAGCCATCGTCGCTCGCGATCGGGACCACGAGGGAGAACGACGTCTGGCGGTCCTGCTCAGGCAGCTGCTGGTCGATGATGAGCTGGTAAGGATCGGAGATCGTCGGCGAGCCGCTGCGCCTGGCCTCCATCAGCGCCGCGTAGGGCGCGGGTGCGACGCTCAGGTCGACCCCACCGGGGCGATCGGGGGCACCGTCCAGGCTGGTGGAGACGAGGGCGAAGACGTGCTCCCCACGGGTGTCGTTCGGCGTCAGCTCCAGGTCCGGGGCGAAGTCCTTGCGCCACTCGCGCTGGGCGGCCGCCACGTCTGCGGTGGCCACCGGCGGGGCAATGAGGACCACGGAGGTCGCGCCGTCGAGGCCCAGCTCGTTGAGACCGGAGGCGAGCCGGCGGAACTTGGCCTCGGTGACCCCGTCGAAGGATCCGAGCCCGTCAGCCAGCACCTGGGCCACGCTCAGGTAGCGGGAGACCTCGACCTCCGCGGCGGCCGCAACCGCGTCCGCGCGCAGGCTCAGGGATTCCTCGGCGGTGCGATCGACGAGTCCGCGCTGGTAGTTGCTGCCCACCACGCCCAGCATCAGCACGGCGAAGGCAGCGATCAGCGCCCACACGACTCCCCGACCGGTGAGCGACGCGCGGGCACGGCGCGACGACGACTCTGATCGGTCGGTCAGGATCTGGCTCATCGGGGGGAGTCCTTGCGGGGGCGATGGGGCGGGGGGAGTGTCATGCACCAAGTGCACGACGCGGCGCGAGATCCCCATCAGTCGCGACGTATACAGCGATCCTACGACCAATCCACCGGGCGGGGAAGGAAATCAGGTTGAAATCCGAACTGGTCTGGTCTGGTCGGGGAGTCGCGGGGCCTAGGGTGCGTGCCATGCCTCCCCGGAGCCGAGCGGCCACCTATGCGCGCCGCCGCAAGAAGCGCATGGCCCAGGTGGAGCACGACCTCACCGATGCGCAGTGGGGCGAGCTGAAGGAGTCGTGGGAGGGCTGCGCCTACTGCGCGTCACGCGAAGGGACGCTTCAGAAGGACTGCGTCCTGCCGATCTCGCGCGGCGGTCGCTACACCGTCGACAACGTCGTACCCGCCTGCCGGTCGTGCAACGCGAGCAAGTGCAACGCCGAGGTCACGACCTGGATGCGCCGCAAGAAGCTCGACGAACAGCGCTTCCTCGGCCGGTGGGTGCAGATCGCTCAGCGCCTCAGCACGCCCGGCTGATCGGCCGGTCTGGCCCCTGCGGGTGTGCCCCGTCGTCGCGGCCGCCCCCTACCCTCGGACCAAGGACAGGGCCGTCCTCACACCGATCGACGACGAGGACAAGATGCCGACCACTGACCAGCCGTTCCAGCCGTTGCGGATCCTCGTCACCGGCGCCACCGGATACGTCGGCTCACGCTTGGTGCCCGAGCTGCTCGAGCAGGGTCACACGGTGCTCGCCGCTACCCGCGACCTCACCGCGGTCGACGACTTCCCCTGGGGGTCCGAGGTCGAGGCACGACGCTTCGACATCGAGGACGAACAGCTCGTCGAGGCCGCCGTCGCTGACGTCGACGCCGTCGTCTACCTGGTGCACTCGATGGCCTCCGGCGACTTCGTCACCAAGGATCGCGAGGCAGCCCAGCTGGTGGCGCAGGCAAGCGCCCGCGCCGGGGTCAGCCGGATCGTCTACCTCTCGGGTCTCGTGCCGCCGGGCGACCTCTCCGACCACCTGCGCTCTCGTCTCGAGGTCGAGGAGGTCTTCCTCGACTGCGAGGTGCCGGCCGTGGTGCTCCGGGCGGCGATGATCATCGGAGCCGGCTCGACGTCGTACGAGCTGCTCAGCCGGTTGAGCCAGCGAGTTCCGTGGATGACCCCGGTGCCACGCTGGATGCGCCACCTCCTGCAACCCGTGGCGATCGACGACGTCGTCCACCTCCTCGGTCGGGCGCTCCAAGGCCCCTCGCGCAACCGCGGCTACGACGTCGGCGGCGAGAGCGTCCTGACCTACACCGCGCTGCTCGCGCTCTTCGCCGAGGTCGCCGGTCTGCGTCGCCTCCGGTTCACGGTGCCTGGCCTGCCGAAGTGGCTCGTCGGTCGTGCCTGTGCCTGGATCACCGGCATGCCCAGCGGCACGGTGCGCGCCCTCGTGCAGAGCCTGGAGCACGACATGGTGTGCCGCGAGGACGACGTACGCCGTGACCTCCTCGACGCAGGCCACGAGTTCACGTCGGTGGCCGCTGCCCTGCGCCGCTCGCTCGATCCCGCCGCTGAGCCAGGCACGAGCCGTCAGGGCGATGCGCACGCGATGGCGGCGACCGACCCCGCGTAGTCACCACTGTCGGGGCGTTTCCGGGCGTAGGCTGCCAAGACGTCGAGTGAGGGAGCGCCCGTGACCACGAACGACCTGTTGGAACAGCTCGAGCCCGTCGTGGCCGAGAACCTCGATCGTCACCTCTCGCTGGCCCAGGAGTGGCATCCGCATGACTACGTCCCGTGGAGCGAGGGGCGTGACTTCGCCTTCCTCGGCGGTGACGACTGGGCCCCGGAGCAGTCGCGACTGTCGGAGACGGCGAAGGCCGCGATGATCACCAACCTGCTCACCGAGGACAACCTGCCCTCCTACCACCGCGAGATCGCCACCCGCTTCGGTCGCGACGGCGCCTGGGGCACGTGGGTCGGGCGCTGGACCGCGGAGGAGAACCGACACGGCATCGCGATGCGCGACTACCTCGTCGTCACCCGCGGCGTCGATCCCGTCGAGCTCGAGCGGGCCCGGATGGACTACATGACCTCCGGCTACGACTCCGGCGACAAGACCGCCCTGCAGGCGGTGACCTACGTGTCCTTCCAGGAGCTCGCGACCCGGGTGTCGCACCGCAACACCGGGAAGGTGACCAATGACCCGATCGCCGACCGGATGCTCGCCCGGATCTCCAAGGACGAGAACCTGCACATGGTCTTCTACCGCAACATCGTCTCCGCTGCCCTGGAGATCGCTCCCGACGAGACCATGCGGGCGATCGCCGACGAGGTGATCGGTTTCGAGATGCCCGGTGCCACCATGGCCGGCTTCCGCCGCAGCTCGATGATCATCGCCAAGGCCGGCATCTACGACACCCGCCTGCACCACGACGAGGTGATCCAGCCGATCCTGCGGCACTGGGCCTACTTCGACCGCACCGGGCTCGGCGCGGTGGGCGAGCAGGCCCGCGACGAGCTTGCGACCTTCCTCGAGAAGCTCGATGCTCAGGCAGCTGTCTTCGTCGAGCGTCGCGCCGAGAACCGCGCTCGCACGGCAGCCCGGTCGGGCAGCGACCAGACGCCTGACATCGCTTCCTGAGCTGCACGCGTGGGCCCACGGTCGTGCTTGCCATAAGATCGCTGGCGCGGACACACGGGGGTCCCCAACAGCATGGCTCGGGATTCTGCGAGGGGAGACCAATGGCGCAGTCGGGTGGCGGCTTCGTGAACCTCGGCCCCCAGATGGTCTTCGGGGTCGACCTGCGCGGACGGTGCACCTTCTCGGTGGGCCCGGGTCTGGCGGCGCTGGGCCTCGAGCCGGGCGAGCTGGTGGGCCGGGACCTGGTGGAGGTCTACGCCGGCCTGCCCACAGTCGTGGCTGACTTGGCGCGGGCAACAGCCGGGGAAAGCTTCGTCACTCGGGCCCGCGTCAACGGCCGGCTCCTGCAGACCTCCTTCGAGCCGGTCCACGATGCCGACGGAACCTTCGAGAGCAGCATCGGCGTGACCACGGACCTCACCGATCACGTGCAGGCACGTGAGGACCTCAGCAGGTTCCGGGCGCTGGCCGACGACTCCCCCAACTTCGTGGCCATCGCCGACACCGAGGGGCAGATCACCTACGTCAATCCCCGGATCACCGAGCTCAACCTGTCCCTCGCCGTGGACGACCTGTGGTCGACGGTCTCCGAGATGGTCAGCGCGGATCGAGCCACGGAGCTCATCGACCGTCTCGCGAGCGGCGAGCGTTGGTCGGAGGACCTCGAGCTGCGGCTCCCGTCGGGTGACATCGTCGTCCGCGGCCAGCTCTTCCCGCTCTACGACACCGACGGGGTGCGCAGGCTCGGCACCGGCTGGATCGCCCAGGACATCACCGAGCTGCGGGCAGCCGCGGCCACGCTGCAGGCCGCCAATACGGATCTCAAGCAGTTCCGCGCGCTGGTCGAGGCCTCGAGCGACTTCATCGCGATCGCCGGCATGGACGCCGACATCCGCTACCTCAACCCGGCGGCGCGCACCCTCGCCGGGCTGGCGCCCGAGGTCGATGTTGCCACCACGGTGATCTCGGACTACCTCACACCCGAGGGCGTCATCCAGTCCGAGCAGGTCGAGCAACCCGCAGTCCTCGAGCACGGCAGCTGGACCGGGGAATCGACCCTCCGGCGAGCTGACGACTCCTCGATCCCGGTCGAGATCGTCAGCTTCATCGTGCCGGATCCCGAGACCGGCGAGCCCATCGCCCTCGCCACGGTCCAGCGCGACATCACCGAGCGACGCGCCGCGGAGTCGGCCCAGGAGGACTTCGTCGCCCTGGTCGCGCATGAGCTGCGCACTCCCCTGGCCTCGGTGAAGGGCTACGTCGAGATCGCCGGCGAGGCCCTTGCCGCCCGACCCGACGCGACCCAGATATCCACCCATCTCGACGTCGCCTCGCGCAACATCGTCCGGATCGAGCGTTTGGTGGAGAAGATCCTGCGAGTCGCCGGCGAGAAGCGGCAGCCAGGCGATCACCGGCAGACCCTCGACCTGGTCGGCGTGGTGGAGCAGGCCATCGAGTCCGCTCGCCCCAGCGTCGAGAGCGCCGGGCTCTCCCTCGACCTGACGACCTGTCCCCCGATCGTGATGACACTCGACGAGACCTTCACCGAGGTCATCGACAACCTTGTGTCGAACGCCGCGAAGTACACCCCCGCCGGTGGCCGGATCGAGGTGAGCATCACGCGCGAGGGCGACGACGCCGTGCTCAGCGTCACCGACACGGGATCGGGGATCCCCGCCGAGGAGCGCAGCACCATCTTCGACAAGTTCGTCCGCGGCGACCTGGCCGAGCACCAGTCGATCCCCGGCCTCGGGCTGGGGCTGTTCATCACCAAGGCGATCGTGGAGTCCCACGACGGGGAGATCAGCGTCTACGAAGGACCAGGCGGTGGCACGCGCTTCGTCATCCGCGTGCCGATGACGGCACCGGAATCCCCGCCCACCGGCGGCTGAGCTTCGTGGCCGACGGCCTGGATCGCCTCGGTGTTGCTTCCGAGGCGATCGCCGCAGCTGCGCGGACGGAGATCGCTCAGCTCACCTCGCGCCGGTGACGAAGCAGACGGTGGCAGAGTGATGCTCATGACGGATTACGTGCGTGAGGACTGGAGCGGCAGCCGGTTCGAGGAGGTCGACTTCAGCCGATCGCGCTTCCACAATGTCTACTTCCAGGACACCGTGATCCGAGGCGCCTGGCTCCAGCGCGTGTCCATCGACGGCCATGTCGACGACGTATCGATCAACGGGGTCGACATCGGTCCGCTGATCGAGGCCGAGCTCGACCGACGCGACCCCGACCGCATGCTCGTGCGTCCCGTCGACGCCGACGGGTTCCGGCGGGCGTGGGACGTCGTCGTACGACGGTGGGAGGCGGCGCTCGAGCGTGCCCGAGCGCTCCCCGAGGACGTGCTGCACGAGCGCGTCGCCGGCGAGTGGTCCTTCATCGAGACCCTGCGACACCTCGTCATGGCCACCGATGCCTGGGTGTCGCGGGCGGTGCTGGGGGACCCGGCGCCGTTCCACCCGCTTGGCCTGGCCCACACCGAGATGCCGGCCGACGTTCCTGGCGTCCCACACGACGACCGCGGCTCGCGCCCACGCTCGACGAGATTCTGGCCGTGCGCGCCGCGCGGATGGGACGTCGGCGCCGGTGCTCCGCGACTGACCGACGAGGGGCTCGGCGGATGACCGACCCGGTTCGTCACCTGGCTATCCGGACACCGACACCTTCCAGTACGCCGGTGCCTTGGCGCGGTCGTCAGCGAGGAGTGGCTGCACCGGGTGTTCGCCGAGCGTGACCTGGCGGTTCTCGAGGTCCGGCTGACCTGACCCTGCCTGATC
>CAVXGJ010000021.1:0-153268 GCA_963761285.1 uncultured Actinomycetota bacterium | reverse complement strand
CAGGCACCGCACATCAGCACCATCAGCGCAGTGAAGAGGGAGCCGAGATCATGAGCGAGGGAACCTACCCACGTGGCCCCGGGGCCGCGCAGGCCACGACCGCGAAGGCGCCGTCGATGCCCCCATCTCTGGGGCAGCCGCTGGGGCAGTCGTTCGGGCAGCGCACGACGGTCGCGGTCGCGGAGGGGCAGTCGGTCCACGAAGACGCCTCGAGCTGCCTTTCGAGCGCCCGCCGTCCGCCCCCGCAGCCCCCGTCGCGGCCACGGCCGAGCTCGGCCCCACGGGCCGTCCGATGCCGGTGCTGCCCGAGCCGCAGCCGCTCGACCGGCACGGCCCCGCGCGCGTCGTCTCCATGTGCAACCAGAAGGGCGGGGTCGGCAAGACCACCACCACGATCAACCTGGGCGCCTCGCTCGCCGAGTACGGCCGCAAGGTGCTGCTCGTCGACTTCGACCCGCAGGGCTCGCTGTCGGTCGGCCTGGGCGTCAACCCGCACGAGCTGGACCTCACCATCTACAACCTGCTGCTGGAGCGCGACGTGCAGCCCGAGGACGTCGTGGTCTCAAGACCAACGTGCCGGGCATGGACCTGCTGCCGTGCAACATCGACCTGTCGGCCGCCGAGGTGCAGCTGGTCAACGAGGTCGCCCGCGAGCAGACGCTCGCCCGGGTGCTCGCGCCGGCGCTCGCCGAGTACGACGTCATCCTCATCGACTGCCAGCCGTCGCTCGGGCCTGCTCACCGTCAACGCGCTCACCGCCTCCGACGGCGTGATCGTGCCGCTGGAGTGCGAGTACTTCGCCCTGCGCGGCGTCGCCCTGCTCAAGACACCATCGACAAGGTCCGCGAGCGGCTCAACCCGCGGCTGGAGATCGAGGGCATCCTCGGCACGATGTTCGACGGCCGCACGCTGCACGGGCGCGAGGTCATGGAGCGCCTGGTGCAGGCGTGGGGCGACACCGTCTTCCACACCGTCATCCGCCGCACGGTGAAGTTCTCCGACTCCACCGTCGCCGGCGAGCCGATCACGACCTACGCCAGCACCTCCGCCGGTGCCGACGCCTACCGCCAGCTGGCCAAGGAGGTGCTGTCGCGATGGCCCGCCGCGTGAGCCTCCCCGCCGCCGACGACCTCTTCCGCCCGACCGGTCCCGAGGGTGCCGACGGCTCCGCCGGTCCGGGTGCGGCCGAGGCCGCGGTCCGCGCGGTCCCTGACGCGGCCACGGCCGAGGAGGCCGCCTCGACCAAGCCCGCCGCGAGCGGTCGGGTCCGCCACGACGAGAAGATGACCGTCTACGTGACCGCCGAGGAGCTGATGGCCATCGAGCAGGCCCGGCTGACCCTGCGTGGGGAGCACCGGCTCGCCGTCGACCGCGGCCGCCTGGTGCGCGAGGCCGTCGCCCTGGTGCTGGCCGACCTGGCCACCCACCGCGAGGAGAGCATGCTCGTCCCGCCTGCGCGACGACCGGTGACGGGGGAGCCCCACCCCCAGCACCGTCGAGCAGCCCGAGGTCACCCCGGAGTTCTCGCTGCGCCTGGCCAACTTCGAGGGGCCCTTCGACCTGCTGCTCAGCCTGATCTCCAAGCACAAGCTCGACATCACCGAGGTCGCGCTGTCGCAGGTGACCGACGAGTTCATCGCCCACGTCAAGGCCGGCGGGTCGGTCTGGGACCTGGAGCAGACGACGTCCTTCCTCCTGGTCGCTGCGACGCTGCTCGACCTCAAGGCCGCTCGCCTGCTGCCGCAGGGCGACGTCGAGGACGAGGAGGACCTCGCCCTGCTCGAGGCGCGCGACCTGCTCTTCGCCCGCCTCATCCAGTACAAGGCCTTCAAGCAGGTGGCCGCGCGTCCTCGGCACCCGCCTGGCCGACGAGGCTCGCCGCCACCCGCGGGCGGTCGGTCTGGAGGACCGCTTCGCCGGGCTGCTGCCCGAGGTGCTCATCGGCATCGGCCTGGAGCAGTTCGCCGCCCTGGCCGCCAAGGCGCTGGCGCCCAAGCCGGTGCTCGAGGTGGGGCTGGCCCACATCCACGCCCCGGCCGTCTCCGTCCGCGAGCAGGGCGCCCTCGTGGTCGACCGCCTGCGCCGCTCGGGCACGCTGACCTTCCGAGCCCTCTGCGGTGACTCGCCCGACACCCTCACCACGGTCGCGCGGTTCCTCGCGCTGCTCGAGCTCTTCCGCGAGGGAGCGGTGGCCTTCGAGCAGGCCCGCGCCCTCGGCGAGCTGACGGTGCGGTGGACCGGCGCCGACGAGACCGACATCGACATCGTCGACGAGTTCGACGGACAACCCCGAGGCTCCCCGCGAGCCCCCGGAGCCCGAGGAGGCCCCGTGACCCAGGACGCCCGACCCAGGACACCCCGACCGAGCCCGGACCGAGCTGTTCGCGGTGCCCCTGGCCGACCTGCGCCCGGCCCTGGAGGCGATCGTCATGGTCGCCGACCAGCCGCTCGACGACGTCACCCTGGCCTCGGTGCGTCGGCTACCCCGCCGAGGAGGTCGGCGCGGCCCTGGTCGCGCTCGCCGCGGAGTACGACGAGCAGGGTCGCGGCTTCGAGCTGCGCAACGTCGCCGGCGGCTGGCGCTTCTACACCCGCGAGCAGTTCGCACCGGTGGTCGAGGGCTTCGTGCTCGAGGGCCAGCAGGCACGGCTGACCCAGGCCGCGCTGGAGACGCTGGCGGTGGTGGCCTACCAGCAGCCGGTCTCGCGGGCCCGGGTCTCGGCGATCCGCGGGGTCAACGTCGACGGCGTGATGCGCACGCTGCTGACGCGCGGCCTGGTCGAGGAGGCCGGTCGCGACGGGGAGCACGGCGCCACGCTCTACCGCACGACGACCTACTTCCTCGAGCGCATCGGCGTCACCTCGGTCGACGACCTGCCCGAGCTCGCGCCCTACCTGCCCGACATGGAGGACCTCGAGGACGAGCTCGCCGAGATGTCGTCGTACGGCCGTGCGCCGGACGCGACCGCGGTTCGCCGTCGCCGGCGCCAACGGCGCCCGAGCAGCCGCGCCTCGACGAGCTGAACGACGAGGAGACGACATGAGCGGGCACCTGGCCACCGACGAGGACGGCCTGATCCGGCTGCAGAAGCTGCTCGCCGCAGTCGGGCGTCGCCTCCCGGCGCAAGTGCGAGGAGCTGATGCTCGACGGCGAGGTCGAGGTCGACGGCGAGGTCGTCACCCGGCTCGGCACCAAGGTCGACCCGCGCACCGCGGTGGTCCGGGTGTCGGGCCAGCGGCTGCCCCCGATCTCCGACCACGTCTACCTGGTGCTCAACAAGCCGCGCGGGGTGGTCTCGACGATGTCGGACCCCGAGGGCCGACGCACCCTCACCGACGTGCTCGCCGAGGTGCGCGGCGATGCCGGCCGCGCGGCGAGCGGCTCTTCCACGTCGGTCGCCTCGACACCGACACCTCCGGGCTGCTGCTGCTGACCAACGACGGCGACTTCGCCAACAAGATGGCCCACCCCTCCTACGAGGTCGACAAGACCTACGTGGCCGAGGTCGACGGGCAGGTCACCAAGGAGACCTCCGAGGAGCTGCTCGCCGGCGTCGAGCTCGACGACGGCCCGGTGCGCGGTCTCGCGCGTGCGGATCATCGCCGCGACCCGCGAGAAGTCGATCGTCGAGGTCGTGATCCACGAGGGCCGCAACCGCATCGTGCGCCGCCTGCTCGACCACGTCGGCCACCCCGTGCGGCGGCTGACCCGCACCGAGCTCGGGCCCGATCGACCTGGGCCAGCTCAAGGCCGGGCAGCTGCGCGAGCTCACCCTCGACGAGCTGGGCGCGCTGCTCGACAGCGTGCGGATGTGACGCCGGGCTGCGCCCGGCCCCTAGGGTGGCCCGCGTGGCAGTGCGTGCAGTCAGGGGAGCGACCCAGCTCGACGTCGACGACCGTGAGCAGATGCTCGAGCGGGTCTCGGAGATGGTGCTCGACGTGATGGCGTCCAACGGCCTCGGCGTCGACGACTTCATCTCGGTGATCTTCACCGCGACCTCCGACCTGGTCAGCGAGTTCCCGGCCTACGCCGCCCGCCAGCTCGGCTTCGGCGAGGTGCCGCTGATCTGCGCCCGCGAGCTGGAGATCGCGGGCTCGATGCCGCGGGTCGTGCGGATGATGGCGCACGTCGAGACCGACCTGCCACGCGCCGACATCACCCACGTCTACCTGCACGGAGCGGCCGCGCTGCGCTCGGACCTGACGCGCGTGCGCTCGGTGCCCGACACAGCCCTGACCCCGGGCGGCCTCCGGTAGGATCCGCGCCCGTGAGCTGCACCTGATCAGACGGACCCCTCCGACCGTCCTCACCTCGTCGGGATGGTCGTCGCCGTCGACGGCACCTCGGGATCGGGCAAGTCCAGCACCTGCCGCGGCGTGGCGAGCGACCTCGGCCTGGCCTACCTCGACACCGGCGCCATGTTCCGTGCGGTGACCTGGTGGATGCTGAGCCAGGGCATCGACGTGCACGACGCGGCCGCCGTCGCCGCGCGCTGCGACGAGCCGGTCCTGGTGTCCGGCACCGACCCGGCACGGCCCGACCATCACCGTCGACGGCCAGCGACGTCGCGGTCGCGATCCGCACCGACGAGGTCAACGCCGCGGTCTCCCCGGTCAGCACCGTGCCCGAGGTGCGGGCCCGGCTGCTCGGAGCTGCAGCGCGAGATCATCGCCGGCCACCTCGAGGCCGGCGGCATCGTCGTGGAGGGCCGCGACATCGGCTCGGTCGTGTGGCCGCAGGCGCAGGTCAAGGTCTACCTGACCGCCGACCCCGGTGCCCGGGCCGCCCGGCGGGCCCTCGAGGCCGGGCGGCAGCGACGTCGCCGCCACCGAGGCCTCGCTGCGCGAGCGCGACCGCATCGACTCCGGGCGGGCCACCGCTCCCCTCGTGATGGCCGACGGGGCCGCCCACCTCGACACCACGACGTACACGCTCGAGGAGGTCGATCGCCCTGCTGGTCGGCCTGGTCGACGCGCCGTGCCGGCTGGAGCAGCAGGCCAGGAGCCGCCGGTGACGCCGGGTGACGTCGCACGCGCACGCCGCTGCCCGCGCACCGACGCCGTACGTCGCCCCAGCCGCTGGCTGCTGCACGGCGCGCGACCGTTCTGCGCGTGGCTGATCCGTCGCCGCTACCGCGTCGTGGTGCACGGCGCCGAGAACGTGCCGGTCAGCGGCCCGGTGATCCTGGCCGCCAACCACGTCGGCGTCATCGACGGCCCGCTGCTGGCGATCTTCGCCCCGCGCCCGGTGCACGCGCTGACCAAGATCGAGATGTTCCCCGGCCTCCTGGGGCGCTTCCTCACCGCGGCCGGTCAGATCCCGCTCGACCGCTTCCACACCGACCCGGCCGCGGTGCGACTCGGCCGTGCGGGTGCTGCGCGACGGCGGCGTCGTCGGGATCTTCCCCGAGGGCGCCCGCGGGGCCGGCGAGCTCGACCTCTTCCACCGCGGTGCGGCCTACCTGGCCCACGTCGACCGGCGCCGCCGTCGTGCCGGTGATCCTGTTCGGCACCCGCGAGCCCGGCGGCGCGAGTTCGTCGCTGCCGCGCCGACGTGGGACCATGGACCTCGTGTTCGGTACGCCGTTCACCGTCGAGCAGGCCGACGTGGCCGCGGACGCGCCAGCAGGTGGGGGAGACCTCGCACCGGCTCGTGCCCGGATGCTCGACGACCTGGAGGCCGCGCGTCGCAGCACGGGCCTCTCCCTGCCCGGGCCCACTGCCCGCGGGGCAGCACGAACCCGACCCCGGCGGGGGCATCACGGAGAAGTCAGCATGAGCAGCACCCCGATCGACGACAACGACCCGACCGAGCCCGACCGACGACCCGACCGGCGACCGGCGACGAGCCGCTGGGTCCGGTGCCGGTCCTGGCCGTCGTCGGCCGCCCCAACGTCGGCAAGTCCACCCTGGTCAACCGGATCATCGGCCGCCGCGAGGCGGTCGTCGAGGACGTCCCCGGCGTCACCCGCGACCGGGTCTCCTACGACGCCAACTGGAACGGCCGCGCCTTCACCGTCGTCGACACCGGCGGCTGGGACCCCGACGCCCGCGGCCTCGCGCAGCGGATCGCCGCCCAGGCCGAGGTCGCGGTCACCCTGGCCGACGCCGTGCTCTTCGTCGTCGACGCCGACGGTCGGCATCACCGACGCCGACGAGGAGGTCGTCAAGATCCTGCGCCGCTCCGGCAAGCCGGTCGTGCTGGCCGCCAACAAGGTCGACGACCAGCGCACCGAGGCCGAGGCCTACGGGCTGTGGAACCTCGGGCTCGGCGAGCCGTCGCCGGTCTCGGCGCTGCACGGGCGCGGCTCCGGCGACATGCTCGACGCCATCCTGGCGGCGCTGCCCGAGCCGCCGCCCGAGCGGTGAGCCCGAGGTCGGCGGCCCGCGTCGGATCGCGATCGTCGGCAAGCCCAACGTCGGCAAGTCCTCGCTGCTCAACCAGCTGGCCGGCGAGGACCGCGTCGTCGTCGACAACGTCGCCGGCACCACCGTCGACCCGGTCGACGAGCTGATCGAGCTCGGTGGCAGGCACCTGGCGCTTCATCGACACCGCCGGCATCCGCAAGCGGGTCAAGGAGGCCTCGGGCCACGAGTACTACGCCTCGCTGCGCACGACGACCGCGATCGACCGCGCCGAGGTGGCCGTGCTGGTCGTCGACGGCGGGCAGTCGCTCTCCGAGCAGGACCTGCGCATCATCCAGACGATCCGCGAGGCCGGCCGCGCGCTGGTCATCGCGTTCAACAAGTGGGACCTCGTCGGCGAGGAGCGTCGCTACTACCTCGACCGCGAGATCGAGCGCGACCTCGTGCAGGTGCAGTGGGCGCCGCGGATCAACATCACCGCCAAGACCGGCTGGCACATCGACCGGCTGGTGCCCGGCGATCGAGAAGGCCCTGGCGGGCTGGGAGACCCGCATCTCCACCGGCCAGCTCAACGGCTTCCTCGGCCGCCTGGTCGCCGAGCACCCGCACCCGGTGCGCAGCGGCAAGCAGCCCAAGATCATGTTCGGCACCCAGGCCTCCTCGGCGCCGCCGACGTTCGTGCTCTTCACCTCCGGCAAGCTCGAGGCGTCCTACGAGCGCTACATCGAGCGTCGCCTGCGCGAGGAGTTCGGCTTCGTCGGCACGCCGATCATCCTGCAGCAGCGGGTGCGGGAGAAGCGCAAGCGCTGTAGGCCGCCTGGGCGGTCCGGGCGGCCAGGCGCCCGCACTTGACCCGTTCGAACATCTGTTCGATCATGGCGGGGTGTCCACCCGCCCCGCCGCGCGCTCGACCCGGCCGCCCGGTCGTCGAGCAGCTGCGCGAGCGGGTGGCGGCGATGGAGCGACGCCCGGCCCGGCAGCCGGTGCCGACGCTACCGGCGCTCGCCGACCTGCTGCCGCTCGAGGCCGGGGCGACCTACGGCGTCGACTCGGCCGGGCTCGCCCTGGCCCTGGCCGCCGGTGCCTCGCAGGCCGGGGAGTGGGTCGGCTTCGCCGGCTGGCCCGACTTCGGGGTCGAGGCCGCGGCCGGGCTCGGCATCGAGCTCGTCCCGCACCGTGCTGGTGCCCGACCCCGGCGAGCACTGGCTCGAGGTGACCGCCGCGCTGGTCGACGTGCTGCGCGTCGTGGTGCTGCGCCCGCCCGCCTCGGTCGCGCCGCGTGCCGCCGAGGTGCTCGACTCGCGGCTGCGCACCCGCTCGGCGGTGCTCGTCGTGTGGGGCGCGTGGCCGCGCTGCGAGGCCCGGCTGAGCCTGGAGGAGTCGCGCTGGAGCGGCCCGGCAGGCGGCGCGCGGCTGCGCTCACCGAGCGCTCGGTCGCGGCTGTCGTGACGCCGCGGGGCGCGCGGCCGCCGCGAGCGGGCCGACCTGGTGCTGGTCGGCCGGCTGACCCTGGCGCCTCGAGACGCCGGCGTCGCCGCCGTCGGCTGCCGCGCCGCTGCAGGCGAGGCGTCCGGATGAGGGTGCTGGTGGTGTGGTGCCCCGACTGGTCGGTGGTCGCGGCGCTCGCCGAGGCCGGCGCGGGCGCGTCGACGCCGGCCGCGGTGCTGTCCGGCCAACGTCGTCGAGGTGTGCAACGCCGCGGCCCGCGCCGAGGGCGTGCGCCGCGGCCAGCGACGCCGCGACGCCCAGGCCCGCTGCCCCGAGCTCGCCCTGCTCGCCGGCCAACGCCGACCGTGACGCCCGCGCCTTCGAGGCGGTGCTCGGCGCTCGTCGAGGAGCTGCGACCCGGCGTGGCGGCGCTGCGACCGGGGCTGCTCGCCGTCCGCGCTCCGGGCGGCTGGTTCGGCACCGAGGCCAACGCCGCCGCCACGGTCTGCGAGGCGCTGGTCGAGGCCGGGCGTGCGCGACGTGCGCCTCGGGGTCGCCGACGACCTCTTCACCGCCGAGCAGGCCGCGCGCTCGGTCGAGCGCCCAGGCGTGGGAGGTGGTGCCCGCCGGTGGGTCGGCGGCGCTTCCTGGCGCCGCTGCCCGTCGAGGTGCTCGAGGCCGACGGGCCGCAGGGTCGCGACGCGGTCAGCCTGCTGCGCCGCCTCGGGCTGCGCACCCTCGGCGACCTCGCGGCGCTGCCGGGCGACGCGGTCGAGGCGCGGCTGGGTCGCTACGGCGCCTCGGTGTGGCGCCGCGCCCGCGGTCGAGGACCCGGCCCTCTTCGCCGCCCGCACGCGTGCCGCCCGAGCTCGACGAGTCGGTCGTCTTCGAGCCGCCGCTCGACTCCGCCGAGGCGGTGACCTTCAGCGTGCGCACGACCGCCGAGCGGTTCCTGGCCGGGCTGCCTCGCGCTTGCAGCTGGTGGCGACCGGGGTGCGCGTCGAGGTCGAGTCCGACGGGGTCGCTGATCTCGGCGCGCACCTGGCTGCACCCGCGCTTCTTCACCGCCCGCGACCTCGTCGACCGGGTGCACTGGCAGCTGCAGTCGCGCGGCCGTGGGCGGCTCGCTGCGCGCGCGCAAGGACGTCCGGGGAGGTCACGCGCCCCGTCGACCTGGTGCGCTTCGTGCCCGACGCCGTCGAGCCGGCCGCCGCCCACGGCGAGTCGCTGTGGGGCGGCGGCTCCGACGACCGCGTCGAGCGCGGGGTCGCGCGGGTGCAGGCGATGGTCGGCTTCGACGCCGTACGCCGTCCGGTGCGCCAGGGCGGTCGCAGCCCGGCGGCCCGCCAGGCCAGCGTGCCGTGGGGCGAGCGGCGCGGTCGACCTGCGCCCGCTCGACCGGCCGTGGCCCGGCCGGGTGCCCGGCCCGCCGCCGGTGCGGGTCTTCGCGGCAGCCGCTGCGTCGCCGAGGTGTCGACGACGACGGTCGCGCGGTCGCGGTCACCGAGCGGGGGCGGTGACCGCGAGCCGCGCGCTTCCGGCTGGCCCGGCCCGACGGCATCGGCGCGCAGCTGCCTGGCAGCCGGTGACGGCGTGGGCCGGACCGTGGCCGACCGACGAGTCGTGGTGGGCCGGCGGGGCCGGGCTGACGCTCGCGCTTCCAGGTGGTCGGCGCCGACGGACGCGCCTGGCTGCTGGTGTGCGGCGCCGACGGCTGGTCGCTCGAGGCGGGCTACGACTGATGGGCCAGGACCTGATGGGCTGGAACAACCCGGCGATGAGCTGGAAGGAGCTCGAGCGCCGGCTCAGCGGGCTGCCCGGCGCCGACGACGCGCCGGTCTCGCGCGCAAGCGCGGCCGGCCGCCGACCCGCGCCATCGAGGCGCCGCGCGAGGTCACGCCGTACGCCGAGCTGCACTGCCACAGCCACTTCAGCTTCCTCGACGGCGCCAGCTCGCCGGCCGAGCTGGTCGAGGAGGCCGTGCGGCTGGGGCTGCACGCCCTGGCGATCACCGACCACGACGGCTTCTACGGCGCGCCGCTGTTCGCCGAGGCGGCGGCCGCCTACGACCTGCTGCACCGTCTACGGCGCCGAGCTGTCGCTCGGGCTGAGCGGCCCGCAGAACGGCGTGCCCGACCCCGAGGGCAGCCACCTGCTGGTGCTGGCGCGCGGCGTCGAGGGCTACCACCGGCTGGCGGGGGCGATCACCGAGGCGCACCTGCGCGGCGACGAGAAGGGCCGCCCGGTCTACGACCTCGACGAGCTGGGCGAGCGCGGTCGCGGGCACTGGGCGGTGCTGACCGGGTGTCGCAAGGGCGCGGTGCGCCAGGCGCTGGCGCGCGGGCGGTCCGCGCGGCAGCGGCCGAGGCGCTCGACCGGCTGACCGCGCTGTTCGGGCTCGAGCACGTGCTCGTCGAGCTGTCGCCGCGACCCGGGCGCCGACGCGACCAACGCCGACGCTGGCCGGCCTCGCCGACACCCACGGGCTCGACGTCGTCGCCGCCGGCAACGTGCACCACGCGACCCCGGCGCGGCACCGGCTGGCCTCGGCGATGGCCGCCGTACGGGCCCGGCGGAGCCTGGCCGACCTCGACGGCTGGCTCGACCTGTCGTCGTCGGCCCACCTGCGCAGCGGCGAGGAGACGGCCGCGGCGCTGGCGCCGTACCCCGGAGCGGTGGCGCGCAGCGTCACCCTGGCCGACGAGCTCGCCTTCGACCTGCGCAAGGCCTCGCCCGGCCTGCCCAAGCAGCAGATCCCCGAGGGCCACACCGCCGACTCGTGGCTGCGGGTGCTGGCCGAGCGCGGCTTCGCCGAGCGCTACGCCGGCACGCCGCACGAGCACGAGGCCCGCGAGCGGCTCGAGCACGAGCTGCGGGTGATCGCGGCGAAGGACTTCGCCGGCTACTTCGTGATCGTCCACGACATCGTCGCCTTCGCCCGCGGTCGCGGCATCCTCTGCCAGGGCCGGGGCTCGGCGGCCAGCTCGGCGGTCTGCTTCGCCCTCGGCATCACCGCGGTCGACGCGGTCTTCTACCGGCTGCCGTTCGAGCGGTTCATCTCCGCGCACCGCGACGAGGAGCCCGACATCGACGTCGACTTCGACTCCGACCGGCGCGAGGAGGTGATCCAGTGGGTCTACGACACCTACGGCCGCCGCAACGCCGCCCAGGTCGCCAACGTGATCGCCTACCGGCCGCGGATGGCGGTGCGCGACGCCGCCAAGGCGCTGGGTCACTCGCCAGGGCCAGCAGGACGCCTGGTCGAAGCAGATCGACGGCTGGAGGCGGTGGTCACCGGGGACGAGGGCGACCCGACGCCCACGACGTGCCGGCCGCCGGTGGTGGCGCTGGCCGAGGAGCTGCTCGGCGCCCCGCGCCACCTCGGCATCCACTCCGGCGGGATGGTGCTGACCGAGCGGCCGATCGGCGAGGTCTGCCCGATCGAGCGGGGGCGGATGGACGGGCGCACGGTGCTGCAGTGGGACAAGGACGCCTGCGAGTCGATGGGGCTGGTCAAGTTCGACCTGCTCGGGCTCGGCATGCTCGGCGCGCTCGACCACATGATGCGCCTGGTCGCCGAGCACCTGGGGGAGCGGTGGACCCTCGCGACGATGCCCAAGGAGGAGCCGGCGGTCTACGACATGCTCTGCCGCGCCGACTCGATCGGCGTCTTCCAGGTCGAGAGCCGCGCCCAGATCGGCACCCTGCCGCGGCTGCGGCCGCGCGAGTTCTACGACCTCGCGATCGAGATCGCGCTGATCCGGCCCGGCCCGATCCAGGGCGGCGCCGTGCATCCCTACGTCCGCCGCGCCACCGGCCAGGAGGAGGTCACCTACGACCACCCCGACCTGGTGCCGGTGCTCGAGCGCACCCGCGGCGTGCCGCTGTTCCAGGAGCAGCTGATGGCGATGGCGGTCGCGCTGGGCGACTGCAGCCGCGACGACGCCGACCTGCTGCGCCGGGCGATGGGCTCCAAGCGCGGGGTCGAGCGCATCGAGTCGATCAAGGAGAAGCTCTACGCCGGCATGGCGCGCCGCGGGCTGGTCGGCGACGGCGGCCGACGCGATCTACGTGAAGATCCTGTCCTTCGCCAACTTCGGCTTCGCCGAGTCGCACGCGCTGAGCTTCGCCCTGCTCGTCTACGCCAGCTCGTGGTTCAAGCTGCACTACCCGGCGGCGTTCCTGGCCGGGCTGCTGCGCAACCAGCCGATGGGCTTCTACTCGCCCGCAGTCGCTGATCGGCGACGCGCGCCGCCACGGGGTCGACGTACGCCGTCCCGACGTCGCGCGCTCCGGGGCGCAGGCGGGCTGGAGCCGGTGGACGTCGAGGGCGACGGTCCGAGCCCACCGGGCTCGAGGAGTGCTGCCGGCCGTCGTTCGACGCGCGTCGAGTGGGTGCCCGGCACCCCCGACCCGGTGCCGGCCCACCGCCGCGACGGGCGGCTCGCCGTACGCCTGGGGCTCGACTCGGTGCGCGGCATCGGCATCGACGTCGCCCGCCGGATCGTCGCGGCCCGCGACGAGGCGCCGTTCCCCGACGTCGACCGACCTGTCGCGCCGCGCCGGCCTGACCACCGACCAGCTCGAGGCGCTGGCCACCGCCGGGGCCTTCGACTGCTTCGGGCTCGGACCGACGCGAGGCGCTGTGGGCGGCCGGGTTCGCCGAGAGCGCCGACCACCTGGCCGGCTCGACGCCGGCGCCGGCCGCCCCGACGCTGCCCGGCATGAGCCCGGAGGAGATCACCCTCGCCGACCTGTGGGCCACCGGCACCTCGCCCGAGCGGCCACCCGATCGAGCACCTGCGCGACGACCTGCGCCGCGCCGGCATCCGCTCGATCGACGACCTGCAGACCACCGAGTCCGGACGCCGCGTGCACGTGGCCGGCCTGATCACCCACCGCCAGCGCCCCGGCACCGCCATGGGCACGACGTTCCTCAACCTCGAGGACGAGACCGGCATGCTCAACGTCATCTGCTCGATCGGGGTGATGAAGGTGCACCGCCAGGCCGCCCGCAACCGGGTCGCGGTCGTCATCCGCGGCATCCTCGAGCGCAACGAGGGCGTCACCAACCTCGTCGCCGACCGGGTCGTCGGCCTCGACACGGTCATCCCGGGCGCCGGCGCGGCGCTGCAGGCCCGCCAGTCCTCGCGCGACTTCCGCTGAGCTCGTCGTGGCGCGGACCAACCGATTCGATGACGCCGGAAGGGCTGCGGTATGGTTCGTCACGCCTTGCGGTGCCGCCTTCGAGCGGCACACAGGGGTTCGGGCTGTAGCGCAGCTTGGTAGCGCACTTGACTGGGGGTCAAGGGGTCGCAGGTTCAAATCCTGTCAGCCCGACCGAAAAACCGCCTCTGACCTGCGGAAACGCAGGTCAGAGGCGGTTCGGGATTTCGAACGTAAGACCTTGGCCGCACTAATCCCCGTTTACTCAGCCGTAAACGAGTTCGAGAGCGGCAAGATCGATCCGAGCCCGTCGAGCGGCCGCTCTCCGACGAGTCGCTCGGCGCGAGCTGCAGGATGGGGCAGGTCGGCGGCGATCGGCGGCTTGGCGATGTAGTGCTCGCGGGTGATCTGGCTCGAGGAGTGCCCGAGCTGGCGGGCAGCGCGAGCTCCGACGTGGTCGCCTCGGAGATGAACGTCGCGACCGTCTTGCGGAAGGTGTGGGGAGTGACCCACTCATAGCCGGTGTCTTTGCGGATCTGGCGCCAGCGGCGTTCGATGTTGATGACCTGGTGCCATGTTCCGTTGCGGGTGGCGAATACCGCGTCGAAGATTCGTTCGTCTTCGCGAACTGCCGACGGATCCGCAGGAGCGCAGCTGCGAACGCCGGCAGGACGACCGTGCGCTGACTGGACTCGGACTTCGGGCGTCGGCTTCCTGTAGGTGCCCTTGCCGGTCTCGGTCTTGATCGTGCCCGTCACCGACAGTGTCGGTGAGCTCGGCATCGAGCTCGAGGTCGCTCCAGCGCAACGCGAGGATCTCGCCGATGCGGCATCCGGTCGCGAGCATGAGGTCGACGATGTCAGCCATGTCGCTGCCGGCTCTGGGACCCGGACGATCGGCGTTGATCCAGCGGCGTACCGCTGCTCGGATCTCGACGAGGTCTTCGACCCGCAGCGCCCTAGTTTCACTTCGGTGTCGGTGGGACTCGACTGGTGGCGCGGACTGGATTCACGGGGATTGCGTCGTGACGGACTGCGAGGTTGAGCATGGCGCCCAGCACCACCTTGGCCTTGCGCTGTCGGTTCGGACTCTGCTCGCGCAGGCTGAGCAGGAGTTCGGTTGAGGCGCCCAGTGCTGGCTTCGCGGAGCCTGAGGCCGCCAACGTGGGCGGAGGACCCAGTTGTCCAAGACCCGTCGGTACCCGTTGATGGTGCTCTGCTCGACCCGACCTTCGGCCTGCAACTCGGTCAGCCACACTGCGCGATGTCGACCAGGCGTGACTCAGCGGTCACCAACTCTCCCGCGGGCGTGGTGCGTTGCGCCAAGGCCTCCTCGCAGGGCTCGCTCGGCAGCTGACCGGCTGGGTCCCGTTGCGGTGACCCGCCGAGTCGTCCGTCGTGATCACGAAAGCGCGTGAGCGCTCGATAATTGCCGCCGGTGACTTGCTCGGTGGTGATCGTCCCCCACGTGCCGAGGGGGAGTGCGGGCGTGCCATTGGACGCTACGCGTGCTCGTCCGTCGGCTCGAGGTGCTCAGCGATCCAGGCGTCGAGGTCTTCGCGTCGGTAGCGAAGGCAGCTGCCCATCCTGACCGCGCTGGGCCCGTATCCCACTCGTCGCGTGCGCCAGGTGTACAGCGTTGCCTTCGGGATCGACAGGTACGCCGCGGCCTGATCGATCGTGAGGATGCGGTCGTCTTGATGAGCGCTCGTGGCGGTCATCGCTGCTCCTTCTATGGGTTGGGCCCTCTACAAGCGCAAAGCTCCTCTTGAGTGGACACCTGGCCGCACGCGTCGTTCGAGGCGGTGCTGTTCGCGAGGGGCTCAGCTGCTAATCGATGCTCTAACGCGGCCGGGGCCAATGCGTCGCCGACACGGACGCGCCAACGTGGATCGGACTGTCGACCAGGGAAGTATCCCCGTGGTGAGGGACTTCGACGGCGAGTAGTGGTAATCGCGCCGACCTACACGAACTTGATGGGCCACGACGTGACCAGACGGAAGCAGATGGAAATCGTGGGCAAAGTACGGGCACAGGAGGGGGGCTCGCAGCAGGACCCGCTGGGTCATGTGGTCACAGCCCTCGGCGCCCTCAACTCGGCCTTGGATAATGGGAATCGCCGTGCCACCAGACGCGCGTCTTTCCGCCGCGATCGGGTCACCCTCTTGACTACCCTGCTCAGGTGATGGGCGAACGTCGGTGAGTGAACTGCGAGTCGGCACCTGGAACGTCCAGTACGCGCGCGGTGTCGAGAAGAATCAGCGCAGGATCGACCTCATTGCGTCACAGGCGGCCCAAGTGTGGGTCCTCACTGAGACCCACGACGATCTCGACCTCTCTGCGACCCACCGAGCGATCCACTCGGACCAGCGGTACTCCACACCCGGCGGCAGGTGGACGACGCTGTGGACGTCGCTCCCGCTGATCGAGCGGCTCACGACGTCCGATCCGCAACGCTGTGTCGCGGCTCGACTGGACGGTGGTGATGCCGGGGAAGTCATCGTCTACGGCACGGTGCTGCCGTGGAACGGCGACGCCGGGCCAGACATCGACAACCCAGCGAAGGGGTGGGACGAGTTCCGCCGGGTCGTGCCAGACCAAGGTCGCGAATGGCTCGCTCTCCGGGAGCGCTTTCCCGAGGCCACCCTGATCGTGGCGGGCGACCTGAACCAGGACCTCGGCGGCAAGCACTACTACGGGACGAAGGCGTGCCGAGCGCTCCTCAGCAGCGAGCTGGAGCGGGCAGATCTGTTGTGCCTCACCACGACTGATCGGTTCGATCCTGACGTCTTGCAGCATCCGCCCATCGATCACGTCTGCGCAGGACCAGGCCAAGGCAGACGATTCACGTCCACGGTTCACGGGTGGAACAACGTGGTCGAAGGTGCGAGATTGAGCGATCACGGGGGCGTCGTGGTCGCGTTCTCGGGACTGGAGAGGTCCAGTCACTGAGGCGCAGGACTGCAGCGACCCGAACCCACGAGGAGCAACTGTGTCCCGCCCCCGACAGTCGGGGCGACCGCCGGTCGGACCTGTTGGCTGGAGCAGCCACGGCAGCGGGGTAAGTCCGCTTGAATGATCGCTTCCGACCTCTCGTGGAGTCTTCATGTCCAAGCACCACCCCTACTCGCGTCTCGAGTTCCGTCGACGGCTCGGAGTCTGGCTTCACCGCAACCTCACATTGGTGGCAGGGCTGACCGCCGGGTTGCTCGCATCCATCGCGGTGATCGTGGCAGTCCTGCTGGCGACCATCCCCGAATCTGCCTTCAGGTGGTGGCTACTCGGGGCGTTGCCAACTGCTCTGGTTGCCGCTTACCTCCACTTGCTCCACACAGCGTTCCTGGCTCATGACGCGGAGGCAATCTGGCATGTTCGCGGCGCCTGGGGAGAGGACAACACCCGCAGCGAGCTACAGCGCGCCAAGCGCAAGCGACTCATCTGGGGATGGGTCGACAGCCTCGGTTTGCTTTACGGGGACATCGATCACTTGATCGTTACCCGCAACGGTGGCTTGGTGGCCGTCGACTCAAAATGGCGAAACACGATCAGCGACCCAGCGGAGATGGCGCGCGCAGCCCACAAGGTGCGACTCCGTGCCGAGGCCTTGACGCGCGACCTTCTCAAGGGGAACTCCCGCGGCGCCCGACGGGCGAAGGTGAACCCGGTCAGCGTCACGTCGGTGGTCGTGCTGTGGGGAACCGCTCAGCGAGGCGTGCCGGACGGGGCAGAGGTCGACGGCATCGAGTTCATCGCAGGGCGAAAGCTTGTCGGCTGGCTTGCGAAACTGGACGGCGAACCCGTCGACAAGGACGCCGCTACGGACATCATTCGCAGTCTGGAGGAGCGGCGTGCCTCGACAGATCAGGCGCGGGCTGCTCGATCTGCAGATTCGCGGCTCCAATAGCCGAGAGACTGACCTCCGGCCTGCCACAAGGCAACGAGAGCGGGCCGAACACCGTGATGGCCATCAGCCACACAGAGCTTGTGCCGCAACGCCAGCCCTCGCGTCTTACCACCGCGATCGAGCGCCAGTTGTGGCTGCGCGGTGGCCGCGTCGCAGCACCCAGGATGAACCAGCACGGAGTCGCGAACGCGGCGCTCGAGGACAGCGGTTGGTTGTCCAGGTCGAGCTCCTGCCTGACGCCGGGAGCTCGCATCCCTGGTTGGCTCCCTCGGCTGGCCGTTGCGCGTGGTGGGATGGGGGGCGTGAGGATCTTTTCCGCAATCACTCGCGCGGGCTGGTCCCCGGCGTCTCACGGGGGCAGCCGCTCGCAGTTCCGTGACCACGTCTTCGGGCCCCTTGGACTCGTTTCTGTCATCGTTGCTGGCCTTACTGACGCCCGTTCGGCGCACGCGCTCAAGGTCGCCGTAGCTGCGGCGCTGGCCTGGATGCTGATCGCTCCTTTCGATGGCGTCGCCGACGAGTACGCCTACTACGCCCCCCTCGGGGCGGTGGTGTCGATCGCCGGCACGGTAGCCAGCTCGCTGCGAGCCACGCTGAGCAGCATCGCGGCGATCGCGCTCGGAGCGGTGCCCGCCATCGCGGCACTGGCTCTGTCCGGTCCCGGGGCCCTGTCCTTGGCTCTCGTCGTGCTGGTCGGGGCCTGGTTGGCCAGCTGGGAGCGCTTGGGCGCCAGCGCCAGCTGGGTGCCGGTCTCTGGGCTGTTGATCCTGATCATCGGCGCCTCTGATCCGTGGAGGTTCGCTGGCGCCTATCTGGGCCTCGTGGCTTTCGGAGCTTTTGTGGGTCTCGCCGTTGACACGGTGTGGCCGGCCCTGCCGCTGAGAAGCACCCAACGGGCCATCGACCGACTGCGTGAGACCCTGGCGGTGCAGCTCCACGACCTGGCGGACGGGGTTCGGACTCAACCGCTTCCGGACCGCGCGGCGTGGGCGGGGCTTCGCCGTGACATCGACGTCCACGCTGAACAGATGGACGCCATGCTGGCCGAGGCGCGCGAGGCCCAGCGAATCAACTGGCGCGCAGCACGGTGGCGACGAACCGCCGAAGACCAATATGAGCAAGCGCGTGCACTCAAAGGACTGTCGTTCTTCGTCGAAGACATCTATGACCTCGTCGCCGGAAATGAGCGCTCAGACCTCCAGGACGTCGCGTTGGGGCCGGATCTCCGGCCCACGGCTGCGCGGGCGCTTGAGGCGACGGCTGACGCGCTGATCGTCACCACTGGCCTCGAGGAGATCGGCCGTTGGGAGACGGCTCGAGACATGACCGAGGAGTACGCCGACCTGGTCGTGACCAGACGAGACGGCAGTCCTCACGAGTTCTTCGCCGCCGGCGCCCTGGTCAACGCGTTGCGTCGGGCCCTTGCATCGCTCGCTCCGGAGCCGCCGAACGCCCAGTGACGCCAGCGACCCTTGCCGGAGCCGGCAGTGGAAGGCTGTGCGATGCCAGTCATGCGGCTCCACCGAGTCCTCCATGAGGCAAGGCACATTGTCTGCGTATCGCCCTCATCCAGAGTGCATGCAGGCCGTGCGTCTGGTGGCGAGCGTAGCCCGGTACGGCACGCTGGAGGGACGTGAGGTCATAGTCGAACAGGGCTGGTGTCGTACCACCGCCGAGTGGCTGCCGCTGCGCCAAGGCTCCGAGGTGCAGGTGAAGACATTGCGGCGGAAGCGAGGGTGATGCCCGGTCAGAGAACGCGCCACCACTTCTGTCGCAGATAGCGTGCGCTGCGGCTATCCGGATCTGGCCGCATGGTGCGCGCGACTCTGGCGATGTGCGGATGGTCAGCGGATGACAGCCAACCCACACATGAGGTTCCTGCCCTGCATCCCTGGTTTGATACGGGCGTTGAGTTCAGAACGGGACCATCATGTGGATCGCACGCTTCTCGCCGCGATCCGCGCGGTCGCCGATCCTGTCGGCATCGTCTAGCAGCCGCTTAAGGCGATACTTCCCGCTGCCAAGCGTCGCTGCCCTGCGGGTCACGTAGTGATGACAGGTGGCTGGATGAGGCTGGCGATCCAGGGAATCACTTCTGGGTAGTTTGCCGAGTCGAGCACGAATTCTTGGCCGCGGGAAGCGGCACGCAGTGTGACTCGATCGCCGTCGGGGTGCCAGCGAGCAGGGTTGTGGTGGTAGCCCAGCGGTGGTCGTCCCGGACCGGGGTGGAACCACCGGGGGAGTGACCAACTGGAACGACTGCAGGCGGCCTTCGTGAGCCGCAGCCGATCGTCGTAGGTCGCGAAGGTGCCTGCTCCTGGCACGTCTTTGGCGACGCCCCCGACAGCAAGCGTCTCGCTCGCGACGTACAGCGTGTTGTTCGCGGCGCGCGAGCCCGGGACCAGATGCGGGTGGTAGGCCATCCAGGCGGGAGGTGACGCACCGTCGATGGTGATCACTTCGCCGATCTGAAACCAGCCCCACAGGACGTGGAGATCGGGGGCACCCTTCACGTATTCGAGTCGTGATGAGGATCGGGTGACGCGTCGGAACCAGCCGAAGAAGAGAAACAAGTCGCCGGGGCCAACCCCTGCTCGAGCCAAGACGGTCTGGGCGGCTCCCACCTGCCCGAACAGCGGCCGCCAGCCGGGCTCACGGGGGTAGGCGGAGGACACGAGGTCTGGATCGAGATGGGCAAAGTGATCGGCACGAGTCCTGCCGCGGGTGAGGTCTGACGCGACCGTGCCCAAATTGTGGCCAGCAACCGTGAGGTCTTGGTAGCGGATCGGCGATTGCTTGTCAGGGATCGGCAGCGGGATCATCGACCCGTCGTCGAAGATCGGGTTGGCCACCCCGCCCGCACTTGAATCGAAGGCCTTTCGACTCAAGATGACCTTCACGCCTGGCGCCAGGTTTCGTCGTTCTTCTTCCAAAGGGCTGGCGCTCCCAGCACGCCGCCCGGCTGCTCGGCGAACCAGCGACCGGCCTCCGCGATCTGCTCGGTAGTGAAGTTCACGCGGTGCCCGATGCCGATCTGCAAGAACGACAGGTGCTCCGGCAGCCGCGGACCGCTGCCGCCCCAGTAGGTGAAGCGCTCGCTCACGAGGATGCGATCGACACCGGTGTCTCGAGCTTTGTGGCCGAGGTCTTCAGAACCGTCGTCCTGGGAATGGAACGAGGGCCACTGCTTGTAGCCACCGGCGGCCGGCTCGTAGATGTTGTCGCCGGTGCGATCCACGATCCGAGGTGAATCCCGTTGTGGGCGGCGCGCCGCATACCTGGGATCGGCCCAGTACTCGTCGAACCCGAGGATCTGGGAAACCTGCATGGCGTAGACGATGCGCTCCGATCTGCGGGTGAGTCCGATCAGGATGTCGTTGACCGCTGCGCCACCGCGGATCCTCGGCTTGCAGGTCGCGAGGGTCAAGAGCCCATGAAACGGGTTGGGTGCGAATCCGCTGTCGTAGGCCACGACGTAGGAGAACAGGCGGTTCGTCACTACCGGCGATCCGGCAACCCAGGGCTTCGTCTCACGGGACTCGAGTGGCATCTGCGAGACCGCGGGGGTGCCCTCGGTCGCGGGTTCTGGCACCCGGGTCGGCGTTGCTCCCGCTGACTCGTCGTCGCCCCAGAGCGGGCGGCAACTACCAGAAGCAGTGGAGGAATTCGAGGAGAACGTGCTCATAGCCGCAGAGTAGATGGAACCGCCGACATAGGGGCGCGGCGCGAAGACCTCACCGCATCATCCCGCCGCGTCTGACGTCATTGCGCTTCTGCTGCGGCTGCCGCTGCCCGCTCCACCCACTTCGGAGTGTCTCCGTAACGCTGGTTCGGCACGAGCTCGCCTGCGGCGCAACACTCGATCAGCTGGGTCATCCGGCGGGTGCGGGTGACATCTTGCTTGGCCGAGGTCACCCAGACGGCGCAGACCTTGCGGTAGGTCGCCGTCGACGCCTCCCAGAACGCGGTGGCTGCCGGCGACGCGGCCAGTGCCTCGGCGTAGGAGTCCGGCAGTCCGGCCCACGGTCGCTCGTGGCTGTACGGCGCCTCCTCGTGTTTGCGTTGCTCCCAGATCGCCAACCCGCTGGGCTGCATCCGCCCCTCCGCCCGCAGCTGGTCGACAAGCCTGAGATTGACCCGGCTCCAGTGGGACGCCTTCTTGCGAGGGGTCCAGCGCTGCCGCCGGGACTCGTCGTCGATCCGCTGCGCGACGGAGTCGATCCATCCCCAGCACAGCGCCTCGACGACCGCTTCCTCCCAGGTCAGGCCGCGATCGGCTACGCCCTTCTTCTTCAAGCCCATCCACAGCACTGTCTCGGTGTCGTGGTGCAGTGCCAGCCAGGCACCGAACTCCGCGGGGCTGTCGAAGAACCGTGCGGGTCGCTCGGGTGAGCCGCCCATCCGACCCGGGGTCGCGGGTCCGGGCTGGTCAGGTGTCATGGATCAAGTGTGCTGCCGGGCGCCGACGTCGTCATCTGGACGAGGCCTGCTCCCTCGCCGAGAGAGCTCGTCCAACGCTGCGGCGCGACCGGCGAGGGCAACCTCACGACACCGCCACTACGCTCGATCGCATGCAGGAGCACGGCCACGAGCAGCTGCGGCACAGCAGCCGATGATCACCCGCGATGACGTGGAGGCCGCCCGCGACCGCATCGCCGGACGGGTCCGCCGTACCCCGCTGCTGGACGTCGGCGCCGACTTCGGCGGCCACGGCTGGTTCAAGCTCGAGCACCTCCAGCACACGGGCAGCTTCAAGGCGCGCGGCGCCTTCAACCGGATCCTCGGCGCGTCCGAGGACGGCACGCTCGACCCGGACATCGGCGTGGTCGTCGCCTCGGGTGGCAACGCCGGCCTGGCCAACGCCTTCGCGGCCCGGCGGCTCGGCGTGCCGGCGTCGGTCTTCGTCCCCGTGAGCGCCCCGGCCGTCAAGGTGGCGCGGTTGCGCAGCTACGGCGCCGAGGTCGTGCTGGGTGGCAATGAGTATGCCGAGGCCCACGAGGCCGCGCTCGAGCACGCGGCGGCGACCGGTGCCGTCTACTGCCATGCCTACGACCAGCCCGAGATCGTGGCCGGAGCCGGGACGCTGGGCCTCGAGGTGCTGGCCGATCTGGCCGACGAGGTGGACACGATCGTCGTGGCCGTTGGTGGCGGCGGGCTGATGGCCGGGGTCGCCGCGGCGACCGAGGGCCGGGCCCGGGTGGTCGGGGTCGAGCCGCTGACGATCCCGACCCTGCGTACGGCGCTGGCCGACGGTGGGCCGACCGACGTGAGCGTGTCCGGCATCGCGGCCGACTCCCTGGGCGCGCGCCGGCTCGGCGACATCGCCTACGCCGTCGCCACCCGGACCGACGTGCTGCCCGTGCTGGTGAGCGACGACGACATCATCCGCGCGCGACGCCTGCTCTGGGAGGACCACCGGATCCTCGTCGAGCACGGCGCCGCCACCGCGCTGGCCGCCCTGACCAGCGGCGCCTACCGTCCCGACGACGGCGAGCGGGTCGTCGTCGTCCTCTGTGGCGCCAACACCGACCCCGCCCAGCTCTAGCCCTGAGGGATCACGGGTTGGGGTGACACCCGGTGAATCCGAGTCGGACGCTCAGTCGCTGCGGCGCTGCTGCTCGCCATCTTGGAGCGCTCACTTCGCTGTCGCTGCGCCCCAGCCGTGCCAGTGCTCGACGGCGAACCACGCACTCACGCGCGCCCGCTCCCGGTCCCGGTAGGGATTGCCGGTGTAGTGCGTGGCGAGCCGGTCGATGTCGGCGTGCGCCACCACTGGGTCGTGCTCCCACCGCACGACGGGCCCGCGCAGGCTGACGTGGGTGTACCACTCGCCGTCCTTCAGCACCGTCAGCGAGACGTGCGGACGCTCCTTCATCCAGTCCAGTCGCGCCCGCCCGGCGTCCATGTTGACCAGGACGGTCCCGTCGTCCTCGAGGAGGTACCAGGTGGCCACCGACATCGGGTGGCCCTTCGGCGTCAGGACCGCGATGACGGCCGGGTTGGGCTGACGCAGGAGCTCTATGACGGCCTCGGGCAACGGCGGTTGCGGCATGGAGGTTCCTTTCGTGGGCTGGTCATCCATCCTGCCCGATCGCGCCAGGTGAGAGGCGCCCACTCACGCGACGTAGTCGTCGTACTCGACCGTGCTGCGGAACGGCATGAGGTGTTGAGCCACGATGCCCTGCGGCACCGTCTCCAGCTTGAGCACGCCGTACTCCTCGGGCCAGCTGCCGTCGCGGGGGAGCTTGAAGCTGCCCATCAGCATGTCCACGAGGGGCAGGTGGATCGCGTAGTTGCGGTCCCAGTAGTCGAGGTGCCGGGCGTGGTGCCAGTGGTGGTAGCGCGGCAGCACGATGACGTACTCGAGCCACCCGAACCGGAGACCGATGTTGGCGTGCGCCACCACGGCCTGCAGGCCGACGAGGATGACGTAGGCGTTGACCGCCGCGGTGGAGAACCCGAGGACCAGCAGCGGGAGGAGCACGATGCTTCGGGTCAGGACGGTCTCGACGAAGTGGATGCGCGAGCCGGCCAACCAGTCGAGGTCCCGACTTGAGTGGTGCACCGCATGAAACTTCCACAGGAGTGAGACGCGGTGGTAGGCGCGGTGCAACGTGGCCTGGGCCAGGTCGGCGACGAGCACCGCGAGGAGGAACTGCGCCCACCCCGGCAGGGCACCGATCACGTCCTTCACGGCCGGGACTGCGACCCGGGCGGCGATGGTCGAGGTCGAGGCGGTCACCACGATCAGGATGAACTGCACGAACACGTGGCTGAGGAAGAAGTAGGTCACGTCGGTGCGCCAGCCCGTGCGCAGCACCGGCGTCTGCCGATGGGCGAGGTACTGCTCCAGCGGGATGAAGACGAGCGCCGAGAAGAGCAGCGAGAGGACGAACCAGTCCAGCCCCAGCGAGTACGGCGTCTCGGCGAAGTCGCCGACCCGGACTCCCGTGCCGCCGAGCAGGACGGCCAGCGTGGCCGCACCGAGTCCGGTCAGCGCGACGCCTCGGCTCTGGTTGCGCAGGACGGCGGCGGTCCCGAGGACGAAGGCGGCGACCAGTCCGACGAACAGGGCGGTGCGGGCGAACTCGGCGGTGTAGACCGCGCGGAACTCCTGACTCGTCAGCAGCTCGGGGAAGTGGAAGCAGAGCACGGTGAGGAGGGCGAGAAGGCCGAGCAAGCAGGCCACGTACGGCAGGAACAGACGATGGGTGAAGAGCATGCGTCGACGCTAGGAGTGCAGGGGCAGGCCGCGCGTGAGTCGACGTACTCAAGAACGCCGTCGACGTCCGAATCGAGACGTCGCGGCCGTGACCCCCGTCCTGTGGTCTCGTTGACCCTGTGACGGTCGCCACGAACGGCGGCCGGGGCCAGGAGATCCGTATGTCGCAGCGCCGCACCACGTCCTTGTTCGCAGGAATCTGCGGACTCGCCCTTCTCGTGCCGCTGGGAGCCGCGCCGACGCAGGCCGCGCCGACACAGTCCGCGACTGCCCTGCCGGCGCGCGCCGCCGCTGCCGTGGCCGCACCCGCAACCGCCGCCGTGCCGGCAACCGCGAAGGCAACCGCGAAGGCCGCCACGAAGGCGCGCACCCGCAAGATCCCGGTCATCTCGGTCTCCAACCGGCCCGACCTGGTCTCCGGCGGCAACGTGCGGGTCGCCGTGGCCAAGGTCAAGGGGCTCAAGCGCTCGCAGGTCAAGGTCACCCTCAACGGCAAGAGCGTCACCAACCAGTTCGCCGTGCGTCCCGGGGGCCGCTTCGAGACGGTGCTGAGCGGACTGCGCGTCGGGCGCAACGTGATCGAGGCGACCGGTCGTCGCAAGAACCACGGCAAGAAGCACGCGGGCAAGGACTCCGACCTGCGCTTCGAGGGCCGCCTGGTCGTCACCAACCATCCCAACGGTGGACCGATCTTCTCCGGCCCGCAGCACGGTCCCTACGTCTGCCAGGACACCGCCGTCGACGAGCAGTGCAACGAGCCGCCGACGTACTCCTTCCTCTACAAGTCGAGCAACCCGCTCGAGCCGGGTCTCAAGGACTACGACCCCGAGGACCCGCCCTCCGACGTGGCCTCGACCACCACCGACACGGGCGAGACGGTGCCGTTCATCGTGCGCCGCGAGGACGGCTTCCAGGCCCGCGACCGCTACACGGTTCTGGCGCTCTGGCAGCCGGGTGAGCCGTGGACGGCCTACGAGCAGCAACCGCAGTTCAACAACAAGGTGCTCATCCCGCACGGCGGCAACTGCGGCGCGTCCTTCAAACCCGGCAACCCGCCGCTCGAGGACTACGCCGGCACGATCCCGGAGATCCCCGGCTACGAGCAGTCGTACGTCGTGGCGCTCGGCCTGGGCTTCGCGGTGCTGTCGACCGCGCTCGACAACACCGGGCACAACTGCAACATCGCCACCGAGGCGGAGTCGCTGCTGATGGCCAAGGAGTACTTCGTCGAGGAGTACGGCACGATCCGCTACACCATCGGCACCGGCTGTTCGGGCGGCGCGATCGCGCAGAACACCATCTCCAACTCCTACCCCGGTATCTACCAGGGTCTGCTGACCACCTGCACCTACCCCGACGTGATGAGCCCCGGGGCGCAGTTCGCCGACTACCACCTGATGCGCCGCTACTTCGAGGACCCGAGCCTGTGGGCGCCCGGTGTCGTGTGGCTGCCCACCCAGATCGCCTCGGTCGAGGGCCACATCTCGATGGTCAACTCGATCGCCGCCGACGAGCTGCTGTTCAAGTCGGCCCTCAACCCGGAGAACGCCTGCTCCGGCTCGGTCGACACCGTGCCCGGTGACACCGGCACCCGCTACGACTCCGAGACCAACCCCGGTGGGGTGCGTTGCTCGGTGCTGGACATCATGAAGAACATGATCGGCGTCCGGCCGGAGTCGGTCTGGGGCGAGCAGGAGAAGGAGCTCGGAGAGGGCTTCGCCGGGATCCCGTTCGCCAACATCGGTATCCAGTACGGTCTCGAGCCGCTGCGTCGCAACGAGATCAGCGTCCAGCAGTTCGTCGACCTCAACGTGAAGCTCGGCGGGCTCAACGTCGACCTGGACAACATCGCCGAGCGCACCAACGGCGACATCAAGTCCATCTCCCGCGCCCACCGCACCGGCCTCATCAACGAGGGCGAGCACATGGACCGCGTTGCGATCATCAACTTCGGCGGCCCCGACCCGGGCATCGCCCACGACTACGCCCACGCCTTCTGGATGGAGGACCGGCTGGCACGCTCGCAGGGCGGCAGCACTCCCAACCGGGTCATGTGGTTCGGCGTCGCCCCGCTCATCGGCGACCCCGGCTGGGCCGTGGAGTCGCTCGAGAGCATGGACCGGTGGCTCACCGCTGTCGAGGCCGACCGCTCGAAGCGCGGCCTCGCCCGCAAGATCGCCGACAACCGGCCCGAGGACGTCACCGACCGTTGCTCCAACGTGCCCGGCATCCTCGAGATCCCGGGTGGCAGTGGCGACGAGCGGGAGTGCGTCCTGCCTCCCTCGCTCCAGCTCCACCTGAGCTCGCCGCGCGAGCAGGCCGGCGACGACGTCTACAACGACCGCGTCGCCTGCCAGCTGCGTCCGCTGGTGCGCGCCGACTACGACTTCCTGGTCATCCCGCTCAGTGACACGCAGTGGGCCTCGCTGCCAGGAGGTCTTCCCCTACGGCGTCTGCGACTACTCCAAGCCGGGCCGCGGCAAGCAGCCCAACGAGACCTGGCTGACCTACGACGACGGAAAGGGCGGGGTCGTGTACGGCGGCCGCAACCTGCCGGGCGTCGAGAAGCGGCAGGCCTACGGCTGGGCCTCGCCATCCTTCCGGAGCCTGCTGCAGCAGTAGTCGGCCGGAGGCTGAGCAGCAGCGACTGCGAACCCGGAGGCTGAGCAGCGAGCGCCAGCGAGCGTCGACGAAGCCCGGTGAGCCGAGTGCAGACCGTAGGCATGGTCGCGGGGCTTCGTCGACGTCCTCGCCCAGGGGCTCGGACTGCTCAGCCTCCGGTGAGACTCGCGGGGCTTCGTCGACGTCCTCGCCCAGGGGCTCGGACTGCTCAGCCTCCGGTGAGACTCGCGGGGCTTCGTCGACGTCCTCGCCCAGGGGCTCGGACTGCTCAGCCTCCGGTGAGACTCCGGGGCTTCGTCGACGTCCTCGCCCAGGGGCTCGGACTGCTCAGCCTCCGGGCGGGCCCGGGGGAGGAGTGCGGGCAGCAGGAAGGCCGACAGGTAGGCCGTGATGCTCGCAGCATCGTCGATGTCGACGGCCCCGCCGGGGACGCTGACGAGCGAGACGACGATCCGCATCACCCACTCCGCCGCGGCGTCGACATCCAGGTCGCCACGGAGCTCACCGGCGGCCACGCCGGCTTCGAGCTGGGCCCGCCAGAACCACGCCATACCCGGGATGATGTCGTCGACGAAGGTGCCGATCACGGCCCCGAACGCCTCGGGCTCGCGGTCGCGCAGCTCCGTGGCGAGCGGCCCGAGCGGCGCGGCGCGGCACAGCACGACAGCCGCCGCCACCTGGGCTGCGAGTCCGTCTGCCTGGTCGACCTGGTGCTGCGCCTGGGCCCAGAAAGCCTCGTCCCGGCGGATCAACGCAGCCGAGAGCAGGGACGCCTTGTCGGGGAAGTGTCGGTAGAGCCAGGCACGGGAGATCCCGGCCTCCGCAGCCACCCCGGCTGCCGTCGTACGCCGGATCCCGTCGCGTCGCAGGCACGACTCGGCGGCGTCCAGGATCCGGTCGCGGGCCGACCGGTCGTCCTCGGTCACGGGGCTCAGGGGCTCACGTGAGGTCGTACTCCGCGAGGTCGACCCGGCGGGTCCAGTCCCAGTAGTCGACGAGCCGCCACGGGTTGAGGCCGTGCACCTCGCCGTCCTCGTTGGCGTAGTAGTTGTGCTCGATGTGCGGCGACGCCCAGACCATCGTCCTCATCTCGGCCTGGGTGCGCTCGTAGTAGGCGTCGGCCACGTCCTGCTTGGGCGCCATCGTGGTGCGCCCGCTCGCGAGGAGGCCGTCGAGGCAAGCCATCACGTAGGACACTTCGCACTCGCTGGCGAAGATGATCGACCCGCCGCTCGCCAGGTTGGTGCCGGGCCCGTAGAGACAGAAGAAGTTGGGGAAGTCCGGCACGGTGACGCCGAGGTAGGCGCGTGGTCGGGTGCCCCACTGCTCGCGCAGGTCGACCCCGCCCCGGCCGCGGATCCGCAGCGGGGTCAGCGGCTCGTTGTAGTGGAAGCCGGTCGACCACACGACCACGTCGGCGCGATGCCGCACCCCGTCGGAGTCGACGACCGCGTCAGGCTCGAGCCGATCGATCCCGGCCCGCACCAGCTCCACGTTGTCGCGCTTGAGGGTCTTCAGCCAAGCGCCGTTGTCCTGGAGGGTCCGCTTGCCGGTGGCGGGGTAGTCGGGAAGGACCTTGGCGAGCAGGTCCGGGTCGTCGCCGACCTGGCCCTCGATCCACTCCGCGAACATCATCCGCGCGAAGTCGTTGATCTCGCTGACCGAGCGTTCCTGCGGCTCCCAGTCGGGGTCGACCTTGGCCGCGACGAGCCCGGCGTCGCAGCCGGGGAAGAAGATCAGGAAACGGAACCAGCGTGCGTAGCCCGGCAGGTGGCGCAGCGCCCACCGCGTCCCTTCCCCGACCTGCTCGTGATAGTTCGGGTTGGGAAACATCCACTGCGCCGACCGTTGGATGACGGTCAGGGAGCCGACCGACGCAGCGATCGCGGGAGCGACCTGGAAACCGGTGGCGCCGGCGCCGATCATCACCACGTCCTTGCCGGCGAGGTCGACCTCGTGGTCCCACCGTGCGGTGTGGAAAGCGGGCCCCTCGAACTGACCCGGTACGTCGGGCACGTGCGGGCGGTTGAGCTGGCCGACCGCACTGATCAGCACCGCGCTGGTCAGGAACGATCCGTCGCTGAGCTCGGTGCACCAGGTGCTCGCGGTCTCGTCCCAGGCGGAGCCGATCACCTCGGTGCTCCAGCGCACGTGCCGGGCGACGTCGTACTTCTCCATCACGCCGTTGAAGTAGGCGAGGATCTCGGGCTGCTGGGCGAAGTACTCCGTCCAGTGGTCACTGGGCTCGAAGCTGTAGCAGTAGAAGTGGTTGCCGACGTCGACGCGGGCGCCGGGGTAGGTGTTCTCGAACCAGGTGCCGCCGGGGCCGGGATTCTTCTCCACCACGACGTAGGGGATGCCGGCCTGGCCGAGCCGGATGGCGGCGAGCAGCCCGGACATGCCGCAGCCCACGATGACCGCGGTGAAGCCGTCGGGCACCTCCTGCGGCTCGACGGCACGAGGATCGGGCTCGTCGAGCCCGAGCTCCTCGAGCATCATCGGGACGTACTCGTCGGGCACCGGGGCGCCGATGATCCAATCCATCATCCGCTTCACGGTCGGGGCATCCAGCGGCTCCGGTTCCGGGCAGCCGCGGTCGCGGTAGGCGGTGACGACCGCGAAAGCGATCGTGCGCAGTGCGGCGAGGTCGTCCTCGGCCAGGAAGCCCTGGATCTCGTTGAGCATCGCCCCGCTGGGCCGCACCGGTCCATCGAGCAGGCGGTCACGCTCGTCGCCGTCGCGGGCCATGTGCACGCAGGCCAGCAGCAACGTCGGGACCGAGACGTCCTGCAGCCAGGCGTGGATCTGGGCATCGGTCGAGTCGAACGGCACGCCGGCGTGCGGGTTGCGCATGACGGACAAGGTACACACTTGTGCAGATGTGTCTACTGGCTCTAGGTTGCCGGATGTGAGAGCCGTCACCGTGCAAGCACCTGGTCAGATCTCCGTCGAGGAGGTGCCCGACGCGGTCCTCCCGGGCCCCGCGGGAGCGGTGGTGAGGGTGGAGGCGACCGCGATCTGCGGCTCCGACCTGCACTTCTACGACGGCGACCTGCCGCTCTACCCCGTCGCGGTCGGTCACGAGGCGATCGGCACCGTGGTCGAGGTCGGCGCCGAGGTGTCCGGCTTCGCGGTCGGCGCCCGGGTGCTGGTCTCCTCGGTCGCCGGGTGCGGCGACTGCGAAGGCTGCGCGACGCTCGACCCGGTCGCCTGCCTCGGCGGCGCGAAGGTCTTCGGCTCCGGCGAGCTCGGGGGAGCCCAGAGCGACCTGCTCGCCGTACCGGCGGCCGACTTCAACCTGCTGGCGATCCCCGAGGGGATCAGCGACGAGGCAGCCCTGCTGCTCACCGACAACCTCGGCACCGGCTGGGTCGCCGCGACCCGGGCCGACTTCGAGCCCGGGGAGACCGTCGTCGTGCTCGGCCTCGGGGCGGTCGGTCAGTGCGCCGTGCGGTGCGCCCTCGCGCTCGGCGCCGAGGTGCTCGCCTACGACCCGGTCGCCGGCCGGCGCGACCAGGCCACCGCGGCCGGGGCGACCCCGCTGCCGCACCACGTGGTCGAGGCTGTGCTGGCCGCGACCGGCGGGCGCGGCGCCGCCGCCGTGATCGACGCTGTCGGCCACAACGCGACCCTCGACACCGCCTTCGCAGCCGTGCGCTCGACCGGCACGGTCTCCGTGGTCGGCATCCACGACCTCGAGCCCTACCCGTTGGAGCTGCTGATGGGGACCTTCCGCTCGATCACCCTGCGGATGACGACCGCTCCCGTGCACCGCACCTGGGGCGAGCTGCTGCCGCTGATCGCGGACGGGCGGCTCGACACCTCGGGGATCTTCACCCACACCTTCGCCCTCGACGACGCGGCAGCGGCGTACGCCGCCGTCGCCTCGCGCTCCGCCGACTGCCTGAAAGCGATGTTGATCCCATGACCGCGACCCTCGACGGATCCCTTGTCGGCAGCAAGATCGTCATCACCGGAGGCGCCTCCGGCATCGGCCGCGCCAGCGCGGAGCTGCTCATCCAGCGCGGCGCGAAGGTGGCGATCTGGGACGTCGCGGACACCACCCTGGCCGTTGCCGAGGAGATCGGCGCACACGGGCAGATCGTCGACGTCACCGGAGACCTGGTCGGACCGGTCGCCGACGCGGCCGAGGCCCTGGGCGGACTCACCGGGCTGGTGCACGCAGCCGGCCGTGCGCACGCCGAGCCGGTCGGCGCGTTCACCGCCGACTCGTGGGATGAGGTCGTCGACCTCAACCTGCGTGCGCATGCGCTGCTCACCCAGGCGATGCTGCCGCACCTCGAGGAAGCGGCCGCTGCGGCCCGCGAGCGCGGCACCGGTGGCCCGTCGGTCGTGGCCATCTCCTCCATCGAGGGGATGGCGGCCAACCCGTGGGTCCCCGCCTACTGCGCCTCCAAGGCCGGACTCCTCGGCCTCACCCGATCGATGGCGGCCCAGCTCGGGACGAGCGGCATCCGGGTCAACTCGGTCTGCCCGGGGTTCATCGTGACCCCGCTGATCCAGCAGGTGCTCGACATACCCGAGATGAAGCAGGAGTACGAGCAGGCGGCGCCGCTGGGTCGGATGGGCTCGCCGCGTGAGGTCGCCGGAGTCGTGGCGTTCCTCATCTCCGACGATGCCTCGTTCGTCACCGGGACCGAGGTCGTCGTCGACGGCGGCCTGATCTGCAAGCACTGAGCAGCCCGCGCCGCGACTCACATCAGGTAGTCGTCGTTGCTCGCTCGCACCGTGATGTCGCTGATGCTGACTCCCCACGGCTGATCGATCGCGTAGAGGACCTGGTCGGCGATGTCGCCGGGAGCCAGGGCGGCGTACCCGATGCTGTCGGGGCTCGTCAGGTGCTCGGGCGGGTCGGTGTCGAAGATCTGACCCATCTTCTCGTAGAAGATCTCCCGGCGGACCCCGAGCACGGGGTCGATCGCGTCGGGGTTGATGACGCCCCCGGCCAGGGCCGTCCCGGGTACGCCGGTCGGGCGCACGGTGGTCACCTTGATCGCGCCGAGTGACTCCTGGCGCAGGGCCTCCGAGAGCACGTTGACCGCGGCCTTGGTCGCTCCGTAGACGGCTGCGCCACCGACGGGCTGGTTGCCGAAGACCGAAGAGATGTTGACGACGTGGCCCCGGCCCTGGCTGATCATCTGGTCGTGCACGGCGATGATGCCGTGCAGGACGCCCTTGAGGTTGATGTCGATGCAGCGGCTCCAGGCGTCGGCCGCGATCTCGTGGTCGGCGTAGAAGGCCAGCGGCATGATGCCGGCGTTGTTGATGATCACGTCGACTGCGCCGAAGCGCTCGGCGACCCGGGCGACGAAGGCCTTGAGGGCGGGCAGGTCGGTCACGTCGACCGTGCCGACCTCGGTGCGGTCGCCGGCGACCTCGACCAGCCCCGCGAGTCCGGCGGCGTCGATGTCGCAGGCGCCGACGTTGGCCCCACGCGCCGCTGCCCGCAACGCGAGCTCGCGCCCGAAACCGCTGGCGGCTCCGGTGACGATGATGGTGCGCTCGGCGAGGTGGCTCATCCGATGCTGGTGGCTGTCGAGATCAGGACAGGGCCCGGCATCAGACGGCGCTGCCGAGCTGGAAGACGGCGCCGAGGTCCTCGCCCCACGTGGCGAAGTCGGGTGCGGTCGGCAGTCCGAGCGCACGGAGCTCGTCGGCGATCGGACCGGCGCCGAGGGTGAGCTCGACCTGGTCTGCCTCGAGGTAGCCCGAGGCGAGGTCCATGGCGAGCGGCGTCGCCTGGGCGACGCCGTCGAGGTAGGAGTAGCTGACGGTCTCGATGCGGGCGGGCTCGCCGAGCGCGGCGGCCCGGGGGACGGTGACGGCGAGGGCCGGCTCGGCGCTCCCGTCCGCGTCGCGCAGCTCGAAGGTCACGTGGGTGTCGGTGTAGGTCGTGGCGATGTCGACCACGACCTTGGGAAAGCCCATCACCTGGTTGCCGGCCAGGCAGGTGAACTCCTGGTCGACCGGCATCCGGTAGACGAACGAGCCGATGACGTCCTCGGCCGCACCCACGGGGCGGGCGAGGAAGCCGAGGTTGACCTCGTTGTAGTCCCCCCAAGGGTTCTGCCGGTAGTCGACGAGGCTGACGATCAGCTGGGCGGTGCCGGGGGCGATCTCGACGATCTCGAACGCCTCGCCAGGAAGGAGGGCGGCGGCTGCCTCGGTCGGCACGCTGAAACCGAGCGTGGCCGAGTTGAAGGAGTCGACCTCCATCGGGAAGGTGATCTCGCGGTCCTGGATCGAGCCCCAGGTCGTCGTGGCGGTCATGTCGTCGTCCTCCGAAGCGGTGGGAATTGGCACGCGTCAAATTAGCGCACCCGTGTGGTGCGCACCACACTTTCGGGGCAGGTAGATTTGCTGGATGAGCGCCCGACCCACTGCTGTTGTCGTCGGATCGGGGCCCAACGGGCTCGCTGCAGCAGTCGCGCTGGCCCAGCAAGGTGTCTCGGTCACGGTGCTCGAGGCCGCTTCCGAGATCGGCGGTGGCACCCGTACCGCGGAGCTGACCGAGCCCGGCGTCCTGCACGATGTCTGCTCGGCGATCCACCCGTTCGGGGTCGCCTCGCCCTACCTGCGAACCCTGCCGTTGACCCAGCACGGACTGCGCTGGTGCTGGCCCGAGATCGATGTCGCCCACCCGTTGGAGGACGGCTCCGCCGGGGTCCTGCGCGGTGACGTCGTCGAGACCGCAGCCGGCCTCGGCGTCGACGGTCGACGCTGGCGCCAGGTCTTCGGACCGCTGGAGGCCTCCTTCCCCCAGCTCGCCGACGACATCCTCGGTCCTCTGCTCAGCGTGCCCGGTCATCCGGTGAAGCTGGCCCAGTTCGGCCTCCGTGCGGGGCTGCCGGCCACGATGCTCGCCCGAGCCTTCCGCACCCCTCAGGCGCGCTCGCTCTTCCTCGGCTGCGCTGCCCACGTCTACCGTCCGCTCACCGGGCTGGCCACGGCGTCGGTCGGCGCGATGATGATCGCCGCCGGTCATGTGCACGGCTGGCCGGCTGCCCAGGGCGGCTCGCAGGCGATCACGACGGCGCTGGCGAGCCTGCTCCAGGAGCTCGGCGGCACGATCGTGCTCAACCACCGGGTCACGTCGCCGGCCGACCTGCCGCCGAGCCAGGTCACTCTCTTCGACACCACGCCCACCGCGTTCGCCGACATCGTCGGCGACCACCAGCCGGCCCGGCGCGGCAAGGCCTACCGGTCGTGGAAGTACGGACCGGCCGCCTTCAAGGTCGACCTCGCCGTGCGCGGCGGCATCCCCTGGACCGCGGAGGCGGCGCGCAAGGCCGGCACCGTCCACGTCGGCGGCTCGCCCGACGACGTCGTACGCGCCGAGCGGGAGGTCGTCGCCGGTCGGATGCCGGAGCGGCCGTTCATCCTCGTCGGGCAGCAGTACCTCGCCGACCCGAGCCGTTCCGTCGGTGACGTGCACCCGATCTGGGCCTACGCGCACGTGCCGCACGGATACGACGGCGACGCCACCGGCGTGGTGCTCGACGAGATCGAGCGGTACGCCCCCGGGTTCCGGTCGCAGATCGTGTCGCAGGCCGTGATGACACCAGCCGACTACGAGGCCTACAACCCCAACTACGTCGGGGGCGACATCGCCGCCGGTTCGAACTCCCTGCCGCAGCTCATCGCCCGTCCGGCGCTCGCCGCAGATCCCTACGACACCGGCGTACCCGGCATGTACCTCTGCTCCGCCTCGACCCCGCCCGGGGCCGGTGTGCACGGCATGTGTGGCTACCGGGCCGCGCAGAGCGCGCTGAAGCACCTCGCCGCGCTCGGCTAACTCTGCATCTACTGACACCTGGCTGCAGTAAACGCAGACTTAGCGAGAGGCGGCGGGGGGAATCAGGCGATCAGGCCGTCCCAGCCCTCGGCGAGGTAGTCGATGAAGTCCTGGCCGAGCGACTGGGCGACCAGGTGCTCGCGGGTGACCGGCGGGGAGATGGCGGAGAAGCCGGCATCTGCGATCGCGCGGGCGGCGAAGTCGTGGTGCAGGATCGCGCCCATCCCCACGCTGACGAAGTCGGCACCCTTGGCCAGGCACCAGGTCGCGTCGGCGGCCGAGAGCACCTTGCCGGCGACGCCGAGGCGGGTGTCGCCGCGCTCGAGAGCGGTGAAGTGCTCGATCAGCAGCCGCTCGTCGCCGTCGGTGTCGCTGCGGGGTTGCATGAAGACGTCCCACAGGGACATGTCCACGTAGTCGAGGAGGCCGGAGGTGAGCACCTGCTCGGCGATCGCTCTGCCGTCGGCCAGGGTGATGCCGCTGCCCTCCGGAGTCAGGCGCAGGCCGACCTGGAAGTCGGGGCCGGTGGCCGCCCGGATGCCGGCGAGGACCTCCATCAGCATCCGGGACCGGTTCTCCAGCGATCCGCCGTACTGGTCGTCGCGGTGGTTGTGGCGGGCGTCCAGGAACTGGCAGACCAGGTAGCCGTGGGCGCCGTGGACCTCCACGCCGTCGAAGCCGGCGGTCTCGGCCCGCACAGCGGCCGCGACGAAGTCGGCCACGCTCTCCTCGACCTCGGCGGTGGTCATCGCCACCGAGTCGGTCTTCGGGTCGTCCCACGGGGCCTGGTTGGGGCGACCGCTGAGCGCCGGGTCGGCGCGCCGACCACCGTGGTGGAGCTGCACCGAGGACACCGTCCCGGTCGCACGCAGCCCCTCGGCGAGGCGGGTGAGGCCAGGGAGGTGTGCGTCGGAGGAGATCCCGAGCTGGCCGCCCCACGCCTGCCCGGCCGGGGCGACGTACGTCGCGCACGTCATCGTGAGCCCCATCGAGCCCTCGCCGCGGGCCACCAGCCAGTGGTACTCGTCGTCGGAGAGGGTGCCGTCGGCGTGGCTCTGAGTGTTGGTCAGCGGCGCCAGGGCGAACCGGTTGGCCCACTCGGGTCCGTGGGTCAGGGTCAGGGGCGCGTCGGAGGTCAGGTCGGTCACCGCTCCATCCTTGCGCGACGGGTCGCCGAACCACCCATCAGCATTGACCGGGAGGCTGAGCAGCGAGAGCCCGGTGAAGCCCGGTGACCGCCCCGGAGGCTGAGCAGCGAGCGCCAGCGAGCGTCGACGAAGCCCGGTGACGTAGCCCGACCGGCGTCGGGGACGGTTGGCGTTCGGGCTGTCGGGGGCTTCGTCGACGGGCTCGCCCAGGGGCTCGCCCTGCTCAGCCTCCGTGGAGCGCCAGCGAGCGTCGACGAAGCCCGGTGACGTACCCACCGCGTCGGGGACGGTTGGCGTTCGGCTGTCGGGGGCTTCGCTCGACGGGCTCGCCCAGGGGCTCGCCCTGCTCAGCCTCCGTGGAGCGCCAGCGAGCGTCGACGAAGCCCGGTGACGTACCCACCCGCGTCGGGGACGGTTGGCGTTCGGCTGTCGGGGGCTTCGCCCACGGGCTCGCCCAGGGGCTCGCCCTGCTCAGCCTCCGGGGCGGCTTGATGCTTGATCGGCGTACCCTAGGGGGGTACGGTGTCGCAATGGATGAAGCGATCACCCCGGGCTACCTGACTCGCAAGGACGACTATCTCAAGCGGATGCGGCGCATCGAGGGTCAGGTGAAAGGCATCGAGCGGATGATCGATGACGAGAAGTACTGCATCGACATCCTCACCCAGGTCTCGGCGGTGACCAAGGCGCTCCAGGCTGTGGCGCTCGGGCTCGTCGACGAGCACATGAGCCACTGCGTCCTCGACGCCGCTCGTTCCGGCTCTCCCCAGGCCGAGATCAAGCTGCGCGAAGCCTCCGAGGCGATCGCTCGCCTCGTCCGTTCCTGACACCCCGACCGAAGGAGTTCCTGATGACCTCGACCCAGACCTACACCGTGACCGGGATGACCTGCCAGCACTGCGTGGCCTCGGTGACCGAAGAAGTCCTCGAGATCGACGGCGTGACCGACGTGGCCGTCGACCTCGCGGCCGGCTCGGTCGTCGTGACCAGCGGAGAGCCTGTCGCGGACGACGCTGTCCGTGCGGCGGTGGAGGAAGCCGGGTACGCGTTGACATGAGCGACACCGACACCCCGCGGCTGGCCACGGACCACGAGGTCGATCTCGCGATCAGCGGGATGACCTGCGCCTCCTGCGCCAACCGGATCCAACGCAAGCTCAACAAGCTCGATGGCGTCACCGCGAGCGTCAACTACGCGACCGCCAAGGCCAACGTCACCTACGCCGACTCGGTGAGCACCGACTCGCTGCTCGCCGCCGTCGAGTCAGCCGGGTACGCCGCCGCCCTCCCGCCAGAAGCCGGTGCGGGACCCCTCGACGAGGGCGAGGGCGAAGCGACCTCGCTGCGGACCCGCACCCTCGTCTCGACAGCACTCAGCGTGCCGGTGATCGCGATGGCCATGGTGCCCGCGCTGCAGGTCGACGGGTGGCAGTGGATCTCCCTGGCGCTCGCGATCCCGGTGGTCACCTGGGGAGGGTTCCTCTTCCACCGCGCCGCATGGACCAACCTGCGTCACGGCAACACCACCATGGACACCCTGATCTCGATGGGCACGCTGGCGGCCTTCGGCTGGTCGCTCTACGCGCTCCTCTTCGGCACCGCCGGCCACATCGGGATGACCCACGCCTTCGAGCTCACCATCGACTGGGGGAGCCGCGGCAGCGGCGCCGACAACCTCTACCTCGAGGCCGCCACCGGCGTCACGTCCTTCCTGCTCATCGGCCGCTATCTCGAGGAGCGTGCCAGGGGGCGGGCCGGGGCCGCACTCCATGCCCTCCTCGACCTCGGGGCCCGCGATGTTGCCGTCATCCGCGACGGGGTGGAGACCCGGATCCCGGTCGAGCGCCTCGGCGTCGGTGAGGAGTTCGTCGTCAGGCCCGGCGAGAAGGTTGCCACCGACGGTGAGGTGGTCGAAGGTTCCTCGGCCATCGATGCCTCGCTGTTGACGGGCGAGTCGTTGCCCGTCGAGGTCGGCGTCGGCGACCGGGTCACCGGTGCCACGATCAACGCCGGCGGCCGGCTGCTGGTGCGCGCGACCCGGGTGGGCGCTGACACCCAGCTGGCGCAGATGGCCCGGCTCGTCGAGCAGGCTCAGACCGGCAAGGCCGCGGCGCAGCGACTGGCCGACCGGATCTCCGGGGTCTTCGTGCCCGCCGTGATCGGGTTGGCGGCGCTGACGTTCCTGGGCTGGATGGTGCTCACCGGCGATGTGTCGGCGGCGTTCACCGCCACGGTCGCAGTGCTGATCATCGCCTGCCCGTGCGCGCTCGGCCTGGCGACGCCGGTCGCCCTCATGGTCGGCACCGGCCGCGGCGCCCAGCTCGGCATCCTGATCAAGGGCCCCGAGGTGCTGGAGCAGACCCGCGACATCGAGGTCGTGCTGCTCGACAAGACCGGCACCGTGACCACCGGCGAGATGTCGCTGCGCGAGGTGCTCGTCGCTCCCGGCGAGGAGCGCGACGTCGTGCTGCGAGTGGCGGGCGCGCTCGAGGACTCCTCCGAGCACCCGATCGCCCGGGCGATCGCCACGGCAGCGCTCGAAGAGCTCGCTGACGGTGCATCGCTCGCCCCGGTCGAGGACTTCGCCGCGCTGGCCGGGCTCGGTGTGCGCGGTCGCGTCGAGGGCCACGACGTCCTCGTCGGACGCCCGACGCTGCTGCTCGAGGCCGGCCTGAGCCTGCCCGACGCGTTGTCGGCGCAGATCGAGGCGGCCCAGGAAGGCGGCGGCACGGCGGTCGTGGTCGGGTGGGACGGCAGTGTCCGTGGAGCCCTGGTCGTCGCCGACGCCGTCAAGGCGACCTCGGCCGAGGCGATCACCCGGCTCCGGGCGCTCGGACTCAGGCCGATGCTGCTGACCGGCGACAACGCCACGGTCGCTGCCCGGGTCGCCGCCGAGGTCGGGATCGACGCCGCCGATGTGATCGCGGAGGTGCTGCCGGCCGACAAGGCCGACCTGGTGCGGCGGCTGCAGGACGAGGGCCGCGTCGTGGCCGTCGTCGGCGACGGGGTCAATGACGCTGCTGCGTTGGCTCAGGCCGATCTGGGGCTGGCCATGGGCACCGGCACCGACGTGGCGATGGAGGCCAGCGACCTCACGCTGGTGCGCGGGGACCTGCTCGTCGTCTCCGATGCGATCGCGCTCTCGCGGGCGACCCTGAGGATCATCAAGGGCAACCTCTTCTGGGCCTTCGGCTACAACGTCGCTGCGTTGCCCCTGGCGGCGCTCGGTCTGCTCAACCCGATGCTGGCCGGTGCTGCGATGGCGTTCTCTTCGCTCTTCGTCGTGCTCAACAGCCTGCGACTGCGGGGCTTTCAGCCTCGCGGGTGAGGTCGGGCGGCGTGGGCCGCGACTATGATCTGGATCACCCGGTGGCGGTCGTGACTTGCGCAGACGCGGTTGCTCGGGGGGCTCGGACCCCACGGTTCGCGCGGATGAGGCCCTTCTGACTGCTCCCCAGCCAGTGGGGCCTCAGTCCTTGTCGGACGTGAGGCCCCACCGAGCTGGACAGCGCGTGGGTCAGTGACCCTCGTTGCGGCGTTCGTTGACGGTCTGCGAGCCGTCGGGGTGCGTGGTCGTCTGCACCGTGCGGTTCTCGCGGCGGCTGTTGAGCGTGAAGAAGGTCAGCGCCACGATCACGATGCCGACTCCGGCCATGATCAGTCCGACGGCGTACAGGTCGACTCCGTCAACGGCGTCGCTGACTGCGAAGGACAGGATCAACCCCAGCACGATGAGGAAGCCGCCGAATCCGTAACCCATGTTGTTCTCCTTCTCTGGTGAGCGCCCGAAGGCGCAGAGCGCTCCACCCTGACACATCGCTGCGCTGCTTGAGTCGTCCTCTGGGGTGAGGCGGTGGGTCGGTCAGTTCCGAGCGGCCGGGGGTGCGGTCGGAGCGACGATGCGGGTGTGATCCGGGGCGAAGCCGCGCTCGAGGCCCCACCGCACAGCCTGGCTGCGGGTGGTGACCCCGATCTTGCGGTAGAGCGAGCGGATGTGGGTCTTGACGGTGTTCATCGCGATGAAGGCGCGCTTGGTGATGTCGTCGTTGGTCAGCCCCTGGCAGATGAGCGCGAGCACCTCCGCCTCGCGCGGGGACAGCCCGTCGGTGTCGCCGGGCCAGCGGCCGAGGACCTCTGCGGCGCTCGCGCTCACTCCGCCGAGCGAGAGCACCTGCTCGCCGCGGTGGATCCGCTCCAAGGCCTCGACCAGGTCGGGGCCGGTGATCGCCTTGGTCAGGTAGCCGACCGCGCCGGCGTCGACCGAGCGACGGACGAGGTCGACGTCGGTGGTCCAGCTGAACACCACGATGCGCGACCCCGGGCGCACCACGACGTCGTCCAGCTCGACCGCATCGCCCTGGCACTGGCTGAAGGTGTCGTAGAGCACCAGGTCGACCTCGCTGACCACGGGCACGCCGGCGGCGATCTCGACCACCTCGACCCGGTCGCCGTACGGTGCCAGGACGGCCGTGATCCCGGCCACGACCAGGTCGTAGTCGTTGGCGATGGCGATGCGGACCGGACGCGAGCTCATGGCTTCAGGGTAAGCGTCCGCGCAGGACCCGTGCTGTCGGGTCGATCAGCGCAGCAGGCTGGTCAGTCAGCGTTGAGGAGTGCTCCGCAGGTGAAGGTCTTGCCGCTCACCGACGACCAGGCGCGACCGTCGTACTGGATGATCTTGATGCACGGTGACGTCGTCTTGCGCCCGACCTCCATGGGGGAGTGCAGGCCGTTGCCGGTCCACTTCGTCACCGCCTTGAGTGACGAGACCAGCGAGGCCCGACTCAGGTCTCCGCCCAGGGCGGTCGCCTCCTCGACGAAGAGGCGGGCCGCCGACCAGGCGTAGAGCCCGTAGTAGTTGGGCACGGCTCCGGGAGCGACCCGCTCGAGCCAGCTGCGGTAGAGCGCCATCTCCCGGATCGAGGTGTTGTCGAACAACTCGTTGGTGGAGAAGACGTAGGCGCCCTTCGCCAGGTCGCCGGCCTGCTTGAGGTAGTTGGCGTCGTAGATCGTGGGGTCCTGCAGGAAGACCTTCGGGACGAAGCTCTGCTGCTGCATGGCTCGCTGGAGCTTGACGGTGAACTGGTAGGGCCCGAAGTACTGCACGAACTCGATGTCGTTGTCCTTCATCTGCTGCACGTACGTCGCGTAGTTGAACTCGGCGGTGTCGATCGGTTGGAGGACGTCGACCGTCATGCCCGCCCGCTCGTAGGCCCGGCTGAACGCTTCGGCGTTGACCTTGGCCGCGGCGACGTTGACGTAGAAGACCGCCACGTGCTTGCTGGCCTGGGGTTCGGACTTCAGGAAGTACGCCGGGAGCGAGGCAGCGATCGTCGAGGTCGAGACCGTGTAGGCGGCGAAGCAGGAGGCGCAGCCCTGCCGTTCGGGGGTGACCGTGGCCGAGCGGATGTCGGGCAGGCCGCACTTGGCGGCGGTGGCTGCGCCGCCGGCGTCGAAGGAGGACACCGACCCGATGGCGGCGAACGTCTTGTCGCAGGCTGTGGCGTAGGCCTGCTGATCGGCTCCGGCGTCAGCGCGGCTGTCGAGGGTGAGGAGCGCGAGCTTGCGCCCGCAGAGCTTCTCGGTGGCGTTGTAGAAGCTGACGAAGGCCTGGGTGCCCTGCCGGGCGGACTCGAAGAGGCCAGGCACGGGTCCGGAGATGTCGGCGACGTTGGCCAGGGTGATGGTGCTGTCGGTGATGCCCGTGGTGTTGGTGAACCCGGCGCAGTCGCCGGCCGGACCGCCGCCGGTGGCGGTGTTGTCATCGGTGCTCGTCCCGTCGCCCCCGGAGCCCGACCCAGTCGTGCCCGGATCGCCGTCGCCACCACTGCTGCTGCCACCGCCGCCGGTCGTCGAGTCACCGCCGGTGCCCGTCCCGCTCCCGGTGCCCGATCCGCTGTCGGTGCCGCCCGACCCGGCGCCGCTCCCGCCCGGGTCGACCAGGGCCTGGCCGGAGTCGCTGCCGCTGACGCCGTCGGACCCGGAGGCCCCGGCAGCGGTGCCGGAGACGGCGGCGCCGCCACGCCCGGCGGAGACGGCGCCGGGGTCGAGGTTCGAGCCGCACGCGCTCAGGGCCAGCGCCGCTGCCGCCGCGGCGAGGGCGAGTGCCCGGGGGCGGGGGCGTGGCCGCAGGAGGGGACGAGGCATCGAGGTCTCCAGAGGTGAAGGGAGTCGACAGTGTTGCATCTGGGGCGTTCGCTGGACGCAAGTAACTAGAACACGTTCTAATGTGTGACATGCGCAACGGCCTGGTCCTGTTCTCGTCCGATCGCGGGATCACGCCCGCTGCCCTCGCTGTCGCCGGTGAGGAGCGTGGGTTCGACACGATCTACGTGCCGGAACACACCCACATCCCGGTGCGTCGCGATGCTGCCCACCCGACGGGCGGCGAGACGTTGCCCGACGACCGCTACGCACGCACCCTCGACCCGTGGATCTCCCTGGCAACGGCTGCCGCGGTGACCAGTCGGATCCGGCTGTCGACCGCGGTGGCGTTGCCCGTCGAGTCCGACCCGATCACGCTGGCCAAGCAGATCGCCACGCTCGACCACCTGTCCGGTGGGCGCGTGACGATCGGGGCCGGCTTCGGGTGGAACACCGACGAGCTCGAGGACCACCACGTGCCGCCGGCGAAGCGTCGTACCGTCCTGAAGGAGTACGTCGAGGCGATGCGCTCGCTGTGGACCGAGGAAGAGGCGTCCTACGCCGGCGAGTTCGTCTCGTTCGGCCCGTCGTGGGCCTACCCCAAGCCCGTGCAGGCGCACATCCCGCTGGTGATCGGCGCCGGCGCCGGGCCCAAGACCTTCGCCTGGATCGCAGCGAACGCCGACGGCTGGATGACCACGCCGATCGAGCAGGACATCAGCGCGAAGTGCGCTGCGCTGCACACCGCCTGGGCCGACGCGGGGCGCGAGGGTGCTCCGCAGATCCACGTGCTGATCGCCTCCAAGCCGTCGGCTGACGACCTCGCCGGCTGGGCCGAAGCCGGAGCAACCGACCTGATCTGGGGCGTCCCGGACAAGCCCGAGGACGAAGTACTCACCTATCTGGACCGACTCGCCGCGCGCGTGGGGTTGTCGGCCGGACTGACTGCAGGGAGCGTGGCCTGATGGCCGAGAATGTGCAGCAACTCCTCCGCGAGCGCGGCGAGGACGACACCACCGGCCTCATCCACGACGGGCGCACGTGGACCTGGCGTGAGCACATCGCGGAGAGCTCGCAGGTCGCCTCCGCGTTGCTGGGCCTCGCCGACACCGATCGGCCGATGCACGTCGGCGCGCTGCTCGGCAACACCCCCGACATGCTGAGGATGATGGCGGGCGCAGGGCTGGGCGGCTACACCCTGTGCGGCATCAACACCACCCGTCGCGGCGACGGGCTGGTGGCCGACGTACGCCGCTCCGAGTGCCAGCTGCTCGTGACCGATGCGGAGCATCGCGCGCTGCTGGACGGGCTCGATCTCGGCGACGTCCGGGTGCTCGACACCTCGAGCGAGGAGTGGACCGACCTGGTCGCCGGAGCCGGGCCGTTGACCCCGCACCGCGAGGTCGAGGCGATGGACACGTTCATGATGATCTTCACCTCCGGCACGAGCGGCGACCCCAAGGCCGTGCAGGTGGGTCACCTGATGGTGCTCTTCGCGGGTCTCAACCTGGTCGGGCGGTTCGAGATGACCAGCGATGACGTCTGTTACCTCTCGATGCCGTTGTTCCACTCCAACGCGGTGGCGGCCGGGTGGGCGGTGGCGATCGCCAGCGGCGCCGCGATGGTGCCGGCGAAGTTCTCCGCGAGCGGCTTCCTCGACGATGTCCGCAAGCACGGCGTGACCTACATGAACTACGTCGGCAAGCCGTTGGCCTACGTGCTCGGCACGCCCGAGCAGCCCGACGACGCCGACAACCCGCTGCGGGTGGCGTTCGGCAACGAGGCCGGCGACCGCAACATCGACGACTTCGCACGCCGCTTCGGGTGCCAGGTGGTCGACGGCTTCGGCTCGACCGAGCTCGCGATCATCATCACCCGCGAGGACGGCACGCCCCCGGGCTCGATCGGTATCGGCGCGGAGGGCGTCGCGATCTACAACTCCGGGTCCGTCACCGAGTGCCCGGTGGCGCTCTTCGACGAGCACGGCGCGCTGACCAACGCCGACGAGGCGATCGGCGAGCTGGTCAACACTCAGGGCGCCGGCTACTTCCAGGGTTACTACAACGACAAGTCCGCCAACGAGGACCGGATGCGCCACGGGATGTACTGGTCCGGCGACCTGGCCTACAAGGACGCCGACGGCTTCATCTACCTCGCCGGCCGCACCGCCGACTGGATGCGCGTCGACGGGGAGAACCTTGCTGCCGCCCCGATCGAGCGGATCCTCACCCGCCTCGACGCCCTCAACCAGGTGGCGGTCTATGCCGTGCCCGACGAGGAGGTGGGCGACGCGGTGATGGCCGCGGTGGTGCTCAACGACGATGCGATCCTCGAGCCCGAGGAGCTCGAGGCGTTCCTGGCCGCCCAGCCGGACCTCTCGCCCAAGGCGTGGCCGCGCTACGTCCGGATCGCGCCGTCGCTGCCGAGCACCGCGACCAACAAGGTGCTCAAGCGCGAGCTCACCGCCGAGGGGGCGACCGCGGGCAACGGCGTGCTCTGGACCCGCGAAGCGCGCGGCACGGCGTACGCGAGCCTGGTCTCCTCGTGAGCGACCCGGCCCCCGCCCCGGGCTTCAAGGAGCTGTTGACCGGCGAGCGCGCCAGGGTCATCGCTCGGCGCGTGGGGCCGGTGCTGCTCATCATCGTCGGACTCCTGATCCTGCTGGCGATCTATGACGCCCTGAGCGACGACACCGGCAATGACGGCGTCTCCAACACCTACCGGACCGTCCAGGCCGACGAGTCGTGGCTGGGCTACCTGCCTGCTGACGGCGCCGTCCCGGGGCTCTCGGTCGCCGGACTCACCGCGGTCACCGAGAACGGGCCGATCTCGCGACGCGTCGACTTCCTCGTGCCGGGCGTGCCCGACGGCGCGGTGTCGCTGTGCTTCGTCTCGTTCGAGGGCGATCTCGCCAGTGCCTGCCCCGACGCGAAGCTGCTCGGTCAGGTCAAGCGCGCCGTCGGGCTGCCCTACGTCGGGCTCGTCGGCCCGATCGGCGCCCTCGACTGGTTGGGCGTCTACACGTCGCCGACGCCGGAGCTCGGGGACCTCGACTACCTCAAGCGCTGAGTGCGGTGCGAAGGGCGGCGGACCCTTGCGCTCAGCCAACACCGGCCCCTATTCTGGACACGTGTCCAGTCAGGTGTTCAGAACCCCCCGCCAAGGCCTGCGCTCGCGGCAGGCCGAGACGCTGACCAAGCTCCTCGTCGCCGGTGAGGCCGAGCTGCGTGCCGTGGGGCACGAGACGTTGACCGTGCGCACCGTCGCGGCGCGGGCGGGGGTGTCGCCGGCGACGGCCTACACCTACCTCGCCTCGAAGAACCACCTCTTCGCCGAGCTGTTCCTCGGCTACCTGCGCCAGGATGCCGAGCACGAGGCCAGCGGGGCCGACGCCGTCGACCGGGTCCGCAGCGTCACCCGCAACATGGCCGACCGGCTCGCGGCCGCGCCGGAGCTCGCGGCGGCGGCCACCCCGGCCCTGCTCAGCAGCGACCCGGACGTCGAGGGGCTGCGGCTGCGGATCGGCGCCGAGTTCGTACGTCGCTTCGCCGACGCGCTCGGGGGAAGCTCGACCGACGAGCTGATCGAGGCTCTCACGCTGGCGTTCTCCGGAGCGCTGCTCCAGGCAGGCATGGGCCTGATGACCTACCCCGAGATGGGCGACCGGCTCGATTCCGTCGTGGCCACGATCCTCCGGGGAAACACATGACCAGCCGGACCGCCTCGGGACCGATCGTCTTCGACCCCTTCGACTACGCCTTCCAGGAGGACCCCTACCCGGTCTACGCCCGCTGCCGCGTGGAGGAGCCGCTCCACCACAACACCACCCACGACTTCTGGGTGCTGACCCGGCACGCCGACGTGCAGCGAGCCTTCCGCAGCGAGGACGTCTACTCCAACGCGATGGGGGTCTCGCTCGAGCCCAGCGCCTGGGGCCCCCATGCCCACAAGGTGATGTCGTTCCTCGGGATGGACGGTGAGCGGCAGCAACGGCTCCGCTCGCTGGTCTCCAAGGGCTTCACCCCGCGCCGGGTCGCCGAGCTCGCTCCCCAGATCGAGCGCCTCACCGATCACTACCTGACCCGCTGCCTCGAGCTCGCCGAGAGCGGCCAGGGCTTCGACTGGATCAAGGACTTCGCAGGCAAGCTCCCGATGGACGTCATCTCCGAGCTCATGGGCGTCCCGGCCGCCGACCGCGACGAGGTACGCCGCCTCGCCGACATCGTCGTACACCGCGAGGACGGCGTCCACGACGTGCCCGAGGCAGGCGTGGTCGCCTCGCTCGACCTCGTCGTCTACTACGCCGACATGCTCGCCCAGCGGAAGAAGCGGCCGACCGACGACCTGACCTCGGCCCTGCTGGCGGCCGAGATCGACGGCGACAAGCTCGCCGACGACGAGATCATCGCCTTCCTCTTCCTGATGGTCGTGGCCGGCAACGAGACGACGACCAAGCTGCTGGGCCACGCGCTCTTCCACCTGACCCGCCACGAGCGTCAGTACGACGACGTGTTCGGCGCCGACGCGGATGGTCCGGATGGGCGCGATCTCGTCGTCCCCTGGATCGAGGAGACGCTGCGCTTCGACACCTCCAGCCAGGTGATCGCCCGCCACCTGCTCGCCGACGTCGAGGTCGAGGGCGTCGTCGCCCCGGCCGGGTCGAAGCTGGCCCTGGCCATCGGCTCGGCCAACCGCGACGAGCGGGTGTTCAGCCGCGCCGACCAGTTCGATCTCCACCGTCCCAAGGAGGAGCTCGCCCAGTCGGTGAGCTTCGGTGGCGGCCGGCACTTCTGCCTCGGCGCCAACCTCGCCCGGCTGGAGGCGCAGATCGCCCTGCGTGAGCTCGTCACGCGGGTCAAGCGGATCGACGTCGCCCACGACGACTGCCTGCGGGTGCACTCCGTCAGCGTCCGCGGCTTCTCCTCCGTGCCCATCACCGCGATCGAGGTGCGTTGACGATGCCGAAGTACCTCCGTCCCGACCGACGCCCCGCGGTGATCGCCGGCGCCTCGTCGGGCATCGGCGCGGCCACCGCGCTGACCTTCGCCGCGGCCGGCTACCCGGTCGCCCTCGGCGCCCGGCGCGTTGACAAGCTCGAGGAGCTCGCAGCCCGGATCCGGGAGGACGGGGGCGAGGTGGCGCTGGCCGCTCTCGACGTCACCGACGCCGACTCGGTCGCCGACTTCAGCGCCGCGATGACTGCGGCGCTCGGTGACATCGAGACGGTCGTCAGCAACGCCGGCGTGGCGGCTCCCGGTGTGATCGCCGAGGTCGACTCGGAGAGGTTCTCCCGCGAGCTCGACCTCAACATCACCGGAGCCCACCGCCTCGTGCGGGCGTTCGTCCCGGCGATGATCGAGCGGCGCCGCGGCGACGTCGTCTTCGTCTCCTCGGATGTCGCCGTGCGAGCCCGTCCGTTCATGTCGTCGTACGCCGCCGGCAAGTGGGGTCTCGAAGGCATGGCCCACGCACTCCAGATGGAGCTCGAAGGCACCGGCGTACGAGCCTCGATCGTGCGGCCGGGCCCCACGTGGAGCGAGATGGGCTCCGACTGGGACGACGACGCGGCCGCCGACGTGCTCAACGCCTGGGTGAGGTTCGGGCTGGCCCGGCATCCGCACTTCCTCAAGCCGCAGGCCATCGCCGACGCCATCGCGACGGTGGTCGCCGCCCCGCGCGGGGTGCACCTCAACCTGATCGAAGTCTCGCCCGAAGCTCCTGTGGAGGACTGATGGTTCCGTCAAGCTCGATCTCCGAGGCCGCCATCAGCGCGATCCCGGAGGTCTCCTACGTCGTCGCGGACGCCCCGGGCGAGGATTACGGTCACCTCGCCGAGATGCGCGTCGACCCGATCACGCTCTTCCAGCGGGTTCGCGATGAGTGCGGTGACATCGGACGCTTCCGGCTCGCCGACCGCGACGTCGTCCTGGTCTCGGGCGCCGAGGCCAACGAGCAGTTCTTCCGCGCCCCTGATTCCACGCTCGACCAGGCGGCGGCGTACCCCTTCATGACCCCGATCTTCGGCAAGGGCGTCGTCTTCGACGCCTCACCCGAGGAACGCCAGCAGATGCTGAAGAACCAGGCTCTGCGCGGCGACATGATGCGCGGCCACGCCGCGACCATCGAGGCCGAGATCAACCGGATGGTGGGGGAGTGGGGCGAGGAGGGCGAGATCGACCTCCTCGACTGGTTCGCCGAGCTGACGATCTACACGACCTCGGCCTGCCTGATCGGCAAGCCCTTCCGCGAGGAGCTCGACGCCTCCTTCGCCCGGCACTACCACGACCTCGAGAAGGGCACCGATGCGTTGGCCTACGTCGATCCCTACCTCGACATCGAGTCGTTCCGCACCCGCGACGCGGCTCGGGTCGAGCTCGTCGGGCTGGTGCAGGCGATCATCGACAAACGCATCGCGCGTGGGGTCGTGGCCAAGGAGGAGCGCGACCTGCTCGACGTGCTGATCTCCGTCGACTACACCGCCGACCTGATCACCGGCATCTTCATCTCGATGATGTTCGCCGGGCACCACACGTCGTCGGGCACCGCGGCGTGGGCGCTGATCGAGCTGATGCGCCACCCCGAGGCGATGGCTGCGGTCGTCGCCGAGCTCGACGACCTCTACGCCGAGGGCCCCGACGGGCCGGTGGAGATCTCCTTCCAGGCGCTGCGCTCGATCCCCCAGCTGGAGGCGGCGCTCAAGGAGACCCTGCGGCTGCATCCGCCGCTGATCATCCTGCTCCGCCTCGTGCAGGAGGAGGTCGAGCTGGCCGGCCACACGATCCCGCCCGGCACCATGGTCGCCGCCTCGCCGAAGGTCTCCAACCGGATCGCCGAGGACTTCCCTGACCCCGACGCCTTCGACCCCGCCCGCTACCTCGACGAGCGCCAGGCCGACATCGTCAACCGCTGGACCTGGATCCCGTTCGGCGCCGGCAAGCACCGTTGCGTCGGGTCGGCGTTCGCGATGATGCAACTCAAGGCGATCTTCTCGGTGATCCTGCGCGACTACACCTTCGAGATGGCCCAGCCGTCGGAGTCCTATGCCGACGACGTGTCCAAGATGGTGATCCAGCTCCAGCAGCCGTGTCGGGTCAGGTACACGCGGAGGCAGAAGTGATCCCCGTATCGGAGGCTGAGCAGGCGAGGAACGAGCCGTCGGCGAAGCCCCGTGAGATGGGCGGCGACCGCAGCCACGGTCGCCCGGCTTCGTCGACGCTCGCTGGCGCTCGCTGCTCAGCCTCCGGGGTGGGCCGATGAAGGTCGTTGCCGATCTCGACCTGTGCCAGGGCCACCAGATGTGCCAGGGCGAGGCGCCCGACGTGTTCGGGTTCGATGCCGATGCCGACCAGGTCGTCGTGCTCCAGGAGCACCCCGACGACCACCTCCGGCCGCAGGTCGCTGCGGCCGTCACCTATTGCCCAGCTAGGGCGCTTGGCCTCGAAGACGACACCGTGGAGGATCCCGCATGACCGAGAACACCCTGACCCGCGCCGAGATCGAGGAGTTCTGGGAGACCTGGCTCGAGGTCAACCGGGAGTCGGAGACGTCGGGCGACTGGCGGAGGATGGCCGAGTGGTACGCCGAGGACGCCTCCTACGGCTGGATGTACAGCCCCGACGAGCACTTCATGGCGGTCGGTCGGGACCAGATCCGCGACTGGGCCATCGGCATCGAGATGGACGGGCTGGACGGCTGGCACTACGACTACCAGTGCGCCATGATCGACGACGCCAAGGGCATGGTGCTCGGCTTCTGGAAGCAGAAGTCCGGGATCACCAACGACGAGACCGGTGAGGAGTACGAGATCCTCGGCATCGGGGGCTCGTGGTTCGGCCTCGAACGTCAGGATCGGGGGCTCGACCACCCGGACACGGGGCTGATCAAGATCGCCTGGCAGCGTGACTGGTTCGACATGCCGTCGACCGCCCACACGTTCGTCGAGATCATCAAGGCCGGCAAGGCCCCCGACACGCTGCTCAAGCGGATGGAGGTCGCCGGGCACGGCGTGCCCGGGCACTACCACCACAAGGACATCCCGTCCCCGGTGTGGCCGCCGCCGGTCGAGCGCGGCGACTTCATCACCCAGGAGGCCCCGCAGTGAGGGACGCGACCGTGCTCAACACCCCGGCGCCGCTCCAGCTCATCGACGGCAAGCTCGTCGGCGCCGCCGGCGGATCGACCTACCCGATCCTCAACCCGGCCGACGGCCTCGAGATCGGACAAGCACCCGACGCTACGGCGGCCGATGTCGACGCCGCGATCGGCGCGGCCCGCCGCGCCTTCGACGAGAGCGACTGGTCGAGCGATGTCGCGCTGCGGGTGCGCTGCCTGCGCCAGCTGCACCAGGCACTGCTCGACCACGCCGACGACTTCCGCGCGCTCACCCGCGCCGAGGTCGGGATGCCCGACTTCATGATGGGCGCGGCCGGCTTCGACGTGCCTGTCGAGGGGCTGAAGTGGGTCACCGACCTCGCCGAGACCTACGCCTTCGAGACCGATCTCGGGGTCGCCTCCCCGATGGGGATCCCCTCGCGGCGCACCGTGCGCCGGGAGCCGGTGGGCGTGGTCGCCGCGATCACGCCGTGGAACGTGCCGACCCAGATCAACCTCGCCAAGATCGGCCCGGCGCTCGCTGCAGGGTGCACCGTCGTGCTCAAGCCGGCGCCCGACACCCCGTGGGTGGCGTGCGAGCTCGGCCGACTCGTCGCCGAGCACACCGATATCCCGGCCGGGGTCTTCAACGTCGTGACCCCGCGCTCCAACGACGTCGCCGCGGTGCTGTCGACGGATCCGCGCATCGACATGGTCTCGTTCACCGGCTCGACCTCCGTCGGCAAGGCGATCATGGCGGCGGCCGCGCCGACCCTGAAACGGGTCTTCCTCGAGCTCGGCGGCAAGTCGGCGGCCATCGCGCTCGACGATGCCGACGTGGCGGCGGTGGCCGGGGCGACAGCGTTCGCAGCGTGCATCCACGCCGGTCAGGGTTGTGCGATCACCACCCGGCTGGTCGTCCCGCGGGCGTCGTACGACGAAGCGGTGCAGGTCGCCGCCGCGACGATGGAGTCGATCGGGGCGAAGGACCCCACCGACCCCGGCGCCATCTGTGGGCCGGTCATCTCGCGGGTCCAGCGCGACCGGGTCGAGGCCTACCTGGCGCTGGCGCTGGCGGAGGGCGGCACGTTCGCCACCGGCGGCGCTGTCATCGAGCAGGACGGCTTCTGGATCCAGCCCACCGTGATCGCCGGCCTCGACAACTCCTCGCGCCTGGCGCAGGAGGAGATCTTCGGTCCGGTGCTGGTCGTGATCGCTCACGACGGCGACGACGATGCGGTCCGCATCGCCAACGACTCCGCCTACGGGCTCTCCGGCTCGGTCGACTCCGGCTCGCTGGAGCGCGCCACGGCGGTCGCGGCCCGGATCCGCACCGGCACGTTGGCCGTCAACGGTGGCGTCTGGTTCAGCCCCGACGTCCCCTTCGGCGGCTACAAGCAGTCCGGCATCGGCCGGGAGATGGGCATCGCCGGCTTCGAGGAGTACCTCGAGACCAAGACCGTCGCGTTTCCGGCGTGAGCTCGCTGGGCCCGGAGGTCTCGACACGCCTCGCCCAGGGGCTCGGCGGCTCGACCACCTTGCGCAACAAGGTGGTCGAGCCGGGCGAGTCGGGCGAGGCGTCCAAGGTGGTCGAGCCGGGCGAGCGCCAGCGAGCACGTGTCGAGACCCAGTGAGCCGAGCAGCAGCAGCAACCACAGCACAGCCACAGCCAGAGCGAGCCACAGCACATGAGCAACAGACTCACCAACAAGGTCGTCGTCGTCACCGGCGCCGCCCAGGGCATCGGTGAGGCCTACGCCAAGGCCCTCGCCGCCGAGGGCGCCAGCGTCGTGGTCGCCGACCTCAACGAGGAGTCCGGAACCCGGGTCGCCGAGCAGATCGAGGCCGACGGCGGCATCGCGATGTTCGTCCGCACCGACGTCTCCTCGCACGAGTCGGCGGCGGCGCTGGTCGAGGCCGTGACGGCGGCGTACGGCGGGATCGACGGGTTGGTCAACAACGCCGCGATCTACGGCGAGATGCAGTTCGACCTGCTGATCAGCGTCGACTGGGACTACTACAAGAAGTTCATGAGCGTGAACATGGACGGCGCCCTGGTGATGACACGGGCGGTCTACCCGTCGATGCAGGCGCGCGGAGGCGGGTCGATCGTCAACCAGAGCTCGACCGCGGCCTACCTCTACTCCGGCTTCTACGGCCTCGCCAAGGTCGGCATCAACGGGCTCACCCACCAGCTGGCCCACGAGGTCGGCGGGATGAAGATCCGGGTCAACGCGATCGCCCCCGGCCCCACCGACACCGCCGCCACCCGCACCCAGGCCGGGGACGCCGCCAAGGACCTCGTGAAGGGCCTCGCGCTCAAGCGGATGGGCCAGCCCGAGGACATGGTCGGTGCGTGCCTCTTCCTGCTCTCCGACGAGTCGGCGTGGGTGACCGGGCAGATCATCGCCGTCGACGGCGGACAGACGTTCCGCGCATGAACGCTTCGACGCAGGATCGTGGGGTGGCGCCATGAGCTCGGTCGGGTTCGTGGGGCTCGGCAACATCGGTAAGCCGATGGCGCTCCGGCTGGCGGCCGCCGACGTGACGCTGTCGGTCTACGACGTGGCGTCGGAGCCGCTCGCCGAGCTCGAGCAGGCCGGGGCGAACGTCGCGGGCTCGGTGGCCGAGCTGGCCGCCGGGGTCGACATCCTCTGCGTGATGGTGCGCGACGACGACCAGGTGCGTGACGTGCTCGGCCGGGCCCTCGGTGGTGCGCGGGACGGTCTCGTGGTCGTGGTGCACTCCACCGTCGCCCCCGAGACGCCGCGCCAGCTGGAGATCACCGCGGCCAAGCACGGCGTGCTGCTCGTCGACGCCCCCGTCTCCGGCGGCGCGATGGGGGCAGCCGCCGGCTCGCTGGCGATCATGGTCGGCGGGTCCGACGAGGCGTACGCCGCGGCACGGCCCGCCCTCGAGGCGATGGGCTCGAAGGTGCTCCACGCCGGTCCGATCGGCGCCGGCACGAAGTTCAAGCTGGCGCGCAACCTGATGCACTTCGTCTCCTTCACTGCCGCGACGGAGGCGCAGCGGCTCGCCGAGGCGGCGGGTCTGGATCTCCGCGCGCTCGGTGACGTGGTCCGTCATACCGACGCGATCACGGGCGGCCCGGGGGCGATCATGCACCGCGAGACCGCGGCCGAGATCGCGCCGGACGACTTCTGGCGCGGGATCTTCACCCATGTCGCCGACCTGGGGGAGAAGGACCTCCGGTTCGCGACCGAGCTCGCCGAGTCGCTCGGCGTCGACACCCCGCTCGCCGACCTGGCGTTGCAACGACTGAGGACAGGATTGGGACTCTGATGGGCAAGTTCGATGATCTCCCCGACCAGCGCCGGATCGGCCTGGAGAAGATGGAGCAGGTCTACGGCTTCGAGATGACCGACGGGGTCGGAGACTTCTTCCGCTACACCGCCGACCACCTGTTCGGTGACATCTGGACCCGACCCGGGCTCTCCGACCGTGACCGCCGGCTGTTGCTCATCGGCATGCTCGCCGGTCAGGGTGCCGCCGACGTGCTCGGCATCCAGATCCCGGCGGCCTACTCCCGCGGCGAGCTCGATGACGAAGCGTTGCGCGAGATCGTGATCCTGGTCTGCCACTACGCCGGGTGGCCCCATGGAGCGCGGCTCAACTCGATCGTCGAGGACACGATCGCCAAGGCGGCCCGAGCCGCCGCCAAGGCCGCCGACACCGCCACGGCTGCCGCCGCCGACGACTCCGGAGCCTGAGAGGCTGCCCGGATGAGCCTGCCCCGCGTCGTAGAGGTGCCGCTGCCGACCTACGCGGCCAGAGTGCTGGAGTGGGGCGACGCGGACGCGCCGCTGGTGGTGGCCCTGCACGGGTTCCCCGACACCGCCTGGACCTGGCGCCACCTCGGCCCCTACCTCGCCGAGCGCGGCTACCGGGTCGCGGCGCCGTTCCTGCGCGGCTACGGACCGTCGTCGGTGCCGAGCGACGACACCTACACCGTCGGGTCGCTGATGGCCGACGCCGTGGCGCTCCACGGCGCCCTCGGTGGCGACGAACGCTCGATGCTGGTGGGTCACGACTGGGGTGCGATCGCCGCCAACGGGCTGGGGGCGCACCCGGAGTCTCCGTTTCGACGGATCGTGTCGATGGCGGTGCCGCCGCTGCCGGCGATGACCCCGTCGCGCGAGTGGGTGGGGGAGTGGCTCGGCGCCGTCCTGCGCCAGCCGCGCAACTCCTGGTACATCGCCTTCAACCAGGTCCCCGGGCTGGCCGAGCGTCACTTCGAGCGGCTCGTCACCAAGCTCTGGAGCGACTGGTCGCCGGGCTACGACGCCTCCGACGACCTGTCCTTCCTGCTCTCGTCGGTGCCCGACCGCACCCACGCCCGCGCGGTCGTCTCCTACTACCGCGCCTTCCTGCGTCCGGGCCGCGGTGCCCAGGCTTACGCGCAGTGGCATCGCACCTTCGCCGACGCTCCGGTGGTGCCCACGCTCTTCCTCCAAGGCGACCAGGACGGCTGCCTCGACCGTCGCTTCTTCACCGGCGCCGAGCGGTTGTTGACCGGCCCGAGTCGGGCGGTCCTGGTGCCCGGAGCGGGCCACTTCCTCCAGGTCGAGCAGGCGGATGTCGTCAACGACCACGTTGTTTCGTTCCTGAACGAATCGTAAACACCCAGGTCAGCAGCTGCTTTCAGTGTCCGGACTTGTCCGGACAGTGCCGAGGGTCTGGTCTGGACATCTGGTCTGGTCCCAGACTCGTATCGGAGCACCGGCCCGGTCCGGGCCGCCGCCGCAGGGGGATGACACCACCGCGTCGGCGCCCGGACCGAGGTGCTCTCCCGGCGGACGAGAGCGGCGACATCCCGGGGGTCGCCGCTTCGTCCGGCCCCCGCTCACCTCAGGACCTGACGGTCCTGAGATCGATCAAGCCGTCGCGGCCGTCGCGGCCGTCTGGTCCGGGGCAGATGCCGGCGAGGCCGGCTGGGTGGCGACCTGCGGGGCGACTTTCTGGCCGACCCGCAGGAACGACCCGGTGCGCTCGGTGCCGAGCAACGGCGTGGGCACGCCTGACTCGACCACGGTGCGCCCGGAGATCAGGACCCGCGAGACGCACGCGTCGTTGCGGTTGACCATCCGCGAGAGTCCGCCGAACTGCTCGACCGGGCTCTCGTGGTAGTCGTCGAGGTCGGAGTCGAGGTGCGCGGGGTCCAGGATCACCAGGTCGGCGCGGTCGCCGACACGCAGATGGCCGGCATCGACGCCGTACCACTCGGCGAGCTCGCCGGTGAGCCGGTGCACGGCGTGCTCCATGGTCATGAAGGGGTTGCCGGCCAGCTCGGCGTCGTGGGCGTGGCGCAGGAAGCGCAGCCCCATGTTGTAGAACGCCATGTTGCGCAGGTGGGCGCCGGCGTCGGAGAAGCCCATCTGGACGCCGGGCTCCACGGCGATCTTCTTGAGCAGCTCGGGCCGGTGGTTGGAGATGGTGGTGCGCCAGCGGATATCGGTGCCGTGCTCGAGGACGAGGTCGAGGAAGGCATCGACCGGGTGCAGTCCGCCCCGCTCCTGGCCGACCGCGCCGAAGGACTTGCCGACGACCGAGGCGTCGGGGCACTCGACGATCTCGGCGTCGAAGAAGTCGCGGTGCCACACACGCGGACCCCACTTGGCCTCGTAGTCCTTGCGGAAGGCGCGGCGGTAGTCCTCGTCGCGGAGCAGCTCGTCACGAGCGACGGCATCGGCGAGGTGGAGCGCCGCGGCGCCGGAGCCGAACTCCTCGAAGATGACCAGGTCGATGCCATCGGCATACACCTCGAACGGCACCGGCAGGTGCTGCCAGCGGAAGTCGCCGCCGAGCTTGTTGATCGCCCGCGCCAGCGGCCCCATGCCGTGGATGACGGCCGGGATCGCCTTGATGTCGGCGGCGGAGAGGAGCGAGGTCTTGAGCTGCGGGCGCCCGATGCCCAGCGAGCTGACCGCCTGCGAGACCAGGCTCTGCGGGTGGGTGATGTCGGGGCCGGACTGCAGCACGCGGGCGCGCTTGCGCAGGATCGAGTTGAGGCGGCGCAGCTCGCGAGCCTTGGCGTACGTCGACGGCAGGGTGCGCGAGCGGCACACCTCCCCGTCGAGCTTGTCGAAGAGCAGCTGCTGCGACGACATGCCCAGGAAGCCGGCGTCGAGGGCCTCGGTGAGCATCGACTCCATCCGCGCCAGCTCGATCGCGCTGGGCTTCTCCTCGGGGCGGGTGGCCCGGTCGAGGCCCATCGTGGCCGCGCGCATGTCGGAGTGGCCGATGAAGGCGGCCAGATGCGGGCCGAGGGGCAGCGCCTCGAGGGCGTCGACGTACTGGGCGGCGTTGCGCCAGGTCTGGTGCTGCTCGACGGCCTCGATGACGTGCTGGCGGGGGATCGCTTCGACGCGACCGAAGATGTCGCCGGCGTCGGTGGCGTTGAGGTGGACCGTGGAGAGCGAGCAGGACCCGATCATGATCGTGGTGACGCCGTGGCGCACCGACTCAGGCAGGCCGGGGCCGTTGAGCACCTCGATGTCGTAGTGCGTGTGGATGTCGACCATGCCCGGCATCACCCACTGGCCGGTGGCATCGATGACCTCGGTGTCGGGCCCGGCGACGAGCAGCTCCTGGGAGATGTCGACGACCACCCCATCGATGATGCCGAGGTTGCGGACCGCCGAGGCGGCTCCGGTCCCGTCGAACCAGCGGCCGTTGTTGATGATGGTGTCGTAGGTCACAGGACCATGGAACAGCGCTGATTGACGCGCGTCAAGAGTGAGTCCCGAGTTTGCTGGACAGGTGTCTGAAATGTGGTGAGGATGCTCACATGTCGATCCAGGAGTTCCCCGAGCTCGCCTGCTACGGACTGGCCGGTCACTCCGCGTCGCCGCGCGACCTCCTCGACGAGGTGGCGCTGGCCGAGCGGTTGGGACTGGGCTCGGTCTTCCTCTCCGAGCGGTTCAACGTCAAGGACGCCGCGGTGATGGCGGGAGCCGCGGCTGCGGTGTCCACGACCATCGGCATCGCGACCGCTGCGACCAACCACAACACCCGCCATCCGCTGGTGACCGCGACGATGGCCACCTCGATGCACCGGATGTCCGGCGGGCGCTACGCGCTGGGGCTGGGCCGCGGCTTCGACGTGCTCTTCGACCTGATGGGCATCAAGCGCGTCACCGGCGCCCAGATGGAGGATGCCGTCGCGATCCTGCGGTCGTTGTGGTCGGGCCAGGCGGTCGTCGGCCACGAGGGCCCGGCCGGCAGCTTCCCCTACCTCAACCAGGACAGCTCGTTCGACGAGCACATCCCGGTGCTGATGATGGCGATCGGCGACAAGACGCTGCAGCTGGCCGGCAAGGTCGCCGATGGGGTGGTGCTGCACACGTTCATGTCCGACGACACCGTCCGCCGCTCGGTCGAGGTGATCCGCAACGCCGCGGCAGATGCCGGGCGCGACCCGGCCTCGGTCCGCGTCTGGTCGGTGCTCGGCACGGTGACCGACGACGTGCCCGAGGAGCTGCGGCTGCGCAAGCTGGTGGGCCGGCTGGCGACATACCTCCAGGGCTACGGGGAGGTGCTCGTGCGCACCAACGGCTGGGACCTCGCCGCCCTCGAACGCTTCCGCACCGACGAACTGGTGGTCGGCTACCCGGGGGCCTTCGACGCGGTCGGCACCGTCGCCGATCTCACCCACCTGCGCGACCACGTGCTGCCGGCCGAGTGGCTCGCCGCCTCGGCCACGGGCTCGGCCGCTGACTGCGCCGCCCGGATCACCGACCAGCTGGACGCCGGCGCGGACAGCGTCGTCCTGCACGGCGCGACGCCGACCGAGCTGGCGCCGGTGCTCGATGCCTGGCGCACGATCCGACCCGCCGACCGCGGGCTCGACGACCTGAACACGAACCCCGGATGGATGACTGCATGAGCACCCCCGCGAACACGCCGGTTCCGATCGTCACCGAGCCCGAGGAGCTCACCACCGCCTGGCTGAGCGCTGCTCTCGGGCACCAGGTCGACAGCGTCGAGTGCGAGCAGGTCGGCACCGGCCAGATGGGCACCTGCTACCGGCTGCGGCTGAGCGGACCGGAGGTGTCGAGGTCGCTGCCCGAGACGCTGCTGGTGAAGCTGCCCGCGGCAGACCCTGCCGCCCGGGCGATGGTGATCGGTGCCTACGCGATCGAGCTCCGCTTCTACCGCGAGGTCGCGCCGACCGTTGCGATCAACGTGCCGACCGTCCACCACCAGGCGATCGACCTGGAGACCGGCGCGTTCACGCTGGTGATGGAGGACCTCGCGCCGGCGGTGCAGGGCGACCAGGTGGCCGGCTGCACTCCGGAGCAGGCCGCCGCGGCTGCCCTCAACCTCGCGGGACTGCACGGGCCGCGCTGGTGCGACCCGACGCTGGCCGAGATCGAGGGACTGGCGATCCAGGGGCCGGACGACGCGGCGCTGCTGGCCGAGTTCTACGCCCCGGCGCTGGACATCTTCGTCGACGGACTCGGCGACCTGCTCGAGCCGGAGACGGTCGAGACCCTGCGTCGGACGCTCGATCTCGCTGAGCGCTGGACGCTGGGACGCAGCGAGCGGTTCGGTCTGGTGCACGGCGACTACCGCCTCGACAACCTGATGTTCACGCCCGGCTCGGATGACGTGACGGCCGTCGACTGGCAGACCTTGTCGCTGGGTCTGCCCGCGCGTGACCTCGCCTACCTCGTCGGCACGGGCCTGTCGGTCGAGGACCGGCGCGCCTCCGAGCAGGACATCGTGACGACCTACCACGGAGCGCTGGAGGGGTATGGCGTCAGCGGTTACGACCGCGACCTGGCATGGGAGGACTACCGCTTCGCGATGATGCAGGGGGCGCTGATCTCGGTCTTCGGGTGTGCCTACGGCGCCCGCACCGATCGGGGCGACGCGATGTTCGCTGCCATGGTCAACCGGACGTGCACCGCCATGCGTGACCTCGGCACGCTGGACCTGGTGTGAGCACGCCGACGTACGGTGGCTTCTTCGAGTCCTCTGAGCTGACCAGCGAGCAGGTCGACGCGATCGAGGCGCTCCACGTCCCGGTGGCCGACGACCTGCGCGGCCTGATCGACCTCGCCATCCGCTCCGAGGTGGGGGACGAGTCGGTCGCCGAGGCGCGCCGCCACCTGGCCGCTGCTGCCGCCCTCCTCGGCGCCGAGGCGCGGCCGGGCCCGGCCGGCGTCTCCCACAATGCCGCCGGACGGTCATGGCAGTGGGGCAACGCCGTGGTCGGTCAGCGCAACGCCATCGCCCCGCCGATGAAGGTCCAGCGCCACGAGGACGGCACGACCTCGGCCCGCCTCACCCTCGGCAACGCCTATGAAGGACCGCCGGCGCTGGTGCACGGCGGCGTGAGCGCGCTGCTGCTCGACCACCTGATGGGGGTGACCGCGAGCAACCAGAAGAAGCTGACGATGACCGGCACCCTGCAGCTGCGCTACACCCGGCCGCTCCCGCTGGGTGAGGTGTGGCTGGCCGGGCGAGTCGTCGCCGACACCGGACGCAAGGTGACGGTCACGGCCGAGATCGGTGGCGCCGACGGTGCCGCGGTCGAGGCGGAGGGGTTGTTCATCGTGCCGAGCTGGTCGGTCGGGACCTAGCTTCTGCGCGGCGACGCAGCGGGGGTGCGTCGACCGGGTGACGGGCGGGTGACGGGCGGAGGCTTCGTACACGGACGGGCAGATCAGTGCGAACGCGCTGTCGAGGGACCGCTGCCAGGCGGGGACGGTGCAGCCGCTGCGCCGATCTGCCCGTCCGACTACGTGAAGTCGGAGCGTCACACCGGCTTCGTGCGTCGGCTCCCAATTACGCTCCGGTCATGGTTGCCGCCGACTCTGCCCGCCTGGCCGTCCTCATCGACGGCGACAACACCACGCCCACCATCGTGGAAGCGCTCCTGGCCGAGATCGCCAAGTACGGCAGCGCCACCATCAAGCGCGCCTACGGCGACTGGACGACGCCTAACTTGCGCGGGTGGAAGGAAGCGATCAACGCCCACGCGATCCAGCCGATGCAGCAGTTCGCCTACACGACCGGGAAGAACGCCACCGACAGTGCGCTGATCATCGACGCGATGGACCTGCTCTACACGGGCAACGTCGACGGCTTCTGCCTGGTCTCCTCCGACAGCGACTTCACCAAGCTCGCCTCGCGGCTGCGTGAGTCCGGCATGGTCGTCTACGGCTTCGGTGAGCCGAAGACGCCGAAGGCGCTGGTGGCGGCCTGCGACAAGTTCGTGTTCCTCGATGTCCTGCGTCGCGCCGACAACGCGAAGCCGCAACGCGACAAGGACTCCAGAGGCGCCGACTCGGACGCGACCGAGTCGACCGAGCCCGCTGCGCCTTCGCGTCGTAGCTCGAGCGAGCTCCGCTCGGACGCCAAGCTGCTGCGCTTGTTGCGCGACGCGGTCGATGCCAGCTCGGACGACGACGGCTGGGCCAACCTCGGCGGAGTCGGCTCGTACGCCGTGAAGCAGGCGCCGAGCTTCGACTCGCGCAACTGGGGCTACGCCAAGCTGATCGACCTGGTCTCCGCGATCGAGCTCTTCGAGGTCGATCGTCAGCCCGGCCAGGGGGTCCGGGTGCGGGAGAAGCCGAAGGCCCAGCAGGTCAAGAAGAAGTCCGCCGCGGCCAAGAGCCGCTGACTCGTCAGTCCTGGAAGGATGGGCGGATGCGTCGCGCCGTGGGTCCGCTCCTCGCCCTGACCGTGGCGCTGGTGCTGGCCGACTCCGCGGTGGTGACGCTCGCGCTGCCCGACATCCTGCGCGAGCTGGACACTTCGGTGGGGCAGGTCGCGTGGGTGCTGATCGCGTTCAACCTCGTGCTCGGGGTGGCTGCGGTGCCGGCGGCGATGCTCCTGCACCGTTCGCGGCCTGCCGTCCCCACGGCGATCGGGATCGCCGTCTTCGCCGGTGCGTCGGCCTGGTGTGCGGTGGCCGGCTCGATCGACGTGCTGATCGGCGCGCGGTGCCTCCAGGCGGTCGGTGGTGCGGTGGCGGTGGTCGGGTGTCTCGAGCTCCTGGTCGCGTTGTACGGCGAGCGCCGCGGCGTCGCGGTCTGGGCGACCGCGGGAGTGGTCGGCACCGCGACCGGACCGTTCGCCGGCGGACTCCTCACCGAGCTCATCTCGTGGCAGTCGATCTTCGTCGTGCAGGTCCCGATCGCCGCGCTGGCGGTGCCGGCCGCGCTCGCGGTGTCGGCAGTGGCCGTCGTGGCAGCAGACCGGCACCGGCCCGACATACGTCCCAACCTGACCCTCGCGCTGTTGTCGGCGGCGCTGACGGCCGCACTCTTCCTGCTGGTGCTCCTGCTCGTCGAGGGATGGAGCCGCTCGCCGGGGATCGCGGCGGTGACGGTGTCCGTCGTACCGATCGCAGCCGTTGCCGCCGGCCCGTTGGCTCGACTGTTGAAGCCCACCGACGAGGTCGAGGTCGCGGTCGGGTGCTTCCTGATCGCGGGGGGCCTGACGGGTCTGGCGATCCTGCCGTCGGCCCACCTCGCGTGGACGATCGCACCGCAGGCGTTGGTGGGACTCGGGCTCGGGCTCACCGTCGACCGGCTCACCGCCAAGGCCGTGCAGATGCGCCTGCCGCGGGCCGAGCACGCCGGGTGGACGATCGGGGCCCGACATCTCGGCGTCGTGGTCGGCCTGGCGATCCTGACCCCCGTGTTCACCGCCGACTTGCTGGAGGCGCAGGAGCCCGCTCAACAAGCCATCACGGCGTTGGTGCTCGATGCGCCGCTCCAGCCCGAGGACAAGATCGCGGTCGCCGAGGTGCTCGGCAGCGCGCTTGTCGCAGCAGCAGGGTCAGGTGCCCGACCTCGGTCCGGCCTTCGAAGCGCTGGACGTCGAAGCCGACGAGCGGATCGCCGTGGCGACCCTGGAGGACGACCTGGAGGAGCAGCTCGAGCGCGCCGCGACCCGCGCCTTCCGGGACTCCTTCCTGCTCGGCGCCGGCTTCGCGCTGCTCGCCCTGCTCGTCGTGATCGCGCCTCGCCGACGGAGGGTCGTATGACGAGCCCGCTGCGGGCCGCGCTGCTCCCGGTCGCCTCGCTGGTGCTGGTGGCGGGCGTGCTCGGGACCCAGCTCGCCAACGGGGGAGGGGCCTTCGAGCCGCTTCGCCCACCCGATCCGTGCGCCGAGCGGGTGGTCACCTCCCGGGCAGGCGGACTCGACGGGCTCACCGAACGGCTGGTGCTGCTCGGCGTCGCCGATGCCGCGTGCACGTTGGGCATCAGCCGCGAGACGCTGACCCTCGAGCTGGCGCAGTCGCAGGAGACCACCGACGCCGAGATCGATGCCTTGCGCGACGGGCTGCTGGCGGCGGTCGAGCAGCTGGAGGCCGAGGGGTCCCTGCCGCTCGCCTCCGAGCTGGTCGAGGAGGCGCTGGACAACGCCGAGCTCAACCGCTTCCTCGAGTTCGCCATCCGCGCGCTCCCGGACTCGGTGATCGACGGTGCGCTCAAGACCGACGACGTGCTCGTCCGCGCGATCGGCGAGCTGGACCTGCGTGAGCTGTTGGGAAACCTCGACGAGCCGGGCGACCTCGATCGGCAGATCGAGGTCGCGATCACCCAGGCGGTCAAGGACTCGCTGCTCGACCGGGTGCGCAACATCCTGTGACGGGATCACGCGCGAAAGGGGCCGTGCGGGTCGCAGGGAACGAGCGCGTGGTCGGCGGCGTCGTAGTGAACAGGAAGGGGGCGGCGATGAAGGTGTTGCTCGGTGCGGCGCTTGCCGCCGTACTGTTCGTGCAGTCCTGCGGTCTCGGCGGCACCCGCGCCTGCACCGACGTGGGTGGGTTCAGCGGCCTCAGCATCGAGCTCCCGCGCTCGCTGTTCGTGACCTCGGGACGAGTGGACGTGGACTTGTGCGACGCCGACGGCTGCTCTGGTGCGACCGCTCTTCTACGACCCGTGCCTGAGGGACGCGTGGGCCGAGGCGTCAACGTGACGCCGACCGACTTCGGGCGGGACTTCGAGCCCGGCCCGGTGGTGGTGACCGTGACGGTGTCCGATGCGGGCGGCGAGGTCGTTGCGCTTGCCGAGCGCGAGATCGAGTTGGCGCGGTCCTACCCGAACGGGAAGGCGTGCGATGGCGACGGGTTCGTCGTCGGGTCCTTCGTGCTGGAGCGCGACGATCGTCAAGGATGACCTTGTGAGCGGCATGCACGAGGGCGAGATCCAGGTCAGCGACGAGATGGTCCGCGGGCTCGTGGATCGGCAGTTCCCGGAGTGGGCGTCCCGCGCCCTCACCCGCCTGCCGCCCCTCGGCACCGACAACCAGCTCTTCCGGCTGGGGGACGACCTGTTGATCCGGATGCCACGGATCGCCTGGGCAGCCGACGACCCGGAGCGCGAGCACACCTGGCTGCCTCGGCTGGCGCCGCATCTGGGCACCCAGATCCCCGCTCCCGTCGCGCTCGGTCGGCCGGGTGAGGGCTACCCGTGGCACTGGACGGTGGTGCCCTGGATCGAGGGTGAGACGCCGACCGCAGCCACCTTCGACCCCGAGGAGTGGGCGGTCAGTGTCGGCACCTTCGTGTGCGAGCTCCGCAGCGCTCCGGGGATGGATGGGCCGGTGAAGTCCGAGGGTCGCGGCGCTCCGTTGGCCACGCTGGACGAGTGGGTCCACACCTGGACCGCTCGCGCGGACCCGGCCGAGGTCGATCCCTCCGCCGTGCTCGCGGTCTGGCGCGACGCTCTGCAGGCTCCGCTCTGGGAGGGCGAGCCGGTGTGGTTCCACGGCGACCTGCACGAGGGCAACCTGCTGGTGCGCGACGGACGGTTGAGCGCCGTCATCGACTGGGGCGCAGCTGGGCGCGGCGATCCCGCCATCGAGCTCAACGCGATGTGGGGCTACCTGCCGGCGTCGGTGGCGCAGCTGTACCGACAAACGGTCGGCCTCGACGAGGCGGCGTACCGCCGCGCACGCGGCTTCGCCCTCGCCCCGGCGATCAGCGGCTGGACCTACTACAAGGACACCGCGCCGCACCTGTCAGCGCTCGGGCTCGCTGCCGTGAAGTCGCTGATCGCCTCGCTCTGACGTGGAACCCACCGGAGGTTGAGCAGCGAGCGCCAGCGAGCGTCGACGAAACCCGGTGACATACCCACCCACCGCCACCCACCGCCACCCTCCGCCACCCACCGCCACCCACCGCCACCCCGATGCCCACGAATCATCCACAGCTGTGGTGGACAACGATGTTGTCCACAACCCCCGTGGTTGAGCCAGATCGGGGCCCTGGAGTGTCGGTGCCGGGTGCTTGAGTGGACCCATGAGCAGGCACTTAGATGACACCGGGACGGGTCACCCGATCCTTGGTTTCCTCGACCTGCTCGAGTCCGGTCTCGACGAGATCAAGGACGCGCCGGCCGGACGTCTCACCAAGCTGGCGACGGTCCTCGATACCCACGAGCAGACCCGTGAGGCGGTGGCGCGTGGGGTGGTGTTGCCCGAGCAGGCCACGGTGATCGCCGCGGCGGTCGATGGGCTCGATGAGGAGTACGCCTCGGAGGCCGATCTGGCTGAGGACTACCTGATCGGCCAGGCCGCCCACTTCGATGCGAACCGGTTGCGTGAGCTCGGCGACAAGCTTGTCGAGGTCATCGACCCCGACTCGGCTGAGGCGTATGAGGCGAAGAAGCTTCAAGAGCAGGAAGCGCGGGCCCGTAAGAAGGCGGAGGTGCGGTTCCGTCGAGACGGCGACGGCGTTGTGCGGGGCAGCTTCGTGCTTCCGGAGTTGCAGGCCGAGATGTTTCGCAAGGCTCTCCAGGCGGTCGCGCGGTCCTGGACAAGGGTGGTCAGGTGTTGGACCTCGGCCGGTCGCACCGCTTCCACAACGCAGCCCAACGGCTCGCGCTCATCGTGGAGCAGAAGACCTGCCAACACCGCGACTGCGATGTCCTCGGTGCGTTCTGCCACGTCCACCACACCAACCCCTGGTCCAAGGGCGGTGAAACCAACACCCGCGACGCGGTGCTGCTCTGTCCGTTCCACCATCATCAAGCCCACTCCCAGGACGCCGACTACCCGATGCGGACGTAGCGTGAAGCGCGCCCGGTCTTGGTCTGCAGAGGTCGTCGTGAAATCCTTGAGCGATACCCAGGAGGCCAGATTGAGCACCAGCAACGTATGGAGGACCCGCCCGGAACTGCCAGGAGACAGGGACTCCATCCGTGCCGTGACGCTGGCCGCGTTCGAGACCGCCGATGAGGCCGACCTGGTCGATGCGCTGAGAACCGATGAGGCGTGGATCGACGACCTCTCGGTGGTGACGACCACCGCTGGCGGCCAGGTCGTGGGTCATGCGCTCCTGACACGCTGCTGGGTGGACGATGCGCTCGCGCTGTGTCTGGCTCCATGCTCGGTACTGCCCGAGTACCAGCGAACAGGCGCCGGGTCGGCGGCGATACGAGCCGTGCTGGCAGCAGCACGCAGCCACGAAGGGCCCTTCGTCATCGTCCTGGGACACCCGGACTACTACCCCCGGTTCGGGTTTCGCCGAGCGTCGCTCGCCGGCATCCGGCTCTCGATCGACGTCGCCGACGACGCCCTGATGGCGATGAGTCTCGTCCCCGGGATTGCTCTGCCGAGCGGCACGGTCCGCTACGCCGCACCCTTCGGGATCTAGCTCCCGGTCGGAATCGACTTCCTGTTGCTCACGCGGGTTAGCTGCGGCCGAGCGGATCCGGTTGCCGCAAGCGCTGATGATGTGCCAGATCCCGAGAAACGAACGCCTTCACCTTGCGCCTCCCCGTGCCTAGGGTGGAGAGATGGATCTACTGCGAGCTGTCCCGATCCTGACCGTCAGCGACGTGCAGGCCGCCGCACGGGAGTACGGCGATCTGCTCGGACTCGACGTGCTCATGGACCTGGGCTGGATAGCAACTCTCGGTTCACCGGATGGTGCCCAGTTCAGCGTCATGAGCATCGACCAGTCCGCTCCGTGCAACCCCGACATGTCGGTCGAGGTGCCGGATGTCGACGAGGCCTACCGGCAGGCTCAGGACAGCGGTGCCGAGATCGTCCATCCGATGCAGGACGAGGCCTGGGGCGTCCGACGCTTCTTCGTGCGGACGACGGGCGGCCACGTGGTCAACGTGCTCAGCCATCGCGGCTGAGCCGCATTCAGCAACTCCCCAACGCCAGCTGGAAGTCAGCGTCCACGCACCCCGGCTCGGTGGCGTCCTGGAGCGTCAGCGTGCCGTCGGTGAGCACCCACCGGCGCACCTCGACGGCAGCGGGCCTCGTCGGCGAGGCATCGAGGTAGCGGAACGACATGAAGCCGGAGTCGGTCAGCTGGATCTGAAACGACACGTCCTGCGGCGCGCCGTCGGAGACGCCATACGCCAGCGGCTCGTCCTGCCCTGCCTCGTCGAGGGTCGGGACGAGGCGCAATCCGAGGCTGTCGACCTGGTAGACGGCGGCGGACCAGCTCTCTCCGCCCCCGCCGACGACGACCATCTCCGCGGCGCCGTCGCCGTCGAGGTCCTGCGGCTCCGGAAGGCCCCACTCGGAGGTGTTCGGCAGCGGCTCACTGAGAATCGCGCCGTCACCCAGCTGCGCGACCAGCGACCAGTCGCCCTGCTCGCCCGCTGCCGGCGACACGACCTGCACCGTGTCGGGCTGTCCGTCGCCATCGACGTCCGCGATCCGCTCCTCCTGGACGACCGGCGGACCCACCCTGCTGGTCACGGTCTGAGTCGTCACCTCGTCGACGAGCTCGCCGTCAGCGCAGTACGGCGCGCGCACCTCGATCACGTGCTCGCCGGGACCCGAGACATCTGCGGCCACGAAGCGGCGTGAGTTCTCCGGGTAGGTGACGGAGTAGGACCTCACCTCGCCACCCTTCTCGCAGGTGACGTCGGCAGCGTTGGTCTCCTTGACGACCTCGCCGTCCACGACGATCTGGTAGTTCAGGGGCCCGCCGGGGACGGCTTTGCCTGCGGCGTCGGTATAGGCCGAGGACCTGCCCTCGACTCCGACCCGGATCTGGATCAGGTCGGAGTAGGCGGGCACTGCGTCGATGCTCACCGTCTGACTCAGGTCGCCGGCAGGCTTGGCCGGATCGATCGGAGCCGGGCTGTTCCCCAGCTGCGTGATCCCCACGCCTGCAGCAACGATCGCCGCGGCGGCCACACCGACGGCCGCCACCCGTCGGCGGCGATTCGTGCGGACTCGTCGCCGGATGTCGGGCATCCGGTCGCCGGCGATGTCGCGGTCGGCGAGACCGGCCAGCTGGTCGAGGGACTCGAAGATCGGATCGCGGTTCTCGGCGTTCATGACGCCTCCCCTTCGGCCTGGCCCAGCGCTGCACGCAGGTGGGCCAGGCCCTTGCTCGTGTTGCTCTTCACTGTCCCCGGAGAACAACCCATGATGGCGGCGGTCTCCGCCTCTGACTGGTCGCACCAATGACGGAGTACGACGGCCGCACGTTGCCGTTCGGGAAGTGCCCCCAGCGCCTTCAGCAGCGCCTGGCTCTGCGCGATCCCACCGGCATGATCGGGAGCCCCGCCCAGCTCGGGCAGCTCGCCGACCGACCACTCGCGGTTCTTGTGCCGCCGCCACAGCGAGGTGCGCAACGACAGCATCACCTTGCGCAGATAGGCATCGGGGGCGTCGTAGGTGCGGACCTTGTCCCACTTCGGGTACAGCTTCGCGTACGCCGCTTGGAGCAGGTCCTCCGCGGAGTGCAGGTCGCCGGTCAGCAGGAAGGCGAGACGCTTGTGCTTGGCCTGGCTCGCGCGGACGTAGGCCTCGAAGTCGACCAGCGGGTCCTCGCCCACGAGTTCGTTGCCCGGGCCCCGAGTCCCCGTTTGCCTGTCCATGACCTGGTACACGCTAGTTCTCAGGTCGAGGTTGCCTCGGACGCCTACATCATCCGACCGGGGAGCGGCGCTCGGCAGCGGGATGAGGTTCATGCACGAGGACACGCAGCCCGGCCCCGTCGCGTTGCCTACGGGCCGACGAATTATTTCCCTCGTCGAACCGCGCCATACTGCGCCCATGACCTCCCTGGATGCATCGACCCCGTGGCACGACGAGCGCTGGCTGGTGAAGGGGGACAACCCGCTGCAGGCCGGCCTGCGCCTGCAGCAGGCCTGGTGGCGTCAGGAGTGCCTGGCGCTGCCCGAGGCCGGCCGCCTCCACCCAGTCGAGCCCGGCAAGCGTCAGCCGAAGCGCAACCAGCTCGTCTCCACGATGCTGCCCGACAGCGTCGACGGCGTCACCGCCAACCTGATGACCGACGAGGCGATCGCGGCGTACGTCGATGCGAAGGACCGGGCCGACACCGCCCCCGCACTGATCCAGGAGGACCGCCTGCGCCGCAACCTGCTGGCGTCGCAGCCCCTGTGCTTCAACCTCTTCGGACACCTCGGCCAGGCTGAGCCCGACGCCCTGCTCCCGTGGGTCCGTTCCTACGCGCCCGACGCGATGCGCGTGGCCGGCATCCGCCTCGGCTACGCCCCCACCGCGGCCGAGCTCGGCGAGGAGCCGCTCGGCACCTCGGCGTTCGACGCCTTCGTCACCTACGACCTGCCCGACGGCCGGCTCGGCTTCATCGGCGTCGAGATGATGTATGCCGAGGACCTCTCCAAGGGCTTGGCGCTTCCGCCCGCGGACAGCGCGGCGCGGGCGAAGTACGTCGCTGAGACCGAGCTGCGCGGCTGGCAGGAGGACGCCGCCGACGAGCTGTTGGAGCACCGCCGCAACCTGCAGTTCTGGTATCACCAGCTGCTCGCCCAACGCACCCACGCGTTGGTGAGGACCCCGGACGGCGCCGCCAAGTACGCCGAGTACGTCGTCGTCGTGGTTGCGAGCCGTCTCGACACCAGCGCGAGCGTTGTCGTCGACAAGGTGGCCGGGCTGCTCGCTGACGACGAGCAGGGCACGCTGCGCTTCTGCTCGCTGGAAGACCTCCTCGATGCCGTCGCCGGACAGGAGCCGTGGAAGCACTCGCTGTGGCAGCGCTACACCGACTTCACGCCGATCCAGCGTGAGCTGGCCGAGGGGTCTCCGCTCCGGAAGGCCTAGCGGACCCGATTACGCCGGGGTGGCGGTGCGGTGGCCACCTTCGGCAGACGTACGACGGTGGCCACGGCACCGCTGACGGGTGTGCGAGCCCCGGGGCGGTGCGCCAGCCACTGTTTCTCCCGCCGCAACGGTGGCCACAGCACCGCTGACGGGTGTGAGCCCTGGGGCGGTAGGTCAGCCACTGTTTCTCCCGCCGCAACGGTGGCCACAGCACCGCTCGCCGCCGGCCGGCCCGTCAGCCCGGCAGACCCAGCCACACAAGAGCCGCCGGTGCGCCGGACGGCACCGCGGGCGCAGCCGGCGCCACCGGAGCAACGGCGACGTACGCCTCGCCGGCTGCTGGTCGCGGATCGGCCTCGCCCCGGTTGGGCCACAGCGCGGTCGCCCGCTCGGCCATCGCGGTGATCGTCAGCGACGGGTTGACGCCGAGGTTGGCGCCGATCGTCGAGCCGTCGATGACGTGTAGCCCCGGGTAGCCGTGGACGCGGTGGTACGGGTCCACGACGCCGGTGTCGGCGGAGTCGCCGATCACCGCACCGCCGACGTAGTGCGCCGTGGCCGGGGTGCCGACCAGGTCGCTGGCCAGGGACGTGACGTCGGCGCCGATCTTGGCGGCGAAACGGCGTACGACGTCGTGGGCGAGCGGGATCCAGGACGGGTTGGGCTCGCCCGCCCCCACCCGGGTGCGCAGCTTGCCGCGACGCAAGTACGACGTCAGCGAGTTGTCGAGGGACTGCATCACCAGCAAGGACAGGGTGCGCGACGAGGAATCCCTCAGCCGCCGCGTGCGCAGCAGCGGACCGGGTCGGCGTACCTGCTCGGCCACGAAGCGCCGCAACCGGTGCGGCCCACCGTCGACGAGCGGCACGTTGAGCACCGCCCCCTTGTCCTGCATCTCGTTGCTGCGGCAGAGCTCGACGTGGGTGTGCGGCTCGGGGTGGAACGAGGAGGTGATCGACACCCCCTGGGCGAAGCCCATCGGCTCGCGGGCGAGCACGTTGACGATCGCCTCGGAGTTGGAGCGCGACAGCTCGCCGAGTCGCGGGGAGAGGTCCGGCAGCGAGCCGCCGGCGCGCAGGTGGTGCAGCAGGGTCTGGGTGCCGCGGGCGGCGGCCGAGAAGACGACCTGGTCGGCGGTGAAGGTGCGCTCGGCTGCCGCAGCCCTGCGTCCGCGTAGCCCGGGCTGCCGGGTGGTCACGACATACCCCTCACCCCGAGGCTGTACGTCGGTCACCTCGCTGAGGGCGTGCACGACGGCGCCGGCCTGCTCGGCGAGGTGGAGGTAGTTCTTGGGCAGCGTGTTCTTCGCGTTGAAGGGACAGCCCGACGTGCAGCGCGCGCAGTGCACACACGCGTTGCGCTCCGGTCCGGCGCCACCGAAGAACGGGTCGGGAACCGCGCGGCCGGGGGAGGACTCGTCGAAGAGCACCCCGACCTCGGTCGACTGGAACGACCCGGCGGCCCCCAGGTCGGCAGCGACCTCGCGCAGCACCTCGTCGGCCGGCCACAACCGCGGGTTGGTGGTGACGCCGAGCATCCGCTTCGCCTGGTCGTAGTAGGGCGCGAGCTCGGCGCGCCAGTCGGTGAGGTGACTCCAGGAGGCATCGGTGAAGAACGCGTCGTGCGGCTCGTAGAGCGTGTTGGCGTAGATCAGCGACCCACCGCCGACCCCGACCGCGCTGAAGAGCGAGATCTCGCCCATCATCGAGAGCCGCATCGGGCCGAACATCCCCAGCCGCGGTGCCCACAGCAGGTCCCGGGACCCCTGGTTGGCGAAGTCCTCGTCGCTCCAGCGACGCCCGGCTTCGAGGACCCCGACCCGGTAGCCCTTCTCTGTCAGCCGCAACGCCGTCACGCTGCCGCCGAAGCCGGAGCCGATGACCAGGACGTCGTAGTGGGTCATCGGGGCTCCGGTGATCTGTGGGTGATCAGCCGACGGACTGGGCGGCCTGCTGGGCGGGAGCGAACGTGCGGGTCAGGAAGTCGATCTGGTGCTGCACGGCCGCAGCGTGGAACGGCTTGCCCTCCCACACGTCGAAGTGGTCGCCGGGGTAGTGGCGCACCAGCGCGCGGGCCTTGAACGCAGCCTTGGCGGCGGCGCGCGGCGGCGCGCTGCGGTCGAAGTCGGCGATCTGCACCAGCGTCGGGCAGGTGATCTGCTTGGCGAGCTTGGAGGGGCGGTGGTTGCCGAGCTCGAGGCCGACGGTGGCGTCGAGCTCGTTGACCCAGGTCGGTCCGGCCAGCGCGGTGTAGTCCTCCAGCGAGCCCTCGAGCGTCAGGCAGCCGAGCTCGCCGGGACGCGCGACGACCGGCATCATCCGGGTCTTGCCGAGCTTGGAGCGGAAGCCCTCGACGCTGCTGCGCAGCAGCTCACGCTTCTTGTGGCTGGCCACCGCGTGCCGGCCGGCGGCGACGCCGTCGACCAGCGGGGTCAGAGAGATCATCGCGGCGATGTCGTCGCGGCCGGCGGCGACGGCGAACACGTGACCGCCCGAGAGCGAGACGCCCCAGAGCACCACGCGGCTCGGGTCGACGCCGGGCAGGCGGCGCGCGGCCTCGATCGCGGCGCGGTAGTCGTCGACCTGGCCGGTCACCGACACGGTCTGGCGCGGGAGGCCTGCGGAGGCGCCGAAGCCGCGGTAGTCGAACGCGAGTACGTCGCAGCCCGCTGCGGCCAGGCCCTCGGCGAAGGCCTGCAGCCCGGAGTCCTTGGTGCCGCCGACGCCGTGGGCCATCACGACCACGGGTCGTCCGGCCCCATCAGCGGAGGCGAAGGCATCGCCGGCGCCGACGAAGTGCCAGGCATCCAGGACGTCGCCGCCGCTGGTGAAGGTGACGGTCTCGGGGGTCATCGGTGGTGCCTCTCGTCGGTGCTGCTCGTGGTGGTCTGACGGTGGTGCTCGTGGTGGTCGTGGTGGGCGGCTTGCGGGGTTTCGTCGACGGCCTCGCCCAGGGGCTCGGCCTGCTCAACCTCCGCGGTTGTCGGCCTGCTCAACCTCCGCGGTTGGCTCGGCCTGCTCAACCTCCGGGTGTGGGCTCGGGTTGGTGGCCGTAGATGGAGCGGAGCCAGATCGAGACGACGGTCTCGACGAGGACCTCGTGCGCGAGGTCACCGCCGAGGGAGAGTCGTTCGAGCATCCGGTCGTTGAGCTCGAGGAGCACCGAGGCCAGCGGGGCGGCGTCGGCGCCGGCGGGGGCGCGCCCGGCGCTGCGCTCGGCCTCGATCATCTCCGCGAGGGGTGCGACGAAGGAGGTCCGGTCGGCCTCCCACATCTGCCGTACGGCAGGGCTGGTCGCGCGGGCATCGAGCATCGCGCGGTAGAGGTGCTGGTGCTTCTCCCAGGCCCCGAAGAGGGTGCGGATCACGGCCTCGATGTTGTCGGCCGGGGTCCCGGCGTCCGTGAGGTGCGCGGCCGCGGCGAGCGAGGCGTCGTACATCTCCTCGGAGAGCGCGGCCACCGCCATCGCCTTGGACTCGAAGTAGAAGTAGAACGCCGAGCGGGTCACCCCTGCGCGGCGGGAGATGTCGGCGATGTTGATCGAGTCGAGAGCGCCGTCGCCCTCCAGCAGGTGGTGGTCGAGGGCGGAGAGCAGCGCGGCGCGGCGTTCGTCGCCCTTGGGGGCGTGGTTCTTCTCGCGGGTGGTCATGAGGCGATCATCGAGCAGCAGTTGCGACGGGCGCGAGGGGCTCGCGCAGGCTGCGTCCGGCGAGCGGAGTCACCCCGTGCTTCTGTGCACGCTTGCGTCCGGCGGGGATCTCCTTGGTGCGCATGTCGTGCTCGTAGATGAAGTAGTCGACCTGCTGGGTGTGGCGCGGGCGGTCGAGGACGTGGCCGGTGTACTTCTGCTGGTCCTCGACGATGACGCGCTCCATCGTCGCCTCGTCGGGCAGCCGGTAGTTGCCGGTGGCGTAGGCGCCGACCAGACGGGCCTGCGCCTCCACGAAGGGAAACAGGGTCGGGGTCGACTGCGCGAAACCGACGAGGGCGAGGTCGTCGATGCCGGGCTTGAACATCCGCTTGAAGAGCGGGATCGAGTTGTCCGGGGCGCTGAGGAACTCGGGGTCGAAGAACGGGAACGTGATGTTGTAGCCGGTGGCGTAGACGATCACGTCGAACTCGCTGTGCGTGCCGTCCTCGAAGTGCACGGTGCGGCCGTCGAGGCGGGCCACGTTGCCCTTCGGGGTGACGTCGCCCGAGCCGAGGCGCAGCGGCAGCTCGACCGACTGGGTCGGGTGGGCCTCGAAGAACTTGTGGTTGGGCTTGGGGAGGCCGTAGAGCTCGGGGTTGGAGCCGGCCATGAACTGCATCTTCTGCATGAACTTCCGCTGCCACGACAGCGGCAGGTAGGGCGTGGTGGCGTAGTACTTGTCGGCAGGGAGACCGCCGGTGTACTTCGGGACGATCCACGCGCTCGAGCGGGTGGAGAGGGTGACCTCGTTCTGCAGCGACCTGCTGGAGAGCTCGACGGTGATGTCGGCCGCGGAGTTGCCGAGCCCGACGACGAGGATCTTCTTCTTCGTGAAGTCGAGCGGGTCGTAGGGGTCGATGTAGTGGTGGGAGTGGATCGACTCACCGGTGAACTCGCCGGGGAACTCCGCCATACGGGGGTCCCAGTGGTGGCCGTTGCCGACGACGAGGAAGTCGAAGTGGCGTCGCTCGCCGGCCTCGTCGAGGAGCTCCCAGCCGCCGCCGGGCAGTCGCTCGGCGTGCATCACGCGGTTCTGGAACTCGATGTGCTCGCGGATCCCGAAGGCGTCGCAGTAGGAGTCGAGGTAGTCCTTGATCTGGGTGTGGTGCGGGAAGTCGGGGTAGTCCTCGGGCATCGGGAAGTCCTTGAAGGACAGCCGGTGCTTGGAGGTGTCGATGTGCAGCGAGCGGTAGGCGCTGCTGTGACCGTTGGGGTTGTCGAACGCCCAGTTGCCGCCGACGCGGTCGGAGGCCTCGAAGATCGTGACCGGCACGCCGTAGTCGAGAAGCTGCTTGGCCGAGGTCAGGCCGCTGATCCCGGCGCCGATGACGGCGGTGGTGGGGAGGGAGTCCTGGGGGCTGCCGGCGTACGGGGCTGTGGTCTGGGTCACGCCGAGGACGATACGCGGAGAATTTGACACGCGTCAAGAATCTGTGGACTTTCTTGCCGCAACCTTAGAACGGGTTCTAGTTTGTGACCATGGTCACCGAAGGCTCATTTCCTGCCGGGTTCAACCTCTCCACCGTCTTCGACACGGTGGCGCGCGCGGTGCCGGACCAGGAGGTGATGATCTGGCGCGAGCGCCGCCTGACGTATGCCGTGATGAACGCGCGCGTCGACGGTCTCGCGCACCACCTGGTCGAGCAGGGGCTGGGGTGCCACGTCGAACGGACTCCGGACCCGGAGCGCGGAGGAGCAGGACTGGCCGGCCACGAGTCCGGCCAGGACCACCTCGGCATCTACCTGCGCAACGGCAACGAGTACCTCGAGGCGATGCTCGGCTCCTACCGCGCCCGGGTCGCGGCGTTCAACGTCAACTACCGCTACGTCGCCGACGAGCTGGCCTACCTGCTCGCCGACGCCGCGACGACGGCGCTGGTCTATCACGCCGAGTTCGCGCCCCAGGTTGCCGCGATCCGGGACCGGCTGCCGGACCTGCGGGTGCTGATCCAGGTCGCCGACGACAGCGGCAACCCGCTGCTGCCCGGCGCGGTCGACTACGAGTCCGTCCTCACGACCCCGGTCCCGGCCGCGGGGATGCCGACCCCCACCGGCGACGACCTGTTCATCCTCTACACCGGCGGCACCACCGGCATGCCCAAGGGCGTGCTCTGGCGTCACGACGACATCTACGTCTCCTCGATGGGCGGCACCGTCTTCGGGGCCACCGAACCGTTCGCGTCGTACGACGAGATCGCCCGGCACGCCGAGGAAGCAGTGCAGTCGGGGGGCGCGATGACGCTGCTGATGATCCCGCCCTTCATGCACGGCGCCGCGCAGTGGTCGACCTTCCACATGATCACCGGCGGCGGGAAGATCGTGATCCCCGACGACGTGCACCGCTTCGATGCCGCCGACGCGCTGACGGTCGCGGTGCGGGAGCGCGCCGTGAGCATGCCTGTGGTCGGCGACGCCGTTGCGCTGCCCCTGGTCGAGGAGGTCGAGCGGGCGGCAGCCGCGGGCACGCCCTACGACCTGAGCGGCCTGGCGGCCATCAACAACGGCAGCGCACCGCTGACGCCGAGCGTGCGTGCCCGGATCCTCGAGGCGCTGCCGCACATCGTGCTGATGGACGCAGCGGGCTCCTCGGAGACCGGGCTCCAGATGAGCTCGATGTCGCTCAAGGGGCTCGAGGTCGACGCGGCCACCTTCACGCCGCAGTCCGACACCGCCGTCGTCGACGACGCCATGACGCGCGTGCTCGGGCCCGGCGAGCAGGGCGGCTGGCTGGCCCGGCGCGACCGGGTGCCGCTCGGCTACCTCGGCGATGCCGAGAAGACCGCGCGCACCTTCCCGACCATCGACGGCGTGCGTTGGTCGGTGCCCGGCGACCGGGCCGACGTGCTCGAGGACGGCCGCATCCTGCTGCTCGGCCGCGAGAGCGTCACCATCAACTCCGGCGGCGAGAAGATCTTCGCCGAGGAGGTGGAGCGGGCTCTGACCGAGCACGCCGCTGTGCGCGACGTGATCGTCGTCGGCCGCCCCTCATCGCGCTGGGGGAGCGAGGTGGTCGCCGTCGTCGAGCTGCACGACGGCGTCGAGTGCACCGACGACGACCTCCTGGCCGTATGTCGGGAGCACCTCGCCGGCTACAAGGTGCCCAAGGCGATCCTGCGCGTCGACAAGGTCGAGCGCTCGCCCTCGGGCAAGGCCGACTACCGCTGGGCGAAGGCGCAGGCCGACGGAGGCTGAGCAGCGTGCGTCGAGACGCGCCGGAGGCTGAGCAGCGAGCGTCGAGACGCGCCGGAGGCTGAGCAGCGAGCGCCAGCGAGCGTCGACGAAGCCCGGCGACATGCCCACCCGCGCCGGGGACGGTCGGCATTCCGCTTCACTGGGCTTCGTCGACGGGCTCGCCCAGGGGCTCGCCCTGCTCAGCCTCCGGATCGCGCCAGCGAGCGTCGACGAAGCCCGGCGACATGCCCACCCGCGCCGGGGACGGTCGGCGTGCAGCTTCACGGGGCTTCGTCGACGGGCTCGCCCAGGGGCTCGCCCTGCTCAGCCTCCGATGCGGCGTGCCGCCTGCAGGGGGCAACGTCTGTGGCCTCGCCCAGGGGCTCGCCCTGCTCAGCCTCCGACGGTCAGGCGAGGTAAGCCAGCATCTCCTCGACCAGCAGCCCGCGTTCGCGGACCGGGAAGAGCGGCCAGTCGTGGGGAAGTCCGTGGCCGAGGTGCAGCTCGAGGTCGGTGCCGGCAGCGCCGGCCGCACGGTCGGCCAGGAGTCGGACCTGGGGCAGGAACAGCTCGGCGGTGCCGACCCAGGCCTGGATGCGACCGAGGTCGCGGAGGTCGCCGTTGATCGGCGACAGCCAGGGGTCGGCCAGATCTCGGTCGCCGGCGTAGAGCCGGGCGGCGCGGGAGAGTCCGGTCAGCGGGAGGACGACGTCGCGTCGGGCGAGCGCGCGGGTGGCGGGGTCCTCGAGGACCAGGTCGACCCACGGCGAGAGCAGCACGGTCTTGTCCGGCCTGTCGCCCGCCGGCACCCCGAGGTCGCGCAGCCGCTGCAGCAGCACGAGGGCCAGGCCGCCGCCTGCGGAGTCGCCGGCCAGGCAGAGCCGGTCGGCGGGATGAGTGGCGCGCAGGTGCTGCCACGCTTCGACCACCATCGGGACGGTGTCGTCGACGGTGTGCTCGGGCAGGAGCGGGTAGTCGACCAGCGTGATCGTCCAGCCGCGCTCGAGCAGCAGGGTCAGGAACGGCCAGTGGAAGTCCTGGAGTGCGTAGGCGCCGCCGTGCAGGAAGACCAGGTGGCCCTGGCTCGGCGTGGTTCGAGACGACACGGTGGCGAGGCGGCCGATGCCCACCGGCGTCTCGGTGACGTCGTACTTCCTGGAGATCCCGCGCGGGGCCAGCGCCTTGCGCCGCCGTCGCGGTGGGTGGGTGAAGGCCCGGACGACGACCGTCTCGGGGACGACAGCAAGAACGGCACAGGTCAGGCGCAGACGCAGGCTGGGAGCAGACACGGACCCACCGTAGAGCCCGGGCGTGCGGACAGGACCGGCGTCTCGGAGGCGTTGCCACCGGCGGTGAGCAGTCCTAGGCTCGATGGATCGCCCGGTGGAGGGCCGGGTGTCGCTCCGAGCACAGGAGGGCACGATGGCAACCATCCGAGGCCTGCTGGCCGCACTGCTGGTGACTGCGCTGTCGGTGACTGCGCTGACAGTGGTCGGGATCGCGGTGGCGCCCAGCGCCCAGGCGGCCCGCACGATCGCCATGGCGGGGGACCACGAAGAGGACACCGACGCAAAGGTCACCTGGAAGACGGTGGTCAAGAAGGGCAAAGCGAGGTCGGTGAAGAAGGTGAAGTTCAGCCGGCTGACCTTCGGCTGCACCGACGAGTCGACCATCGAGGTCGCCGGCCGGATCAAGGGGCCGGTGAAGGTCGACCGCACCTTCGACGGCACCGTTCGCGAACCGATCAAGCGCAAGGGCTACAAGGGCTTCCAGTTCAACCTGACCTTCGACAACAACACCGGCACGAAGGGCTACGGCAGCGTCGTTGCCGAGGTGAGCAGGCCCGGCGGCGTGAAGTGCTACGCCGACGATGCGATCTTCTTCCTGCGCAAGCGCTGAGCGGGGCAGTCGGGGAGCCGCGCCGACGGGTCGGGACCGTCGTCCGGGCGCTCGCGCCGGACATATTAAAGTTGAGTGGAACAGACTCAACTTTCCCAACGTTATGTCTGGTGTAACGACCCCCACGTGGCCCGCCCGCGGGCCCGAGCGCTATGAGAGAGAGCCGCCCCATGAGCACGTTCGGCGCCGACAAGTTCACCACCCGCAGCCGCGAGGCGATCGAGACCGCCCAGCTGAACGCCACCACCGGTGGCCACAGCTCCGTCGAGCCCATCCACCTCCTCACCGCTCTCCTGGGTGACGGCGAGGGCACCGCCCGCACTCTGGTCACCAAGGCCGGGGTGGACGCCGCCCTGCTCACCGCCCAGGCCGAGGCGACCCTGAAGCGGCTGCCCACCGCCAGCGGCGCCACCGTCAAGCAGCCCGCGGCCTCGTCGGGACTGACCCGGGTGCTGGCCGGTGCGCTCGACCTCGCGCAGGGGATGAAGGACGACTATGTCGCCACCGAGCACCTCCTCGTGGCCCTGGCCGGCACCGAGTCGAGCGCCCAGGAGGTGCTCCTCGACGCGGGGCTGAGCGAGTCCGGACTGCGTGAGGGGCTGACGGCCGTGCGCGGCAACCGCCGCGTCACCAGCCAGGACGCCGAGGCGACGTACGAGTCCCTCGAGAAGTACTCCGTCGACCTCACGCGCAATGCTCAGGACGGCAAGCTCGACCCCGTCATCGGTCGGGATGCCGAGATCCGCCGGGTCATCCAGGTGCTCAGCCGACGGACGAAGAACAACCCGGTGCTGATCGGCGAGCCCGGCGTCGGCAAGACCGCCGTCGTGGAAGGCCTTGCCCAGCGCGTCGTCGACGGCGACGTGCCCGACAGCCTCAAGGGCCGGCGCGTGCTCAGCCTCGACCTGGCCGCGATGGTGGCCGGAGCGAAGTACCGCGGCGAGTTCGAGGAGCGGCTGAAGGCCGTGCTGGAGGAGATCAAGGACGCCGGCGGACAGGTCATCACCTTCATCGACGAGCTCCACACCGTCGTCGGCGCGGGCGCCGGCGGCGACTCCGCCATGGATGCCGGCAACATGCTCAAGCCGATGCTGGCTCGCGGTGAGCTGCACATGATCGGTGCCACCACGCTCGACGAGTACCGCGAGCGCATCGAGAAGGACCCCGCGCTGGAGCGTCGTTTCCAGCAGGTCTTCGTCGGCGAGCCCAGCGTCGAGGACACCATCCAGATCCTGCGCGGGATCCAGGAGAAGTACGAGGCCCACCACGGCGTCCGGATCACCGACGCCGCCCTGGTCGCGGCCGCGACGCTCTCCGACCGCTACATCCCCGGTCGTCAGCTGCCCGACAAGGCGATCGACCTCGTCGACGAGGCGGCGAGCCGGCTGCGGATGGAGATCGAGTCGTCGCCCGAGGAGATCGACGAGCTGCGTCGTCGGGTCGACCGGCTCAAGATGGAGGAGTTCGCGCTGGCCAAGGAGTCAGACGACGCCTCGGTCGAGCGGCTCGCCGTCCTGCGCGCCGACCTCGCCGACCGCGAGGAGGAGCTGCGCGGCCTCGAGGCGCGATGGGAGCAGGAGAAGGCGACGCTCGAGGGCGAGGGCGACCTGCGCCGCGAGCTCGACCAGCTGCGCATCGAGTCCGAACGACTCCAGCGCGAGGGCGACTTCGAGAAGGCGAGCGAGATCCTCTACGGCCGCATCCCCGCCCTCGAGGCGCAGATCGAGGCCGTCGCCGCACAGGAGAAAGCCGCCGGCGCCGACGTGGAGCCGCTGGTCGGCGAAGAGGTCGGGGCCGCCCAGATCGCCGACGTGGTCGAGGCCTGGACCGGCATCCCCACCGGCCGGATGCTCGAGGGCGAGACGGCCAAGCTGTTGCGCATGGAAGAGGTCGTCGGCGAGCGGCTGATCGGCCAGCGCCCCGCCGTGGTGGCCGTGAGTGACGCCGTACGTCGTTCGCGCGCCGGCATCTCCGACCCTGATCGGCCGATGGGGTCGTTCCTCTTCCTCGGTCCGACCGGCGTCGGCAAGACCGAGCTGGCCAAGGCGCTGGCTGACTTCCTCTTCGACGACGAGCGCGCGATCGTGCGCATCGACATGAGCGAGTACGGCGAGAAGCACTCCGTCTCGCGGCTCGTCGGTGCTCCTCCCGGCTACGTCGGCTACGACGAGGGCGGCCAGCTCACCGAGGCCGTGCGGCGGCGTCCCTACTCCGTCGTACTGCTCGACGAGGTCGAGAAGGCGCACCCCGAGGTCTTCGACATCCTGCTCCAGGTGCTCGACGACGGTCGGCTCACCGATGGCCAGGGCCGCACGGTCGACTTCCGCAACACCCTGCTGATCCTCACCAGCAACCTCGGCTCGCACTACCTCGTGGACCCGAGCCTCGACGAGGCGACCAAGCGGGAGTCGGTGCTGACGGTGGTGCGCCAGTCGTTCAAGCCCGAGTTCCTCAACCGTCTCGACGAGATCGTGCAGTTCGACGCGCTCTCCAAGGACGACCTGACCCACATCGTCGACCTCCAGCTGGTCCTGCTCGAGCAGCGTCTGGCCGTACGGCGGATCGCGATCAACGTCACCGACGCCGCCAAGCGGTGGCTCGCCGAGACCGGCTACGACCCGGCGTACGGCGCCCGACCGCTGCGCCGCCTGATCCAGTCGTCCATCGGCGATCCGCTGGCTCGGCTGCTCATCGGCGGCGACGTCGTCGACGGTGGAGCCGTGCGGGTCGACGTCGCCGAGGGTGTGGCAGGCGGCCTCGTGGTCTCTGCCTGAGCACGAAGGACTGAGCACGAAGGGATGGTCCGTCGTCACGACGGACCATCCCTCCGGACCTCCGGCCTGCCGCCTCTGGCGGGCGGGGCCTGCTCACCGCCTCAGTCGAAGCGCAGGACGCTCATGGTGTAGTCGTCCAGCCACCCGCTCAGCGTGTCGTTGCTGCCGCCGTCGTGCAGGTTGGCGAAGACCCGGAGCTGGTGCTTGCCCTTGCCGACCCGCACGCAGAACTGGGCCGAGTTGCTCTGCCACAGGTCAGTGCTGGTGAAGGCGTAGACGTCGCCGACCGCCGTGTAGGGCTGGATGGGAGTTCCGTCGAGGTGGGTCTCGATGCCCATCCAGTCGGCGTTGGTGCTCGCGCCGTTGAGCTGGGTCTCGCCCGAGAAGGTGACGAGGAAGGCGTCGGTGCCCTTCTTCGGTCCCTTGAACTGCACGAGCATGCCGGGGACCTGCTGGTCCGCGGCGTCCACGGCCTGCTCGCTGAAGGTGAAGGGCGTGGAGTTGATGCGAGTCTGCATCCCGAGGTTGCGTCCGCCGTTGCAGCGGGTCGTGCCCTCCGCAGCCCTGGCCGCGACGGACTCCCCGCGTCCCTGCGGCCCGGTGTCGGAGGCAACAGCGGTGCCGACGGCGAGCAGGCCGGTGCCGACGGCTGCGGCAGCGATCACATTGATGGCTCGGTTCTTCATGGTGCGGTCCTTCCGTGGATGCACGCCTGGTGACGCGCGCTCACCAAGGAGGAGTCGGCGGGGTCGGCGGTGATACACCTGCTTCCGGATCGCCTGGATTTCCTCGAACGCCGCGAACGGGCCTGTGCCCCGGGTCGCCGCGTTGGAGGCTCTGGGAGACTTCTCCCCATGAGCGACAAGCCCCTGCCACGCCCCCGTCAGGTGACGTTCAGCGGGTGGTCGATCATCGTCGGATCGGTGATGACGATTCTCTTCGCCTTCCAGCGGGTGGCCGGTCTCGGCTCGCTGGAGGCCCAGGAGTCTGCGGCCGACTTCATCTCGACTCCGCCCGGCGACGGTCTGGGGTTGAGCGTCGACGACGTCCAGCTCGCCATCCGGGTCATGTGCATGATCGCCGGCGGAGCGGCTGCGGCCACTGCGATCCTCGGGTGGCAGGCGTTGCAGGCCTCGCGCAGCGCTCGCGTTGCGCTGAGTGTGCTGGCTCCGGTCCTGTTCGTGGCCGGGCTGACGTCCGGCGGCTTGTTCTCAGCGTTGGTCGCCGCCGGTGTGACCATGCTCTGGGTCCAGCCGGCGCGCGACTGGTTCGACGGCAAGGCCGGCGAACCCGTCGCCCCGAGGGCTCCGGCTGCGGCATCGGTTGCTGCGCCCTCCCACCGCAAGGACTCCGCGATCCGTACGGCGCCGCCGCCGTCGGGCTCGTCGTGGGACCTGCCGCGACCAGGGCTGGACGCCGGACCCGAGGATTCATCGCGGACGACCCTGACGGACCCGGCCCTACGCCCCGGCAACCCCTACGGCGGATCCCCCGTGGCACCGGAGCGGGGTGCCCGCCCCGGGAGCGTCACGGCCGCCGGGCTGATTGCCATCATCATGAGTGGCGTCGCTTTCGCCGGCCTGGTCGTGTCGGTCCTCTTCGTCGTGCTGAGCCGCGCCGACTTCGTCAGCCAGATCGAGGAGCAGATCGCCGGCAACAGCGCGTACGACGACGTCGCGGCCTCGACGATCGCCGACGTCGCGGTCGTCTTCCTCGGGGTGCTCGCCCTCTGGTGCCTGGCTGCGATCGTGATCGCCGTGGCGATGCTCCGCGGCAGCAACGGGGCTCGCATCGCGCTCATCGTCTCCGCCTCGTCCTCGGCGCTGATCAGTCTTCTCGGAGCGCTCGTGATCGCCCCGCTGGTGATCACGCTCGCCTCGGTCGCGACGGTGGTCCTGCTCTTCACCGGCAGCGCGCGGGCTTGGTTCGACGGGCGGCGACTCAGCGAGTGAGGTCGGCGGCGGCCAGCCGAGCCGTCGCCTCGCTGATCAGCTCTCGCTGCTTGCAGAACGCCCAGCGCACCAGGTGTCGTCCGGCGCCGGCCGGGTCGTCGTAGAAGCCCTGCACGGGGATCGCGACGACCCCGGCGCGCTCGGGCAGGGCCGTGCAGAACTCCAGGCTGTCGCCCCAGCCGAGCTCGGTGATGTCGGAGGTGGCGAAGTAGGTGCCTTCCGGCACCGTGGGAGACAACCCGGCCTCGCGCAGCCCCGCAATGAGCAGGTCGCGGCGCTGCTGGAGGTCGCGGGCGAGGTCGCGCGGGAAGTCGGGGTACTCGTCGAGGGCAACGGCCACCGCGGGCTGGAGCGGGGCGCCGGAGGTGTAGGTCAGCCACTGCTTGGCCGCAACCATGGCGTCGACCAGGTGAGCCGGACCGGTGGCCCAGCCGACCTTCCACCCGGTGAGGGAGTAGGACTTGCCGACGCTCGACAGCGTGAGGGTGCGCTCGGCCATGCCGGGCAGGGTGGCCAGCGGCACGTGCTCGTGGTCGTCGAAGACGAGGTGCTCGTAGACCTCGTCGGTGATCACGGTCAGGTCGTGCTCGATGGCCAGGTCGGCGACTCGCCTGCAGCTCGGTGCGGGTCAGCACGGTCCCGGTCGGGTTGTGCGGGGAGTTGAGCAGCACGAAACGGGTGCGGTCCGTGACCGCCGCACGCAGCTCGTCGAGGTCCAGGCGGAAGTCGGGGGAGCGGAGGGTGACCGGTCGGCGTACGCCTCCGGCCATCTGCAACATCGCCGGGTAGGAGTCGTAGTAGGGCTCGAGCACCACGAGCTCGTCGCCGGGGTCGACGAGCCCGAGCAGGGCGGCTGCGATGCCCTCGGTGCAGCCGGTCGTGACCGCTACCTGGGTGTCGGGGTCGAGCTCGATCCCGTAGTGCCGGAGCTGGTGGGCAGCGATCGCCCGACGCAGCACCGGGACCCCGAGCCCCGGGGCGTACTGGTTGGCGCCGTGGCGCAAGGCGTGCGCCGCGGCCTCGATCACCCCGGCCGGGCCGTCCTCGTCGGGGAAGCCCTGACCGAGGTTGAGCGCGCCCGTCCGCATCGCCAGCGCCGACATCTCGGCGAAGATCGTGGGTGGGATGCCATCGAGTCGTTGGGCCCGCATGACGACTACCCTGCCACTCGTGACCTTCACCGACGACTCGCTTGCTGCTGACATCGACGCCTGCTGCCGTTTGACGGGGGAGTTCACCCTCCGCTCCGGCCAGGTCTCGCACGAGTACTTCGACAAGTACCTCTTCGAGGCTGATCCGCTCCTGCTCGGGCGTGTCGCCCGCGAGATGATCCAGCTGATCCCCCAGGACACCGAGCTCCTCGGTGGCCTGGAGATGGGCGGCATCCCGATCGCCACCGTGGTCAGCTCGATCCTCGGGCACCCCCGCGTTGTTCGTGCGCAAGGAGGCCAAGACCTACGGCACCTGCAAGCTCGCCGAGGGTGGGCCCTACGACGGCAAGCGGGTGACCCTCGTCGAGGACGTCATCACCACCGGCGGCGCCGTGCGCGACGCTGCGCGTGCGCTGCGTGAGGGCGGGGCGATCGTCGAGGTCGTGGTGTGCGCCATCGACCGCAGCCCGGCCGACGAGAACCCGCTCGCCGACATCGGCCTCGAGGTGCGCGCCGTGCTCACCAAGGCCGACCTCGACGCGGTGCGCGCCTGACGGAGACAGGGGGTGACGTCCGGCGCCAACGCTGGCACGATGCAGGGAGACCGGCATCGGAATGACCGGGACATGGGGTCCTGGCCGAGCCGGTTGCCCCCCGAGGTGATCGCTGTGCGACCTGTACCTGCTCCCGCTCATCGCTCCGTCCTGCGCGGCCTGGCGCTCGTCGTCGCGCTCACGCTGATGCCGGTCCCGGCCGGGTCGGCGGTCGCGGCGGGATCTGCCGGGTCCGCTCCACCTGTGGCCTCGGCCAAGAAGGCAGGCTGCGTCGACTCCGGCAAGAAGTTCCGACCCACGGCGCTCGGGATCCCCGGCGTCAGCAAGCGGCGCACCGTGCTCGCGCTCGGTCGAGACAGCCGCAACGTGCCGAAGGCACCCCCACTGAGCGAGAGCGGCAAGCGGCAGTACGCCTGGGACACGCAGGACAAGATCAAGGCCGGCGCCCGTCACGGCGTCGCCAAGCTCAACGCGCACACCTACCCCGATGGCTCTGCGATCGGCAACGACCTGATCCGCGAGCTCTACGAGGGCGACCGGATCGTCGCCCGGGGCCGCAACGGCCAGCAGCGGTGCTACGACGTGATCGCACGCGTGCAGATCCCCTCGGAGAAGCGCTACAAGCGCTACTACCGCACGGTCGGCCCTCACCGGCTGGCGATCGCGGTCTGCTCGGGCGTACGCCGCGGTCCGGGCGACTGGAGCCACCGCACGGTCTGGTTCGCCAAGCTCGTTCACTGAGCAGGCGCGAGGCGCCTCGGCTCAGGACGCGTCGGCCTCGACGGTGCCGGACAGCCCGTGGGTCGGCTCGTCGTCGGTGTGGTGGCGGTGGCGCCACCACTCCCAGACGATCGGGATGACGCTGAAGGCAAGGATCGCGATCGTGACGTAGTCGATGTTCTCGCCGAGCCACGGGACGGCCTCGCCGAGGAAGTAACCGAGCAGCGTGACGCTGACGATCCAGAGCAGCGCCCCGATGAGGCTCCACACGAAGAAGCGCCGCCGCTCCATCTGGGTGACGCCGGCCACGACGGTGATGTAGGTGCGCACGAACGGCACGAAGCGACCGATGACCAGTGCCTTGTTGCCGTGCTTCTCGAAGAACAGGCCGGTCTGGTCGAAGTACTTCCGCTTCAGGATGCGCCCGTCGCGCTCATAGAGCGGAGGTCCGAGCTTGCGGCCGATCTCATAGCCGACGACGTTGCCCGCGAAGGCCGCGACCACCAGCGCCGCCATGGCCAGGACGAGCTCCACGGGCTTGTTCTCGAGGCCGAAGGCGGTGTAGCCCGTGGCGGTGCCGCCGGCGATGAAGAGGCCGAGGGCGAACAGCAGCGTGTCGCCGGGGAGGAAGGGGAAGAACAGCCCGCACTCGACGAAGACGATCGCCAGGGCGAGGTAGATGAAGGCTCCGCCGAACTCGGCCTGGAGGTAGGTCGGGTCGAGCCACTTGATGCCCAGCAGCAGCGGGTGCAGCGCGCTCGAGAGTTCGGGAAGGCCGGCGAGCGTCGTCACCGGGCCACAGTACCTACTGAGGTGACGAGCCGCCGGTCCAGTCCGACCCTGGGATGACCCTGGAAAGCCCCTGGGAGGCTCCTGAAGGCCCCTGAGGACCCCTGAAGGCCCCGTCGAGGTCACGGCAGGTCTAGGGTCGCGCCGTGAGCCAGGGCGACGACGAGCGCAACGCGCCGTACGACCCGATGCCCCATGGTCCGGCCGAGGTCGGCCTCGGACCGTGGCAGGGACCGTGGCCCGAGGGGGTGGGCGAGCCCGGCAGCGTGTACGACGCCGATCTGCTCGCCGAGGGTGATCGTCGCAACGTCGTCGATCGTTACCGCTATTGGTCGCTCGAGGCGATCCGGGCAGACCTCGACACCCGGCGCCACGACTTCCACGTGGCGATCGAGAACTGGCAGCACGACTTCAACATCGGCACCATCGTGCGATCGGCCAACGCATTCCTGGCCGCCGAGGTGCACATCGTCGGCAACCGGCGGTGGAACAAGCGCGGCGCCATGGTGACCGACCGCTACCAGCACGTGCGCCACCACGAGACCGCCGACGACCTAGCCGCCTATCTCGCTTCGCTGGGCGCTGATGGGGGCGGGGCGGTGCCGCTGCTCGGCATCGACAACCTGCCGGGCTCGGAGCACCTGGAGACGATGACGCTCCCTCGCCGGGTGTGCTTCCTGTTCGGCCAGGAGGGTCCGGGGCTGTCAGCGGCGGCGCGCGAAGCCTGCGCGGGGACCTTCTCGATCGCCCAGTTCGGCTCGACCCGGTCCATCAACGCCTCGGCAGCCGCTGCGATCGCGATGCACTCCTGGGTGCGTACGCACGCCGACCTGTCCGGTGAGGCCGAGCGCCCCGCCTGGCGCGGGTGATGCGAGCGACGTACGGACGCACGATGCCCCGGCCCCCACGAAGGGGAGCCGGGGCAGCGGTGTCGATCCGGGCCGGGGGGAACCTCAGATCACGCGAAGGTCACTTGCAGGCCTTGCGGAAGTTGAACTTCTTGACCTGGCCACGCTCGACCAGGATCTTCTTGCTGACCTTGACCTTGCCGGCCTTCTCGCAGGTCAGGGTGTAGCGCTCGACGCCGCCCTTGGTGGACTTGGTCGTCGAGTCGAAGGCCTCGGTCGTCAGCGTGTACGTCGGTGTGGCCGAGGCGTAGTTGACGACGCGGAGCACGTAGGTCCCGGCACCGGCGTCGACCAGGGTCACGCGCTCCTTCTCGCCCGGGGCGTTGCCCGATGAGCCGACCTCGATCATCTTGTCGCCGACCTGACGGTAGACCTCGAGGTCGAGGTCGTCCGGGGTCTCCCAGTCGAGGTCGATGTTGACGACGTCGGCAGCGCGGGGCAGCACGAACTCGGTGTCGGTCGAGCCGGCCGGCGGCGGGACCGGCTCGGTGTCGACCTGGCTCTTGAACGGCTCCTCGTTGGGCACCGTGTAGGTCTTCGAGGCCACGACCGGGCGGGTCGAGGGGTTGACGACCCAGGAGAAGCGGCCTGACTTCTTGACCTTGATGGAGGTGTCGATGAAGTCCTCGAACGACGAGTCCCAGGTCGGGGTGTCGAACGTCTTCGACAGGCGCAGGGTGGCGCCCTTGGGGGCCTTGCCCTTCAGGGTGCCGCTGTAGGTCGGGTCCGAGGCGTGCTCGAGGGCGATCAGGTAGGCCTCGCGGTTGCCCTTGCCGGCGTACTTGCCCGCACCGACGTACTCGGCGACGACCTCTTCGTACGGCGGGTGGAACTCGTTGGGGCCGATCTCGAAGGTGTAGCCGAAGCCGCCGGTGGCGTTGTAGCTGTAGTCCTCGGTGGTGCCCGTCGTGTCGTAGAGCTGCCAGCCGTGGATGTTGGCGTAGCCGTTCTGCGCAGTGATCTTGGCGCCGAGCTTCTTCAGCGCCTTCTCGTCCGGGGCGTCGCCGACGGGCAGGCCGTCGGAGGCGATCGTCGTCGGGTTGACGCCGTTGGGCCGCAGGAGCAGGTTGGAGAAGGTGTGGTTGGAGATCAGCATCGTGATGTTGCGCGAGCGCACGAGGTCACGGATGTTCTGCGTCTCCGGCTCCGAGAACGCCTCGGAGCCACGGTAGGTCGGGTCGGCGATCAGGTCGGAGGCGCCCGGACCACCCCAGAAACCGCCGTAGTTGCGGTTGAGGTCGACGCCGTGACCGAAGCCGCCGGGCGTGGCCAGCAGCGCCTTGCAGCTCGCGTCAGGGGTGTCCTGACCGTCGACGATGCGGCAGTTCTTGCGCATGTAGGCGCGACCGGGCGTGCCCAGGATGACGCCGGTGCCGTCGAGCGGGTCGTACTCGCCGAGCTCGCGCAGGTCGACGTACTCACCGTCGGTGCGCGACAGGTTGAAGCCGTCCTCGTTGACCACGGGGATCACGATGACGCGAGCCTTGCCGAGCAGGCTGGTGATCCGCTTGTCCTTGCCGTAGTTGGTGGCGAGGTCGATCGCGAACTCCATCGCCAGCTCGCCCGAGGGCCACTCGCGGGCGTGGTGGAGGCCCATCAGCAGGAACGTCGGCTGGCCGGTGTTCTTGCGGCGGACGTTCTTGCCGATCTCGACGCCGAACACGCGACGACCGTCGAGGGTCGGGCGCGGCAGCTCGATGCGCTTGACGATCTTCTTGTGCTTCTTCGCGAGCTGCAGCATGTCGCGGTTGTAGTCCTTGGCCTCGCGGTAGCCGGTGCGGCCGGAGGGCAGCGGCGAGGTGCCGACGCGGGCGGCGTAGGCCTCGTCGAGGGCGATGATCTGCAGGTCGCGCGCGATCAGGTCGGGGATCCGCACGTCGTAGGTGAACTTGTTGTCCACGATCGTGGCGAGGTCGGCCGCGTTGTGCACGACCACCTCGACGTAGTCGTGGCCGACGTGCTCGGTGAGGTCGAGGCCGAGGGTGTCGAGCCGCGCCTTGTCCTCGGGGCCGGAGATGTCCACGGTCACCAGGCGCGGGGCGAAGAAGTCGTTGACCCCGGCGGCGCGGGCCGGCGGCTCCTCAGCGCTCGAGGGGGTCATCTGGGTGAGGCCACCGGCCAGCGACAGGGCGCAGGCGGCAGCGAGAAGTGCGGGACGCCGGAAGGCGAGGCGCGGGGAGGATGGCATGGATCGAGCTCCTGGAAGATCGGCCGGGAAGGTCTCCCTCTCAACGAGGGAGCGGCCCTGAGGTCACGCCCGATCCGGCGGCGGCAGCGCTGGCGGCGCCCCGCCGGCGCCGTTCCCGACGTACGACGGTCGCTCCGACGAGCAGCCCGATCGCCGAGATCGCGAGGCCCACGGCGAGGGCGACCAGGGCCAAGGATCCGTTGCCGGTGACGGCTGCATCGCCGAGGGCTGTGTAGGCGAAGGCGCGCGGAGCAGAGCCCACCAAGGTGCCCGCCGCGACCGTGACGACCCGCAGTCCGATCGCCCCGAAGGCGTAGGAGAAGACGGCATCGGGCAGCCCGGGGATCCAGCGCTGGAGCACGACCACCAGAAAGCCGCGACGCCGGGCCAGGGCCAGCAGTGCGGTGGCGCGTTCGCCGGACGACCACCTCGACCGACGCGCTGCCGGCACGCCGACTGACGAGGGTGGACAGGGTTGCCGAGAGCACCGCGCTGCAGGTGGTCACCACGAACCCGACCCCGCTGCCGAAGAGCGCGCCGCTGCCGGCGGCGAGCAACGGTCCGGGCACGAAGAGCATGCCCAGCAGGCCGCCCGCGACCACGTAGACCACCGGCGCCAGCGCGCCGAAGGGAGCGATGGCGCCGGTGATGGTGTCGCGTGAGAACGGCACGACCAGGAGGCTCAGGAGACCCAGAGCGGTCAGCGCGGCAGAGAAGCCACCCAGCCGCCACCAGGCCCGTCGTACGACGTCGCGAGCTGCTGGTCCTGCGGCTCCCGGCACCCGCCCAGCCTAGGCACGCTCGAGCGTGGACTCCTTGTGGGCGGCCTTCGAGCCGGACTTCTCCGACTCCACGATCCAGTAGGGCTCGTCGCTGCTGGCGTTGAACTTCTGCTTGTCGTGCTGGAACGGCTTGGTCTTCTTCTCGACCGTGGTGCCGGTGGTCCTGCCCTGCGGCGTGTTCCAGCTGACCTTGTCCCCCTTGCTCAGACTCATGGTCCTCAGGCTAGGAGGCCGGGTCGGGGGTCGGCCTCACCCGAGGGGGGCGTGGTCGGGCTGGGCCAGCAGCTCCTGCAACGCGGCCAGGCCCCGCGAGGAGTGGCTCTTGACGGTGCCGGTCGAGATACGGAGCTCGGCAGCCGTCTCCTCGACCGAAAGGCCCAGCCAGTGGCGCAGCACGACGGTCTTGCGCTGCATCGTCGGGAGGGTCTGGAGCGCGTCGAAGAGGGCGGAGCGTTCCTCGGTCGGCAGCCCTGGCGGTGCGGCGTGGCGCTCGAGACCGGAGTCGTCGAGGCCGGGGCGCTCGCGGCGCCACGGCCGTCGGTGCTCGTCGATGTTGGCGCGCACGATGATCTGGCGTACGTAGGCCTCCTCCGCGCCGTCGCGACGGATCCGGGGCCAGGCGACGTAGGCCTTGGTGAGCGCGGTCTGGAGCAGGTCGTCGGCGCGGTGCCAGTCACCGCAGACGGCGTAGGCGATCCGGCGCAGGTGCACCTGGCGTGCGGCGACGAACTCGGTGAAGGCGGCGTCGCGCTCGCTGTCGTCGAGAAGGCGCTTCACCCGAGGGCACCTGAGGTGTAGCGGTCCTCGACGAGGCTGACGAACTCGGTGAGGTCGCGCACGGTCTCGTCACGGGGCAGAACCAGGTAGTCGGCTGACTCGCCCGGCGCCTGGTGGCCGAGGACGAACCAGCGCTCGCCGGCGAAGTCGACGGCAGCGGCGGCGACCAGGTCGTCGGGGCCGGCCGAGCGACGAGGCAGGTCGACCTCGGTGGTCTGCTCGACCACGCTGCGCGTTGGGGCCACGGGTTCGAGACTTCCCTCGTCGCCGAACTCCACCAGGGCGAGCTGGAGCCGGCCTCCCGGTGACGTCGTGGTGCCGGCCAGCCACTGCTCGAAGCCGGGAGGAGTCGGCGCGCCGTCGATGGCGGCCTTGGCGGGTTCCTCGACCACCTCGTCGCCGACGAGAAGCAGGTGGAGCTGCTTGCTCTTGATGATCACGTCGAGGGCGTACGACGGCTCGTCGAGGTGGAGCGGGTCGTCGATGCGTTGGAGCACCTCGACCGCCGAGCCGATGGAGAGGACGCCGTCGTCGAGCCACACGTCGTGCACCGTGTGGCCGGCTGGGGCGGGGTCGGCCGGGACGTGGGGTGGCTCGGAGGGGGTGGGGGACGGGTCGGCCCCCTGCGCCGCGGCGGGGATGCCGCTGGTGGTGCCGGGTCCGACGCCGTCGAGGCCGACGAGCGTGACGGTGCCGAGGGCCGCGACGGCCGCGGTGGCAGCCAGGGCGACGGCACCACGGCGGCGCCGCAGCGAACGTCGTCCGGCGGTGAGGTGGTCGACGGGGGATGCCACGGCGGGGCCTCCGCCGAAGGACTGGTCGAGCTGACGAGCCAGCTCGCTGGGTGGTGTGGGAGTGGTCATGCCTCTTCTACGGAGTCGACCGGCCATCGGTTGTCCTGGCGGCGCAGGACGGTGAGCAGGTGCAGCATCGTCAGCTCGGCCACCACGGCGCGGGCGGGGAGGTCGGCGACGAGGTAGGCCGCGCCGAGCACGCCCTTCGGCTCGAGGGTGATGGTGAGGCCGATGGCTGAGCCGGCGTCAGCGATCGGGCCCCCGAGGGGTCCATCGGGCGTCACGACCGCCTCCAGCGTGACCCGGCCGGGGGCACGCACCTGCGCCTCGAGGAGCAGTCGTCGGGCCTGGTGGTCGGCCTGCGCGACGCGCCAGAACCCGACCTGATCGCCGGTGGCGAGCCGGGGGCGACCCGGCGGCCGGTGACGGCGCCCGGCCCCGCCGACCAGGCGGTCGAGCGCGCCACGGAAGACGAAGGGTGCTGCGTCGACGTACCACTGGGAGCCGGCGGCACCTGAGGCGACGACGTCCCAGACCTCGTCGGGGGCGCCGGCGACCCGGGCGGACCGAGTGCTGGTGGTCAGGGTGCGGTGGCGGTCCATGGTCCGAGGCTACGCAGCGCCATGGCCCCTTGTCGTCGGCGGCACTAGGGTGAGGCGCCTAGACCGACGCCGCTTTCGAGGAGCCAGCCTGATGCCCATCGCCACCCCCGAGAAGTATGCCGAGATGCTGGACGCCGCCAAGGCCGGCGCGTTCGCCTTTCCTGCCATCAACGTGTCCTCGTCGCAGACGCTGAACGCTGCCCTCAAGGGCTTCGCCGACGCCGGCTCCGACGGCATCATCCAGGTCTCGACCGGAGGCGCGGACTATCTCTCCGGTCCCTCGGTCAAGAACATGGTGACCGGCTCGTTGGCCTTCGCCGCCTACGCCGCCGAGGTCGCCAAGCACTACGACGTGCAGATCGCGCTGCACACCGACCACTGCCCCAAGGACAAGCTCGACGACTTCGTGCGTCCGCTGCTGGAGATCTCCGCCGAGCGTGTTGCCCGCGGCGAGGCGCCTCTCTTCCAGTCGCACATGTGGGACGGCTCGGCCGTGCCGCTCGAGGAGAACCTCCAGATCGCCCAGGAGCTGCTGGCCAAGGCGCGCGCGGCCCACATCATCCTCGAGGTCGAGATCGGTGTCGTCGGTGGCGAGGAGGACGGCGTCGAGGGCGGCGGCGGAGAGCAGCTCTACTCCACGCCTGAGGACGCCCTCGCCACGGTCGAGGCGCTCGGCACCGGCGAGAACGGCCGCTACCTGGCGGCGCTGACGTTCGGCAACGTGCACGGCGTCTACAAGCCCGGCAACGTCAAGCTGCGTCCCGAGATCCTCAAGACCGCCCAGGACGCCGTCGTCGAGAAGCTCGGCCTGGCCGCCGGCTCGAAGCCCTTCGACCTCGTCTTCCACGGTGGCTCCGGCTCCTCGCCGGAGGAGATCGGCGCGGCCGTCGACTACGGCGTGATCAAGATGAACGTCGACACCGACACCCAGTACGCCTTCACCCGAGGGGTCGCGGGCCACATGCTCGCCAACTACGACGGCGTGCTCAAGATCGACGGCGAGGTCGGCAACAAGAAGGTCTACGACCCGCGGGCCTGGGGCAAGGTGGCCGAGGCCGGTATGTCGGCGCGCATCGTCGAGGCCTGCGAGAACCTCCGCTCGGCCGGTCGCAAGATCTGAGGTCGACGGGTCGGCCGCCCCGCGACTGGGGTGGCGGCCCGTCGGGGTCCATGATGGAGCCATGAGCTCTTTCGGCGACCTGATGGCCGGTCCTCCGGCCACCCACCTTCCCCACGACCCCGCCTCGGACGCACTCGCGTCGGGCACCAGCCCGGTCGACGCGGTCCGGAAGTTCCCGGCCTCGCCGATCGCCTGGGCGGCGCTGGCCTCCGAGGCCGCAGGTGCTGACAGCGACCCGGTGATCGTCTACGCCTACAGCCGCGTCGGCTACCACCGCTCGCTCGACATGCTGCGCCGCAACGGCTGGAAGGGCCACGGCCCCGTGCCGTGGGAGCACGAGGGCAACCGCGGTTTCCTGGTCTGCCTGTCGCTGCTGGCCAAGGCCGCGCGCACCATCGGCGAGACCGACGAGTGGGAGCGGTGCTCGGAGTTCCTGCGCGACTCCAGCCCGACGGCGTACGCCGAGCTGCTGGGCTGAGCTGAACGCTGCTTGTAACGCACCGCTACGACCTCCACCACACCGCTTGAACGGTGTGGTGGACGTCGTAACGGTGCGTTACAAGCCGTCTTCCGGCTGCCGCCGACCGCGCACACCCGAAGCGGGACTCAGCGTCGTCCACAGGTTCAACAGGGGCGGTTGCGGAGTGAGCGCGCGACGGCGACTCTCACGACATGGATCCACGAGTCCAAGGGAGAATGGCGCAGCAGAGCGGGCTGCTGTCGCGTACCCACGCGCTTGATCTCGGACTGAGCCCCAACCACATCCAGTCGCTCCTCCGGTCCGGCGAATGGGTCCTCGTACGACGAGGCGTCTACTGCGACGCAGACGTATGGCGTGCCGCCGACCCGTATCGAGGACAACCGCTCCTGCGTGCGATGGCCGCCGTCCTCGTGATGCGGCGCGACTGCGTGCTGAGCCACGACTCGTCCGCGCACGCCCAGCGCCTCGAGATCCTCGCGCCGCAAGAGCCTCTGGTGCACGTGACTCGCCCCGGGTTCACGAACGCGTGGACCAAGGCCGGCGTCAAGCACCACCTCGCGGGCTTCCGGTCAGAACAGGTGGTCGACGCCAGCGGCATGAGGTGCCTCGACCTGGCCCGCACGGTCGCCGACATCGCTCGGGAGCGAGGCCACCTGCACGGGCTCGTCGCCGCCGACTCGGCGATGCGGATGGGCGTCAAGCGTGCTGAACTCGAGGCGGCCTACGAGCCGATGGCGAACTGGAGCGGCGTCACCGACGTGCGTACGGCTGTCGCGCTTGCCGATCACCGCGCCGAGACCGTGATCGAGTCGCTCGGTCGCGACTTCGTGCTGGAGCTCGGCATCGGAGTCCCTGATCTTCAGTTTCCCGTGCAGCTGCCCCGTACGACGGTCTGGGGCGACATCCGAGTCGGCAACCACTTCTTCGAATGCGATGGCGTCTGGAAGTACATCTTGGTTGCTCAGGGTGGTGTTGCCACCCGACCTGTCGAGAGAGTGGTGGCCGACGAGAAGGAGCGGGAGAGCCTCCTGCGCGCTGAGGGCCTGGGTCTCAGCCGCCTGGTGTTTGCCGACTTCTTCGGTGACCGTCGCGCCCAGGCCAAGCAGCGCTGCATGCGTGAGTGGCTCGACACCGTCGACCGTCACGGGGTGGAGCTGCACGCGCACCTCGCGCGCAACGCGGCAGGCCATTCGAGCCCGGCAGTCTCGATCCGAGAGCGCCTGAGTCCGACCGTCTCTGCATCAGGTGGCCGTGCAGGCTTGTAACGCACCGTTAGGAGGTCCACCACGCCGTTTGAACAGCATGGTGGACCTCTCAACGGTGCGTTACAAGCAACTGACGCCCGCAACACCCTCAACCTGAACCGAGGCTCGGCTCGTCAGCCGCCAAGAAGCTTGCGCACCTCGGCCGCACCGAGCGCAAGGAACAGCGTGGGCAGCCGCGGACCGCGTTCGGCATCGACCAGCAGCTCGTAGAGCAGCCGGAAGAACTCCTTCTGGTCGGCCTTCACCTCGTCGGTCGGCGCATCGTCGATCGCCAGGCCGCGAGCCAGCTTCGGCACGCCGTAGATCAGCGAGGTCGTCGGCTCCAGCTCGAGCTCGTCGGGCAGGCGGTCGAGCAGGTGGGTCAGCCAGCGCTGCTCGGGCTCCGACAACGAGGCCAAGCGCTCAGCGTCGGGGGCGGCCCGGACCGTCGTACGCTCCTCGGCCGGTAGGTCGGCGGTCCACGCCATCGCCTTGGCCAGGCGCGGCTCCAGGTCGGCGACCGAGGAGTGCGGGAAGCCGGCCGATCCGACGGTCCGCGAGATCAGCTCGGCCGATCCCGCGGTCACGTCGGCCACCGATGACAACAGCCGGAAGGGCACCACGACGTCGGGGGTCGGCAGCGTGTCGGCCGTCGAGGTCGACGAAGCCCGCTCCCAGGCCAGCACCGCGACGTCGCGCTTGGCCGGGTCAGCGGCCTTGCGGGTGAGGGAGTCCCACTCGTCGTAGAGGCGCACCACCTCGGCGCCGAGGTCGATCGTGAACACCTGCTTGGGCTGGCGGCGGACGTAGAGCCAACGCACCATCGGCGCCTCGAGGATCCGCAGAGCGTCGGCAGCGGTCGGCACCCCGCCGCGCGACGAAGACATCTTGGCCATCCCGGCCACGCCGACGAACTTGTAGGCCACGAACGACGGCGCCCGCCACCCGAACGTCGGAGCGACGAGCTCCTTGCCGACCGTGTACGACGACCCGGGCGTCGCGTGGTCGTCGCCTCCGGGCTCGAAGTCGACCTTCTCGAACGCCCAGCGCATCGGCCAGTCGATCTTCCACACCAGCTTGCCCTCGTCCTGGGTGGCGAGGTTGGTGACGCCCTCGAAGTCGCACGAGGTGCAGGTGTAGCCGAGGTCGTGGGTGTCGTCGTCGTAGGAGGTGATCGTGACGGTGTCGCGGCCGCACTGGCGGCAGTAGGGCTTGAAGGGGAAGCGCGCCAGGTCGTCGGCAGCGCCGGCTGCGGTCCCGGTGCTGGGAGCCTCGGGCGCGTCGTCGGCCTCCGTGAGCGGCGCCTTCGTGCGGAAGCGATCCAGGACCGCCTCGATGTCGGCGCGCTGCGAGACCGCATGAAGGACCTGGGAGCGGTAGGCACCGGAGGTGTACATCTCGGTCTGGGAGACCTCCTCCATCTCGACGCCCATCTCGCGCAGCGAGGTGACCAGGGGCTCCTTGTAGTGCTCGGCCCACGAGACGTGGCAGCCGTCGGGATCCGGCACCGCGGACAGCGGGCGCCCGATGTGCTCGGCCCACGACGGGTCGACCCCGGCCGGCACCTTGCGGAAGCGGTCGTAGTCGTCCCAGCTGTGCAGGTGGCGCACCGGCAGGCCGCGCCGTCGGATCTCCTCGGCGACGAAGTGCACCGTGAGGAACTCGCGCAGGTTGCCCAGGTGCACGGGCCCGGAGGGGCTCGCCCCGGAGGCGCACGTGATGAGCTCGGCGTCCTCGCCGGCGTGCCTGATGGCGTCATCGGCCGCTCGGTTCACCCAGTCGGTGGGGGCGGTTGCGTCGTTGTCTCGTCCTCGGGCCACGCGCCAACGGTAGCGAGCGCCGCCAGTCAGTTCTGGGCGGGCAGCACCAGCGAGTACGCCGCCCGCTGCAGGCGCCACGACCGGTGCCGTTCGGGGCCGCTGATCTCGCCGTCGGCGCTGATCCAGAACTCCTCGCCGCTGACGGTGACCTGGGTCGCGCGCAGCGTCTGGACATCGGCGTGCTCGGGGTGGGTGCCGAGGCCCAGCCGGGCGGCGTAGATCAGTCGCGAGACCGGACCGGTGGCGCGCGAGATCATCACGTCGGCGCGACCGTCGGCCGGGTCGGCGTCGGGGGTGAGGTGGGTGCCGCCGCCGACGGAGCAGCCGTTGCCGACCGCGACCTGAAGGATCGGGGTGTCGAAGTCGGAGACCACCTGGCCGTCGACCTCGACCCGCAGGCGGACGAGTGGCGGGTTCCAAGCGGTGATCGCTGCGCCGATGGGGTAGCCGAGCTTGCCGAGGTTGACCTTGCCGTAGCCGATCGACCCCAGCCGCTCCTTCCATCGCGTCGACCGACGGCTGGCCATCGCGCCGGCTCCGACATGGACGCCGTTGACGACGACCTCGCCGACCTCGTCGACGAGCAGGTCCATCGGGACGGGCGTGCCGTCGAGGATGACTCGCGCAGCTTCCTCGACGTCGAGGGGGATGCCGGTGCCGCGGGCGAAGTCGTTGCCGGTGCCGAGGGGGAGGAGCCCCAACGTCGTGCTGTGCAGGTCGTTGCGGCGGTAGAGCGCCGCGACGACGGCGTGCAGGCTGCCGTCGCCACCGGCGACGACGATGCGTCGTGAGCCGGCCCGGTGCAGGACCCCGTCGAGCTCGCCCGGGTTGCTCGTCGACTGGACCTCGACCGAGGCTTCCTCGCGCAGGACGGCAAGAGCCAGATCGAGGGTCTCGTCGGCGGCGGTCCCGGCGTCGGAGTTGGTGATCACCAGGAGGGGTTCTGACATGCGCGGAGCCTAGCCGTACGACGGATCGGCCCCCGAGCGGATTGTTGGTAGCGTGGCTCTGCAAGAACCCCGGCCGCACCCGCGTCGGGGTCCTGGCATGTCTGGGGTCCTCGTGGCCCGACCTCGAACGACGCAACATTGCTTAGGGAGCGACTATGCCGGCGATCGCGATCATCGGAGCCCAGTGGGGCGACGAGGGCAAGGGCAAGGCCACCGACCTGCTCGGAAGCCGTGTCGACCACGTGGTGAAGTTCAACGGCGGCAACAACGCCGGGCACACCGTCGTCATCGGGCAGCCCGACGGGAGCAGTGAGAAGTACGCCCTGCACCTGCTGCCCAGCGGAATCCTGAGCCCCAACTGCACGCCCGTGATCGGCAACGGCGTGGTCGTCGACATCGATGTGCTGTTCGAGGAGATCGACGGCCTCGAGGCGCGTGGCGTCGACACCTCCAAGCTGAAGGTCAGCGCCAGCGCGCACGTCATCCCCAGCTACAACCGCACCCTCGACAAGGTCACCGAACGTTTCCTCGGCTCGCGCCGCCTGGGCACGACCGGGCGCGGCATCGGACCGACGTACGCCGACAAGATGAACCGGATCGGCATCCGCGTCCAGGACCTCTTCGACGAGAAGATCCTCACCGCCAAGGTCACCGGTGCGTTGGAGCTGAAGAACCAGGTCCTGACCAAGGTCTACAACCGGCGCGCGGCCGAGGTCGAGGAGATCGTCGCCGAGCTGCTCACCCACGCCGAGCGGCTGCGCCCGATGGTCTGCGACACCGGGCTCTTCCTCAACCAGGCGCTCGACGCCGGCGAGACGGTGCTGCTCGAGGCCGGTCAGGCCACGCTGCTCGACGTCGACCACGGCACCTACCCCTTCGTGACGTCGTCCTCGGCGACCGCCGGCGGTGCCTGCACCGGCTCGGGCATCCCGCCGATGCGCCTCGACCAGGTCATCGGCATCGTCAAGGCCTACACGACCCGCGTGGGCGAGGGCCCGTTCCCGACCGAGCTGCACGACGACGCCGGCGAGCACCTGCGCAAGGTGGGCGCGGAGTACGGCACCACCACCGGCCGCCCGCGCCGCTGCGGTTGGTACGACGCCGTGATCGCCCGCTACGCCGCGCGCGTCAACGGCGTCACCGACTTCGTGCTCACCAAGCTCGACGTCCTGACCGGCCTCGACGAGGTGCCCGTCTGTGTCGCCTACGACGTGGGCGGCGTGCGCCACGACGAGATGCCCGTCAACCAGAGCGACTTCCACCACGCCGTGCCGATCTTCGAGAACTTCCCCGGTTGGTGGGAGGACATCTCCGAGTGCCGCACCTTCGAGGAGCTGCCCGCCAACGCGCGGGCCTACGTCGAGGCCGTCGAGAAGATGTCGGGTTCGCGGATCTCGGTCGTCGGGGTCGGTCCTTCGCGCGCCGCGACGATCGTGCGGCACGAGCTGCTCTGACGCGTGTGCGGTGGTGCTGGGGCGGCAGGAGTACCCGGATATCCGGGTACTCCTGACGTTCTCAGGGAAAGTTCTCCCTGAGAACGTCAGGAGTTCCCTGAGAACCCCGCGCCCGCTCGGGCTCGGCGCTCCGTAGGATCAGCCGACGTGAAGACCCTCGTGATCGGTACCGGCGGGCGCGAGCACGCCCTGGCGCGTGCGCTGTCCCTCGACCCCGGCGTCACCGAGGTGCACGCAGCGCCCGGGCAACCCCGGGATCGCGGCCGTCGCCACGCTGCACCCCGTCGACCAGCTCGACGGCGAGGCGGTGGCCGACCTGGCCGAGCGGCTCGGGGTCGACCTGGTCGTCGTCGGGCCGGAGGCGCCGCTCGTCGCGGGGGTCGCCGACGTCGTCGCGGCCCGCGGGATCCCGGTCTTCGGGCCGAGCGCCGCAGCAGCCCAGCTGGAGGGTTCGAAGACCTTCGCCAAGGACGTGATGGCCGCCGCCGGGGTGCCGACCGCCCGCTCCTACACCTGCACCACGCCCGAGGAGGCGGCCGCCGCGCTCGACGAGTTCGGGCCGACGTACGTCGTCAAGGAGGACGGTCTTGCTGCCGGCAAGGGCGTCGTGGTCACCGACGACCGGGCCGTGGCGCTGGCGCACGCGGAGGCCTGCGAGCGCGTGGTGATCGAGGAGTTCCTCGACGGGCCGGAGGTCTCGCTGTTCGCGCTGACCGACGGCACGACCGTCTACCCGCTGCAGCCGGCCCAGGACTTCAAGCGCATCTTCGACGGCGACGCCGGCCCCAACACCGGCGGCATGGGCGCCTACACGCCGCTGCCGTGGGCGCCGGACGGTCTGGTCGCGGAGGTGCTGCGTGATGTCCTGCAGCCGACCGTCGACGAGCTGGCCCGCCGCGGCACCCCCTTCGCCGGGCTGCTGTACGCCGGGTTGGCGCTGACCTCGCGCGGCACCCGCGTCATCGAGTTCAACGCCCGCTTCGGCGACCCGGAGACCCAGCCGCTGATGGCTCTGCTCGATTCGCCTCTCTCGCCCTTGCTCCTCGGCGCGGCCACGGGCACCCTCGCCGACGTAGCGCCCCCGGCGTGGAAGCCGGGGGCCGCGGTCGCCGTCGTCATGGCGAGCGCGGGTTACCCGGAGTCCTCGTCGTCCGGCGACGTGATCACGGGGATCGACGCCGCCGAGGCGCTGCCCGACGTGCACGTGATCCACGCCGGGACGGCGCTCGTCGATGCAGGTGAGCTGGTCACCGCGGGGGGCCGCGTGCTCGCTGTGATCGCGACCGGCACCGACCTCGGCGCCGCACGGGCGTCGGCGTACGACGGGGTCGCGGCGATCTCGTTCGAGGGAGCTCAGTCGCGCTCCGACATCGCGCTCCACTCCTCGGCGAGCAGCGCGTAGGCGTAGCCGTCCATCCAACCGTGGTCGCGGTGCAACGCGTCGCGCACGCCGTGCTTCTCGCGGCGCAGCCCGAGGCGCTCCATCAAGCGCCACGACGCCGTGTTCGCGACGAAGCACTCGGCGGTGACCCGGCGCAGCCCGAGGCCGCCGTCGGCCACTGACGCGAAGCAGACTTCCATGCAGGCACGCACCGCCTCGGTGGCGTAACCCCGGCCGGTGTGGTCGGGGTGCAGGGTCCAGCCGAGCTCCGCCTCGGTCGCGCGCGCCGACGTCACGACCTCACGCTGCGCCCAGGCGTCGTGGATCGCCACCATCACGTCGCCGACCACCTCACCGCCGGCCTCCACGATGACGGTCTTCGACATCCGGTCGGGCTCGGCGAACGCCTCGTCCCACGCTGCCCGATCGGGCGGCGCGAGGCCCAGCCACTCGTAGGTCGCCGGGAGCCGTCGATAGGTCCAGACGGCCTCGGCATCCGCGAGGACGGCCGGGCGCAGCAGGAGTCGCTCGGTGCGGCGTGGCCAGGTCAGGTCGGAGAGCACAGGCACGCGCCCATGATGGCCGACCTGCCACGATCACCGCATGTCGGTTTTCTGGCCTGGTCAGGTGATCACCAAGCGTGAGGTCTGGGACGGGCGCTGTTGGTTGGAGCACCCGGTGCGGGTCGAGTCCGACTCGGGCGACGTCCTGGCGGTGGTGCTCGAAGACGGCTCGCCGTTCGCCTTCGACGACCTGGAGCCGGCGCATCCCTGGGCGGTGCATGGCGCCTGGCGTGGGCCGACGGTGCTGCAGCTGCGGCGACCCGAGGACTGGTACTCGGTGTGGAAGTTCTTCGGACCGGCTGTGGAGGGCTTCCCGTTCCGGCACTGGTACCTCAACATCGAGCGGCCCGTCCTCCGCACGCGCGACGGCATCGACACCGACGACCTCGAGCTCGACCTGGTGGTCGATCCCGACGGCACCCGCCACTGGAAGGACGTCGACCAGCTCGCCCCGCGCCTCGCCGAGGGCCGCTTCGACGTACTGACTCTCCTGCGGGTCCTCGAGACCGCCACGGAGCTGAGCGACCTGCTCGACCGCGACGAGCGCTGGTGGGCGCCGTGGGACGACTGGCGGCCGCGCACCCCCGATGGTCCGCGTTGGTCCGAGTCAGTCCCCGATAGTCCCTGACGAAATGGCCCCTCCGACGGCCCGAAACGGGGCCATTTCGTCAGGGACTATCGCAGCCGGGATAATCACCCCGTGACCGTCCCCAACGTCCTGGCCACCCGCTACGCCGGAGCCGACCTCGCCGAGATCTGGTCTCCCGAGCACAAGATCGTGCTCGAGCGGCAGCTCTGGATCGCGGTGCTCAAGGCACAGCGTGACCTCGGCATCGACGTTCCCGACGGGGTCGTCGAGGCTTACCAGAGCATCGTCGACCTCGGGGAGAAGGGAGTCGACCTGGCCTCCATCGCTGCGCGTGAGCGGATCACCCGCCACGACGTGAAGGCGCGCATCGAGGAGTTCTCCGACCTCGCCGGGCACGAGCACATCCACAAGGGCATGACGAGCCGCGACCTCACCGAGAACGTCGAGCAGCTTCAGCTCAAGCAGTCCCTCGAGCTGCTCCGTGACCGCGCGATCGCCGCACTCACCCGGCTGGCGCGCCTCGCCGCCGAGCACGAGACCACCGTGATGGCCGGTCGCTCCCACAACGTCGCCGCCCAGGCGACCACCCTCGGCAAGCGCTTCGCCAGCGCCGCCGACGAGCTGATGATCGGTGTCGAGCGGATCGAGCAGCTGCTCGCCCGCTACCCGCTGCGCGGCATCAAGGGCCCGATGGGCACCGCCCAGGACATGCTCGACCTCCTCGACGGCGACGCCGACAAGCTCGCCGAGCTCGAGCAGCGCGTCGCCGAGCACCTCGGCTTCGACCGGGTGCTCACCAGCGTCGGCCAGGTCTACCCCCGCAGCCTCGACTTCGACGTGCTGTCAGCCGTCGTCCAGCTCGTCGCCGCACCCTCCAACCTCGCCACGACGATCCGGCTCATGGCCGGCAACGAGATCGTCACCGAAGGCTTCAAGGAGGGCCAGGTCGGCTCCTCGGCCATGCCTCACAAGATGAACACCCGCTCGTGCGAGCGAGTCAACGGTCTGGCCGTCGTCACCCGCGGCTACCTCTCCATGATCGGTGAGCTCGCCGGCGACCAGTGGAACGAGGGCGACGTCTCCTGCTCCGTCGTACGCCGGGTCGCCCTGCCCGACGCGTTCTTCGCCGCCGACGGCCTGTTCCAGACGTTCCTGACGGTGCTCGACGAGTTCGGTGCCTTCCCGGCCGTCATCCAGCGCGAGCTCGACCGCTACCTGCCCTACCTGGCCACCACCAAGGTCCTGATGAGCGCGGTGCGCAACGGCGTCGGGCGCGAAAGCGCCCACGAAGCCATCAAGGAGGCCGCGGTGGGCACCGCCCTGGCGATGCGTCAGGGCCAGGCCACCAACGACGTCTTCGCCAAGCTCGCCGCCGACGAGCGCCTCGGCCTCACCCAGGCCCAGCTCGCCGAGCTGGTGGCTGCTCCGATCGCCTTCACCGGTGCGGCGGTCGCCCAGACCCAGGCCGTATGTCGGGCCGTGGCCGCGCTCGCGGAGCGCCACCCGGAGGCGGCGGCGTACGCGCCGGGCGCCATTCTCTAACCGCCGAGGTCGGCCCGCCCCTGTGAACCCGGCCACAGCAGGCTGAGAACGGCGCCGAGAGCTGGGTGGTTGGGCCCCTCAGCCGTGACACTGGGGCCATGGCCGAGCCCGTCACCGTCGCGATCACCCGCCAGCTAGAGGTCGGCCACGAGGCCGAGATGGTCAGCTGGCTCAACGCCGGCATCCACCTCGCCGAGCGCTTTCCCGGCTTCCTGGGGGCAGGCTGGGTACGTCCCGAGGCCGACTCGACCGAGTGGCACATGCTCTACCGCTTCGCCGACCACGACGCGCTCCTGCAGTGGGAGCAGTCGTCGCAGCGCGCCTGGTGGCGCGCGTCGGCGTCGGGGCTCGGCGTCGTCGAGGCCCGTGTGGAGAAGCGCACCGGCATCGAGGGCTGGTTCGACGTGCCGGAGTCGACGCTGGTCGTCGAGTCCGCGGGACAGCAGGCCGGCACCCGGCCGCCACCTCCGCCGCCTCGCTGGAAGCAGGCGTGCACGATCTTCATCGTCTTCTTCCCGCTCAGCGTGGCCGCCAACTGGCTGGCCACCCAGCTGTTGGGTGACATCGTGCTGCCGCTCCGCGTCCTGGCGACGGTCCTGGTGATGACCCCGGTGATGACCTATGTCGCGCTGCCCTGGATCACGCGCAGCATGCAGTGGTGGTTGCGGGGCGAGCCCGCACCGTGGAGCCGCGGGTCTCGCAGCCGCCCGAACCCCTAGGCTGGCGGGCCCGGGAAGGATGGTGGCGGGTCACCGTGTTCCCTGCCTGAACGCCCCCGAAACCGACCCGTGAGGACCCGCCGTGCTCGATGCGCCCGTACGCCGCGCACTCGGGCCGACGCTCGACACGCTGGCCGCAGGCATCGCGCGCCTCGGCATCAGTGCCACCACCCTGACGGTCGCCGGCTGGGTCGTCGGGGTAGGAGCCGTCGCCTTCGCCGCGACCGGCCACTGGCACCTGGCCCTCGTGGGCTGGCTGCTCAACCGGGTCCTCGACGGCCTCGACGGCCCGGTGGCCCGGCTGACGGGCTCCACCGACCTCGGCGGTTTCCTCGACATCGTCGCCGACTTCAGCATCTACGGCGGCTTCGTGATCGGCGCCGCGATCGCCGTGCCCGACGCCCGGCTGGCCTGCCTGGTGCTGCTCGGCACCTACTACCTGTCCGGGACCGCGTTCCTGGCGCTGTCCTCGGTGCTCGAGCGCCGCGGCGAGGCCGCGCGGGCCGACCACGCCGACGGCCGGTCCCTGCTCTTCGTCGGTGGCCTCGCCGAGGGCACCGAGACCGTGATCGTCTACGCCCTCATCTGTTTGCTGCCCCAGCACCTGGAGGTGATCGCCTGGCTGTTCGCCGCCGCCGTGGCTGTCACCGCCGTGCAGCGGATCATGTTGGGCATCCACCTGCTGCGCGGCTCCGAACAACCCCCGTCGCAGCACCCCTCGCACCCCCCGATCCGCACCAACAAGGAGCACCGATGAGCCGCCAGAACCGCCGTGCGAGCCGCAGGCTGACCACCGCCGTCACCGGGGTGGTCGCCGCACTGGCCCTCGCCGCCTGCGGCGCTGACGACTCGTCGTCGACCGACGCACCGTCGGCTGTCGACGCCGCCGACTGGGACGCGGTGCTCGCCGAGGCCGACGGCCAGAGCGTCAACTGGTACATGTACGGCGGCGACGACGTGCTCAACACCTTCATCGACGGGGTCGTGGCTCCGCGCCTCGCCGACCTCGGCGTCACGCTCAACCAGGTCCGCATCGACGACACCGCCGAGGCCGTCAACAAGGTCCTCGGGGAGCAGCAGGCCGGGCGCACCAGCGGTGGCGCCGTCGACGCGATCTGGATCAACGGCGAGAACTTCGCCACCGGGGTCCAGGCGGACCTGTGGCGCTGCGGCTGGTCGGAGGACCTCCCCAACGCCCAGTACGTCGACCTCGACGCCCCCGAGGTCGCGACCGACTTCGGTGTCCCCGTCAACGGGTGCGAGGCGGCTTGGCAGCAGGCCAACTCGGCGCTGGTCTACGACTCCGCGGTCCTCGACGAGGACGACGTCGCCTCGGTCGACGCACTCTTCGCCTGGGCCGAGAGCGACCCGGGCCGCTTCACCTACCCCGCCCCGCCGGACTTCTTCGGCTCGATGGCCGTGCGCACCGTCCTCTACGACACGATCGGCGGCCCCGACTCGCTCCTCCAGGGTGACGCCGACCCCGCGTCGGCGACGTTCACCGACGCCACGACCGAGACCTTCGAGCGGCTCAACGCCATCGAGCCCAGCCTCTGGCGCGGTGGGTCGACGTACCCCCAGAGCCAGGACGACGTCGAGAAGCTCTACTCCGACGGCGAGATCAGCGCCTTCTTCACCTACGGGCCCGGCGCCGTCGGCACCAAGGTGACCGACGGGCTCTACCCCGACACCACCCGCGAGGCAGTCCTCGACATCGGCAACATCAGCAACGTCAGCTTCGTGACGATCCCCGCCAACGCCGCCCACCAGGCCGGCGCGCTGGTGCTCGCCAACGTGCTCCAGGACCCTGAGGTCCAGCTCGCGCTCTTCGAGGCCAACGGCGTCTACCCGGCAATCGACCTGGACGCCCTCCCCGCCGACGTGCGGGAGGCGTTCGCGGCGGTCGAGACCAGCCCCTCGGTCCTGCCGCTCGAGGACCTGCTCGCCGACGCCCAGCCCGAGCTCGCCAGCGCCTACCTGTCCGCGATCGAGGACGGATGGGTCGCCGCGGTCCAGCAGAAGTAGCTGCCGTGCACGTCACCTCCGAGCGGCTGCGCGTCGCCGCTCTGCTCAGCCCGGCCCTCCTCGTCGTCGGGGTCTTCTTCGTCGGCGGGGTCGGTCAGGCGGTGCTGCAGAGCCTCGGCCGCCAACCGTTCCTGGGGGAGACCGACTGGTCGCTGGACGCCTACCGCGCCACCTTCGCCGACCCGGCGTTCCGGGCCTCCCTGGGGGTGACGCTGCGCGTGGTCGTGCTCTCCACCGCGGCCGCGACGGTCCTGGGAGTCGGGCTCGCCCTGCTCGTACGCCGCCACGCGCGCGGACCGCTGACGACCCTGCTCCAGAGCAGCCTGGCCGTGCCCCACCTGGTCGGTGCGCTGTGCATCGGGCTGCTCCTCTCCCCGTCAGGATTCCTCTCCCGCCTCGGCGTCGGGGCCGGCCTCGTCGACGGTGCCCAGGACTTCCCGGTGCTGACGAACGACGCCTTCGGGTGGGGGATCATCGCCGAGTACACCTGGAAGGAAGCGCCCTTCATCGCTGTCGTCGCGCTGGCCGCGCTGACGCCGTCGGTGCGCGCCCTCGAGGACGCCGCCCGCAGCCTCGGCGCCGGTCGGTGGCACCGCTTCACGAGCGTGACCCTGCCGTTGATCGCGCCCCCGGTCGCAGCCGCCTCGGTGCTCGTGGCCTCCTTCGCCGCCGCCTCCTACGAGGTCCCGCGGTTGCTGGGGCAGAGCTTCCCCGCGACCCTGCCGGTCGTCGCCCTCCAGCGCTTCCAGGACACCGACCTGCTCGTGCGCCCGCAGGCGATGGCGGTCGCCACGATCCTGGCGCTGCTCAGCCTGGTGCTGGTCGCGGCCTACCTCGGCCTGGTCTCACGGCTCTCGCGGAGGGCCCTGTGATGGGCCCTGTGATGGGCCCTGTGATGCCGAGCTCTGTGAGGGGCCGGATCGCGGTCGGTCTCGCCGTCACCGCGCTGCTGCTGCCGCTCGTGCCGCTGCTCGTGTGGAGCGTGGCCGGCACCTGGCGCTACCCCGACCTCGTGCCGGGCCGGGTGACTCGTCGCGGACTCGACCTGGTGCTCGACGGCGAGGTGGTCGGCGCGACCCTGACGTCGCTGCTGATCGCGGTCGCGGTGTCGGCGCTGGCGTGCGGCGTCGGGCTCTCGGCCGGGCGCGCGATCGGGCTGTACCGGTTCCGCGGACGGCGCCTGGTGCAGTTCCTGCTGCTGGCGCCGGTCATCGTGCCCGGGCTCGCGGTCACCCTCGGGATCCAGGTGTTCTTCGTGCGCTACGGCCTGGCCGACACGGTGCTCGGGGTGGTGCTCGTGCAGCTGATGCCGACCGTGCCGTACGCCGCGACGCTGCTCGGGGCGGCGTACGCCAACCTCGACACGGACTTCGAGCGGCAAGCGCGCTCCCTGGGGGCCGGGCCGCTGCGGACGTTCGTCACGGTGACCCTCCCGCTGCTGCGCCCTGCACTCGTGACCACCGCCCTGCTGACCTTCCTGATCTCCTGGAGTGAATACATCTTGACCCTGCTCATCGGAGGCGGCCAGGTCACGACCCTGCCGCTGTTGCTCTTCGCCGCGATCGGCTCCTCGGACCGTACGGCGGCCGCCGCTCTCGGGCTGCTGGTCGTGGTGCCTCCCGTAGTGATCGTGCTGGCGGTGGCGCACCGGTTGCGCGGCCGCGAGTCCGCGTGGGTGGGGTTGGTCCGTGGCTGAGCAGCGCACGACTCCGGGTGAGCTGAGGATCACCGGCCTGGGCGCCCGCTTCGGCGACGTCGAGGCCGTCGCCGACCTCGACCTCACTCTCGCCCCCGGCTCCTTCACCGCGCTCCTCGGACCCTCGGGCTGCGGCAAGTCGACGACCCTCTCGATGGTCGCCGGCCTCCTGGCCCCGACCTCGGGCGACGTGCTCCTCGACGGTGCCTCGCTGCTGGCCCTGCCGGCCGAGCGGCGTCCGGTCTCGCTGGTCTTCCAGAAGCCGCTGCTCTTCCCTCACCTGAGCGTCGAGCAGAACGTCGCCTACGGGCTGCGCACCGGCCGCACCCGGCTCCCCGACGGGAGCCGTCCGACGCGGCGGGAGATCGTCACCCGGGTCAGCGAGATGCTCGAGCGAGTACGCCTCGGGGGCCTCGGTTCCCGTCGCGTCGGCGAGCTGTCGGGCGGTCAGGAGCAGCGGGTCTCGCTCGCGCGGGCGCTCGTGCTGCGGCCCCGCGTGCTGCTGCTCGACGAGCCCTTCTCCCAGCTCGACGCCGACCTGCGCGGCGACATGCGGAGCCTGGTGCGCGAGCTGCACGACGAGACCGAGCTGACCACCCTGTTCGTGACGCACGACCAGGACGAGGCCGTCGAGCTGGCTGACCGGGTCGCCCTGATGCTGGGCGGTCGTCTCGCCGGCTCCGGCCCGCCCGAGACGTTCTACACCGCCCCGCCGTCGTTGGCGGCAGCCCGCTTCTTCGGCGTCACCAACGAGCTGCGCGGGGTGGTCACCGATGGGTGCTTCACCACCGCGGACGGGTCGCTGCGGGTGCCCACGACGGCGCGTGAGGGGACCGCCGTACTCGTGGTGCGGCCGGAGGCGCTCGCCCTCGGTGCCTCGCGCTGCGAGGTGCAGGCCGTCGTCTCGGCCACTCGGTTCGCCGGCTCCGACGTCCTCCTCGACACCGCCCTGCCCGACGGGCAGCCGCTGCGCATCCGGGTGCCGCTCGGCAACCGCGCCGCAGTCGGCGACCGGCTGACGATCGGGATCGATCCAGGCCGGTGCACGGTCTTCCACGAGCCTTCGGGCCGACAACCAGAGGAGCAAGCGTGACCCGCTCGACGTACGTCAAGGCCGCCGTCCTGGTGGCTCTCATCGTGACCGCGGTGGTGGTGCAGCTCTCGGTGGGGCTGCCGACCCGCGATGAGCTCCAATCGCTGCTCGACGGGTTCGGGCCGGTGGCGATCCCGGCGTTCATCGTGCTGTACGTCGTGGCCTCGCTGCTCCCGGTCGGGCCGAGCGGTCTCCTGACGATCGTGGGCGGCGCGTTGCTCGGCTTCGCGGTCGCGCTCGCCTCGGTGCTGCTGGCGGCGACCATCGCCGCGGTGCTGGCCTTCCTGGTCAGCAGGAAGCTCGGGCGCGACGCGGTGCAGGGCATCAGCAACGCCCGCGTGCGCGACCTCGACGCACGCGTCAGCGCCCACGGCTTCGGTGCGGTGCTGCTGATGCGGCTGGTGCCGCTGATCCCTTTCACCACCGCCAACTACGCCTTCGGGCTGACGTCGATCGCGCTGGCGCCGTACGCCCTGGCCACTGCGCTGGGCATCATCCCCGGCACCGCGATCTACGTTGCCGTCGGTGCCTACGGCGCCGAGCCCGGCTCGCCGCCGTTCCTGCTCGCGATCGGCGGACTGGTCCTGCTCACCGCGATCGGTCTGCTGCGCTCGCGCCGCCAGGGCAGCCGCGACCCGCGCACCCAGCCCCACGGCCTCGATGACCTGCCGGAGGCGCCGCAGGCCTGACGGCGGCGCGCTCACCCGACAAAACTCCCGCTTCTGTCACGGAACTTCGTGACAGAAGCGGGAGATTCTCCGCCTAGGCGGAGAATCTCCCCCGCGCGAGCCACGCCCGCCGCACCTTCGCCAACGCCGTGGTGACCTGCTTGGTCGGCGTGGCGGCCAGGTCGGCGCGACCCTGGGCCACCGTGCTCTTCCAGATGCCGTCCGACCAGGTCGGGTAGGCGTGGATCGCGCCGGCCATGGCCCGGGCTCGCAGCCCCTGCTGGCCGGCCAGCAGCGCCTCGGCCAGGGACTCGCCGGCACGCGGACCGACGATCGAGGCGCCGACGACCTTGCCGTGCTCATCGAGGACGATCTGGGAGTAGCCGTCGGTGCGTCCCTCGGCAACGGCCCGGTCGACCTCGGTGTGCGGCACGGTGTGCTCCTTGAGGCCGGGCCGTGAGCCGGCGGCGATCCCGAACGAGGCGACCTCCGGCGAGGTGTAGGTGACGCGCGGCACCAGGTCGGGGGAGACCGTACGACGCAGCCCCAGCACCGCGTTGCTCGCGGCAAGGCTGCCGTGGTTGCCCGCGACGTGGGTGAAGGGGGCGTGACCGGTCAGGTCTCCGGCGGCCCAGATGCGCGGGTTGCTGGTGCGCAGCCGGGCATCGACGCGGATGTGGCCCGAGTCGGTGAGCTCGACGCCGGCGGCCTCCAGTCCCATCGACGAGGTGCGCGGGCGGCGGCCGACCGAGACCAGGATCTCGTCGAAGGCGATCTCGGAGCCGTCCTCCAGCAGCGCCACGCGACGTTCGGAATCGATCGAGGTCATCTTCACCCCGAGACGTACGTCGATCCCGTCGTCCGCGAAGGCGCGGGCGATCGCCGCCGAGGCCGGGGGAGTCTCACCGGAGATGAGCCGCTCGGCAGCCTCGACGATCGTCACCGCCGAGCCGAGACGGGCGAAGCCCTGACCGAGCTCGCACCCGATCGGACCTCCGCCGAGCACCAGCAGCCGCGCGGGCAGCTCGGTGAGCGACCACACGTTGTCCGAGGTCAGGGCTTCGACCTGATCGAGCCCGGGCAGGCCGGGCACGATCGGGGAGGACCCGGTGGCGAGCAGCGCCTGCGTGAACGAGACCGCCACACCGTCGACCTCGGCGGACTGCGGCCCGGTGAAGACCACGTTGCCCTGGGCGACCTTGGCCCCGGCGGCGCGGATCGCTGCGGGGGAGTCGACGGGTTCGATGTGCGAGATCGTCGAGCGCACGTGCTCCATCACTGCCGTGAAGTCGATCGAGACGTCGCCGATGTGCACCCCGATTGCCGAGGCGGCCCGGGCGTCGCCGACCGCGTGCCCGGCGGCCAGCAGCGACTTGCTCGGTACGCAGCCGGTCCAGAGGCAGTCGCCGCCGGTGCGCTCACGCTCGACCAGCAGGGTCGTCGCGCCGAAACCGGCCGCAGTGTGGGCGGCTACGAGTCCGGCGGTGCCGCCGCCGACGATGAGGAGGTCCCAGGGCCGGCCGTCGGGGGCGGTGAGGGAGTCGGAGGCCCAGCGCTCGGCGCTGATCGGGATGCTCGCGGTGCTCATGACGCCTCCGAACCCGACGAACGCAGCTCCGCGGCGATCGCGTCGAGCCGCTCGAGCGATGCCGGTTCGGTGAGGCGGCGGGCGCCGAAACCGCGCAGCGACTCCTGCACGCGTTGACGCTCGGCGAGGTCGGCCGCGCAGCGTCGGCAGGTGGCGGCGTGACGTTCGAGGCGCTGCGCCTCGGCGGCGTCGAGCATGGCCGAGGGGTCGGCGTCGATGTAGCGGTCGAGGCGGCGCGCGGCCCACCAGCAGGTGGTCATACCCATCATGAGGACTCCCCGGGATCTAGGTCAGTGCGCTGGTCGGTGCGGTGGTCGGTGGTCTGCTCTGGGTCAGGATCGACGGGGACCTGCTGAGAGCGTGGCTGCCGGTGGCGCAGCTGCTTGCGCAACCGGGCTCGTCCCCGGCTCAGACGCGACATCAGGGTGCCGAGCGGGATGTCGAGCACCTCGGCGGCTTCGGCGTAGGTCAGCTGGTTGACGTCGACGAGGAGCACCGCGGTGCGGAAGCGCTCGTCGAGGTCAGCAAACGCCCGCTCGATGTCGTCGTCGAGCACCTGGTCGCCGACCAGCGTCTCGGGCGAGGCCGCCGCGGCCGACTGGCCGAAGGCCGGCCGGCGTCGTTCGAGCGACTGGTCCTCGATCAGGTCGGGGCGCGTGCGGCGCAGGCTGTTGAGGTGGGTGCGGCGCAGGATCGTCAGCAGCCAGGCGCGGGGGTGCCGGCCGTCGAAGCCGTCGATCGCGCGGTAGGCGCGGATCAACGTCTCCTGCACCACGTCCTCGGCATCGGCCCACGAACCGGTGAGGCTTCGCGCGACGCGCAGCAGGACCTCGATCTCAGGCTCGACCCAGAGCGCGAACGACTCCGAGCGTCGTACGTCGGGCTCGACCAGCGTTGAGGGGGCATCCACGGGTGGGAAACCCGGTGAGGTCGGCTCATCCTTCCCCGGTTGGCTCATGGCCTCGACCCTAGGCCCTGGCCACGGAACCGGGTGCTCGTCAGGCGCGGGCTTCTCCGCCCCAGTTGGCGAGCTTCTGGGCGATCGTGGCGAGGTCGGCGCGCCAGACGTCCTCGGCGACGGGGGGCAGGATGTCGTCCCACTCCATCGCCGGTGACCCGAGCACGTTGGTCAGCCGCGCCGTGCGGGCGAAGAACATCTGGTGAAGGTGGGATCCGCCGTCGCCCCACCGGTTGACGTGCACGCGGCCGATCTCGGGCAGGTTCTCCATGATCCGCACCAAGCGGTTGGTGATCCGGCCGAGCTGCGAGGCCTGCTCGTCGTCCAGGGTGCCGAGATCGAGGTGCTCGCGAGGGTGCAGCGTGACGACGATCGGCAGGCCCGAGGGGGCTCCCGGGTGGGTGAGCACCCAGACGTCGTCCTCCCAGACGACCTGCTCGCTGGCGAAGCCGTCGGTGCACGCACCGCAGGGTTTGTCCTCGCTCTCTCCCCAACGAGCCGGCTCGTCCGAGGGAGGTTGCAGCGCTTGCGGCACGATCTGCCCGTCGACGACCTCCCACGGGAAGATGTCCCAGTCGCCCGAGGGCGGCATAGGAAGGTGACCGTCGGCGCCAACTGCAGCGACGACCCGGGCGTAGACCTCTTCGGCGGACTCCGGCATGGCGTCACTGTGCCACTGCGCCAACTCGCTCCCGATGCGAGGGTCTTCCCTGATGCGCCCGTCGTGGCCTCGGTCGCATCGTGGCGTCATGACCAACCACACAGCCACCGCCACCACACCCAAGCGCCGCATCGCCAAGATCGCCACCGCCTGCGCGATCTCGGTAGGCGCTGTCGTCGCCTCTGCCGGTGCCGCGTCGGCGGTCAGCCAGTCCAGCGCCCAGTCGCAATTGCAGGCGGTCGGGATCTACGCCAGCTCCTCGGGGAACTGCACGACGCGCAGCAACTCCACCTGCACCTCCTACGAAGGCATCCGTCAGGCCACCATCGACGGTGCCAAGACGCTCAAGAGCGCCAGTGGTTGTGGCCTCACGATCACCGGCGGCACCGAGGTCGGCCACGCCGGCGGCACCTACAGCCACTACAACGGCTACAAGCTCGACTTCTCCCGCACCACCTGCCTGACGAACTGGGTCCACAACACCTACTCCTACATCGGGTTGCGGGGCGACGGTGCTGCGCAGTACCGCGCAGCCTCGGGCAACATCTACGCCGACGAAGGCAACCACTGGGATGTCACCTACTACTCCTGCGGCTGCTGAGAGGTTCCTTTCGGGGTGGGCGCGCGTCCACCCCGGAGGTGCCTAGACTTCAGCGGTGCACAACATCCCAGCCGCCCTGCCCATCGAGGGTGCCGTGCACCTTCACTCGGGCAAGGTCCGCGACCTGTACGACGTCACCGAGGGGCCCCACGCGGGTCAGCTGCTGATGGTGGCCAGCGACCGGGTCTCGATCTTCGACTTCGTGCTCGACACGACCATCCCCGACAAGGGCGAGATCCTGACGCGGATGTCGCTGTGGTGGTTCGAGCAGCTGCGTGACCTGGTGCCGAGCCACATCCTCTCGACCGACGTGCCCGAGACCGTGCGCGGTCGCGCGGTGATCTGCGAGCGCCTCGACATGTACCCCGTCGAGTGCGTGGCCCGGGGTTACCTCACCGGATCCGGGCTGCTCGACTACCGCGCGACCGGCGAGGTCTGCGGGATCGCGCTGGACGACGGGCTCGTCGACGGGAGTCGACTCCCGGAGCCGATCTTCACCCCGGCGACCAAGGCCGCCCTCGGCGACCACGACGAGAACGTCTCCTACGCCGCCGTCGAGGCTGAGATCGGTCGCGAGCGGGCAGCCGAGCTGCGCGAGCTGACGCTGGCCGTCTACTCCCGCGCGGAGGAGCTGGCCCGCGAACGCGGGATCATCCTGGCCGACACCAAGTTCGAGTTCGGACGACGGATCGCCGGCGACGGCGTGGGTATGACGGTGCTCGGCGACGAGGTGCTCACCCCGGACTCGTCGCGGTTCTGGCCCGCCGATGCCTGGGAGCCCGGCCGTGCGCAGTCCTCCTACGACAAGCAGGTCGTGCGCGACTGGGCGCTCTCCGCGGCCTCCGGGTGGGACCGGTCCTCTGGGGAGGCCCCGCCGCCCCTGCCCCAGGAGGTCGTCGACCTGACCCGGGCGCGCTACCTCCAGGCCTTCGAGCTGTTGACGGGGGAGACCTGGTGAGCCGCCGCTCGATCCGCTTCCCGGTCTCGTGCGAGGTCGCCTACGACTACCTCGTCGCACCGGACAACCGCTCCGCCTGGCAGTCGAGCCTCAAGGGCGTCGCCGACGTCATGGGTGAGGACGGCGTGGTCGGGCAGTCCTGGACCGACCTCACCAGCGCCGGTGTGAAGCCGCGCATGGAGCTCACCGATGCCGACCGTCCCTATCGCTGGTCCGAGCGGGGCACGTGGGGGAGGTTCCGTGCGGTGCTGACCCTGACCTTCGCCCCGGTCGTCGGTACGGCCGGTGGGGCCGGTGGGGCCGAACGCTGCGACGTCAGCGCCACCATGGAGGTGCGCGCCTCGGGACTCTTCAAGCCGGCCGGGCTGGTCGCCAATCGGCTGGCGCCGCTGACGGTGCGCTCCGACCTCAAGCGGGCCGCGGAGATCCTCGGCCGCTGAGGCCTACGACCGCGGTGCACAACGGGACCGACATACAACTGTGCGCGGGGTCGTGGCGCCGGTCACCGCCGTCCGATTAGGTTGTGACCGTGACCACCTACAACCTGGCCAGCCTCCTCGAGGACAGCACCGCGGAGCACCCGGAGCGCGACGCGATCGTGTTCGGCGACACCCGCCTGAGCTATGCGCAGGTCAACGGTGCCGCCAATCAGGTCGCGAACCTGCTCGTCGAGCGCGGCATCGTCCCCGGCGACAAGGTCGCGCTGAGCTGCCCCAACCTGCCGTACTTCACGATTGTCTACTTCGGCATCCTCAAGGCCGGCGGCACCGTCGTGCCGCTCAACGTGCTCCTCAAGGGTCGCGAGGTGGCTTACCACCTCGGTGACTCCGACGCGAAGGCCTACTTCTGCTTCCAGGGCACCCCCGAGCTCGCGATCGGCGCCGAGGGCCACGCCGGCTACAGCGAGGCCGAAGCATGTGAGCACTTCTTCATGATCACCGCCGACCCGAGTGCAGAGTCCCCGATCGAGGGCACCGAGACGATGGCTGCCGCGATGGGCGGGCAGGCGCCGACCTTCGAGTCCGTCGCCACCGACGAGGACGACACCGCCGTCATCCTCTACACCTCCGGCACCACCGGTCAGCCCAAGGGCGCCGAGCTGCGCCACCGCAACATGCGCGACAACGCGTGGGCCGGCAAGGACCTCTTCGGCGCCGGCAGCGTCGAGACGCCCGACACCTACCTCTGCGTGCTGCCGCTCTTCCACTCCTTCGGCCAGACCGTCATCCAGAACGGCGGCTTCGCCTTCGGCGGCACCGTCGTCATGCTTCCCCGCTTCGAGGCCGACGCGGCGCTGAAGACGATGGCCAAGGAGGGTGTGACCTTCTTCGCCGGCGTCCCGACGATGTACTGGGGCCTGCTCGGCGCGCTCGACGACTCCGGTGTCGACGTCAAGGCGCTCGCCGCCAACCTGCGCGTCTCCGTCGCCGGCGGCTCCGCGCTGCCGGTCGAGGTGCACAAGGAGTTCGAGAAGCGCTTCGGCGTCACGATCCTCGAGGGTTACGGCCTGTCGGAGACCTCGCCGGTGGCGAGCTTCAGCAAGCTCGGCGAGGACATCCGCGTCGGCTCGATCGGCACCCCGATCCCCGGCGTCGAGATGAAGCTGCTCCAGCCCGACAGCTGGGACGAGATCGGTCCCGACGACGAGATCGGCGAGATCGCCATCAAGGGCCACAACATCATGAAGGGCTACTACGGTCGCCCCGACGCGACCGCCGAGTCCATCAAGGACGGCTGGTTCCGCTCCGGTGACCTCGGCCGCAAGGACGACGAGGGCTGGTACTACATCGTCGACCGGTCCAAGGACATGATCATCCGCGGCGGCTACAACGTCTACCCGCGCGAGATCGAGGAAGTGCTGCTGACCCACCCCGAGGTCTCGCTGGCCGCCGTCATCGGTGTGCCGCACGAGAGCCACGGCGAGGAGATCAAGGCCGTGGTCATCCTCGACAAGGGCGCCACCGTGACCGAGGACGAGCTGATCGCGTGGGGCAAGGAGCAGATGGCCTCCTACAAGTACCCCCGCCAGGTCCAGTTCGTCACCGAGCTCCCGATGACCGCCACCGGCAAGATCCTCAAGCGCGAGCTGTCCTGACGCGTGCCCGCTCGTCTGCGCCGGGTCGTGGCGATCGCTCTCGGCTCCCTGATCTTCGCCGTCGGCGCGCTGTGGACCTTCCAGGGTCTCGGCTACATCGAGGGCTCGATGACCGACGTCGAGCTCTGGGCGATCATCGGTCCGCTGGTGGCCGGGATCGGGTTGGCGCTGGTGCTGGTCGGCGTGCGCCGCTCCGACTGAGCGTCGACGCCCGGCCGTCGGCGGCGTCATTCGGCGCGGGTTCGTAAGGTCGGGGCATGAGCGAGCCGGAGCCACCGACCAGTCCCGGTGTGGTCGACTACGCCGAGCCGACGGACCTCGGCACGTCTGGGAGGGGCCGCGAGCCTCGGGCCACGGTGACCCCGTGGGGTGGTCGGGGGCGCCGCCGACTCCAGTGGGCCTGCGGCGGGACGAGCCTGCTGCTCGCCGCGGCGCTGACGGTCGCGCTGGCGCTCGAGCGGCCCGGCGCCTCTTCGCCGCAGGCTGCGGTCGAGCAGCTGATCAGCGGCATCGCCGACCTCGACGGGCCGGCGATCGTCGCCGTGGTGGCGCCGGCCGAGGTGGCCGATGCCGAGAGGACCGATGCGACGTACCGCCGACTGGGGGAGCGGGTGCTACGGGAGGGTGAGGTCCCTCCGGCCGAGGTCGACCGGGTGCTGGCTGCTGCAGAGGACCAGCTGGGCGGTGAGTTCAGCCGCCGCTCGCTCGCGGTGCTGGCCGCCGTGGACCTCGATCTCGACGGTCTCGACCTCGTCGTGGAGCCGATCGACGAGCGCGCCGCGCGGGTCTATCTCGTCGACGGCACGCTCGCGGTCACCGTCGACCCCGGGCGGCTGCCCGACGGGGCGGTGATCGAGGCCGGCAGCGACGCCCCGGCCGGCTACGACATGGCCCTCGCCGAAGGCTGGCAGCGCGACGGCGAGGAGATCGTCGCCTACCTGATCGCCGTCGAGGTCGACGGCAGATGGTTCGTCAGCCTCGAGTCCAGCACCGACGACCTCCTGGATGCGTTGTGAGCCTCGCTGCGCCCGACCTGCCGGCGCCGGAGGCCGGACCGATCGACGACCGGCGCTCCCGCGAGCTGGTCGGCTGCGCCCTGTGGGCGGTGGCCGCGCTGCTGTGGACCCTGGCGATGGTGGTGCCGTGGTTCCGAGCGGGGGTGCTGGCCGAGGCCAGCCTCATCGAGGCGGGCGGCGCGCTGCGCACCGGCCTGCTCGGCATCCCGGCTGTCGCGTCGCTCGCTGTGCTGCTGCTCCCGCTGTCGTCGTGGGTGCTGCTGGCGCTCGCACCGGCCCGCGGCCGCCGGGTCCTCGTCATACGCGTGCTGCTGTGGGCGCTCTCGAGCGGCGCCGGGATCGCGCTGGTCATCCTGGCGGCGTCGGTCTCGGCGGGGACCTACGGCATCGGCGCGGCGGCGGTCGTCCTCGCCTGTCTGCTCGGGGCGGCGGCGCTGACGTGCAGCACGGTCGTCACTGGCCCTGAGCAGCGCTGACCAGCGCTGACCAGCGCTGACCAGCCCTGAACAGCCGAGAGCAGCCCCGAGGTACCGAAACTCCCGCTTCTGTTGCGGAACTTCGTGACAGAAGCGGGAGATTCTCCGCTGCAGCGGAGAATCTCCCTCCCGCCGAGCCCCTCGGCGAGGCTCAGGCGAACGGATCGGGCAGCGCGCCGGGCAGCCGGCTGAGGACCTCCCGGGCCTGCGCCGCGACCTTGTGCTCGACGAGCACCTCGTAGCGCGTCGCGACGACCTGGGTCACCGACTGGAAGTCGCGCTGCCCACGGGTCGCGGCGTAGCCGATCAGGGCCCACACGATGCCGAAGGCTGCGCCGAAGAGCATGGTGGAGGCGATGGTCGCGATCGCGCTCTCCTCGGTGAAGATCGTGAAGAGCACGCCGATGAACAGGCCGAGCCAGGCGCCGGAGGCTGCGCCGCCGAGGGCGACGCGGCTGTTGGTGAGGCGTCCGGTGATCTTCTCGATGCGCTTCAGGTCGGTGCCGACGATGAGGCAGTTCTCCACCGGGAACTGCTCGTCGGCGAGGAAGTCGACGGCCTTCTGGGCTGCGGAGTAGTCGTCGTAGACGGCCAGGGACTGCGGGAACTCGAGGCGCAGCGGGGACATCGGGCTGCGGGACGCGGACGTGGAGGGCATGCTCATGCCCCCAGTGTGCCGGGTCGGGGGTGGGCCGGGCGGCACCCCGGGAGGTGGGCCGCCTAGGATCAACCCGTGCCCAAGGTCGTCGTGGACGTGATGCCCAAGCCCGAAATCCTCGATCCGCAGGGGAAGGCGGTGCTCGGTGCCCTGCCCCGGTTGGGGTTCAGCGGCGTCATCGAGGTCCGTCAGGGCAAGCGATTCGAGCTCGAGGTGGCCGGCGAGGTCACCGACGAGGTCCTGGCCCAGGTGCGGGAGATGGCCGAGACGCTGCTCTCCAACCCGGTGATCGAGAACTACGCCGTCTCGGTGCTCGACGCCCCGCAGGACGACGCGTGAAGGTCGGGGTCGTCACCTTCCCGGGTTCGCTCGACGACGCCGATGCGCAGCGGGCTTCGCGCCTCGCCGGGCACGACGTCGTACCGCTCTGGCACGGTGAGCACGACCTGCACGGCGTCGACGCGGTGGTGCTGCCCGGTGGCTTCTCCTACGGCGACTACCTCCGTTGCGGTGCCATCTCCCGGTTCTCGCCGGTGATGACCGAGGTGATCGCGGCCGCTCACGAGGGGCTGCCGGTCCTCGGCATCTGCAACGGCTTCCAGATCCTGTGCGAGTCGCACCTGCTGCCCGGCGCCCTGATCCGCAACGACCACCAGAAGTTCGTCTGCCGCGACCAGCGCCTGCGCATCGAGAACGCCGCGACCCCGTGGACCTCCTCCTATACCGAGGGTCAGGAGATCACGATCGTGCTGAAGAACGGCGAGGGCGGCTTCGTGGCCGACAACGAGACCCTCGACCGTATCGAGGGCGAGGGTCGGGTGGTGGCCCGCTACCTCGACCACAACCCCAACGGTTCGCTGCGCGACATCGCCGGGATCAGCAACGAGCGCGGCAACGTGGTCGGCCTGATGCCGCACCCCGAGCACGCCGTCGAGGACCTCACCGGCGCCGGCACCGACGGCCTGGGCTTCTTCACCTCGTTGGCAGGTCTGGTCGGGCTCACCGCCTCGACCTTCGGCTGAGCCGGCTCCGCTCCGCATGAGTCCGCTCCGGCTCTTCCGCACGGTCGCCATCGCCGAGGCCGTGACCTGGCTGTTGCTGCTGTTCGGCATGTACCTCAAGTACGTCGCCGAGACGACCGATCGCGCGGTGAGCGTGTTCGGTGCGCTGCACGGCGTGGTCTTCATCGCCTACTGCCTGACCTCCGTGGTCGTGGCGATCGATCAGCGCTGGACCACCCGGCGTACGGCGTTGGCACTGCTGGCGGCCGTCCCGCCGTTCTTCACCGTGCTCTTCGACGTCCTCGCCGAGCGTCGCGGAGCCTTCGCCGGCTCCTGGCGCCTCAGGTCCTCGGCCGCGACGGGTCCACTGGAACGGCCGGTCGCCCTCCTGCTCGGACACCCCGGCCGCGGCGCCATCGTCGGCGCCGTCGCAGTGGCGCTGCTCACCGGTCTGGCCCTGCTGGTCGGACCGCCGGTCGGCGGCTGATCAGTGCCGACGAACGTCAGCCCCGCACGCCGCTCATGAGCTTGCGCCAGGTCGCGGCGTCCACGACGCCGGTCGTCGGAAGCCCCACGCGGGACTGGTAGGTGCGCACGAGGTTCGTGGTGGGGGCGGTCACGACACCGTCGACCTTCAGGCCGGAGCCGAGGTCCGCGGCGTTGAGGGTGCGCTGCAGGCGGCGCACGTAGTAGCCCGCGGAGCCGAACTTCAGCACCGGCTTCTGACCGGTGCTCAGCAGGGTCATCCAGTCACGACGGGTCCACGTGGGGTCGGGGGTGTTGCCCACCTGGCTCTGCCACGCGTTGGCTGCCTCGACCGTTGCGGGGCCGTACTTGCCGTGGAAGGTGCCGGCGTAGAGGCCGCGCTCCGACAGGAAGCACTGCAGCGCCTTGACCAGCCGCTTGGCGGGCTTGTAGCCCTCGGAGGAGGCTCGCAGCGCCGGGTAGTCGCGCGCAGCCACCTTCACGCTGCCGCAGTGCTCCTCGCGGGGTGCGGTCGAGCCCTGCCCTACGTCGAGGAAGTTGGAGTCGATGTTGATCCGGACGCCGCCGTAGGTCTCGTCGTGGCCGCCGCGGTACTGCTTGATGCGGCCGCCGGGACGCCAGCCGTCCTCGCGGATGTAGGACGTCGAGGTGTTGGCCACGCCGTCCCACCGAGCCACCCAGATCCGGTCGGGAAGCGTGTAGGCGTCGGGCCGGTTGACGCGGACGTCGTCGAGGACCTTGATGCCCGAGCCGGCGCTGGAGTAGACGCCGGTCACGTAGCCGGCCGCCGAGACCTTGCGGTTCCAGGCGGTCAGGAACGACAGGGCCGACTCGCGGCAGTGGGTGTTGGCGGAGTCGAAGCCCTCGAGGTCGTACCAGAGGGTGCTGCCCTCGACGATCCCGAGCGCCCGGGCGTCTTCGAGTGTGGTGACGGCTTCACGCTGCCCCATCCCGCGGGCCTTGCCGTAGATGCCCTTCTTGCCGGGGCTCGGGTTGATGGTGAAGTCGTCGGAGTAGCGGGGGAAGCGCGGCTGGCAGGAGGCCTGCGGGCCCAGCGTGATGGGCATCAGGCGCCACCCCTTGGCCAGCTGCTTGCGCACCCACGTCGGCGTCAGGTTGGGCTGGTCACGGCAGGCACGGGAGTCACCGGAGATGTAGATGCCGACCGCGAGGTAGGGCGAGGTACGCAGCCAGGTGTTCATCATCGACTGGGTCGGAGTGACGCACTGGTCGAAGCCGTAGCCCGTGAAGTCGCCCGGGGTTGCCGGGTTCGGTGCGGTGTCTCGCTTGGCGACCAGGCTGGCGTTCGAGAGACCAGAAGTGCTCGAGAGGCCGGAGATGCTCGAGACCGCGTCGGCCGAGATCGCCGGAGCGGTCGCGGCGGGAAGGCCGACCGCGATGAACGATCCGAGGGTCAGGCTGATCATCGCGCCGCGGAGGCGGGATCCGCGCGGACGGCCTGCGGGGCCGGCATCAAGGCAAGCGGGGGCGTGGTTCATGAGACGACAGCTCCAGGGGGAAGGGGAAGGAGAGCAGCGTCACCCTAACCACAGAAGTCACTCCAGTAACAGAGAAGGCAGTGAACTACAACGATGTAGTTCGGCGTGTCGCGCTCGAGCTCCTCGGATCGGCGTCCTCTCGCGCCCGGTTCGCGCCGACTCGAGCACCCCCGGAAGGCCGAGTCGGCGCCGACTCGAGCATCGCCGGGTTAGGCGCCGACTCGACGCCAGGGGCAGGGAGAAGGGGCAGGGAGAGGGGGCGGGGAGGTGGGCCGGTAGATTGACGGCCGTGCCAGAGACCAGCGCCGCCCACACTCTCGACACCGTCGCCGTCGCGGCCACCGACCCCGGCCGCGAGCAGCCCTGGGCCGAGCTGGGACTCAAGAGCGACGAGTACGCGTCGATCCGCGAGATCCTCGGACGGCGCCCGACGAGCTCCGAGCTCGCGATGTACTCGGTGATGTGGAGCGAGCACTGCTCCTACAAGTCGACCAAGGTGCACCTCAAGCAGTTCGGCGAGATCCCCCAGACCACTCCCGTCGGCAAGATGCTCGCCGGGATCGGCGAGAACGCCGGTGTCCTGGACATCGGTCAGGGCTACGCCGTCACCTTCAAGGTCGAGTCGCACAACCACCCATCCTTCGTCGAGCCCTACCAGGGCGCGGCCACCGGCGTCGGCGGCATCGTGCGCGACATCCTCGCCATGGGCGCACGCCCGGTCGCGGTCATGGATCCGTTGCGCTTCGGCCCCCTCGACGCCCCCGACACCCGCCGCGTGCTGCCCGGGATCGTTGCCGGTGTCGGCGGCTACGGCAACATGCTCGGCCTGCCGAACATCGGCGGCGAGGCCGTCTTCGACGCCTCCTACCTCGGCAACCCGCTGGTCAACGCGTTGTGCGTCGGCGTGCTCCGCCACGAGGACCTCCACCTCGCCAAGGCCTCCGGGGCCGGCAACCAGGTGATCCTCTACGGCGCCAAGACCGGCGGTGACGGCATCGGCGGCGTCAGCATCCTGGCCAGCGAGACGTTCGAGAGCACCGGGCCGGCCAAGCGTCCCGCCGTGCAGGTGGGTGACCCCTTCATGGAGAAGCTGCTCATCGAGTGCACGCTCGAGCTCTTCGCCGCCGGCATCGTCGCCGGCATCCAGGACCTCGGCGGCGCCGGGTTGTCCTGTGCGACGTCCGAGCTCGCCAGCGCCGGCGACGGTGGCATGTCGGTCGAGCTCGACCGGGTCCCGCTGCGTGATTCCACGCTCGCGCCCGAAGAGATCCTGATGAGCGAGAGCCAGGAGCGGATGATGGCGGTCGTCGAGCCCGACGACGTCGCTGCGTTCATGGAGATCTGCGCCAAGTGGGAGGTCGAGGCCGTCGTGATCGGCGAGGTCACCGACACCGGACGCCTCGAGATCGACTGGCACGGCGAGCGCGTCGTCGACGTACCGCCGCGTTCGGTCGCCCACGACGGACCGACCTACGAGCGCCCCTATGCGCGCCCCTCCTGGCAGGACGCGCTCCAGGCCGATGGGGCCGAGGCCCTGCCACGACCGACCACGGGGGAGGAGCTGCGCGACACCCTGCTCCGCCTCGTGGCCAGCCCCAACCTGTGCGACAAGTCCTGGATCACCGACCAGTACGACCGCTACGTGCGCGGCAACACCGTGCTCTCCCAGCCCTCCGACTCCGGGATGATCCGCGTCGACGAGGAGACCAACCTCGGGGTCGCGGTCTCCACCGACTGCAACGGCCGCTTCGCCAAGCTCGACCCCTACACCGGGGCCCAGCTGGCGCTGGCCGAGTCCTACCGCAACGTCGCCACCGGCGGCGCGGTGCCGCTGGCCATCTCCGACTGCCTCAACTTCGGCTCACCGGAGGACCCCGACGTGATGTGGCAGTTCGCCGAGTCCTGCCGCGGCCTGAAGGACGCCTGCCTCGAGCTCGGCATCCCGGTCACCGGCGGCAACGTCAGCCTCTACAACCAGACCGGCGAGACCGCGATCCTGCCGACCCCGGTCGTCGCCGTCCTCGGCGTCATCGAAGACGTCACCCGTCGTACGCCGACCGGCTGGCGCTCCGTGGAGGGTGACGACCTCGGCGAGACCGTGGTCCTGCTCGGGACCACGCGCGAGGAGCTGTCGGGCTCGGAGTGGGCCAACGTCGAGCACGGCCACCTCGGCGGGCTCCCGCCGGTGGTCGACCTGGCAGCCGAGCGGTCGCTCGCCGAGCTCCTCCACGCAGGCGTCGGGCTGCTCACCAGCGCCCATGACCTCTCCGACGGCGGGCTTGCCCAGACGCTCGTCGAGTCTGTGCTGCGCAACATGTGCGGGGTGACGGTTGAGCTGTCGTCGGTGTCGCAGGACCCCTTCGTGGCGCTCTTCTCGGAGTCGGCTGCGCGGGTGCTGGTCACCGTGCCTCACGACGACCTCGAGCGGCTCGTCGCGCTCGCGGCCGAGCACGGGGTCCCGGCCACCGCGATCGGCACCACCGGCGGCGACGTGCTCAACATCGCGGGCGTCTTCGACGTCAACCTGCTCGAGCTGCGCTCGACCTGGACGAAGACGCTGCCGCTCGCGCTGGCCTGACTGACTTCCCTGGCTGCGCCATCCGGAGGGCTCGCAGGACCGAACAAGACCCGTGATCGCGCGACGCAGCCTCCTGGGTCTCCCCGCCCTCGGGCTGGTAGGACTGGCGCTGGGCGCGTGCGGGACCGAGAAGTCCGGAGCTCCGAGCACCCCCGCCACCCGAGGTGGCCCCGCAACGAATCAGGACGGAGGTGGATCGGTGGAGCGGATCAGCTACGGCAGCGACCCCAGCCAGTTCGGTGACCTCTATCTGCCCGACGGCACTCCGCGCGGCGTCGTGGTCGTGATCCATGGCGGCTTCTGGCTCGACCAGTACGACCTCACCCTGGGCGCACCGCTGGCCGAGAGCCTGGCCGCAGCGGGCTGGGCCGCGTGGAACCTGGAGTACCGACGCGTCGGCAACGGCGGCGGCGACCCGACCACGTTCGACGACATCTCCGCCGGCATCGACAAGCTTGCCGATCTGGGCCTCGACACCTCGACCGTCGTCACTCTCGGCCACTCTGCCGGCGGCCACCTGGCTGCGTGGGCGGCCTCCCGGGGCCGCTTCGAGGCGTGGGCCGGTGGCGTCGAGGTCACCCATGTGATCTCTCAGGCCGGCGTGCTCGACCTGATGACGGCCTCCATGGCCGGACTCGGGAGCGGAGCCGTCGAGCGCTTCCTCGGACGCGTGCCGACGGCCGACGACGCGGCCCTCGACCCGCTCCAGCAGGTGCCCCTGACGCAGCCGGTGTGGTGCATCCACGGCACCGACGACTCCAACGTCCCGATCAGCCAGTCCGAGACGTATGTCGGCGCCGCCACGGCCGCCGGTGCCCGGGCCGAGCTGGTGGTGCTCGAAGGCGGCGACCACTTCGTGGTGATCGACCCGACCTCGCAGGCCTGGGCGCAGACGCTGGGGATCCTCGACACCATCGCCTGAGGGCAGGCGCCGAGTCGGTGCCGCTCAGTCCTCGGGCAGCAGCGAGATCTTCTGCCAGATCTCGCGTGACATCTCCGAGGTCAGCGACTCCACGGTGCTGACGGTGTCCAGCACGATGGCGTCGCGTGACTCCTCGGCACACAGCGCGGCGGACTTGGCGACGAGGCTCAGCATCTCCGAGCAGTAGTTGAGGTAGTGCTCCATCTGGTCGCGCGACAGGTCCGGGTGAGCGCTGGCCGAGGTCGGCCGGAAGCTCTGCCGCAGCCGCTCGGGATCCTTGGTGAGCTGGTGCATGTCGATGATGTGCGCCAGCGAGCGCAGTCGGTGGAGCAGGGCGAGGGCATCGCCGCGCTGGAGCCGCTCGGGCAACGTATAGAGGAAGAACACCGCGAGGCCGGCGAAGATCAGGTCGTTGATCCCGGTCTCGATCAGGGGCAGCCACTCCAGGCTCGAGTCCGGTGCTCGATCGCCGAGCACGTCGCGAGCGCCGAACCCGAGCGCGATCACGGTGCCGATCGCCACGAGCAGGATCAGCACCCGGGAGACGATCCGGGCGCGACGGACGCGGCCGTTGAGGTCGACGGCGGACGACTCCACGTCGGAGACCAGCCCGGCCAGCTCGACGGCGACCCGGCGCAGCCCGCGCTCGGGGAAGCGGGCCGCGATCCGCTCCTCGAGGCGTCGTACGGTCTCCTGCACCGGCGCGGCGTAGAGCCGGTCCAGGGCAGCGCGGGGTCTGGTCGCGCGGTGGTCGGTCAGGAGAACACTCCCGCCGGGAACACCCCGCCGGTCAGCATCGTCTTGACCAGCGGCATGCCGACCTCCTTGAGCCGCTTGACGCCGGCCTCGCCGATGACGTCCCACGGGGCGGAGGCCAGCTCGTCGGTGGAGGACTCGATCGAGGCACGCAGTGCCTCACCTTCGGGAGTCAGCGTCCCGGTGGCATCGAGGAGCCCGCGCTCGGTCAGCGACGCGCAGGCCGCCGCCCACTGCTCCTCCGACCAGGCGCGGGTGAGCTGGGCTGCCGGCACGGTGAACCCGGTGCCGGTGACGGTGTGCGACACCAGCGACTCGATGCCGCTGAGCCCGGCCGAGAGCAGGGCTGCGACGTGTCCATCGCCGCGGTACTCGCGCAGCAGGGTGAGCCCGTGCCACAGCGCGAGGTGGGGCTCGGTGGGCCAGTCGAGGTCGGCGTGGGCGGCGTACAACGCGCGACCTGCGGGGTCGCACGCGGTGACGCCCTCGCGGATCAGGTCAGCGGCCTCGGCGAGGCCGGGGTCGGTGAGGGCCTCGTCTCCCAGCAGGCGGCGGTAGCCCGCGTCGACCGCGCGCAGCCGGCCGGCCAGGACCGCTTCCGGCTCGACCGCGTCCCAGCAGGCCGGGACGAGCTTGCCGACCAGAGCCGGGTTGAAGACGAAGAACGACGCCACGACCGGCCCGGCGCCGACCCGACCCATGGCGGCCGAGCGCTGCGCGAAGTAGCTGGCGCGGCCGCTTCTCATGCCGAGCCCGACCAGCTCTGCCTCCACCTCGGGGATGAAGTAGCACATGGCGTGCAGGGTCTCGAGCTGACGGGCGGCGCGGCCGGAGGCTTGTGGGTCCATGCGCTTGTTCTACACCCCCGGAGGCTGGTGTCGGCCAGGCGGCGACCACGTAGGCTCGCCCGGTGCCTGCCCGTCTCCGCGTCGCTGACAGCGCCGACGTCGCCGTCGCCCTGGCGCGGGTCGCCGACGGGACCGCCGAGCGGGGCGACCTCCGGCTGCTGGTCAAGCACTTCCTGGCCGTGCTCGAGTCCCGGGCGCCGGGGCACTCGGTCGAGGTGCGGGTCCCGCCGTACGCCGCCGTGCAGGTGATCCCCGGCGTGCGCCACACCCGTGGCACCCCGCCCGCGGTGGTCGAGCTGGATGCGCAGACCTGGATCGCCCTGGCGACCGGCGCCCTCAGCTGGGTCGAGGCCCTGACCTCCGGCTCCGTCACCGCGTCGGGCGAGCGCACCGACCTCTCGCCCTACCTCCCACTGCGGTAGTCCCTGACGAAGTGGCCCTCGAATCGCCCCGAGAGGGGCCATTTCGTCAGGGACTATCCCTGACCGCCGAACGAACAGCCACGGGATAGGTTGCGACCCATGAGTACGACGACAAGTGACGACATCCGGGCTGCGGTGACCCAGCTCCTCCCCGGTATCCGCCAGGACCTCGAAGACCTGGTCCGCATCGAGTCCGTGAGCGCCGACCCGGCGCGCGCCGGCGAGGTGCAGCGCAGCGCCGAGGCCGTCGCCGAGCTCTTCCGCGCCGAGGGCTTCGCCAGCGTCGACATCGTCAGCGCCGACGGTGGCGCCCCGGCGGTCATCGCCCACAAGCCGGGTCCGGCCGGCGCCCCCACGGTGCTGCTCTACGCCCACCACGACGTCCAGCCCGAGAACGATCATGCCGACTGGGACTCCCCGCCCTACGAGCCCACCGAGCGAGACTCGCCCAGCGGCCGCCGGCTCTTCGCCCGCGGCGCCGCCGACGACAAGGCCGGCATCGCTGCCCACCTCGGCGCACTGCGCGTCTTCGGCGACGACCTGCCGGTGAGCGTCACGATGTTCATCGAGGGCGAGGAGGAGGTCGGCTCCGACTCGCTCCCTGCGTTGCTGAAGGAGCACCAGGAAGCGCTGCGCGCCGACGTCATCGTCATCGCCGACTCCGGCAACTGGGACATCGGCGTGCCGGCGCTGACCACCAGCCTGCGCGGACTGGTGCGCGTCGACGTGGAGGTCCGCACGCTCACCCACGCGGTGCACTCGGGCATGTGGGGCGGATTGGTGCCCGACGCGCTGATGACGCTGTCCAGGCTGATCGCCTCGTTGCACGACGATGCGGGCAACGTCGCGGTCGCCGGCCTGCACAGCGGTCCCGCCGCCGACGTGACCTACCCGGAGGAGCGTCTGCGGGCCGAGTCCGGGGCCAACCCGGGCATCGAGTGGATCGGCAGCGACTCGGTGGTCGCCCGGCTGTGGACCAAGCCGGCGCTGAGCATCACCGGCCTCGACGCCCCCAAGGTCGAGGGCGCCTCCAACACCCTGGTGCCGGCGGCCCGCGCCCGGATCAGCATGCGCATCGCCCCCGGCGACACGACCGAGAGCGCCGAGAAAGCCCTGCGCCGCCACCTCGAGGAGCACGTGCCGTGGGGTGCGCAGCTCACCATGACCACCACCGACACCGGCGAGGCGACCCAGATCGACGCCACCGGTCCGGCGTACGACGCCGCGCGGGCCGCGTTCGCGGAGGCGTGGGACGGCACCGAGCCCGTCGACATGGGGGTGGGCGGCTCGATCCCGTTCATCGCCGAGTTCCTCGAGGCCTTCCCCGAGGCCAGCGTGCTGGTCACCGGGGTCGAGGACCCCGACACCCGGGCGCACGGCGCCAACGAGGGGCTCCACCTCGAGGAGTTCGCGAAGGTGGTTCTCGCCGAGGCCTTCTTGCTGCGTAACCTCGGTTCCTGATGCCGCTCGGCACGGGTCCCGGAGCGCAGACCAGCGCGGTGCGCGCCACGGCGCTCGCGTTCCTCGCCGAGCACCGGAGCGGGCGGGTCGAGGCCATCACCGAGCGGCTCGTCGACACGATCGTGCGCGACAACACCGCCTACCGGGCCAGCGGCCGGGTGACGCGCGAGGACCTGCAGAAGTCGTGTCACGACAACATCGACCGGATCCTGCAGATCCTGCGGGTCGCGCTCGGCGAGGGCGGCCTCCCGCCGGAGGACGACCCGATCTACGGCGCCGCCCGCGAGACCGGTCGGCGCCGGGCTGAGCAGGGGATGTCCCTGGACGACGTGCTGCGCTCCTACCGGATCGGAGGCCGGCTGATCTGGGACGACCTCGTCGAGGAAGGCGACACCGCCCTCGAGCCGTTGGAGGTCCGCGAGATCGGCACCCGCCTCTGGGAGGTCGTCGACGTCACGTCGGGCCACGTCGCCACCGCCTACCACCACCAGGAGCTCACCCTGGTGCGCGCCGACGAGCAGCAGCGCGCCGAGCTGTGGGAGGGCGTGCTGGGCGGTCGGGCGCGCGAGGCCGGCTTCGCGCGCGAGGCAGGACTGCTGCTGGATCTCCCCGTCGATGCCGACCTGGTCGTCGTGGTGGCCACCGAGCTCCGGCTCCGGCTCGCCGAGCACACCTTGGCGCCGCACGCGACGGCCTGGGTACGGCGTACCGCCGACGTGGTCGGGCTGGTCGCCCTGCGCGATGAGTCGCCGAGCGAGACGATGCGTGCCCTGGAGAAGCTCTCCGAGGTCTCCGCGGGGGCCCTGGGCGTCTCGTCGGTGGCCCGCGGACTGAGCGGCGTCGAGCAGGGTTACGTGCAGGCGTCGCTGGCGCTGCGGGCCCAAGGTGGCGTGGTGGGACTGGCGCGGTTCGACGACCGACTGCCCGAGGCGTTGCTGCTCGGCTCTCCCGAGGTCGCCTCGCGGCTGGTCGAGCGGTGGCTCGGCCCGGTGCTGGCCCTCGTGCCCGGAGAGTCCCGTGCGCTCACCGACACCCTGCTCGCATGGGTCGCCTCCGGAGGCTCGGCCACCCGCACCGGAGCAGCGGTGCACTGCCACCGCAACACTGTCGCCAACCGGCTGCACCGGTACACCGAGCTCACCGGCCACCAGCTCACCGACGACGCCGTCCCGGTCGATCTCGACCTCGCGCTCCGGGCCTGGAGACTGCGTCTCGCCCGTTGAGGTGTGGTGCTCCCTCTCCTCCCCCTGCGTCTGTGCGGATTGCACAGATCTGTGCCCGAGAGGGTGAGCACTCAGGGCATGTTCAACCCTTGTGATGGGTGACACAGTCGAGGTGTTCGCGCAACGACGCCGGGGTCCACTCCGGGGTGCGAGCAGGAATCGTGGGGTGTCGTATGTCGATCTCGGACACGACGACGGGTCAAGGCAACGTGCACAACGAACGAACCGCCGGCCTGGGTCGTCGCCACTTTCTCGGCTACGTGATCGGCGGTACGACGCTGGTCGCTGCGGCCGAGCTGAACTCGGCGCCACGCGCCCACGCTGCGGGCATCCCCTCGGCGCCGCAGCTGCCGGAGCTCTACGACCTCGAGGACCTGCAGACCGACGCCGCCCTACCGACCTCCGGCCTGATCTCGGTCACGATCAACAAGGACGGCACCGCCTCCTTCGCGATCCCTCGCGCTGAGGTCGGCCAGGGCATCACCACCTCCACGGCGATGATCCTGGCCGAGGAGCTCGACCTCCCGGTCTCGAAGATCAAGGTCACCCTGGCCCCTGCGCGTCCCGAGCTGATGTTCAACCAGCTGACCGGCGGCTCCAACACCACGGTCTCGACCTACACCCCGATCCGGGTGGCGGCTGCGATCGCCCGCAACGCCCTGCTCGACGCCGCTGCGATCGAGCTCGGCTATGCCGTGGCCCGGTTGCGCACCTACGAGGGTCAGATCGAGGCTCCCGACGGCCGGGTCATCAGCTACGGAGAGCTTGCCGAGAAGGCTGCGAGTCCGTCGACCAAGCAGGTCGAGGTCGCCCTGCGGGCGACGAGCGAGCACAAGGTGATCGGCAAGCCCTACAACCGCGACGACGCCCTCGCGGCGGTGACGGGTCAGAAGAAGTTCTCGATGGACCTCGACATCCCCGACGCGTTGCCCACCATGGTCTGCCGGCCGCCGACGCTCAACGGCTCGCCGCGCAAGCTGAAGAACCGCAAGAAGATCAAGCGGATGCCCGGCGTCACCGACGTCGTCAAGGTCAGCACGGGCATCGCTGTGCGCGCGCGCACCTTCGGCCAGTGCATCGACGCCATCCGTGAGATGGACGTGGTGTGGAACAAGGGCAGCGCCGAGGGCGAGTCCGACTCCACCATCCTGGCGGGCCTGCGCCGAGCCGAGCTCCCGATGGTCGTGCCGAAGGTCCCGATCCTCGCCGAGCAGGTCGACGCCGACTTCGTCTTCGCCTTCCGCAGCAGCGCGGCCCTCGAGCCCAACTGTGCGATCGCCGACGTGCGTGCTGACTCCGCCGAGATCTGGGCCGGCCTGAAGGTCCCGATCCTGGCCCAGCAGAACATCGCCCAGGCGATCGGGATGAGCCAGGACCAGGTGAAGGTCAACGTCATCACCAGTGGCGGCTCCTTCGGACACAAGCTCTTCAGCGACGCCGCCATCGAGGCGGCGAAGATCTCGAAGAAGATGAAGAAGCCGGTACGGCTCATGTGGCACCGCGCCGACGAGCCCCGCCAGGGCCGACTGCACCCGATGGTCACCTCCCGCATCCGAGCCACGATGCTGGCCGGGCAGGTGCTCAGCTTCGAGCAGCGCAACACCAGCGTCGTCACCGACTTCAGCCACGGGCTCGGCGAGATCCTCACCTCGACGATCGACGAAGCCCCGACCGAGGTCGGCAAGGCCCTCGGCGGGCTCGGCTTCTCGCAGTCGATCTTCACCCTCACCCAGGAGCTGCCCTACGACTTCGGAGCGGTCACCCAGCTGCTCAACGAGACCGACGACCGGTTCAACACCGGCAGCATGCGCAACATCTACTCGCCCGACACCGCGGTCGCGAGCGAGTTGACGATCGACATGATGGCCAAGAAGCTCGGCCTGGACCCGCTCGAGTTCCGGCTCAAGTTCATCAAGGACGACCGCACCCGCGCCTGCCTGGAGAAGGTCGCCAAGGAAGGCAACTGGGGGCGCAAGATGCCGGCCCACCGTGCGCAAGGCATCGCGGTGCACAAGGAGTACAAGGGCGCCACCGCTGTGCTCGTCGAGATCGACACCCGACCGAGCACCGTCAACCGCAAGATCCGCAACGCCGTCACCGGTCCGCGGGTCACCAAGGTCGTGATGGCCGTCGACGCCGGGCTGGTGATCAACCCCCGCGGGCTCGAGGCCCAGATGCAGGGCGGGTTCATGGACGGGATGGCGCTGACCCTGACCAGCAGCTGCCACTTCCGCAACGGCAAGTTCCTCGAGGCCAGCTGGGACAACTACTTCTACACCCGCCAGTGGAACGTGCCGACCAGCATCGACGTGCACATCATGGATCCCGGTGTGGAGCAGCCAGGCGGCGCGGGGGAGGCCGGGGTCCCGGCCTCTGCGGCAGCCGTTGCCTGCGCCTACGCCCGCGCGACCGGGAAGGTGCCGACGTACTTCCCGATCAACCACGGTGAGATCTCGTTCAAGCCCAAGACGTTCGTGCCGCCGGTGCCGAAGTCGCCCACCAACGGCCTCAAGTTCACCTACTGAGAGACGAAGGAGACCAACGCGATGCCCAAGCAGACCTTCATCCTCAACGGCCGGCCCGTCACGGTGAACGTGAACGACGATGTCCGGGTCCTCTGGGTCCTGCGTGACCTGCTCGGGGTCACCGGCCCCAAGTACGGCTGCGGGATCAACGTGTGCAAGGCGTGCACGTCCCACATCAACGGCAAGGCCTTCAACCCCTGCTCGGTCAAGGTCGGCGACCTCAAGAAGAAGGACGAGGTCACCACGATCGAGGGGCTGCCCGAGACCGTGGGCAAGGAGCTGCACCCGATGCAGCAGGCCTGGATCGACCGTGACGTCCCGCAGTGCGGCTACTGCCAGCCAGGGCAGATCATGGCCGCCGTGGCGACCGTCAAGAAAGTACGCCGAGAGGGTAGGTCGTTGCGCGAGTCCGACCTCGACGAGATCCGCAACATCTGTCGCTGCGGCACCTACGCCCGGATCCGTGAGGCCGTCGAGCAGGGCGCCCGCAACATGCGCTGACCGCCGAGCTGATGCAGGTCAGGGCGCCGGCACCGGGAGGAAGACCCGGAAGGTGCTTCCTCTGCCCAGGGTCGACTCGACGGTGATCCGACCCCCGTAGCCGTCGACGGTCCGCGCCGAGATGGCCAGCCCCAGGCCGGTGCCCGGCTGCTCGAGGGCGACCGGGTTGGTCGACCGGAAGAACTCGGTGAAGAGGTGCTCCTGGTCGGCGGCGGAGATGCCGATGCCCTCGTCGGTGACGACCACCTCGACCTCGGGGGCCTCTCGCGAGCTCGCCGGGGTGTAACGAACAGCGATGGTGACGCTGCCGCCGCGAGAGGTGTACTTGACGGCGTTGCTGACCAGGTTGACCAGCACCCGCTCCAGGCCCGCGCTGTCGGCGCAGGCCGGCAGCGGGCCCGACGGTGCCTGCACCCCGACCTCGACCCCCTTCTGCTCGGCCGCGAACCGGGTGGTGTCCAGGGCGGCGTCGAGCGCCGGCCGCAGGTCCAGCGCGGCCACCGGGGCCCGCGCCTCGGGATCCTCGAGCTTGGCGAGGACGAGGAGGTCGTTGACCACACGACTGATCCGGCCGGTGGCGCGTTGCATCGCTCCGACGGAGTACTGGATGTCGTCGGACAGGTTGGGCACCCCGGAGACCAGCTCGAGGTGGCCGACGATGGCCCCGAGCGGGTTCTTCAGCTCATGGGAGACCGTGGAGAGCAGCTGGGTCTTGTAGGTGTCGAGGTCGCGCAGCTCGGTGACGAGGCGTTGTTCACGAGCCAGGTTGCGCGCTGCCAGGACCGCGTGGCCGATGTCGCGGGCGACGGCGAGGGCGCCCGCGCGCTCGTCGTCGGTCCAGGCGACCTGGTCGTCCTCGCGCAGCAGGATGAGGTGGCCCAGGCACCGTTGGCCGGCCCCGATGGGGACGATCATCGAGGTGGCGAAACCGAACTCCAGCCCGATCGCCAGCAGCTGGGCGTGCTCCTGGGCATCGATGAGGCTGGTGTCGTGCCACCCCTCGGTCAGGATCCCGACCCGCTGCTGGCTCCAGCAGGCCCGTGCGAGCTGGCGCACCAGGTTGCGGACGTTGTCGTCGTCGGACCAGATCGTCCGCTCGCCCAGGGCATCCGCGGTCTCGTCCGGATGCGTACGGATCGTGAGCTCGTCGGCCCGAAAGCCTTCCAGCAGCGCAGGCCGGCACTCCTGGAGTGCGGCCTCGATGTCGGGCTGCGAGACAGCCACCTGGACGACCCGACGTGCGGCTTCGGCCAGGCGGACCCGCTGCGAGAGCGCCTCGCGCTCGATGGCGTTGAGCAGAGCGCGCTCAGCCTGGGCCGCATAGCGTTCGAGCAGCACCATCTGGGTCGGGTCAGGGCGTCGGCCGGTCACCGGGAGATCGATGGAGAGCAGCCCGCGCAGCCCCCCCTCGTTGTCGCAGAGGGGAGCCAGGAGCATGTCGAGTGGGTGCCAGGCGTCAGGTTCGGGACCCTGGGTGATGTCGGGAACCCACCGGTACTCGTCGTGATCGAGGGCCTTTTCGTGTCCGATGAACTTGAAGCGCCCCCAGTCCTCGGCAATGGCGAGGTCTTCCCGCACGCTGTCCACCGGCGTCAACATCTCGCCGAGCACGCTGCGGACGTCGTCAGCGCCCTTGATCGCCACCGACATGAACATGTCGTCGTGGACAGCGCTGACCACCGCGACCTCGAACCCGACCATCTGGGCCACGGACTCGGCGATGAGCTGCAGCGTGGCTCGCGAGGTCGCGTCTGACCACTCCGACGGATCGGGTGGCGAGGCGTGGGGGCGCCGGGGGTCACGGGGCATGGGGGACCTCTGTTCGACCGAGAGTGGTCATCATACGGCGGATGCGGTCACCAGGCGCTCGATCTTCTAGACTCGGGGCCGTGCCCTACCTCAGCAGTCGTGGACAACGTCTCGGCGGGGATGGACGACTCACCGCCGCGCTCGACCCGCAGGACCAAGGGCCGCAGGACGCCTGCGGCGTCTTCGGGGTCTGGGCTCCCGGCGAGGACGTCGCGAAGCTGACCTACTTCGGTCTCTACGCGCTGCAGCACCGTGGCCAGGAGTCGGCCGGCATCGCGGTCAGCAACGGCCGCCAGATCCTCGTCTACAAGGACATGGGCCTGGTCTCGCAGGTCTTCGACGAGACCACGCTGGACTCCCTCAAAGGGCACCTGGCGATCGGCCACTCCCGCTACTCCACGACCGGAGCCAGCACGTGGCAGAACGCTCAGCCGACCTTCCGCCCGACCGCTGACGGCTCGATCGCGCTGGGTCACAACGGCAACCTGATCAACACCGGCGACCTGGCCCAGGCCGTCGCCGACCTGCCGAGCGACACCGGCGAGCTCGACATCCATGCCCGGGCGCTGGAGTCCTCGACCAACGACACCGGTCTGGTGACCGCGCTGCTGGCCCACCACCCCGACACCAGCCTCGAGCAGCGCGCCCTCGAGGTGCTGCCCATGCTGAAGGGGGCCTTCTCGCTGGTCTGGATGAACGAGGAGACGCTCTACGCGGCCCGCGACCCGCAGGGCATCCGCCCGCTCGTCCTGGGCCGCCTCGACCGTGGCTGGGTGGTGGCGAGCGAGGACGCCGCCCTGGCCACCATCGGTGCCAGTCGGATCCGCGAGGTCGAGCCCGGCGAGATGATCGTCATCGACGACCAGGGCCTTCGCTCGCACACCTTCGCCGAGCCCGAGCCCAAGGGCTGCGTCTTCGAGTACGTCTACCTCGCGCGCCCGGACGCCCGGATCGCCGGCCGCAGCGTCCACGAGGCGCGCGTCGAGATGGGTCGCGAGCTGGCTCGCCAGTTCCCCGTCGAGGCCGACCTGGTGATGCCGGTGCCCGAGTCCGGCACCCCAGCAGCGTCGGGTTACGCCGAGGAGAGCGGCATCCCGTTCGGTCAGGGCTTCGTCAAGAACGCCTACGTCGGGCGGACCTTCATCCAGCCCAGCCAGACGCTGCGACAGCTCGGCATCCGGCTCAAGCTCAATGCTCTCGAGCACATGATCCGCGGCAAGCGGATCGTGGTGGTCGACGACTCGATCGTGCGCGGCAACACCCAGCGCGCCCAGGTGCGGATGCTGCGCGAGGCCGGTGCCCTCGAGGTGCACGTGCGCATCTCCAGCCCGCCGGTCAAGTGGCCGTGCTTCTACGGCATCGACTTCGCCACCCGCGCCGAGCTGATCGCCAACGGCCTCGACGCCGACGAGATCGCCGCCAGCGTCGGCGCCGACAGCCTGGGCTACATCTCGCTCGACGGGATGATCCAGTCCACGGGCCAGGAGGCCGACAACCTCTGCCAGGCCTGCTTCACCGGCGAGTACCCGATCCCGCTCCCCGACGAGAGCCAGCTCGGGAAGCACCTGCTCGAGACCTCCCTGTCGACGCCGACCTTCGGCAAGGCGCTGCCCGTCCTCAACAACCCGTAAGGGGCCACCATGGCGCACACACCTTCCTCGGCTCCCCACCAGGGCGAGTCCACCTCCTACGCCGACGCCGGCGTCAGCATCGAGGCCGCCGACACCGCCATCGAGCTGATGAAGGTGTGGATCGACAAGGCGCGCAGGCCCGAGATGATCGGCGGGCTCGGCGGCTTCGCCGGGCTCTTCGACGCCTCCGCCCTGACGAAGTACACCCGGCCCCTGCTCGCCACCTCCACCGACGGAGTCGGCACCAAGGTGGCCATCGCGCAGGCCATGGATGTGCACGACACCATCGGCTACGACCTCGTCGGCATGGTCGTCGACGACCTGGTGGTCTGCGGAGCCGAGCCGCTCTTCATGACCGACTACATCGCCACCGGCCGCGTGGTCCCCGAGCGGATCGCTGCGATCGTCAAGGGCATCGCCGAGGCCTGCCTCGAGGCGGGCTGCGCCCTCATCGGCGGCGAGACCGCCGAGCACCCCGGGCTGCTCGGACCCGACGAGTACGACGTCGCCGGCGCCACCACCGGCGTGGTCGAGGCCGACAAGCTGCTCGGCCCCGGTCGGGTGCGGCCGGGCGACGCCGTCATCGCGATGGCGGCCTCGGGACTGCACTCCAACGGCTACTCCCTCGTGCGCCACGTGCTGCTCGAGAAGGCCGGGTGGGCCCTCGACCGCGACGTGCCCGAGCTCGGCCGCACGCTGGGCGAGGAGCTCCTCGAGCCGACCCGCATCTATGCGAAGGCCTGCCTCGCCCTGGCGGAGGCGACCGAGGTCCACGCGATGTCCCACATCACCGGAGGCGGCCTGGCCGCCAACCTCGCCCGCGTGATGCCGGTCGAGCTCCGCGCGACCCTCGAGCGGGCCACGTGGAACCCCGCGCCCATCTTCGACCTGGTGCGTCAGGTCGGCGGCGTCTCGCAGCCCGACCTGGAGGCGACCCTCAACTGCGGCGTCGGCATGGTCGCGCTCTCGCCGCCCGAGGCGATCGAGGCCTCGATCGAGCTGCTCGACGGCTTCGGCATCCGTGCCTGGGTCGTGGGCGAGGTCGACGTCGATCCCGAGCAGGCCGCCACCGTGCGCCTGGTCGGTCAGCACCCCGACTGGTGAACGTCGGGCCCAGGCGAGCCCCGGTGGGCCTCCACTGCGCCTTTCTTGAGCCATTTCCTGCGAGAATGCCGAGCCGGAGTGCGGGAACAGACAGACCTCAGGTAGCGTTAGCATCACGATATTGACGTTGATGAAGCCCGGATCGCCTTGCGCGTCCGGCCGACTTGCGAGGGGGCTGGACCCTATGGGCCGCGGCCGAGCGAAAGCCAAGCAGACGAAGGTCGCACGCGACCTGAAGTACCAGACCCACGAGACTGACTTCGGGGCCCTGGCGCGCGAGTTGCACGGTGGTGAGACCGCCGAGGAGAAGGCCGAGATCCCCGAGGAGTGGGCTGATCTCGATGAGCGTTCTCGAGATTGACCTGACCTGACCTGGTCAGGTCTACCGGTCCTCGGGCCGGACACCACCCGGAGGTCGATCCGCCGCACGAACGGGGCGGACCGACCGTCGCGGTGTGCTCAGTCGCGCAGCCACACGCCGCGGAGACGGGAGATCTCGCGCATCCGACGCTCGGCCAGACGGTCGGCCGCGATGGCCGGGGGGACCGCGTCCGAGGCCGCGAGCTCGAAGACCGAGCGGGTGGTCTCGTAGATCCCGTCCGCACGCTGCTGGGCGCGCTCGAAGGAGAAGCCCTGCAGCTCGTCGGCGACCTGGATCAGGCCGCCGGCGTTGACGCAGTAGTCGGGGGCGTAGGCGATCCCGCGCTCGGCGAGGGCCTTCTCGACCCCGGGGTGCGCGAGCTGGTTGTTGGCAGCGCCGCACACCACGGTGGCCGAGAGCACCTCGACGACCTCGTCGGTGAGTGCGTGGCCGAGGGCGCACGGGGCGTAGACGTCGAGCTCGCCGCTCACCAGCTCCTCGGTCGTCGCGGCGACCTCCACCCCTGGGTGCAGGTCGCGCACGCGCTCGATCGCGGGGGCCCAGACATCGTTGACCACGACGGTCGCGCCGGCATCGACCAGGTGCCCGACGAGGTGGAGACCCACCTTGCCGACCCCGGCCACTCCGACTCGGCGGCCCTCCAGGGTGGCGCCGGAGCCCCAGGCAGCCTCGGCAGCCGCCTGCATGCCGCGGAAGACGCCGTACGCCGTCAGCACCGAGCTGTCACCTGCTCCGCCGTGGGCAACGGTCCGGCCGGTCACGTAGGAGCACTCGCGGGCGATGTGGTCCATGTCGGCGGAGAAGGTCCCCACGTCGCAGGCGGTGTAGTAGCGCCCGCCGAGCGACTGTACGAAGCGCCCGTAGGCTCGCAGCAGTCCCTCGCTCTTCAGGGTCGAGGGATCGCCGATGATGACGGCCTTGCCACCGCCGAGGTCCAACCCGGCGAGCGCGGCCTTGTAGGACATGCCTCGCGAGAGGTCCAGGACGTCGGCCACGGCCTCCGCGGTGGAGGCGTAGGGGTGGAAGCGGGTGCCCCCCAGCGCCGGTCCGAGGGCGGTGGAGTGGATCGCGATGATGGCTTGCAGGCCCGTCGCGGGGTCGTTGCAGAACACGACCTGCTCGTGCTCGGCGCCGGCGTCGAAGATGTCGACCTGGGGAGCGGAGTGGGCTGGTCGGCCGGGGTGATCGGCGTGGGTGCTGTCGTGGGTGCTGTCGTTCATCGGAGGGTGTCCGTTCGGTGTGTCGGGCGACCACGCGGGTGGGTGGTCTCGGTCGACTCGCAGGGGTGACGCGAATCACCACCGATCCTACGGTGCGGCGTTCTCCGACGAGACCCCTGCCAAGGCATCAACGGCTTCGGTGACCGCCGCTTCGAGGTCATCGATCGCGAGCCTGGTGGCCGCACCGTCGTGGACCTCCGCGCTGCGCTCGACGAGGTCCGCAGCAGCTCCGGCGCGCACGAGACCCAGGTTGAGGGCGCTGCCCTTGAGCTGGTGGGCCACGGCGCTCACCCGTGCGAGGTCCTCCTCGTCCCGGGCGATCCGCAGCTGGGCCAGGACGTCGTCGATCCGGGTCAGGAAGGACAGCCGGGTGCGATCGAAGAAGTTCAGGCCGTCGCGCTCCAGCTCGCTGAGCATCGCCACTCGTTCCGGGTCGAGGACCGGACCCTGGAGAGGCGGCGGGGTCGGCTCCGCTCGGCCTTCCGCTGGTGGCGGCGTCGAGCCCGCGACTCCCGACCACCGGATCATCACCCGGGTCAGCGCAGCCGGGTCGACCGGCTTGGTGAGGAAGTCGTCCATCCCGGATGCCAGGCACCTTGCCCGTTCACTGCTGAGGGCCGAGGCCGTCATGGCGATGATCGGGACCGGCGTGACGTGCCCGGTCGCCTCCCGGGCGCGGATCAGCTCGGTGGCGACGTAGCCGTCCATCCGGGGCATCCGACAATCCATCAGGACGAGGTCGTAGGGATGGCCAGGGGCGAGCGCCGACACGGCCTCTTCCCCGTTGGCGGCCAGGCTGGTCACACAGCCGAGGCCTTCGAGCAGTCCCTGCGCGACGAGCTGGTTGACGGGGTTGTCCTCGACGACGAGGACCCTGAGGTGCAGTGGCTGCTCCGGAGGACTCGGCTCCGTGGCCGGTTCGAGGGCGGCCGGGCTCCCCTCGACGCAGCGGCTCGCGGCAACAACGGCGTCGCGAAGCTCGGTGAGGCGCAAGGGCTTGGCGACGGTGCAGCAGAAGCCCTCTGCGAGCGCCTTGTCGAGGCTGAGGGACGGGTCGTCGCTGAGGAGCACCCGGACCAGCGGGCCGAGCGAAGCCTCGGCGGCGACCAAGCGTCCCAGGGCCAAGCCGTCGACGTCGGGCATGTGCAGGTCGAAGAAGGCGAGGTCGAAGGCCTCTGGAGTGCCGGCCGCGTCGAGCAGCACGCGCAGCGCGGTGTCTGCCGAGTCGACCGCGACGACATCGAGGCCCCAGTCGTCCAGCTGGCGCTCCAGAGCAGCTGCGGCCCTGGGGTTGTCATCGACGACCAGGACGCGTCGGGTTGCCAGTGGGGTCAGCGGCGACGGCGGAGCCGCCTGCACCTCGTCGGGAGCCACCTCGATGGGCACGACGAACCAGAAGACGCTGCCTCCGCTCGCCCGGTCGTCGGCCCCGATGCTGCCGCCCATGTCGCGGACGAGGCGGCGCGAGATCGCCAGGCCGAGCCCGGTGCCGCCGTGGTTTCGGGTCGTGGACCTGTCGGCCTGGGTGAAGGCCTCGAAGAGCTCGGCGGCGTCGGTACCGATGCCGATGCCGGTGTCGCGCACCTCGCCTCGCAGCAGGAGCTCGCCGGGGCTCGAGCGATCGTCGAGACCGAGCTCGACCACGACCTCGCCCTGGTCGGTGAACTTCACCGCGTTGGAGGCGAGGTTGGTCAGCACCTGTCCCAGGCGGACCCGATCGCCCAGCACGGTCCGCGGGACGGCTGGGTCGCAGGTCAGGACCAGCTCGAGGCGCTTCTCCTGCGCAGGCGGAGTGATGATCGTGGCCACCTGGTCGAGCAGCTGGGCGATCTGGAAGGGCGCGTGCTCGAGCTCGATCGCTCCTGACTCGATCTTCGAGAGGTCCAGGATGTCGGTGAGCAGGGCGAGCAGGGTCTGTCCCGCGCCGCGCAGACCCTCGGCGAGACGTCGCTGGTTGGCGTCGAGGTCGGTGCGGAGCAGGAGGTCGTTGAGGCCGATGACGCCGTTCATCGGGGTTCGGATCTCGTGGCTCATCGTCGCGAGGAACGCCGACTTGTGGGCCGAGGCAGCCATCGCGTCGTCGCGGGCGGCGGCGAGCTGGACGGCGGCTTGCTCGCGCTCGGCCACCTGGCTCAGGGTCATGGCGACCTGGGCGAGCAGCGCACGGACCGGCTCCCCGAGGTAGGAGACGTTGCCCTCGAGCTCGATCAGCATCACGGTGCGCCCGGACAGGCGCAGCGGGAGCCACACCAGGCTGCTGCCCGGAGCGCTGGCGGGCTGGGCCATGAGGTGGCCGGTCGACCAGGCCTGCAGGGCCGCGACCGCAGCCGGCGTGGGAGCCGGTTGTCGGTCCGGCGCGAGATCGTGCAGCAGGATCGGCAGCTCCTCGGGGCTCGGACGACTCCACACCGACAGTGCGTGCCAGCCGTCGATGTCGTGCAGGGCCCGCCCTGCGCGCCCCAGGGCAGCTCTGAGCGTGTCGGACTTGTTGGCGGCGTCAGCGATCCTGCTGAGCAGCCGGAGGCGGCGTCGGGCTTCGGTGGCATCGAGGGCCACGCTGTGGAGGTCGGTGATGTCCTGGCAGGTGCCGTGGAGGCGGCTGACGGTCCCGTCGTCGTCGAGGTCGACGACGCACGCGGCCTTGATCCAACGCTCCTCCCCACGGGGTGTGAGCACCCGACCTTCGTACTCGTAACCGCGGCCGTCCTGCAGGCTGGCCTCGACCATGCTGGCCACGGCAGCCTGCTCGTCGGGGTGCGTTCGCGACATGAACCACTCGAAGGAGGCCTCGAACTCGTCCTCGGTCACCCCGTAGATCCGGAAGATCTGCGGCGACCAGGCGATCACGTCGTTCTTGACGTCCCACGACCAGTTGCCGAGCCGGGCGATGGCCTGGGCCGACTCGAGCTCGGACTCTCGCTGACTCAGCCGGTCGAGCAGCTCGCGACGCTCGGTGTACTCGGTGAGGCGGTGGAGGTAGCCGATGACCTCGCCGTCGTCGTCGGTCACCGGCGACCAGCTGACCAGGCTCCACACCTGCGAGCCGTCCGGGCGCACCAGGAAGACCTCGTCGTTGTGCCGGCCGGGGTGATGCGCTTTCAAGTTGGCCAAGTGCTGGGCGAGGTCGAGGCGGCCCTGGTGGTCGGTGACGTCGAAGATCGATTGCGGCGTGAGGTCGGCGACCTTGCGGCCGAGGAGCTCCTCGAGACGCTCGTTGCCGTACAACGTCGTGCCGTCGAGGCCAATCAGCCAGAGCGCGTCAGGGCTCGCCGACAGCAGGTGTCGTGCCAGCGCATCGGTCATCAGAGTCCCTCCCGGCTCATCATCGCTGCCCGGGGGCGGCTCTGGTGGGAGGATCGGGGCAGAAAATGCGAACAGCCCCTCCGCACGAGGCGGAGGGGCTGAGGCACGTGAGGTCGATCAGTTGCCGGAGACGGCCTTCTTCAGGCCGGAGCCGGCCTTGAAGGCAGGCGCGGTGCTGGCCTTGATCTGCATGGTCTCGCCGGTCTGGGGGTTGCGACCCTCGCGGGCCGACCGCTCGCGGGTCTCGAAGGTGCCGAAGCCCGGAAGGGTGACCTTCTCGCCCTTGGCGAGGGTGGCGGTGATGGTGTCGAGCACGGCGCTCAGGGCCTGGTCGGCCTGGGCTCCGCTGAGACCGGTCTCGGTCGCAATGGCCTCACGCAGTTCGGTGCGGTTCATATGGCCTGTCCTCTCAGTCGATGATTGTGGTAGCGGCGCGAAACGTACCCCACTCGGCTTGAGCGCTCGTCAGCGGGCGCGTTGAAGCAGCACGTCGCCGTGGGTGCCGTAGCCCAGGAGGGGGCCCCCGTACGGCGTCCCATCGAAGCCGATCAACCACCAATCGTCCGCGTGTTCGACCGAGTTCTGCCACAGGCTCGGCCACGGGATGTTGCTCGGGTGCTCGGCGTCGATGACGCCCCGTTGCACCAGGTCGAGGTCGAAGACCGGGTAGGCCTGCCTCTCGTCGCGACGACCATCGGGACCATCGGAGCCCAGCACCCACCACTGCTCGCCGATCCGGGCCACGGTGGTGCCCTCGCAGGCGATCCGGTCCTTCGCGGCGGCACGCAGGGCGAGCGAGTCGAGGTCGGGACCGGTGGCAAGCACCGGGTGGAAGCGGAACCAGCGCTCGGCACTGACGTAGCCGACCGTCCAGGTCTCGCCGCTGCCGTCCAGATCGGCCTTGACGAGATGCGGGTCCCAGGTGCCGACGGAGGTGAAGCCAGTGGTGGGGAGGTCGAGGGCGACCGTGTCGAGCACGTGCTGGCCCTGGGTGAGGTCATCGGTGGAGGTCGCCAGCGTCGTTGACACGTGCGGGTGCCGCTTCTGATCGAACGTCCCCCAGGTGCTGGTGGCGACGAGCCACCGGTCGCCGTCGCGCACCACGTGGGTGGCGTGGTCGCCGAACGCGCCGGGCTGTTCTTCCGCCGGGGGTCGGCGGAAGAACAGGTCGCCGCGATGGGTCAGGACCGGGCCGGCGTCCGGTCCCGACGTCTCGCGTGGCGGAGTGAAGGACCAGACGGAGGTGTGGGCGGTACGGAACCCGCCGGGGCCGGCGCTGCTGGCCGTGAGCAGGACGCCGTCGTCGACCCGGTAGGGCGTGCCGTCGGCGTGGGTGACCACCCGGATGTCACGCAGGCCGAGCTGACCGAAGCAGCCGGAGCGGTCGCCGACACCTTCGAAGCGCGCGAGCCAGTCCTCGTCGTGGACGTCGGGCATCTGTCGCTCTTCGGTCAGGTCGAGCACGACGCGCGCCACCCAGGCGCCGTTCTCGCGCAACCAGCCGGTGACGAAGGGCCCGGTCAGGGTGATGGCCACTGCGTCGGGAGAGCGTCCGGTGCCGTGCCGGCGACTCGTGTGGTTGCGCCAGGTGCCGTCGCGAGTGACGCGCAGACTCAGCGTCCGCCCGTTCCAGCGGGCCGCGAAAGCATCGGCTCCGAAGGTCAGCTCGGCGATTCCCGAGGACCCCGGATCGGGCAGGTCGACCTCGCAGGCCAGGTAGGGGGCTCGCGGCGCAGCGCTGCCCGGTTGCACCAGGTCGACCGGACGCAGCCGTGCAACAAGGGCGAACGCCGGGAGCAGCTCGAGGGGGCCGAGGGGGTCGTGCGAAGTCACGAGCCGACCATAGCCACTTGTTCGACGGTCGTGGCCTCCTGCCGTGCTTACTGCGACGGCTCCGGCAGGTCGCAGGTGATCTTCGGGTTGACGCCCAGGTAGTTCAGCGGGCCGGCCACGATCGTCAGGACGGTGTCTCCGGCGTCCTTGCAGCTCAGCTCCCGGTCATCGCCGTAGTAGCCCCGCTGGCCGGCCGCGACAGCGCCGATGACGAGCCAGACGAGGAGGATCAGGGTGACGAGTCCGCTTCCACGTTGCATCCGATCACCCCATCGTCTCGGGCGCCGAGCCGCTTCACCCGTAGAGGCGGGTGGCGGTCGGCGTTGAGGCGGCCGCACTCGTGAAATGCCAACGACCCCCTCCGGATCCGGAGGGGGTCGTCGGTGCAGATCACTGACCTGCGGTGCCGGTGGCCAGGGGCGGGGTCGAACCGCCGACCTATCACTTTTCAGGCGATCGCTCGTACCAACTGAGCTACCTGGCCAAGCGAGGAGCACGATACATGCAGCGCCGGAGCGCCGCCGAATCGGTTGGGCCGGGAAGCGTCAACGCGAGCATGCCTCAGCGGTCCAGGACGGGCCTCGAGCGGCCCCACGGTGCCGCCACTTCGTCGTGACGGGGATTGCCTCGCTACGATGTGCGCGCGCAATGCGCCGCAGGCCCCCATCGTCTAGCGGCCTAGGACGTCGCCCTTTCACGGCGGTAGCACGGGTTCGAATCCCGTTGGGGGTGCAAGTAGTAAAGGGCTGGATGACCTGCGGAAACGTCTGATGGGGCCTCTCCATCGTTTTCGCCCGAATCGGGCTCGGGCAACACTGGGGCAACAGCAGAAAGAGCGCCGCGTGACTCCGGAGCCACCTCCGGGCTCCTACTCATGGGTGAGCACCCGCTGCAGAACCTCGACATGTACATCGAGACGAACGAGGAGGTCTTTGGTGAGGAGCCGATGGTGAGTTCCCTCATCGTGGCTTCAGCCACCGAGCCCGCCATCGCGATCGCAGGCTCCAGCGCGTCCACCGAGGTCGTCGAGGAGATCACCTCGGAGCTGACAGCAGCTCTCAGAGCCGACTCACTCGCGGCGTCCAGCGGAGACGTCACTAGCGCCAGCACCAGCAACTCGTGGGCGCCCCGGGACGGCACTGTCCGTAACACGAACCACACAAGCGGCTTCCCACGCCGGATGACGCACCGTTACCAGTGGAACAGCCGGGCGGGACTGGACTCCTACAACGACTACGCCTACGAGCACGACTACAAGCTGAAGGATGCGGGAGCTGGAGGAACACGCCCTGCATGCTCCAACGACGACTTCTGGGCGATTCGCAGCAACGGCGTGATGCTGTCAACCAACATGCCCGAGAGCGCCGGCGTCTATATCGACACCGATGTTTCCGATGGCTGCGACACCATGGACATGACGTGGGGCCTGTTCAAGCCCGGCAAGCTCGCCGTCAACACCTACTACACGACCATCGTCAGTGCCGTTAAGGGCAACGTCTCGACCTCACCGTTCGCGCTCAGCGGTCAGAAGCTGAGCAATGACTGTCAGTTCCTTCCCGACAGCGCAGCCTGCATCGGCCTGAACACCGACCGTGAGGGCACCGGCTCCCAACTCTTCGTCGGTCCCACGAAGGGCGTTGCGCCCGGCTGCTTCTCATGGCTCCGCGGTGAGTCGTCAACGAAGTACGCCTGTTGATGAGAAACGGGACGCCATTGAGAACGCGTATTGGACGGTGGCCTGCTCTCGTGTTTGTCGCAAGCGGCCTGCTCATCGCGGTGGCCTCGGCTTGGTGGTTCCTCGACTACCGGGCCGACACCTCCGCGTGCACTGAGGCGACGTCGTCACTTGGTGCGGGCGAACTGCCCGAGGGGTCATCCACGCAGATCATCGATGGTGACTGCGTGGTGACCTTGCCCTCGGGCGAGACTCGGACCTTCCAGCTCTCTGGATGGTGGGACCCGCGCCCTGCTTGGCTCCCGCTTGCGATCGGGTTGGCAGGGATCGCCGGCAGCGTCGCTCTGCGCCGGCACGAACACTCATAAAGCACTGGCTCTCCTGACTGGGACCCCGTTGGTGGTCCAGTCACTCCGGAGGCACCACACACCTCGAGCGAGTCACCGACATCAGAAGGAGAACCCTTGCAAGGCGTCAAATCGGTCACACGGTTGGCCTCAACAACCCTCGCTATCGGCTTTGCGATCGCGACGCTCGCGGCACCCTCCAATGCTGCGTCAACAACTCAGCATTGCCATCAGGGCGAGTACGCGTGCATCACCAAGCGCGAGGTGAATGCCCTAACCAAGGGGATGCCCCCTCGCCGAGTAAAGGCCATCGTGGGCGGTGACCCATACCGGGTCACCCGTGCGACCGCCGGCTGTATGTGCGACCCCGCGCCTCACCTCAAGACATTCCACTATGAGAAGCAGTACGCGGATGGTGACGTGCTGATCCAGTTTCGCAAGATGCCTGGCGGCCACTGGAGATTGCGACATGTCCACGGGGCATAGATAGGGCCGTCGCGAGGGCACGCTCGCTCCGCGGTCAGGCACCCGTGTCTAACGCCGGTCGCCCCGCAAGAGGAACCTTCACCGGTGAGGTGTCGGGCTTGTGGTCACCGCCGCGTGCCGATCCACGATGACCCTCGGCTCTGGGAGGCAATTAGTGCGGTGCACTTGGTTGTCGGTGCGAGGACGCCGGCAATGGCCGGCGCTTGTTCAGCGGCCTAAAGCCTTCAACGATGCTTTGAGCCAGGTGAGCGCGGCCTGTCGCGCGGCGACGCGGTCATTCGGAATCGTTCTCAGTCGCGATTCGATGAGGTCGGCCTCCACTAGATGTGCCTTGAGCAGTGCGGTGACAAAGTTGCGGTCCTTCTCGCGTAGTGCGACCAGCTTGGCGACACAAAGGTCCTCCTTGTCGAGACACCAGCCGGTGAAGCGAGGCTCGCCGGCTGCCGCCGCGGTGTTTGCGTTCTGCACCTTCACCAGTCGGTTGCGCCAGCCGTCGGGGAGGACTGCTGTCTCTAGGTCGACGCCATCGATGCTGAAGCCGTGCAGTTCCTCGAAGGGTGAGAGTTCTCCGGCGACACCTTCGATCAGGTCGGCCAGTCGCGCGGTCTCCTCGTTGGTCTCGGCCATGGGCAGGATGTCGACCTCGATAGACATCGTTGCGGCCGCGGGCAGTTGTGACTCGTCGTAGGTGCCGAGGATGGCTTGCGAGCCGACAACGATGACCTCAGGTTGGTCGATGATCTGGCAGGCCGTGCGGATGGCGTGCTCCAGTTGGTCTCGTCGCATCAGCTGATCAGTCGCAGGACTTCGCGGCGCTGCTCGTCGGGGAGCAGCCCGGACATAGGGGAGACCTCGCGCATCTCGATCGAGTCCCGGGCGAGACCGGTGAGGACGCGGTGCAGTCCGGGAAGGTCGCCGCGCTCGACGAGTTGGCGCCAATGCTCGAGGTTGCGTTCGTGCGGTTGGCCGGTCACCTCCTCGCCGAGGCGGTCGAGGGTGCGCTCGATCATCGGTCGCCACTCCTGAAAGCTCAGGGGAGTGAGGAGCGTGGACAGTCGCCGGTGCAGGTGCCACGAGCGGCGTTCGGAGCGAGTCAGCTGGGGTACGACGCGGCGTCGTAGGACCTCGAGACGGAAACCCATGCACGACAGCAGTCGGTCGAGCTGGTCGTCGCTGAGGTCCACCTTGCCGGAGAGGAAGCCGCTGATGCTCGGTTGCCGCACACCGCTGAGCCGGGACAGCCCGGACTGGGTGGTGCCCGTTTCAAGCATCACCTCGCGCAGCACGTCACTCTTATCCACCACGTACGAAGTATAGCAAAAAATGATATAGGCCTCAGGGTCGACATGGGGCCTCTCGGGCAACACTGGGGCAACGCGAGGGCCAGAAACAGCCCGAAAGGACCAATGACTGCCAATTGCCGATAGTGGGCCTGACCTGCATGTTCAGTGATTTCCAGCATCGTCCGGCGACTCCTCGGTCGCCCTTTCACGGCGGTAGCACGGGTTCGAATCCCGTTGGGGGTGCACAGCACGAGGTCGCCAGATCTCGACGCATCTCGATCGATCTCGCCGCATCACGTCATGCGGGCCGCTCCTCGGAGCCTCTGTCCGGGCCACCCGAGGTCCGTCGCCGGGGCCTCGGATCAGCCCGATTGGGACGCTACGGCGAGCGTGGGTTATTGTTCCATCGCTCCTGAAGAGGAGCGCAAGATGGCCCCGTAGCGCAGTTGGTTAGCGCGCCGCCCTGTCACGGCGGAGGCCGCGGGTTCGAGTCCCGTCGGGGTCGCAGAGACAACGCTCCGGATCAATTGATCCGGAGCGTTGTGCATTTACCGCCGAGTCCGATCCGCGACGTGCGCATCGGGAGCGGCCCGGCACACTGGGGGCATGCCGATCGATCTGGACCCTGCCGCGTTCGACGCCCTGGTCGACCGGGCGTTGGACACGATCCCCGACGAGATCGCGGCCCTGGTGCACAACGTCGTGGTCCTCGTCGAGGACGAGCCGCCGGAGAGCGAACCGGCCGACACCCTGGGTCTCTACGACGGCATCGCGCTCACCGAGCGCAGCTGGATGCCTGGTGCCGATCTGCCCGACCGCATCTTCATCTTCCGCAACCCGCTGCTCGACTTCTGCGACAGCGAGGAGCAGCTCGCCGACGAGGTGCGGATCACCGTGGTGCACGAGGTGGCTCACCACTTCGGGATGGGCCATGACCGGCTCGAGGCCCTCGGCTACGGCTGAGGGGCGGCGCTGCGCGGTTCAGCTGCCGAGGACGAAACCGAGGCTGACGGCGCCGAGCGCTGCGAGCACGGTCGCCACGGCGTACCCGAGCGCCAGCAGTGGCCGTGAGCCGAGCCGCACGGTCTGCACCGCGAAGGCGGAGTACGTGGTCAGGCCGCCGCAGAAGCCGGTCCCGAGGAGGGCCCACGACTGCCCGTCGAGTCCGATGGCCACGAAGTAGCCGAGCAGCAGCGAGCCGAGGACGTTGACCGCGAAGGTACCGAGCGGCAGGCCACGGTCGAGATGGGTGGCGACGTAGAAGCGCAGGGGAGCCCCGACGGCGGCGCCCAGGGCAACGAGCAGGAGCGTCATTGGTCGCCACCCCTGGCAGCCACGGTGTCCCGGTCGCCCAGCGAGGACAAATGTCCGGCGAGGAGTGCTGCCAGCACGCAGGCCGCGAGGGTGCCCACGACATAGGAGCCGGCAGCCAGCATCCGCTCGTCGGCGAGGAGGGCTCGCGCTTGTTCGGCGTAGGCCGACAGGGTGGTGAAGCCGCCCAGCAGGCCGGGTCCGAGCGCCGCCGTCCAGACCGGCGAAGCACGGACGAATGCCAGGGCCGGCAGGAGCGCGAGCAGGAAGGAGCCAGCGACGTTGATCCCGAACGTCGTCCAGGGGAAACCGGCGTCCGGCACCCAGAGCCCGAGCAGGTGCCGGGTGGCAGCTCCCACCGCTCCGCCCGCCGCGACAGCCAGCAGCAGTCGCGGGGAAGGGGTCATGACACCGAACTGTGCCGTTGCTCCGCCCCGCTGGTCGAGTTTCCGCCGGTTGCGCTCCACGCTCGGGGCTCGCCGCCTGCGCTCTGACGGACGAATTCGCCGAGGAACCAGTTCTGGAAACGACGCTGCCCCGGGCTGCGAGCGAGCGAGAGCATCCGCTCCTCGCGGCAGAACGCATCGGTGAGGTCGAGGAGCTCGACGAAACGAGCAAGGCCCCGCGCCGCCGCGCGGCCCATCGTCACCTCGAGATCGGCGCGGGTCCGACCGGCAGCTACTGCGGCCGCGACCTGGGCGCTCCCGATGCCGAGCGTGAGAGGACGACCCAACGTGTCGAAGACGACGGAGAGGTCCCGTGCCAGGGGGTAGTCGGCCTCGTGGGCCAGCGTCAGCAGCCGCACTTCGCGGCGCAGCTCGCGGAAGTGGTTCTGGAAGGCGACGTACTCGTTCACCGGCACGTTGCGCAGGACGTAGCGCTCCGGGTCCGGGGACAGCTCGCCGGTCTGGTCCGGGCCCTCGTCTCCCGTGATGAGCGGGGCATCGCCTGGATCGTCGGAGAACCGGCTCGCCGGGGTGAACCACACGAGCTTGCCGTGGGCCTCGATCTCGGCGCCCCAGGCCTCGGAGGCCCGGGCGACGATGTGGAGTCCGCGTCCGAAGGTGAGCAGCGTCGGCTCGACGTCGTCGCCCTCCGTCGGGGTCGGCATGCGCGGTGGGTCGCTCGAGCCGTCGCGGACCTCCACACGAGGATGCTCCTGGGTGCCGCGCACGCGGACCTGGATCGGCGGTTGGCCGTGCAGCAGGGCGTTGGTGACCAGCTCGGAGACCGCGACCTCGGCGCACTCGCACAGGTCCGGTCGATTCATGCCCTCGAAAGCGTCGATCACCCACCGCCGCGCATCCTGAACTCCGCGCGGTCCTGTCCCGAGGGACAGGGCAGGCCTGCTCAGTGGCACGGGATTCTCCGACGGCTCGGGCGAGAAGGTGGATGCGCCCGGAGGCGCGCAATCGAGGTCAGCCCCATGGGTGAAGCGTGCGCAAGGCAAAACCGCAACTGTGGCTCGCATACCCTCCCGAGCGAGGCGCAAACACGGTGGGTGAAGTTTCTTCCACCGAGGCCTTGTGACCAAGCAGACGCGCCCACTGGTTGCGCACGATCGCTTCGGACGCGAGAGACTGTTGGTTGGTATCGCGGCGAGGTCGTGCTCAGGCGGATCTCCTCCGATCACGTCGGCCGAATTTCTCAGCCGGATCCACCAGCCTCAGACAACGACCCAGCTACAGACGCAGACACAAGGGAGCGCCCCATGCCCGACCCTCTGACCAGCAACCAGTCCGCCGCCGCCGGCGGCGGGGGCCGCGATCTCGCCGCTTCGTCCGATGCTCACAAGGTTGTCGTCATCGGTTCCGGATTCGGCGGTCTCTTCGGCACGAAGGCGCTCAAGCGCGCCGACGTCGAGGTGACGATGATCGCCAAGACGACCCACCACCTCTTCCAACCGCTGCTCTACCAGGTCGCGACCGGGATCCTCTCCGAGGGCGAGATCGCTCCGCCCACCCGTGAGGTGCTGGCGTCGCAGAAGAACGCGCGCGTGCTGCTGGGCGAGGTGAGCGGCATCGACCTGGAGGCACGCACCGTCACCTCGCAGGTCCTCGGCCGCGAGCTGGTGACGCCGTACGACTCCCTGATCGTGGCGGCCGGGGCCGGTCAGTCCTACTTCGGCAACGACCACTTCAGCGAGTTCGCGCCGGGCATGAAGAGCATCGACGATGCCCTCGAGCTGCGCGGGCGCATCTTCGGCGCCTTCGAGCTCGCCGAGCTCGGTGCCATCCGCGGCGAGGACATCGACAACCTGCTGACCTTCGTCGTGGTCGGCGCTGGGCCGACCGGCGTCGAGATGGCCGGCCAGATCGCCGAGCTCGCCCACCGCACGCTCGAGCATGACTTTCGCGCCATCAACACACGCACCGCGCGGGTGGTGCTGGTCGACGCCGCGCCTCAGGTGCTGCCGCCTTTCGGGGCCAAGCTCGGGGATTGGACCAAGAAGGGCCTGGAGAAGCTCGGGGTCGAGGTCATGCTCGGCGCGATGGTGACCGACGTCGACGAGCGTGGGCTGCAGGTCAAGTTCAAGAGCGGCAAGGTCGAACGCGTCGAGGCCGTCACCAAGGTCTGGGCTGCGGGGGTGCAGGCCAGTGGTCTTGGTGCCACGTTGGCCGAGCAGACCGGGGCGCCGCTCGATCGGGCGGGCCGCATCGGCGTCAACCCCGACCTGACGCTTCCAGGGCACCCCGAGGTCTTCGTGGTCGGCGACATGATCGCCCTCGACAACCTCCCGGGTGTTGCTCAGGTCGCCATCCAGGGCGCCAAGTACGCCGCCAAGGAGATCGACGGGCGGCTCAAGAACAAGCCGGCCCAGAAGCCGTTCCACTACTTCGACAAGGGCTCGATGGCGACCATCAGCCGGTTCAAGGCGGTGGCGATGGTGGGCAAGTTCCGCCTCACCGGTTTCATCGCCTGGCTCATGTGGTTGGCCGTGCACCTCGTCTACATCACCGGCTTCAAGAACCGCGTCACCGCGGTCATGCACTGGCTGGTCTCCTTCCTCGGCCGTGGACGCTCCGAGCGCACCGCGACCGAGCAGCAGATCTTCGCCCGCACCGCGCTCGCTCGCCTCCGTGGTGGCGCTGCCGACCTGGTCTCCGAGCCCGGCGAGTACAACGCCGAGGTCGAGAAGCAGCGCCGCGACGAGCTGGAGGCGCAGGCTCTGGAAGAGGTCCGTCTCACCGATGACGGCGCTCGCGGGCACCGGGCCGAGGCCACCGGAGGCTGAGCAGCGAGCGCCAGGGACTGCACCGGAGGCTGAGCAGCGAGCGCCAGCGAGCGTCGACGAAGCCCCGCAAGGTGGGCACGACGTCAAAGCGCGGCAGCCTCCAGGAGTGAGGGTCCGTACCAGGTCAGCAGCCGCCCGCTGACCAGCTCGGTGGGCGTGCGGACGAAGGCCTCCGGGCCGTCGTCGCGAGTGAACACATAGGGCTCGTCCGGAAGCAGCACGACGTCGGCCCCGGCGCCGTCGAGCTCGGCGAGGTCGAGACTCGGATAGCGCTCAGTGTGCTCTGCGTAGACGTTCGACCAGCCGAGGCGACGCAGCAGGTCGGTGGTGAAGGTGCGTGAGCCCACCACCATCCACGGGTCACGCCAGATCGGGACCACCACCGTGCGAGTGATGGCCGGTAGGTCGCCGCACCACCGCTCGCGAACGTCGTGGAGCCAGGGTGGGCGGGTCCAGCCGAGGGAATCGACCAGCCGTTCCATCGACGCCACCGCGCTGGGAACGGTCTCGATGTCGGTGACCCAGACCTCGACGCCGGACTCGCGCAGCCGTCTGACGTCCAGCTCGCGGTTCTCCTCCTTGTTGGCGATCACGACGTCGGGGGAGAGGGCACGGATCGCGGCCAGGTCAGGGTTCTTGGTGCCGCGCACCCGGGTGACCTCGAGGTCTGCCGGGTGGCTGCACCAGTCGGTCGCGCCGATTACGGCGTCCGGCTCGATCGAGACGAGGGCCTCGGTCAGCGAGGGGACCAGCGAGACGACGCGCCGCGCGGGGCCGGTGAGCCTGACGGCTGCGCCGAGATCGTCGACGAGGCCGCTCATCGGCGCAGAGTCAGGCCGGTGGCGGCGTCGGCCACCCACGGATGCGCGGCGATCTCGGCATCGATCGGATCTGCCAGGTCGTCCGGGATCGGAGTGGAACGGCGTGACGCCATCGAGATGTGGACATACATGATCTCCATCGCGCAGGCCAAGCGGTCGTGCTCCTCGTCGACGACGTAGGAGACCGAGTGCAACGCCTTCGCCGTGCGACCCGCGAGGCCGACGTGCACGGCGAAGCGCTCGCCCAGCCGGAGCTCGCCGAGATAGGCGATGCGGTGCTCGACGGTGAAGAAGGACATCTGTCGTCTGGGGATGTAGTCGTCGCCCATCCCGATCTCGCCGAGACGCAGCCACGGTGCCCACGAGCCGTACTTGAAGTAGTGCTCGATGTTCATGTGGCCGTTGTCGTCGATGGCGTCCTCGGGGACGGCCATCTCGAACGCGGCGGGGAGGGTGCGGACCTGGGCGGTGGTGGGGAGGGGCATCGCGACCAGTATCCCTGGTGGGCGTCGAGCTCCACGGGAGGCTGAGCAGCGAGCGCCAGCGAGC
>CAVXGJ010000020.1:0-25905 GCA_963761285.1 uncultured Actinomycetota bacterium | reverse complement strand
GAGCCGTCGGTCGGCCCCTCCGCCAGACCATCGAGCAGGTCGGCGGGGTCCGCGGCGTCGGCTGGAAGCATGAGAGGGAGTCTACGATCCTGACCCGTGGCGTGCGGCGGCCGGCAGAATCAGGCCCGGAGCCATTCCGGGAACGGTTCCAGGGCAGCGCTGCGGATGACGCCCGGTCGACCACTACTGTGGCGACCATGTCCTCCGCCGATCGGTCTTGTCTCACGGCTCAACCTGCAGCAACGCTTCGACCCTTGCCGGCGAGGCCGCTGCTGCTGCCGCCGAGGTCGAGATCGCGCTGGACGATCCGGTCGATCCATCGGCGGCAGCGTTTCTTCCGACGTCGACAACACGGTGATGCAGGGCGCGAAGCATCTTCCACCTCGCTCGTGGCCTGCACCGTCGTAACTTCTTCACGACCCGCGACATCCTGGGCGCCGCGTGGATGCAGCTCTACTTCCGCATCGCGGGCGTGGAGGACCCCGAGCACGTGGCCGAGGCGCGCAAGTCGGGCACTGAGCTTCATCGCCGGTCACACCGTCACAGAGCTCGAGGAGTCGGCGAGGAGATCTTCGACGAGGTCATGGCCCACCGCATCTGGCCGGGCACCCGAGCCCTGGCCCAGCTTCACCTCGACGAGGGCCAGCGCGTGGGCTGGTGACCGCGGCGCCGATCGAGATCGCCCAGATCATCGCTCGCCGCCTCGGGCTGACGGGTGCGATGGGCACGGTCTCGGAGCACCTCGACGGCATCTACACGGGTCGACTCGTCGGCGACCTGCTGCACGGCCCCGCCAAGGCCGAGGCGATCCTGGCGCTCGCCGCCCGCGAGGGGCTCGACCTGTCCCGCTGCTCGGCGTACTCCGACTCGGTCAACGACCTGCCGATGCTCGGCCTGGTCGGCGATCCGTGCGCGATCAACCCCGACGCCAAGCTGCGGGCGCACGCTCGCGAGCACGGATGGCGGATCCACGACTACCGCACCGGGCGCAAGGCCGCCCGCGCAGGCCTCCTCGCCTCGGCCATCGCCGGAGCCGCAGCCGGGGCCGTGGTCGCCGGCGGTTCGTGGCGGCGCAGGCACTGAATCCGGGAGGATCCGCGAGTCCGGCCGCGGCAGTATTCACGAAGCATTCCCCCGAACGTCAGACCTGACCTAGACTGCCCCCAGGAGTGTCGGGAGCATTCATCTGCAGGAGGGCGCACAGATGCCTCACGAGAGGCTGGACGCTGCGCGCGGGCTCGAAGCCTTGCGCGTGGCCGTGCTGCGCGCGCTCGACCCTGCGGTGCCGTTGATCGCGGGCGCCTGTCCCCCTCAGCTCCGCAGCACGACCAGCGCCTCCGCACCCGGCTGGCTACTGACCGAGGCCATCGCCGAGGGGCGTCCCGGCGGCGGCGACGAGTCCGGCGGTAGCCCCTACGGCGATCGCGACCTGGCCGCCTCCTCGGAGGACTCCGAAGCCGATCGCACCCGCCTGATCGCGCTCGTCGAGCTCGCCCGAGGTGGCGACACCGAGGCCTTCGGCCTGCTCTACGACCACTACCACGTGTCGGTCTACCGCTTCCTCTTCTACCGCACCCGCTCCGCCCCGCTCGCCGAGGACCTCACCTCCGAGACGTTCTTCCGGGCGTTGCGCAACATGAAGAACTTCCGGTGGCAGGGCAAGGACTTCGGCGCCTGGCTGATGACCATCGCCCGCAACCTCGCCACCGACCACTTCAAGGCCGGCCGCACCCGCCTCGAGATGACCACCGAGGACATGGGCGACCACGATGCCTCGACCGAGGGCCCCGAGGCCGCGGTCCTGGCAGGTCTGACGAACGAGCTCCTGCTCGAGTCACTCACCCAGCTGCCCGACGAGCAGCGCGACTGCCTCGTCATGCGCTTCCTCCAGGGGATGAGCATCGCCGAGACCGCCGCGGTCCTCGGCCGCAGCGACGGTGCCGTCAAACAGCTCCAGCTCCGCGGCGTGCGCAACCTCGCAAAGCTGCTGCCTGAGGGGATGCGCGACTGATGTCCTCAACGTTGCTTCGTGTCGCCCATCACGTACCCGTAACCTTCCCGACTCGCTCGTCGTTGAACGGTATGTCGGCCCGTGCCGGCCACTCCCACACCACTTCACTCAGCAGAGGAGGACAGCGATGAACCCGCTCTTCGCATCGCGTCGGCGTGCCGACGAGTTCGACCTGCTGCTCTCGCGCACCTCGGCTCGGCACCCCGCCGCCCACGACGAGACGTCCGCGGCCTACCGCGACCTCCTCGAGGTCGTCAGCACCCTGCGTGCCACTCCTGCCCCCCGGCCACGTGCCGACTTCAGCGCCGATCTTCGGGCTCGCCTGATGATCGCCGCTGAGTCGGCCCTGGCTCCCGACACCGCCGAGCAGAGCGCCGCGCGCCGGGCTCCCGCCGTACGCCGTTCGCCTCGCGAGCGTCGCATCGTCGCCGCCGTGGGCGGTTTCGCGATCGTCAGCGCCACCGCCTCGATGGCTGTCGCTGCCCAGAGCGCCCTCCCGGGCGACACCCTGTACCCGCTCAAGCGAGCCTTGGAGAACGCCCAGACCGGCGTCCAGCGCGACGCCGACGGCAAGGGCACCACGCTGCTCGACAACGCCTCGGGCCGCCTCGCCGAGGTCGATGCCCTGAGCCGTTCCGGTGACGACGCCGGAGCGATCGCCACGACGCTCGACGACTTCGTCCAGCAGGCCACCGAAGCCTCCACCCTGCTGCTCAGCGACTACGCCTCGACCGGTCACGCCTCCTCCATCGAGGAGCTCCGCGCCTTCACCGCCGACAGCATGGGCGCACTCACCAGCCTCCAGAGCGTCATCCCGGTCGACGCGAGGGCCTCTCTCATCGAGGCCACCCAGATCATCAACGCCATCGACGTGCAGGCCCAGAGCCTGTGCCCGGCCTGCACCGACCTGCCGATCATGCAGGCCCCGGTCTTTGCCCAGCAGAGCATCGCCCCGGTGATCGACGGCGCCCTCAACGCTCTCTCCACCTCAGACTCCCCCGGCACCACCTCCCCCGAGAAGTCGCACCAGAAGCCCGGCAAGGGCAAGACCGCCGGCGCCGACCCGGCACCCACCAAGGGCCAGGGTTCCACCCAGTCCGAGGCTCCCGCCAAGTCCCCCGACGAGCCCGTGCTCCCCCAGAGCCCGGCCGGTTCCGATGATGGCGGCAAGAGCGGCGGCAACGACGGCGGCAGCCGGACCCCGCTCGACGACCTCAAGATCAGCGGCTCCGACGACCCCGTCGGCGACCTGCTCACCGGCACCGGCAAGGTAGTCGACACGGTCGTCAAGGACCTCGGGCTCAACTGATCGTCCGACCTGACCGCTCGGGCTGAGCGTCCGAGCCGGCGCGTCCAGGCGTCGTCGGGACGGCCGTGAGGCCTGTCCGAACGGCTCCCCGGCGCTCAGCCGAAGACGGTCGGGCGTTGCATCAGCAGCGAGTAGAGCGTCTGCTGGATCGTCTCGCGCACCTGGTCGGTGACGTCGAAGACCAGCATCGGGTCGTCGGCCGCGCCGACGTCGTACTCGTCGGTGCGGATCGGCTCGCCGAACTCCAGCAGCCACTTCGAGGGCAGCGGGATCAGACCGAGCGGCCCGAGCAGCGGGAAGAGCGGCGTGACCGGGAGATAGGGAACTCCGAGGAGGCGGGCCAGGGCCGGGATGTTGCCGATCAGCGGGTAGATCTCCTCGGCTCCGACCACGGCCAGTGGCACGATCGGGACGCCGGTGCGAAGGGCCGCCGAGACGAAGCCGCCACGGCCGAAGCGCTGCAGCTTGTAGCGCTGGGAGAACGGCTTGCCGATCCCCTTGAAGCCTTCGGGCCAGACGCCCACCAGCTCGCCGCCGCGGAGCATCCGCTCGGCATCCTCGGTGCAGGCCAGGGTGGCGCCGCCCTTGCGGGCCATCGTGGAGATCACCGGCATCCGGAAGACCAGGTCGGCGCCGAGGGCGCGTAGGTGGCGTCCGGTGTGGTCGTGGATCGAGACCATCGTCATCAACCCGTCGACCGGGACGGTCCCCGAGTGGTTGGACACCACGAGGGCGCCACCCTCGGTGGGGATGTTCTCGATCCCGCGCACGTCGATGCGGAACCACTGCTGAGCGATCGGACGCAGGGCAGCCATGAAGAAGCGCTGGGTGATCTCGGCATCGAAGCCGTACTCGTCGACGATGTAGTCGCCCGTCACGCGGCGGCGCAGGAACGCGAGGAACTCCGCCAACCGTGGCTCCCACTGCTCGCCGAAGACCTCGAGCGCGGCGTGCTGGAAGGCTGACAACCACGCGGACGTCGGGATCGACCGGAGCGGGTGGCGCTCGCGCGTGGTGACCGCATCCCTCGCTCCGCGCGGAGCGGACGGCTTCGCCGACCCTGAGGTCGACGCGGAGCCGGTGCCCGGCGCGGAGGGCCCGGATGGGGTCTCCTGGCTCGTCTGCGGAGGTACGCGGGTCGAGTCAGCGCCGGGATCGACCGGCGGAGTGCCGGGCTTCTCGGGAGTACCGGGCCGGCCGGGCTGGTCGTTGTCCCTGGCGTCGGGCGGCGTCGCCCCCGAACCCTTCTTGCCGGGGGCCAGGCTGCGCGCGGCTGACGAAGGCCGCTTGCCCGTGCCTCGGCCGGGCCGTCCACGGGTACCGATCGGAATGATCTCGGCGTCACCCACGAGTGTCTCCTCGCGATCGTCGGGCGGCCGAGAGCGCGACCACCGCGGGGGCTGCGGAGCTCGCCGACAGGCCTCTGCCGGGATCGGCCGCTGGAGTGCTGGGAAGTCGCTCGGCAACGGCGGCGAGCGCCCGCTCGGTGCGGCCTCCCGTGGGCGCCAGACCGGCGGTGAAGTCGGCGAAGGCCTCGGCCGTGCTGTAGCGGGGCGTGAATCCGAGCGTCTCGCGCATCTGGGTGGTGTCGACACCCCGACCGTAGGTGAGGAAGCCCTGCTGCTCGGGGGAGAAGTCCGCCTTCCGCGCCGAGCGCAGCGCCGACCCGAGGCCGCCGACGGCGAAGGCCGGCATCGGAATGCTCGGGCGCTGGAGCCGTCGTACGGCCTGCGACAGCATGAGGATGCCGTCGCCGGCGACGTTGAACGTCCCGGCCGGGCCGTCGTCGACGGCGTGCTGGAGCACGGCCATCAGATCGGACTCGTGCAGGAACTGCATCCGCGCGTCGTAGCCGAGCACGGTGGGCACGACCGGCAGCCGGAAGTAGGAGGTGATCGGGCTGATCACGTGGGGCCCGATGACATTGGCACAGCGCAGCACCGTGACCCGGCAGTCACTGCGGCGGCGCGCCAGACCTCGGACGTAGCCCTCGATCTCGGCGACGTCCTTGGCATAGCCCGCCCGGGGCGCTCGACGGGGCTGCATGTCCTCGGTGAACATCGCCGGATCGCGGTTGCTCGCACCGTAGACCGTGGTGGTCGACTTCACGATCAGGTCGGTGACCTGCGGCGCCTTCTGACAGGCGGCCAGGAGCTGCATCGTCCCCATGACGTTGAGCTCTTTCATCGTGTTGCGGCCCCCGACACTGCCAGGGGTCGCGATCACGCTCATGTGGACGACGGTGTCGACATCCTCTTTGGCGATGACCTTCGCGATGACCGGGTTGCGGATGTCGGCGCGCACGAAAGAGACGTCGCCGACGTCTCCACGAGGGGGGACGACGTCGACGCCGATGACGCGACCGACCGACGGATGACCAGCGATGGCGGAGGCGCAGCGGCGCCCCAGGTCACGGGAAACCCCCGTGACGAGCACCACCTTGTCTCCGCCGGCCATCGCTAGTCGACCATCCGCCGCGGTCGGTCGTTACTTACCGAGCTTGCGACGCTGGACGCGCGTCTTCTTGAGAAGCTTGCGGTGCTTCTTCTTGGCCATGCGCTTGCGCCGCTTCTTGATGACAGAACCCACGAAAACCCTCTTCAGCTCAAAGTGCGCCCGGCAAGGGCGCCAGGACCGGTTCAGCGTACTTGCCGCTTCGACGGGACCCGCAATCGCGGGGGGTCGGTGAGATCAACCGGCGTTGAAGAAGCTCTTGCGGAGGTACTCGTCGACATCCGCCTCAGCCACACGGAACGAGCGTCCGACCCGCACAGCAGGCAGTTCGCCGCTGTGTACGAGGCGGTAGACGGTCATCTTGGAGACGCGCATCATGCCTGCGACCTCCGCGATGGTCAGGAACTTCGGGTCGGAGGTAGGACCTTGAGAGTTCGTCACTTGGGAGCACCAGCTTTCCGAGTGCCCGCCACCGGCTTCCCCGCCGGTGTAGATCGGGCACGACTCGCTGAGAATAGGGCCTGGAGTGACGCGTGGGGAAGAGAATGCCTCATGATTCTTATCTGATCCCGGCGTGTTGCTCAGGGAAGCGGGTCTAGACCGTGGTACGGGAAGAGCTCCGTGCGGGCTGAGTTGATGCTTCGGTCCAGCCAGGTGTCGGGGTCGTAACCCTCCTCCCACGGCCGGTAGGACGGGGTACGACCGTCACCCATCCGGCTCGGGGCCGCCAGCCCGAACGTGCGCTCAACGTGCTCGCGCCACGACTCCGGCGTCTCGGTCGCGGGGTCCAACGGACGACCACCGACGATGGCCAGCAGGTGGCTCCAGGCGCGCGGGACGACCTGCACCAAGGCATAGCCCCCGCCTCCGGTGACCACCCAGCGGCCCTGGGCGACCTCGTGGGCGAGGTCGTGGAGCGCGAGGTAGGAAGCCCGCTGACCGTCCACGGAGAGCATCAGGTCGGCCAACGGGTCGTCGGCGTGGGAGTCGCACCCCTGCTGGGTGACCAGCACCTCCGGCGCGAACTCGCGCACCAGCGGCGGCACGACCGCATGGAAGGCCCGCAACCAGCCGGCGTCGCTGGTGCCGGGCGGCAGGGGCACGTTGACGGCCGAGCCGGGGGCGTCGGGCCCTCCTGAGTCGCGACTCTCGCCGGTCCCGGGGAACAGGAACTGTCCGGACTCGTGCAACGAGATCGTCAGCACGCGAGGATCGTTGTAGAAGACCTTCTCCACCCCGTCGCCGTGGTGGGCGTCGACATCGACGTAGGCCACGCGTTCGGCGCCCTGGTCGAGCAGCCACTGGATCCCGACGGCGATGTCGTTGTAGATGCAGAACCCGCTCGCCCTGCCGGGCATGGCGTGGTGAAGGCCGCCGGTGATGTTGGCGCTGTGGAGCGACTCGCCCGACCACACCTGCCGGAATGCCTCCAGAGAGGCGCCGACGATGTGGGAGGCGGCCTCGTGCATCCCGGCGAAGGCGGGGTTGTCCTCGGTGCCGAGGCCGAAGTCGAGAGACGCTTGCTCGGGGTCGGCGCCCGCAGCCATCACCGCCTCGATGAAGCGCACGTCGTGGACCGTCGCGAGCTGGTCGGGAGTCGCCATCGGTGCGGGGACGGCGCGGAGCCCACCCGCGTGCCCGGGGACCTCGAGCACTCCGAGCGCGCCGGCAAGGCCGATGGTGAGGTCGACGCGCACCGGCGACATCGGGTGGTCCGGTCCGAAGTAGTAGTCGGTCAGGGTCGAGTCGTGGACGACCGTGGCCGGTCCCGAGCACTGAACTGGTGAGTCGACCATTCGACGACCCTACGACGTGCCGCGCGCGCCGGGTCGGGCATCTCGTGCGCGACACTGGACGGGTGACCTCCCCTGTCGCGACGCGTGCCGACCCCCGCACGTTCGTCCCCCTGCTCCGGTCGTGGCCGCTGTGGGCCAAGGTCACCGCGCTCTACCTCGGCCTGCGGCTGGCGTCCGGGATCCTGCTGGCGCAGGCAGCTCAGGAGCAGGTGTGGTTCCCTGCCGTCACCGGGCCGAGCCCCGACGACATCGATCTCGCGGTGTCGTGGGACGCGAAGTGGTACGAACGCATCGCCACCGGCGGGTACCCCGATCAGCTGCCCGTGGGCGAGGACGGTCGGGTGCAGCAGAACCCTTGGGCGTTCTACCCGCTCTACCCGCTCACGATCCGGCTGGCCTCCGGGGTGACCCGCCTCGACTTCGCCACCGTGGCACCGATCCTGGCGCTCGCGGCCGGCCTGGGCGCCGCGATCCTGCTGGCCAAGCTCGTGGTCGAGACCTCGTCGTACCCCGCCGCGGTCCGGACCGGGCCCGCGCTCGCCGTGGTGGCCGTCTGGGCGGCGTTCCCGGCGTCGCCGGTGCTCCAGATGGCCTACTCCGAGTCCTTCAGCATGCTGGCGCTGCTGGGCTTCCTGTTGCTGCTGGTGCGCGGCCACTGGATCGGCTGCGGACTGCTCGCGCTGCTGATCGGCCTGACCCGCCCGATCGCGCTCCCCCTGTCGGTCGTCGTGCTGGTCGCCGTGTGGCTGCGCTGGCGCGAACGGGCCGAGCGGCCGATCAGCACCCGGGAAGCACTGGGAGTCGGAGTGGCGGTGGCAGGCACCGGTCTCTCGGGGCTCATGTGGACCGGGCTCGCGTGGGCGGGCACCGGCCGGCGCGATGCCTATCCCTCCACGATGACGGCTTGGCGCGGGGTGGATGCGATCAACCCCATCGCACCTTGGAAGCGCACCATCGAGCTGGCTCTCGAGCTGCAGACCCGTGAGGTGGTGGTGCCCGCCATCAGCATGGTGCTGGCGCTCGCACTGTCCCTCGCCCTGTTGATCCCCCGCTTCGCTCCCGGCATCGACCCGCGGCTGCGCGTCTGGTCGGCGGCGTACGCCGTCTACCTGCTCGCCGTCGTCGACGGCGGGACCAGCATCGTGCGCTACCTCGTGCCGCTCTTCCCGCTCGCGATCGTGCTCGTCGGCGCACACCGGGAGACGCTGTCGCGCTGGTGGCGTTGGCGCACCCTGCTCTGGGTCGCTGCCGGCTTCGTCGGACAGATCGGCTGGATCTGGTGGTTGGTGCTCTTCGAGCCGCCGTCGGACTTCCCGCCGTGACCGGCTGGAGCGCGGCGGTGCCGGGTCTCCTGGTAGCAACAGCTGCTGGTGAGTACCCCCGGCGCTGTGGCATCCTGGCTGGGTGCTGACGACGTCCTCGATGCAGTGGTGGCTCGCCTGATCCGGCGACCACCCTGTCGAAGCACACCCAGACAACGGCCGCCCACGGGCGGCCGTTCTGCTTTTCGCAGGCTCTACGACGGCGCCGGCCCGTGGGCTCTCACCCAGGAGACACCTCATGACCAGCACCCTCGCCCCGACCCGTCCTCGCGCCCTCTCGCTGCTCAAGCCGACCGGTCGCCTCACGCTCGGCAACTACCTCGGCGCCCTGCGTCCGATGGCCGCTCAGCAGGCCGGCGCCGACTGCTTCTACGGCATCGCCGACCTGCACTCGCTCACCGTCAGCCACGATCCGGCCCGGCTGCGCGCCCTGGTGGCCGAGCAGGCAGCGACGCTGCTCGCCGTCGGGCTGGAGGCCTCCACCCTCTTCGTCCAGAGCCGGGTGCCGACACACGCCCAGCTGTCCTACCTGCTGGAGTGCGTGGCCACGACCGGGGAGCTGGGACGGATGATCCAGTTCAAGGAGAAGGGGCGCGGCGTCGGCTCGACGCGTACGTCGCTGTTCACCTACCCGGTGCTGATGGCCGCCGACATCCTGCTCTACCGCCCCGAGCAGGTGCCGGTCGGCGACGACCAGCGCCAGCACGTCGAGCTGACCCGCGACATCGCGCTGCGTTTCAACGCCGCCTACGGCCCGGTCTTCACGATCCCCGAGATCGTCACTCCCCCGGTCGCGGCGCGGGTGATGGACCTGGTCGACCCGACGTCGAAGATGGGCAAGACCACCTCGTCCGAGGCCGGCACGATCCTCCTGCTCGACCCACCCGACGTGGTGCGGCGCAAGGTGGCCCGCGCGACGACCGACAGCGATGTCGGCCCCGATGCCGTGCGGCGCGACCGTGGGACGAAGCCGGGGGTCACCAACCTGCTCGACATCCTCGAGGCGTGCGGCGGATCGACCGACGGTCTCACCACCTACGGCGCGCTCAAGCGGGAGGTGACCGAGGCCGTGGTCGCCGAGCTCGCGCCGGTGCAACGGCGGTACGCCGAGCTGGCCGACGACCGCGCCCACGTCGCCGACGTCTTCGCCCGCGGTGCGGAGCGGGCGCCCACGGTCACGCGGCCGGTGCTGGCGGCGGCGTACGCGGCGATGGGGCTGTGAGGGTGGCAGTGCCGGTCAGTGCCGGTCAGGGCCGGTCAGTGCAGGAAGCGCGCGACCACGGCACCCAGCTCGGCGCCGGCGTCCTCCTGGAGGAAATGGCCGGCCCGCTCGATCGTCGGGTGCTCCAGCCCGGCAGCCCCGGGGATCAGCTTGCGCAGGATCGGCGCCATCGCGCCCGTGATCGGGTCGGAGTCGCTGAACGCGGTGAGGAACGGCTTGTCCCATCCCTGCAGCACCTCCCACGCGGCACGGTTGGCCTCGGTGGCCGGGTCGTCGGGACGGGTCGGCACCAGGGTCGGCATCACCCGCGGCCCGGCCTTGGCCTCCTCGACGGGGAACGGAGCGTCATACGCTGCCCGGTCGGCATCACTCAACCCACGTACGCAACCGGACTCCACGAAGCGGCCGACGTCGAGGGTCGGCGCCTTCTCGACAGCCTTGCGGAAGTGCCACCAGATCTCCGGCATGTCGAAGTCGCCGGTCGGCAGTCCGGTGTTGGCGGTGACGACCGAGGCGAAGCGGTCGGGGTGCTCGGCGACCAGGCGGAGCCCGATCAGCCCACCCCAGTCCTGGCTGACCAGCGTGGCGCCCTGAAGGTCGAGGTGGTCGACGACCAGGCTGCGCACCCACTCGACGTGGCGGGCGTAGGAGTGGTCGGCGGTGGCCAGCGGCTTGTCGGAGCGACCGAAGCCGATCAGGTCGGGGACGACGCAGCGGATCCCCGCGGCACTGACCGTGTCGACGACATAGCGGTAGAGGTAGGACCAGGTCGGCTCGCCGTGCAGCAGCAGTGCGACCGGCCCGCCGGCCGTCCAGCCCTCGGGGACCACGTCGACGTACGCCATCCGCAGCGGGACGCCGCCGTCCGGGTCGGCCACCTCGGCGTACGACGTCTCGGTGCCGGCGCGCGGCCAGTCGATTCCGTCGAACGCTTCCTCTGGGGTGCGGTAGGTCTCCATGCTCCGATCATGGCACCCCTCCGGAGGTTGAGCAGGGCGAGGAACGAGCCCGTCGACGAAACCCCGCAAGCCGGACGCAGACCGTCCCCACCGCGGGTAGGCACCTCACCGGGCTTCGTCGACGCTCGCTGGCGCTCGCTGCTCAGCCTCCGGGGCGCTCACTTCTTCTGGCGTCGTGACCCGCCGTGCCAGTCCTCCTGCTTGCCGACCTCCTCGGGGTCGACGCCGAGCGCCTGCAGCTGCGGGAGCTCGCGCAGGCTCCGCTTGAGCTCGGCGAAGCCGGGGAAGGTCGCCAACCCGATGACGTGGTCCCACAGCTCGCCGGCCTGCTCGTCGGAGGGCAACCGGCTGATGACCGGGCCGAAGAAGGCCGCACCCTCGGGCGGCGCGATGTGCAGGATCGGCGTACCGACGTCCTTGCCCGTCAGCGCCAGCGCCTCGTCGGTCTCGGCCTGGATCTGGGCGTCGCGCGAGGCGTCGTCGAGGTGGTCGGCCAGCTCGGTCGGCAAGCCGCACTCGGCCAGGGCGGCCTCGACGAGCGGGTGCAGGTCGGAGGCGTCGTAGGAGCCGGGGGGTACGTCGAAGATCCGGCTGCTCACGGCCGGGTAGAGCGCCTCGACCGCCGCGTCGCCGTGACCGTCGCGCACGTGGGCGAAGACGCGCAGCAGCTTCAGTCCCGCGGTGTGGCTCACTTCGTACTCCGGCGGGAAGTGGCTGTCGTAGTCGATGTGTGAGTTGAGCAGGCGTAGCGAGATGAAGCGCCACTCGACGTGGTAGTCGCGCTGGGCCTGCACCGTGCGGACCCACTTGCTGGTCATCCAGGCGAACGGGCACACCGGGTCGAACCAGAATCGGACGTCGGGCGTGGCTGACTGATCAGCGGTGGAGGTCATGGGGCCCAGTGTTGCTCAGGTGCCCTCAGCGAGCTCACGCGAGCGGTCTCGTGCCGCCTCCATAGCGGCGAGGAACGCCGCCCGCACCCGGTGTTTCTCCAGCTCGCGCAGTGCACTCGCGGTCGTGCCGCCGGGCGAGGTGACCTGCTCACGCAGGACCGCCGGGTGGGTGCCGGTCTCCTGGAGCATCTTGCCCGAGCCCACCAGGGTCTGGATGACGAGCTCGCTGGCGGTCGAGCGCGGCAGCCCGAGGTGCACGCCGGCCTCGATCATCGACTCCACCACGAAGAAGATGTAGGCCGGGCCCGAGCCGGAGATCGCGGTGACGGCGTCCTGCTGCCGCTCGGGGATACGTACGACGCGTCCCACCGACCGGAGCAGCGCCTCGGCCTCGGCGAGGTGCTCCTCCGAGCAGTGCGAGCCCGGCGAGATCGCAGCCATGCCCTCGTCGACCAGCGCCGGCGTGTTGGGCATGACGCGTACGACGGCAACGCCGGCGGGCACGCGCGCCTCGATGAACCCGGTCGTGATGCCGGCCGCCAACGACACGACGAGCTGGCCGGACCGCAGCACCGGGGCGATCTCGGCGAGCACGTCGGCCATGTCCTGGGGCTTGACGACCAGCGCGATCGTGTCGGCCTTCTGGGCGGCCTCGAGGTTGGAGACCACGGCCACGCCGTAGCGCTCCTCGAGCTCGCGGGCCCGGTCGGCACGCTTCTCGCCGACGAGCAGCGCATCGACGCGACGCCCGGCGCGCACCAGCCCCGAGAGCAGCGTCTCGCCCATGACGCCGGCTCCGATGACGGCGGTCTGGGCCGCGGGCTGGGCACCGGAGGAGGACGTCATGAGGACACCTATTTCTTGGAGATCAGGGACTTGAGGAAGAACGACAGGTTCTGCGGACGCTCTGCGAGGCGCCGCATCAGGTAGCCGTACCACTCCTGACCGTAGGGCACGTAGACCCGCACGGTCTCGCCGATTCCAGCGAGACGACGCTGCTCGTCGGGGCGGATGCCGTAGAGCATCTGGAACTCGTAGCTGCCCTGCGCCCGGCCGTAGCGGCTGGCCAGCGAGGCGGCGATCTCGATCATCCGGGGGTCGTGCGTGGCGATCATCGGGTAGCCGTCACCGCCGAGCAGGACCTTGAGGCAACGCACGTAGGACTTGTCGACCTCGATCCGGTCCTGGAAGGCAACATCGTCGGGCTCGTTGTAGGCGCCCTTGCACAGCCGCACCCGCGAGCCCTCGTGGGCGAGCTGGCGGCAATCGCGCTCGGTGCGGTGCAGGTAGGCCTGCACGACGGCGCCGGTCTCGGGGAAGTCCTTGCGCAGGTCGCGCAGCACGGCGAGCGTGCGGTCGGTGGTGGTGTGGTCCTCCATGTCGAGGGTCACCGTGGTGCCGGCGTTGCGGGCGGCCCGGCAGATCGTGCGGGCGTTCTCGAGGGCGGTCTTGTCGCCGATGTCCGGGATCGCCTGACCGATCGCCGACAGCTTGACCGACACCTCGGCGCTGCGGGGCAACCCGCGCTGCCCGAGCGCGGCGAGGAGCTCGACGTACGCCGCGACGGTGGCGTCGGCCTGCTCGGCATCGAGCGTGTCCTCCCCGAGGTAGTCGAGGGTCACCTTGAGGCCGTCGTCCACCAGCTCGGCGCTGGCTCGTACGGCAGCCTCGGTGGATTCACCGGGCACGTAGCCGGTGACGATCCCGGAGGTGACGGGCAGCGTGCTGACGAGCTTCTTCATGCCGCTGCTGCGAGCAAGGAGCAGGATCGGCTGGCGGAGCAGAGACATGGGGACCAATCTACGGGGCCGGGGGGAAGTCGCCTCACCCCCGCTGCGCCGATTACGGCACGCGACAGGCGTGGGTGACGCACACTTGCCTGCAGGGACGGGACCGCAGGGGAGAACGCGCATGACCGAAGAGCTCGATCGGCGCCCTGCTGCGCCCTGCCTCCGACGCGGCGGTGCTGGAGGCCGGTGGCGACAAGCTTCACCCGTGGACGGACTCCTCGAGCCTGTCGGTGCTGCAGCTGATGGTCGAGTCGGTGACCGAGATGATCGGCTTCGAGGTGGCCGTGCTGTCGGTCGTCGTCGGTAGCGACCTCGTCACGATGGCCTATGCCGGCCCGGACGAGTTCCGCGAGCAGGCGTACGTGACCGACCCGGCGTGGGTGCTCGATCCGGTGCTCGAGCAGGCCCAGACGTGGGGGCGGTTCCACTTCCTGGCCGCCGAGGACATCGTCGGTGAGTTCGCCGGGACCTGGATCGAGACCGTTGTCACCCGGCAGGAGGGCGCGGACGCCTGGCATCCGAGGGATGTCCTGATCGGCGTCCTGACCGACGAGACGGGAGCCATGTGCGGCACGCTCTCGGTCGACATGCCGCTGTCCGGGCGCCGCCCCGACGCCGCCCAACGTCGCCTGCTCGAGCGCTACGCAGCTCAGGCGGAGCGAGCCGTGGCGACGGCCTTCGAGCGCGAGCGCCTGGTCCAGCAGGTCAGGCACGCGGAGGGCGCCAGGCGCCTGATCCGGGCTGCCTCGATGTCGGCCCAGGCCTCGCTGGAAGCGGTCCTCCAACGGACCCACCGCCCACTCGTCGAAGCCTTCTCCGCCAGTGGCACCTGGATCCAGGTGCTCGGCCTCGACTCCGCTCACCGCGGTTATGCACGCTCGCACGACGGCCAGTCGGTGCAGCTCTCCGCCACCGTGGTCGACCTCGCGCGACGGCTGGCCCCGCTGCTGTGGGATGAGCAGCGCGTGCTGCTGCTCGGAGGCACTGGCACCCGTGAGTGCGCTGACGGCTCCGGGACGATCGACGAGCTGCTCGTCGCGGAGGCCGTGGTCCAGCTCGACCAGCTCGACCTCAGCACCGTCCTGGGCGTGCCGCTCGGCGTGGGCTCGGAGTGCTTGGGCTTCTTGGCTCTGACCCGCCGAGCCCAGGACCCGCCCTGGTCGAGCGTCGAGATGGCATCAGCGCTCGAGATCGGTCACGACCTCGGGGCAGCCCTGATGACGGCGCGTGCTCTCGAGCGCGAGCGAGACCTGGTCGCGGAGCTCCAGCAGCTCGACGAGCACCGGATCCGGTTGATCGAGACCCTGTCCCACGAGATGCGCACGCCCCTGGCGGTCATCTCGGGCAACCTGGAGATGCTCGCCGACGTCGAGCTCGACGCCGGCGCCGCGCAGTTCCGCGCCGCGATGAACCGGGGCACCGCTCGGATGAAGCGCGTCGTCGACGACTTGCTGCTCCTGGCAGCGATCAGCCATCCCCAGCACCCTCTGGAGCTCGCCCGGGTCGGGATCGAGGACGCGATCGGCGACATCCTCGAGCTCTTCACCTCCCACGCCCAGGCCAAGGGGGTCAGCCTGCAGGTGCGCGTCGCCGAGCCGGGGCTCCAGCTGTCGGCGCAGGCCACCGAGATCGACCGGCTGCTGAGCAACCTGGTCAGCAACGCGATCAAGTACACCCGCCGGGGCGGGGCGATCTCGATCTCGGCATCGCGCCGCGACCACAGCGTGGTCGTCGAGGTCGCCGACGACGGGCTCGGTATCTCGCCGTCCGACCAGGCAGGTCTGTTCAAGGCGTTCTTCCGGACCACCAACCCCGACGCGCTGCGCGAGCCGGGCACCGGCCTCGGACTGGCCATCGTCGAACGGATCGCGCATCGCCACGGCGGCTCGGTCGCCGTCAGCTCACAGCTCGGATCCGGTACGACGTTCGCCGTGACGCTCCCACTGGCCCAGCCCGACGTGGCCCAGCCGAGCGTGGCTGCATCGAGCGTCGCCTGATCAAGGAGTGGCGACCACGTAGTGCTCGCGGGCGAACGCCAACGACTCCCGCAGATCTGCCTCGCGCTCCTCCCGCGAGGTGCACCTGCGGGTGTTGATCTCCAGAACGATCTCGCCGGCGAACGACGTCCCGGCCAGGTGCTGGAGGAATGCCGCCGCGCCCATCTCCCCGCGACCCGGCACGAGGTGCTCGTCCTTGGCCGAACCGCTGCCGTCGGTGAGGTGGATGTGGCGGAGTCGGTCGCCCATCCGCTGAGCCATCTCGATGACGTCGGAGTGGGCGATGGCGGCGTGGGAGAGGTCGATGGTGGTGTTGGCGTAGGGCTCCGTCGACGGATCCCAACCGGGCAGGTACATCTCCGCGCCACGCTTCTTGGTCGCCCGCCAGGGATACATGTTCTCGACGGCGAACCGGATGCCGGTGGAGTTCTCCAGCGCAGCGATGCCGTCGACGAAGTCGCGGGCGTACTCCTTCTGCCACCGGAAGGGCGGGTGCACCACCACCACCTCGGCGCCGACGCCGTGGGCCATCTCGGCCGACCGCTCCAGCTTGCCCCACGGCTCGGTGCCCCAGACCCGTTGGGTGAGCAGGAGCGTGGGGGCGTGGATCGCGCAGATCGGGATCTCGTGGTGCTCCGAGAGCTGTCGTACGGCGGACAGCTGCTGGCTGAGGGAGTCGATGCCGACCATCACCTCGACCGCGTCATAGCCCAGCGCCGCCGCGTAGGCGAAGCCGTGGGCCGTCGACTCGGGGTAGACCGAGGAGGTGGACAGGCCGATGCGGGTCACGCTGCGATCCCTCCCTCGTAGGTCTCGGACGACGCCATCGACATCGTCAACATCGCCGCCATCGTCAGTCGGTGACGCTGATCCGGTCGATGCGTTCCAGGATGACGCCCTCACGCAAGGCCCACGGGCAGATCTCGAGCGCCGGGAGGTCGAAGATGTCCATGCACGCCTCGGCCACCAGCGCGCCCGGCAGGACCTGGTGGGCCCGGCTGGTCGAGACCCCGGGGAGGTCGTCCAGGTCGCCGGCACCCATCTCGACCAGCCTGGGGATCCACGCGCGCAGGTCGTCGAGCTTGAGCACCCGGGGCACGAGGGCCCCGTCGCCGGACGGCGCTGCCCCGCACACGCGGGCCAGCGAACGGAACGTCTTCGAGGTGGCCGCAGCGCGGTGCGGGGTGCCTGCGCGCAGCAGGTTGCCGGCGTCGCGGGCGATGTCGGTGCGGATCATCTTGCGGATCGACTTCAGCTCCGCCTCGTCGAGCGGTTCGGTGAAGTGCGCACGGGCCAGGCGGGCTGCGCCGAGCGGGAGGGACCAGGCGACATCCGGACGCTCGTCGCCGCCACCGGCGATCTCGAGCGAGCCTCCGCCGATGTCGAAGACCGCCAGCCGGCCGGCCGACCACCCGAACCAACGGCGCACGGCCAGGAAGGTCAGCCGCGCCTCGTCCTCACCGGACAGCACGCCCAGGCCCACCCCGGTCTCCTGACGCACCGCCGCGAGGACGTCGTCGGAGTTGACGGCATCGCGCACGGCGGAGGTGGCGAAGGGCAGCAGGTCCTCGCAGCCCTTGTCATCTGCGACGACCAACGCCTCGGCGGTGAAGGCGATCAAGGCCTCGATGCCGCTGGGCGAGACCGCCCCGGACTCGTCGAGGTGCTCGGCGAGACGCAGCGGCTCCTTGTAGGAGTAGGCCGGCAACGGGGCCGCGCCGTCGTGAGCATCGACCACCAGGAGGTGGCCGGTGTTGGATCCGATGTCCAGGACGCCCAGGCGCATGGGACAAACCTACTCGTGGTCGGCTCGGCTGATCCACGCGCCACCCGGGAGCGGATCGCCATACGTCTGTTCGGGGCTCTCGGCCGCTGGGTCACGAGACGGCGCCGGTAGCCGTAGGCTCCGCCCATGCCTGAGGTCGACCTGGTCTTTCCGCGCGCGTTCGTGGAGTTCACCAACCCCAGCGACGAGACCGAGGTGATGCGTTGCGACCTGACCTGGCTGACGAGCAGCTACATGTGCATCTTCGGCCAGGGCTGCGCCGGCATCTACGCCGAGTCACCCGACACCGGCTGCTGCACCCTCGGCGCGCACTTCGCCGACAAGGACGACGAGAAGCGGGTGGCCGGGTTCGTCGCCCAGCTCACACCTGAGCAGTGGCAGTTCCACCCCGGGCGCGAGGCCAAGAAGAAGGACTGGATCGAGGTCGACGACGACGGCGAGCGCAAGACCCTCACCCTCACCGTCGACGGTCAGCAGGCCTGCATCTTCCACAACCGCGCTGACTTCGCCCCTGATGGACGCCCGGTCGGCGCGGGGTGCGCCTTGCACGGCTTGGCCCTCGACCAGGGTCGCAACCCGCTGGAGACCAAGCCCGACGTCTGCTGGCAGCTGCCGATCCGGCGTACGTTCCGCGAGGTCGAGCTCCAGGACGGCTCGACCTACACCGAGGTCTCCATCGGTGAGTACGACCGTCGGGGCTGGGGTCCTGGTGGCCACGACCTCGACTGGTACTGCTCCGGCAACACCGAGGCGCACGTGGCTCTCGACCCTGTCTACGTCACCAACGAGCCCGAGCTGACCGAGCTGATGGGGGCGGCGGCGTACGCCGAGCTGGTGCGGCACTGCGAGGCCCACCTGCGTTCCCGCTCGGCCCTGGCCCTGCACCCGGCGGATCCGCGCTGAGCCTCGGGCGACCCGGATGACCCGGATGACCCGACCGGGCCGAGGCTGTCAGCAAGCGGTATCTCGATGTCAAGACATTCTGACCCCGGCGTCCCCGTTGTCTGAACGAGGGCTGAGAATGACTGGCATGCGCCTCGATCATCTCTCGTACGCAGCCGGTCCCGATGGCCTCGCGGCCACCGCACAGCAGATCGGCTCCCTGTTGGGCGCCACGTTCGCTGACGGCGGCATCCACCCGCGCTTCGGCACGGTCAACATGACGCTGGCCCTGAGCGACGGCACCTACCTCGAGATCGTCGAGGCCCTCGACCACCCGGCTTCCGACAAGGCCCCGTTCGGTCAGGCCGTGAAGGCTCGCTCCGCACTCGGCGGCGGCTGGCTCGGATGGGTCGTCGCGGTCGACGACATCGCTGTGGTCGAGGAGCGCCTGGGACGTTCGGCCGTTGCCGGCAACCGGCACCGTCCCGACGGCACCGAGCTGCGCTGGCACCAGATCGGGGTCAACGGCACCATCGCCGACCCGCAGCTCCCGTTCTTCGTCCACTGGGACACCGCCGGTGACCTGCACCCCGCGTTCGGCGCAGACGCCGGGTTGTCCCTGGCCTGCCTGGAGATCGCGGGCGACCCGCACCGCGTGAGCGAGTGGCTCGGCGAGAGCGTCGAGGCTCCCCTCGAGGACGTCAAGGTCGAGTGGGTCGCCCCGCACGGCACCCCGGGCATCCTGGCCGCTCAGGTCCAGACGCCCAACGGGCTCGTCCGCATCTGACGCAGGCCTCAGCCCGTACGACGCCGCAGGGTCACGGCTCCCAGGGCGAGCGCCACCAGCGCGAAGCCGATCACGACCGCGAGATCCGGCCACACGTCCGCCGCGCGTGGAGACGAGCTGAGCGTCTGCATCGCATCGGTGGCATAGCTCAGCGGCAGCAGGTCGCTGATCGCGCCGAGAGCATCGGGCAGCTGACTGCGCGGCACGATGATGCCGCACAACAGGATCTGCGGCACGACCACCGCCGGGAGGAACTGCACGGCTTGGAACTCCGTGCGGGCGAAGGCGCTGACGAAGAGCCCGAGCGCGGTGCCGAGCACGGCGTCGGCCACCGCGACGACCACCAGCAGCCAGATCGCGCCGGCGATGTCGAGCCCCAGCACCGTGAGACTGGCGACCACCGCCAACGCGGACTGGAGCATCGCGACCAGCCCGAAGGCGAGGGCGTAGCCGAGCAGGAAGTCCAGGCGGCCCGTGGGCATCGCCAGGAGCCGCTCGAGGGTGCCGCTGGTGCGCTCGCGAAGGGTCGTGACGCTGGTGACGAGGAACATGACGAAGAAGGGGAAGAGCGCCAGCAGACCCGGGCCGACGCGGTCGAAGACCCCGGGCGACGACTCGAACATCCACCACAGCAAGGTCATCAGCGCGACCGGCAGCACCAACAACATCGCCAGGGTGCGGTGGTCGCGACGCAGCTGGGCCAGCACGCGGACCGCGACCGCGGCGGTGATCCGTGGCGAGACGAGACCTTGCCTGCTCATGGTGTCCTCCCGTCGGGCTCGACGATCGCGAGGAACGCCGACTCGATGTCGTCGACGCGGTGGCGAGCCTTGATGTCGGCCGGTGTCCCATCGGCGATCACCTCGCCGGCACGCATCAGCAGCAACCGGTCGCACCGATCTGCTTCGTCCATCACGTGGCTCGACACCAGCACGGTGACGCCGTCTGCCGCCAGCCGGGCGAAGAGCGCCCACAGGTCTCGCCGCAGCACCGGGTCGAGACCGACGGTCGGCTCGTCGAGGACGAGCAGGTCCGGCCCGCCGAGGAGAGCGACCGCCAGGCTTGCCCGCGAACGCTGGCCCCCCGACATCCGGCCCACGACGCGGTCGCGCTCGCCGGCGAGGTCGACGGCCGCGATGCTCTGCTCCACCTCGTCGGCACCGACGCCGAGCACCCGCGCGAAGAACCGGAGGTTCTCGATCACGGTCAGGTCGTCATAGACGCTGGCCTCCTGGGTCACGTAGCCGACCCGGTCGCGCACCGGTGGGCTGCCGGCCTCGTGGCCCAGCACCCGCACCTCGCCGCCGACGATGCGCTGGACGCCGACGACGCAACGCAGCAGCGTCGTCTTGCCGCACCCGGACGGACCGAGGAGCCCGACCACGCCCGGGTCGATGTCGAGGTCGAGCCCGTCCAGCACGCGGACGCCGCCCCGGTCGACCACGAGCCCTCGCACCTCCACGGCGTGGGTCTCCCGAGGCTCGGCCATGCCACCACCCTCGCCGCTGTCCGTTGCGTGAGCAAGGGACCTTCGACCCGCCCGGCCAGGCGGAGTCGCCTGGGAGACAATGCCCAGGTGAGCCGCCCGCGTCCCCTGCCCGGCGCGATCGCGAGCCCCAACATCTGGAAGCACACCTCGACCTACGAGGTCGAGAACCGCGCGGTCGACCCCGACGGGCGGTTGTGGGCCGCGTTGCAGGAGCGGGCCTCGTGGGACCAGCAGGTGGTCCTCGACCTCGGCTGCGGCACCGGCTTCCACCTCCCGGCGTTCGCGGCGACGGCCAGCAGGGTGATCGGCGTCGAACCGCACCCCGACCTGCTCGCCCTGGCCCGTCGTCGTACTCGCGCACTCGACAACGTCACACTGCTCCCCGGCACCGCACAGGACCTCCCCCTGCCCGACGCCGGCATCGACGTCGTCCACGTGCGCTGGGCCTACTTCTTCGGACCCGGGTGCGAACCGGGGCTGGCCGAGCTGGACCGCGTCGTACGCCGCGGGGGCACCGCTCTGATCATCGACAACGACGGCTCGCGCTCGACGTTCGGCGGTTGGTTCCGACGCGGCTACCCGCGCTTGCCTTCGCCCAACGAGATCGAACGTTTCTGGACCACCAGGGGCTGGACCCGCCAGTCGGTCGACATGGGCTGGCGGTTCGAGTCCCGCGCCGACCTCGAGGCGGTGGTGCGCATCGAGTTCGACGCCGCCTCGGCCGAGGCGTTCCTGGCCGAGCACACCGGTCTCGAGGTCGACTACGCGGTCAACCTGTGGTCGCGGACGTTCTGACGGGCTCCGGTTCCGGTCCGGGGTCGGCCAAACCCTCAGCTCGTCGCCCGCACCGTCAACGTCGGCGTCAGCAACAACCCCTCGGCGACCTTCGACGGCGTGCCCAGCAGGTCCTCGAGCGCCTTCACCACCGCGATCGCCACCTCCTCGAGCGGCTGGCGCACCGAGGTCAGCCCCGGGTGCACCACCTGAGCGACCTGGGAGTCGTCGAAGCCGACCACCGCGACATCGTGCCCGGGACGCAGGCCGCGCTCGCCGAGGGTGCGCAGCACCCCCATCGCCAAGGTGTCGGAGGCACACACGAAGGCCGTGGGTTGCGCCTCGTCGAGGAGCACCGCGCTCGCCTCGCCACCGCTCCACACCGTGTCCTCGACCCGCGATGCCATCCCGGTCGTGGACAAGCCGCGCTGCTTGAGCGCGCGGCTCCAACCCGCGCGGCGATCCTCACCGATGCGTGAGTCCTTGCGCCAACCGATCCACGCGATCTTCTCGTGGCCGCGGTCGAGCAGGTGGGTGGTGGCCTGCTCGGTGCCGGCTGCGCCGTCGACGTCGACCCACGGGTGGCGGGCATCGGGGTCACCCCACGGACGGCCGAAGGCGACGAACGGCGCCCGGCGCTCCCGCAGCCACGTCGCCTGGGGGTTGCCGAGGTAGGTGTCGGTGACGATGAAGGCGTCGACGGCCGTGGAGCGCAAGAGGTCGTCGTAGCCCTCGAGCGGGTCGGGCCCCTCGCCGGAGAACAACAGCACGTGGTAGCCGGCCTCACGGGAGGTCCACACCAGCGAGTGGACGAAGCGATCCATGGCCGCGTTGGCGGTCCCCTCCTGCACCGGGCTCAGCCGCAGCCCCACCAGGTGGGACGCCCGGGTGCGCAGGTTGCGGGCTGCCCGGTTGGGCAGGTAGCCGAGCTCATCGATGGCTTCCTGGACCCGGATGAGGGTCTCCCCGCGGAGCAGGTCGGGATTGTTGACGGCGTTCGAGACGGTCTGGCGCGACACCCCGGCGCGCTCGGCCACGTCGGCCAGCGTCGGTGGCGACACCGACACCGGTCCCGAGAAAGCGCCCGTCCTGCTCATCCGACCCCCAAGGACCCACCGCGTCTCGGGCGCCAACGCCCGACTATGAACGATCCAAAGGGTCAGCATAAGCGCGACCGGGGCTCTCGTGGCGCGGGTGTCGTCCCAGCAGTGTCGGTGCCCTCACCTAGCGTTCCCTCCATGGCCAAGTCCGCTCCCCGACCTCCTCGTCCGTCCTATCGCTGCGCAGAGTGCGGCTGGGAGGCCGCGAAGTGGGTCGGCCGCTGCGGCGAGTGCCAGGCCTGGGGCTCGGTGGCGGAGGCCGGCGCGGTCACCGTCCGCTCCTCGGCCGGCCCGGTCACTTCCCCCGCGATGCCGATCACGCAGGTCTCGGTCAACGAGTCGATCGCCCGTCCCAGCGGCGTCCCCGAGCTCGACCGGGTGCTCGGCGGTGGCGTCGTGCCCGGTGCCGCGATCCTGCTCGCGGGCGAGCCCGGCGTCGGCAAGAGCACGCTGCTGCTCGAGGTCGCCGCCCGTTCGGCGGCCACCTCCCAGCGGGTCCTCTACGTCACCGGCGAGGAGTCGGCCGGCCAGGTCCGGTTGCGCGCCGACCGCACCGGCGGCGTGTATGACGAGCTGTACCTCGCGGCCGAGACCGACCTCGGCGCCGTGCTCACCCACATCGAGCAGGTCCGCCCCAGCCTGATCGTGGTCGACTCGGTGCAGACGATCGGCGCCGCCGACGTCGACGGCGTGCCCGGCGGGGTCACCCAGGTCAAGGAGGTCGCCGCTGCACTGGTGCGGGTGGCCAAGACCCGCAACATCGCCGTGGTCCTCATCGGCCACGTCACCAAGGACGGCGGCATCGCCGGGCCCCGGGTGCTCGAGCACCTCGTCGACGTCGTGCTCCACTTCGAGGGCGACCGCAACTCACGCTTCCGGATGTTGCGCGCGGTCAAGAACCGCTTCGGTCCTGTCGACGAGGTCGGCTGTTTCGACCTCGGTCCCGAGGGCATCAGCGCGGTCGACGACCCCACCGGGCTCTTCCTCGAGCAGCACCACGGCCGCGTCTCGGGCACCTGCGTGGCGGTCTCGATGGAGGGTCGACGCCCGATGCTGGCCGAGGTGCAGGCGCTGGTGACCCTGTCGGGCAACGAGCGCCCGCGCCGGACCACCTCCGGCATCGATGGGTCGAGGCTCGCGATGGTGCTCGCGGTCCTCCACCAGCACTGCAAGATCCGGCTCCACGGCCACGACGTCTTCACCTCCACGGTGGGTGGTGCCCGCCTGACCGAACCCGCCAGCGACCTGGCGCTCGCCGTCGCGATCGCCTCGGCCACCTTCGTCAGCCCCCCGCCGGCGGGGGTGGTGGCGATGGGCGAGATCGGCCTGGCCGGGGAGCTGCGTCGGGTCCGCGACATGCCCCAGCGTCTGGCCGAGGCTGCGCGACTGGGCTTCTCCATGGCGATCGTCCCGAGCGAGCACACCATCCCCGGCGGCCCTCGGCCGGCGTCGTCGGGACGCACCGTCGATGGGATGCGGGTCGTCGAGGCGCCCGACGTCCACTCGGCCCTGGCACTGCTCCACCTCACCGAGCGCACCAAGCATGCGCTCGAGGTGGTCGACCCCGGCTAGGATTCGGTGTCCCCCGTCTCGGGGCAGCCCGCGCCCCGCGGCACCGCACGATCACCGGAGGACCCATGAGCGTCGACCGCAGCGAGGAACAGCTGAGGTTGCGAGCGACCCTGGCCTCCACGGCCCCGGGCACGAGCCTGAGAGACGGCCTCGAACGCATCCTGCGCGGACGCACCGGCGCGCTCATCGTGATCGGTCACGACCGTCTCGTCGACTCGATCGCCACCGGCGGATTCGCGCTCGATGTGCCCTTCACCGCCACCGGACTGCGTGAGCTGGCCAAGATGGACGGCGGCATCATCGTCGACAAGGACATCACCCGGATCATCCGGGCGGCCGTGCACCTGATGCCCGACCACACCATCCCCTCCGAGGAGACCGGCACCCGCCACCGCACCGCCGAGCGCGTCGCCAAGCAGACCGGCTTCCCGGTGATCTCGGTGTCGCAGTCGATGCAGATCATTGCCGCCTACGTCGGCGAGACCCGCCACGTCCTCGAGGACTCCGGCAAGATCCTCTCCCGCGCCAACCAGGCGCTGGCCACCCTCGAGCGCTACAAGCTTCGCCTCGACGAGGTCGCCAGCACCCTCTCCGCCCTCGAGATCGAGGACCTCGTCACCGTGCGCGACGTCGCGGTGGTGGCGCAGCGACTGGAGATGGTGACCCGGATCGCCCGCGAGATCGAGGACTACGTGCTCGAGCTCGGCACCGACGGGCGTCTGCTCTCGCTGCAGCTCGAAGAGCTGATCACCGGCGTCGACGCCGAGCGTGAGCTGGTCATCCGCGACTACGTGCCCAACGGTCGTCGCAACAAGAGCCCCGAGGTGCTGCTCGCCAAGCTCGAGGCCCTCTCCCCCACCGAGCTCGTCGACCCGGCTTCCGCGGCGCGGGTGCTCGGCCTCGGCACGGGTGAGCACCTCGACGGGGCGGTCGCGCCGCGCGGCTACCGGCTGCTGGCCAAGGTCCCCCGTCTGCCGGCAACCGTGGTCGACCGGCTCGTCGACCACTTCGGCACCCTGCAGAAGCTGCTCTCGGCAGGCATCGATGACCTCCAGGCCGTCGACGGTGTCGGCGAGCTGCGCGCGCGCAGTGTCCGCGAAGGCCTGAGCCGCCTGGCCGAGTCGACGATCCTCGAGCGGTACGTTTAAGCGTTGCTGGAAGCCTTCTGCTTCTTGTCCTTCTGCTTCTTGTCCTTCTGCTGCTTGTCCTTCTTCTCCGGCTCCGGGGCCGGCTCGGGCTCGGGAGCCGTCGGCGCGGCCAAGTCGAAGATGACGAAGTCCGGCTCGCCACCGAGCGCCCCGGCGGTGACCCGGTAGTCGCCGGGCTGCGCATACTCGGTCAGCCCCGGGCAGCCGTCCTCCGAGCGGCGGGTGTTCCACCGGAGCTGTAGGTGGTGGTGACCGCTGAGCGCACCACCACGGGGAGAACCGCCAGTGCCGCAGTGCAGTAGCGGGTGGTCCACACCTCGTCATTTCCGACGGAGACCCGCACCTGGAGGGTCTCGCTGCTGATCTGCCACGTGCAGGCCGGAGTCTCGCCGGTACGCAGCTTGAGGACGAAGACGGCCGAGCGACCAGCCACCGCCCGCTTGACGCTCGGGGTGACGACGATGTCGGACGCCTCGCACGTGCCTGTCGGCTCGGCGAGCACCGGCGCCGTGGGCAGGACGACCGTTGGCCCGGCATCCTCGCTCTTGTTGGCCTTCTTGCCTTTCTCGCCCTTCTTCGGCCCGACGACGGTCGCATCCGGGTCGTCGGGGGCG
>CAVXGJ010000019.1:0-102083 GCA_963761285.1 uncultured Actinomycetota bacterium | reverse complement strand
CAGCACGTCGAGGTGGCGTCCGTCGGCGGTGCCGTCGACCATCTGGCGCATCGCGGCGAGGCGGTCGCCGTAGAAACCGGAGCAGTTGCCGATGCGGAGGGTGCTCACTTCGGCTCCCGGCCGCCACCGGCGGGACCGGCGAAGCATTGCGCGAGGTCGAGCCACGCGTCGGCGCCGGGGCCCTCGGCGACCAGGTCGGTGTCGGCGCGGTGGATGCGCTGGGTGGCCAGCAGGCAGAAGTCGTATGCCGAGCCGCGCACCGACTCGGCGGCATCGTCTGGGCCCCAGGTCCAGAGGTCACCGCTGGGCGCGATCAGCTCGACCCGCACCTCGGCGGGCGGCACGTCCTGGCCGGCGTTGACGAACGAGAAGCCGCGGGTGCGGACACCGATGTGGGCGACGTGCTTGATGCCGTCGGTGCGCTCGGGCGTCAGCCCGAGGGCTTCGTGGACGTCGAGGGAGTGTGCCCAGGTCTCCATGAACCGCGCGGTCACCATGGAGGCCGCCGACATCGGCGGGCCGAACCACGGCATCTTCTGACCTTCGGGAACCTCTCGCAGGGCTGCGGCGAGAGCCGGTCGGCCGGCGTCCCAGCGAGCGAGGATCTCGGTCGGGGGGAGCCCGCCGAGCTCGAGCGCGGCGGTGTCGACGAAGCCGCTCGGGTCGGCCATCCCGGCCATCACCAGCGCATCCCACGCCGCCTTGTCCTCGTGGGCGCGGGCTGCCAGGACGGCGGCCTCGTCGGTCCACAGGAGGTGGGCGATCGTGGTCGCGATCGTCCAGCCGGCCGCGGGAGTGTCGCTCGCCCACTGCTCGTCGGAGAGGTCGGCGACGATCGCGCGCAGGCGATCCCCTTCGGCGGTGAGATCGACGAGCAGGCCGTCGAGCAGGCTCGTGGGTGAGCCCGTGGGTGATGCGGTCATGGCGTCTCCTTGAGCTCGCGGTCGAGGACCCGAGCCCATTCGTCGAGGATGCGGGCGCGCCGCCTGGTGTCATCGGTGATCGTGGTGGCCAGGCCGAGGCCGCGCACCAGGTCGAGGGTCGCCTGGATCAGCTCGCGGGTGCCCGGGCGCGACTCGTCGGCGCCGAGGCACTCGACGGTCAACCGGTGCGTCTCGCGTCCGACCCGCTGCTCGAGCGGGGCCACGGCGGACAAGAGGGTCTCGTCGGCCCGCGCAGCGACCCACAGCTCGAGCGCGGCGGTGAACACCGGCGAGGTGAAGTGGTCGCCGAGCATCTGCAGCACGGCGCGCGTGCGGCGTACGCCCGTGGGGAGCTTGGTCGCGGCGGCGGCGAGCTCGGCGCCGCGTACGACGGTGAGGTGCTCCACGGCGGCGACGACCAGGTCGTTCTTCGTCGGGAAGTGGTGGAGCTGAGCACCACGGCTGACGCCGGCACGCTCGGAGACGAGCGTCGTCGACGTGCCGGCGAAGCCCTTCTCCACCAGCAGCTCGACGGTGGCCTCCAGCAGCCGCGCGCGCATGGCTCGGGTGCGCTCCTCCTGGGGCACCCGCACCGGCGTCGTCGTGGTGGCGGTCACAGGCCCACTGTGGAGCGTGAACAACAAACAGTCAAGCCTGTCTTTAAAGAGGGGACGCCCTGGACCCGCCCGATAATTAGTTCGAAAAGTTTCCTGGATACCCTGTGGATAAGCCGGTTTTCGGGGTCTGAATGTCGGTGGCTGGTGGTGGACTAGTCCTATGGCAGATCACCACGACACCTTCGGATCGGGTCACCCGATCGGTGCCGCGGTGCTGTCCTCGCGTGAGTCGTTCACGACGGTGGCCGATCAGGCGACCTGGTCGCTGGGCGCGGGTGAGACCCGTGAGCTGCTGGTCGAGGTGACCGCGTTGGCCGCGCAGGTCGCCGAGCTCCAGGCCAGGTTGTTGGTCCACGGTGAAGCCACGGGTGCGATCACCGAAGAACCCCGTGCGACGACCGGGGCGGCGTGGTTGTCAGGCACGACCCGCACCACCCGGCGTGATGCCCGCGCGGTGGTGAAGGCCTCCAAGGCTCTGGCTGCCCACGACCCCACCAGGGCAGCGATGGCCCGGGGTGAGGTGCTGGCCGATCAGGCGGGTGTGATCATCGCCGCGGTCGAAGCGCTCCCCGAGGACCTGGCAGTTCGGGAGCAGTGCGAGAAGCACCTTGTTGCCGCGGCCGCCCACCACGATGCGGAGGAGTTGAAGATCCTCGGGCGCCGGGTGTTGGCCGTGATCGACCCCGTGGCTGCCGAGGCGCATGAAGCACGGTTGCTTGATGAGGAGGAGAAGGCGGCGGCGAAGAAGACCCGCTTCTCCATGCGCGGCAACGGGGATGGCACCCACACGGGCCGGTTCACGATCCCCGACCTGTCGCCACCGGTGGTTGAGGTGCGAGCGCCAGCGAGCCTCGAAACCCCGCAAGTCGAAAAGCAGCCTGACCCCGTGGGTTCCGACCGACCTCTGGCTCACGGGGTTTCGTCGTGCCGATCCGCGGCTTCGCAAGCTCAGCCGCGGAGCACGCTCAACCTTCGCTCGCCCACGCCACCCGCTCGTTCCTCGCGGATGGCTGCTCGCTCGACACCGGGACCCCGATCACCGCCGCGACCGCACGACGCCTGGCCTGCCAAGCAGGCGTCATCCCCGCGGTGCTGGGTGGGAAGTCGAAGGTCCTCGACCTCGGTAGGAAGACCCGGTTCCACACCGAAGCCCAGAGACTCGCGATCGCGATCGAGCAGCAGCACTGCCAACACCCCCTGTGCGACGTCCCGGCCTGGCTCTGCCACGTCCACCACACCACCCCCTGGTCACAGGGCGGCCCCACCGACACCGACCACGCCCAGCTCCTCTGCCCACGCCACCACGCACTCGTCCACCGCGAACCACCCGACCCACCCATGCGGACCTAAACCGCTCGGTGTCACCCACGCCTTGACCACCGAGCGAGATCCCGCCTTCCCGACACGCCCACTTCGCGGACCGGGTGACAGGTGCGCCGGAGTGAGTCACAGTGGAGGTAGGGGGACTCGTATGAAGAGCGTCGAAGCGCAGCTGATCCACGACATGCGGAACACCGCGATGGTGCTCCGCGAGGGGGCAAACCATCTTCAGGAGAGTGCGGCCACGACTGTCGCCCGCGGCCAGGGATCACCTTTGCTCGATGATCGCCCGTCGCAGCGACCTGCTGCTCAGGCTGTTGGACGATCTCGGCAGCTCCAACCTGGTCGACCAAGGCATGTTGCCGCTGGTCAGGGCCTCTGTCTCGCTTGCCGACACCTGCCGCGAGGTCCTCGAGGGTCATCCCCGACAACCCGAGGTCGCCGTCACGGTCGACGTCCCCGCCGACGCGCTTGCCCTCGCTGACCAGGTCCGGGTCACCCAGATCGTGGACAACCTCGTCAGCAACGCGCTGCGCTACGGCGGCCCGGACGTCCGTGTCTCCGCCGTGCGCGAGTCCGACGTGGTGCGCCTCAGCGTCACCGACGACGGGCCCGGGGTGCCGGACCAGCTCACCGATTCCCTCTTCGAGGGCTACTCGCGGGGCGAGCAGTCGCGTGGCTTCGGCGGCTGTGGTCTCGGACTGATGATCGTGCGGCAGCTGGCGGAGGCGATGGGTGGTTCGGTGTCCTACGACCGTGACTGCGGCAGCCGCTTCACGGTAATCCTGCCCGCACCCCCCTCCACACGGCAGCCGCTGGCGAAGCCCGACCCGGCCGACAGGTCCCACAGAGGCCACAGCCTGGTGTTCTGGAGCGACGAGGAGAGCCACAACGCACCGCTGGTCGAGATGCTCACGACGTACGCCGCGCACGGGCTCACCCGCGGCGAGGCCGTCGTGCTCGCGGCCACCCCGGACCACCTCGAGAGAGCGCGCGCGGCGCTGTCGGAGCTTGGGCTCGACCCCACTGCGCTGACGGTCTCGGGCCAGCTCGTCACCCTCGACGCCGACATGCTCCACCACGAGCTCGCCCCAGACGGCCGGCTCGACCAAGCAGCTTTCGAGCGCCTCGTCGGCGACCCGGTGCGCGGCCTCAGCAAGCAGTGGGCCTCACTCCGGGTCTACGGAGAGGTCGTCGACCTCTACTGGCGCCGTGGCGACAACCACCTCGCCCTCGAGCTGGAGTCGTGCTGGGATACGTTGCGCGAGGAGATCTCCTTCCCGCTCATGTGCGCCTACGCGCTCGCTCCCGGCCCGACCCAGGACAAGCTCCACCACTGTCACGACTCCGTCGTCATCGCCGCCTGAACAACCCGCTGAGCCATTCGTCCACATGGTCCACTCGGCGGATGCTCGGGTGGAAGTAGAAGACGCTCTGGTGCCGGATCGGTCCGATCGACGATCACGTGCTCGAGGCGTCCTGGCCCCTGGTCCAGTCGAGGGTCAGCTCGTGGCCGGCGGCCACCACGGCGGCCTGGACTGCTCGCACACCATCGGTGTCGGCCACCGGGCCGGCGACGTAGATTTTCACGGCCAGAGGGTCCCACAGGCGTGCGAGACGGCGCTGGAAACCGTGACGCTCACCACGAACTGCCAAAAACAACGTCGCCGTTACCGCCTGCGGCGCCCGGCGGCGCTAGCATGCGCGCTCCGGCCCGAGAGGAACTTTGCATGGCTACTGACTACGACGCATCACGCAAGACCGAGGACGAGCAGAAGGAAGAGAGCCTGGAGGCACGTCGGCTCACTTCCGGCGAGCAGGACAAGACCTCGGGGAAGGTCGACGAGGACGAGGCCGAGATCGCCAACTCCTACGAGCTCCCCGGCGCGGATCTCTCCAACGAGACCCTCGACATCGAGGTCACGCCGAAGCAGGACAACGAGTTCACCTGCATCTCGTGCTTCCTCGTGCAGCACGCCTCCCGGCGCGCCGAGCCCGGCAAGGACCTCTGCGGAGACTGCGCCTGACGGATCGGCTCGACAACCCTCGCCGTAGGCCGCGAGGGTCGGCTCTCGGGATGCCGGCTCAGCCTCCGACGACCTCGGGCACCCCGGCGGCGCTGACCACGACGCCCGTCCGCCCGCGTGCCCGGAGCCAGTCGGCTGCGCCGACGCCCTGGAGGTAGGCGCAGGTCGCCTCGAGGTCCGCGACCATCAGCGACGAGTGCACGACCGTCACCGAGCCAATGCCTGCCGGGGCGAGGCCCGTGATCGCGTGTCGGACGTGATCGCCGCGGTGGGTCGCGCCGCTCGTCGCCACCGCGCCGTCGCGGACCGGCACGACTGCCAGGACATGTGCCGGGTCTGCCGGATCCTCGACGCCGATGCGCCATTCCGGACGCCCGGTGGCTGCGAAGCAGACCAGGTCCCCACCGGCCGACAGGCAGAAGTCGGTGTCGTCGAGGTCCCGCAGCGTCCTCGCGGCGCGCTCGACCGCCCACCCCTTCACCACGCCCGAGGGATCCAGCACCGGCTGACCGTCCACCAGGCGTCGTACGTCGAAGGCACCGTCGGTGGCGCGGCGTGCGGTCTCGGCGATCGCGAGCACATCGCCGACCTCCGGCGGGCACTCCTCGACCGTCAGCTCGCCCCGGCCCAACCTCGAGATGATGGTGTCGTCGCGCCACGTGCTGAAGACCTCGTCGGCCCAGCGCAGCGACGTCAACACCTCGTCCCACGCGGCAGCGCCGGCGGCGGTGTCGGCGTGCCGCCCGCGCAGCGCGAGGCTGATCGGCATCCCCATCACGTGCTCGACCCGGCGGATGACGTCGCCCGCCGGGGCCCTGCCTGCCACCGGACTCGGGTCCAGGGCGGTCACGGCGCTCACGCCTGCGCCTGGTCGAGCGCCGCCTGCAGCGAGGTCTGGTAGCCGACGCTCGTGTACGTCGCTCCGCTCACCATGTCGACGCTCGAGCTCTGCTTGTCGAGCGTCTGCTGGATCAGGATCGGCAGCGCGTAGCCGTTGATCTCGGCGTCGCGGCGGTCGCCGGAGGGGTACTGAATCACCGAGACGTCGACGATCGCGGTCGCCGAGCCACTCCCGGACACCGTGAGCTCGACCTGCACCGGGCCGTAGCGGGTCTGGGCCGCGGCTCCGGTGACGGTGCGAGTCGTCGCCGCGTCGCCGGCTCCCGACCCCGGCGCCGACCCAGAGGAACCCGAGGAACCTGAGGAACCCGAGGAACCCGAGGCAGCCTCGGACCCCGGGTCTGCGGACGCGCTCGCGCTTCCGACGATCGGGGTCTCCGACCCCCCCGCCAGCTGGTCGGCCCCGGCCAGCGAGGTCCGATAGCTGAAGAGCAGGACCAGGACGGTGAGCGTGCTCATCACCCAGAGCAGGACTCGAGCCGTCCCGCGGTTGTGTGTGGTCATGTCAGGTCCGTCCTCACCAGGCGAAGGTCTCGAGATGGAGCTGGTCAGCCGGAAGGCCGGCCAGCGCGGTCGTACGTCGTACGGCCTCGGTCCACTCCTGCGGACCGCACACGTAGACGTCGTGCTGGGCGAGGTCCGGGACCCACCCCAGGAGCGCGTCGCGGTCGGAGCCCGCTCCGGCATGGGTGCTGAACCACGAGTCCGGGTGGCGCCGAGGCCCGGGCAGCGCCAGGAGCCTCAGTCCGCGCTGCGTCGAGAGCCACGTGAGCTCCGGACCGAACAACGGGTGCCCGCTGTAGCGGTAGATCAACGTCGCCTCGCCGGGGCCGTAGTCGAGGCCCTCGGCCAGCGCCCGCAGCGGCGTGATCCCGACCCCCGCCCCGATCAGGAGCACCTTGCGCTGGGTGCGCGGCCGCGAGGTGAGCCGGCCGTACGGTCCTTCGACCACGGCACGAGTCCCCGGCGTGAGCTGCCGCAGCGAGCGGCTGCCGTCGCCGAGCTCCTTGACGGTGATCCGCAACCGGTGCCCGTCGGGCGCCGCCGAAAGTGAGTAGGGGTTGGCCCGCGTCCAGCCGGGGCGTCCAGGGAAGCGCCATGTCAGGAACTGTCCGGCCTCCACGGACATCCGGTCCAGGGCCCGTCCGGTCAGGTAGACCGAGAAGACGTCATCACCCTCCGGCACGACAGCGGTGACCCGCAGGTCGTGGCGCCACGAGCGCCAGGCCGGCAGCGCCACGCGCCACACCAGGACCGAGCCTGCGGTGGCCCCCCACAGCCCCCACCAGAAGATCGTCGAGGCGGTCGATCCCAGGAACTCCTGGCCCGTCCAGAGCTGGTGCGGCAGCGCCAGCCCTGCCCCGAGGTAGGCGTAGAGGTGCAGCAGGTGCCACGACTCGTAGCGCAGCCGACGGCGCGCGGCGCGGACCGAGGTGATCACCACCATCACCAGGCACAACGTCCCGGCAACTGCCAGCAGCATGCCGGGATAGGTCCAGGTGAGGTCCCACAGCGTCCCGGGCGCAGCACTCAGGCTGCCGGCGGCGTACCCCCAGGTGATCAGCCCGACGTGAGCAAGCATCAGGTTGAAGGACGTGAAACCCACGAGCCGGTGCAACCGAGCCAGCCGGTCCTGGCCCCAGGCCCGCTCCAGCACCGGGATCCGCGCCATCATCAGCACCTGCACGAGCAGCAGCGCCGAGGCGAGGAGCCCCGTGAGGCGTCCGGTCGACAGCAGCGCGCTCGACCACCCGCCCAGGTCCTGCACGCCACCCTCGCGCACCCACAGGGCGACCAACCACAGCTGCATCGCCCAGACGAGCGCCAGGCTCCCGAGTCGTACGCCGTCGTCGAGCCGGGCCGCGACACCGAGCCGCAGCCGGGGCCGGCCCCGGCCACGCACGGGCGGCGGAGGGGTCATGAGGGCGCTCATCGGGCGTTCCTGGTCATGCACCCACTGTGCGGAGCACCACTGGCGCTGGGCCCTCAACACCCTGTGATTCACCTGTCAGCGTCAGCACCCGGACACCCGCGCGCCCTATGCTCAGCGCCACCACACCACTCCCACCCCCGTAAGGACGTGCCATGTCGTCGTACAACCCGCCGCCGCCGCCCCCGGAGCCGAACCAGCCGAATCCCTACGGCCAGCCCAACCCCTACGGCCAACCCGGCTACGGCCAACCCGGCCAGGGCGCACCGGCCGACTACGCCCACTGGGGCAAGCGGGTGGGCGCCTGGCTGATCGACGGCATCGTGATGTCGTTGGCCTACATCCCGGCCGCCATCGGGGTCGTGCTGATCTTCGCCGGCGCGGAGACCACCACGGTCAACGGCACGACGACCATGACGAACGACGACATCGGTGTCGTGCCCATCCTGCTGGTCTTCCTCGGTGGGATCGCCTACCTCGCCTTCGCCATCTGGAACCTCTTCATCAAGCAGGGCCGCACCGGCTACACGATCGGCAAGGGCGTCCTGGGCATCAAGCTCATCTCGGAGCAGACCGGTCAGCCGATCGGAGCCGGCAAGGCCTTCGTGCGCCAGCTCGCCCACATCCTCGACAGCTTCTGCTACATCGGCTACCTCTGGCCGCTGTGGGACGCCAAGAAGCAGACCTTCGCCGACAAGATCATGACCACGATCGTCATCAACCAGCCGAAGGGCTGACCTGACCGACCTGACCGACCTGACCGACCACCGCGCCGCGACGTGGTCGGGGTCTCCTGCGAGACTCCGACCATGTCCACGATCCTGATCACCGGCGCCTCCTCCGGCCTCGGCGCCGAGATGGCCCGCCAGCTCGCCGCCAAGGGCCACGACCTCGCGCTGTGCGCGCGGCGCACCGACCGGCTCGACGAGCTGCGTGGCGAGCTCCTCGCCGCCCATCCCCAGCGACGGGTGGCGGTGCGGGCTCTCGACGTCAACGACGACGACGCCGTCTTCCGCGTGTTCGGTGAGTTCCGCACCGAGCTCGGCCGCCTCGACAAGGTGATCATCAATGCCGGGCTCGGCAAGGGTGCCCGGATCGGCACCGGTGGCTTCGCCGCCAACCGCGAGACCGCGATGACCAACTTCGTCGCCGCCCTCGCCCAGACCGAGGCCGCGATGGAGATCTTCCGCGACCAGGAGGCCGGCCACCTGGTGATGGTCTCCTCCATGGCCGCGATGCGCGGGATGCCCAAGGAGATCACGACGTACGCCGCCACCAAGGCCGGTGTCGCCCACCTCGCCGAGGGCCTGCGCACCGAGCTCTACGGGACACCGCTGGCCAAGAAGATCAAGGTCACCGTGCTCTACCCCGGCTACATCATCTCGGAGATGAACGACTACGCCGAGCCGACCTCGCCGCTGATGGCGACCACCGAGGACGGCGTGCGGTCGATGGTGAAGGCGATCGAGAAGCAGGTCGCCGACGCGTGCGTGCCGCCGCTGCCGTGGGCGCCGCTGTCGCTGCTGATGAAGCACGCGCCGCTGCCGGTGCTCAAGCGGATGCTCTGAGCACCGGCGGCGCTGCCGCTACCGACGTCCGCCCTTGGCCCGCTTGACCCGCAGCACCAGCACGCGAGACCGCGAGCTGTCGTAGCCCGAGGCACCGTCCGGGATGAAGATGATCCTGATCCGGTGCTTGCCCGGACGTAGGTCGCGGGACAGACGGATCTGCTCGATGTCGTCGACCGTGACCTCGGTCCGCGAGACCACCGGGACGTCGTAGCGACGCTCACGTCGTCTGTCGACCCGAACCAGGACCTGTCCGGCTGTCCCCGCCGAGGCGTCGGCTGCTACCACCACGAACCGCACCTTCGTCGACCGTTTGCCTTGGCGCTGCGTCGCGCGACTCAGCTCCGCCCCGACCCGGGTGCTGGCTTCCTGCTGATCGGTGGGCGTCTCGGTGGGCGTCTCGGTCGGCGTCTCGGTGGGCGTCTCGGTGGGCGTCTCGGTCGGCGTCTCGGTCGGCGTCTCGGTCGGCGTCTCGGTCGGCGTCTCGGTCGGCGTCTCGGTGGGCGTCTCGGTCGGCGTCTCGGTGGGCGTCTCGGTGCGGCGTCTCGGTGGGCGTCTCGGTGGGCGTCTCGGTCGGCGTCTCGGTCGGCGTCTCGGTCGGCGTCTCGGTCGGCGTCTCGGTCGGCGTCTCGGTCGGCGTCTCGGTCGGCGTCTCGGTCGGCGTCTCGGTCGGCGTCTCCGCTGCGACCTCCTCCTGGAGCACCACGTCGCTCAGCTGAACAGACCCGGTCGGCGTCGTCGTACTTCCGAAGCCGATGGTGATCCGCGCGATGTCCGTCAGATCCACCCCCGTGAACTCGCCCAGCGGGATCCGCACCCCGTTCAGGATCTGCTTGCGGGCGGTGCTGCCCGGGGGCGGCTCCAGCGCCGCGGAGTACGTAGAGGTCTCGACCGAGGCGCTCGTCCCCGCGGTATCGATCAGTCCGACCACGACATCGGTCTCGACCGGCAGTTGCTGGGGGTCGCTGAAGTTGGGCGACAGACGTAAGTTCAGCGTTGCGAAACCGCTGATGTCGGCATCGGCGCCGGTCGGCGCGACGGACAGCGCAGCTGTCGGACTGGTCCACTTCGCCGTGAGCTGCGGCCCGTCGCTGCGGTTGGGCGAGCTCGGGCAGCCGGTCGTCGTCACGACGACACCACCCGCCGGGTTGCAGGCTGTCAGGGTGACCCCGGTGGTCGTGATGGGGTCTCCGGAGGGTGTGGTCGCGGGTACCGTCGGGGAGGCGAACGTCCCAGTGGGGTTCACCAGGACCCGGCGACGCGGTGCCGCGTAGGACGTCTGGACGACGTTCCGACAGGTGACGGTCGTCGGGATGTCAGTGCCGCCGTTGGGGCAGGCTGCGTCGGGAAGACTCTCGCCACGCACGATCGGGGCGAACTGCGTCTCTTCGCCCACGAAGTAGCGGAGGAACCCGTTGATGAGCGTCAGCCCGATCTGCCGCTGCTCGGCCGGCTGGAGCCGAGTCGGACCGGCCGCGACGTTGCAGTTCGGGTCTCCGAGGCCGAAGAGGTTGGCGTCGTCGGCGGTCCAGATCGTGTTGAAGTAGTTGTGGTTCGCGCCGTTGACGAGGTACTGGGCGGCGGTGAAGCCGCTGGCGCTCAGCCCATTCTTGCTGCGCTCGAAGACGGGCGCGCCCTGAAGGTTGAAGACGTCGCCGTCGCAATAGGGCAGCAGCGTGGCGAAGTTGGTCCCCTGGATCGTCGGGAACCTGGAACCCTGCCCATCCACGGGGGCGAGGGAGAAGACGGCCTCGAGGTCGTAGCGCGCGCCGAAGTCCGGAACGGGCTGCGCACGTTCGGGGTCTTCCGGGTCCACCCGGGTCGCCGCCTCGCCGGGGGTGGCGGGTCGGGTGAGGTTGTACTCGGCAAACATGTTGACGCCCTCGCCACCGCGGGAGTGCCCCATCACGCCGACTCCGAGGTCCAGGCCGACCCGGCCTTGCAGGGCGTCACCGATGCCCTCCGGACCGGTCTCGGTGTCCCAGGAGCCGATCAGGTCGAGCGTCTTGCTGATGATCTGCGCGCGAGCGAGATACCCCGACTCCGCAGAGTTGTTGGACCAGTCGGTGATGTCGTTGATGTCGAGGGACGCCACGATGTAGCCCTGGGTCGCAAGCTGCTGGGCGAGGTAGTCGTAGCCGCGGTAGGACGCTGACTCCTGGATCTGAAGCACCTCGTCGACAAGATCGTCGTCAGTCGAGCACGTACCTTCCGAGTAGGAGGCCAGGAACGCCGCCCCGACCAGCAGCTCGTCATCGAGCACGGACCCGCTCTCGCAAGTCGCATGGTTTCCGTGCTGGAAGATCAGGACCGGGAAGGGTCCGTCGCCGGTCTCGGGGTAGTAGACGACGCCGGCCTGGCGCATGGCCAGCACCGTGGAGTCGCCCGCGGCCCCGCGTCCGACATCGACCTTGTCCGGCAGGTTGTACTCCGCGCGCTCGAAGCCGAAGGAGCCGCTCACCGACGGGTCCTGAGTGGAGCTGGCCGGACCGACCGCCTGCGCCGACCTGGCCACCACGACGGCCAGGCCAATGACGAGAAGCACCGCGAGCACTGCGGCGACGGGCTGCCGGACGCTGACGCGTACCGAGGAGGTTGAGGGTGGTGCGGGCATGGCGACGAGACCTCACGATGAGTAGCTGCCGAGAGACAGCTCAGGTACGTCGACCGGGCGGTCGGCGTACTTGCGCAACGAGCGCCGCCGACCACCGTCACGGCCTCAGAGGCCCACCGGCGGAGAGTTCACACGATCGAGACGCCAGGAGCCATGGCGTTACCTGGACGTCACGTCTCGCGCCGCTCATTGCGCCGCCAGAACGACCAGGCGCCGGTGCACCAGAGCGCCAGACGCGCCAGCGCGACGAGCAGCGGCTGGAACGGCAGCCGCAGCAACCGGGCCCTGTCGGTGTCGAGCCCGAACGAGTCGGAGTCGTTGATCGCCTGCCACACGTTGCCGGGGAAGACCGCCACGAAGTGCGCGACGCCGGCGACCAGCAGGATCGCGGCGAGCCCGAGCCTGCCGACGAGCCTGGGCACGGCGGGGACGTTCATGAGTCGGCCTCCTGGTCGATCGGGCTCCGGGCATCTGCAGGCTCGGGGTCCGGCTCGTCAGCAGGCTCGGCGGCTTCGCCCAGGGTCTCGTCCCGGGCGATGCGCAGGTCGAGCCCGGCCAGCACCTGGCTCAGCCCGCGACTCTGGCGAGTCAGAGCGGCAGCCAGCACCGTGACGACCAGGAACAACGGCAACCCCACGAGCGCCCAGTAGCCCCCGAGGAGCAGGAGCGCCACCGGAGGTGTGATGCCGGTCAACAGCTTGACGATCCGGGCGAGGGGCTGCCAGCGGTTGAGGCTCGAGCGGCGTGGCACGGCGCGCACCGAGATCGTCCACTCCCCGACGGTCCGGCCGGCGCCCAGCACGGCAGCGACCTGCACGGCATACGGCAGGGCGACCTGGAGGGCCGTCTGGACGCCGAGGTCGAGGGTCAGCGGACCGTAGACCGCGGCCGCGCGGTAGGCGAGTGCCACGAAGCCACCGAAGAGCACCATGAACAGCAGGTCGCTGATCATGCCGACCAGCCGCCGGCCGAGCGTGAGGCTCGTGGGCATCTCGACCGCGTGCGTCCGTCGCCTGACGACCAGCACCGAGAGCAGGGAGCCGGCCACCGCGCCGGCGGTGTTGACGAAGAGGTCGTCGATGTCGAAGAGCCGGTAGGGACAGTCGTAGAGGCTCCAGACCCCGGTCAGCTGGGTCGTCTCGATGAGCAGCGACACCACGGCCCCGACCGCGCCGGCAACGAGGAACCCCCGCTTGAGGATCACCCGTAGGAAGAAGCCGAGCGGCACGAACAGCAGCACGTTGAGGGCGAGCTGGAGGAAGACCGGGTCGCGCAACAGGCCCGCGAGCCCTCCCCCGGGGTCACCGGCCCAGAGCTCGCGGATCGACCCCAACGGGTCGAGGTTGCTGGCCTTGCACCGGTAGCTGCCCGAGGCCGGCATCGGCAGCAGCGTGTAGGTCCACAGCGCCAAGCCGTAGACCGCGGCCGAGAGCAGCGTCGCCAGGTCGCCCGGCCCCAGGGTGCCGTTGAGCCGGTACTGCACAGCTGCGGTCGGCACGAACAGCAGCAGCGCCAGCGCGCTCCCCAGCGCGATGGCGATCAGCGCGTTGGTTGCCTGGTCGGACACGGATGAACGGTAGAGCCAGCAGCCAAGCCCATGACGAGCCAGGTGCGCTCAGCGGTAGGTGACCTGGGCGCCGCTCAGGTGGTGGTGCTCGTTGAAGGTCAGCAGCCGGGCGCCGGTCGAGCCGACGAGCAGGCGCGTGTAGGCCGCGTTGACCACCACGGTGTTGAAGCGCGCCCACAGTCGGGCGGCCGCTGCCTGGTCGTCGACGCAGGAGGGGTCGACGAGTGTGGCCGCGACCGCGGCGATCGGACCGCCCGAGGTCACCACCACCACCGTCTCACCGCTGCCACAGGCCTCCATCGCCCGCGCCAGCGAGCCGCGCACCCGCAGCAGGAAGTCGGCGTACGACTCCTGTCCGGCGGGCTGCCCGGCGAGCTCCTCACCGGCGGTCCAGCGAGCGGTGACCTCCTCGAAGATCTCCTGGAAGCGGCGCCGGTCCACGGCTGTGTGGTCGGCCCCGTCGGCCAGATCTGGATGACCGGCCACCAGACCGACATGGTCGAACTCGTCCCAGCCGGCGTCCATCTCGGCGCCGGCCTCGCCCCACCCGGCGGTCTCGCCCCACCCGGCGGTCTCGGCCATCGCCTCGGCCGTCTCGCGGTGTCGGCGCAGGCTGCCGTGGATCACTGCGGTCGGGGTGACGTCGAGCCCGCGCAGCCATGAGCCCAGCAGCCTCCCCTGCTCCCAGCCCCGCTCGGACAGCACGTCGTAGTCGTCGGCACCGAAGGAGGCCTGTCCGTGGCGGACGAGGAGGAGATGACCCATGACTGCACCCTAGGGCCGGGCCTCGTCCACCCCCTGGTGGCCGTCCGACCCGGGCCGGCGAAGCCGGTGGTCGTCCGTCGAAACCGGAGCGGCCCCGGAGAGCGTCCGCGGAAACGCCGGCGCCACGGTTCCGTAATACGACCTCCCTAGCGTCCGAGTCGACCCCATCAATCCGGGGCCGACTCGGTGGCGGCCACGGTCCTAGCAAGGAGCTACCTTGAGGCAACCCACCTCGTACCGCAGGCGTCGTCTGGCGCTTCTACCGCTCGTCACCGCACTGGCGCTCCCGGCACCGTTCATCGTCCAGGGCTCGTCCGCCGCAGTCACACCCGTTGCGGCCGCGCTCGGTCAGGTCGTCGACCGCATCGACCTCGACGCCCTACCCGACCCGCTCGACCGGGGTGACTACACGCCGGCCGTCCTCCAGGAGACGACCCTCGGCCTGGCCTCGCTCCAGGAGCCGGACTCCTCGGGCGGGGCACCCGCAGCGGGCAGCCGCGCCGAAGCGGTCGACCTCCAGATCCGCGGGGCCCTCTACTACCCCGCTGACCGGAGCGAGCCGTCGCCGCTGGTGCTGCTCGTGCACGGCAACCACGGCTCCTGCGATGCCGGCACCAACAACGACACCGCCACCTGCGACACCTACAAGCGCAACGAGGCCGGCTACGCCTACCTCGGCGAGAACCTCGCGACGTGGGGCTACACCACCTTCTCCCTGTCGCAGGACCAGATGATGCTGCGCCAGGACAACTCCAAGGGCAAGGGCATGCACCAGCGGCGCAAGCTCATCGCCGCCGCGCTCGATGCCCTCAGCGCCGCCAACGAGCCGGGCGGACTGCCCGTCGACGCCGACGCCAGCATCGGCGACACCCTCGCCGGCAAGCTCGACCTCACCCGGATCGGGATGATGGGCCACTCGCGCGGCGGTGACGCCGTGACGAGCTTCATCGACTACAACCGCATCCGCACCGACGGTCCCCGCTATCCCCTGCGCGGAGTCATCTCGCTCGCGCCGGTCGACTACGAGCGCAAGGCGCCGTACGGCACGCCGTACATGTCGATCCTGCCGTGGTGCGACGGTGACGTGTCCAACCTGCAGGGTGCGCGGTTCTACGAGCGCAGCCAGTACGTCAACGGCGACGACCCGTTCCCGCGGGTGCTCTCGTCCCAGCAAGGCGCGATCCACAACTGGTACAACACGGTCTGGTTCGCCGACGGTCACAGACGGTACGACGACGGCAGATGCTGCCTGTGGCAACTCCGAGCCCACCAACGGCAACAATGTGCAGCCCGACAACCTGCGCCTCAGCGGTGCGGCCAGCTACGACCCGCCGTCGTACGTGCTGGACAACTCCGACACGTACAACCCCTTGGTCAACACCAAGATCTCCGGAGACCCGGAGAGGATGGGCGACCAGGAGAAGATCGGTCTTGCGACGATGTCGGCCTTCTTCCGCCGCTATGTCGGAGGCGAGGGTGCCTTCGACCCGTACCTGACCGGCGAGCTCTCCGACACCGACGCCCACCTGCAGATCCCGGAGTCGGCCTGCCCGACGAGCGAGTCCGGCACCCGGATCGCCTGCAAGGAGCGGGTCAGCACCAGCTACTTCGCCCCGCCGGCCGAGCGCATCGACGTGATCCGCCCCGAGATCGAGAACCCGCTGGGCCTCAACGCCCTCGGCGGCTCGCTGTCGGGCAGCGGCTTCGCCTACCCCTACCTCGACAACGGCGCGGTCGACCTGCCGAAGAAGACCGCGGGCGGCTACGACTGGTGCAACCCGGAGCCCGACGAGTTCGCGCCGTCGCAGCTCGGCAAGGGCGGCCAGCCCACCGGCGCCAAGGCTTGCCCGCTGCCGGGCAAGGCCGAGCTCGGTGGCCAGAACAGCATCCGTGAGAACGCCCCGGTCAACCACTCCTACGGTCGCCAGCTCGCGCTGGCCTGGGAGGAGGGCGAGGAGGCAGAGCTGAGCGCCGACATCCCCGCCGCCTCGGCCGATGTCAGCGGCCTCAAGGCGCTGGCCATGGGCGCGGACGTCAACTTCTTCGACCTCCGCAACCCCGGCGCCGACGCCGACCGGCTCGACGACGAGGGCAACCAGCTGCCGGTGTCCTACGACCCGGAGGCGACGACGCAGGACTTCGTCATCGCCCTCACCGACACCGACGGCGTCGAGGGCACCGTCAACGCCGGCGACGAGCGGTGGGGCAACGCCCTGCACATGTCGACCGGCACGATCTCCTCGCGCACCCACATCGTGCTCGACCAGCTCCGCGTCCCGCTCAGCGAGTTCGCTGCCCAGGGCGTCGACCTGACCTCGATCGACTCGATCGACCTGCGCTTCGGCACCGAGGGCACGCCCGCCTCGGGCTCGATCCAGGTCGCCGACGTGCGGTTCCAGGAGAGCGCCGTCGCCGAGCCGCTCGTGCTCTCCGACGGCGTGAGCGTCGACGCGGGTGCGGGCTTCGGTCCGCCGGCCTCGGGCCCCGACCCGGCCGACTTCCTCGCGGGCTACGACAACACGCCCGGCGAGGTCGCCCTGCTCGACCAGGTCGGCCACCCCTACAACGACACCGTCTGGACCGTGGACGACGATGGAGCCCAGTGCCCCAACGCCGGTTTCACCTCGATCCAGGACGCCGTCGACTTCGCTTCCCCGTGGGACACGATCGTGGTGTGCGACGGCGTGTACGAGGAGAAGTCCACCCCGGTGTTCGGCAACGGCAACCCGGTCGCGACCGGCGCGCTGAACGGCCTGACGATCAACAAGCCGCTGAAGATCAAGGGCGCCGGCGCCGACAAGGTGACGATCATGCCCGACCAGTCGCTCGACTCGCTGGACGGCCTCGAGCCCTACCTGCGCGATGGGGGCGGCAATGTCGTGACCGTCTCGCGGCAGTCGCTCGGTTCGACCGACACCAACGAGATGTTCCTCGACCTGTCGGGGGTCACCGTCACCGCCGGTGACGTCTACGCCGAGGCCGGGATCGCCTTCTTCGGCGCCGCCGGACGCGTCTCCTCCAGCGTGGTGGGCCCGATGAAGACGGCCACGGACGCCGACGACCTCGCTGACCACCCGCACGGCTGGGGCATCGTCAAGACCGGCGTGATCCTGGGCGAGGGCCCGGGCACCGTCGAGACCGAGGTCACCGTCACCGACAGCGTCGTCACCGGCTACCAGTCCGGCGGCATCCTGTTCGACGGCGCCCGCGGCGCCGACGGCGACGCCGACAACACCGTGCGCACCGGCATCATCTCCAACGGCTACGTCACCGACACCGTGGTGAAGGGTCGAGCCAACCGGCTCTACCCGCAGACCGGGATCGCCTACACGAGCGGTACGACGGGCTTCGTGCGCGGGAGCCGGATCACCGGCAACTACTTCCGCCCCGACCCGTCACAGTCGTTCGGGATCCTGCTCACCGACGCCGGCACCGAGACCGAGGGGGCTCTGACCGGCCTCGGCAACATCGTCACCGGCAACGGCTTCGCGGCCTACAACGCGAATGCCGACAACACCGCGGTGCGCGAAGAAGCGCCGTTCGAGCTGCGCGGCAGCTACTTCGGTCCGAGCAGCCCGGTCACGGGTGGCCCGTCCAACCCGAGCACCGGCACGGAGGCCATCTCCGGCACCGACACCACCGGTGCAGCCACCGTGACCGTCCCGTCGCGGTCCTCGACCGTGCTGAGCGCGGTGCCGAGCACCGTGGGCTCGATCATCGACGCCTCTCCGAGCGCGTCGCTGATCGACCCGTTCGACGGTTCGACCTTGCTCGTGGGCGAGACGGTGTTCCCGCTCGTGCGGGCCGCCGACGACCTCGGGGTCCGATCGGTCACGCTGCTCGTCGACGGCTCGCCCGTCGCGACCGGCACCGAGTCGCCATACGCCTTCACCTGGACGCCGGGTGTGGAGCAGGCCGGCGAGGACGTCACGCTCACGTCGATCGTCACCGACTCCGCCGGGCACTCGACGACGTCGGCGCCGCTGACGCTGTCGGTGGCCGAGGAGAGCGTCCCGGCGACGTTGACCGTCACCGGGGTGACGAAGAACAAGAAGCTGGGCACGGCCACGATCGAGGTCGCCGTCAACACCTCGGGCACCGTGAAGATCAAGAACAAGGCGATCTTCAACCGGACGGTCACGATTGGCGGCGCGAGCTCGGTGAGCCTCCCGGTCAAGGCCAAGAAGCCGGGGGTGAAGACGCTCAACAACGTGGGCAAGCTCCCGCTCACCGTCAAGGTCGTCCTTCGCAGCGACAGCGGCGAGACGGTCGAGGTGCTGCGCAAGCTGACGCTGAAGAAGAAGTAGCAGCAGCGGTATCTCGACGAGGGGCCTCCACCATGCGGTGGGGGCCCTTTCGTCGTCCACAGAAGTAAAAGAAAATACTTCCCTATCGGCGGCAACCTGGAGCATGCTCAGCACGTCATAACGATTGACTTGGAGTCCGGAATCGCCGGACTCCGCTCCTCGGAGGGAACCCCACATGTCACCACGTCTTGCGCGACGCCGCTCCGGCATCGTCGCGCTCACCTGCGCCGGGCTGACGCTCAGCGCCGGAGCGCTCGGCTCTTTCGGCAGCACCGCTGCGGCTGCCCCGACGGAGCAGCTCGCCGACCCGGTCGCCGACTGCGCCGTGCCGTTCCCGGTCTCCGAGATCGCGAAGGGTGACCTCGTCGACGGGCTCACCGTCGTCTCGGGCACCGACCCGGTCGGCTTCACCGGTGAGGTCCTCGGCATCCTCGAGGACGGCATCGCACCCGATCTCGACATGATCATGATCGACCTCGACATGGCGGCTTTCGACGAGACCGGCGGCGTCTGGCAGGGCATGTCCGGCTCGCCGGTGTACGCCGACGACGGCCGCCTCATCGGAGCCGTCGCCTACGGCTTGTCGTGGGGGCCGTCGGAGATCGCCGGCATCACGCCGTTCGAGGAGATGGACGACTACCTCGCCACGGCACCGTCCACCAAGGTGCGTCTCTCCGGCCCGCAGGCCCGCCTCGTGGCCGAACGCGCCGGGGTCACCGAGCGCCAAGCAGCGCAGGGGTTCCGCGAGCTGCCGATGCCGATGGGGGTGGCCGGTGTGTCGGCCCGTCGCCTGGAGCAGGCCCAGACCCGCGGTCCTAAGTTCCTCGAGAAGGACACCTACGTCCTCGGTCGCGCCGGAGCCGATGCTGCCGGCCCCGAGACGATCGTCGCCGGTGGCAACCTGGCTGCCTCAGCGGCGTACGGCGACATCATGTTCGCCGGAGTCGGCACCGCGACGTCGGTGTGCAACGGCGATGTCGTCGGCTTCGGCCACCCGCTCTACCAGCTCGGCGCCACCACGGAGGGCCTGCACCCGGCCGATGCGATCTACATCCAGCCCGAGTCCCTGGGATCACCGTTCAAGGTCGCCAACATCGGTGAGATCGCCGGCACGATCACCCAGGACCAGCTGACCGGGATCACCGGCACCTTCGGTCCGATCCCCGACTCAGCCACGATCAGCAGCACCGTCACCTACGGCGCCGCCAATCGCACCGGAGTCACCAAGGTCCCCGTCCCCGACGCCCTTCCCGACGCGACCTTCTACCAGCTGCTGACCAACACCGACCGGGTCCTGGGCGGCAACCCCAAGGGCACCTCGGTGCAGAGCTGGACGGTCAGCGGCGACGACGAGGGGACTCCCTTCGAGCTCGCCTTCACCGACCGCTACACCGGCAACGACCTGCTGTGGGAGCCGACGTTCCAGCTCGCTGACCTGACGTGGTCCCTCAACAACATCGCCGGCGTCACGATCGACTCGGTCACCGCCGACAACACCGTCACCGACGAGCTGGCCACGCACCGCGTCGGCATCGTGCAGCAGAAGGTCGCCGGTGAGTGGGTCCGCGTCTCGGGCTCCGACCCGGTGCGGACCAAGGCCGGCGGCACCGTGCGCCTGCGGGTGATGGTCGCCGGCACCGCCGGGAAGCAGACCCTCACCGTGCCGCCGATCTCGATCCCCAAGAAGGCTTCGGGCCGGGCCCAGCTCTCGGTCTTCGGCGGCAACTCCGGCTACACCTACTTCTACGGCCGCTCGGTCGAGGTGCTGCAGAAGCAGATCGAATCCGCGGTCCGCCATGACGAGATCGAGGTGACCCTCGGGACCAACGGCGGAGGCCGCGGTGGAGAGGACTTCGAGTTCTTCTTCCGGGGACCCGGCAAGGGCTCCGCGCCCGCGGAGGAGGCCGCGCCGAAGTCGTTCTCGCGCAGCGCGACCCTCGGGCCGCTCGACCACGTGGTCGACGGCTACAAGTCGATCAAGGTGAAGATCAAGAGCAAGAAGTAGTTCCGCCGCCTGCACCAGCGGCACCACCTCGACCCCTCGGCCCGGGCACACGTCCCGGGTCGGGGGGTCGTGCCGTTCAGTCGTTCAGCAGGCCCCGGCAACGCGTCTCGAGGTAGCCCACGGCCGGACCGAACACGGCATACGCCTCGTTGGTGGTCTGGCCGTTGGCGTAGCGGTACCAGATCTGCTGGGCGATGACCGCGAGGCGGAAGAGGCCGAAGACCTCGTAGAAGCGCCACCGCTGCGGCGTCATCTCGAACCCGGCGCGCTCGCAGTAGTAGTCGACCACCTCGGCGCGGGTCCACATGCCCGGCGTCGTGGTGGGCTGGCGGCGGAAGAGCTGGAAGATCTCGTCGTCGTCGGCCTCGACCCAGTAGGCCAGCGCGCCGCCGAGATCCATCAACGGGTCGCCGACGGTCGCCATCTCCCAGTCGAGGACGCCGATGATCCGGCTCGGGTCGTCGGCGGCGAGGACCAGGTTGTCGAAGCGGAAGTCGTTGTGGATCATCCGCTGTCCGACATCGGCCGGCTGGTGGTCGTCGAGCCACCCGGTGATGTCGCTCCAGTCGCCGGTGTCGTCGGTACGGGCGTCGGCGAACCGCTTGGTCCACCCGCCGACCTGACGCGCGACGTAGCCCTCACCCTTCCCGAGAGCGGCGAGGTCGGGGATGGCGCTCACGTCGACGGCGTGCAGGTCGACGAGGACGTCGAGGGCGCTCGCGCAGAGCTCCGCGGCCGTCTCCGGTGAGATGTCGAAGCCGAAGTCGCGGCGCGGGATGAGCCCGTCGAGCTTCTCCATGACGTAGAACTCCGAGCCGATCACCGACTCATCGGTGCAGTGCCCGATCATCGCGGGCACCAGCGGGAAGACCGGCGCCAGCGCCTGCTGGACCAGGTGTTCGCGGCCCATGTCATGGGCGCCCTTGGCCTTCGCCCCGACCGGAGGGCGACGCAGGATCAGGTCGGGACCGTCCTCGTAGCCCAGCAGGTAGGTGAGGTTGGAGGCGCCGCCCGCGAACTGCCGCACCTCGGCGATCGGGCCGCGGTCGAGCCACGCCGCCACCGCCGCGACGTCGAAGGAGTCCTCGGCGCGCACGGGCTTGGCGGGGTTGCCCCGGTCGCCACCAGCGCGGTCCTCAGCGCTCACCGGCCGGCGCCGTACTTGCCGAGCTCGAGGCGTGCGATGACGCCACGGTGCACCTCGTCCGGGCCGTCGGCGAGGCGCAGGGCGCGCGCAGTGGTCCACATCCCGGCCAGCGGGTGATCGTCGGAGAGCCCGCCACCGCCGTGCAGCTGCATCGCCATGTCGACGACCTGCTGGGCCATGTTGGGCGCCGCGACCTTGATCTGGGCGACCTCGCTGAGCGCGTTCATCGGGCCACCGACGTCGAGCTTCCAGGCTGCGTTCAGCACCAGGAGCCGGGTCGAGTCGATGGCGATCCGCGCCTCGGCGATCCGCTCGCGATTGCCGCCGAGGTTGGCCAGCGGCTTGCCGAAGGCGGTGCGCTCGAGGCCGCGCTCGCAGGCCAGCTTGAGCGCTGCCTCGGCCAGGCCGATGAGACGCATGCAGTGGTGCACCCGACCGGGACCGAGGCGGCCCTGGGCGATCGCGAAAGCCTCGCCTGGCCCGCCGATGGCGTTGCTCAGCGGCACCCGGACGTCGGTGAACGACACCTCGCCGTGGCCGAACGGCTCGTCGTAGTAGCCCATCGTGTTGAGCATCCGCTCGACCTTCACCCCCGGGGCATCGGCCGGCACGAGCACCATCGAGTGGCGGCGATGCCGGTCGGCGTCGGGGTCGGTGAGACCCATGAACACGAAGATCTTGCAGTCGGGGTGGCCCACGCCGGTCGTCCACCACTTGCGACCGTTGATCACCATCTCGTCGCCATCGACGACCGCGGTGGCCGACATGTTGGTCGCATCGGAGGAGGCGACCTCGGGCTCGGTCATCGCGAACGCGCTGCGGATCCGGCCGTCGAGCAGCGGCTCGAGCCACTCGGCCCGCTGGGCGTCGGTGCCGTAGCGCAGCAGCACCTCCATGTTGCCGGTGTCGGGGGCGTTGCAGTTGAGCACGACCGGCGCCAGCGCGGAACCGCCGGTGAGCTCGGCGATGGGTGCGTAGTCGACGTTGGTCAGGCCCTGCCCGCCGTCGGTGCCGAACCGGGCGGCGTACTCCCCTGCGTGCTCTGCGTGAGTGGAGGGTGGCAGGAAGAGGTTCCACAGGCCGAGGGCGCGGGCCTTGGCCTTGAGCTCCTCGATGATCGGGAGCGGCTGCCACGGATCGCCCGTGCGACGCAGCTCGGCGAGGTCGCGGTGGTAGGCCTGCTCGACGGGAGCGATCTCCTCGGCGATGAACGCAGCGACGCGCTCGGTGAGGTCAGCGGCACGGGGTGAGGGGGAGAAGTCCACGGTGCCGACGATAGGTCCTCGTGCGAGAATCGGCCGCGTGCCCCTTGCCCTGACGTCATCGGTCACCGCCCCGACTGCGGCGCTGGTGGTCGTCCTTTCGGTGGCTCTCGGCGCCTGCGCCGGTGACACCGACCCGGGCCTGCAGCCGACCCCGCCGTCCGAGACCGGACCCAGCGCCGCCCCCGACACGGCTCGCACGGCCGCCCTGGCCAAGCTGTACATCGGCAAGAGCGTCGAGCCGCTGGACCGCCGCGAGGGCCGTTGCTTCGCTCGCGCCCTCGAGCAGCGTCTCGACGAGGACGCCCTGATCGAGGCCGGCCTCATCGGCCCCGGCGGCGTGGTCACCCGTACGCCCGTCTTCGACAAGGACACCGCAGGGGTCTGGGTCGACGCCCAGCTCAGCTGTGTCGACTACGTGGACGCCTCGACCCGAGCGCTGCTCACCCAGACCCGGGGTGACCTCGACCCCGAGGCGTACGCCACCTGCCTTCGTACGACCCTCACCGAGGGCGAGATCCGCGCAGCCCTCGTCGAGACCCTGTCCAACGGCTTCGACTCCCCCGAGGTGGCGGCGCTGGCCGAGGCCCAATCCACCTGCTCCTCCTGACCCGAAGAGCCAATCCAGGGGGTCGAGTCGGCGACTATAGTCGCCGACTCGGCGTCCCTGAGCGGCTCGAGTCGGCGACTATAGTCGCCGACTCGGCATGGGACGGGGGCTAGGCGACGGAGACGGTGGTGATGACGCGGGCGCGCTGCGGGGGGTCGGTCCAGGCTCGGCGGACCCGGAGGAGCCGCAGCCCCGACCAGGCGATCATCACCACGGCGAAGAGGAAGGCCAGCGACCAGTCGTCCGACTGGGAGAGCACCGAGAAGAAGAGCCCGGTGATGGTCGTCGACAGCGCCAGGCGGGCGGAGTAGGCCACCATCATCGACGGCGGCGCCGGGGTGGCGCGTGCCGAGCGCAGGTCGACGGCGTAGGGGCGCTTGAAGGACCAGCGCATCGAGGCGCCGACCACCTGGACGGTCACCACGACCAGCGTCGAGAGCAGCGCCACCAGCTCGGGCACCGAGGGGATGCCCGCCCGGATCGCCGCCACCGCGACCGTCATGACCGAGGCGACCAGCAGGAACTCGGCCAGCACCAGCGCCCGAGCGTCGAAGACCGTGCGCGGATCGACCGGGAGGCTCTCGCGCCACAGGGCACCTCGGCTGTCGAGGCACCAGGCGTTGACGCCGTAGAGCAGCGCGCCGCCGGAGGTGACCAGGCCGGGGAGCACCGTCATCGCGCTCCACTGCAGGTTGCCGAGGACCGCGACGATCCCCGGGCCCAGCGCCAGGACGACCACGCCGCGTCGCATCGGCACCGCGCGCCAGACCGACGCTCGGTCGGTGCGCACGAGGGCGGCCAGGTCGGAGGTCGGCGAGCGACGAGCGGCGTACCGCCCGCTCTCGGCACGCACCTCGTCGCGGGGGGTGCGGTAGGCGGCGATGTGCGCCGGGAGCGCACCCAGGACGACGAAGACGACGAGAGCCGCCACCAGGACGCCCACCGTGGCGAGCCACAGGCTCACGGAGGGATCCACCATCGCGATGACCACCTTGACGGTGGGCACCCGGTCGAAGACGGCAAGCATCCGGTCGGTGAGCTGGAGCCCGAGGGCGGTGCCGAGGACGACCACGTTGAGCAGGCGGACGCCGACGATGCCGTGCGGCACGCGTCGGACGCCCTCGAGGGTCCAGGCCAGCACCTGGGCGAGGGCGGTGCCGGCAGCGAGCCAGAGCAGCACGATGATCTGGGCCTCGAGCAGCCGAGCAGGGCCGACGGCGTACGAGCTCACCCCGAGCAGGGTCCACGCCTGGAGCAGCCAGGCGATGTTGAGCGGCGCGAGGAGCAGGGCGCCGAGATGATCGGTCGTGGGGCTGATCGGGTGGATCGCCGCCGGGTCGCGCGCGATCAGCTCCCGTCCTCCTCCGGAGGCTGCGGCCGAGACGATGGCCAGGACGATGAAGCCGAGCAGGGCGGTCGGGAGGACGACGAGGAGGTCCAGCGCGCGCTCCCCGGTGCCGGCCCCGGGGAGGTAGGACGGACCGACGGCGACCGCCGTGCTCGCCGAGAGCAGGAGCACGAGGCCGAACGCACTGAGCCACGGGTGGCGCACGGTGCCGGCCCGGAAGCGCAGCAGGTGACCGACGTCGGCGACCGCTCGCACGGCGTTGCGCAGCGGGTGGTGACGACGTTGGCGCGCGTGGACGACGTCAGTCGAGGAGACCGCGGTAGGCACGCGCGCCCTCCTCGCCGAGCATGTCGGCCGAGGCCATCGTGGCGACGCGTGATCCGCCGCGCAGCACACTGACCGTGCTGCACGCCTCGACGGCGAGCTCGCGCAGGTGGGTGGAGATGAGCACGCACCCACCGCGGGCCCGCGCATCGCTGACGACCTCCAAGGTCGCCTCGACGCCGATCGGGTCGACGCCGTCGAACGGCTCGTCGAGCAGCAGCACCTCGGGCTCGTGGAGGGCGGCCAGGACCACACTGAGCCGGCGTCCCATGCCGTGGGAGAAGCCCGCGGTGACCCGGTGAGCCACATCGCCGAGCTCGAAGCGCTCGAGCAGGTCGCGGGCCCGCTCCTCCCAGTCGGGCAGCCGGCGTAGTCGGGCGGCGAGCTGGAGGTGCTCCCACGGAGTGGCCCGCGGGACGAGCCCGCCGACGTCGGGACAGTAGCCGACGCAGCGCTTGGCCATGAGGGGCTCGTGGCGTACGTCGTAGCCGGCCACGAGGACGGTGCCCGCGGTGGCCGGCACCACCCCGGCCAGGACCCGCATGGTCGTCGACTTCCCGGCGCCGTTGCGCCCCAGGAGCGCCGAGGACTGCCCGGCGTAGGCGATCAGGTCGACCCCGGTGACGGCCTCGACCTCGCCGAAGCGGACGTGGAGGTTGCGCACCTCGACGACCGGGGCGGTGGAGGGTCCGTCGCTCATGCCTCCATCCTCTCCCCCCACACCAGTTCGAACCATGTCTCGAGTCGAAAACCACCCGGCCGGAGCCCGGTCCTGACCGAACGGCTGACTACACGTTCTGCGGGAAGCCCAGGTTGATGCCTCCGTGGCTGGGGTCGGGCCACCGGCTGGTGATGGCCTTCTCGCGGGTGAAGAAGTCGACCCCGTGCGGCCCGTAGGCCTTGGCGTCACCGAAGAGCGAAGCCTTCCAGCCGCCGAAGGAGTGGTAGGCGACCGGCACGGGGATCGGCACGTTGATGCCGACCATCCCGACCTGGACCTCGCGCTGGAAGCGCCGGGCAGCACCGCCGTCGTTGGTGAAGATCGCGGTGCCGTTGCCGTAGGGGCTGGAGTTGATCAGCGCCAGACCTTCGTCGTACGACGCCACCCGGACGACCGAGAGCACCGGCCCGAAGATCTCGTCGCTGTAGACGGTCGAGGTGGTCGGCACCTTGTCGACCAGCGTCGGCCCCAGCCAGAAGCCGTCGGCCGCGCCGTCGGGCACCACGTCGCGCCCGTCGACGACCAGGTCGGCCCCGTCGGCGGTGGCGACGTCGAGGTAGCTCGCGACCTTGTCGCGGTGCGCAGCGGTGATCAGCGGACCCATGTCGGCCGAGCCCCGACCGTCGCCGGTGACGAGCTTGCCCATGCGGTCGCGGACCCGGGAGACCACCTCGTCGGCGATCGAGTCGATCGCGAGCACCACGGAGACCGCCATACAACGCTCTCCGGCAGAGCCGAAGCCGGCGTTGACGGCGGCGTCGGCCACCAGGTCGAGGTCGGCGTCGGGCAGCACCAGCATGTGGTTCTTCGCGCCGCCGAGCGCCTGGACCCGCTTGCCGTGCGCGGTGCCGGTCTCGTAGACGTAGCGCGCGATCGGGGTCGAGCCGACGAAGGAGATCGAAGCGACGTCGGGGTGCACGAGCAGCGCGTCGACGGCTTCCTTGTCGCCGTGCACGACGTTGAAGACCCCGTCGGGCAGCCCTGCCTCCTGGAAGAGTGCGGCCATCCAGTTGGCGACGCTCGGGTCCTTCTCGCTCGGCTTCAGCACCACGGTGTTGCCGGTCGCGATCGCGATCGGGAAGAACCACATCGGCACCATCGCCGGGAAGTTGAACGGGCTGATGATCCCCACGACGCCGAGCGGCTGCTTGATGGAGTAGACATCGACGTCGGTCGAGACGTTCTCGGAGTAGGAGCCCTTCGAGAGGTGCGGCATCCCGCAGGCGAACTCGACGACCTCGAGGCCGCGCGCCACCTCGCCGGCGGCATCCGAGAGCACCTTGCCGTGCTCGGAGGTGAGGATCGCGGCCAGCTCGCCCTTGCGCGCGTTGACGAGCTCGCGGAAGGCGAACATCACCTGCTGGCGCTTGGCCGTCGACGAGTTGCCCCAGCCCGGCGTCCCGTCGGTGCCGGCGTAGGCGGCATGCGCGACCCCGACGGCCGCGTCGACATCGGCGCCCGACGCGAGGCGTACGTGCTTGGTCACCTCGCCCAGCGCGGGGTCGTAGACCGGCGAGGTGCGGGTGGAGGTACCGGTGGCAAGGCCGCCGGAGATCCAGTGGTCGAGGACGGGCAGGTCGTTCGTGGGGTCGGTCATGACTTACAGCTCCTTGTCGAGCAGGGTGAGGACGTCGTCGTAGATGGACAGGGCCTGGGCCACCTCGTCGTCGGTGACGACACAGGGCGGGACGGCATGGATGCGGTTGTCGGCGACGAAGGGCAGCAGCCCGCGGGCGAGCATCTCCTTCTTGGCGCGCCCGATCACGGCCGGCCCGACGGGCGCACGGGTCGCTGCATCGCTCACCAGCTCCATGGCCCAGAAGACTCCGGTGCCACGAACCTCGCCGACGATCGGGTGCTTCTCGGCGAGCTCGTGCAGGCCGGGTCCGAGGACGTCGGCGCCGATCCGCTTGGCATTCGCCACGATGCCCTCGCTCTCCATCGCATCGAGAGCAGCAACGATGGAGGCGGCGGCGAGTGGGTGCCCGGAGTAGGTGAGGCCCCCGGGGAAGACGGTCTCGTCGAAGTCGGCGGCGATCGCGTCGGAGATCACGACGCCCCCGACCGGCACGTAGCCGGAGTTGACGCCCTTGGCGAAGGCGATCAGGTCGGGCGCCACTCCCCCGTCCACACCGTCGAAGGCGAACCACTCCCCGGTGCGGCCGAAGCCGGCCATCACCTCGTCGAAGATCAGCACGATCCCGTGGGCGTCGCACAGCTCACGGACGCCGGCGAGGTAGCCGGGCGGCGGCATCAGCACCCCCGCGGTGCCGGGGATCGTCTCGAGCAGGACCGCGGCGATCCCGGCCGGCCCCTCGCACTCGATGACCCGCCGCAGGTGCTGCAGGGCGCGTTCGGACTCCTCCTCCGGCGTCGTGGCCCAGAACTCCGAGCGGTAGAGGTAGGGGCCGAAGGTGTGCACGTGGCCGCGGGAGAACTCGTTGGGGATCCGGCGCCAGTCGCCCGTCGCCACGATCGCCGCGCCGGTGTTGCCGTGGTAGCTGCGGTAGCGCGAGATCACCTTGTCGCGCCCGGTGTGCAGGCGCGCCATCCGGATGGCGTTCTCGATCCCGTCGGCACCACCGTTGGTGAAGAAGACCTTGTTCATCCCCTCGGGCGCCCGATCGGTGATCCGTCGGGCGGCCTCGCCGCGGGCGAGGTGGGCGGTGGGCGGGGAGATGGTGGTCAGCCGGGCCGCCTGCTCCTGGATGGCGGCGACGACGGCGGGGTGCTGGTGGCCGATGTTGACGTTGACCAGCTGGCTGGAGAAGTCGAGGTAGCGGTTGCCGGCGTGGTCCCACACGTGGGAGCCGAGCCCACCGGCGACGACCATCGGATCGAGGGCTGCCTGCGCCGACCACGAGTGAAAGACGTGGGCCCGGTCCAGGTCATAGGCCCGCTGGTCGAGCGAGGCGTCGAGGTCGTGCTGGGTGGCCGTCATCGTCGGTCTCCTCTGGTGGTCGTGGCGAGCTGGTGGCTGTGTGGCTGCGGTGGCTGCTGTGGCTGGTGGTGGCTGGGTCGGGGTGCAGGGCGAGGACGAACGCTCCCCGGGCCGGTCGACGGCCCGGGGAACGCCGGCGTCAGTTGCCGCCGTCGACCAGCTCGACGTCGATCGGCGTGTAGCCGGAGCCGGTGGTGTCGACCTCGTCGCCGAGCTCGTCGATCGCCTGCTCGATGTAGGAGTTGTCGTACGCCGTCGCGGGCGGCGCCTCGGTGATCAGGTTCTGTCCCTGCTCGTTGACCGCGGCGAGAGCACCCTGGACGGTCTGGTCCCAGGCAGCCTCATCGATCACACCGATGCCGTTGCCTGCAGGCCAGATCAGCTTGTTGGTCTCGTTGGCCATCCACAGCTCGTGGCTCGGGCCCCAGCTCGAACCGGCGGCGACGGTGATGTCAGCGGCCTGCTCGACGTTGTCGCGGGCGAACGCCCAGCCCTTGATGACCGCCTTCAGGAAGTCCACCGTCGTCTCGGCGTAGGCATCATCGGTCTCGAGCCGCTCCGTGTCGGCCCAGATCGCGTCCTGGAGCATGCCGCCCTCGGTGTCGGCGTAGGGGATGACGTTGAAGTCCTCGGGCTGGTAGAGGTCGCCGGTGTCCGGGTTCGTCGTCTCGAGGACCTGCGCGTACTCGTTGTAGGTCATCGCCTGCGCGGCGTCGATGTCTCCCTGGAGGAAGGCGTTCATGTTGAAGTCCTGGGTGACGATGTCCACCGAGGAGGCGTCGAGACCCTCGGCAGCCATCGCTGCGAAGATCTCCCACTCGTTGCCGAAGCCCCACGACCCGATGCGCTTGCCCTCGAAGTCGGCGACCGAGGAGATCCCGGAGTCGGCCATCGACACCTGGAGGGTGCCGGAGCGCTGGAAGATCTGGGCGATGTTGGTCAGGTTGGCGCCCTGCTCGATGGAGCCGAGCACCTTCGGGACCCACGCGACGGCGTAGTCGGCGTCCCCGTTGGCCAGGGCGTCCTGCGGCACGATGTCGCCTCCCGAGGGGACGATCTCCACGTCGAGGCCGGCTTCCTCGAAGAAGCCCTGATCAACCGCGGCGTAGTACCCAGCGAACTGGGCCTGGGGCAGCCACTGCAGCTGCAGCGTCACCTCGGTGAGGCCGTCGGCACTGCTGCCGCCGCCCTCGTCGTCACTGCCGCAAGCAGCCAGCGTGGTGGCCGCCAGCGCGATGGTGGCACCGACCGCGAAGCGGTGGCGAAGTGTGTTCAACATGGGGGTTCCTTTCGACGATCCTGAGCAAGGACGCCCGACGCACGAAGGTGCAGCGACGGACGGTGTGGCGCGGGAACGAACCCGCCGACGCCTGATGAGCACGTCATGCGGTGACCCCGGTCGGAAGACGCCACTGCACCAGACGTTCGAGCAGCACGGTGACGACATAGGCGAGCAACCCGAGCAAGATGGCTGCCGCGACGTAGGCCCACGCACGGGCGTACGCGCTGGTGGCAGCGCTGGTGGCGATGAAGCTGCCGAGGCCGCCGCGAGGACCTCCGAAGTACTCCGCGACCAAGGCGGAGATCACCGCGAGGGAGCTGGCGACGCGGATGCCGGTCAGCACGAACGGCGCCGACGAGGGCAGGGTCAACGAGCTGAAGACCTGCCACCCGGAGGCGGCGTAGGAGTGCATCAGGTCGCGGTGCTGCGGAGTGGTCTGACGCAGTCCGCGCACGGTGTTGATGTAGACCGGGACGAACGCTGCGATCGCGGCGATCGCGCGCCGGCCGTACTCGCTGTCGGCGCCGTACATCGAGTTGAGCACCGGCGCCAGGGCCACGATCGGCACCACCGCGAGCGAGGCCACGACGAAGGCGAGCATCCCGTCGATGACCCGTGCCCAGGCCGACAGCCCGGCCAGCACGATGCCGACCACGGTCCCGAAGACCAGGCCGACGGCGGCGTTGCCGCCCGTGATCCAGAACGCCTCCTGCACGGCGGCGGCGTTGGCCTGCAGCTCCTCCCAGATCTCCTGAGGGCCCGGAAGAAGGTAGGGCGACACCTTGACCACCGAGACGAGGTACTGCCACACGGCCAGACCGAGCACGCCCACCAGGAGGGGGGCGATGATGCGGCCGAGACGCTGCGGGAAGGAAGGCGTCACCGCTCCTCCGCGCCGGTTGACGTGGCAGTGGCTGTCTTCGTCCTGGGAGCTCCGTGGAGGGCCTCGCGGACCTCGGTGATCTTGGTGAAGAACGCCGGGTCCTCACGCAGCAGCTCGTCGCGGACGACGTCGCGGCCGATGCCGGTGACGATCTCGTCGGTGATGCGTCCGGGCCGGGCCGACATGACCACGACCCGGTCAGCCAGGAAGACCGCCTCGGGGATCGAGTGCGTCACGAAGACGACGGCCGCCCCGGTCTCGTAGGAGATCCGGGCGAGCTCGGCCTGCATCCGCTCCCGGGTCATCTCGTCGAGGGCTCCGAACGGCTCGTCCATGAGCAGGAGCCGCGGCCGCTCGGCCAGCGATCGCGCGATCGCGACCCGCTGCTGCATGCCGCCCGAGAGCTGGTCGGGACGGGACTTCGCGAAGTCGGCCAGGCCCACCATCTCGACCAGCTCGGCGACGCGGCGCTTGCGCTCGCCCCGTGAGGCGCCGTGCAGCTCGAGCGGTAGCGCGATGTTGTCCGCCACCGTGCGCCAGGGGAGAAGCCCTGCCTGCTGGAAGGCGATGCCGTAGTCCTGGTCGACCCGGGCCTGAGCAGCGCTCTTCCCGAAGACCTCCAGCGCGCCGGCCGTCGGTTGCTCCAGGTCGGCGATCAGCCGCATCAGCGTCGACTTGCCGCAGCCCGAGGGTCCGATCAGCGCGACGAACTCCCCCGCGGCGACGCTCAGGTCGACCTCGGAGAGGGCGACGACCTGACTCTTGCGGGTGCCGAACGTCTTGGTCACGCCGGCGACGCGCACGGCGTCGACGGTGAGCACGGAGTCGGGCTCGGTGCTGGTCGTGATCTCGGTCTTCGATCTCGGTCGTGGGGTCGCTCACAGCGCCTCTCCTCGTCGGTAGTTGCGCATCAGCAGGCCGAGAAGGGCGATGAAGCCGGCAGCCAGCAGCCCCAGCACGACAGCACCGAAGATCGGCGCCCAGGCCTTCTCCGGGTCACCGGAGGCCTGGCCCGCGTAGGTGATCAGCATCCGACCGATGCCATCGGGGTAGACGATCGACACCTCGGCGACCACCGTGCCGACCACGGCGCCCGCGGCGCCGAGTCGGAGCGCGGGCAACAGGTAGGGAACGCTGGCGGGCAGTCGGACCCGGCGCAGCGTCGCCCACCACCCGGCGTTGTAGGTGTGCATCAGCTCGGTGTGGATGCGGTCCGAGGCCTGGAGCCCGCGCAGCGCGCCGACTGCCACCGGGAAGAACGCGAGGTAGCTGGCGATCAGGGCCACCGACATCCACGGCGGCCACTCCCAGGTGCCGATCTCGATGCGCGATCCCCAGCTGCGGACCATCGGGGCGAAGGCGATCAGTGGCACGGTCTGGCTGAGCACGATCCAGGGCAGCAGGCCCCACTCGGCCAGTCGGGAGCGCGCCATGAGGAGCGCGAGGAGCAGTCCGATCGCGGTGCCTGCGACCCACCCTGCAGCAGCCACCCGGAGCGAGACGAGGACGGCGTCCGCGACCACCCGCCACAGGACCTCGGCTCCCGCCAGGCTCGAGACCGGCTCACCGAGGCGCTGGATCATGTCCCAGACGTGCGGCATCGCGAGGTCGGTGGTGCGTGGGAGCACCCGGTTGTCGCCGACGATCACGCCGTTCTCCGGGACGAGCGCCTTGTAGCCCTCCCAGGCCCCGGCCACCGCCAGCAGGCCGAGGACGCCCAGGAGTCCCGAGCGCAGCACCGGCCAGGCGCCCGCAGCCAGGCGCGGGCGGGCGGTCACCAACCCGGGAGCTGCGGTCGTCTGGGCCGTTGCGGACACCCGGGTCAGGCCTTCGCCGTCACGTGGTCACGAAGCTCGGGGATGATCGACTCGCCGTAGACGCGCAGCGTCTCCTCCTTGTTGTCGTGCTGGAGGTAGACCGCGAACTGGTCGACGCCGATCGCCTTGAGCTCCTCGAGCTTGGCGAGGTGGTCCTCGACCGTGCCGAGGATGCAGAACCGGTCGACGATCTCATCGGGCACGAAGTCGGCATGGGTGTTGCCGGCCCGACCGTGCTCGTTGTAGTCGTAGCCCTCGCGGCCCTTGATGTAGTCGGTGAGAGCCTGCGGGATGTTGGCGCCCTCGTCGGTGTCGCCGTAGCGGGCCACGATGTCGGCTACGTGATTGCCGACCATCCCGCCGAACCACCGGCACTGCTCACGCATGTGGGCCATCGACTCGGGCGTCCCATCGCCGACGTAGGCCGGGGCGGCGACGCAGAACGTGATCGCGTCGGGGTCGCGTCCGGCGTCGGAAGCCGCCTTGCGGACCGCGCCGATCATCCACTTCGCGATATCGACGTCGGCGAGCTGGAGGATGAAGCCGTCGCCGACCTCGCCGGTCGTCTTCAACGCCAGAGGACCGTACGCCGCCACCCACACCTCGAGCGCGGAAGAGCGCGCCCACGGGAACTGGAGCGTGGTGCCGTTGATCTCCACCGCACGGCAGTTGGCGAGCTCGCGGATCACGTGCGTCGCCTCGCGGACGTCCTTCAGCGTGGTCGGCTTGCCGTTGAGGACCCGCACCGCCGAGTCGCCTCGCCCGATGCCGCACACGGTGCGGTTGCCGTACATCTCGTTGAGCGTCGCGAAGACCGATGCCGTCACGGTCCAGTCGCGGGTGGCGGGGTTGGTGACCATGGGACCGACGACGATGCGGTTGGTCGCGGCGAGGATCGCCGAGTAGATGACGTAGGGCTCCTGCCAGAGCAGGTGGGAGTCGAACGTCCAGGCGTAGTCGAAGCCGTGCTCCTCGGCCTGCTTGGCCAGGGCGACCGTGCGCCAGGCGGGTGGGTTGGTCTGCAGGACGACGCCGAACTCCATGATTAGCTCCCTGTTAGAAGGTGGTCGAGCCGGGCGAGCGTCAGCGAGCCCGTGTCGAGACCTGGTGGGTCAGACGAGGTACTGCGTCAGCCCACGCTTGAGGTACTGCCCGTGGCCGGTCCTGCCGTGGAACGCCCCGTCCGAGACGACCACCGAACCCCGCGAGACCACGACGTCGACGTGACCGTCGATCTCGTAGCCCTCCCAGGCAGAGTGGTCCATGTTCATGTGATGGGTCTTGCCCTCCCCCACCCCGATCGAGGTGTGTCCGTTGGGGTCGTAGACCACGAGGTCGGCGTCAGCCCCCGGCGCGATGACGCCCTTGGTGCCGTAGAGACCGAACATCCGCGCCGGCGTCGTCGAGGTCAGCTCAACCCAGCGCTCGAGGGTGATCTCGCCGGTGACGACGCCCTGGTAGAGCAGGTCGAGGCGGTGCTCGACCGAGCCGATGCCGTTGGGGATGGCCCGGAAGTCGCCGCGGCCGAGCTCCTTCTGGTCCTTCATGCAGAACGGGCAGTGGTCGGTGGAGACCATCTGGAGGTCGTTGGTGCGCAGGCCCTGCCACATGGCGTTCTGGTGGCCTTCCTCGCGCGAGCGCAGCGGGGTCGAGCAGACCCACTTGGCGCCCTCGAAGTCGCCCCAGGTGGGATCGCCCTGGGCGCCGAGCTGCTCCTCGAGGGAGAGGTAGAGGTACTGCGGGCAGGTCTCGCCGAAGACGTTCTTGCCGCGGTCGCGGGCTGCGGCGAGCTGGGCGACAGCCTGCTTGGCCGAGACGTGCACGACATACAGCGGTGACTCGGTGAGGTCGGCCAGCATGATCGCGCGGTGGGTGGCTTCCTCCTCCATCTGCCAGGCGCGGGCCACTCCGTGGAAGTAGGGCGTCGTCTTGCCGGCGTTGTAGAGCTGCTCGGCGAGGACGTCGATGGCCGGGCCGTTCTCGGCATGCATCATCGTGAGCAGGCCGAGCTCGGCGGCCTTCTGCATGGCCTTGAGGATCTGGGCGTCGTCGGAGTAGAAGACACCGGGGTAGGCCATGAAGAGCTTGTAGGAGGTGATCCCCTCGTCGACGAGCGTCTCCATCGCCTTGAGCGACTGCTCGTCGACCCCGCCGATGATCTGGTGGAAGCCGTAGTCGATCGCGCAGTTGCCACCGGCTTTCTCGTGCCAGGCAGCGAGCCCGGTCTCGACGGCCTCGCCGGTCTTCTGCACCGCGAAGTCGATGATCGAGGTGGTGCCACCCCAGGCCGCGGCGGTGGTGCCGGACTCGAACGTGTCACTGGCTTCGGTGCCGCCGAAGGGCAGCTGCATGTGGGTGTGGGCGTCGATGCCGCCGGGGATGACGTACTTGCCGGTCGCGTCGATCACCCGGTCGACCGAGCCGACGAGGTCGTGACCGAGCAGGGACGAGCCCGGCGCGAGGACGGCCACGATCGTCTCGCCGTCGACGAGCACGTCAGCGGCAGTGCGCCCGGTCGAGCTGACGACGGTGCCGCCGGTGATCAGCAGGGTTCCCATGCCCGCCCCCTAGGCCTTGGCGATCGCGGCGTAGGAGTCGGGACGGCGGTCGCGGTAGAACTGCCAGTCGTCGCGCATGCCCTGGACCATGTCGAGGTCGATGTCGCGCACCATCAGCTCCTCGTGCTCCGACGACCCGCGTTCGCCGACGAAGTTGCCACGGGGATCGATGATCTGGCTGGTGCCGTAGAAGTTCACCGCCTCGTCGCCGTACTCGTTGTCCTCCAGACCCACGCGGTTGGGCTGGAGGACGAAGTAGCCGTTGGCGACCGCGGCGCAGGGGCCCTCGACCTCCCACAGCCGGTTGGACAGGCCCGGCTTGGTGGCGTTGGGGTTGAACACCATGTGGGCCCCGCCGAGGCCGAGCTCACGCCAGCCCTCGGGGAAGTGCCGGTCGTAGCAGATGTAGACGCCGATCTTGCCCACCGATGTATCGAACACGGGGTAGCCGGTGTTGCCGGGGCGGAAGTAGAACTTCTCCCAGAACTTCTCCACGTGCGGGATGTGGTTCTTGCGGTAGGACCCCAGGATCGTGCCGTCGGCCTCCACGACGACCGCAGTGTTGTAGTAGACGCCGGTCTGCTCCTCCTCGTAGATCGGCAGGATCATCACCAGCTCCAGCTCTTTGGCGAGGGCTGCGAAGCGCTGCACGATCGGGCCGTCGGCGGGCTCGGCGTAGCGGTAGTACTTCTGGTCCTGGGTGATCCCGAAGTAGGGCCCGTAGAAGAGCTCCTGGAAGCAGATGACCTGCGCGCCCTGGGCTTTCGCATCTCGGGCGAACTGCTCGTGCTTGTCCAGCATGGAGGCCTTGTCGCCGGTCCAGGTGGTCTGCGAGATGGCTGCGCGCACGATCGTCACGGGGTTCCTCCGGTAGCTCTGGGGCTCTGGGGCGGTGCGGTGATTTCTGTTATCTTTCGGGTTGAACATTTCGCTGGTATTTCGTTCCTGTCAAGGGTCGGCAGCAAATCGCCCGGTGCGGAGGTCACTCGCTTGACCGACACGGCGCCGGCATGGGGGCCCATCGAGGACCGCACGCCCCGTGGCATCGCGGGGGCGATCAGCCGCGCCATCCGCAGCGGCGCGCTCGGCCCGGGCGACCGGCTGCCGACGGTCCGCGACGTGGCCGCCGACCTCGGGGTCTCCCCCGCCACGGTCAGCTCGGCGTGGCAGGCCCTGCGCCGTACGGGTCTGGTCGTCTCACGTGGCCGCGCCGGCACCTACGTGCGCGACAACCCGACGACCTGGCTGAGCCCGCGGGTGCGCGACCTGGTCGGCGCAGGTGACGCCTCGGCGCGTTTCGACCTCTCGCGAGGCACCCCCGACCCCGCCCTCCTGCCATCGCTGGGCCCGGCGCTCGGTCGGGTCTCTGCGCGCGCCGCGACGCTGGCCTATCAGGAAGAGCCGGTGCTGCCGCGGCTCCGCGAGGTCCTGGCCTCCACCTGGCCCAACCCCGACGACACCATCACCGTCGTCGACGGCGCCACCGACGGCATCGCCCGGGTGCTCGAGCACCTCGTCTCCTACGGCGACCGGGTGGTGCTGGAGTCGCCCGGCTTCCCGCCGTTCTTCGACCTCGTCGAGGCACTCGGCGCCGAGGTGCTGCCCGTGGGCGTCGATGCCGAGGGGGTGCTCGTCGACGACCTGCGCACGGCGCTGGGCCTCAGACCCGTCGCGATCGTGCTCCAACCTCGCGCACACAACCCGACCGGGGTCTCCCTCTCCGCGAAGCGAGCCGCCGCCCTCGCACGCGTCCTCGCGAGCGACGACTCCAGGGCGTGGATCATCGAGGACGACCACTCCGGCGCGATCAGCACCGCGCCCGATGTATCGCTGAGCCCTCTGCTGCCCGGGCGGGTGGTGCACGTCAGGAGCTTCTCGAAGTCGCACGGCCCCGACCTGCGCATCGCGGCCCTCGGCGGCCCCGCCGCGCTGGTCGACAGGATCGTCGCCCGGCGGATGCTCGGACCGGCTTGGACCTCCCGCATGGTGCAGACGATCCTGCTCGACCTGCTCACCGAGGCTCGGTCGATGGACGAGGTCGCCGAGGCCCGCCGTCAGTACTTCGGCCGGCAACGGGCGCTGGTCGACGCGCTGGCGTCGTACGGCGTGGTGGTCGCGGCCCCGGACGGCATCAACCTCTGGCTCCCGGTGCGCGACGAGCGCGCCGCCCTGCTCCACCTCGCCGCCGTCGGCATCCGCGCTGCGGCCGGGGCTCCGTTCCTGGCGACCGGCTCGGTGGCCGAGCCGCACGTGCGTGTCACGACCGGGCTGGTCACCCACGAGCACGTCGACGAGGTGGCCGCGGCGCTCGTCGCCGCCGCTGCTGCCGGCGCCGGCAGCAGGTCCTGACCACGTCTGCACGAGGCCCTTGACGGGGGCCTGCGTGAGTGCCACTTTGGCAAGACATGCGGGACGACGGGACCGGGTGATCTCAGGGGGCGGCGATGCCAGGTCCGGTGCCAAGCGTGGACGGTCGGCCCTACGTCACCGACGGCGGCCTGGAGACCGACCTGATCTTCAACCATGGGCTCGAGCTCGCGGAGTTCGCCGCGTTCCCGCTGATCCAGGACGAGCGCGGTCGCTCCATCCTGCGGGACTACTACGCGGCGTACGCCGACATCGCCCGCAGCGCCGGCGCAGGGCTCGTCCTCGCCGCACCCACCTGGCGGGCCAACTCTGACTGGGCCCGGCTCCTCGGCTACGACGAGTCCGCGACGGCAGCCGTCAACCGTGACGCCATCGCGTTCCTGACCACCTTGCGCGCGGAGTGGTCGGACCTCGACGACGTGGTCGTCTCCGGCGTCGTGGGTCCTCGCGGCGACGGCTACGTGCCTGGCGAGCAGCGAGGTGTCGAGGAAGCGGCCGACTACCACCGCGGACAGGTCGAGTCGTTCGCTGCGGCGGGGGCCGACCTGGTGGAAGCCCTCACGATGACGACCGCCGACGAAGCCTCGGGGGTGGTGTGCGCAGCCAACGCTGCGGGACTCCCGGTCGGCATCCTGTTCACCGTCGAGGTCGACGGCACCCTGCCCGACCGGACCCCACTGGGCGAAGCGATCTCGCGGGTCGAGGAGGCCGGCGACGTGGCCTTCTTCGGGGTCAACTGCGCGCATCCGCTCCACCTGGCCCGGGCCCTCGGTGACCGAGCCGGCGGCGCCGGGATCGAGCGGATCGTCGAGGTCCGACCCAACGCCTCGACGATGTCTCACGCCGAGCTGGATGCGATGACCGAGCTCGACGCCGGCGACCTCGACCACTTGGTCTCGAGCTTCGACCAGCTCCGCTCCGCACTGCCCGGCCTCTCCGTCATCGGCGGCTGCTGCGGCACCGACGCCCGTCACGTCGCGGCGCTGTGGGGCGTCGGCCGGTAGCGGCGACCCGCCGTCTGAGCTCAGCTCACACCCGGAGGGGGGATCGCCCCCAGCTGGACGAAGAGGCCCATGAGGTCACTGATGCCCCACCGGCTGACGATCTTTCCCTCGACCACCTCGAAGATGGTCACCCCACGCATCGAGACGTCACGATCCGTGGCGGCCACACCCAGGAGCTCTCCGGTGTGCCGGCCGCCGGCCGTGAGCCAGGTGATCACCAGGTCGCCCTCGGCCACCTGACCCTCGATGGTGTGCCACGGCTCGGAGAACGCCGCCTGGTTGACGGCATAGACCTGCTTGGCGCCCTCGATCCCTTCGGCCAGTCCCGGGACCGGGAGCGGGGTGTGGTCGACGTACGCCGGATCGAAGTAGTCGCTGTGCAGCGTCGGGCTGAGGGCGTCGATGTCGCGGAACAACCGGGCGACGAGGGCCTTGTTGGCCTGCAAGTCGGGGCCCGACACGTCGCGAGCGAGCGCGGGTGCGAGCGACATCAGACCGACACCGGGAGCTCACCGAGCTGGGCGAAGAGGGCGGCGTTGTCGAGGCGGTTCCAGCGCTCGACCACCACGCCGTCGACGAAGTGCACGATGGTGATGCCCTCCACCTCCAGCTTGCGACCGGTTCCGGCGAAGCCGAAGAGCTCGCCCTCGTGAGTCCCGGTGAGGACGAAGCGCACCGACACGCTGTCGTCGGCGGCGACGAGGTCGAGCGGCGAGATCTTCGCGTCCGGCACGGCCTTGACGAGGGCGCGGAAGAAGGCGGCGATGCCGTCACGGGTCGGCGCGAACGCGTCGGGGAAGCCGTGGAAGACGCAGTCGGGCGAGTAGAGCGACGTGACGTAACCCGTGACGTCGCCGGCGTTGAGCTTGTCGATCGCTGCGCCGATGACAGCGGCGTGGTCGGTGGTCATGAGGGTGCCTTCCGTAGGTGGTCTGGTCCCTCGATCGTGCTCGTCTCGCGCCGGCGCAGATAGTTCCCGATCTGTACTACCGCCGTCCGAGCGGGAGTAACGTGCGAGATGCCTCGCAGCAGCCGGCCGCCGGCCGGATCGCAGCAGGCCCAGGGAGGGCGGCATGCCCGCTAGCTATGGCCAGTTCTGCCCGGTCGCCAAGGCGATGGAGCTCCTCGACGAGCGGTGGACCCTGCTGGTGATCCGCGAGCTGATGATGGGCAGCCGGCACTTCAACGACCTCCGGCGCGGTCTCCCCCGGATGTCTCCGGCCCTGCTCTCCAAGCGACTCCACACCTTGGTACGCGCCGGCGTGGTGGAGCGCAGCGAGCAGGGCAACCGCGTCGACTACCAGCTGAGCCCGGCGGGTCGCGAGCTCGAGCCGATCGTCGAGGCCCTCGGGGCGTGGGGCATCCGCTGGGTCCCCGAGATCGGGGACGAGGACCTCGACCCCCACCTGCTCATGTGGGACATCCACCGCAACATCGCCACCGACGCCCTCCCGGCCGGGCGCACCGTGCTGAGGTTCGCCTTCCACGACGTCCCGGCCTCCAACCAGGACTGGTGGATCGTCGTCACGCCGGCCGGCATCGATGTCTGCGACGCCGACCCGGGCTTCGACGTACGGGTGGCGCTCGAGACCGACCTGCGCACCCTCACCCTCGTCTGGCGAGGAGATCTGAGCTGGGCTGCTGCGTTGCGCTCCGGCGACCTCGAGCTGATCGGGTCGTCGCTCGAGCGGCGCGCTCTCCCGAGCTGGCTCAAGCTCTCGCCACTGGCTCTGACACCGCGGCCTGAGCCGGCCTAGGACCGGTGGCCACTCAGGTCGTGGATCGGTGCCATCCAGTGGCACCGATTCGCGACCTGATCAGGCACACGAACGGCGCCCACCCCGGTGAGGGATGGGCGCCGTTCGGGTCAGCGGGGTCAGCGCGGGTCAGGCGGGGAAGGACCCGCCAGCAGCCGCGAGGTCACGCAGCCAGGCGGTCGGGACGAACCGCTCGCCATACGCCTCGGCCAGCTCGTCGGCCCGCTTGACGAAGGCCGCGAGGCCGATCTCGCCGTCGGCGCTCTCGTAGCCGGTCATGAACTGCGCGGCACCACCGGTCATCGGCGGGAAGCCGATGCCCATGATCGAGCCGATGTTGGCGGCCGCGGCCGAGGTGACCACACCCTCCTCGAAGCACTTGGCGGTCTCGAGCGCCTCGGCGAACAGCATCCGGTCCTTCATGTCCTGGAACGGGATCTGGTTCTCGGCGATCGGGAACTCGTCCTTCAGCCCGCTCCACAGCGAGCCGCGCTTGCCCTCGTCGTAGTCGAAGAAGCCCTTGCCGACCAGCCGCGAGGACCGGCCGAGCTCGATCATCTTCGCGACGACGGGCACGCCCGGGTGCTGGGTGTACGTCGTGCCGTCCCGCTCGGCGGCATCCTTCGACGCCTTCTCGATCTTGGCCATCAGCTCCATGTTGAGCTCGTCGGTCAGCTGGAGCACGCCGACGGGGTAGCCCGCCTGCGTGGTGGCCCGCTCGATCGACATCGGGTAGCAACCCTCGGAGAGCATCGCGAGCCCCTCCATGACCTGGGTGCCGATGACGCGCGAGGTGTAGAAGCCGCGGCTGTCGTTGACGACGATCGGGGTCTTCTTGATCTGCTGGACCACGTCGAAGGCCATGGCGAGCGCCTTCTCGGAGGTCTCCTTGCCCTTGATGATCTCGACCAGCGGCATCTTGTCGACGGGGCTGAAGAAGTGCAGCCCGATGAAGTCTGCTGGACGGTCGATGCCCTCGGCGAGCTCGGTGATCGGCAGCGTCGAGGTGTTGGAGCACAGCAGCGCATCGGCGTTGATGAACGGCATGATCTCGGCGAAGACCTTGGCCTTCAGCGAGGGGTCCTCGAAGACGGCCTCGATGACCAGGTCGCAGCCGGCGAGGTCGGCGGGATCGGCAGTCGCGGTGATCCGGCCCAGCATGTCGGCGGCCTTCTCCTCGGTGAGCTTGCCGCGGCTGATGCCCTTGGCGTTGAGCTTCTCGGTGTAGGCCTTGCCCTTGTCGGCGTTCTCCTGCGAGACGTCCTTGAGGACGACCTCCATGCCGGCGCGCGCGCACGAGTAGGCGATGCCCGCACCCATCATGCCGGCGCCGAGGACGCCGACCTTCTTGGCCTGGTAGGGCTCGATGCCCTTGGGACGCTCGGTGCCGGCATTGATCGCCTGGAGGTCGAAGAAGAACGCCTGGATCATGTTCTTCGAGCCCTGGTTGACGATCAGGTTGGTCAGGTAGCGCGACTCGATGCGCGAGGCGGTGTCGAAGTCACGGCTGGCACCCTCGACGGCGGCGCTCAGGATCGCGCGCGCTGCCGGGTAGACGGCGCCCTTGGTCTGCTGACGCAGCAGCGCCGGGAAGGCCGGCAGGAACGACGCCAGCGCAGGCGACCTCGGGTTGCCACCGGGCATCTTGTAGCCGGGGGCATCCCAGGGGTTCTGCTTGGCGTCCGGGTTGGCCTTGATCCACGCCTTGGCGGCGGGGATCAGCTCGTCCTGGGTCGCGACGAGCTCGTCGACGAGACCCTTCTCCAAGGCCGGGGCGGCCTTGAACTGCGCGCCGGTCAGCAGGAAGTCCATCAGCCCGGCCTGGAGGCCGAACTTGCGGACCATCCGGGTGACCCCGCCGCCGCCGGGCAGCAGGCCCAGGCTCGACTCGGGCAGACCGACGGTGACCTTGGGGTCGTTGACGGCGATGCGGTGCTTGGCGACCAGGCAGATCTCGAAGCCGCCACCGAGGGCGGCGCCGTTGATCGCGGCCACGACCGGCTTGGGGAAGAGCTCGAGGCGGCGCAGGGCGGCCTTGACGTTCTCGGCCATGGCGAAGACCGACGCGGCGTCGTCCTTGCCGGCCTGGACCATGCCCTTGAGGTCGCCGCCGGCGAAGAAGGTCTTCTTGGCGCTGGCGATGACGACCCCGGTGACGCTGTCGGCGTCGGCGGCGAGCTCGTCCTCGAGCTTGTCGACGGCGGCCTTCATCGAGTCGATGTAGAGCTGGTTCATGGTGTTGGCCGACTGGTTGGGGTCGTCCAGCGTGAGGGTGACGATGCCCTCGGCGTCCTTGTCGTAACGGACGGACGTCTCAGTGGTGGTGGTGCTCATGCGTGATCTTCCTGTCCTGGGAGAAAGTGAACGGTGGTTGAGGTGCGAGGCGCGCTAGCGCCGAGCCTCGAAACCCCGTGAGTCAGGTACGGCGGTGGTGGTCGCGGTCGGCGCTCGGCTCACCGGGTCTCGACACGCGGGTCACGGCTTCGTACCTCAGCCGTGCCGCTTGCTCGACCACCGATGAAGTGGGCTGACTCGTTCCTCGTCAGACCACTTCGACGATCGTCGCGATCCCCATCCCGCCGCCGACGCAGAGCGTGGCGAGGCCGCGCTTCTGGTCGCGACGGACCAGCTCGTCGATGAGGGTTCCGAGGATCATCGCGCCGGTGGCACCCAGAGGGTGGCCCATCGCGATCGCGCCACCGTTGACGTTGGTGATCTCGTCGGAGATGCCCATGTCGCGCATGAAGCGCATCGCGACGGCGGCGAAGGCCTCGTTGATCTCGAAGAGGTCGATGTCCTTGGTCTCCAGGCCCGCCTTCGCGAGCGCCTTGCGGGCGGCGGGGGCAGGACCGGTGAGCATGATCGTCGGGTCGGCGCCGGAGACGGCCATCGAGACGATGCGGGCACGCGGGGTGAGTCCGAGCTCGATACCGATCTCCTCGGTGCCGATCGCCATCAGGGCAGCGCCGTCGACGATGCCGGAGGAGTTGCCGGCGTGGTGGACGTGGTTGATCTTCTCCAGCCAGTGGTACTTCTCCAGCGCGACGTCGTCGAAGCCGGCGTCCTTGCCGATCTGGGCGAAGCTCGGCTTGAGGCCGGCCAGACCCTCGACGGAGGTGTCGGGGCGGATCGTCTCGTCGGTGTCGAGCACCGTCAGGCCGTTCATGTCGCGGACCGGGATGACCGAGTTGGCGTGGTAGCCGTTGGCCCACGCCTTTGCGGCGCGGTGGTGCGACTCGGCGGCAAACGCATCGACGTCCTCGCGGCTCCAACCCTCGATCGTGGCGATCAGGTCGGCACCGATGCCCTGCGGCACGAAGCCGGTGGTCAGTGCGGTGGCCGGGTCCTGGGCCCAGGCGCCACCGTCGGAGCCCATCGGGACGTTCGACATCGACTCGACGCCACCGGCGAGGATCAGGTCCTCCATGCCACCGCGGATGCGGCCGGCGGCCTGGTTGACGGCCTCGAGGCCGGATGCGCAGAAGCGGTTGAGCTGGACCCCGGCGACGGTGTCGGGGTAGCCGGCAGCGAGGGCAGCGGTCTTGGCGACGTCGCCGCCCTGCTCACCGACGGGCGTGACCACGCCGAGGACGACGTCGTCCACGCGAGCGGGGTCGAGGTTGGGGTTGCGCTTGCGGACCTCGTCGAGGAGCCCGACCATCAGGTCGACGGCCTTGACCTCGTGGAGCGAACCGGCGGCCTTGCCCTTGCCGCGCGGAGTGCGCAGGTGGTCGTACACGAATGCTTCTGCCATGACCTCGTCCTTGCATCTGGGGAGCCGGTGGTGGGGCTCCGTGAGTACGTCTTGCGTCTGTCGATTGTGACACCAATACTGTCACTATCGTCAAGGCAAGACCGAGAGTGAGTGAGGTCACACGTGAGTCACGCGGCCAGCGGGACGGCAGGGGCTGGTGAGGCGGCGTCGCCGACAGTGACGACCGCCGACCTGCTGACGCTCGACGAGCTGACCGCACGCGTCGGGCTGTCGGTGCGCAACGTGCGCTTCTACACCTCACGCGGCCTGGTGCCGCCGCCGATCCGGCGCGGCCGGTCGGGCTACTACTCCGCCGACCACGTTGCCCGCCTCGAGCTCGTCCAGGAGCTCCAGGCCCACGGCTTCACCCTCGCCGCCATCGAGGGGTACGTCGCGGCGCTCCCCGAGGACGCGGAGGCCGGCGACATCGCGCTGGCCCGGACGATGCTGGCCCCCTGGCAGGCCGACCTGCCCGTCGAGATGACCCGCGCGGACCTCGAGCAGCGCGCCGGCCGCACGCTCACCGAGGAGGATGTCGCGACCCTGGTGGCACTGGGCATCGTGCGGGTCCGCGACGATCAACTGCTCGTCGCGCGCACCCAGCTCGGCATCGGCCTCCAGCTGTTGGAGCTCGGCTTCCCCCGCGAGGTCGCCGAAGCGGCCCGCGCGGTCTACCTCGACCACGGGCGCCAGATGGCCGAAGAGCTCCAGGTGCTGATCGCTGAGCACCTCGCCCCGCGCTACAGCTCCGTGGAGTCCGACCGCTTCCACGAGGTTCTCGAACGACTCAAGCCGCTGGCGGTCGGCGGCCTGGTCACGGCCTACGAGAAGGCCGTGGCGCAGGCGGCCCGTGTCGTCATCCGTCCGCGCCGCTGACGGCCCCTCGAGCCGCGCCCACAAAAACACCTCGACCCGCCGGCCGAGGCCGACGGGTCGAGGTGGTGGAGCAGAAGCTCAGCGGCGCCCGGAGGAGAAGGACGCTGCGGTGTGGCTGCCGGCAGCACCGGTGGAGGGGGCCGTACGACGACGTCCGCCACCCTGCTTGGGGGCGCCGGACGTGCCACCACCCTGCTTGGCCGACGAGCGCTGTCCGCCGCCGTTGCCGCCACGGCCACGGCTGCCGCGTCCGCCGCCACCGTTGCCGGCGGGGGCGCCGGACTTGGGGCTGCGCTGACGCTGCGGCTGGGACGGGACGTCGACCTCGAGGCCACCAGGGACCAGGGTGCGGTCGCCGGGAGCGAGCTGGGCGAGCAGCGGGTGCTTGATGCCGTCGACGCGAGTGGTGGTCGGCTTGATGCCGGCCGCGCGGGTCAACGCGCGCACGTCGCGCACCTGCTCGTCGGTCATCAGCGTGATGACCGTGCCGGAGGCGCCGGCGCGAGCGGTACGGCCCGAGCGGTGCAGGTAGGCCTTGTGCTCGGTGGGCGGGTCGGCGTGGACGACGAGCGCCACGTCGTCGACGTGGATGCCGCGGGCGGCGATGTCGGTCGCGACCAGCGTGGTGGCCTTGCCGGAGTGGAACGCCTCCATGTTGCGGGTGCGCGCGTTCTGGCTCAGGTTGCCGTGCAGGTCGACCGACGGGACGCCGGACTTGTTGAGCTGGCGGGCCAGCGCCTTGGCGCCGTGCTTGGTGCGGGTGAAGATCACCGTGCGACCGGGAGCCGAGGTCAGGTCGACCAGGATCGGGATCCGCTGCTCGCGCGACAGGTGCAGCACGTGGTGGTCCATCGTGGAGACCGGCGACTGCGCCGAGTCGGCCTCGTGGACGACCGGGCTGTGCAGGAACTTCTTGACCAGCACGTCGATCGCGTTGTCGAGCGTGGCCGAGAAGAGCAGGCGCTGACCGGTGGTCGGCGTCGCGCTCATCAGGCGGCGCACGGCCGGCAGGAAGCCGAGGTCGGCCATGTGGTCGGCCTCGTCGAGCACGGTGACCTCGATGGCGTCGAGGCGGCAGTGACCCTGCTGGATCAGGTCCTCGAGCCGACCGGGGCAGGCCAGCACGATGTCGGCACCCTTGCGGAGGCCGGCGACCTGCGGGTTCTGGCCGACGCCGCCGAAGACGGTCATCGTCGTCAGACCGGCGGCCTTGGCGAGCGGCTTGAGAGCCTCGTGGATCTGGCCGACCAGCTCGCGGGTCGGCGCCACGATCAGCGCGCGGGGCTTGCCGGGCATGGCCGGCAGGTTCGAGTCGAGCAGGCGGGTGACGACCGGCAGCAGGAACGCGTAGGTCTTGCCGGAGCCGGTGCGGCCCCGACCGAGGACGTCGCGGCCCGCAAGTGAGTCCGGGAGCGTCGCGGCCTGGATCGGCGTGGGGGCGGTGATGCCCTGCTCGGTGAGGACGCGCACGAGGGCGTCCGGCAGGCGCAGGTCGGAGAAGGAGGAAATAGTGGCAGGTGAAGCAGAAGTCACGGCGACATCACTAACTATGTGTGTCTCGCCCAGCTGTCCCGCCGGCGGCGGGATCGGGTAAGCAATGCCCTCGAAGATGAGGGGCGCCGGAATCCTCCCGGTGATTCTGGGGGGATCTGCGCGGGAGCCGGCGGCAAGACTGGCCGAGCTCTGGTCCCGAACTTACTGCACTCGCCCCCCAAGCCGCGCATCTACGCAGCGCCAGAGCCTGTGACCCGCAGCACGTCGGGTGCCGCCCCACCCGGCGAATCCGGGTGAGGACGCAGGGTCGACGTCGGGCCTAGGGTGGTCCCATGGTCACCGTCCTTGTCACCGGAGCAACAGGATTCGTGGGTCGCCGATTGGTGCCCGTGCTCATCGAGCGGGGGGTCGAGGTGCGGGCCATGACCCGCCGTCCCGACTCGTATGACGGACCGGGCACGCCGGTGGGCGGGGACGTCTTCGAGCCCGACACGATCAAGACCGCGATCCAGGGTGTCGACGTGGCCGTCTACCTCGTGCACTCCCTCGACGACGACGACTTCGAGCGCAAGGATGCCGAGGCCGCCGTGGCGTTCGGCAAGGCTGCAGCGGCCGCCGGCGTACAGCAGATCGTCTACCTCGGCGGCCTCGGCGCCGAGGACGACGACCTCTCCCCCCACCTGCGCTCGCGGCGCGAGGTCGAGGGCAAGCTCGCCGAGGGCGGGGTGCCGGTCACCGTGCTGCGGGCCGCGATCGTCGTCGGCGCCGGGGGGATCTCGTGGGAGATCACCCGCCAGCTGGTCAAGAACCTGCCGGCCATGGTGGTGCCGAAGTGGGTCAACACCCGCACCCAGCCGATCGCCATCGACGACGTCATCCGCTACCTCGACGGCGTCATCGGCAACGAGCAGGCCTACGGGCGCGTGCTCGAGATCGGCGGACCCGAGCAGCTCACCTACCTCGAGATGATGCAGCAGGCCGCGCAGGTGATGCTCGGTCGGCGCGTGCCGATCGTGACGGTGCCCGTGCTGACGCCGTCGCTGTCGTCGCACTGGATCGCCTTCGTCACCGACGTCGACACCACCACTGCCAAGAACCTCATCGACTCGATGGCCACCGAGGTCGTGGTGCACGACGAGTCGATCCTGTCGCTGGTGCCCGGCGACACGATCGCCTACGCCGACGCGGTCAAGCAGGCCATCGACGAGAGTGGCGGGCCCAAGAAGAAGGCGGGCGAAGTAGCCGCTGCTCCTAGACGCCGAAGATGGCGGGGAGCGCGAAGAGCATCGTCAGCGACCACGTGCAGTGCGTGATGATCGGCGCCAGGATGCCGCCGGAGGCGCGCCGCTGCAGTCCGACCAGGACGCCGAGCAGGACGGCGGCGAAGGCGAGCATCACGTTGCCGGTGGCGAGGGTGGCCACCGCGTAGGCGGCCGTCGTCCAGAGCACGGGGCGACGGGTGATGGCGGCATACGCAGCACCCCGGAAGAAGAGCTCCTCGGCGATGCCGTTGAGGGCGGTGACGACCACCAGGACCGGGAGATAGCCCTCGGTGGCGAAGCCGAGCACGCCACGCACCTGGTCGGCCAACCAGGGGATCTCACGCACCACGAGGGCGCCGAGCACGAAGATGCCGGCCAGCGCGGCTCCGAGGATCAGCGGTTGGACGATCGGCCTGATGTGCAGGTCGTGCCGCACGATCCGGCCGAGGTGGATGGGGCCGGAGGCGAAGGCCCCGACCGTCCAGACAGCAGCCAGCACCAGCGAGAACACGACGAACTCGGTGCTGCCCTTGTCGAGGCGTAGCAGGATCCCGAGCACCACGGCGCCGAGGACGACGAAGGCCGCGGTGACGATCTGGCGTCGACGCAGGTCGGCTCCGCTCTGGCGGTGGTCGCGCGGGACGACGTCCCAGAGCGACCGCTCGATCCATTGCCTGACCATGACCACCTCACCGTGGAACGACTCACCCCTCGCCGGGCAACGCTACCGGCGAGGGGTGATCTACTTCGGGGGACGTCGGAGACGTCGATTGGAGCGTCCTACTTGGTCAGGCCGTCCTTGAGGTCCTTGCCGGCGTCCTTGACCTTCTCGAAGCCGTCCTTGATCGAGGCGGAGGCCTGGTCGCCCTTGCCCTCGGCCTCGAGGCTCTCGTTGCCCGTGGCGGAGCCGGTGGTCTCCTTGGTCTTGCCCTTGAGGTCTTCGGCCTTGTTGCTGATCTTGTCGTCGAGTCCCATGAGGACCTCCTTCGATGATGTGGCAGCGGCGCGGGGCGCCGCTCGTGCCTCCAATCAACCACCCCTCACCACAGCGGGGCACCGCCCGTGAGGGTGACAAACGCCTGCTCAGGCCGTGAAGCGCAACACACCGTCGTCGATCTTGTTGCGACGGATCGTGCGCACGTCGACGAGGTAGTTCTGCTTGAGCTGCCACGGCGCCCGGTCACCCTGGCGCGGCAACCCGTCCAGGGCGCGCTGGATGTAGCCGGAGGCGAGGTCCATGAAAGGTCGCTCGCCGACCGTCGGGTCCTTGACGGGGACGGCGCTGCGCAGCCCCGCACGGTCGAGGTGGGCCAGCAGGCGCACGACGTACTCCCCGACGAGGTCGGCCTTGAGCGTCCAGGACGCGTTGGTGTAGCCCATCGTGAAGGCGAAGTTGGGCAGGCCGCTGACCATCAGGCCCTTGTAGGTCATCTGGCTGCTCTGCTCCTGCACGACGCCGTCGACGGACAGGTCGATCCCGCCGAAGAGCTTGAGCTTGAGGCCGGTCGCGCTGACGATGATGTCGGCCTCGAGCTCTGCACCCGACGTCAGCCGGATGCCCGTCGGCGTGAACGTCTCGATCGTGTCGGTGACGATCGTCGGCCTTGCCGGAGCGCAGCGCCTCGGAAGAAGTCGCCGTCGGGGACGACGCACAGGCGCTGGTCCCAGGGGTCGTACGGCGGCTGGAAGTGCTCGTCGTACGACGTGCCCTCGGGCAGCTCGGGCTCGGCGAGCCTGCGCAGGACCCCCTTGGCCTGCTCGGGGAACTTGCGGGCCAGCTGATAGCTGGCGACCATCCGCAGGACGTTCTTCCAGCGCACGATCGGGTAGGCGATCGCCTCCGGGCAGCGGCGCGAGCCGCTTGGCCCAGGAGTCGGTGCCGGGCTGCGGGAGGATGTAGGTCGGAGTGCGCTGCAGCATCGTGACGTGCCCGGCGGTCGGCGCCATCGACGGCACCAGGGTGACCGCGGTCGCGCCGGAGCCGATCACGACGACCTTCTTGCCCGCGTAGTCGAGGTCCTCGGGCCAGAACTGCGGGTAGACGACCTCGCCGGCGAACTCCTCGACGCCCGGGAAGACCGGCGCGTGGCCCTCGTCGTAGTCGTAGTAGCCCGTGCAGCCCCACAGGAACGAGGCGGTCATCGTGAGCGGCGCGCCGTCCTGGTCGATCTGCACGGTCCAGCGCGCGGTCGCGGAGTCCCAGTCGGCGCCGGTGACCCGGAAGCGGTAGCGGATGAGCTTGTCGACCTCGTACTCCTCGGCGACGGTGCGCACGTAGTCGAGGATGTCCGCGCCGCCGGCCAGGGCGACGTCGCCGGGCCAGGGGCGCCAGCGGTAGCCGAACGTGAACATGTCGGAGTCCGAGCGGATCCCGGGGTAGCGGAAGAGATCCCACGTGCCGCCGCTGGCGTCGCGCGCCTCGAGGATCGCGACGCTGCGGTCGGGATGACCGGACTTCAGCTGGCAGGCGGCACCGATGCCGCTCAGGCCGGCTCCGACGATGAGGACGTCGACGTGCTCCATTGTTGGGGCTGCTGGGGCTGCTCACTGGCTGTCATGAGAGGACGCTAACTCGCTGTTGACGGATGTTAAATAGGAATCTCGACGCTTTTGCCGCTCAGGTCTGGACCGCGACCCCGCGCTCGATCAGGCCGTCGACGTCGGCGATGCCCCAGGCCGACAGGGCCGCGCGGGTGTGCTCGCCGGCGCTCGGCGGCGGCAGCGAGATCGTGGCCTCGGTGCGCGAGAACCGCGGCGCCGGAGCGGGCTGGGTCATGCCGTGCGCCTCGACGAACGTGCCGCGGGCCGCGAGGTGCGGGTGCTCGAACGCCTCGCTGATCGGGATGATGCCGGCCACGCACGCGTCGGTGCCCTCGAAGATCTCGATCCACTCGGCCTGGGTCCTGGACGCGAAGGTCTCGGTGAAGACCCGGCGCATCTCGTCGTACTCCCCCATGTCGGCCTGCCCGGGGCAGGTCTCCTTGACCCCGAGGATGGTGACGAGGGCGTCGAAGAACTGCGGCTCGAGCGCGCCGACCGACAGGTGCTTGGCCGTCGGAGGTCTCGTAGATGTCGTAGAAGGGGATGCCGCCGTCGAGCATGTTGGCTGCGCGCTCCTCCTGGTAGCCACCGCTGGCGAGGAACGCCGCGGTCATCGCGTTGAGGTGAGCGGTGCCGTCGACGATCGCGGCGTCGACGACCTGGCCCTGACCGGAGATCTTCGACTCGAGCAGCGCGGCGAGGATGCCGATGACGAGGTACGTCGATCCCCCGCCGAAGTCGCCGACCAGGTTGGCCGGGAAGTGCGGCTTGGCCTTGTCCTGGCCGAGGCCGAAGAGGGCGCCGGTGATGGCGATGTAGTTCATGTCGTGGCCGGCCGCCTGGGCGAGCGGGCCGGTCTGGCCCCAGCCGGTCATCCGGCCGTAGACGATGCGCGGGTTGACCGCCAGGCAGTCGTCGGGGCCGAGGCCGAGGCGCTCGGTGACGCCGGGGCGCATGCCCTCGATGACCACGTCGGCGTCCTTCACGAGGTCGAGCACGACCTGGGTGGCGGCCGGGTTCTTCAGGTCGAGCGCGACGCTGGGCCGACCGCGGTTGAGCAGCATCGTCGTGCCGCCCGGCGAGGGCCTGGCCGCCGGGCCGCTCGATGCGGATCACGTCGGCGCCGAGGTCGGCCAGGATCATGCAGGCGTGCGGGCCCGGTCCGATCCCCGCGATCTCGACGACCTTGACGCCCTTCAGCGGTCCGGTGCCCTGGCCCAGCTCGATGCTCTCGCTCGCTCATGGCCGGATCCTGCCAGTAGCACTGTCACGGTCGGGAGGTGTCTGGCATGCGGCACGGCCGGTGTGAGGGCCGCGTCACGGCGTCAGGCCGGCGGCAGCACCCGGCGCAGGAACTGGCGGGTCCGCTCCTCGCGGGGGTCGGTGAAGATCTGCTCCGGCGGGCCCTGCTCGAGGATCCGGCCCTCGGAGAGGAAGCAGACCGTGGTCGCGACCTCGCGGGCGAAGCCCATCTCGTGGGTCGCGAGCATCATCGTGGTGCCGCGCTCGGCGAGGTCGCGCACGATCGTGAGCACCTCGCCCACCAGCTCGGGGTCGAGGGCGGCGGTGATCTCGTCGAGCAGCAGCAGGTCGGGGCGGGTGCACAGCGCGCGCACCAGGGCGACCCGCTGCTGCTGGCCGCCGGAGAGCCGGTCGGGGTGCTTGGCGACGTGCTCGGCCAGGCCGAACGTCGCGAGCAGGTCGCGGGCCCGCTCCTCGGCCTCGCCGCCTGCGACAGCCCGTGCACCCGGCGCGGGGCCAGCGTGCAGTTGTCGAGCACGCTCAGGTGCGGGAAGAGGTTGTAGGCCTGGAAGACCATGCCGATCCGGCGGCGCACCTCGCGGGGGTCGACCAGCGGGTCGGAGATCTCGCGGCCGTCGAGGCGGATCACGCCGTCGTCGATCTCCTCGAGCAGGTCGAGGCAGCGCAGCAGCGTCGACTTGCCCGAGCCCGACGAGCCGATCAGGCAGACGACGTCGTGGGGCTCGACGCGTCAGCGACGACGTCGTCGAGCACGACCCGGTCGCCGTAGGACTTGCGCAGGTCGGTGACCTCGAGCAGCGGGTGTCCGTCGGCGTCCGCCATCACAGGGCACCCGCCCGCTCGCGGCGCATCGCGCGCCGCTGCAGGCAGTCGGTCAGCGCGGGCCAGCGGCACGGTGAGGACGACGAAGAACAGCGAGACCACGACGTACGGCGTGAAGTTGAAGGTGTACGCCGTGTAGTCGCGCGCGCTGAAGACGGCGTCGAAGAGCGCCGACGCTCGAGACCAGGGCGGTGTCCTTGGTGAGCGAGATGAAGTCGTTGAGCAGCGGCGGCACGACGCGGCGCACGGCCTGCGGCACGACGACGTGGCGCATGGCCTGGGCGCGGGAGAGCCCGAGCGCGTCGGCGCTGGCCAGCTGGGAGGGGTGGATCGACTCGATGCCGGCGCGGAAGACCTCGGCGACGTAGGCGCTGTAGGAGATCACCAGCGCCATCAGGGCCCAGAAGAACAGGCTGTTGGGCACGCCCTGCAGCCCGAGCGCGGGCATCCCGAAGGCCGAGCAGCAGCACCAGCAGGATCGTCGGGACGCCGCGGAAGAAGTCGATGTAGACGACCGCGAGCAGCCGCATCGGGGTCAGCCACGGCGGCGCGGGCCTGGCCGGCGAGCGCGAGCGCGAGGGCGAGGACGAGGATCAGCGGCTCGGCGAGCAGGAAGAGCTTGACGTTGAGCCACGAAGCCGTCGCGCGATCGTCGGGCAGCGACGGCGCGGGCGTCCTCGACGCTGAAGAAGGTCTCCTGCACCGTCGGCCAGCCCGGCGAGGTGACCAGGCCGAGCGACCAGCAGCGCCGAGGACGACGACGGTCGCGACGGCTCGCGATCAGCGACCGAGCGCAGCCGCAGCCGCCGGCGCAGCGCCTGGCGCTCGAGCTCGCGCGCGCTGGGGGTCCAGCGCGCTCACCGGTGTACGTCGTCACTGGAGCGTCGGGCACGTCCACGACGTCGGAGAGCCACTGCTGCTCGAGGTCGGCGAGGGTGCCGTCGGCCTCGAGCGTCGGCGAGCGCCTGGTCGACGCAGGCGACGAGCGGGGAGCCCTTCTCGAAGAGCATCCCGAACTGCTCGGCCTGCTCGCCCTCGACCTGGAACTGGCCGACGATCGTGGAGCCGCGCGATCTCGACGGCGCTGATGTAGAACGCGGTCGGCAGGTCGGCCAGGATCGCGTCGACCTGGTCGTTCTTCAGCGCCTGCTTGGCGATGTTGGTGTCCTCGAAGACCAGCGGGTCGGTGTCGGGCTGGATCACGTCGCGGATCGCGGTGAGCGAGGTGGTGCCGGTCTGCGCGCCCAGGCGCAGGCCGCTTGAGGTCGGCCAGGCTGGTGGCCTCGGCGCCCGGCGGTGCCCTCGAGCGCGACGACGGCCTGCGCGGCGGAGTAGTAGCCGTCGGAGAAGTCGACGACCTCGGCGCGCGCCGGGCGTGATCGAGATCTGGTTGATGTCGAAGTCGAAGGTCTTGGCGCCCGGCTTGTAGGAGGTGTTGAACGGCACCGTCACCCAGGTGACCTGGTCGGCGGTGAAGCCGAGCTCGTCGGCGACCGCGTAGGCGACGGCCGACTCGTAGCCCTTGCCGTTGGTCGGGTCGTTGTCGGCGAACCACGGCTCGTAGGCCGGCGAGTCGGTGCCGATCGTCAGCGTGCCCGGCGGTCGAGCAGCGGCGAGGTCGTCGGTCGCGCAGGCGTCGGCCGCTCGCCGTCGTCCGAGCCGCCGGCGGTGCCGGCTCGCTCGGCCGGTGGCGCTCGACTCGCGGCCGGGGCGCGAGGCGGTCCGCACGTCGACGACGGGTAGCGGCACGGCGACGGCGGCACGGTCGAGCGCAGGGGCACGCGCCGAGGACGAGCGGCGGCACGGCGCAGACGCATGATCGTGGATGCGCAGCGGTCTTGCAACTCGTTGCATAGGGTGGCATGCTCTCCGCCCATGGCCCTCGAGCACGCCCTGCTGATCGCGCTGCGCGAGCAGCCGGCGAGCGGGCTCGAGCTGGCCAAGCGCTTCGAGCGCTCGATCGGGTTCTTCTGGAGCGCCACCCACCAGCAGATCTACCGCGTGCTGGGCCGGATGGACCGCGACGGCTGGGTCGGCGCCACCGAGGTCACCCAGGTCGGGCGCCCGACCAAGAAGGTGTACGCCGTCACGCCGCTCGGCGAGGACGTCGCTGGCCGACTGGCTGGCGCGCCCCACCGACACCGACGGGCTGCGCAGCGAGCTGGCCCTGAAGATGCGCGGCGCGCAGCTTCGGCGACCGCGGCGCGGTGCTGGACGTCGTACGCGCCCACCTGGCCGACCACAGCGTGCGCCTCGACCACTACCGAGCAGCTGATGAAGCGCGACTACCCCGAGCCGGCGCCCTCACCGGCCTCGACCTCGACCACTACCTCGTGCTGCGCGGCGGGATCCTCACCGAGGAGACCTGGGTCGCGTGGCTGACCGAGTACCTGACCGCCCACACCAGCCACCGCCGCCCACACCACTCACCCGGGACCACCTCATGACCGACTCCACGCCGTACCCCCACCTGCTCGAGCCGATCACCCTCGGCTCGCTGACGCTGCGCAACCGGGTCGTGATGGGCTCGATGCACACCGGGCCTCGAGGACAGCAAGCGCCACCTGCCCGAGCTGGCGGCGTTCTTCGCCGAGCGGGCCCGCGGCGGCGTCGGCCTCATCGTGACCGGCGGCTACGCGCCCAACCGGCGCGGCTGGCTCAAGCCGTTCGCCTCCGAGATGACGACCCGGCTGCAGGCGATGCGCCACCGCGACGTCACCGGCGCCGTGCACGACGAGGGCGGCGCGATCGCGCTGCAGGTGCTGCACGCCGGGCGCTACGGCTACCACCCGTTCGTCGGTGTCGGCGAGCAACAAGAAGTCGCCGATCTCGCCGTTCAAGCCCAGCGCCCTGTCGAGCCGCGGCGTCGACCGCACCGCTTCCGACTTCGCGCGGGCCGTCGGCCTGGCGCAGAAGGCCGGCTACGACGCGGTCGAGATCATGGGCTCCGAGGGCTACCTGATCAACCAGTTCCTCGCCGAGCGCACCAACGACCGCACCGACGCCTGGGGCGGCAGCGCCGAGAAGCGCCGAGCGCTTCCCGCTCGAGATCGTGCGCCGGGCCCGCGAGGAGGTCGGGGGCGACTTCCCGATCATCTACCGGATCTGCCTGCTCGACCTCGTCGAGGGCGGCCAGACCTGGGACGAGGTCGTCGACCTCGCCCACGCCCTGGAGGAGGCCGGCGTGACGCGTGCTCAACACCGGCATCGGCTGGCACGAGGCGCGGGTCCCCACGATCATCACCCAGGTGCCGCGCGCGGCCTGGCGCGACGCGACCGCCCGACTCAAGGCGGCCGTCTCGGTGCCGGTCTGCGCCTCCAACCGGATCAACACCCCCGAGCTCGGCGAGTCGATCCTGGCGGCCGGCGAGGCCGACCTGATCTCCATGGCGCGGCCGTTCCTGGCCGACCCCGAGTTCGTCGTCAAGGCGATGGCCGGGCGCGCCGACGAGATCAACACCTGCATCGCCTGCAACCAGGCCTGCCTCGACCACACCTTCGCCAACAAGCGCTCCTCGTGCCTGGTCAACCCGCGCGCCTGTCACGAGACCACGCTGGTGCTCGGCCCCACCCGTCGGCAGGCGGCAACGGTCGCGGTCGTCGGCGCCGGCCCGGCCGGACTCGCGGCGGCTGTCTCGGCGGCCGAGCGCGGCTTCGCGGTGACGCTGTTCGAGAAGTCCGACGAGCTCGGCGGCCAGTTCCGCCTCGCCATGGCGGTGCCCGGCAAGGAGGACTTCGCCGACACGCTGCGCTACTACACCCGACGCCTCGATGTGCTCGGCGTCGACGTACGGCTCCAGACGGAGGCCCGCGACGGCGACCTCGCGGCGTACGACGAGGTGATCCTCGCGACCGGCGTGGTGCCGCGGATGCCGGCCATCCCCGGCATCGATCACCCCAGCGTCGCCTCCTACGCCGACGTGCTCGCGGGCCGCGTCGTCCCCGGCAAGCGGGTGGCGGTGATCGGCGCCGGCGGCATCGGCGTCGACGTCAGCGTGTGGCTGACCCACGACCCGCAGGCGGTCGGGGACACCGAGGAGTGGATGGCCCACTGGGGCGTCGGCGACCCGTCGCTTCACCCCGGTGGTCTGACCGAGCGCAAGGCCCGCTCGCCGCAGCGTGAGGTGACCCTGGTGCAGCGCAAGAGCACCCCGATCGGCATCGGCCTCGGCAAGACCTCCGGCTGGGCCCACCGCGCCGTGCTGAAGCAGTCGCAGGTGACGCAGGTGAGCGGGGCGACGTACGACCTCATCGACGACGCGGGCCTCCACATCACCGTCGACGGCGAGCAGCGGGTGATCGCCGTCGACCACGTGGTCGTCTGCGCCGGGCAGGAGTCGGTGCGCGACCTCGTCGCCGAGAGCTCCGGGCGCTACGTGATCGGTGGCGCCGACGTCGCCGCCGAGCTCGACGCCAAACGCGCCATCAAGCAGGGCACCGAGCTCGTCGCCTCCCTCTGACCCCGCACCCATTTCGGGTCGAGTCGGCGACTATAGGCGCCGACTCGACCCTCACCGCTGGCTCGAGTCGGCGCTCGGTGGGGTTCAGGTGGGGGTTAGGTTCGGGCGCATGAGCGAGCTGATCCGGGACCTGAGCGACGAGGAGTGCCGCGCGGCGCTGGTGTGCAAGTGGGGCGAGGTGCCGCAGGACGTGCTGCCGGCCTGGGTCGCCGAGATGGACTACGCGATCGCCGAGCCGATCGCCGCGGCCCTGCACCGCGCGATCGACCGCGGCCTGACCGGCTACCCGTCGCTCGGTGGCGGCGGCCGGCTGGGAGAGGCGTATGTCGGGTTCGCCGCGCGCCACTTCGCCCACGACGTCGACCCGGCGCGGGTCCTTCCCACCGTCGACGTGACCGCCGGGGTCCGCCTCGCGCTGGACGTCGTCGCCCGACCGGGCGGCCTGGTCATGCCGGTGCCCGGCTACAGCCCGCAGCTCGACATGGCGGCGATCACCGGCCGCGAGCGGCTCGACCTCGTGGTCGACCCCGACGCCGAGCGGGCCGAGCTCGACCTCGACCGGCTCGACCGACACTTCGCCGACGGCGCCGCCGCCCTGCTCCTCACCCAGCCGCACAACCCCTGGGGACGGGCCTTCTCCCGCTCCGAGCTCGAGGGGGTGCGCGACGTCGTCGACCGCCATGGCGGGCTCGTGATCTCCGACGAGATCCACGCCCCGCTGGTGCTCGAGGGCGCCGAGCACGTGCCCTACCTCTCCCTGGAGGGCACCGCCGAGCACACGGTCGCGGTGGTGGCGGCGTCCAAGGCGTTCAACATCGCGGGCCTGAAGTGCGCCCAGCTCGTCACCGCCTCACCCCGGCTGCACGACGCCCTGCGCAACGCACCGATGGCGCGCAACGACTCGTGGTCGGTGCTGGGCGTCGAGGGCTCGATCGCGGCCTACGCGGAGGGTGATGCCTGGCTCACTGCGCTCATCGAGCGGCTCTCGGCCCAGCGAGACCTGCTCACCCGGCTCCTGGCCACCCACCTGCCCGAGGCCCGGATGCGGCCGCTCGAGGCGACCTACCTGGCCTGGCTCGACCTGCGCGCCTACGGCCACGACGACCCGGCTGCGGTCGCCCTCGAGCGCCAACGGGTGCAGCTCGCCGCGGGCCACGACTACCACCCGGGCCTCACCGGTCACGTGCGGCTCAACATCGCCACCAGCGTCGACCGGCTCACCGAGATCGTCGTGCGGCTGGGGCGAGCCCTGGCCTGAGGTCAGCCGCGCCGCTGCAACCGGCGCAGCACCCGTCCGAGGACGGCGGGTTCGCCCGAGGGATCGGAGGAGTCCGTCGCGTCCGCGGCAGGAAGCGGCGCGGCCGACCGCTTCGGGGTGGCCTTGGTCTTGGCCTCCTTGAGCAGCTCGCGTGCCTCGACGTGTCGTTGCGACATGCCGGCGAGCCCTGCGAGGGCAGCCTCCAGGAGCACCTCGGCCGCCAGCGTCTCGGGGTCGACGTACTTCTTCGACGACGGGCGTGGGCGCAGGTCGGCGAGGTCGCCCACCACCTCGACCCCGGACGCCGAGATCCCCTCGATCAGCCGCTCCGACTCGTGCTCGGCCCACGCCCGGTGCCGCTCGGGCAGCACCAGGCCGGGCTCCTGGCTGCGACGCGATGCCAGGGAGTGCCGGGAGAGGGCGTGGTTGAGGGTCTTCTTGTAGTCGGCGAGGGCCAGCTCCCTGACCGCAGGCATCATGTTGAGCCGACGCATGATCTCGGCCGAGGCAGCGCCGAGCGACTCATGGCTCACCTCGCCCGGGGTGGTCGAGGTGCCGAGGTCGCAGGCACGCACGAAGCGCCACCACAGCTCGTCGGGGTCCTCGTTGCTCGACGGCACCGTGACCACGCGCACCTGCTCGGTCGAGAGCCTCTCGACGAACTTGGCCACGATCGCCGCGGAGTCCTGTCGCCGCCAGAAGTGCTCCGCCGCACCCTCGGTGGCCTCGTGGGAGGGGGTCGCAGCGACGAGGGCGGCGTACTCCCCGAGGGTCCAGACGAAGCGTTGACGCACCGAGCTCTGCCACTGCGCCGGCACCGAGCGGGCCAGGTCGCGAGCGGTCAGGACAGCCTGGAACCGGGCGCCGGGGAAGGAGTCCATGAGGGCGGCGAACTGCTTCTTGGTGGCCTTGTGGAGGTGCTCCTGCGAGAGCACCAGCGAGCGTCCGTCCCAGTCGGCTGCGTGGTCGCGCAGCCGCTGCCACGACTTCGGGAGGTCGCCGTGGGAGGGCTGCCACTTCAACAGGTCACCGATCGCCTGGTTGTTGGACGCACGGGACCGGCCGAGCAGGATCCCGTCGGCTGCGAGAGCATCCTGGTTGGCCCACAACGTGCCCTGGAGATAGGTCGTCCCGGTCTTGGGGGAGCCGATGTGCAGGTAGACGACGGCCGGGGCCATGAACGACCTTTCGCTGGCGGGCAGGGCGGTTGCGGGCGGTCCCACGTTAGCCGAGACGCGGCAGGTCGCGCGGGTCCGGCTCCAGCAGCCGACTGGGTCGGAAGCCCGACCAGGTGGCAACGGTGCGCTGGGGGTCGAGGAGGTAGTCGAGGTCGACCTGCCAGGTGTGCCCGGTCGGGTTGCGCCGCAGCACGTAGCCGAGCCCGTGGGTCCGGTAGACGGCCCCACCGGCGGCGAGGACCGCCGAGATGAGCTGGGCGTCGACGTACTTCTTGACCGGCCGGAAGCCACCCACCTCGCGCAGCACCGACCGGTCGAGCAGCATCGTGCCGCCGGCCACGAACCTGGCGTAGAACTCGGTGGGGTGCCCGCGCTTGACCGTGAGGTCCTGCTCGGTCAGGTAGTGCAGCTCGGCCGGCATCCCCACCATCTCGGCGCCCGAGTAGCCGCGCGCTCGGAGCAGGTCGGCGATGACGTCGGGGGCATACCAGTCGTCGTCGTCCATCTTGAGTACGACGTCGCCCCCGGCGGCGCGCGCGGCGGTCTCGAGGACGTCGCCGAACAGCATCTCCCCCGGCTGCGGCAGCACCTGGACGGAGATGCCCGGCCCGACCGCGTCGCGCACCTGCTGCGGGTCGGGGTCGAAGCCGTGGGGGGCCAGCACCAGCTCGAGGTCGGCCACTCCACGCTGCCGGGCGACCTGGGCGAGCGCGAAGTCGAGCATGTCGGCGCGTCGGGTGGCGAGCAGGACGCTGACCGAGGCCTGCGCGGCAGCCCCGGCGCGGGCGGTGACAACGTCGTACGCCGCTCGCCGCAGCAGGAGGCTGTGCTCCTCGCGCGCCAGCGGGTCACCGAGGTCGACCTCGGCGCGCAGCGCGCGAGCGAGGGCGGGTGCGATGCTGGGCGGGACCTGGATCGAGGCGTCGAGCACGACGGGCACGCCGGCCAGGCTGAGCGCCTCGACGGCCGCGGTCGTGCCGGTCGAGTTGGTCGTGCCGGCCGAGTCGGGCGGCCACCGGTCGACCCGGATCCCCTGCGTCGCACGCAGCTCAGCCACCCGGGCTGCGCTGAGGCCCGCGCCGGGACCGGCTCCGAGTCCGAGGCCGAGGTCGAGGTCGGCCAACCTCTGCACCGGCTCGGGGGCATCGGTGAGGAACCCGACGGGGTTGATGACGCGGGGGTCCGGCGACGGCGGGTCGACGACCGACCAGCCGCCGCTCGCACGCCCACCGGGCGCACCCCAGGTCGACTGCCGGGCGATCTCGGCCAGCACCACGGCGACCTCGACGGGCGCGGCGAAGCGCAGCACCAACCACCACGCGCTGGGGCCGCCGCGGGCGCGGTGGGCCCGCAGCGACCGCAGGGCCGGCCACTCCGGGCGCGGGACGATGACCGGCGCCGAGGTGCCCTCCCTCAGGTGCAGCCCGACGACCCGAGTCAGGACTCCCTCGGGGCAGTCGAGGTCACGCACGGAGGCGACGTCGCGGGCGAGCACGGCGACCTGCGACACCGGGCCCGGCGGCTGGTCGGGAGCCAGCAGCACCGCCTCGGGCGACTGCGCCAGGAACGCCACGACGGGCGGCGGGAGCGGCGACGGGTCAGCCACGGGGCGCCTCCCCGGGGCTCACGTGACGCGTGGCGAGCTGCTGGTCGAGGCGCACCCAGGCCTGGTCGGAGGAGACCGGCCGCCCCCCGGTGCGCGGGTAGAACTGCGGCGTCACCTCGGCGCTGGGGCCGAAGCCGGCCTCCTGCCAGCCGAGCTCGCCCGAGCCGGCGATCTCGTGCAGGACTTCGTCGAGGTCCTCGGCGGGGTCGGCCACCCGCACCGCTCGGGAGTACGCCGCGGTGCGCACCAGCCGCGCGGTGGTGCCGTCGTCGAGGGCGATCGTGCGCAGCCCGTCGTGGGTGTGCTCGAGGTGCAGCACCAACCGCTCCAGGGCGGCGGGCCGCGGCGCGAGGTCGACGCCGGGGAGGGTCAGTCGGAACGGCGTGTCGGGGCGGCCTTCGGGCAGCGCGTCGAGCAGCCGGACCCGCGGATCCCCGACGTAGGTCTGGTGGATGATCCGGGTGTCCAGCAGCGGGTCGTCGAGCACCGCCATCCGTTCGTCGGACAGCGCCGAGAAGTCACCCAGCAGCGTGACCCGCAGGTCGTGCAGCGTGGAGGCGAGCACGGCCCCGGCCGTGGCGACGACGGCGGCCGCATCGAAGCCGCGGACGTCGAGCACGACGTCGAGGTAGGGCACCGCGTAGGTGCGTCCCGGGAACCGCTTGGAGCGCAGCACCGGCAGGGTGTCGGCGTGGAAGGGGTCGTTGAAGGCGTTGACCTGCTCGCGGCGGTCCATGACGTGGGTCGGCCCGAGGTGCCAGCTGAGCGCCTCGCGATCGGGCACGAACACGACGCCGGCCTCGGCCAGCCGCGCCCCGAGAGCGATGTCCTCTCCGCGCCGGAGCGCGGTGTCCATGCCGCCGGCCTCGAGGTAGGTGTCGCGCCGCACCGACGAGGTCGCGCCGGTGTGGGTGCGCAGCGCGAACCAACCCGCCTCGCGCAGCTCGTCGGTCCGCCCGTAGATCTCCTCGACCCAGGTGTGCGGGGTGCGCTCCTCAGCGCTCCACCACGAGCCGATCTCCCCGGCAGCCACGCGGGAGCGCACCTCCTCGGGCCCGGCCTCCAGGGCCGGCGCGGGGTCGACGAACCACTTCGTGCCCAGCACCGCTGCGTGATCGAGGAGGTGGTGCCAGCGCAGCTGCGCCTCGACCTCGGTGCGCTCGACGAGCATGTCGGCGTCGAGCCAGTGCAGGACGTCGCCCTCGGCGGCCAGGGCGCCGACGTGGCAGGCGTTCGCGCGCCCCCAGCCGCCGGTGACCCGGACGAGCCGGGTGCGCTCGGGTCGCAGCTCGGGCAGGGCCAGGATGCCGGGTCCGTCGTCGGCGACGATCACCTCGAGCAGGTGGTCGGGGTAGCTCTGGGCGGCCAGGCCCGCGAGCACGACGGGCAGCAACTTCGCGGCGTCGTACGCCGGGATCACGACGCTCACGCTCAGGCTCGGCTCCCACGCGCCGAGGGCCGGGACGTCGAGGCTCTGCCACTCGTTGCGGCGGACGCGGGGCTGGCGGCTCGGCGGCTTCACAGGGCGCTCCTGGCGTGAGTGACGTAGACCGTGCCGCCGGAGGTGACGATCTCGGCGGGCGTGCGGCCGCGGGCGTGGAGGAGTGCGCCGGGCGGCACGACGGCCGACCCTGCGACGAAGCACTCGGTCTCGCCGTCGTCTGCGTCAGCATCGTCCGGCAGCACGACCAGGTCGGCCCCGCTGTAGCGCCGGGCGAGCAGCAGGTCGGTGACCTCGTCGGGCACCTCGGTCGTCGACGTGACCTCGTCGGGGAAGGGGTCGTGGGCCACCCCGGCGGTAGCGGCCAGCCGGGCGCGCCAGGCGGTGGTCGAGTGCTCGAGGAGGGCAGTCCTCCTGGTGCGCACCGAGTGTCGCTCGCGCTCGAGCGGGTCGTCGATCTGCTCGGTGACGATGCCGCACATCGCCAGCCCGGCGGCCAGGCGTGGGTCGGCGTCCGGCGCGAGTCGTACGCCCTGGGCGTCCCGCAGGCTGCTGATCAGGCCCGGCGTCAGCACGGTCCCGGAGGGCAGGTCGACCATCGGCCGCGTCCAGGTGCGCCGGAACCCGATCGGGTTGTAGACCGCCTCGTCGAGCGGCACCCCGGCCGCGACCGGGCTCACCCGCGTCGGCGCCCGGCCCAGGACCGGGCTCGGGGCGAGGGCGTCGGTGGCCACGCCGATCACCACGTCGGCGGGTCGTTCGTCGTCGACGTCGTAGCGGGCGGCATACGTCGGATCGACCGGAGGGACGACGTCGCCGGCGACCCGCAGCCCCCCGGGCCCGGGGCGGACGGGCGCTGCAGCCGAGGCGGCGTAGGCCATCAGGATCGGTGCGGCCTCGGTGCGGGCCGCGAGATCGATGCGGCTGGAGGCGATGGCGCCCTCGAGCCGCGCGTCGGCGTCGACCAGCGCCGGCCAGGACGGGTGGGGGTGCAGCACCGGCACGGCCTCGGCCTCGACCACCACGCAGCCGAACATCCGCGCCCAGCGCAGGTTGCCGAGGCGCGAGGCGTCGCGGCGCAGGCTCTCGGCGTCGGCGCTGACGAGGATCAGGGTGCGCTGCTGACCTTCGGGAAGAGCCTCACCGATGCGTCGTACGACGGTGTCGGGCGCATCGAAGGGGACGTCGAGGTCGGTGATCACCACGGCCGGACGGCGCGCCCCGTCGAGCAGCCTGGACACCACGACTCCGACCTCGGCGAGCAGCGGGGGCTGTGGCATGCCTCTACGGTAGGTCCCGTGCTGAGCCGACACGACGCCACCGCGCTGGTCGCGGCCAGTCGGCTCTTCGACGATGAGTGGTACGCCGCCGTCAGCGGCCACTCCTTCGCCACTCGCGAGGCCGCGGTCGCGGCCTGGGTCGCAGGTCCCGGCGAGGACTCCCCGCATCCGCTCTTCGAGCCGCTGTGGCTCTACCCGGGTGGGATCTGGCGGCGCCACGCCCCCGACCCGCTGTCCTACTACCTCTCGCGGGCGGGCGCCGGCGAGCGCCCTCCCCGCTCCGCGCACCCGTTGTACGACGTGGACGCACTCGGCCCGCTCGAGGACTGGCTCGTCGACCACGATCCGGCCGAGCTGCTCGTCCAGCCGGTCCCGCGCGACCCCGCCGGCGCGATCGCGGTGGTCCAGGTGCCCGCCGACGACGTCCGTCGAGCGGTGCGCTGGGTGCGCCACCTGGGTCGGTTCCCCCCTGGCGTCGCCCTGTCCCTCCAGCCTTCGCGCCGCGACGTGCTTCGGCTGCTGGAGGCGGTGTCCGCAGCCGAGCCGCTGGCCCTGATCGGTGGCGCTCTTGTGGGGGACGTGCCGGTCGTCACCGTCGACCCGGGGATCGAGCCGCCCCGCTGGCCGTGGCTGCCGGAGCTGCTTGCCGCGCTCGACCGCCCGAGCGTCGTGGCCGCGCAGCCGGTGCTCATCGACGACGACTTCCTGCTCACCGCGCCGGTGCTCGTCGGGCATCCGGTCTCGGCGGTCGAGCGGCTCGACGCGGCGGTGCTGCCCCAGCGCTTCCCAGGGGTCGAGGCGCGCACTCCCGGTGCGTCCGGTGCGTCCGGTGCGTCCGGTGTGGCGGTGCTGGTCACCGGGTCGTGGGTCGTGGCCGCTACCCCCGCCGGCGCCGAGCCGTCCCACCCCGGCTGGGCGGCGCTGCGACAGCACGCCCGGTCGGTCGAGGTCGTCGAGCGCACCCCGTCCCTGCGCTGGGCGATCGACATCGCCGCCGGCGCCGCACCGATCGGGCGCCGCTGGGGTGACTGGCACTTCGCCCGGTCGTTGGCCGATGCGCTCGAACGGCTCGGCCAGTGGGTGGAGATCGACCACCCCGAGACCCGGGGCCGGGCGACCCGCGCCGAGGACGACGTCGTCCTCACCCTGCGCGGGCTCGAGCGAGTGTCGCCGGCCACCGGCTCGGTCAACCTGCTGTGGGTGATCAGCCACCCCGAGGACGTCACCGCCGAGGAGCTCGCCGGCTACGACGTCGCCTTCGCCGCCTCCACCACGTGGGCCGAGCGTCACGGCATCACCCCCCTGCTCCAGTGCACCGACGCGACCCGGTTCCACCCCGGGGTCGGCCAGGGTGTGGCCGCCGGACCGGACGTCCTCTTCGTCGGCAACGCCCGCGGCGGGATGCGCCCGGTCGTGGCGGCGGCCCGCACCGGCGGGGTCGCGGTCAGCGTCATCGGCACCGGCTGGGCCCAGCACGGCGTCGAGGCCTTGGCCGACCGGATCGCCAACCAGGACCTTCCGTCGGCGTACGCCTCGGCCGGGGTGGTCCTCAACGACCACCACGCCGACATGCGGGCCGAGGGGTTCGTCTCCAACCGTGTCTTCGACGTGCTCGCCGTCGGCGGTCGGCTGCTCACCGACCCGGTCGCCGGGCTCGACGAGGCGCTGGGCCTCGGGGCCGGCTCGATGTCGGGCCTGCCCACCTGGGAGACCCCGGCCGACCTCGCCCGCCTCACCACCGCGCCGTACGACGCCTGGCCCGGCGCCGCGGAACGCCTCGCCCTCGCCGAGCGAGTGGTCGCCGAGCACTCCTTCGACGCCCGCGCCCGGACCCTCCTCGACGCGGCCCTCGCCCGGACGGTGCGCTGAGCTGCGAGCGCGGCGACCTGCCACTGGCCGCCACTGGCTGCCACTGGCCACCACCCAGCGCCACCTACCGCCACCCGCCGCCTGCGCCCTAGACTCCGAGATCGTGACCGCCGGACCAGCCCCGATCCCTCTCGATCCGTCGATCCCCCTGCCGCCGTACTCGCTGCGCATGGGTGGACAGCACTTCAAGAAGGACGAGGACTTCGTCGCGGCGGGCGTGCGTGACGCTCGCATGTTGCGCCGCCGGGCCGGGCTGACGCGCGACAAGCGCGTGCTCGACTGGGGTTGCGGCGCGGGGCGTCTCGCGATCGGCATCAAGCACCTGATGGGCCACGCCGCCGACTACCACGGTGTCGACATCCAGCCCGAGCTCCTCGGTTGGGCCAAGGACAACCTGAGCGACGAGCACACCCGCTTCACCCTCGTCGATGCCCACAACGCGCGCTACAACCCCGACGGCGAGCAGTCCTTCCACATCCCGGCCGACGACGCGAGCGTCGACGTCCTCTACGCCTACTCCGTCTTCTCCCACATGCTCACCCACGACCTCGCCGGCTACGGCGCGACCATCGCGCGGATCCTCGCGCCGCAGGGCCGTGCCTGGGTGACGGCGTTCGTCGAGGAGGACGTGCCCGACTGCGTCGAGAACCCCACCGACTACCTCAAGCTGGAGTGGAAGGGCGCCCTGCACTGCGTACGCTTCGACCGGCGCTTCTTCGAGAGCACGCTCCATGACGCCGGCCTCGCGGTCGACGAGTTCGTCTACGGTCGCGAGACCGACGGCCAGTCGATGTACGTGCTGCGTCGGCGATGACTCCCTCGCAGGAAGCCGTCGCCCGATGAGGCGCAGGACCCGAGCGCTGCGCGCCGAGAACGCTCGCCTCGAGCGACAGGTCGCCTCGCTGCGCAAGCGCAGCGACGAGGACTCCGATCTCTCGTTCCTCTTCGTGGTCACCTACGGCCGCTCCGGCTCGACGCTGATCAGCGGCCTCCTCAACGCGATCCCGGGCTATGTCATCCGCGGCGAGAACCGCGACGCCTTGCACCACCTCTTCGCCTACCACCGCACGCTCGCCACCGAGAAGCGCAAGGGACCCGCGGAGGCCTACCGCACCCCCACCCACCCGTTCTACGGCATCGGTGACGTCCCGCTTGCCCGGTCGCTGTCGGGCATCCGCCGCTTGGTGCTCGAGACGCTGCTGCGTCCGCACGCCGCGACCCGGGTGGTCGGCTTCAAGGAGATCCGCTGGTACCGCGACGACATGGAGGAGTACGTCGTGTGGTTGCGCAAGGTCTTCCCCGGCGCGCGGTTCCTCATCAACACCCGTGATCACGCCTCGGTGCTCAAGAGCGGTTGGTGGGCCAAGGGCGACCTCGAGCACAACGCCGCGCACCTCGTCGACACCGAGCGCCGGATCCTCGCGGTCGCCGCCGACCTCGGCGAGGCGGCGTACCACGTGCACTATGACGACTACGTCGCCGACCCGACCGTGCTCCAAGGCCTCTACGAGTGGCTCGGCGAGCCCTGGGACGAGGCGTCCGTGCGGGCCACGATGGCGGTGCGGCACTCGGTCTGAGTGTTCGCGCGGCGCGGCGCCGGGCGGCGGCGGGCCGGGCGGCGGGCGGCGCCGGGGGGAGGTGCTTGTAACGCACCGTTGCACCCTCCACCACGCCGTTCGAACGGCGTGGTGGATGTCGTAACGGTGCGTTACAAGCCGCTTCAGCCGAGCGAGTTGGGCTGGCTCGCGACCAGGTCTCGGAACCACTCGAACGAGCGTTTCGGCGTGCGCGCCTGGGTCTCGAAGTCGACGTGCACCAACCCGAAGCGCTGCGTGAAGCCCTCGGTCCACTCCCAGTTGTCGAGCAGCGACCAGGTGTAGAACCCGCGTACGTCGACGCCGCGCTGGACCGCTTCGGCGACCGCGTGCAGGTGGGCGTTGAGGTAGTCGATGCGCGCCTGGTCGTCGATCACTCCGTCCTCGTCGGGCTCGTCCGCGTAGGAGCAGCCCGAGGCCGTGATCACGATCGGTGGGAGGGCGGCGCGCAGGCGGGCGCGGAACATGATGAGCCACTCGCGCAGGCCGTCGGGCACGATCGGCCGCCCGAGGTCGGTGACCGGGTGGCCGAGGAGGGGCAGCATCCGGAAGGGCACCAGGGACTCCTCAGGAGCGGCCCCGATCTTGAACGGCTCGTAATAGCTCACGCCGTAGAAGTCGAGCGGCTGGCGGATGATGGCCAGGTCGCCGGGAGCCACGTCGTCCTCGAGCAGCGGGGCGAGGTCGACCGGGTAGCGGCCGAGGAGCATCGGCTCGAGCATCAGGCCGTTCCAGAGGGCGTCGAAGAGCTTGGTGGCGCCCACGTCGGCAGCATCGTCACTGGCGGGCCACATGGGGGCGTGGTTGTTGGCGCAGCCGACGCTACGGGCGCCTGCGGCGCGCAGGGCGATCGCCGCGCGGCCATGGCCGAGCAGGAGGTTGTGGGCGGCGGTGAGCGAGTCGAAGAGCAGCCGTTGGCCTGGCGCGTGCATGCCGGCGCCGTAGCCGAGCAGCGTGATGACGTTCGGCTCGTTGATCGGCACCCAGTGCGCGACGCGGTCGGCGTACTTCTCCCCGACGATGGTGGCGAAGTCGGCGAAGGCCTCCACGGTGGCGCGATTGAGCCACCCGCCGTCGTCCTCGAGGGCCTGCGGGAGGTCCCAGTGATAGAGGGTCACCATCGGGTCGATGCCGGCCTCGAGCAGCTGATCGAGGAGCCGGTCGTAGAACGCGAGCCCCTTGGCGTTGGGCGCGCCGCGTCCGGTCGGCTGGATGCGTGACCACGCCAGCGAGAACCGGTAGCCGGGCGCACCGAGGTCCTTCAGCAGCGCGACGTCCTCGTCGAGGCGGTGGTAGTGGTCGCACGCCACATCGGCTGTCGATCCGTCGGCGATCTGTCCGGGCTGTCGGCTGAAGCTGTCCCAGACGGTGGGGCCGCGGCCGTCCTCGGCCACCGCCCCCTCGATCTGGTAGGCCGACGTGCTGGTGCCGAGCACGAACGCTGGTGGGAGGGCAGGCAGCCCCGAATGCTTCTCAGGGCGCCCGCCCGGAGCTGGGGGCGGCACAGGCACAATGATGCCCGTGAGCGTCGAGATCCGCCGGGCTTCCGGCTCCTTCGTCGAACGGAGCGACGGACGGCTCAGCCGTCACTCGCTCTCCTTCGGCGCCAGCTACGACCCCGACAACCTGCGGTTCGGGCCGATGGTCTGCCACGACGACCACCTGCTCGGCAACGGCCGGGGCTTCGAGACCCACCGCCACGACGACCTCGTGATCGTGTCCTGGGTGGTGTCCGGCGCTCTGGCCCACACCGGGCCGGACGGCGCGGCGGTGCGCGTCGAGCCGGGCCAGGCGGCCGTCCTGATGACCGGCTCCGGGGTCGAGCACAGCGAGGTCGCTGCCGCACCTCAGACCCGTTTCGTCCAGGTCTGGCTGGCCCCGACGGACCCCGCCCACCTGCCGACCGAGACGTCGTACGACGTGTCGACACCGGCGCTCGAGACCGGCACCCTGACCCGTGTCGTCGACCCGATGCCCGGCGCGGTCTTCTCCGTCGCGCGCCTCGAGGCCGGTGACACCGTGACTCTGCCGGGAGGTCCGTTCGTGCACGTCCACGTCGCCCGCGGCGCCCTCACCCGCTCGTCGATGGCCGAGCCGCTCCAGGAGGGCGACGCCTTCCGCTTCACCGACGAAGGACCGCACGACGTCACCGCGACCGTGCCGACCGAGCTGCTCGTCTGGGAGTTCGCCGACGCTGGTTGAGGTGCGCCTCGACCACCGTCAGGTGCGAGCGATGACCGACAGCGCGCCGGGCAGCACCTCGACGACAGCGGGAGCTCCGTCACGACCGGGCAGGGCGCCGAGGGGTTCGCCGTCACCGCCGACCGGGACGCCGACCGAGCCGGCGGCGTCGGCGGCGATCTCGATCCGCTTGCCGCGGAGCACCGTCACCTGCGGCAGGTCGACGTGCGCGCCGTCATACACCTTGGGCAGGGAGCGCATCAGCGCCAGCTTGGAGGCGGCCTCGATGACCACGACGTCGAGCAGTCCGTCGACCAGCGACGCTCCGGGCGCGATCTTCATGCCCTTGCCGTAGTAGGCGGAGTTGGCGACGACGACGTTGCTGGCGGCGTACTCAGCAGCCACCCCGTCGACGCTCACCCGGTAGGTCGCGGGCTTGTAGCCGGCGAGGGCGCGCAGAGCCGCGTAGGGGTACTGCAGCTGGCGCGGCAGCCGGTGGGCCCGGTCGACGAGATCGGCCGCTCGGGCATCGACCCCGCAGTAGACCGATCCCGCGACCCGGCGCGGGTCGGCGCCCGGCAGCGTCCAGGAGATGAGGTCGACGGTGCGGACCGTCCCCTCGAGCAGCAGGGCCGCGAGCTCCTCGGGCGATTCCGGCAGGTCGAGCATGCGGGCGAAGTCGTTGCCACGGCCGGCGGGTACGACGGCCAGCGTGCCGCCGAGGACGGAGACGGCTCCGGCCAGCGACGACAGCATCCCGTCACCACCGACCGAGACCACGACGTCGCCGCGGGTCACGGCTTCCTCGACCAGGCCCTGCATCGCCTGGGGTCCGGGTGAGTAGGTGACGTCGACACGGGCGCCGGCATCGCGGAGCAGCCGCGAGACGGGAAGCACCGCCCCGGGTGCGGCGCCACCACCGGACGCGGGATTGACCAGGAAGGTGAACGAACGATCAGGCATCGGGGATCAGCACTCCGGGGTTGAGGATGCCGGTGGGGTCGAGGTCGGCCTTGACCGCCCGCAGGACCGACGCGCCGAGCTCGCCGATCTCCTGGGTCAGCCACGGCCGGTGGTCGGTGCCGACGGCGTGGTGGTGGGTGATCGTGGCACCCGAGGCCATCATGGCGTCACTCGCGGCAGCCTTGGCGCGCAACCACTGCGGGAGCGGGTCGGCGTCGCCCTTGGTGGCAACGGTGAAGTAGAGGCAGCACCCGGTCTCGTAGACGTGACTCAGGTGGCACAGCACGATCGCGCCGTCGCCGAGCTCGCCGATGAGGGCGTCCTTGACCGCGGTGTAGAGCGCCTCGCGGTTGGACCAGAAGGTGGCGGTCTCCATGGTCTCGACGAGCACGCCGCCGTCGAGCAGGGCATCGCGCATGTAGGGGGCGCCGAAACGTCCGTGCGACCAGGCCGCGCCGGCCTCCTCGCCGACGGCCGTGCCGCCGAGGCCCTCGAGCACCGCGGTGACGGCGCCCCTCTTGGCGGCCACGGCACCAGGCTCGCCCTCGTAGCCGGTGATCATCAGGCAGCCGCCGGGCGCCTCTTCGCCTGCGCCGATCTCGGCGGGGCGGGCGAGGTTGATCGCGGTCTCGTTCTCGTCGGAGAGCCGGATGATGGTGGGCAGCAGGCTCGCCTGGGCGAGGATGCGCATCGCATCGGCGCCGGCGGCGAAGGAAGGCCAGCGCCAGCCCTCGTAGACCTTCTCGACCGGCACCGGACGCACGCGCACGGTGACGGCGGTGATGACGCCGAAGGCACCCTCGGAGCCGAGGATCAGCTGGCGCAGGTCAGGGCCGGCGGCGTTGGCCGGCGAGCTGCCCAGGCGCATCTCGCCACGGGGGGTGGCCACGCGCAGGGCCACGACGAGCGAGTCGAAGCGGCCGTAGCCGGCGCTGGACTGGCCGCTGGAGCGGGTCGCGGCGAAGCCACCGATCGTGGCGTACTGGAACGACTGCGGGTAGTGGCCCAGGGTCAGGCCCTGCTCGGCGAGGAGCGCCTCGGCCTCGGGGCCTCGGAGGCCGGGCTCCAGGGTGGCGGTCATCGAGATCTTGTCGACCTCGAGGAGGCCCTTCATCCGGACCAGGTCGAGGGAGATGAGGCCGGCGAACCCGTCGCGCCGGGCAGCCAGGCCGCCGGTGACCGACGTACCGCCGCCGAAGGGGACGACCGCGATGTGGTGCTCGACGGCGAAGGACAGCACGGCGGCGACGTCGTCGTGGCTGGCGGGGCGTACGACGGCGTCGGGTGCGTCGCTCAGGTCGCCGGCGCGCATCTTGAGCAGGTCGGGGGTCGACTTGCCGCGGGTGCGCAGGCGGCGGGTCTCGTCGTCGGTCAGCACGTGGTCGGCGCCGAGCAGCTCGCGCAGCCCGGTCAGGACGTCGTCGTCGAGGCCGATCGGCGGAAACGTGGGAGCGGCAACGGTCGAGCGGTCCTCGAGCCCGAAGGCCATCTCGAGCAGGCCGCGGGCGGCCTCCGGGAGCGGGCCGGCCAGGGCCGGGTCACCCCAGCGGGAAGGGTGCATCTCGGACTGGGTGAAGGGCAGCGGTGTCTGGGTCACGTGTTACAGTGTTACACATGAAGTCACTTCGTCACAACGTTTCCGAGGAGATCGATGCGAATCGAGACCCGCGGGACCTCTACCTCGACGTCGCGCGGGCCTGTCTCCTCGACGTCGGCTGGCGGCGTACGACGCTCACCGAGGTCGCTCGTCGCGCGGGCGTCTCGCGGATGACCATCTACCGGGCGTGGGCCGACATGCCCCAGCTGCTCGGCGACCTCATGACGCGCGAGTGGACCGGCGTCGTCGAGGCCGCTGTGGCGCAGTCCGATCCCACTCAGTCGCGGGTCGACCGACTCGTCGCGACCATCACCGCCACGGTGCGTGCCCTGCGCGCCAACGAGCTGTTCGTCCGGGTCGTCGAGCTCGACCCCGAGCTGATCCTCCCCTACCTGCTGGCTCGCCGCGGCCGCTCACAAGACCTGATCCTGGGGCTTGTCGAGGCCGAGATCGTGGCCGGCCAGGCCGACGGCGAGGTCCGAGCAGGAGCCCCCACCGCGATCGCCCGCGGCCTCCTGCTCGCCGTGCACGGCTTCGTGCTGTCCGCCCACACGATGCTCGGCGACGGCGTCGACGAGGACGCCCTCGAAGCCGAGCTGACCCTGCTCCTCGGAAAGGGGCTGGCCGCATGAGCGCCAACCACCAGACCAACCACCAGACCGACCACCAGACCGACCGGCAGGCCAAGCAGCGGATCACCCCCGGCCTCGAAGGGGCGCCGACCGACGTCGACCTGGTCGTCATCGGCCTCGGCGTCACCGGCGCCGGAGTGGCGCTCGATGCCGTGAGCCGGGGCCTGACCGTGCTCGCCGTCGACGCTCACGACCTCGCCTTCGGCACCTCCCGCTGGTCCTCGAAGCTCGTGCACGGTGGGCTGCGCTACCTCGCCAACGGTCAGGTCGGCGTCGCCCACGAGAGCGCCGTCGAGCGCGGCATCCTGATGGAGATCACCGCTCCCCACCTGACCCGCGCCATGCCCTACGTCGTGCCGTTCACCTCCACCACCGGCCGGGTGCAGCGCGGCCTGACCCGGGCCGGGATGCGCGCGGGCGACCTGCTCCGACGCGGCGCCCGTACGTCGGCTGCGACCCTGCCCCCGCCGCGCCGTCTCTCGGCCACCGAGGTCCGCACCCTGGTCCCGCCGCTGCGCACCGCCGGTCTCAGCGGTGGCACGCTCTCCTGGGACGGTCAGCTCGAGGACGACGCCCGCCTGGTCACCACGATCGCCCGCACCGCCGCCGACCTCGGGGCCGCCGTACGCACCCACGCCCGGGTCCTGAGCGCCACCGGCACCCAGGTCGAGCTGCGCGACGAGCTCACCGGTGCCACCCGCACCGTCACCACGCGCGCCGTCATCAGTGCCACGGGGGTGTGGGCCGACCAGCTGGTCGAAGAGGTCCGTCTGCGGCCCAGCCGCGGCACCCACCTGGTGCTCCGTGCCGAGACGCTGCCCGGCCTGACGACCGCCGTCTTCGCCCCCGTGCCCGGAGCGACCAACCGCTTCGTGATGGTGCTCCCCCAGCCCGACGGCACGATCTACGTCGGCCTGACCGATGAGCCCGTCGAGGGCGAGATGCCCGACGTACCGACCCCCTCGGAGAGCGAGATCGGCTTCCTCCTCGACGTCGTCTCGGCTTCGTTCGCCCGCCCGCTGCACCGCTCCGACGTGATCGGCGCCTATGCCGGCCTGCGCCCGCTGATCGACAGCGCCGACGGCTCCACCGCCGACCTGTCTCGCCGCCACGCCGTACTCACCAGCAAGACCGGCGTGGTGACGGTCGTCGGCGGCAAGCTCACGACCTACCGCCGGATGGCGCAGGACGCGGTCGACGCCGCCGTCGAAGGTTCCTCGCTGACCGCCGGCCCGTGCGTGACCCGCGCCCTCCCGCTCCTGGGCGCCGCGCCTCGCGAGGAGCTCACCGCCCTCGAGCTGCCCGAGCGCCTCGTACGCCGCTTCGGCACCGACGCCGCGCTGGTCCTGGCCAATGCCCGCGAGGTCAGCGGCCTGACCGATGCCGAGCTCCTCGCCCCGGTGTCCGACCTCGTGCCGGTCACGCTGGCCGAGCTGATCTTCGGCGTCACCCACGAAGGGGCCGCCGATGTCGACGATCTCCTCGACCGGCGCACCCGGATCGGTCTGGTTGCGATCGACCGCCTCGCAGCAGTGCCGGCAGCCGAGCGTGCGCTCGCGCTCGTACGCTCCAACGGCCCGCAACGTTCTTGACTCTGCTTTTACTGCCACCAGGTGGCAGTAAAAGCAGAGCTAGTGCAAGAGAAGTGGCTCAGCCGATCTGGGTGCCGAGCAGCGAGCCCACGAGGAACGTGAACAGCATCGCGAAGAGTCCCCCCGCCATGTTGCGGGCCACGGCCCGTCCGGGAGGCGCCTCACCGAGGCGCGCGCTGACGTGGCCGGTCAGGGCCAGGGCGAAGGTCACGGCCGCGATCGTCACCCAGACCCGGGCCGAGGCGACCACGAGGCTGATGGTCAGGAGCGGGAGCAGCGCCGCCGAAGGTGAACGCGATCATCGAGGCGTACGCCGCCGCCCACGGGCTCGTCAGATCGTGCGGGTCGATGCCGAGCTCGGCCTCCGCGTGCGCGCCGAGCGCGTCGTGGGCGGTGAGCTGCTTGGCGACCTCGAGGGCAAGCTCCTCGTCGAGTCCCTTGCCGGCGTAGATGCCGGCGAGCTCGGCGAGCTCCTCCTCCGGCTGCTCGCGCAGCTCGCGCTCCTCCTTCGCCAACAGGGCGCGCTCGGAGTCGCGCTGGGTGGAGACCGAGACGTACTCCCCCGCCGCCATGCTCATGGCACCGGCGACCAGGCCGGCGACTCCGGCCACGATGATCGCGGTCCGGTCGGTGGTGGCTCCGGCGACACCGACGACGATGCCGGCCGTCGAGACGATCCCGTCGTTGGCGCCGAGGACCCCCGCCCGGAGCCAGTTGAGCCGACTCGCGAATCCACCGTCGTGCGGCTCGTGGTCGTGCGGTCCGATGTCGGCATCGGCGCCCATGGTCGGGTCGGTCGTGTCACTGCTCATGACTTGATCGTGGTCGGAGCCGGCGCCCGGGGCAACCAAGGTGAGCCTGCCCATCCCCAAGCCGTCGACCCCCCAGCCGGCGGTCGCCCACCTGGCCGGTCGGGGGCCTCGTGTCACTCCACCGGGGCCGGCACGACCGGGGCGTGGCGCGCGGGGGTCCGCAGCCCCAGGACCCCGGCGGCGACGCAGGCACAGATGACCGCGAGGGAGAACCACGGGAAGACCGCGGCCAGGCCCCAGGTCGTGGCGGCCCAGCCGGCGAAGATCGTCGGCACCGCCATCGCCGTGTAGGCCAGCACGTAGTAGGCCGACATCACCGCGCCGCGGTGGTCCGCGGGGACGACCTGGCCGAGGTAGCGCAGCGATCCGCCGAACGCGAGACCGAAGGTGAGCCCCATCAGCACGGCCACGGTGCAGACCACCCAGGCCTGACCGCTGGCCAAGGCCAGCACGCTCAGGCCGAGCGTGACCGCCATCCCGAAGTCGCCGATGATCGCGGCGCGACGCGCCTCGATGCGGCTGCCCACCGCCTGGCTCACGGCGGCCGAGGCTGCCATCGTCGCCACGACGGCTCCGCCGAAGATGATCGAGTCGATGCCGGTCGAGACGCCGGCGAAGGTCGGGAAGAGCGAGAGATAGACCCCGAGCACCGACCACGACGCCATCACCCCGAGCACCGAGAACCGGAAGTCGGTCGCGATCTCCGCCGGGACGCGGGGACGCTCGAGGCGCAACGCCCCGCCGGCGGCGCCGGTGCGGGCGGTGTGCGGCTCGACCATCACCAGCACGCCGAGCAGGAGGATCAGCACGACCGCCCCCACGACGGCGTACGGCGTGACGAGCGGCGACGGACCGAGGTCGGCCAGCACCGCAGCGCCGAGGATCGTGACGGCCATCCCGACGTTGAAGAAGATGCCGGTGAGCTGGCCCGGTGCGCGCTCCGTCGCCGGGACGCAGGTCGAGCAGCGCCGCACTGCCCGCGACCACCGCGGTCCCGACCGCCAGTCCGTGCAGGGCGCGGGCGACGAAGAGCGCCGCCACGCCACCGGCGGTCATGAAGATCGACCAGGCCGACGAGCATGGTGAGCGCAGCGCCGACCAGGAGCGGCTTGCGGCCGTACTTGTCGGAGACCTGCCCGGCCAACAGCACCGCGGCGAGGGCCGCGAAGGCGTAGACCGCGAAGACGAGCGTGGTGGTGATCGGGGCGAGGTCCCAGCGCACCTCGTAGAGGCCGTAGAGCGGAGCCGGCGCCCCCGAGACCCCGAGGGAGACGGCGAGCAGGGTGATCACCAGGGCGTACGACCACGGCTGGGACGTCGTGGCCGTGCGGGCGGGCAGCCCAGGGGTCGCCGGGGTCGCGGGCGTGGCCCTGGTCGGGACGACGCTGGTGCTCATGGACCACTCCTGGGATGCTGAGTTCGATGGACATCGAACACGTGGCAGACTAGGAGCCGGTTCGATGCTCGTCAAACCTTTCCGACCTTCTGTGAGGCAGCGCACATGTCCCCTGAGGCCAACCCCGCGGCCGACCCCGCGGCCGATCCCCGGCCTCCTGGTGGCACCCAGCGACTACCCCACCCACCCCGTGGCAGGGCTGCAGCAGGTGCTCACCGCCCTCGCCGACCCCGTGCGCCTCGAGATCGTGCGCCGGCTCGCGGCCGACGGCGGCGGACCGCTGCCGTGCGCGGCTCTCTACGACGGCGTGAGCAAGTCCACCGCGAGCCACCACTTCAAGGCCCTGCGTGAAGCCGGCCTCACCGAACGGTCGGTGGAGTCAGGTCAGTCGTGCCAGTCGTTGCGCGCAACCGAGGTCGAGCAGGCCCTGCCCGGCGTGCTGGCCGCGATCATCGAGGCTGCCTCGATCAGCCGCTGACCCGGTCGAGGTCGGCGTCACAGCGCACGTCCTGGCTCCACTGCCCCAACCGACACGCGCCATCGACGAGCTCCCGGTCGCCCAGCGGCGCCTCGAGGTCGACCACCACGTCGTACGACGTCAGCTCGTCGCGGCAGACCAGCGCGCGCACCGTCTCGGTGACCGTGATGACCACTGCCGCGTCGCCTTCGTCGACCTGCACCTCGACCCGGTCCCGGCAGTCGCGCCCGTCGTAGGTGAGCTCGACCTGGGTGTCGACCACGCTCGCGGGCTTGTCCCACGGCGTCGCCTCGGCGAGGCCGAAGAACAGGAACCTGACACCGGCGTACACGCCGATGCCGAGCACCGCCGCGAGCAGCGCGACGCCGATGCCGAGCTTCGTGGTCTTCGTGGCCATGACGTCACGTTGGCACACGCCGCACGTGCTTGTCCGGACTTCGTCGAGGCCCGTGGCGGAGCCAGGGGCCAGTCGTGCCCTAGCCGACAACCCCGGCCGGCGGGCCGGTCGTCGGCTCGCTGGGATCGATGAGGGAGGGCGGTCCCGCCACCGCGCCGTCGACAGCGGCGGGAGCCGAGGCCCTGGCCTCGGCCAGGACGTCAGCCGGCACGTGCTTCTCCAGGAACCGCTCGGCGAGCCGGACCGAGGGATGGATCCCGAGGGCGGCCACCACGATGATCCCCGCGATGATCAGCCACCCGGTGGCTCCCCAGGTCATCGCGAGGAAGGTGTAGAGGGCAGGCGCCCACACCATGCCCAGCGTGCCGCTGAGCTCGGAGGCGCCCTGGTAGGCGCCGCGCTGACGCGGATCCATGAGCTCGGCCTCGAAGGACCAGCCCGCCGCCGAGAGGTAGAGCTCGGCGCCGGTCACCGTGACGTGACCCAGCCAGACCAGGGCAATCGTCGTCCAGCCGACCGTGTCGTGGGTCGCGAGGGTGATCAGGCACGAGACGACGAAGAAGAGGGAGGAGAGCCGGACGGCTCGCAAGGCGGTCGAGGTGTCCTTGATCCCGCGGGCGGCCGCCATCGGCAGGAAGATGCACATGACGGTGTTGGTCCCGAAGAGGAACGCGAGCAGCACCCGGGGCGCGTCGGTCTCCTGGACGAGCCAGAGCGGGATCACGATGTTGAGCAGCACCTGGTTGGTCCAGAGAACCCCGCCGAAGAACTCCGTCAGCAACCACCCCGGGTTGCGCAGCGGGCCGGGGCCGGGGACCTTCACGCGTCGGCCCTCGGGGGTCCGGACGTCGTCGGGTGCTCGCGGGAGTCGGGTGATCGCGACCGCGTTGACCACGAACGCCCCGGCGGTGAACCAGGGGAGCGCGTGGAGGACGTCGTTGGAGTCGAAGGCCAGCGCGATCCCGCCGATCAGCGAGCCCAGGGTGAAGCCGACGTTGAGCGCGGAGTACATGTAGGCGCGCGAGGTCACCCGCTCGCCGGGCGGCAGCACGCCGATCGTGTAGGCGCCGTGGGCTGCTCCGCCGAGGGCGCCCACGACGGCCATGCCGGACGCCATGAGGACGTAGCCCCGGAAGTCGGTGATGAAGGGCCACAGCGCGAACATCGCTGCTTGTCCCGCGGCGCTGACCGCCCACATCCGCTTCGCCCCGAGACGGTCGACCAGCTTGCCCATCGGCAGAGCGGCAAGGAAGGCAGCGCCACCGGCGATCGTCAGGCCCAGTCCGACCTGCGCTGCGGACAACCCGACGATCTGGGTGAAGAAGACCGCTGAGCCGGTCATGAACGCGCCCTCGCCGAGGGCGAACAGCAGCGACTGTTGAGCCAGCCGGCCCGCAAGCGGCGACGGCGGCCTCGCTTGACGGAGAAGGGCGGCGAACACGGGAGCAATGCTCCTCGTTCGCCCACCGGATGTCATGCGGTTTAGCGCCCCCGCCCGGTGCGGGCGGGGGCTCGGCGCGGGGCTCGGACCGGGGCTCGGACCGAGGGGCTCAGCGCAGCGGGCTCAGAGGCCGAGGTCGCGGCCGATGAGCTCCTTCATGATCTCGTTGGAGCCGGCCCAGATCTTCGAGACCCGGGCGTCGCGCCAGGCGCGGGCCACGCGGTACTCGTTCATGTAGCCGTAGCCGCCGTGCAGCTGGACGCAGTGGTCGAGCACGTCGTTCTGGACCTGCGAGGTCCACCACTTCGCCTTCGCCGCATCGACCGGCGTGAGCTCCTTGTTGGCGTGGGCGATGACGCACTGGTCGACGTAGGCCTGGGTCACCTCGATCTGGGTGACGAGCTCGGCGATCAGGAACTTGTTGTGCTGGAAGGAGCCGATGCTGGCGCCGAAGGCCTTGCGGTCGATCGTGTAGGCGATGGTCTCGCCGAGGATCTGCTTGACGTGCGCGAGGTTGGAGATCGCGCAGCCCAACCGCTCCTGCGGGAGGTTCGTCATCATGTGGATGAAGCCCATGTCGAGCTCACCCACGATGTCGTCGTCGGTGACGCGGACGTTCGAGAAGCTGAGCTCGGCGGTGTCGGACTCGTCCTGGCCGACCTTGTCGAGCTTGCGCCCACGACTGAAGCCCTCGGCCGCGGTCGGCAGGGCGAAGAGCGTGATGCCCTTGGCCTTCTTCTCCGGGGACGTGCGTACGGCGGTGATCACCAGGTCGGCGGAGTAGCCGTTGGTGATGAACGTCTTGGAGCCGTTGACGACCCAGTCGTCGCCGTCACGCACGGCGGTGGACTTCAGCGCAGCCAGGTCGGAGCCGCCGGACGGCTCGGTCATGCCGATGGCCAGCAAGGTCTCACCCGAGGCGGCACCCGGCAGCCAGCGCTGCTTCTGCTCGTCGGTGCAGAGCTCGACGATGTAGGGCGCGGTGATGTCGGCGTGGATGCCCCAGCACGCGCTCAGCGCGGCGTTGACCTTCGACAGCTCCTCGGCCATCACGGCGTTGAAGCGGTAGTCACCGGCCTCGGCGCCGCCGTAGGCCTCGGGGATCTCCAGGCCCAGGAACCCCTGCTTGCCGGCTTCGAGCCAGAAGTCTCGCGGCAGCGCCTTGTCGGCGGCATGCTGCTCGACGTGAGGCACCACCGATCGGTCGAGGAACTCCTTGACGGATGAACGGAATGCCTCGTGGTCCTCGTCATAGATCTCGCGCTTCATGCGGGCGATCCTACCCGAGACCTACCCGCCGGTAACCGGCTCCGGGTCCGGGTCCGGGTCGCACGGTCGGCAGCACGAACGCGGCGAGGTCCTCCAGGGCCGGGAACTCCACGTCGACCGCGGTGTCGGTGTCGGAGAACGTCGTGACGGTGCGGCTGGTAGGGCTGCTGGTGGAGTCACCCACCCTCCGCTCGACATCGACCCGCAGGATCAGGTGCGGCTCCGCGACCTGCACCCAGGTGGTGACGGTCTGGGAGGCGCCAGGGGTGACCACCCGAGCAGCCGGGACCCCGTCGACGTCCCCGAGGCCGGCCCTGGTCGCCTCGGCCTCGGCATCGCCGTCGGCGACGAGGGCGGCGATCGGCGCGAGGAAGTCGGCCAGCTCGCAGAGCGAGGCGAGCCCGGGGGTGGTGGTCCAGGTGTCGGCGTACTGCTCGGCGAGCACGTCGCGGATGCCGTCGGAGACCTCGTCGAGGCCCTCCCCGAAGCCCTCCCAGAAGGAAGCGCCGCCGCGGAAGGCGCCCAGGTCGTCGCGCACCACCAGCTCGGCGGGCTCGCCCCAGCTCGGGAGCTGCAGCGTGCCGGTGCAGTCACCGTCGACGGCATCGCCGATGCCGGACCCGGTGGCGATGAGCAGGTCCTTGCTGATCACCTGCCTCTCAGCAGCGTCCCCACCATCAGCACCTGCGCTCCAGGCGTCCTGGCGTAGGCGCACCGACCCGATCTGCGACATCGCGACCAGACCGGCGTCGAGGATCTCCGCCGCCGTCGTCTCCTCGGCCCACGACAGGGCCAACGCCGGGTCGGACCCAGCGCCCTCCTGGCTACCGTCGAGCTGGTCGGGCAAGCAGCCCGAGGTGAGCACCGTCGCTGCCACCCCCACCGACACCGCCACCAGCACCATGGGTCGAGCACGGCGAGGGCACCAGGTCATGGCCCCTTTGTACCGGACGTGGGACCTTGGGGTGAGGCCGCATCCGCGCGGTGAGGAGATGCTGATCCCTATGGTTGGATCGATCCAACCCTGGTTGCAGACGTAGGAGAACACGATGAGCACGACGACAGCCGATGAGCCCACGGGCCGCAGCCCGGAAGTGTGGCCCGGCCACGCCTATCCGCTCGGGGCGACGTACGACGGCACGGGCACCAACTTCGCCCTGTTCAGCGAGGTCGCCGAGCGGGTCGAGCTGTGCTTCTTCGACTCCAACGAGCCCGACGCGACCGAGACCCGCATCGAGCTCACCGAGGTCGACGCCTACGTGTGGCACGCCTACCTGCCCAGCGTCCAGCCCGGCCAGCGCTACGGCTACCGCGTGCACGGCCCCTGGGATCCCGACAACGGCCTGCGCTGCAACCCCGCCAAGCTGCTGCTCGACCCCTACGCCAAGGCCACGACCCGCGAGATCGACTGGGACCAGAGCCTCTTCGGCTACACCTTCGGCGACAAGGACTCCCGCAACGACGAGGACTCCGCGGCCCACATGACCTTCGGGGTCGTCATCAACCCCTACTTCGACTGGGAGGGCGACCGCCGTCTGGCGATCCCCTACAACGAGAGCGTCATCTACGAGGCGCACGTCAAGGGCCTGACCCAGCTGCACCCCGACGTCCCCGAGGAGCTGCGCGGCACCTACGCCGGGCTCGCGCACCCCGCGGTCACCGACCACCTCACCAAGCTCGGGGTGACCGCGATCGAGCTGATGCCCGTGCACCAGTTCATTCAGGACTCCACCCTGCTCGACCAGGGCCTGCGCAACTACTGGGGCTACAACACCCTGGGCTTCTTCGCCCCGCACGCCGAGTACTCCGCCGTCGCCGGCAACGAGCACGCCCTCGGCAAGCAGGTGCAGGAGTTCAAGGCGATGGTCAAGGCGATGCACCGGGCCGGGATCGAGGTGATCCTCGACGTGGTCTACAACCACACGGCCGAGGGCAACCACATGGGGCCGACGCTGAGCTTCAAGGGCATCGACAACCCGGCGTACTACCGCCTCGTCGAGGACGACGAGAAGCACTACATGGACTACACCGGCACCGGCAACTCCCTCAACGTGCGCCACCCGCACTCGCTGCAGCTGATCATGGACTCGCTGCGCTACTGGGTCACCGAGATGCACGTCGACGGGTTCCGTTTCGACCTCGCCTCCGCGCTGGCGCGCGAGTTCTACGACGTCGACCGGCTCGCGACCTTCTTCGAGCTCGTCCAGCAGGACCCGGTGGTGAGCCAGGTCAAGCTCATCGCCGAGCCGTGGGACGTCGGTCCCGGTGGCTACCAGGTCGGCGGGTTCCCCCCGCAGTGGACCGAGTGGAACGGCGCCTACCGCGACACCGTGCGCGACTTCTGGCGCGGTGAGCCGTCGCTGGGTCAGTTCGCCTCGCGCGTTGCCGGCTCCTCGGACCTCTACGAGACCTCCGGACGTCGTCCGTTCGCCTCGATCAACTTCGTCACCGCCCACGACGGCTTCACGATGCGCGACCTCGTGTCCTACAACGACAAGCACAACGAGGCCAACGGCGAGGACAGCCGCGACGGCGAGAGCCACAACCGCTCCTGGAACCACGGTGTCGAGGGCGAGACCGACGACCCGGAGATCCTCGCCTCGCGGGCCCGCTCGCAGCGCAACATCCTGGCGACCCTGCTGCTGAGCCAGGGCGTGCCGATGATCCTGCACGGCGACGAGATCGGCCGCACCCAGCACGGCAACAACAACACCTACGCCCAGGACTCCGAGATCGCCTGGGTCCACTGGGACCGCGCCGACCTCCCACTCCTGGAGTTCACCGCCGAGCTGATCCGGCTGCGCCGCGACCACCCGACGTTCCACCGGCAGCGCTTCTTCACCGGCACCACCGTGCGCACGCCCGTGCACGGTGACGCGCCCAACGAGGAGGACCGCCTCAACGACATCGTCTGGCTCACCCTCGACGGCGAGCCGATGGAGGACCACGACTGGGACGACAGCGGCGAGGCCATCGGGATGTACCTCAACGGACAGGGCATCGCCGGCAAGGACCCTCGCGGCGGCGTCATCACCGACGACCACTTCCTGCTCTACTTCAACGCCGACGGACCGGCCGAGGTGACCCTGCCCTCCGAGGAGTACGCCGCCTCCTGGGACGTCGTCATCAACACCGCGGGCTCGAGCGGGCGGGAGGCGGGTCACCCGGCCGGCTCGGCCCTCGCCCTCGCCGGGCGCAGTGTGCTGGTCCTGCGGGAGGGGCGCGCGCCCGAGCCGCAGCCCGACTCCTCGGTCGCTGCGTCGGTCGCGGCCCAGACCCGTACGGTCGAGCCGTGAGCAACCCCGTTACCCAACCCCGTCGTACCCCGCACAACACCTACCGGCTGCAGATCAGGGAGTCCTTCGACCTGCACGCGGCTGCGCGGCGGCTCGCTTACCTGCACGACCTCGGCGTCGACTGGGTCTACCTGTCGCCGTTGCTGGAGGCCGAGCCCGGCTCCGACCACGGGTACGACGTCGTGGCCCACGACCGCATCGACCCCGCCCGCGGCGGAGCCGAAGGGCTCGCTGCACTGTCGGCCGAGGCGCGCCGGCTCGGGATGGGCGTGCTGGTCGACATCGTGCCCAACCACGTCGGTGTCGCCACCCCGTCGGCCAACGCCTGGTGGTGGGACGTGCTCACCAACGGCCGCGAGTCGCGCTTCGCCGAGGCCTTCGACATCGACTGGGACGCCGGCGACGGCAAGCTGCTGATCCCGGTCGTCGGCGACGACGACGAGGCCGCGATCACGCTCGACGTCGCCGCCGGCCAGGTGCGCTACCACGACCACGTGTTCCCCCTGGCGCCTCGCACGCGCTCGCTGGAGAAGCAGCACTACCGCCTGGTCTCCTGGCGCGCCGCCGACGACTCCCTCAACTACCGCCGGTTCTTCGCCGTCAACACCCTGGCCGCGGTGCGGGTCGAGGAGCGTTGGGTCTTCGACGAGACGCACGTCGAGATCAAGCGCTGGTTCACCGAAGGGCTCGTCGACGGTCTACGCGTCGACCACCCGGACGGGCTGCGCGACCCCGAGGGCTACCTGCGCGACCTCGCCGAGCTGACCGGTGGCGCCTACGTCCTGGTGGAGAAGATCCTCGAGCCCGGCGAGATCCTGCCCTCGTCCTGGCCGACCGCCGGCACCACCGGCTATGACGCCCTCGGTCTGGTCGACCGGGTGCTCACCGCTCCGGTCACCCGCGGCGACCTCCCCCACGACGACGTCGACTGGTCGGGGCTGACCCACGACACCAAGCGCGCCGTGGCCGACGGCATCCTCGGCTCCGAGGTGCGGCGCATCGTGCGTGAGCTGCCGACCAGCGAGCTGACGGCAACCGGCGCCAAGCAGGCCCGCGGCCTGGTGTCGCGACTGCGGACCCGTCTGGCTGCGACGAAGTCGGCGCCGCTCGGCCAGCCGGCTCCCATCGTGATCGACGCCGTCGCCGAGCTCCTGGCGTGCTTCGGCGTCTACCGCTCCTACCTGCCGCAGACGCGCAGCCACCTCGACGAGGCGCTCCAGCGGGCGCGCACCACGCGCCCCGACCTGGCCGCCACCTTCGATGCCCTCGCCCCGGTGCTCGGTGACGTCGCGCAGCCGGCCGCTCTGCGGTTCCAGCAGACGTCCGGCATGGTGATGGCCAAGGGCGTGGAGGACTGCGCGTTCTACCGCTACTCCCGGCTGACGTCGCTCAACGAGGTCGGTGGCGACCCGAGCGAGCACCACCTCTCGGTCGCGGCGTTCCACGAGACGATGAAGCTGCGCCAGCGCGACCGGCCGATCGCGATGACCTGCACCTCGACCCACGACACCAAGCGGGGCGAGGACGTGCGCGCCCGGATCGAGGTCCTGGCCGAGGTCCCCGACGTCTGGACGGCAGCGCTGAAGCGCCTCGCCGAGCTCTCCCCCGGCGTCGACGGCTCCTTCGCCAACCTGCTGTGGCAGGCGATCCTCGGCGCCTGGGACGACCAGGACACCGACCTGCGACCGCGGCTGCACGCCTACGCCGAGAAGGCGATGCGCGAGGCCGGTGAGCACACGCAGTGGACCGCCCCCGACGAGGACTACGAGGCGTCGGTGCACGCCGCGGTCGATGCGGCCTTCGACTCCCCTGAGGTCGCCCGGGTGCTGCGCGACCTGCTCGACACCGTCGTCGACCCGGGGTGGTCCAACGCCGTGTCGGCCAAGCTCATCGCGCTGACGATCCCCGGCGTGCCCGACGTCTACCAGGGCTCCGAGCTGTGGGAGCAGTCGCTGGTCGACCCCGACAACCGTCGCGCGGTCGACTTCGACCTTCGGGCGCGACTGCTCGGCGAGCGCCACCCCGACCATGCAGCCCGCGGCAAGCTCGCCGCGACCACGGCTGCGCTGCGCCTGCGCCGCGACCAGCCCGAGCTGTTCGGGTCCTACGAGCCGGTCGCCGCGACCGGTGAGGCCGCCGAGCACCTCGTCGCGTTCGACCGCGGCGGTGCCGTCACCCTGGCCACCCGACTGCCGGTCGGTCTCGCGGCCCGCGGCGGCTGGGGCTCGGCCGAGCTGGTGCTGCCGGCCGGACGCTGGTGGGACCACGTCACCGATCGCGATCTCTTCTCCGACGGCACCGTGCTGCTGAGCGAGGTGCTGGACGTGTGGCCGGTGGCGTTGCTGACGCGTGCCGACGAGGAGGCCTGATGGCTCGGAGTGCGCCCCGCGGACCGTATGACGTGTGGGCGCCGGGCGCTGCGTCGGTCGAGCTCTCCGTCGCCGACGACATCGTCTCGATGCGGCAGGACGCGTCGGGCTGGTGGAGTCCCGACGGCGTCGTGCCTGATCCGACGGCGGCGGACGTCGACTACGGCTATGTGATCGACGGCGAAGGACCCGCGCGGCCCGACCCGCGCTCGCGACGGCAACCGGACGGCGTACACGAGAGGTCGCGGACGTTCCGTGCTGCGGACCACGCGTGGGGCGATGCCTCGTGGACCGGGCGCCAGCTCGCCGGCTCGGTCATCTACGAGCTCCACCTCGGCACCTTCACCCCCGAGGGCACCCTCGACGCGGCTGCGGACAAGCTCGACCACCTGCGCTCGATCGGCGTCGACTTCGTCGAGCTGTTGCCGGTCAACTCGTTCGGCGGCACCCACAACTGGGGCTACGACGGCGTCGGCTGGTTCGCGGTCGACGAGACCTACGGCGGCCCGGCGGCCTACCAGCGCTTCGTCGACGCCTGCCACGCCGCCGGGATGGGCGTGATCCAGGACGTCGTCTACAACCACCTCGGGCCGTCGGGCAACTACCTGCCGATGTTCGGGCCCTACCTGACCTCGGGGCGCAACACGTGGGGCGACCTGGTCAACCTCGACCAGGAGGGCTCGGCGGAGGTCAGGCGGTTCATCCTCGACAACGCGCTGATGTGGCTCGACGACTTCCACGTCGACGGGCTGCGCCTCGACGCCGTCCACGCGCTGAAGGACTCCTCCGAGGTGCACCTGCTCGAGGAGATGGCGATCGAGGTGGCGGCCTTGTCGGCCCACCGCGGCGTGCCGCTGACGCTGATCGCGGAGTCCGACCTCAACGACCCGGTGATGGTCACGCCCCGCGAGGGTGGCGGCTACGGGCTGGACGCGCAGTGGAGCGACGACTTCCACCACGCGGTCCACGTCGCGCTGACCGGCGAGACCAGCGGCTACTACGCCGACTTCGCGCCGCTGGGGGCGCTGGCGAAGGTGATGGAGAAGGGCTTCTTCCACGACGGCACCTGGTCGTCGTTCCGCGAGGCCGACCACGGGGTGCCGATCGACACCGCGACCATGCCCACCTGGCGGTTGGTGGTCTGCAGCCAGAACCACGACCAGATCGGCAACCGGGCCATCGGCGACCGCATCACCGCGACGCTGGATGACGACCAGCTCGCCTGCGCGGCGCTGCTGACGCTGTGCGGACCGTTCACCCCGATGCTCTTCCAGGGCGAGGAGTGGGCGGCCTCGACGCCGTTCCAGTTCTTCACCTCCCACGTCGAGCCCGAGCTCGGCAAGGCGACGGCCGAGGGTCGGATCGGGGAGTTCGCCAAGATGGGCTGGGACCCCGCGGTCGTGCCGGATCCGCAGGATCCGGAGACCTTTGAGCGCTCCAAGCTCGACTGGTCGGAGGCTGAGTCGGCTCGTGGAGCTCGGATGCTGGCGGTCTACCGGCAGCTGGCGATGCTGCGCCGTGCTGAGCCGGCGCTGACCGATCCTGCTTTCGGCGCGGTGTCGTGCCGGGTCGACGAGGAGTCGCGGTTCTTCTCGATGACGCGCGGCGACCTGCAGGTGCTGATCAACTTCGGCGAGGCGGAGGTGACGGTCGAGGAGGGGCGCGGCGAGGTGCTCTTCGCGACGCCGTCCGGGGTGAAGCAGGACGACGCCACCCTCACCCTCCCGCCGCACGCGGGCGCCGTCGTACGCCGTCCCCCTGCCGGAGGCTGAGCAGGGCAAGCCTGCCGGAGGCTGAGCAGGGCGAGCCCCTGGGCGAGCCCGTCGGAGGCTGAGCAGGGCGAGCCCCTGGGCGAGCCCGTCGACGAAGCCCCCGGAACCCGGCTGCCGACCTGGGCCACTGCACACCACCGGGCACCGCCAGGCACCACCACCCACCACCTGGCACCCTGGTGACGTGACCGTCATCAAGATCAACGCCATCACCGTCCCCGCCGACTCCGGCGACGAGCTCGCCCAGCGGTTCGCCGCCCGCGCCGGCGCCGTCGACGGCCAGGACGGCTTCGAGGGCTTCGAGCTCCTCAAGCCCGTCGACGACCGCACGCAGTGGCTGGTCATCACCCGCTGGCGCGACGAGGACTCCTTCCAGGCCTGGGTGAGCTCCCGCGCCTTCGCCGACGGCCACCGCTCGGCCTCCGAGCGATCCGGCGGTGAAGCCCCCAAGCCCGTCTCCACCCACAGCGAGATCTGGAACTACGAGGTCGCCGGCGGCTCGGCGGGCTGAGCGGGGGCAGGAGTACCCGGATATCCGGGGATTCCTGACGTTCTCAGGGGAAGTTCCCCCTGAGAACGTCAGAAGTTCCCTGAGCGGTGGGACTGAAGTGACGGGTGCGGCCAGCTCTCAGGTCCACGGACCAGGGGTCGCTCAGGGACTCACCCGATGGTCCGTCGGCAGTCGCTGCGTCAGGCTTGAGGCACACCAACACACGAAGGACGGACCCCATGAACGACATCCGCGAGAGCCTCGCCCGCCAGGGCCTCATCCGCTCCAGCCAGCACAAGATCCTCGGCGGCGTCAGCGCCGGCATCGGCAACCGGATCGGCGTCGGCCCGTGGACTGCCCGCCTGCTCGTCATCCTGACGATGCTGGTCCTGCCCGGAAGCTCGATCCTGATCTACCCGATCCTGTGGATCCTGATGCCCACCGAGGAGCAGGCCCGCGCCTACGGCGTGTACCCCGCACCCACGAGCCCTGTCGCTCCCCCGAACCCCGCCTGACGCACCTCTGATCAAGGTCGAGTCGAGGTCGAGTCGGCGCCTATAGTCGCCGACTCGGCATCCGCGCTCGGCTCGAGTCGGCGCCTATAGTCGCCGACTCGACCCTGAGCAGTCCTCAGTCGGCAGGCTCGGTGACCCGGTCCGGCATCAACAGCGCCACGGCGACCAGCGTCAGCGCGACCACGGCCGAGCACACGAAGACCGCGTGGATCGCGGGGGCGATGGTGGCGATCGGCAGGCTCTCCAGATCGATCGGTACGCCGCCCGCGGACCCGGCCACTCGGCTGTTGACGATGGCTCCGAACACCGCCACCCCCACTGCGCTGCCCATCGATCGGGCAAACATGTTGGCCCCGGTGGCGACGCCGCGGTGCTGCCACCCGACGGAGGACTGGGCGAGGATGACCGCCGGGCTCGCGACGTAGCCGAACCCGATGCCCATCACGAAGCACGGCAGCGCGAGCTGCCACAGGGCGCTCTCGGCGTCGACGAGCAGCAGCAGCCAGGCGCCGAGGATCGTGATCGCCGCGCCCATGGCGATGGTCTTGCGGAAGCCGATCGTCAGGTAGAAGCGGCCGCCGGTGGCCGCGGCGATCGGCCAGCCGATCGTCATTGCTGCGAGAGCCAGACCCGCGACGAGGGCGCCCTTGCCGAGCACTGCCTGTGCGTAGAGCGGCACGTAGGAGGTCAGTCCGAGCAGCAGCACGCCCACGACGAAGGACGCCGCCGCCGCGGCGTTGAGCACCCGTCGCTGGAAGATCCACAACGGCAGCACCGGCTCGGCAGCCCGGGCCTCGACCGCGACGAAGGCTGCCAGCAGGACGAACGCCGCGACGAAGATCCCGACCCCGGCCGGCGAACCCCAGTCCCAACGGACCCCGCCCTCGAGCAGGCCCAGGAGCAGCAGCGTGCCACCGACCGCCAGCAACCCGGCGCCGGCGTAGTCGATGGTGTGCTTGCGACGCTCGACGGTCTCGTCGAAGCGTCGCCATACGACCCAGGCAGCGGCCAGGCCCAGCGGCAGGTTGACGAAGAAGATCCAGCGCCACGACAGGTAGTCGGAGAAGATCCCGCCCAGCGTCGGTCCGACGATCGACGAGGTGGCCCACACCGCGGCCAGGTAGCCCTGGACCTTGGCGCGCTCAGCCAAGGAATAGATGTCGCCGATGATCGTCATCCCCATCGGCTGCACCGCACCCGCGCCGAGCCCCTGGATCAGCCGGAAGAAGATCAGCGACGGCATGCTCCAGGCGATCCCGCACAGCAAGGAGCCGAGCACGAACAGGCCGATGCCGAGCAGCATCACCGGCTTGCGCCCGCGCAGGTCGGCCACCTTTCCGTAGATCGGCACCGAGACCGCCTGCGCCAACAGGTAGATCGAGAACAGCCACGGGAACGACGTGAACCCGCCCAGGTCGTCGACCACCGACGGCACCGCGGTCGCCAGGATGGTCGCGTCGATGGCAACCAGCCCGATGCTGAGCATCACCGCCAGCAGGATCGGGCCGCGCTCGCTGCGCAGCCCGACGCTGGCACGGGTGACTTCCGAGGCGCTCACCCCCACCCCAACTCAGCCATCGCCCACCTTGTTCCACCCACAAGGTAGCCACAAGGCCATGAGGTAGATAGTCCCTGACGAAGTGGCCCCGAAATGCGCCCCGAAGGGGCCATTTCGTCAGGGACTAGCGCGAGCCGGTCAGCCCACCGGCGTCGGTTCCGCCACCTGCGCGACCTCGACCTCGCCTGCCTCAGGCCCCTCGCGGAACCCGTGGACGTCCCACCAGCGCGCCATCGGCGCCGGCGCCCACCAGTTCCAGCGGCCGAGCAGCTTCATCGTGGCCGGCACGAGCAGCGCCCGCACGATGGTGGCGTCGATCAGCAGCGCGACGAGCATCCCGATGCCGAGCATCTTCATGAAGACGATGCCGCTGGTGCCGAAGGCGCCGATCACGACTCCGAGCAGGAGCGCGGCGCTGGTGATGATGCGGCCGGTCTTCTGCACGCCGGTCGCGACGGCGATCGTGTTGTCGCCGGTGCGGTCCCACTGCTCCCGGACCCGAGAGAGGAGGAAGACCTCGTAGTCCATCGAGAGGCCGAAGAGCACCGCGAGCATCAGGATCGGGTTGGTCGCATCGAGGAACCCCTGCGACTCGAAGCCCAGCAGCCCCGAGAGGTGGCCGTCGCTGAAGATCCAGGTGATCACCCCGAACGCCGCACCGATGGAGAAGAGGTTCATCACGATCGCCTTGATCGGCAGGATCACCGAGCCGAACGCCATGAACAGCAGCACCATCATGATCACCACGACGATCAGCGCCATCCACGGCAGGTGCGCCGCCACGGAGTCGATCAGGTCGACCGTGTCCGCGCTCAGGCCCCCGACCAGCACCTCGCCCGACGCCGGGGAGACGTCCCGGATCGTCTCGACGAGGTCCTGCGAGGACTCGCTCTGGCTGTTGCCGACCCACGTCGCCCGCAGCAGCGTCGTACCGCTGTCGGCCGCCACGTCGCTCACGTCGACCACGCCGTCGAGCGCGAGCACGTCGGCGCGGTAGGTCGCCACGTCGGCCGCGGAGGTCCCGTCGAGCAGGAGGTTGGCGGTCGACTGCTCGTCGCCGAAGTCGGCGTTGAGCGTCTCGAAGGCCTGGTGGGCGGGCGCACTCTGCGGCAGCACGCGATAGTCGACGCTGCCCCACTTCGCGCCGAGGAACGGTGACGCGATCGCCAGCAGCACCACGATCGTCCCGGCCATCACCCAGACCGGGCGACGCATCACCGCGTGGGCCAGGCGACCCCAGCGGGCCTCGCCGGCATCGGAGGCGACCGCGCGGCGGCGGCGCCACGGCAACCGTCCGGCGTCCACCCGACGGCCGAGCACGACGAGCGCTGCGGGAAGCATCGTGAGGGCGGCCACCATCGCGACGAGGACGGCTGCCATGCCGCCGTACCCCATCGAGCGGAGGAAGTTCTGCGGGAAGATCAGCAGGCTGCTCATCGCCGCGGCCACGGTGAGGCCGGAGAAGAGGACGGTGCGTCCGGCCGTGGCGAGCGTACGACGGATCGCCACCGCGGGCGCGTCCGCCGACTCCGGCAGCAGCGCGAGCTCCTCGCGGAAGCGGCTGATGATGAAGAGGGCGTAGTCGATCGCCAGCCCGATGCCGATCAGCGAGACCACGTTGACCGAGAACACCGACACCTCGACGAAGACCGTGATCAGGCGCAGGATCGCCAGCGAGCCGATCAGCGCGAGCACGCCGACGAGCGCGGGCATGGAGGCGGCGACAAGGCTGCCGAAGATCAGCAGCGCGAGCAGGATCACGATCGGCAGGCTGATCAGCTCGGCGCGCTCGAGGTCCTCGGAGGTGATCTCGTTGACGTCGTTGTAGACCGCATAGGTGCCGGCGAGCTCGGCGGTGAGGCCACCGCTGACCGACTCCAGGATCGGCGAGATCTCGTCGTAGTTGACGAGGAAGTCGTCCTGCGACTCCCCGGCCAGCGAGACCAGCACCTGTACGGCGGACCCGTCGCGGCTGATCAGCGGTGCGGCCGCCTCGGGCGGGAGGTCGTAGGAGAGGACCACCGAGGTCACCGCGGCCGCGGGCAGCTCGGCGACGACGTCGCGCACCGCGCTCTCGAAGGTCGGGTCGTCGACGCTCAGGCCGCTGCCCGCGGGCGCGGCGTAGATCGCGACCACGTCGACGCTCTGGTTGCCGAACGTCTCCTGCTCGAGGCGCAGCTCGCGGGACGACTCCGTGTTGGGATCGTCGAAACCACCCTGGCTGAGGGAGTCGAAGACCCCGAGGCCGTAGGTCGCGGCACCGATGGTGACGAGCACCCCGATAATCAGCACCCGGCGTGCTCTGCGGGCGACAACGCCTGCCCAACGTTCGATCATGACGCTCTCCTGCGGTCGATCCCGAGTGTGTCGAGTGATGGTCCTTCAGTTCAGTGAACGGTGTTTACCGTAAACGGTGTAAACTCCGTTCGTCAAGCCGTTCTGCGTCACATTCGCGACGGTCGACCTCCACCACCGAGCCGCTCGAGGACCCCCGTGCCCCACCTGATCGACCCCGCCCTCACCCGTCGCGAGCGCCAGCGCGAGTCCACCTACGTCGACATCGTCAAGGCTTCGCGCGAGCTGCTCGCGGAGACGCCCGAGCTCTCCCTGCGCGCGGTCGCGGCGAAGATGGGGATGACCGCGCCGGCGCTCTACCGCTACGTCGCCAACTACCAGGAGCTGGTCGACCTGGTCGCCTTCGAGGTCGACAAGGCAGCCACCGAGACCTTCGCCGCAGCCGCCGACGCCCTCGACCCGGATGATGCGCCCGGGCGCCTGGTCGCCGCGACCACGGAGTTCCGCCAGTGGGCGCTCGGCAACCCCAACGAGTTCGCGATCGTGTTCGCCAACCCGATCGCCGAGGCCGCCTGCATCCGACGCGAGCTGATCACGCTGGCCAGCTCGGGCCACCTGCTCACCGACCTGATCCACGACGTCTGGCGCCAGCGCGGCTTCGCGATCCCCGCGATCGACGACCTGCCCGAGGCCGTGCGCGAGGCGCTCGAGGACCCGTTGATCCCGGCCAAGGTCGAGCACCTCAGTCGCGAGGAGCGCGGGCTCGTCTGGGTCTTCATGCAGGGCTGGACCCAGCTCTACGGCGTCGTGACCCTCGAGGTCATGGGCCACATGGACCCGCGCGTGATCGAGTCCGGTGAGATGTTCATCGACGTCGTCCGACGTTTCGCCCCGACCGTGGGACTCGAGGACGAGATGCCCCGGCTCGAGGCGATCATCCGGGCCAGGTTGAGCCGCTGAGGCGAGGTCAGGCCCCGTCCAGCACCTGGTCGACCCACTCCGGCACGAGTAGCCCCGCGGGTCCGTGGCGGGCCTCGTGGAAGAACATCGTGCCCTCGCTGGGAGCCAGGTTGAGCTCGAGGGTGCGGGCGCCGTGGCCGGCGGCGAACTGCACGAAACCGGCGGCGGGGTAGACCGCGCCGGAGGTGCCGATGGAGACGAAGAGGTCGGCGCGCTTCAGGTGCAGCTGGATGAGGTCCATGCCGTAGGGGATCTCGCCGAACCAGACGACGTCCGGGCGCAGCTCGCACGAACCGCAGCAGGGGCAGGGCGGGTAGTCGCTGAGCGGACCGTCCCACGCGACCCGGGCCCGGCACCCGCTGCACAGCGCCGAGCGCAGCTCGCCGTGCATGTGATGGACGTAGCCGCATCCACCGCGCTCGTGCAGGTCGTCGATGTTCTGGGTGACGAGGAAGAAGTCGTCACCCGCCGCCTCCTGGAGCCGCGCGAGCGCGTGGTGAGCCGGGTTGGGCTCGACGGCGGTCAGCGACGCACGGCGCTCGTCGTAGAACTGGTGCACCACCGACGGCTGGTACTCGTAGGCCTCAGGAGTCGCAACATCCTCGACGCGGTGGCCCTCCCACAGCCCGTCGGCGTCACGGAACGTCGGCACCCCGCTCTCGGCCGAGATACCGGCCCCGGTCAGCACGACGATCCTCACCCTGCAGTCCTACCAGTCGATCGGCCATCACGGGTCATCTGTTCACCCATCGACCCCTGACGATTCCCGGGTTCAGGGCAGCGGCTCGTCGGCGACCTCGAGGTCGAAGGCCACCTGGGGGCCCTTGGCCGATGTCACGGTCACCAGCGTCTCGAGGCGATCGGAACCCGCGGTCAGCACACACGTGACGGTGGCCCCGACGATGCCCGGCAGGTCCTCGGGGCAGGTCACGTCGTCGGGCGCGGTCCCGCCGCTGACCTTCGTGAGCTGAGCGACCAGCTCGGGCTCGAGCTCATCGGGCTCGACGGTCTGGCCGGCATCGACCGCGAGGTCGAAGGACAGGTCTCCGTCGGAGACCTCGGTGACGACGACGCTCAATCCGTAGCGGTCCCCGAGCACGTCGGTGAAGTGGCAGCGCTGCTCGTCGTCGACGACGGCTTCGAGCTCACCGTCGCAGCTGAGGTCCTTGATCTCTGCCCCCTCGCCCTTCATCTCCTGCAGCTGCGGATCGAGCTGCCGGGCGAGACTGGAGGCCGACAGCGTGTTGTCGCCGCCGATCTGCACGCTGCACGCACTGAGGGACACCGCCGCCAGACCGAGAGCGACGCCGGCACGCGCGATCGTCATGGCGGCGGGTGCTGCACGACGACGGGCTGGACGGCCAGGGACGAGATGCATACCCGGCAGCCTCCCACGTCAGCCCCGGTCTGGCGACGGTCTGGCGACGCTCTCCATCCGGCCCTCGCGCTCGCCGCCCGGCCCACGTGCCCGTCAGGTGAACGCCGCAGCCACGCGTGGCCCGGCCTGCCTAGGGTCGATGGAGCCAGCACCCGGCTTGATCGCCCACCAGGAGACCCCTATGACGTACCGCCCCGAGACCCTCGCCGTGCACGCCGGTCAGGAGGAGGCCGATCCGACCACCAACAGCCGCGCGGTGCCGATCTACCAGACCACGTCCTACGTCTTCAACGACACCGAGCACGCGGCCAACCTCTTCGCCCTCGCCGAGCCCGGCAACATCTACACCCGGATCATGAATCCCACCCAGGATGTCTTCGAGCAGCGGATGACCCAGCTCGAGGGCGGGGTCGGCTCCCTGGCCGTCGCGAGCGGCTCGACCGCGACGACGTACGCCGTGCTCAACCTGACCTACGCCGGCGACAACATCGTGGCGATGTCGACGCTCTACGGCGGCACCTACGCGCTCTTCGCCCACACGCTGCCCCAGTTCGGCATCGAGGTGCGTTTCGTCGACCCCGAGAAGCCGGAGGACCTGGCGAAGGTCGTCGACGACAAGACCCGTCTGGTCTTCGGCGAGACCGTCGCGAACCCCAAGATCAACGTCGTCGACATCCCGGCCTGGGCCGAGGCCGCGCACGCGCTGGGCCTCCCGCTGATCATGGACAACACCGCGCCGACTCCGTACCTCGTCAAGGCCCTCGACCAGGGCGCCGACATCGTGGTGCACGCCGCGACCAAGTACATCGGCGGGCACGGCACCTCGATCGGTGGCGTCATCGTCGACTCCGGTCGCTTCGACTGGGCGGCCCACGCCGACCGGTTCCCCGGCCTCACCCAGCCCGACCCGGCCTACCACGGCGTGGTCTGGACCGACGCGGCCGGCCCGGCGGCCTACATCATCCGGGCGCGCACGGTGCTGCTGCGCAACACCGGTGGAGCCATCACCCCGATGAACTCGTGGCTGTTCCTGCAGGGCCTCGAGACGCTGCACCTGCGGATGGAGCGCCACAGCGAGAACGCCCTCGAGGTCGCGAAGTTCCTGCAGGGCCACGAGGACGTGTCGTGGGTCAACTACCCCGGTCTGGACGACAGCGACTACAAGGCGACATACGACCGCATCAGCACCGGTCACGGGTACGGCGGCCTGCTGAGCTTCGGCGTGAAGTCGGGGCGCGACGGCGGCCGCCGCTTCATCGAGGCCCTCGGACTGATCAGCCACCTCGCCAACATCGGCGACGCCAAGACCCTGGCGATCCACAACGCCACCACCACCCACAGCCAGCTCACGCCCGACGAGCTCGCGGCGGCCGGCGTGCCCGAGGACATGGTGCGGCTCTCGATCGGCATCGAGCACGTCGACGACATCATCGCCGACGTGACTCAGGCGCTGGAGGCCAGTAGGTGATGGCGTGAGCCACGCCGGCACCCTCGGTTACGTCGAGTCGCAGCGGGTGGTCCTGGCCACCCAGGACCACCCGCTGCACCTACGCGGCGGAGGTCGACTCGACCACGTCGAGGTCGTCTACGAGACCTACGGCGTGCTGTCGCCGACCCGCGACAACGCCGTCTTCGTGTGCCACGCCCTCACCGGCGACGCCCACGCCGCCGGGCTCCACCTCGGCTCGAAGAAGCGCGGCTGGTGGGACAACCTGATCGGGCCGGGCAGGCCGGTCGACACCGACCGGTTCTTCGTGATCTCGGCCAACCTGCTCGGCGGGTGCTCCGGCACCACCGGTCCGCTCTCGACCGACCCTGCCACCGGGGCGCCGTACTGCCTGGACTTCCCGCTGCTGCACATGTCGGACCTCGTCGAGATGCACCGCCGCCTGACTGCCCACCTCGGGGTCGAGAGGCTGTACGCCGCCGTCGGTGGCTCGCTGGGTGGGATGCAGGTGCTCCAGTGGGCGATCGACCACCCGAGCATGATCGACCGGGCCGTCGTGGTGGCCGCCTCGTCGCGTCTGACCCCGGAGAACATCGCCTTCTCCGCGGTGGGCCGCGAGGCGATCATGTCCGACCCCGACTTCTGCAACGGTCGCTACGTCGAGCAGGGCGTCTTCCCGTGGAGGGGGCAGAAGGTCGCCCGGATGATGGCCCACATCAACTACGTCTCCGGACCGTCGCTCGAGGCGAAGTTCGGGCGCCGCCGCACGTCGCAGGGCGACGACTGGACGCTCGGTCCGGACTTCGAGGTCGAGCACTACCTCCAGCACCAGGGCAAGGTCTTCCTCGACCGGTTCGATGCCCTGTCCTACCTCTACCTCACCCGGCTGCTCGACTACTTCGACCCGTTCGCCGACCCGGGCACGGCCGCGGCGCTTCGTCAGACCTGCACCCGCTTCCAGGTCACGTCGTTCGACTCCGACTGGCGCTTCGACTCCGAGCAGTCGGCAGCGATGGCCGCGCAGCTGACGGCTCTCGGCGTGGAGGTCGACCTCGCCGAGCTGGTTTCGCCTTTCGGCCACGACTCCTTCCTCCTGCAACCGCCGGGCTACCACGAGCGGATCGCCGGCTTCCTCGCCTGATCGCTCCGCCCCGGATCGCCTACCGCTGCGTCAGAGCACCGGGTGAGGGTCCAGCGCCCGGACCAGGCTGGGCAGCAACACCTTCTCGGAGACCATGTGGTCCTGGCCCGCGAGCACCTCGTGGGTGGCTCCGGGGATCGCTGCGGCCACCGCGCTCGCCACTCGGTGGAGCTCGGCGGGACTGCGCTCCCCGACCATGACGTGCACGGGGACGGTGATCTCGGCGGCGACCTCCAACGGCGGCGGTTGTGCGGTCAGGTCCATGTCGTGGCGCAGGGTGGGGGCCAGCGCTCGCATCCGGCGCCAGCCCGGCATGACCGGCAGCAACCTGGCGAAGACCCGCGGCATGCCGATCCCGACGAGGAAGCGCTGGAGGGCGCGTCCCGGCTTGCCATCGACCAGCAGCCGGTCCACCTCGGCGCGCAGATCGGCGTACGTCGCAGCCTCGGCGTCGTCGACCACCCATGACGCGTCGTAGAGCACGACGCGCTGCACACGGTCGGGCAGGCGATGGGCCGCATGCAGCGCGAGCACCGCCCCGGAGGAGTGCCCGTAGAGCACAGCGCTGCCACCCAGCTCGTCGATCAACGCAGAGATGTCCTCCACCTCGCGATCCACCGACCACTGGCCGCTGCCACCGGAGTCGCCGCGGCCGCGCCGGTCGTAGGACAAGACGCGGAAGGCACCGCCCAGCACCTTCGCACCCGAACGGACCGGCCCGAAGGTGCGGTGACAGATGGCACCGGTCACGTACACGAGCGGCTGTCCGTCGCCACGGATCTCGTAGGCCAGCGTGGTGCCGTCAGCGGAAGTGGTGGTGTCGAAACCCGAGCGACTTCTCATGGCACGGCCCTCCGGTAGTTTCTGGACTGGTGAGTCTGATCTCAAGAAAGTAGACTGGCCGGTGTGGAGAGTCAAGCGCCGAGCACCCTGCGGCCGTCCTCGGTGGCCAAGCGCCGTGCGATCCTCGCTGCCGCCGAAGAGGCCTTTCTCGCCGCCCGGTACGACAGCGTCACCATGGACGAGGTCGCCGAGATGGCGCAGGTGTCCAAGCAGACCGTCTACGCCCACTTCGGCACCAAGGACCAGCTCTTCGTCGAGCTGGTCACAGCGATGACGCGAGCCGCCGGCGACAGCGTCCTGGCGGAATCATCCGTCCCGGAGGATCGCGCCGACATGGCGACGACCCTGGAGCGGTTGCTCGGCCACCAGCTCGCGGTGGTGCTGTCTCCCCGACTCGTGCAGCTCCGCCGCTTGGTGATCAGCGAGGTGCCCCGTTTCCCGGACCTGGCGCGCGCCGTGTTCGAGCAGGGACCGCGTCGCGCGGTCTCCACGATCGAGGTGCTGTTGCGCGAGCTCGACGCGCGTGGGTGGGTGCGAGTCCCCGACCCGGCCAGGGCCGCTGAGCAGCTGAACTGGCTGGTGATGGGCGGGCCCACCAACGCTGTGATGTTCCTCGGAGACGAGGTTGCACCCGCGCCTCCCGAGCAGCAGGCTCACGTCGAGAACGCGGTCGCCACTTTCCTGGCGGCATACGAGAACAGCGACCAGGGCTAGGTTCACCTCGTGAGCGCCACCCGTGACCGCGTCCCCTTCGTCGCGACCCTCGTGACGGCGGCCCTGTCGATCGGCCTGCTCGCCCTGGCGGTGCGTCTCGGATGGCTCGGCGACGACGTCGGCCGCGGCGCGGAGTACTGCGAGGCGGCGCGCGACGGGTGGCTCAAGCAGCCCGCCAACGCGCTCTCCAACCTCGGGTTCGTGGTCGCCGGCCTGGCGATCGGCTGGCACGCGCGGCGCCCCGACCGTCTCGGCGACACGTTGCCTCGCTATTCCGGGCTCGCGGCCGGCTACGGCTGCCTCGTGGTGCTGCTCGGCCCGGCGAGTGCCGCCATGCACGCGACCCAGTCGTCGCTGGGCGGACTGCTCGACGTGACCTCGATGTACCTCGTGGCCTCCTTCGCCGCGGCGTACGCCGTGACCCGCCGGCGCCGGGGCGGCTCGACGTCCTTCTGGTGGACGTTCGCCGCGCTGGTCGTCGCCTGTGAGCTGGTCGGGCTCTACGACCGGGACATCCCGGTGGTGCACTTCGCCGGCAACGTCGCCTTCGCACTGCTGCTCGTGGTCGCCGTGGTCGTGGAGGTGCTGCTGTGGCGCGGCGGCCCTGCGCGGACCGACCTGCGATTCGGCGGCGCCGCGCTCACGTCGATGGTGGTCGCCTTCGTCATCTGGAACCTGTCGCAGCACGGCTGGTGCGACCCGGACTCACTGCTCCAGGGCCACGCCGTGTGGCACCTGCTCGGCGCCCTCGCGGCATACCTGCTCTTCCGCCTGTACGCGAGCGAGAAGGCCGGTGCCGACCGCACTGCGTGACGAGCTGCGGTCGCCTGGAGGCCTAGCAGCTCCCGGTCAGGCCTTCTTGACCACCGAGGACTTGAGCTGCATCGCCCCGAACCCGTCCACCTTGCAGTCGATGTCGTGGTCGCCCACTCCGTCGACCAGGCGGATGTTGCGGACCTTCGTGCCGACCTTGATCTGCGTCGGGTTGCCCTTGACCTTGAGGCTCTTGGTCACGATCACCGTGTCGCCGTCAGCCAGGACGTTGCCGACGGCGTCCCTGATGACGGATTCCGCCTCCTCGTCGGCGGTTGCCGCTTCCCACTCGTGCGCACACTCCGGGCAGACAAGCAGGGCGCCCATCTCGTAGGTGTACTCACTCGAGCAGCCGGGGCACGGGGGCAGGGCGTCGGTCACGGTGATCACCCTAGCGACGACCAGCAGCGCCCGTGCTCGGCGCGGGCCGGCTCGGACGGTCGATGCGGTCGTCCTGCGCTGATATCTTCAGGCATCCGACCGAGGGAGCACGAAGTGCTGAAGATCGTGGGCTTGTTGCTGATCGTCTGGCTCGTCCTGATCATCCTCGGGGCAGTGCTCAAAGGCCTGTTCTGGCTGGTGGTCATCGGAGCTGTGTTCTTCGTCGCGACCGCTGCCTACGGGTGGGTCAAGCGCAACGACCTGGCCCGCTGACCGGTGCCGACCCAGTAATACCAGTGTCCGGCACGGACCCGTCGGGGCCTGACTCGCTCACGCCAGTAGCCGGGTCGCCGCTTGGCATCCGCAGTCGCAAAGATCGCCAGTTCCTCGCCGGTGGGCCTTGGCATGGCTCTGACCTGGGCAAACGCCCCGGACTCAGTAGTACCAGGGGAAGCATCCCGACGACTTTTGGTCGATGTTGAACCGTGTTGGAGCGTGCTGGAAATAGGCTCTGACCTGCACAAACGCTGTTTCTTGACTGATTGTCGTTGATGGCTGTTCTCGGCACCGACTGAACTTCTTGCGGACTTTTTGCGGACTGAATGCTGGTCGATTGCCGCGCAAGGTCGGCCACTCTTGGGGCTGTCGATGCCCCGAATGCCGTTCGGCTTTCGGGACAACCGGATCGCGCCGGACAGAGCCCCGCGGGGTGGTGGGCTTTGAGGTGTTCCTCGGTGCCCTACGCGCCGCTCTCGATGGCGGCGTGATCAGTATCCATGGTGTCGTTGAGGAAGGCCATGGACTCCTCTGAGAGGTAGCGCCGATCGCTGGCGATCCATTCGTCGTGCATGTCGATCAGCACGGCGCCGACGAGTCTGATCACGGCGGCGGCGTTGGGGAAGATCCCGACCACCCGGGAGCGGCGCTTGATCTCCTTGTTGACCCGCTCGAGGGGGTTGGTCGACCAGATCTTGCGCCAGTGAGCTTTCGGGAACCCGGTGAAGGCCAACACCTCTGTCTTGGCGGCGTCCATGACGGGCCCGACTTTCGGGAACGACGCGGCGAGCTGCTCACGGACCTCGTCCCAGGATGCGTTGACGGCTTCGGGGTCGGGTTGGGCGAAGATCGTTCGGAACACCGCGGCGACCATGTCGGCGTGCGACTTCGGGACGTGGGCGAGCAGGTTGCGGGCGAAGTGGACGCGGCACCGTTGGTGGGCTGAGCCTTGGAAGGACCGCTTCAACGCCGCCACCAGGCCGGAGTGCTGGTCCGAGATCACCAGCCGCACCCCGGCCAGGCCGCGTTGCTTGAGGCTGAGCATGAACGCGCGCCAGAACGTCTCGTCCTCGCTGTCACCGACATCGAGCCCGAGCACTTCGCGGGTGCCGTCGGCGGCGATGCCGGTGGCGACCACGACGGCCATCGAGACGACCTGGCCGCCCTTGCCGGGCTTGTTGCGCACATGCAGGTAGGTCGCATCGAGGTAGACGTAGGGGAAGGCGGTGTGGTCCAGGGGCCGGGTCCGGAACGCCCCGACGGTCTCGTCGAGGCCCTCGCAGATCCTCGAGACCTCGGACTTGGAGATCCCCGAGTCGGCACCGAGGGCGACGACGAGGTCATCGACGCTGCGCGTGGAGACGCCGTGGACGTAGGACTCCATCACGACCGCGTACAGCGCCTGGTCGATCCTGCGGCGCGGCTCGAGGATCGAGGGGAAGAACGAGCCCTTCCTCAGCTTGGGGATCTTGATCTCGATATCGCCGGCCTTGGTGGTCAGCAGCTTGGGGCGGGTGCCGTTGCGTTCAGTGAGGCGCTCGTCGGTGCGTTCGTAGCGCTGTGCGCCGATGGCGCTGGCGGCTTCGAACTCGACGAGCTCCTGCAAGACGGTGCGGACTGATTCGCGGATCATGTCGACACCGTCGCCGGTGCGGAACGCCTCGAGCAGCTCGGACAGGGCAGACTGGGGCAAGGCCATCGGTGGGGCTCCTTCAGTGAGTGACTTGGTCGTTTCACACCGAAGATCTCGCCGATGGCCGCCTACTTCACGCCGCCACGCCGGTCCTCAAACCCCACCACCCCAGGGGACTCTC
>CAVXGJ010000018.1:0-221852 GCA_963761285.1 uncultured Actinomycetota bacterium | reverse complement strand
CCTCGACCTCGTCGTCGGTCAGCGACAGCATCCGCGACTCCGCTGCATCCACCGGCACGAACTCGGTCGTGCGACCCACGGTCGCGTCGTCGGTGTAGACCATCTTGGTGGCCTTGCCGCCGACGCCGCGCTTGAGGATCGCCGGGCGCTTGGCGCGCAGCGCGGGCTTGTAGACGTAGAACTCGTCGGGGTTGACCGCGCCCTGCACGACGCCCTCGCCGAGGCCCCAGGCCGACGTCACGAAGACGGCGTCCTCGAAGCCCGACTCGGTGTCCATCGTGAACATCACGCCGGAGGAGCCGATGTCGGAGCGCACCATCTTCTGCACGCCGGCCGACAGCCCGACGTCGGCGTGCGCGAAGCCGTGGTGCACGCGGTAGGCGATCGCGCGGTCGTTGTAGAGCGAGGCGATAGACCTCGCGGATCGGCGAGCAGCACCGCGTCGATGCCGCGCACGTTGAGGAAGGTCTCCTGCTGGCCGGCGAACGACGCGTCGGGCAGGTCCTCGGCGGTCGCCGACGAGCGCACCGCGAACGACGCCTCCTCGCCGCGACTCGCCCGCGAGCTGCTCGTAGGCCGCGCGGATGTCGGCCTCGAGGTCGGCCGGGAACTCCGACCTCGATGACCGCCGTGCGGATCTCGTTGCCGACCTCGGCGAGGCGGCGTACGTCGTCGGTGTCGAGGCCGTCGAGCAGCCCGGCGATCCGCTCGGCGAGGCCGGTGTCGCCGATGAAGCGGTGGAACGCCGACGAGTCGTCGCGAAGCCGTCGGGCACGCGCACGCCGAGCCCGCTGAGGTGCGAGACCATCTCGCCGAGCGAGGCGTTCTTGCCGCCGACCTCCTCGAGGTCGGCGAGCCCGAGCTCGGAGAACCACCGGACGTTGGTGTGCTCACTCATGATGTCTCGCCTCGCGATTCGCTGTTGGTGGCGGGCGCCACCGGTGGAAGGTCCCGGGCCTTGCTGCGCTGCCGGCTCAGGATGCCGCCGTTCTTCTTCAACGTCTGGAGGATCAGGGTGGCCATCTCCTCGACCGACTTGGCCGAGGAGTCGATGACCGGGATGCGGTGCGACGCGAAGATCTCGGTCGGCGCGGCGCAGCTCCCAGCGGCACTGCGCCGGCTCGGCGTACGACGACCCCGGGCGGCGCTCGTTGCGCACCCGGCTGAGCCGCTCGACGGTGGTGGTGATGCCGAAGCACCGCTCGCGCAGGTCCATGACCGGCCGCGGCAGGTCGTTGGACTCGAGGTCCTCCTCGATGAGCGGGTAGTTGGCGACGAACAGCCCGTGCTGCAGCGCGAGGTACATCGAGGTCGGCGTCTTGCCGCAGCGCGACGGCGCCAGCAGGATCACGTCGGCCTTCTCGAGCGCCCGCAGGCTCTGCCCGTCGTCGTGCTCGATGGTGAACTCGACGGCCGCCATCCGCGAGTTGTAGCGCTTGATGTCGCCGACGCCGTGGAGTCGGGCGGCCTCGCGCACGCCGCGCTGGCCGAGGATCGACTCGACGCGGCTCATGTGCAGGTCGAAGAAGTCGATGAGCGGCGCCCGGGTCTTGCCGAGCTCGGCGCGGATGCCGTCCTCGGCCGCGGTCGTGAAGGCCAGCGGCGTGACCGGGCCGTCCATCGCCTCGTCGAGGATCTCGACCACGCGCCGCGCGTCCTCGATCGTCGAGATGAACGGGATCGACGGTGCGCTCGAAGACCTGGTCGGGGAACTGGATCAGCAGCGCGTTGCCCATCGTCTCGGCGCTGATGCCGGTCGAGTCGGAGAGGAAGAAGACCGGCACGACGTGCTGGTCGCCGCTCGCCGCAGGCAGGTCGGTCACGTCGGTCACGGCGGTCCACCCCTCCCTCGGCACGCGTGTGGGTTGCGGGCACGTTACTCAATGCGCGACGTGCTGCGGGCAAGTCTCATCGCACGACCTCGTGTCGTGCACCACCCTCCGCCCGGCACACTGGATCCATGAGTGTGCGCGAGCGTCTCGAGACCGGCACCGCCCAGGCCGTGAGGTGGGGGCTCGGCCATGCGCTGCCCCGCGCCGCGATCTCCGGCTCGGCCCGCCGCGGCGACCTGCACGGCCGGCTGATCATGGCGACGATGAGCCGCCCGGACGCGCCGGTCGACCTCTTCGACGAGGTGCGGGCGAGCGGCACGATGCACCGTTCGCGCTTCGCGTTCGTGACCGCCTCGCAGCCGATGGTGCGCGAGGTGCTGACCAGTGCCGACGTGAAGGCCGGCGTCGAGTTCGGGCCCGACGGGCCGCTGAGCGGCCTCGCCCGCTGGGCCTGGGCAGGGCTCGCCGCTCGGCCCGCTGACCCCGCCGTCGCTGCTCGTCACCGAGCCGCCCGACCACACCCGCTACCGCAAGCTCGTCACCCGGGTCTTCAGCGTCAAGGCGGTCGAGCGGCTGCGCGGCGCGCACCGAGGAGATCGCGGCCGGCCTGATCGCCGAGCTGCGCGAGAGCCGGCGACGAGCCGGTCGACCTGATCACCCGCTACTGCGCCCTGCTGCCGGTCACCGTCATCGCCGAGATCCTCGGCGTGCCGGCCGAGCACCACGACCGGGTGCTGCGCTTCGGCTCGGCCGCCGCGCCCAGCCTCGACCTCGGCCTCACGTGGGGCAGTTCCGCGAGGTGGAGCAGGCCCTGAGCGAGTTCGACGACTGGCTCGCCGACCACCTCGACGACGTACGCCGCAACCCCGGCGACGACCTGCTCAGCCAGCTCGTCGCCGCGCGCGACGACGAGGGCACCGGCCTCACCGACGCGCGAGCTCAAGTCCACCGCGGGTCTGGTGCTGGCGGCCGGCTTCGAGACCACCGTCAACCTGCTCGGCAACGGCATCGCGCTGCTGCACGAGCACCCGGCCCAGCTCGCGCCTGCGCCGAGGAGCCCGACGCTGTGGCCCAACGCCGTCGACGAGGTGCTCCGCTTCGACCCGCCGGTGCTGCTCACCGGCCGCACGTCGTGCGCGACACCGACGTTCGGCGGGCACCACGTGCCGGCGCGGCGCGGTCGTGACGACGCTGCTCGCCGGCGCCAACCGCGACCCCGAGGTCTTCGCCGACCCCGCACACCTTCGACGTCGCACGCGCCAACGCCGACCAGCACGTGTCGTTCTCCGCCGGGCGGCACTACTGCCTGGGCGCCGCGCTGGCCCGGATGGAGGGCGAGGTCGGCCTGCGCGCGATCTTCGACGCGTTCCCCGACCTGCGCGTGCTGCCCGGAGCAGAACGCCGCAGCACCCGCATCCTGCGGGGCTACGGCGTGCTGCCGGCGCGGCTCAACTGAGCCGGGCGGTCGGCCGGGTCAGGCGAACGACGCGGTGTCGATGACGAAGCGGTAGCGCACGTCGGAGTCGACGACCCGGTCCCAGGCGGCGTCGATCTGCTGCCGGTCGTCGCCGAGATCAGCTCGATCTCGGCGCCGATGCCGTGCTCGGCGCAGAAGTCGAGCATCTCCTGGGTCTCGGCGATGCCGCCGATGGTCGAGCCGGCCCAGCTGCGGCGCGCGCCGATGAGGGCGAACGCCGGCACCTCGAGCGGCTCGGACGGCGCGCCGACGCTGACCATGGTGCCGTCGAGCGCGAGCAGCGACAGGAAGCGGCCCATCGGCAGCGTGGCCGACACGGTGTTGATGATCAGGTCGAACGTGCCGGCGAGCTCCTTGAAGGTCTCCGTGTCGGTCGTCGCGTAGTAGTGGTCGGCGCCGAACCTCTTGCCGTCCTCCTGCTTCGACAGGCTCTGCGAGAGCACGGTGACCTCGGCGCCCATCGCGTGCGCGATCTTGACGCCCATGTGGCCGAGGCCGCCCATGCCGACGACGGCGACCTGCTTGCCGGGGCCGGCGCCCCAGTGGTGGAGCGGCGAGTAGACGGTGATGCCGGCGCACAGCAGCGGCGCGGCCGCGTCGAGCTCGATGCCCTCGGGGATGCCGAGACGTAGTCCTGGTCGACGACGATGTGGCTGCTGTAGCCGCCGTCGGTGGGCCGGCCGTCCTGGCCGATCGAGCCGTAGGTGCCGGTCATGCCCTTGAGGCAGTACTGCTCCTGGCCGGCGAGGCAGTGCTCGCACTCGCGGCACGAGTCGACCATGCAGCCGACGCCGACCCGGTCGCCGACGGCGTACTTGTCGACGTCGGAGCCGACCTCCTCGACGATGCCGGCGATCTCGTGGCCGGGCACGAACGGGAAGTTGGCCTCGCCCCACTCGTTGCGGCCGGTGTGGATGTCGGAGTGGCAGATCCCGGCGAAGTGGATCTTGATGAGCACGTCGCGCGGGCCGAGGTCGCGGCGCTCGATCGTGGTCTTCTCGAAGGGAGCCTTGGCGGACGGGGTGGCATAGGCGGTCACGGTTCGCATGGTTGGTTGAACCGTGAAGGACCGCCTGGGATTCCGCACCCAGGGGTGAAAGGCCCCCCAGGTCACCGCACCAGGGCGTACGACGGTCACACCACCGGCGCCCGCCCCGGGCTCGCCCAGCCCGGCCAGCCGCTCAGCGGCCGCCTCCAGCCCGATCCGGTCGCGCAGCAACCGGCCCGGGTCGAGGGTGCCGTCGGCGACGAGCGCGAGCAGCTCGGGGTAGTCGGCTGCGGCCATGCCGTGGCTGCCGAGCAGCTGCAGCTCCGAGCCGACGACGCGGCCCATGTCGACCGCCGGACGCGCGTCGGCACCGCCGAGCAGCCCCACCTGCACGTGACGCCCCCGCGGCCGCAGGCAGGCGATCGAGGCCGCGAGCGTCGCCGCGCTGCCGAAGCAGTCGAGGGAGACGTCGGCGATCCCGACCGGCTCCGGTCGTCGCCCCGAGCGCCGACGGCGAGGGCCAGGGACTCGGGCGACGGGTCGACGGCCACCACGTGGGCGCCCCGCGCGACGGCCACCATCACCGCGGCCAGGCCGACGCCGCCGCAGCCGTGCACCGACGACGGTCTCGCCGGGAGCACCCGCGCGACGTGCGCCACGGCGCGGTAGGCGGTCGCGAACCGGCAGCCCAGCCCGGCGGCGACGTCGAGTCGACGGCGTCCGGCACGGCGACCAGGTTGACGTCGGCGCGCGGCAGCGCGACGCGCTCGGCGAACGAGCCCCACTGGGTGAAGCCCGGCTGCAGCTGCCGCTCGCACACCTGGCCGTCGCCGCGCCCGCACGGGCGCACGCCCCGCACGCCAGCACGAACGGCGTGTCACCCGGTCGCCGACCGCCCAGCGGCGTACGTCGACGCCGACCTCGACGATCCGACCGGCCAGCTCGTGGCCGGGCACGTGCGGCAGCGCGATGCCGTCGTCGTGGCCCATCCAGCCGTGCCAGTCGCTGCGGCACAGCCCGGTCGCCTCGACCGCGACCACCACCCCGTCGGCCGGACAGACCGGCTCGGCACCTCGACCACCTCGGGCGGACGGGCGAAGGCGGTGACGAGGACGGCGCGCACGAGCAGTATCCGCGAGTACCCGCACGCACGCCAGCGGCACCCGGCCGGAGCCCGGGTGCCGCTGGTGATTCGGTGCTGCTGGTGGAGCTGAGCACCGCTACGGGGCGGCGTTCGACCTCGAGCAGCGTCGTGGCCGACGAGCCCGCGTACCCGATCAGGCCGAGGTAGCGGCCCGGGTCGAGCCCGTCCAGGACGCGTCGTACGACGTCTCCTCGCCCTGGACGACCGGCAGCGGGTCGGGGGTGACGGTGAGGTCGCCCAGGTCGGCGGAGCCGCCGATGTCGTAGAAGGCGTTGGTGAACGCGATCGGGTCGCCCTGGTCGCCGGCGGCGTAGCCGGCGACCTCGGTGATGTAGACCGGGGAGTCGGGGTCGGTCGATGATGACCCGCTCGTCGGCCGAGCCGGTCGCCGACTTGCCGGCGATCGCCGTCGATCGCGTCGAGGTCGCAGGCGGTGGCGCCGTAGACCGTCAGGTCGAGGTCGGCCGTGTCGTCGGCGGCGTCGACGTCGAAGACCGCCGTCTTGGTCTCGCCGGGACTGGCGCTCGCAGCAGTCGTAGAAGTAGTCGCCGACCGCGATGGCGTCCTCGTAGCTGTCCGGGTCCGCGCCGCGAGGCCGGTCGCCGTGATGTCGACCGCTGCCGGTGTCGCCGGCGGTGACCGGGACGTCGACCGAGCCGGTGGCGCCCGTCGCCGGTGACCGTAGGTCGGGACGGCGACCGAGCACCGGGCGTCATCGCGACCGGCATCCGGACCTCGGTCGGGCCCGGCCAGGGTGATGGCGCCCTTGGCGTAGGCGTCGAGCGGGGCCGTGGTGCGGGTGAAGGTGAAGCGTGACCTCGATCAGGTCGTTGGCCCGCTTGGCGACGACCGCCGGGACCGACGCGGTGACCGTGAAGCCCGGCAGGTAGTAGCTTCGGCGTCCACGTGCCCGCGCGCGAGGCGCGGAACGTGCGGGTCAGCGTGGTCGCGCCGGCGACGGCACCGTCGGCGAACGACGGGATGTTGAGCTCGCTGGCCTCGACGGGCCGGCACGCCGGTGTCGAGGCCCTGGCCGGCGATGAAGCCGCGCCAGTCGCGCGCGGTGGCGGTGACGAACAGGCCCGGGTCGAAGAACTTCTTCGGGTGCGACCTGGCCGGCGCCGGTGGCGAACACGTCGGTGCTGGGTTGCCGTGCGGCGTTCTTCATCTTGCGAGGCCGACGTCATCATCGCCGACTTGATCTCCATCGGCGTCCAGGTCGGGTTCTCGCCGAGCATGAACGCCGCGAGGCCGGTGATGTGCGGCGCGGACATCGACGTGCCGGAGTAGAGGTCGAAGCGACGGCCCTGGTTGGACGGCGGCGCGACCGCGGCGAGCACGCTCTGGCCCGGGGCGGTGATGTCGGGCTTGAGCAGGTCACCGTCGTTGGCCAGGGCCGGACCGCGCGAGGAGAAGCCGGCGACCTGCGGCAGCGGCGTCGTCGGTGCCGGTCGTGTTGCCCAGCGAGAACAGCGCCGTCGGGCGGCGGTGGCCGTGCCAGGTAGTCGGCGAGCTCGGCACCGTCGGTGTCGGAGATGTGGATCGTCGGCACCGCGTGGAAGTCGGCGTCGAGGCTGTTGGGCGTCGGGTTGACCAGGATCATGGCCACGCCGCCGGCCCGCTCGACCTCGGCGCTCTTGGCGACGCGGTCGTAGACGCCGCGGTAGCAGACCACGATCTTGCCGGTGACCTTCGCCGGGTCGAGGGTGTCGGGACCGCAGATGCTCGGCGTCGGCGGCGTCGCCGCCGGCGACGACGCTGGCCTCGGCGGTAGACGATCGGCGTGCGCGCGACCGGGCGTGCCGGTGATCGAGGCGCCGACGATCTTGCGTGCCGTCGCCGAGCACGATGGTGTCCTCGAAGTTGACGTGCGTGCCGGCGGCGACGGTGGTCAGCCACGGGCTGTTGTGGGCGACGGTCGAGGCGGTCGGGCCGCTGTTGCCGGCGGAGGCGGAGACGAAGACGCCGGCCTCGGCCGCACCCTCGAAGGCGAGCTCGACCGAGTCGATGACCGTGTCCTGGCGCGCCGGAGATCGAGTAGTTGATGACGTCGACGCCGTCGGCGACGGCGTCGTCGATGGCCGCGAGGCTCGCCGAGGTGGCGCAGCCGCTCAGTGTCCGGGTCGACGTTCTCGAAGCAGACCTTGTAGATCGCGAGCTTGGCGGCCGGGGCCATGCCGGAGACGTTGCCGAACGTGCGGCCCTCGACGGTGACCGGGCCGGTGAAGTGCCGGCGGCGGTGCTGGCGGTGTGGGAGCCGTGGCCCGAGCCGTCACGCGGGGAGATGTACTCCGAGTCGGGACGGTCGGCCGGGTCGGTCTGGGCGAGGTAGGCGTCGGGGTAGTAGCGCGCGCCGATGATCTTGGAGTTGCAGTTGCCGATGACGAAGGCCTGGCCGGCCTCGCACTTGCCGCGGAACAGGCTGCCGTCGACCTTCTCCATGCGGGTGTTGCCCGCGGCGTCCATGGTGATGTCCCACTTGCCGTTGGGCGTGGTGCTCAGCTTGGTGCCGCTGAAGGACCTGCCGACGGCCAGAAGCCGGAGTCGATGTCACCGACGACGATGCCGTCGCCGGCCTTGTCGCGGCCGCCGACCTGCTTGGCCCACGCGCCGGTCGAGCCGTCGAGGCCGAGGAACTTCGGGGTGTCTGCCAGGTGTCCTGCTTGCGCAGCGCTGTCCTTCTGCAGCAGCAGCACGCGACTTGTCGCCGGCGAGCTTGGTCGCCTGGTCGGCGCTCAGCTCGGCGGCGAAGCCGTTGAGCGCGATCGTGTAGTGCCGCTGACGCGTTGACGCCGACCGAGCGTGGCCAGCGAGCTCTGCTGGGTCTGCGCAGGTGGGCGCGTGTAGGCCCGCACGGCCTGGCGAGTCGGCGCGGAACGGCGCGCGGCCGGTCGCGCGGGTCGCCGCGAAGCCCTGTTGCTGCCGTCGTACGGACGCCGCGGGGGCCTTGAGCACGACGACGTAGCGACCGGCGTCGTAGGTCTTGCGCCTGGCGCCGGACCGGGGATCGCTGGCGCTCAGCCGCGGCTCGGCTTGGCCGGGGCCGCGCTCGCCGTGGGGCTCGACGCGACCAGCGCCCGGTGAAAGCCACGGCCATGCTTGCGCCGTGACCAGGCCGAGGGCGCGGAGGCGGCGCCGACCTGCAGGGGGTTCGAGGACAAGGTGTCTCCCTCATGACAGACGGCCGGGCCGCCTGCGCCGCGATGGCGCTGGGAGCATCCTGAACCCTTTCGGACCGGCAATCCAGTGGGGTCGCACTCGAGGACGAGATGTCCTGATATCGTCGCCGGACACCGTCGATCAACCGGCACGGCAACGCCGCCGACCTGCGCTCGCCGGCGTCGCCGCGGGGACCTGCCGGTGCTCGTGGCTCTAGGCGTCGTCGAGCGCCTGGGCGACGCGGCGGTGCGCCTCCCAGATCTCCTCGGGCAGGCCGTCGAACTGCTTGAGGTGCTCCTCGCGGAAGCCCATCTCCTGGCGCCAGCGCTCGACGTCGATGTCGAGGATCCGGTGCGAGGTCCTCGGCCGGCATCGTCGAGCCCGTCGAGGTCGAGCTCCTCCTCGGTCGGGATGACGCCGACCGGGGTCTGGCGACCGGTCGACCTCGCCGGCCTTGTACTGGACGAGCCAGAGCAGGGCGCGGAGGTTCTCGCGGTAGCCGGGCCACAGGAAGTGTTGTCGCCGCCCTCGGAGGGTCCTTCTGGAACCAGTTGACGTGGGCGAAGATCGGCTGCTCGGTGGCGGCGCCGATGATCTTCAGCCAGTGCGCGGCGTAGTCGCCCTCGCCGTAGGCCATGAACGGCCGCATCGACATCGGGTCGTAGCGCAGCTGGCCGTCGAGGCCGTCGGCGGCGAAGGTCGCCTCGGCGCCGAGCGTCAGGCCGTCGTAGACGCCCTCGGCGAGGTCGGTGATCGCGCGCACCAGCGGCTCGCGGTCGCGGGTGCGGCCACCGAAGATGATCGCGTCGATCGGGACGCCGGCGGGGTCCTCGAAGTCGTCGGCGACGTTGGGCACGTTGGCCAGCGTCGTGGTGAAGCGGCTGTTGGGGTGGGCCCACGGCGAGTCGTCGCCGGGCTCGCGGTCGGCGATCTTCTCGCCCTTCCAGTCCTCCCAGCCGGTGACGTCGGCGGGGGGCTCCTTCGTCTTGCCCTCCCACCAGACCTCCTGGGTCGTGGGGTTGTAGGCGACGTTGGTGAAGATCGCGCCGCTGCCGTCGGTGGATGGAGTCCAGCGCGGTGGGGTTGGTCAGCTCGTTGGTGTCCTTGGCGACGCCGAAGACGCCGTTCTCCGGGTTCATCCCGTAGACGCTGGCCGTCGTCGCCGACCCACAGCCAGGCGATGTCGTCGCCGTAGAAGTCGACGTGGTAGCGGTCGCCCATGGCGTCGGGGGCCAGCGTCATCGCGAGGTTGGTCTTGCCCGAGGCGCTCGGGAAGCCGCCGCAGACGTGGTACTTCTTGCCGGTCTCCTTGTCGGTGATCCCCAGGAGCATGAACTGCTCGGCGAGGAACTTGCCCGACGCGCGGCCGTCGTAGCAGGCCTGGCGCAGGCCGTGGGCGATCTTGCCCAGCAGCGCGTTGCCGCCGTACGACGACCCGAAGTGCAGGATCGTGCGCTCGTCGGCGACGGTCACGAAGTAGCGCTGGTCCTCGGGGGTGCCCTGGCCGAGGTTGGGCAGGTCGCCGGTGACGTGGACGGCGCGCACGAACGTGTTGGGGTCGGCGAGGTTGTCGACGTGGGCGACGCCGACGCGGGCCATCCGGATCATGTGGAGCACGACCGGGCGGTTGTCGGTGAGCTCGACGCCGGCGGCGTACGCCTCGAGGGGCGAGCCGGGGGGCGCCATCAGGTAGGGGACGACGTACATCGTCTTGCCGCTGCGACTGCCCGCGCATCCGCTCGAGCTGGCTGGCCGTCATCTCGGCGGCGTCGCGCCAGTTGTTGTAGACGCCCTTGTCCTCGGGCTTGCTGCGTGGCCACGATCGTGCGCTCCTCGGAGCGCGCGGTGTCCTTGAAGTAGGAGCGCGAGTAGTAGAGGCCCTCGCCGGCAGGGAGGAGCTCCCCGGCCTCGAGCGCCTCGGCCACCAGCCGGGCGTCGTCGGAGGCGTTGACCACCTCGATCCGGTCGGGCTCGGTGATGCCGGCCCAGTAGGTGACGTACTCCCGGACCTTGGGGTTCTTCAGTCCGGCCTCGTCGAGAACCTTGTCCACATCGAGCATGCAAGTCACGCCTTTCGGGTCAGCTTGGGCGGCACGCTACCGACCACCGGGCCTGCTGGGGATGGGCAGGTCAGGTTGGATCGATCCAACCTATTCTTCAACGGCGGCGGTCGGTGGCCCCGGCGCACCGCACGCAGCGCCGCGCCGTCGGCCTGACCGCGAGCCGCTCGGGCGTGATCGGTTCGCCACAGCCCTCGCACTCGCCGTAGGTGCCGTCGGCGAGGCGCTGCTCGGCGGCGTCGATCTCGTCGAGGTGCTCGCGGGCTGCGGCAACCAACGCCCCCACCTGCGATCGCTCGAACGCGATGGTCGCGCCCTCCGGGTCGTGCTCGTCGTCGGCGTTGGTGTCGCGCGAGGCCGCGACCACCTCGGCGTAGTCGTCGGTGAGCGTCGCGAGCCGGCTCTGCGTGCGCTCGCGCTCGGTCGCGAGCCGCACCCTCGCTTCGTCCACGACCGCCTCAGGCCCGGTCGGAGCCCGACTGCAGCCGGTCGATCTCCTCCGACGCCTCTGCCTTCGTCAGGTCGGCGCGCAGCGTCTCGCCGGCCTCCCGGGCGAGGGTGTCGAGGTAGCTGCGCTGGGCGCCGGTCATCGGCTCGTCCCCGGTCACCCAGGTCTCGGGGTCCTTCTCCAGGGTGCTGCCGCCGTCGGGGTCACCGGGAGCGGCGCCGATCGTGGCATCAGGGTTGGTCTCGTCGGGGGTGGCGTGGCGGTCATCGTTCGAATGCGTGTTCGACATGCTTCGACCGTACGTCGCCGCAGTGCCGCAGGGATCCACCCCAAGGGTGAGACCTCGCCCCAGGTGGTCGAGCCGGTGTCGAGACCACACCTACAACCTCGCCCGCTCCTGCTGCACCGCGAGCAGGCCGGCCAGCGCCGCCAGCACGGCAAGCACCAGCGCCACCGGCACACGCTCGGCGAGGGTGGTGATCATCAGCGGGAAGCCGAAGCCGAGGTAGGCGGTCACGTAGAAGCCGGACGACACGGTGCCCAGCCGTCCGGGGTTCGCCAGCGCCGGCAGGCGAGACATCCCGCTGGCGAGGGCGAGTCCGCCGCCGGCGCCGAGCAGCGCCGATGCCGGGATGACCAGCAGCAGCAGTGCCGGGACGGCGGCGGCGAGCGCCGTACCGCCGAAGCCGACCAGTCCGCAGACAGCCGCGACGGGAGCGGTGCGCGGCCCGAGCCTGCCCTGGAGCGGAGCAGCGAGGGCCCCCGAGCCCAGGGCGAGCCCGGCGATCAGGCCGGTCAGCGCGACCGGGGCGAAGGGGAACCCGACCAGCACCGGCACCGCGGCGATCGTGCTCGCCGGGAACGCGTAGACGCACACCGCGAGCGGGGCGACGACGAGCAGCGCGGTGCGCCGCGCGCCCGGCCGGAACGCGCCGACCGGTGCGAGCCCCGGGGTCGGCGGCGTACGGATCAGCGACTCCGCCACCGACCAGGAGGCCACGAGCGCCGCCACGAGGAGGGCGGCGTGGATCAGATAAGGCAGGGCTAACGGCCACGGCCCCCACTCGCCGATCAGACCGGCGTAGGCCGGCCCGACGGCGAAGCCCGCGGTCATCGCGACCGCTGCCGAGCGCGGTCCGGCGAGGTTGCCCCGCCGGGTGGCCGTCTCGACCAGCCAGGCGCTGCCCACGCTGAACACCGTGCCGGCGGCCGCACCCTGGAGGAACCGGACGAAGAACAGCAGGGGCTCACTGTCGGCGGCGAGGACGAACAGCAGGGACGTTGCCACCGCACCGATCGCGGCCGGCAGCACGACCCGGCGTCGGCCGAAGTGGTCCGACGCCCGACCCGCGACCGCCAGCGCGAGGATCAGGCCGAGGGCGTAGACGCCGAAGAGCGCGGTCACCGATGCGTCGGTCATGGCGAGCCGCTCGCGGTAGACCAGCAGCAGAGGGGTGGGGACGTTGGTGCCGGTGGCGACTGCCAGCAGCAGCAGCGCGAGGCGTCGGTCCGAGTTCCACGTCACGGTGCAGCCTCGCACGACCCAGGGTGAAATCTCCTCCGAGGGCCACGACATGGCGCCCCGTGCGGACTACGTTGCAGGATGACCATTGCCCGCCTCGCCGCCGCGCTGGTGCTGACCGCTTCGCTCACGGGAGGGTGCGGCGACGACAGCGAACCTCTCGACGCTCAGGCCACAGCCGCTCCATCGACGTCGGACGAGCCGCCTCAGGAACCAGGCGAGGCCCCCTCGGAGGTGCTCGTGAGCGAGCCGGCGGGCGCCGTGCCCTCGCTCGACGTCATCACCATCAACAGCCTGTGCGATGCGCTCACCTCCGTCGCCAGCGAGCTGCGCGGCGAGCCGCCGACCGGGGTCGTCGAGAAGAAGCCGATTCCGACCGAGGTCAACGACGTGGCCTACTTCGGCGCCGGCTGCGACTTCACCTACCCCGGTCACGAGACCGGCTCCGACCCCAACGCGGTCACTGTCTACGTCAAGCAGGTCGACCGCTCGTTGACCGCTGAGGACATGGCCATCCTGTATGACGAGGAAGGGTCGGTGCCGATCAAGGGCATCGGCGAACGAGCCGACTACACCCGCACCGTCGACGGACAGTACGTCGACGCAGAGATCTCCACGCTGCTCGGCGATGACCGGGTGCTGACCGTCTACGTCACGGTCCCCGACGCGCTGACCGACGCGCCCTACCTCGAGCAGGAGCCGATGGTCACGGCGCTGAAGTCAGTGCTCGCGATGGCCGGTTGAGCGGCGAACCGTGCTCGTGACCTTCTTCAGGACGCCCTTGCCCGCGTCGACACCACGGGGGACCAGACGGTGCGGCTTGCCGTTCGCCAGATCGACGACGGAATCGGCGACCGCCCAGGTGAGCTTGCCTTCGGACAGCTCGACCAGGGTCTCCAGCGGGAGACCGACGGTGAGGTCCTCCAGCGCCTGACGTTCCTCCTCGGTTGCTGTCGGCGGGAGCTGGCGGACGATCATCGCCTTGAACGCGCGCCCGGGCAGAGTCGAGGCCAGTTCGAGCACGGTGGACTGCCGGGTGAAGGGCCGGACGATCTTCGACTGGCTCGGGTCGTGGGTCATGAGGTCTCCTGTCAGGGCCTGGAACCGCGGAGCGGCACCGCGCAACGTACCGCGCGTCCGGGCCCGCGGTCTCGCTCAGCCACGGAGAGGAGTCCGCGAGACCCTCAATCCCGGTCGACGATCGCGAACACCCGCGCCGGAAAGCCGGAACCCTCCTGCGGCTTCGGCCAGGTCGCGACGATGAGGGCGCCGGTCGGCGGCACCAGGTCGAGGCCGGCGAGCATCTCGATCTGCCACTTGTCGGCGCTCAGGATGTACGTCTCGGCCGGCGCTGAGCCGCCGCCCACCACGGCGCCCGGGTCGGTGTCGGTGGTGTCATGGCCGACAGCGGTGACGTCACGCTCCTCGACGAGGAACTTCAGCGCCTCCACTCCCCAGCCGGGGTAGTGCGCGAGACCGTCCTCGTCCCGGTTGGCCATCGCGTCGCCGTCGGGCCAGCGGTCGGCCCAGCCGGTGAGCAACGCGACGAACGCGCCGTCGGGGATCCGGCCGTGCTCGGACTCGTGCTTCTCGAGGTCGGCGACGGTGACCAGGTGGTCGACGTCGGCCGCGACCTGAGGGCGTACGTCGACGACCACCAGCGGCAGGATCATGTCGGTCACCGGCAGCTCGTCGAGGAAGCGGCCACCTCGCGCGAAGTGAGCGGGCGGGTCGACATGGGTGCCCCACTGGCCGATGTGCGTGAAGCGGTGCGCCAGGAAGCCCGTGCCCGTCGACCCGACCCCCTCGTCGAAGTGGAAGAGCGTCTCGCGCTCCTCGTCGGGGAAGGCGAAGTAGTGAGGGATCCCGGGCCCGAACGCGTGCGTCAGGTCGATCCATTCGCACTGGCGGAGGCGGGTGAGTACGTCGGCAAGGGAGACGCGGTCGGTCATCTCACAAACCTAGATCAGTGCGTCGCGATGGCTTCAGCACCAGTGCGCGGCCAGGCGTGTCGTCCCTCCAAGAACTCCTCCAAGAGTTCCCCACAGATTGCGTCCGGGGCCTCGTCCTTGTCGGTGCATTCACTTATAATCGAACACATGGTCGACGTCGCATCCATCCAGGCTCAGGTACGGGAACTCCCCTCACCGCGCCTGTCCGATGCCGACCGGATCGACCTGCTCCGCAGCCTCGAGGAGCTCAAGTGCATCACCGAAGCCGCCCAAGCCGCGCTGAGCGCCGACTTCGCCGAGTCCCAGGAGGCCAAGGCCGCCGACGCCGGCGTCCCGACCGCACGCCGCGGGCGCGGGATCGCCGCCCAGATCGCGTTGGCGCGGCGCGAGTCACCCCACAAGGGCCAACAACACCTCGGCCTCGCCAAGATCCTGCGCGACGAGCTCCCCCACACCTGGACCGCCTTCTCCACCGGCCGGATCACCGAGTGGAAAGCAACCCTCATCGCCCGCGAGACCGCCTGCCTGGCTCTCGAGCAACGCCTCGAGGTCGATGAGCGCCTCGCCCACAACGCCGAGGCCCTCGAAGCCATGGGCGACGGCGAGCTCGCCGCAGCCGTAGCCAAGCTCGCCCAAGAGCTCGACCCCGCGTCGGTCGCCGAACGACGCCGCCGCGCAGAGAAAGAACGCCGCGTCACCCTGCGCCCCGCCCCCGACGTGATGTCCCAGCTCTCCGCCCTGCTCCCGGTCAAGGACGGCGTCGCCGTCTACGCCGCCCTCAAAGCAGCAGCCGACACCGCCATCAGCACCGGCGACCCCCGCACCCGCGGACAGGTCATGGCCGACACCCTCATCAACCGCATCACCGGCCGCGAGCCCCTCCCCAACGGTGCCGACGGCCCCAACGGCACCGGGAACCCCGACCCCGGCGCCACCGTCAACATCGTCCTGCCCGACACCGTCCTGACCGGGCAGTCCGAGACCGGCGCCTGGATCGAGGGCTACGGCCCCATCCCCGCCGACCTCGCCCGCGACCTCGCCGCCGGCTCCATGTGGCTACGCCGCCTCTACGCCGACGCCCACACCGGCGCCCTGGTCGCGATGGAATCCCGACGCCGCCTCGTCCCGCAAGGCATGGCGAAGTTCCTCCGCCTGCGCGACCGCATCTGCCGCAGCCCTTGGTGTGACGCCCCCGTCCGCCACAGCGACCACGTCGTACCCGCCGACGAATCGGGGCCCACCACGGCCACCAACACCCAAGGCCTCTGCCAAGCCTGCAACCACGCCAAGCAAGCCCGCGGCTGGACCGCCAGACCCCGACCCGGCCCCACTCCGCAACACACCGTGGAGACCACCACCCCCACCGGCCACACCTACACCTCGACCGCACCACCGGCACGCACCCGCACCTGGGTCGAGACCGAGCCCGGCACCTGGACCCTCATCGTCTAGTGCGTCAACAACCGCAATGCATCGACCTGCGCCACCAGCCACGGGCTCAGCGCCCACGGCGCCCGCTCGATGACAGCGAGCACGTCGGCCACCTCGACCCACACCAGCTCGGCGACCTCGTCCGGGTTGGGCGACGGCGTACGACGCGAGGCCGCCGGCCGGGCGGTGAACACCGGGCACACCTCGTTCTCCACGACCCCGGCCGCGTCGACCGCGCGGTAGCGAAAGTCCGGCAGCACGGGGGCGATGTCCTCGACGTCGAGGCCGAGCTCGTGGTCGGCGTGGCGGCGTACGGCCTGCTCGAAGGTCTCGCCGGGGCGCGGGTGGCCGCAGAAGGAGTTGGTCCACACGCCGGGCCAGGTCTTCTTGCTCAGCGCGCGGCGCGTCACCAGCAGCCGGCCGTCGTCGTCGACCAGGTGGCAGGAGAAGGCCAGGTGCAGCGGGGTCTCGGTGCTGTGGACGCGTGGCCCGCGGAGCCGTGCCGATCGGGGTCGCGTCGTCGTCGAGCAGGACGACCACGTCGTGCGTCGCGTCGGGGGTCACGGTGGGCTCAGAGGTCGGCACACCTCAACCGTAGGGGGCGCGGCGGCGCGATGACTGACACCATCGGGGTGAGGCGCCGCTCAGTGGAGCGCCGCGACGATGAGAGGTCCGACCGGAGGTGTGCGCGGTGAGTTCGAGGTGAGGCAGAGATGAGCACGCCCCAGCCGACCTTCGAGCCGGCGCCGATCACCTCCGTGGTGGCCGGGCTCCTCGCCGCCGCCCACTTCGGCCCCACCGTCGCGGTCACCCTGATCACGGCCCTGCTGGCCATCGCCGGCGACCTCACCACCGGCACCGTCGTGATCGTGGTCGCCGCCGTCTTCACCGGCCAGCTCACCATCGGCTGGGCCAACGACCTGATCGACGCTGACCGCGACCGCAGCGTCGGCCGCGCTGACAAGCCGATCGCCTCCGGGCTGGTGCCGCTAGGGCTCGCCCAGGGTGCGCTCGCGACCGCGGCCGTCGCGTGCGTCGTGCTCTCGGCGGCCGCCGGGTGGCGCACCGCGCTCGTGCACCTCGGACTCGTCGTCGCGATGGGTCAGGCCTACAACCTCGGGCTCAAGGCGACCGTCTGGTCCTGGTTGCCGTATGCCGTCGCGTTCGGCTCGCTGCCGGCGGTGGTGTCGCTCGCTGCCGACGACCCCGAGATCGCGCCCTGGTGGCTCCTCGCCGCCGGCGCCACCCTCGGCGTCGGCGCCCACCTCCTCAACGCCCTGCCCGACCTCGCCGAAGACGCGCTCACCGGCGTCCGCGGGCTCCCCCACCGGCTCGGGCCCCAGCGCTCGCGCCTGCTCGCCGCCTTCCTGCTCGGTGTCGCGTCGCTCGCAGCCGGGCTAGGACCAGCGGGAGCGCCGTCGACCTTCGTCCTCGTCGGCCTCGGCCTCGCTGCAGTGCTGCTCGCGGTGACGGTGCTCGGCCGAGGACGGTTGCCCTTCCAGGCCGCCATGGCGCTCGCGCTCCTCGACGTCGTCCTGCTCGTGGCGGCCGGATGACGACCGGCACCGACGGACCCTGGGACCTCGTCGTCGTCGGCGCCGGACCCGCCGGCGCCGCGACCGCCCTCGGCGCCCTGCACGCCGACCCCACTCTCCGGGTGCTGCTCGTCGACCGCGCCTCCTTCCCCCGCGACAAGTCCTGCGGCGACGGCAGTCGCCCCCCACGTGCTCGACCTCCTCGCCGAGGTCGGCGTCACCGGCCTGCTCGACGACCGCACCCCCGTCTCCCGACTGCGCCTGGTGCGTGGTGACCGCGAGGTCGACCGGGTCATGGAGCGGCCGGCGTACGTCGTGCCCCGCGCGGTCCTCGACGCCCGGCTCGTCGCGGAGGCCCAGCGCGCCGGCGCCGTGCTCGTGCACGACCGGGTGCGCGCGGTCACCCCATCCGCGGTTGAGCTGAAGGATGCCGGGCCTCTCGAGGCCCCCGTCCTTGTCGGCGCCGACGGCGCCCACTCCCTCGTCCGGCGGTCGCTCGGACACGCGCCCGGCCCGATGGCGCTGGCCATCCGCGGCTACGCCCCCGTGCCGCCTGGGCGTCGTGGCGCTCAGGTGATCGCGTTCGGGACCGTGCGACAGCCGGCCTACGCCTGGTCCTTCGACCGCGGCGACGGCTACGCCAACGTCGGTTACGGCGAGACCCTGACCCGGGGCCGGCCAGGTGCGACCCGGACCGAGCTGATCGAACGCCTCGACGAGCTCCTCCCCGGCGCCACCGCCGGCGCCGACAACTGGGTCGGCCACCACCTGCCGCTTTCGCAGCGCCGCTGGCACCCGCCCCGCGGCCGCACCCTGCTCGTCGGCGACGCCGCCGGCCTGGTCAACCCGCTCACCGGCGAGGGCATCTTCTACGCCGTCGCCACCGGCCTCGCCGCCGGACGCGCGGCCGCCGAGGCGATTCGAGCCGGCGACCCGCACAGCGCCGGCGCCCGCTACTCCCGCACCACGCGGGCCCTGCTCGCCCGCCACCTGCGCCACACCGCCCTGGCCGCCACCCTCTGCCGCTCCGGCCCGGTGCTCGACCTCGGGCTGGCCGCCTCGCACCGCCACCAGGGCGTCTTCGACGACCTCGTCGAGCTCGGTCTGGCGCGCGGGAAGATCACGCCGCGGCTGGGGCTCGGCCTGGTCGCCGCCGCCGCCCGCCACGCCGGCGTCCACCTCGTCCACCCGTCCCATCCCGCACCAACCTCGACCCAGGAGACATGACATGCACGTGCTCAGCGTCCGCGGAGCCCTGCCCGAGCACCGCTCGACCCAGGCCGAGATCACCACCTCGTTCACCGAGACGATGCTGCACGGGAAGGTCGACCGCCGCGTCGTCGAGCGCTTCCACCGCAACGCCGGCGTCGACACCCGCCACACCGCGCTGCCGCTCGAGGCCTACGGGCAGCTCGCGGACTTCGGCGAGTCCAACGATGCCTTCATCCGCGTCGGCACCGAGCTCGGCGCCCGCGCGGTCACCGACGCCCTCAAGGCGGCCGGCCTGGCTCCCACCGATGTCGACCTCATCATCAGCGCCACGGTCACCGGCCTGGCCGTGCCGTCGCTCGAGGCGCGCGTCGCCGCGATGATCGGGCTGCGCCCCGACGTGAAGCGGATGCCGCTCGTCGGGCTCGGCTGCGTCGCCGGCGCGGCCGGGGTCGCCCGCCTGCACGACTACCTCGTCGGCCACCCCGACGAGGTCGCGGTGCTGATGTCGGTCGAGCTGTGCTCGCTCACCCTCCAGCGCGACGACGTCTCCATCGCCAACCTCGTCGGCAGCGGGCTCTTCGGCGACGGCGCCGCCGCGGTCGTGGCCGCCGGGTCCCGACGGGCTGCCACGCTCGCGCAGCCCGAGGGCGACGTACGCCTCGAGGTGCTGGCCAGTCGCAGCCACCTCTACCCCGACTCCGAGCGCACGATGGGCTGGGACGTCGGCGCCGGCGGGCTCAAGATCGTCCTCGACGCAGCCGTGCCCGACCTCGTGCGCCACTACGTCGGCGACGATGTCGACGGCTTCGTCGCCGACCACGGCCTGACCCGCGACGACATCGAGTTCTACGTCGCCCACCCGGGCGGCCCCAAGGTGCTCGAGGCCATGCAGGACACCCTCGGTGTCGAGAAGCGAAGCCCTCCAGGTCACCTGGGACTCCCTGGCCAAGATCGGCAACCTCTCGTCGGCCTCGGTGCTGCACGTGCTCGCCGACACCCTCGCCGACCGGCCACCGCGACCGGGCTCCTACGGCCTGATGCTGGCCATGGGCCCGGGCTTCTGCTCCGAGCTGGTGCTGGTGCGCGCGGGTGAGCGCGCGTGAGCCTGGTGAGCACCGAGGTGCTCTTCACCCTGCTGATCGCCGCCGTCGGCGTCGAGCGGCTCGCCGAGCTCGTCGTCTCCAAGCGCCACGCCGCCTGGGCGGCCGAGCGCGGCGGGGTCGAGACCGGAGCCGGTCACTACCCGTTCATGGTCGTGCTCCACACCGGCTTCCTGGTCGGCGCGCTCGTCGAGGTGTGGGTACGCCGTCCGGACGTCCCGCCGCTGCTGGCCTGGACGATGCTCGTGCTGGCCCTGCTCAGCCAGGCGCTGCGCTGGTGGTGCATCCGCACGCTGGGGCCGCGGTGGAACACCCGCGTGATCGTGGTCCCGGGGCTGCCTCTCGTCACCGGCGGCCCCTACCGCTTCTTCCGCCACCCCAACTACGTCGCGGTGGTGCTCGAGGGCATCGCCCTGCCGCTCGTCGGCGGCGCCTGGATCACCGCGCTGGCCTTCACCGTCCTCAACGCCGGCCTCCTCCGGGTGCGGATCCGCACCGAGGAGCAGGCGCTCGACACCGCCCCCCAGGCCGCTTGATGGCCGACACCCTCGACCTCCTGGTCGTCGGCGGCGGCCCTGCCGGGCTCGCAACCGCCCTGCACGCCCAGCGCGCCGGGCTGACCGTGCGGGTCTGGGAGCAACGAGCCGGCACCGTCGACAAGGCGTGCGGGGAGGGCCTGATGCCCGGCGCCGTCGCCGCTCTCGCCGAGCTCGGAGTCCACCCCTCCGGCCATCCCCTTAAAGGCATCAACTACCTCGGCTCCGGACGCGGGGCGCGCGCCGACTTCCGCGCCGGCCCCGGCCTCGGGGTCCGCCGCACCACGCTGCACGACGCTCTCGCCGAGGCGGTCGCCGCCGCCGGCATCGTGGTCGAGCAGCGCCGAGCCACCGACCTGCGGCAGGACGAGGTCGGGGTGGTGCTCGACGGCGTGCCCGCGCGCTACGTGGTGGCGGCCGACGGCCTGCACTCGCCGCTGCGCCGTCACCTCGGCCTCGACGACCCCGGTCGCGGGTCGCGCCTCGGCGGGCCCGCGCGCCACGGGTTGCGCCGCCACGTCCACCTCGCGCCCTGGTCGTCGTACGTCGAGGTGCACTGGGGCCGCCACGCGGAGGCCTACGTGACCCCGGTCGCGGACGACCTGGTCGGGGTCGCGGTGCTGTCGTCGCGCCGGGCGACGTACGACGAGCACCTGGCGGAGTTCCCCGACCTGCTCGCCCGCCTCGACGGCGCGTCACCGGTTGATGCCGTGCGTGGTGCGGGCCCGCTGCGACAGAGCGCTCGCCGCCGCACGGCCGGACGGGTGCTGCTCGTCGGCGACGCGGCGGGGTATGTCGATGCCCTCACCGGCGAGGGGGTGGCCCTGGCCCTCGGGCAGGCCGGCGCCGCCGTTGCCGCGATCGCCCGCGACGAGCCCGAGCGCTACGAGCGCGACTGGGTCTCGCTGACCCGGCGCTACCGCTGGCTGACCTCGGGGCTGGTCACCGCGACCAGGCCCGCACCGCTCCGCCGCGGCCTCGTGCCGGCTGCGCGGCTGCTACCCGGCGTCTTCGGCCTGGCCGTCAACGCACTCGCGAGGCCTGTCGACGCGAGGTCCGATCGCGGCGCCGTCAGCACCAGGTCAGCAGTTCCTCCGACCGTCGACTTCTAAGATCGCGCCCTACGGGGTACTACCTCCTCAAGCCTCCTCTCCCCGGGGCCGACCTGCATCGGTTCGTGATGTGATCTCGAGAAGGGCCCGGCATCGTGCACCGGCAATGGCGATTCCCCTCAGCGCGTGAGTCGCGCGGGAGGCGGAGCCGTGTCGGGAGCCGTGTCGGGAGCCGCACGGGAGTCCTGCTCGCGACAGCAGCACTGGTCCTCGTCGCGATCGTCGCGATCACCCTGGACTGGTGGTCCCCCTTCGGCCTCGCGGGGGAGGCCACGAGCGTCGTCGCCAGCGCTGCGGGCATGGGCGCCTGTCTCTACGCCGCAGCACGCGGCGCCAAGGAGGCCCGACGATCGTGGGTGCTGTTCGCCTCGGTGCTCGCGCTCTACGCGGGGGGCGACGTGCTGTGGCTGGTCTACGGAGGCGCCACGGGGACCCCTCAGCTCCTGTCGTTCGCCGACGCGCTCTACCTCCTGGCGCTGGTCCCGGCGGTGGCGGGACTGGCCCTCTACCCCGCCCCGCGCGCCCGCCCCGGCACGCTGGGGCCGCTGATCTCCGATGCGGCGGTCCTGGGGGCCGCCGCCCTCCTGGTCAGCTACGTGCTGGTGTTCGACGAGGTGGTTCGGCTCGGGGAGGGCCGCCTCGACGTGCTGCTGCTCCTGGTCTACCCGCTCACCGACGTGCTGCTCGCCTGCATGGTGGTGGTGCTGCTGCTACGCAGCGTGGGTGACGCCCGCCCTGACCTGGTGCTCATCGGGCTCGCCTTCGCCACCTACACCCTCGCCGACAACGGCTACGCGCTCCTGACCATCCGCGGGCAGGACATCCTGCACACCCTGGTCGACCTCGGCTTCACCCTCGCCCCGCTGCTCCTCGGCCTCGGCGCCATCACCTCTGCGACCCGCCCGGTCGGCGCCCGGACGATGCAGCGCGACCTCGGCGGTCTGACCGCTCCCCTGCTGCCGGACCTCAGCGCGATCGCCGCCCTCGGCTTCTTCGTGGTCTTCCAGCACCCGGATGGCACCGCCTCCTGGATCCTGGCCGCCATCACGCTCACCCTGACCGGGGCCCGGCAGCTGTCGCTCACGGCGGACCGCCAGCGCGTGCGTCACGACCTGGAGCGCCGCATCACCACCGGCAACGAGGACTTCCGGCGGCTCACCGAGGCGCACAAGCGGCTGGAGTCGATGAAGTACGAGTTCGTCTCCGCGGTCAGCCACGAGCTGCGCACGCCGTTGTCCGCGATCCACGGAGCACTCGAGGTGCTCGCCGACGGCGATGCCGGGCCCCTTCCGGCCCGGGCCCAGGAGGTCGTCGAGCTGGCCAATCGCGGCACCCGCCGCCTCAACCGCCTCGTCGACGACATCATCGATCTCGAGCGGTTGGAGCGCGGCACCTTCAGCTTCGACCCGCGTCCCGAACCACTGGCGCCCCTCTTGGCCGACGCCGTCGCGCCCCTGACCGCGCTCGCGCGCGAGCGCGGGATCGACCTTGCCCTCGGGCAGGTGACCGAGAGTGCCTACTGCGACGGCGACCGGGTGATCCAGGCCGTGGTCAACCTCGTCGGCAACGCCTTGAAGTTCACTCCCGCCGGGGGCGCGATCACCGTGGCGACGACCACGCTGGACGAGGGCGTGAAGATCACCGTCGCCGACGGCGGCCGGGGGATCCCGCCGGACAAGCTGGCCTCCATCTTCGAGCGCTTCCACCAGGTGCACTCCGGGGACGACCGGGAGTACGCCGGCGCCGGACTCGGCCTGACCATCACCAAGCACCTCGTCGAGGCCCAGGGCGGTCGCATCTGGGTCGAGAGCATCATCGGCACCGGCTCGACGTTCTGCTTCACCCTGCCGCACGCACCCGCCCGCGCGCTCGAGGTCGCACCCGAGGCTGCGCCGCAGCCGAGGGGGACCGTGCCGGAGGCAGACGCCCCCGGCGCGGCCCAGCACCCGATGGATCAGGCGGCGCCGCGGGCCGGGTAGTCCTTCTGCTGCACGTAGGTCAGGCCGGCCTTGAGGTCGTCGAGCGCCGGGCGACCGAACGGCATCGAGGCCACGCTGCTCCAGACCAGGGTGCCGTCGGCATCGAGCACGAACATGCCGGGCTCGTTGAACCGGTCGGGCTCGCCGTCGCTGATCGCGGTGGAGATGAACAGGCCCCACTCGCGGGCCGACTCCTCGCTGAGGTCGTGCGCCACGGGCAGGTTCGTCAGCTTCCACTTCTCGACCAGGGCCTCGCTGCGCTCCGCGGTCTCCATGCTCACCGCGACCACCCGGCCGATCCCGGCCTCACGCAGCTCGTCAACGCGGCGGTCGATCTCGTTGAGCTGGCCGCGGCACACGGGGCAGTGCAGCCCGCGGAAGAAGACGACCAGCGAGAAGCGGCCGTCGGCGCCGGTGCCGAGGGCGAGGTCGTCGGTGGAGCCACCTCCGGTGAGCGGGAGGGAGAGTCGGGGGGTCTGGGTCGTAGGTGTGATCGTCATGCGGGGGTAACACCGACCCCGGGCGAGGTAATTCCGTGTTCAACCATCTCGTGGGTTCGCCGAGGATGCCGGTGCAGCGCTGGGCGCCCCTACGCTCGAGGCATGACTGAACAGACGATGGCGGGCCGCACGGTCCTGGTGACCGGTGCAAGCGACGGGATCGGGGCCGAGACCGCAAAGGTGCTCGCCGCTCGCGGCGCAACGGTCCACGTGACCGGTCGCTCCGCCGACAAGCTCCGTCCCATCGCCGAAGAAGTCGGCACCGAGCCCCTGGTGGCGGACTTCTCGCGCCTCGACGACGTACGACGTCTCGCCGAGCAGGTCAGCGAGCGGGTCGAGTCCCTCGACGTGCTGCTCAACAACGCCGGCGGCACGTTCGCGCCCAAGCAGGTGACCCCCGACGGCCACGAGCCCAACTTCCAGATCAACCACCTCGCGCCGTTCCTGCTCACCAACCTGCTCCGGCCCCAGCTCGCGGCGGCCGACACCTCCTTGGTGGTCAACACCTCGAGCATCGCCAACCTGCTGGGCCGCATCGACCTCGACGACCTCGACTACCAGCGTCGCCGAGCCTTCGAGTTCCCGGCGTACGGCACCGGCAAGCTGATGAACATCGTCTTCACCCGCGGCATCAAGCAGCGCTGGTCCGCCGACGGCATCAGCTCGGTCGCCGTGCACCCCGGGCCCGTGGGCAGCTCCTTCGGCCGCGACTCGTGGTTCGTCGGACTGCTCTACCGCTCGCCGTTGAGGTCAATGGCGACGATCAGCGTCCCCGACGGAGCGGCTCCGCTGATCGCGCTGGCCGAGCACGGCGCCGACGCCGAGACCGACGGCCGCTACTTCAGCCGCTTCAAGATCGACGGCCGGGAGAGCAAGCAGGCCCACGACCAGGCGCTCATCGACGGGTTGTGGGAGCGCTCGGCCGCGTTGGTCGGGCTCGCCTGACCCTGATGTGACCCACTAACGCGTGAATCACCCGCAGCTGGTGCCGGTGATTCACGCGTTAGTCATCCCGTTTGGCCTTCACTCACCCAGCAGCGGCTCGAGCGCCGCCCACTGCTCCAGGGTCAGGTGGCTGGGGTTGCTCGCGAACGGGCTGCGCAGCACCTCGATGTCGCGCAGCACCCGGTGGTGCTGCACCGCGTGCTTGGGCACGAGTGTGGGCAGCAGGTGCAGGTCGAGCCGGGCGAAGAAGTCTGCCCGGGCCTTGGCCTTGCGGTCGGACCAGTAGCCGCTGGTGGCGCTCGCAGCCGTGCACGGACCGGTGACCGTTCCGATGGCCCGGAAGCCGGCCGGGCAGCCGGGGTCGCTGCCGCCGATCCAGATGAGTACCCGCTGACCCGGGGCCATCATCGCGGAGCGGTAGTTGCGCGCGACGGTCCAGTCGTCGTGGCCCTGGCCGCCCTCGGCGATCCAGCGCTGGAGGTCCCACACCCGGGGGTTGGCGGTGAGGACCCATGCGCCGAGACCGGCTGCCGTGACCGTGTGGACGTTGGCAGTCTGCAGCGGTGCGGTGGCCTTCCAGTCATTGCCGTCGCGCTTGACGACGTCAGCGGTCTCGAGAGCAGCGAACACCTCGTTGCGCAGCGGGTTGAGCCGCTGACGGCGACGGGCGTCGGCATACCCGAGCAGCTGCGACCACCAGCCGTGCACCTCCTGCTCGACCGAGAGCGGTGCGGTCTTGGCACCCTTGCGAGGCGGTCGCAGTGCCTGCACGAACACCGCGGTGGCGGCGAGCAGCGCCTCGGCGTCCTCGGGGGCCAGGCGCTGGAGGCGCAGGCGCGGCTCGGCGCCGACGGCTGCGGCCTCGGCGGCCTCTGCTGCACGCAGGAGCAGACCTCGCACGTCATCGGTCAGCTTGGTCTCGTGCGCCGTGGAGTCCGGCTGGTCAGTCACACCGGTGACTGTACGGACCCCGCGGGCTCGTCCGGACCATCGACCGGACCATCGGCCGGGACGGCGCCGGGTTTTCCGGCGTCGGCGTAGGACCGCACGGTTGAGGTGTTCAACGGAAAGTCGATGCCGATATCGCGGAAGAGCAGCCCGGCGGCGGTCGCCGCCGCTTCGGCTGCCGCGGTCGCCACGGCGTCGGCCAGGTGGATCGGGGTGTGGACGACGACCTCGTCGTGGAGGAAGAAGACCAGGTGGGGGACGCGGCTCGCCCAGGCGCCAGAGCCGGTTGCGCAGGTCGGCGATCCAGCAGAGCGCCCACTCGGCGCCGGTGCCCTGCACGACGAAGTTCCTCGTGAAGCGCCCGTAGGCCCGGCGGTAGCGGGTCTGGCTCTCCGCGTCGAGCGGTGCAGCATCGGGATCGAGCCCCCAGGCGTCGCCGAGGCTGGGCGAGCCCCGCCCCAGAAGCGTACGGACGACCTGGCCTCGCTCGCCTGCGCGCGCGGCCTCCTCGACCAGGCCGAACGCAGCCGGGTAGCGGCGGGTCAGCTCGGCCACCATCCGACCGCTCTCGCCGCTGGTGGCGCCGTACATCGCGCCCAGCAGTCCGAGCTTGGCGTCGTTGCGGGTCGCCACGGCACCGGCGTCGACCATCCCCTGGTAGAGGTCGACGCCACGAGCGGCCTCGGCCAGCGCCCGGTCACCGCTCATCCCGGCCAGCACCCGCGGCTCGAGCTGGGCCACGTCGGCCACCACGAACGTCCAGCCCTCGTCGGCGACGGCTGCGGGCCGCACCTGCACCGGGAAGGAGAGCGCGCCGCCCCCGTTGGACGACCACCGCCCGGTCGAGGAGCCGGCCGGTTGGTAGGACGGTCGGAACCGGTTGCCGCTCACCCAGGTCTCGAGCCAGGCCCAGCCGTTGGTGTGGAAGAGGTGGGCGAGCTCCTTGTAGCGCAGCAGCGGGGCGATGCCCGGGTGGTCGAGGGCGCGCAGTGTCGAGGCCCGGGTGTCGGCGACGTCGAGCTCCGCCCGGCGCAGCGCGGCGAGCAGCTCGGGGCGCGAGTCGGGGTTGAGGGTGGGGGCGGCGAAGGCCGAGCGGACCTCGTCGGCCAGCGCCTCGAGCAGGTGGGGACGCGAGCCGCGTGGGGGTCGACGTCCGAGGAGATCGGTGAGCAGCCGTTCGTGGACGTCGACGCGCCAGGGCACCCCGGCATACGTCATCTCCGCGGCGGCGAGGGCGCCGGAGGACTCCGCGGCGAGCAGCAGTGAGAGCCGGGTCGCCTCGGACGAGGCCGCCACCGCGGCCAGCTGGAGCTGGTCCTCGAGGTCGGCGCGGAGGTGCTCGGCGTCGTCGAGCGCGAAGAGCGCCGCGGCCCGTGGGGTGGCCGGGCCGAGGCGGTCCCAGTGGGCCGACTCCTCGCCGACGAGCAGGCGCGGGTCGACGGCCGGCGCGCGACGCAGCAGGTGGTGGCCCAACCGCAGGTCGTGGGCGCGCTCCACCCGGACCCCCGCCGCGAGCAGGAGTGGGTACCACCGGGCCGTGTCGTCCCAGACCCAGCGCGGGCCGGCGCCGTCGTTGCCTTCGCGTTGGCGGACGTATGCCGTGAGGTCACCGAGGTCGAGCTCCCGCTCGGGCTCCCCGGCCTCGACCACGTGCACGCGTTCGCCGGGTAGTCGCGACAGCGAGACCCGGGGCGGTGACGACACGGACTACAGCCTCGCATCCCGCTCGGGTGATGATCTCCGCATGGACCTCAGCGACTTCTTCCTCGTCGTCGTCATCACCCTCGGGGCGCTCGTGCTGCTCGGCGCCGTGATCATCGGCCTGGTGATGTGGCGCTACCGCGTCCCGGTACGCGGGGTGGTCGCGATGTTCGGCGCCCTCGCCTACGTCGCCACGCCGGTCGACCTGGTGCCGGAGGCGGTCCTCGGACCGCTCGGCCTCGTCGACGACGCCGGCGTCGTCACCGCGGTCGCGCTCTTCGTCTTTCGCCTCGTGCGGGTCGGTCGCGTGCTGCGCGACGTCCGCTCGGGCTCGGAAGCGCCGGGCTCGAGGAAATCGGGTAAAGACTTGTCCTAACGTGCGTAACCTCACATCTGACGCCTCGTTGAGCAGTTGAACCACGCCCACCACGGGCGAGTCTCGCGAGAGGGCACCCCCATGCGCCGCATCCTCACTGTCAGCCTCACCGCTGCCGCCGTCCTCCTGGCCCTGCTGTTCATCCCTGCACCAGCAGCCCAGGCCCACGTCGAACGGCCGTCGTACTGGCCGGACCCGAAGGCCGACTGCAGCATCAAGCCCTGCGCCGGCGGGAAGGTGCCCAAGGCCCGCTCGCTGGCTTCGGCCGTGAAGACCAAGCCCGTGGGCCAGACCCGAGTCGTGTGTCAGCAGAACTCGATGAAGCGCCTTCGCGCGTCCATCACCACGGCACGCAAGAAGGGCTACGACATTCGCCCCACGGTGCACAAGAGCCTGGGCGCCAAGAAGGCCAAGCGGCTGCTCAAGGTCAACCGCAAGCTCTTCAAGCTCTGCTCCTACCGCCACATCCAGGCCGCGGTCGACGAGTCCGGCAACCAAGACCGCGTCGTGGTGATGCCGGGCCTCTACAAGGAGGCCCCGTCACGTGCCATGCCGACCAACGACCCGGCCTGCGACCAGTGGCACACCGAGGGCGACGACGGAGACCCTGCCGCGCTCTCCCACGACTACCAGCTCCACTGCCCCAACGACGCCAACCTCATCGCCGTGATCGGCCGCGGACCTGACACCGAGCCGGCCCCCAGCCCGCCGAGCGCCGAGCGCCACGGGATCCCGGGCGTCGGTGCCTGCATCCGATGCAACTTCCAGCTCGAAGGCTCCGGCGTGAGCGCGGACGACGTGATCATCGAGGCCGGCCGGGCCTCGGCCGGCAACGGCGGCCCCTCCGCCGCCGGCCACAAGAAGGACGTCGGCATCTTCGTCGACCGCGCCGACGGCTTCGTGCTGCGCAACGTCAATGTCCGTCACGCCCGCGAGCACGACATCTACGTCCTCGAGACCGACGGCTACCTGCTCGACCGTTTCAAGGCCTACTACGCCGGCGGCTACGGCGTACTGACGTTCACCGGCGACCACGGCATGATTCAGAACTGCGACGCTGCCGGCCACGGCGACTCCGGTCTCTACCCGGGCTCGGGTGCCGACTCCACCGACAACCGGTACAAGGAGTTCTACCCGAAGTGGCGCTACAGCCAGACCGTGCGCAAGTGCGACAGCCACCACAACGCCAGCGGCTTCTCCGGCACCAACAGCCACGGCACCCTCGTCACGCGCAACAACTTCTACGACAACGCGCTCGGCTTCACCACCGACGTGTTCACTGCGCCCGGCCACCCGGGCTTCCCGCAGCACGGCAACACGATCAGCCACAACAACTTCTACGACAACAACTTCAACCCGTTCGAGAAGGGCTCGGACGTCGAGCCGTTCATCGCAGCGCCCGTCGGCACGGGCCTGTGGCTGGCCGGTGGCAACAACAACGTGGTGCGCAACAACCACTTCTACGACAACTGGCGCCGCGGGACGATGCTGTTCGCCGTCCCCGACGCCACCGTCTGCGGCCCCGAGCCCATCGGCAGCAACACGCCCGTGCCCGGGTGCAACCCGGCCACGACGACGACCTCCTTCGGCAACCGCTTCCACGACAACACCATGGGTGTCTCCCCGTCCGGGAAGGTGCAGCCCAACGGCACCGACTTCTGGTGGGACAACTTCCCCGGCAACACCGGCAACTGCTGGTGGGGCAACAAGAGCGCGCCCGGCACCTCGGTGACCACCGCACCGGCGCTGCTGCCCAGCTGCGCCGACGGCACCCAGCCCAGCCTCAGCGTCGGATTCGGAGACCCCGTCAACGAGGGTGAGCTCGTTGCGTGCCTGGCCGGCTACACGGTCTCCGGCTACCCCGAGGGCAACTCCGACATCTGCGACTGGACCGCCACCCCGGCCAAGCCCGGTGCGGAGTCGAAGCAGGCGACCAGCAGCACAACCAGCGACGCCCGCCAGCTGGCCTACCTCGGCTCGGTCTGCGGCGCCGGACTGTCACCCAAGCTGTGCGGATTCGTGGCTAGCCTGCAGTCGAGCGCCCCGACCGGCCTGTTCGGTCTGCCGTTCGTCGAGAAGCTCCTTCCGACCACTGCCCTGACGCAGGCCAACTCCAGCACGCCGCTGGGCAGCATCACCTGCAGCTGGTGGCGCCAGGCCGAGCAGGACCAGCGGCTCGGGATGGTGCAGCGCATCCGAGCGATGGCCACGGCTCCGATCAACGGCACCGCCGGCGACGATCTCGCCTATGGCAACGGCGCCGGGCTGTCCGACACCCGCGCGATGAAGCTGCTCGAGGGCCGGTGCAGCACCTTCGGGGCCGGGCCGTTCGCGCTCTACAAGCTGTACGGCGCGGCCGCGCCGTTCTCGGCGTACACCGGCTGAGCCTGGCCGTCCCCGCACGAAACGAGTAGGACGAGCGGGCGGCCGAGGTGGCCGCCCGCTCGTGACTCGCCCTAAGGTGACGTCAGCCACATCGTCTGCCACCTCGGAGTAGCCATGAGCGTGTCCGCACCCGTCGACGAGGCCGCCACGCGTGGCGGTTTCTCGTCCCGCAGGGTCTTCATCTTCGCCGCCATCGGTTCCGCCGTCGGGCTCGGCAACCTCTGGCGCTTCCCGTACGTCGCCTACGAGAACGGCGGCGGCGCGTTCCTGATCCCCTACCTCGTGGCCCTGTTGACCGCCGGCATCCCGTTCCTGCTGCTCGACTACGCCATCGGACACCGCTTCCGCGGGTCGGCGCCGCTGTCCTTCGCCCGCCTGCGGCGCCGGACCGAGGGTCTGGGCTGGTGGCAGGTCGGGATCTGCTTCATGATCGCGGTCTACTACGCCGCTGTGCTGGCCTGGGCAGTGCGCTACATCTTCTTCTCGATCGGCCAGAAGTGGGGCGACGACCCGGCCGGCTTCTTCGTCGGCGAGTTCCTCCAGCTGAGCGAGCCCGGCGTGAGCGCCAGCCCGGTGGCCGGTGTGCTGATCCCGCTGGTGCTGGTCTGGCTCGTGGTGATCGGTGTCCTCGCCCTGGGCGTGCAGCGGGGCATCGGCCTGACCGCAGCGGTGTTCATCCCGATCCTCGTGGTCACGTTCGGCATCCTGGTGATCCAGTCGCTGTTGCTGCCGGGTGCGACCGATGGCCTCAACGCCCTCTTCACCCCGCACTGGGCAGCCCTGGGTGACGCCTCGGTCTGGGCCGCAGCGTTCGGTCAGATCTTCTTCTCGCTCTCCATCGGCTTCGGCATCATGATCACCTACGCCTCCTATGCCAAGCGCGACACCGACATGGCCGGCTCCGGTCTCGTCGTGGGCTTCGCCAACTCCGGCTTCGAGCTGCTCGCCGGCATCGGCGTCTTCGCCGCGCTCGGCTTCATGGCCCAGGCCCAGGGAGTCGCGGTCGACGAGGTCGCCAGCGCTGGCGTCGGTCTGGCGTTCATCGCCTTTCCGGCGATCATCAGCGAGGCTCCCGCCGGCGCTCTGATCGGCGTGCTCTTCTTCACCTCGCTCGTCATCGCCGGGCTCACATCACTCATCTCGGTGGCCGAGGTCGTGATCTCCGCGGTGCGCGACAAGTTCGAGCTCACCCGGCGTGCCGCGACCTTCGCGGTGACCGTGCCGATGGCGACGCTCAGCGTGGTCTTCCTGTCGACCACCAGCGGGCTGCACGTGCTCGACATCGTCGACCACTTCATCAACCAGTTCGGGATCCTGCTGGTCGCCGTCGTGTCGATGGTCGTCGTCGCGTGGGGCGTGCGTGCGCTGCCCGAGCTGGCCGCGCACCTCAACGAGGGCAGCTCGGTGCATCTCGGCACGTGGTGGCGGGTGCTGATCGGCGTCGTGGCACCGCTCGCACTGACCTACGTGCTCGCCGACTCGTTCTGGACCGACGTCAACACCAAGTACGGCGATCCGGAGAACCCCTACCCGGACTGGATGATCGGCGTCTTCGGCTGGGGCACTGCCGCGGCTGTCGGGCTCCTCGGCTTCCTCGCCGCCCGGGTGAGATGGCGCCCCGGCACCGATCTCGAACTCCCCGCCCCCTCGAAGGAAGGCTCCTCGTGAACGCCTCGGCCATCGCCATGCTGATCGTCGCGATCCTCATCATCTGGGGCGGCCTCGCCCTGGCCATGTTCAACCTGATGAGACGCAGCAACAACCTCCCCGGCAAGAGCGAGCTCCACCGCGACCTCTGAGGGATCTGGCGTCGGTCGGGCGTCGGTCGGGGGCGTGCGGGACGTGGGGCCTAAAGTGAGGAGTGCCGACCGTCACGGCCACTGCCTCGCCGGACGTCGCCCCATCGTTTCGCAACAACCACGCACGCTCCACGTTCGACCGACAACACCGGTGCGACCAGCTCGCGACCGGGTAGAACGGAATCACCTTGAGCCATCCTCATCCTGAGCTTCAGAAGCCGCCGTCCCTGCCGCAGGGGGCGCTGCGCATCGTCGCCCTCGGCGGTCTCGGCGAGATCGGTCGCAACATGGCCGTCTTCGAGTACGCCGGCAAGCTGCTCATCGTCGACTGCGGCGTGCTCTTCCCCGAGGAGCACCAGCCCGGCGTCGACGTGATCCTCCCCGACTTCAGCTGGATCCGCGACCGCCTCGACAAGGTCGTCGCCATCGTGCTGACCCACGGTCACGAGGACCACATCGGCGGCGTGCCCTACCTCCTGCGCGAGCGGGCCGACATCCCTGTCGTCGGGTCGCGGCTGACGCTGGCGCTGATCAAGGAGAAGCTCAAGGAGCACCGGATCGTCCCGAAGCTCCACGAGGTCAAGGAGGGCGACCGCGACCGCGACAAGTTCGGCCCGTTCGACCTCGAGTACATCGCGGTCAACCACTCCATCCCGGACGGCCTCGCGGTGGCGATCCGCACCAAGGCCGGCATGGTCGTGCACACCGGCGACTTCAAGATGGACCAGTTCCCCCTCGACAAGCGGATCACCGACCTGCGCGGCTTCGCCCGCCTGGCCGACGAGGGCATCGACCTCCTGATGAGCGACTCGACCAACGCCGAGGTGCCGGGCTTCACGACCTCCGAGCGCGAGCTCACCCCGGCCATCGAGCATGTCTTCCGCACGGCTCCGCGCCGCGTGATCGTCTCGAGCTTCGCCAGCCACGTGCACCGGATCCAGCAGGTGCTCAACCAGAGCCATGCCCACGGCCGCAAGGTGGCGTTCGTGGGTCGGTCGATGGTGCGCAACATGGGCGTCGCGGAGGATCTCGGCTACCTCACCGTGCCCGAGGGCCTCATCGTCCCGCTCGCCCAGCTCGAGAAGCTGCCGGCCAACAAGGCCACCCTGATCTGCACCGGCTCGCAGGGCGAACCGCTGGCCGCGCTGTCGCGGATGGCCAGCCGCGACCACAAGATCCGGGTCGGGAAGGGCGACACGATCCTGATGGCCTCCTCGGTCATCCCGGGCAACGAGAACGCCATCTCCAACGTCATCAACGGCCTGACCCGTTGGGGCGCCAACGTCGTGCACAAGGGCAACGCGAAGGTGCACGTCTCCGGCCACGCCAGCGCGGGCGAGCTCGTCTACTGCTACAACCTGATGCAGCCGAAGAACGTGATGCCCGTGCACGGCGAGTACCGCCACCTGCGCGCCAACGCCGACCTCGCCATCAGCACCGGGATCCACCCCGACCGGGTGATCCTCGCCGAGGACGGCGTGGTCGTCGACCTGGTCAAGGGCCAGGCCAAGATCGTCGGCAAGGTCGCCTGCGGCAACGTCTACGTCGACGGACAGGTCGTCGGCGGGGTCACCGAGGCCACGCTCAAGGACCGCCGCACGCTGGCCGAGGAGGGTGTCGTCACCGTGCTCGCGATCGTCGACGCCGACTCCGGCGCGCTGGCCGACCCGCCGGACTTCCTGGTCCGCGGCTTCGAGCACGACCCGGGGGCCTTCGAGCCCGCCGTGGCCGTCGTGGAGAAGACGCTGGCCCGGGCCGCTGCCGACGGCATCGGTGACTCCTACCGGCTCGAGCAGATGATCGGCCGCGACGTCGGCCGCTGGGCCCAGCGCTCGTTCCGCCGTACGCCGCTGATCATCCCGATCGTCATCGACGCCTGAGTCGTCTGCTTCACCCGTACGTCGTATGTCGGGCCCGGTCCAGGTGGACCGGGCCCGACGTACGTCCGAGGGCTCAGGCCAGTTGAAGCGCAGCAGCGTCGGCGCGCTCCTGCTTCTCCCGCGTCCACGCCTTCTGGGCGACGGTGCCGGTCACGGTGAGCGTGAGGAGGATCAGGACGGCGTCGATGACGCCGGGCAGCCCGCCCAGGGCTGCGGTGATCGTGATGGCATTGACCAAGATCACCAGGCCACCGACCATCGTGCCCATCGGTGCGTGCGGGAGGCGACCGGCCAAGCGCGCGGCGATCGGGGCGACGATGACACCGCCGATGACCAGGCCGATGACCGGCAGCCACGGGATGCCGTGCTGAGCCGCGCCGGTCAGGAAGCCGAGCGAGACCGAGACCGCGACAACGAACTCGGCAGCGTTGACGGTGCCGACGACCTTGCGCGGCTCGTGGCGGGTGACGGTCATCAGGCTCGGCGTGACCACCGGACCCCAACCGCCGCCGCCCGTGGCATCGACGAATCCGCCGAGGAGGCCGATCGGCGCGAGCCAGCGCGCGGTGTGGCCGTTCTTCGGGGTCGGGATCAGGCGGAGCCCGAGGCCGAACCGAGCGAAGATGACGAGGCCGAAGAAGAGCAGCAGCCCGGACATCCAGCCCTTGGCCGAAGCGAGGCTGATGTTGGTGAGGACCACGGCGCCCAGGAAGCCGCCCAGGGCCCCGGGAAGCGCGACGCGGACCAGGATCGCCTTGTCGATGTTGCCCTCCCGCCAGTGGGAGAGGCCGCTGATCAGCGTCGTGGGCAGCTTCGCGGCGTGCGTCGCTGCGCTGGCGGTGACCGGAGCCACGCCCATGAACAGCAGGACCGTGGCCGACGTGACGCCGAAGCCCATCCCGAGGGTGCCGTCGACGAGCTGCGCGAGCCCCCCTGCCAGCGCGAAGATCACGATGAGCCACATAGCCGTCCGCCTTCAATCGTTTGATAGTGACCAAAGGCTAGCAGATTAATCGAGTTAGTCATTTTGGTAGGGCACCCGAGTGGGAAGGTTTGACTTTCAACCAGCGTTGGGCCGGTATGAAGAAGATCGGGTTCCTGTCCTTCGGCCACTGGACGCCGTCCTCGCAGTCGGCGACCCGCAGCGCCTCCGACGTACTCCTGCAGTCGATCGACCTCGCCGTCGCGGCCGAGGAGGTCGGCGCGGACGGCGCGTACTTCCGGGTGCACCACTTCGCCCAACAGCTCGCATCACCCTTCCCGCTGCTGGCGGCTGTCGGCGCGCGCACGAGCCGGATCGAGATCGGCACCGGCGTGATCGACATGCGCTACGAGAACCCGCTCTACATGGCCGAGGACGCCGGCTCGGCCGACCTGATCTCCGGCGAGCGGCTCCAGCTCGGGATCAGCCGGGGGTCACCGGAGCAGGTCATCGACGGCTACCGGTACTTCGGCCACGAGCCGCGCGAGGGCCAGGACCACGCCGACCTCGCCCGCGAGCACACCGCGGCGTTCCTGAAGGTCCTGGAGGGCGAGGGGTTCGCCGAGCCCAACCCGCGACCGATGTTCCCCAACCCGCCGGGCCTGCTGCGCATCGAGCCGCACTCCCCCGGCCTGCGCGACCGGATCTGGTGGGGCGCCGGCACCCGCGCGAGCGCCGAGTGGACCGCGCGTCAGGGCATGCACCTGATGAGCTCGACTCTCCTGACCGAGGACACCGGGGTGCCGTTCCACCAGCTCCAGGCCGAGCAGATCGAGCTCTTCCGCGCGGCGTGGGCCGAGGCCGGCCACACCCGTACGCCGCGCACGTCGGTGAGCCGGAGCATCTTCCCGATCGTCAGCGATCTCGACCACGCCTACTTCGGCGCCCAGGGTGGCAGTCGTGACCAGGTCGGGATGATCGACGGTGGCGTCGCGCGTTTCGGCAAGACCTACGCGGCCGAGCCGGAGCAGCTCATCGTCGAGCTCGCCGCCGACGAAGCGATCGCGGCAGCCGACACGCTCCTGCTCACCCTGCCCAACCAGCTGGGCGTCGACTACTGCGCCCACGTGCTGGAGACCATCGTGCGGGACGTCGCTCCGGCGCTCGGCTGGCGCTGAACGCGCCGACCGATCAGCTGGCTGCCTCCTCCGGCGGATCGCCGCGGGGAAGGGTTCTGTCGACGGCGCGCATCAGCTCGTCGAAGCCCCCGCCCTTCTGCACGTAGCCGGAAGCACCCAGGGCCAGCGCCTGGTTGCCCACCTTCTGGTCGAAGCCGGACAGCACGATCACCTGACACTTGGGGGTGGCCACAAGGATCTGCGGGAGGGCCTCGAGACCGTCCATCCCGGGCATGGCCAGGTCGAGGATGACGAGATCGGGCTGCAGCTCCTCGGCCAGGCGGATCCCCTCCTGGCCGCTCGCAGCCTCGCCGACGACCACGACGCCCTCCTTGCGGTCGAGGAACAGCTTCGCCAGGACCCGCATGTCCTCGGAGTCGTCGACGATCAGGACCGTCCGGTCGGAGGAGACGGGATTGGACGGGACGGGCGCCGATGCCTGCTCCGCGGCGACGTCGACGCGGCCGCTCAGCGTGGCGGCGTTCTCGCGCACGAGGTCTCCGGGAGCGAGGTCGCCTCCGTCCACGGGCTCGAGCAGGTCGCTCATCATCGCCCGAGCCGAGGAGAGCGTGAGCTGGATGTACTCCGCGGCAGCAGCCACGTTGTTGTCCTCGAGGGAGTAGACCGAGGCGGTGAGGCTCTGCAAGATGTTGTCGTTGATCTCCACGGCCTGGCGCCGGCGCACCCGCGTCTCGTGGAGGCTGACGCTCAGCGCCTCGTTGGCGAGTCTCGGGGCGGCGTCGCGGAGGAAGACCGCGACGAGGTCGTCATCGACCCCGGGGTTGAGCTCGCTCGCCGTGATGTCGAGGGTGAGCTGTTGCCCGTCGAAGCCGCGACCCGAGACACCACGCGCCTCGGGGCCCTCGACGTAGACGAACCTGTCGAGGGGCAGACCGACCGGGTCGCCACCGAGCAGCTCCCGACCGCGGTCGTTGGTCTGGACGATCAGTGCTCCTTCGAGCACCAGGATCGCGTCGGCGCTGGACTCCACCAACGCCTCGAACCGGGCACCAGCCCGCTCGATCTCCTGCTCGGCCAGCACCAGGTCGGTGATGTCGATGCAGGTCCCCCGCATCCTGGTCGGAGTCCCGGCCTCGTCGAGGATGACCTGACCGGTCGAGGAGAGGTAGCGGGTCTCCCCGCTGGGACGTTGCACCCGCTCGATCATCTGGTAGGGCTCGCCCGACCCGTACGCCTCTTGATGGATCCCCAGGACCCGCTCCCGGTCGTCGGGATGCAGGTGGGAGACGAACTGCTCGTAGGTGACGTTGAAGGACTGCGGCTCGTGGCCGTAGATGCGGTAGAGCTGGTCGGACCAGCGGTTCGTGTTGCTCGCGATGTGCCAGTCGTAGTCGCCCATGTTGGCCAGCTGCTGGGCGACGTCGACCCGTTGGGTGACGTCGGCGAGGTCGGCTGCGGACTGAGCTCCGGCCGCGGCCGTCTCCAGCAGCGCACCCATGGTCTCGAGCAGGTCGTCGGGTGCCGCTGCCCGGTCGAAGGCGAGGACCAGGATGTGGGTGCCGGGTGCCCCCAGAAGCCGGTGGGTCAGGACCGTCTGGATGCCCTGGTCATTCCAGTCCTTCGACACGGCGAGGTCGTGCCAGCCCGGGTGCTGGCCCACGAGGTCGCTGGGCAGTGCCTCTGTGGGGAGCTGAGCGCCGGCGTGGGCGGCGACCTTCACCTTGCCGCCGTGACCGAGCACGACGTACGCCGAACGAGCACCGCTCATCTCGACGACGAGCGGCAGCGATCGGGCCAGGAGGTCCGCCAGGTCGGTGGCCCGGCCACAGCCCAGTGCTATCTGGGCAAGCAGCCTGGTTGGTGACGTCCCCACGATGGTGCTCTCGCTTTCCTGTCGCCCGAGCACCATGTTCCGAGAACCGGCGCCGTGCCGATCCTGATACTGCTCACCAGAATAGACCCCCGCCTGGGCTCTCGGGTGAGAACTCTCGTTCCGACGGGCCGTGCGTCAGCGGCCGGTTGCGGTGCCCTCGCTCGAGCCGGGGGACGGTCGAGCAGGTCGTGGTGCCGGCGAGCTCGCGGTCCGCTCGATCAGGTCGGTGCGGGTGAAGACCACCACTCCGCCGCTGTCGGTCGGGTCGAACACGAACGGTGCCGAGGCCGAGCACAGCAGGGTGATGGCCCCGGCGGCGGTGTCGAAGGCGCCGCTGGAGCTGACGGTGGCGAACGATGACTTGATGGTGGCGTAGGCGAGTCCGATGACCTTGGCGGCGCCGGCCTGACGCAGGAAGCACTGGGCCGAGGTGAAGGCGGCGTCGCCGTCGAGGGTCACTTGATAGTCGACCAAGTAGGTGCCATCCGGGAGATCGGGGAACGCAGCGCTCTTGCTGACGGCAGGGGTGCCACCCTCGGGCAGTCGGTAGGCGAACGTCCGGGTCAGCAGCGCGTCCGCCTCCTGACCGTCGACCTGATCGGCATTGAGCTTGGCGACCTTGGCGGTCGAGGTGACCGCCAGCGGAGGGGCTCCCGCCTTGGTCCGCAGCCGGAGCGCCGGGCCGTTCTTCGTGCGCTGGACGGTGGTGAGCTTGCCGGACTTGGTGACCTTCCCGGCTATCACCGGCTTGCCCTTGCCTCCTGCGGCTTGGGCGGTGAGGTTGACGCCGGCGGCGACAGTGATCGCGGCGAGCAGGACGACAAGAAGCGTGCGTAGGCGAGGTGCGTGAAACATGGGCACTCCAAGGGTCAGCAACCAGGGAGCCCGAGCCCGGCTGGGCGTGAGGTGACGCGGGCTTCCTGACTACTCGGAAGCGATGCGCGCGTCAAGGCACGTCAAGGCGCTGACCCGAGGTGATGCGGCGGGCCCGAAAGTCCGCGACTCAGGCAGCCGCGGTCACAGTCTCCAGGAGCTCAGCCGTCGCAGCCTGCTCGCCGAGGCGCATCAACGTCCCGGTGTGGCTGAAGTCGAAGACGCGCCCGCAGTCGAAGTCGTTGTCCAGGTGGATGTGGCGCACCCCGACCCCGGTCGGCGCGAGGGGCGGCTCCTGGCGCCGGACCGTCGCGACGAGTGAGGCGATGAGGACGTCGAGCGGGTTGTGCATGACGCGCAACGGAGCGGTGCGGGTGACGTCGAGGGCCCAGACCGTGTCGCCGGGGCGTGCGATCTCGTACGCCGCAGCCCACGGCAGGTTGGCGGAGACCCCGCCGTCGACGTGGAGTGCCGATCCCGTAGGTCCCGGCAGGGCCACGGGCGGGAAGACCGCGGGCAACGCAGCCGAGGCCGCGATCGTGTCGGTCAGCAGGCCGTGGTCGTGGTGGGAGGCCCGGCCGGTCGAGAGGTCGGTGGTCGCGATGCGTAGCCGGGTGGGCATGTCCTCGATGCGCCCGTCGCCGACCCAGGTCGTGATCATCCGGCGCAGCGCGGTGGCCTCGAAGAGGTAGGGACGGCGGCGTGCGAGGTTGAGAGCGGCGGTGCTCCGACGCCCGGTCAGGGCACGACCGTTCATGGTGCGCCAGTGTCCGGCCAGCTCCTCGACACGGTCGATGGTCGGCGCCGACGCGATGAAAGCTGCGTTGAGGGAACCCACCGAGGCTCCGATGAGTACGTCGGGCACGACGCCGGCACCGATCAGCGCCCGCAGCATCCCGATCTGGGCTCCGCCGCGAGAACCACCACCGGAGAGCACGAAGATGTCGCGTCCGACTCGGGGGCGCGCCTGCTGACCGCGGCGGATCATCGCAGGGCTCCGTCCACGGGTGCGCCCGGCAAGGCCAGGTGATCGAGGGTGTCCGAGCTCCGAGAGTGGGCCGCGCCGATCATCAGCGAGGCGGGGGTAAAAATGTCCATCTCTTGCTCCTCCGGGCTTAGGGGGGTCGCCTGGGTGGTGCCCTGTCGTGTCCTCTTGTTCATCGGCAACGGTAGGGGCCGACTGGAGGCCGGGCGCGGTCTTTGCGCGGAGTTCGTCCTTTCGGCCGGGTCCTGGCCCGAAGTGACTACGCCCGCGCAACCGGCCCGGACCGGACGGCGAAGCCAGCCAGTCCGGCCTGGAACCCCTCGCCGTTAGACTGGCGCTCCATCGACAGAGAGCCGGACCTCCATGTGCTTCTCCGTCGAAGCCGACTTGGTCGCGGGCGTCGCGCTGCTTCCCGTAGCGGCACTGTCTCTCCGCGAGGTTCGCCGCCTGCGCGAGGTGCCGTTCGCTGCCCTTCCCCTGCTCTTCGCCGCCCACCAGCTGGTCGAAGCGCTGGTGTGGGCGGGAGTCGAGGGTGTCGTCTCGACGGGAGTCCAGCAGACGGCGGCGATGATCTATGTCCTCTTCGCCTTCCCTGTCCTCCCGACCCTGGTGCCCGCAGCCGTCCTGCTCCTCGAGCCGCGGGGGGCGCGGCTGCGGGTCGCGCCGTTCGTCGCGGTCGGTCTCGTGGTGTCGGGATACCTGACCTACGCCGTACTCAGTGGACCGATCCAGGTCGAGGCACATCCGCATGCGCTGATCTATCGGATCGGGCTCGAGAACGGCATGTTCTGGGCGGTGCTCTACATCCTCGCCGTGGTGGGGCCGTCCCTGCTGTCGGGCTACCCGTCCATCGTGGCCTTCGGGACCCTGAATCTGGTCGGGCTGACGCTGGTAGCGATTGCCTACCAGGAGGCCTTCGCTTCGATCTGGTGCGTGATTGCGGCGATGTCGTCGGTGTTGATCCTCCTGCACATGTACCGCCGCCGCCGGCTCCCCGACCCGCACCGGCTGCACGGACAGCCGCTTGAGACGGCTTCAGCCTGACCGGCCGCTCAGCGGCGGCCCGCCGACAGGTGCGACGGACCGCTGAGAACCAGCAAAGCCCCGGGTCAGCGTGCTGACTCGGGGCTTCGACGTGCGGTGCGCCTGTAGGGATTCGAACCCCAAACCTTCTCATCCGTAGTGAGATGCTCTATCCGTTGAGCTACAGGCGCATGCCCTGCGGTCTTGCTGCGAGGACTGGACGAGGATAGCCGAGGTCGGTGGGGATGGGTAAATCGGGTTGCTCGGCGGCACTGGGGGTCTCGACACGGGCTCGCTGCGCTCGCCCGGCTCGACCACCTTGGGGACGTGAACTCGTCCACCTTGGCTGTGGGTGCCGGGGTTTCGTCGACGGCTCGCCCAGGGGCTCGCCTGCTCAACCTCCGGCAGCCCGCCTGCTCAACCTCCGGCAGCTCGCCTGGTCGACCTCCGGCGCGACCGTGTGGTGTGGGTCACGGCGCTTGATCGATCCAATATGACGGGTCTGAACGCGCCGTTACGCTCGCTGAGCGCCTGCAATGACGCCGCGCGATCAACTCTTTCTCCACCTCACGACGTACGTCGCGACACCAAAGGACCAGGGCATGACCGCCACGCAGGACAGCACGATGCAGCAGACCGAGTTCCCCACGACCCACCAGGGCATCATCGACTTCGTCACCGAGATCGCTGAGATGACCCAGCCGGACGCCATCCACTGGTGCACCGGCTCGGACGAGGAGTGGGAGCAGCTCACCACCGCGCTCGAGGGCACCGGCACCTTCACCCGCCTCAACCCGGCGATCAAGCCCAACTCCTTCCACGCCGCCAGCGACCCGATCGACGTCGCGCGCGTGGAGGACCGCACCTACATCTGCTCGGTCGACGAGAAGGACTGCGGGCCCACCAACAACTGGATGGACCCCTCGGAGATGAAGGTCAAGATGCGCGGGCTGTACGCCGGGTGCATGAAGGGCCGCACGATGTACGTCATCCCGTTCGTCATGGGTCACCTCGAGGCCGAGAGCCCGATGTTCGGCATCGAGCTCACGGACTCCGCCTACGTCACCGCCTCGATGCGCGTGATGGCCCGCATGGGCACCCACGTGCTCGACAAGCTCACCGAGCTCGACGCGCAGTTCGTCCAGGCCGTCCACTCCGTCGGCATGCCGCTCGCCGAGGGCCAGGACGACGTCTCGTGGCCCTGCAACGACACCAAGTACATCGTGCAGTTCCCCGAGGAGCGCACGATCTGGTCGTACGGCTCCGGCTACGGCGGCAACGCCCTGCTCGGCAAGAAGTGCTACGCCCTGCGCATCGCCTCCGTGATGGCGCGCGACGAGGGCTGGCTCGCCGAGCACATGCTGATCCTCAAGCTCACCAGCCCCGCCGGTGTCACGAAGTACGTCGCAGCCGCGTTCCCCAGCGCTTGCGGCAAGACCAACCTCGCCATGCTCGAGCCGACCATCCCCGGCTGGAAGGTCGAGGCCATCGGCGACGACATCGCCTGGATGCGCATCGGCGAGGACGGCAAGCTGTGGGCCGTCAACCCGGAGTACGGCTTCTTCGGCGTGGCGCCCGGCACCAACGAGCACACCAACCCCAACGCGATGAAGACGATCAACAAGGGCAACTCGGTCTTCACCAACGTCGCGCTCACCCCCGACGGCGACGTCTGGTGGGAGGGCCTGGAGAACCCGCCGGCCACCGCGAAGTCGTGGAAGGGCGAGGACTGGACCCCCGAGTCGGACTTCGTCTCCAGCCACCCCAACTCGCGCTACTGCACCCCGATCAAGCAGTGCGACATCCTCGCGCCCGAGTTCGACGACCCGCGTGGCGTCCCGATCGACGCGATCATCTTCGGCGGCCGCCGCAAGACCACCGTCCCGCTCGTCTTCGAGGCCCGCGACTGGACCCACGGCACCTTCCTGGGCGCCACGCTGTCCAGCGAGACCACCGCCGCCGCGACCGGCGCGGTCGGCATCGTGCGCCGCGACCCGATGGCGATGCTGCCCTTCATCGGCTACAACGCCGGCGACTACTTCAGCCACTGGATCAACATCGGCAAGGACAACGACGCCGCCAAGCTGCCGAAGATCTTCTACGTCAACTGGTTCCGCCGCGACGACGAGGGCGACTTCCTCTGGCCCGGCTTCGGCGAGAACTCGCGCGTCCTGAAGTGGATCGTCGAGCGCATCGACGGCCAGACCGCCGCCGTGGAGACCTCCATCGGCCACGTTCCCGCACCCGGCGCGCTCGACGTCGCCGGGCTCGACATGACCGCCGAGGCACTCACGGCCGCGCTCGCGGTCGACGACGAGGAGTGGAAGGCCGAGCTCCCGCAGATCCAGGAGTGGTTCGAGAAGTTCGGCGACGACCTGCCGGCCGTGCTCTGGACCGAGCTCGACAGCCTGCGCGCGCGTCTCGGCGCCTGATCGCGGCGGGCTGAGCGCAGGGTTCTCAGGGAACTCCTGACGTTCTCAGGGGAAGTTCTCCCTGAGAACGTCAGGAATCCCCGGATATCCGGGGATTCCTGCACCCGGCTCACGGACTCTCGTCGTAGATCTCCCAGAACCGAGAACGAAGCGCGTACCGCACGGTGTCGTTGAGGTCGTAGAGGCCCAGCGCGTCGGAGAGGTCGAGCAGCAGCGCCTTGTCGATCTCCCGCGGGATCGACGGCCGGCCGTGAAGCAGGCTCTCGAGGTCGTCGGGCACCGCACTGGTGCGCAGCGAGGTCAGCAAGCTGCGTACGACCGCGTCGATGCGCTCCTCGACGTCCTCCGGCTCCGCGTAGTGACCCACGACGTGTGACGGTCCCCCGGTCATCCCTGAGTAGGCCAGCACCGCCGCCGGAGCGACTGGCGGCGCAGGGGTCGGGCGCCTGCCGGCCAGGTCCAAGGGGCTCGGGTGGTGCGCCGCCGGCTCGGCGACGGGTGCTGGGGCCGGATCCGCGCTCGGCGGCGGCGCCGGCACCGGGACCGGGCGCTCGATCTTCGTCACGGTGTCGTCGATCGTCGCCTCCACCACGGTGGTCAGCTCGTCGGCGGCACGCACGAGGTGCCGGCTGACGCCGTGCGGTCGCCCGGCGGCGTTGGGCACGCCGAGGACCACCACCTGTACGCCGTGCACCTGAGCCTCCTCGACCGCCTCGGTCAGGTCGTCGTCGCCGGAGACCAGCAGGAAGACATCGGCAGCGCCGTTGCGCGCGTGAGTGACCAGGTCGAGCCCGATACGCAGGTCGACGCCCTTCTGCTGGCCATCGACCCCGAACCGCCCCAGGCGCAGCTTCACCTTCGCCAGCTCACCGATCCGGGCCTGCTGGGTGTCGGGCACGCCGTCCTTCGCCGAGTCGTACCAGTGCACCCGCAGCAGCGGGAGCCCCGAGATCTCCTCGGCCTGCCGGATCAGGCCCTCCACGAGCGGGCGGTACTCGACGTGCACGCCGTTGCGCAGCGAGGTCCCCGAGACCCGCGTGGCCGCCGAAGCGAGCAGGTAGCCGGCGTCGACGTACAACGAACAGTTCGACCTCATGGGTCCACCATGTCAGCGCCCACCAACCCTGTCCCGCAGAACCGTCGGCAGACCCCCGGAGTACAAGAATCCCTTCCTCGCCCTGTGCGACGATGCCCGCATGCCCTACGGTCCCGATGATCGGGCGCTCTTCGAGTCCGACGCTGCGCGGCTGTACGACGACATCGTCTTCGCCGAGGGCATCCTCGCCGCTGATCCCAGGATCGCGCCCGGCGGCAGCGAGCGCGCCGCGCACGACCTGCTGGTCCGACTGGGGCTGCTGCATCTCGACCCGAGCACCGACACCTGGCTGCCCGCGGACCCCTCGGGCGCCCACGCCCAGGTCGTGGCCCCCATGAGCCACGAGGCCGGCAAGCTCCTCGACGAGTCATCGCAGTGGGCCCGGGCCTTCGGCACGCTCAACCAGTCGTGGCGGCGCTCGGCGCTGGCCCAGGGTCAGGGGCAGGGCCCGTTCACCTACGTCCGCGAGCTGGCCATCGCGCCTTACCTGTCGAGCCTCATCGCGGAGGCCGAGGTCGAGCTGATCACCGCCCAGCCGCAGTCCGGTCGCGATGCCCAGTCGGTCGCCGCCGCCGTCCTGCGCGACACCGCGGCCCTCGAGCGGGGCCTGGCGATGCGCACGCTCTACCAGCACAGCGCCCGGCGCAGCACCTTCACCCAGCAGTACGTCGCAGAGGTCACCCCCCGCGGTGCCGAGGTGCGCACGCTCGATGAGTTCTTCAACCGGATGATCATCGTCGACCGCCGAGTCGCGGTGATCCCGGGCAGCGCGGACAACAAGATCGCGGTCGCGGTCAGCGAACCCTCGATCGTGGCGTTCCTCGTCGACATGTTCGAGCGCGCCTGGGAACGCGCGCGTCCCTTCAGCAACCGCGACGCCTCGTCGATGAAGTCCATCGCGGTCGAGCAGCGAGCCATGACGATCCGGATGCTCGTCGAGGGCCACTCCGATCCGGTGAGCGCCAAGCGCCTCGGGGTCAGCCCACGCACGTATGCCGGCTACATCGCGGACCTGAAGGCGGAGTACGAGGCGGCGACGCGCTTCCAGCTGGGCCACGCGATGGGCGAGGCCGGGGTCACCGGACAGGCCGACGCCGATCGCGCCGACCACCCGGACGCTGACTGAGCAGCATCCGGGGCTTGCGTCACCGCTCTGTCAGTGGGCCGACGTCACGATCCGGAGGTGACGGGCGCTGTCACGCAGAGACCACCGCAACCCCAGGAGGTGTCGACGGCGGCAGCGGGGGTGACGGCACCCACGACTCCGACGCTCACCAGAGCAGTGGCAGACATCAGGGCGAGCTTGCGAAAAATCTTCATCGAGCTGAACCAACTTTCCCATGTGACCACGAGTCGACCCGTGGATCCCGCGAGTATGCCCGATCGGCGAGGCGGCGAAACACGTGGTGGCGCGAAAACTCCGGAACGGAATCGGAGGCGCCCGAGGTGTCCGAGGTGCGTCCGCCTCCAGCCAAGCTGGAGGCGGACACGGCGGCGGAGGTGGCGAGATTTGAACTCGCGAGAGGGTTGTAGCCCTCAACCCGCTTAGCAGGCGGGCGCCATAGACCGGACTAGGCGACACCTCCATGCTGCCTGCAAGCAAGCAGCGCGCCCTAGGCTACAAGGCCACTCCGGGGACGAGCCAATCGGACGGCGCGATCGGACGGGCAATCGACGGGCAATCGACGGGCGATCGGTTGCGCCGCGGCGGGTGGAGGAGCGTCAGCGGTGTGCTCGGGACAGCCGTGAGCCGACGTCTCGGGCGAAGTCGTCGCGGTCGGCGGCGAGCATCCCCACCGGGATCGAGGTCGTGGTGCCGTCGGTGCGCTTGAGCACCAGGCAGGCGATCTCGTGGGGATGGGCGGCAACCGCCTCGCTCACCTCACTCCACCGACCGTCCTTGACGCCGGCACCCCGCACCAACCGCACGGAGTACCCGACGTCGTCGAGCCGGACGACGTACGCCCGCGAACGCAGCCAGCCTGCGGCGCCGAACACGACCGCCAGCTCGAGCGCCAGGGTGAGGACGATGAGGTCCGGCGCCCAGCCGGCGGCGAGCACCACGGCGGTGATGGCGAAGGTCGTGAGAGCCAGCACCAGGAAGGCCAGGCCCACCAGGCGCGCGGTCACGGCCGGAGCGAGGCGGTAGAAGGCGGGCTCCGTGGTCGAGGGGTCGGGCACGCTGCCGGGCACGTCGTTCACCCCGCCAGTGTGGCGCGCACCTTGCCCCCGGCCGCCAGGCGGGTCATGCTCGGCATCCGTCCCCGTCACCATCCAGTCTCGGCAAGGAGGCTGTCATGCCCACGAGCACCGCCATGAACACGGCGATCACGGGACTGGCCGCTGCCGCCCAGCAGCCGCTGCGCGAGGGAGCGCCCACCACCAGCTGGCGCTGGTCGGTGCGTCAGACCATGGCCGCGGTGCGCGACGCTCTCATGCAGGAGAACTCCGGCTCCGACGACGGCTGGCTCGCGGCCCGCGGTGGCGCCGCCTTCCGCGAACGCAACACCCTGCTCGCGCGGCTCGGCGACCTCGGCACCCGCGCGCTCGAGGATCCCGACGTCGCTGCCGTCCGAGCCGACGTGGGGCGGCTGGTGACGGACGTGTCGCGCCACGTCCAACGCATCAACGACCTCGCCTACGACGAGGTCGAGCTGGAGCTCGGCGGCGAGGAGTGAGCGCCCGTCGTCGACAGTGGCAGAGGGGGCGGGATTCGAACCCGCGGTAGGTCTCCCTACGACCGCTTTCAAGGCGGTTCCGATCGGCCGCTCCGGCACCCCTCCGTGCTGCGGCCGTAGCCGCTGCAGGAGGGAGTCTAGTCAGGAACGCTCAGGGTGCCAGAACCAGCAGTACGTCGCCCTCCTGGACGACGTCGCCGGCCGTGACCTTGACGGCCGTCACGGTCCCGGGGACCTCGGCGATCACCGGGATCTCCATCTTCATCGACTCCAGCAGCGCGACCTCGTCGCCGACTGCCACCCGGGCGCCGACGTCGACGCTCACGCCGAGCACCCCCGCGACCATCTCGGAAACGATCTCGATCACCTGCTCACGGGCCATGTCCCGCACGCTAACCGTTACCGCTGGGTAGACCGCCCCGGCAGCTCAACGGCGCAGCACCTCAGCACTCAGCAAGTCAGTAGAGAGCCTGGTTGCGCTTCGGCTCGGGACGTACGGCGGCAGCTTCCTCATCGACGCGGCTACGGCGTCCGCGACTGCGCGCGCCCCCGGTGGAGCCGGTGAGGAAGACATCGAGGCGGATCACCACGAATGCGATCACGAGGCCGACGACGAGGCCGTAGAGGATCGCGAGGCCACCCTCGCTCAGGGTGACGGCGGGGTTGGCCAGGCTGTTGGCGGTTGCCGAGGTTGCGGCCACTCCGAAGGCGCAGACCCACCAGCCCTGCCGACGGCGCGCGCGCATGTGGACGCCGTACGCGAGCGCCGGGATGCCGAGCACCGCCTCGATCGGGCGCGGGAAGGCACCGAGGTTCTCCCGGCTCCAGCCCACGACGTCGAGGGAGGAGTCGACCAGCGACGGCGTCCCGTAGCGGCGCAGCAGCTCGGCGTAGAGCACGGTGACGATCACCAGCGCGCCACCGACCACCACGATCACCACCCCGCGACGCCCGAGGCCGTGCAGCCCGGCGCCGAGGCGGTAGACGACGGCGAAGGCGGCGAGGAGGGCCAGTCCGAAGGTGGTGTACTCGAAGTCGTCGACCGCGATCGCGGGCTCGAAACCGACCGTGGCCAGCGCACCCACCGCGGCGACGGTCAGGGCCACCACGCATTCGCGCACGGCGCGCAGGAAGGTCACGGCCGGAACCGTGATCATCACCGCCAGCACGGCGCTGACCACGCAGGTCATCACCGCGGCGCCGGTGGCGAGATCGTCACGGCCCGAAACCAGGGCGACGACGCCGAGCACTGCCGCGAGCGTTCCGAAGACCACCGGTCGACCACCGGTGCGTCCGGCGAGGGCCCAGGCGTAGGCAGCGGCCACGGCGACGGCGCCCGCTCCGCCGAGCCAGTCGGGTCCGATCGAGATCATCGCCGAGATCAGGGCGGCCAGGGCCGCGGCAACCAGCACGAACCAGCCGACGACCGGCCAGCGCGAGTCGCCGAACGTCTCGAGGCGGGCCTCGACGACGCTCCAGCGCTCCCCCAGCGAAGTGCTGTCGCGGGTGGTGCCGACGGTGTCGACCTCGGCGGCTGGGTCGGTCGGGTCGGCCGGGTCCGGGGTCGCCGAGGCTGCCGAGCGGCGCCGTGTTGCGAACCTGGACATGTGGGACGAGGTTACAGACGACGGTTGAGCAGCGAGGGGTTGGTACGCCGTGCCGCGGCCAACGTGGCGCGGCTCACCTCGGCGCGGAGCACCGCAGGCTCGGCATCGGCCTCGACCAGGACGTCCCCGAGCGGATCGACCACCAGGGAGTGGCCGGTGTAGCGGGGACCGGGCTGCCCGACGGCAGCGACGTACACGGTGTTCTCGATGGCTCTGGCACGCACCAGCGTGCGCCAGTGGTCGACCTTGCGGGGCCCGGCCACCCAGGCGGCGGGCACCACGATCAGCTCGACCCCGGCGTCGACCAGCAACCGGGCCAGCTCGGGGAACCGCAGGTCGTAGCAGGTCATCAGCCCTACCTGCCAGCCGTTGATGTCGATCAACGTGGGCTCGATCTCACCCGCCAGCAGCCGCTCGGACTCGCGGTAACCGAAGGAGTCGTAGAGGTGGATCTTGCGGTAGCCGGCCACCGCGCCACCACGGGCGACGAGGGTGTTGTAGGGCCGCTGGTCGGTCGCGGAGGCCGTGGCCTCGAACATCCCGGCCACCACCGTGGTCTGCTGATCGGAGGCCGCTGCCGCCAGCGCCGTCGCGAAAGGACCGTCGAGCGCCTCGGCGTAGGCGCTGACGTCGGAGCCGGCCTCGCCGAAGTCGCGAGCGAAGGCCTCCGGGAGCACCACCAGATCGGTCCCCTCGGGCACCAGGCCCGCCAGGCGGTCACGGTTGGCAGCCGGATCGAGGCCGGAGGCCTCCTGGACCAGGGCGAGCCTGAGGATCTCGGCGGGGACTTCAGCGGCGTCCGGAACGGGGGAGGTCACGCCTCCAGAGTGCCACTGCTCCCGATCTCCTGCGAGGATTCGGCCATGGGGGAATCGTCGGCAGACCTGGACACCTACGGCGCCGTGGTGCTGGCCGGCGGCCGGGCGAGCAGGCTGGGAGGCTTCGACAAGGCCTCAGCGGAGATCGGGGGGCGCACGCTGCTCGCGCACGCCCTCGACGCCGTCATCGATGCCGCCGAGGTCGTCGTCGTGGGTGAGCAGGTGCCGACCGAGCGTCCGGTGAGCTTCGTGCTGGAGAGCCCCCGCTGGGGTGGCCCGGTGGCCGCGCTGCTCACCGGCTACGACCTGCTGCTGCGCCCCGGTCGGCTCGTGGTCGTCATCGCCGTCGACATGCCGCACCTGACGCACCGCACGATCCGGCGCCTCTGCGCGGGCGTGGCCGGGCACGACGGCGCCGTGCTGGTGGGCCCCGATGGACGACGCCAGCTCGCCCTCGCCCTGCGGCGCGATCGGTTGACCGACGTACGCCCGGACATCGAGGGCCAGCACGGCATGGCGGTGCGGGCCCTCCTGGCCGACCTCGACCTCGCCGAGGTGGCGTCGGTCGAGGACGAGCACCGCGACGTCGACACCTGGGAGGACCTGCGCGACCTGCGGGGCGAGTGATGCATCGATCGGGTGTCGGGCTTGCGCAACGGCGCTCCGCTGACAAGGGTGGCCCCGTGAACCTCCACGACTGGATCGACGAGCTCTGTGACGTGCTGGACCTCGAGACCGAGGTCGATGAAGGCCTGATCGGCGACCTGGCCGAGCTGAGTCGCGACAACGTGGCTGTCGCCGCGGGTCCGATCACCACCTACCTGCTGGGGTACGCCGCGGGCGCGGTCGGCGCCGGACCCGCTGCCGTCGAGCAGCTCGCCGCCCGTGCCCAGGAGCTTGCCGAGCGCTGGGACAAGCCGGTGCTGGCCGATCCCGACGAGGACGACGACGGCGACGAGGTCGAGCTCGGCTTCGACCTCGGTGTCGACGAGGAGGAGGAATGAGAGCCGTTCACGCTGACGGCACCGGCGGGCCCGAGGTCCTCTCGGTCCGCGAGGTGTCCGACGTACGACCAGGGGCGGGCGAGGTGGCGATCGAGGTCGTCGCGACCGCGGTCAACCGCGCCGACCTGCTCCAGCGCCAAGGGCTCTACCCGCCGCCCCCGGGGGCCAGCGACGTGATCGGGTTGGAGTGCAGCGGCCGGATCGCAGCGCTCGGCGAGGGCGTGAGCGAGTGGGCAGTGGGTGACGAGGTCTGTGCCCTGCTTGCCGGCGGCGGCTACGCCTCGCGGGTCGTCGTACCGACCGGACAGGTGATGCCGGTGCCCGACGGGGTCGACCTGATCAGTGCTGCGGCGCTGCCGGAGGTCGCCTGCACCGTGTGGTCGAACGTCTTCATGGTCGCCGGTCTGCGCCCCCACGAGACCCTCCTGGTGCACGGCGGCGCCGGTGGCATCGGCACCTTTGCCATCCAGCTGGCCAGCGCTCTCGGGTCCCGCGTGCTCACCACCGCCGGCACCCCCGAGAAGCGAGCCTTCTGCACCGAGCTCGGCGCAGCTGCCGCGATCGACTACCGCGAGGAGGACTTCGTCGAGGTCGCCCGCCGCGAGAACGACGGCATCGGGGTCGACGTCATCCTCGACAACATGGGTGCCGCCTACCTCGAACGCAACGTCAAGGCGCTGGCCACCGAAGGGCGCCTGGTCATCATCGGGATGCAGGGCGGGATCAAGGGCGAGCTCAACATCGCCACGCTGCTCAACAAGCGGGCTGCGGTGATTGCGACGTCCCTTCGCGGTCGGCCGGTCGACGGCAAGGCCGCCATCTGCGCCGCCGTCGTCGAGCACGTCTGGCCGCTGGTGGCCGCGGGCTCGGTGCGCGCGATCATCGACCGCACCCTGCCCCTCGAGGACGTGGCCGAGGCGCACCGCACCATGGAGGCCGGGTCACACACAGGCAAGATCGTCCTGACGCTCTGACGGCCACGGGGGCCGCTGTCACGGACGGGTGAAGGCGCCGCCACGGTGCCGGATACGGTGGCTGTCATGAGCACGGAGCAGCCGCACACGACCGACCCGCAGGGCACCACCGACCTGACCGACGGGGTCGTCGAGAGCGAAGACCAACAGATCACGATCATCGGTCCCGACGGGCAGCCGATCGGCACCGTCTCGGCCTCCGCGCTCGCGGCGCAGGGGGCTGCCGAGGACCGCGACGGCCAGGACGACGGGGACGACGACCGCGCCCTGACGGACCTCGTCGAGCAGCCCGCGAAGGTGATGCGGATCGGCAGCATGATCCGCCAGCTGCTCGAGGAGGTGAAGGCGGCGCCCCTCGACGAAGCCAGTCGGCTGCGTCTCAAGGAGATCCACCGGTCCTCGATCGAGGAGCTCGAGCAGGGCCTGGCTCCCGAGCTCGTCGAGGAGCTCCAGCGCCTCTCCCTGCCCTTCGCCGACGACACCACGCCGTCCGAGAGCGAGCTGCGCATCGCCCAGGCCCAGCTCGTCGGCTGGCTCGAGGGGCTCTTCCACGGCATCCAGACCGCGATCTACGCCCAGCAGATGGCCGCGCGTGCCCAGTTCGAGCAGATCCGCAAGGCGCTGCCCCCGGGTGCGGCGATGCCGGCCGGGATGACGCCCCCCGCCGAGCAGCCCGCCGGCGACGGCCACAGCGGCGGGATGTACCTCTAACGCGTGAATCACCGGCACCTGGTGCCGGTGATTCACGCGCTTGTGCTGCTTTCGAGGTGCGTCAGCTGCGGCGCGTGCGGCCAAGCCGCAGGACCACGACCCAGCCCAGGATGCCGAGCAGGACCAGGGCGAGGCCGGGAGCGGCCGCGCGGTCGAAGGACTGCGGGGAGGCCACCTCCTCGCAGAACGTCTCGGCACCGACCACGTCGGAGATCGCCTCCGAGGTGTCCGGGCAGGTGTAGCTGACGTCGGGGAACTCCACCGGGGCCGGGCCCGGAGCGGATTCGATGGGTGAGCGGGGCTCGCCGTACGTCGAGGTCGCGGCGGCGATCGCGGCGTCGGTGCCACGGGAGACGTCGCGACAACGGCTGGCCACCAGCAGGTCGCCCTGTCTGGTCAGCTTCCACAAGTAGAGGGCCGAGCCCTTGGACTCCGGCCGGGAGTCGCACTCACCGAAGGTGGTGCTGGTCTGCACGCGCACCCGCACCGAGGAGATGTCGCTGTCGCCGAAGACCTGGTCGACCTGCACGGTGTAGGTGTAGCGGACCGGGCGACCCGTCGGTCCCGGATCCCGCTCGACCCGCTCGATGCGGGCCGAGAACACGTCGTCCGGCTCGGTGCCGCCCGGCGGCAGCGCCTGGGCGGTCGCGGGGGCCGCGAGGGCAGTGATCAAGGCGGCCATGAGGGTGGCCGCCAGGAGCCCGATCAACGCCACGGCTCCAGCCGGCGATCCCCGGTGGGGGGAGCGTCGGGAGGAGGCAGGTCGGGAGGTCACGGGGTCATTGCACCAGACCATCGGCGATGCCCACCAGTCGAGCCATCTCCCGCGCGACCCCGTCCTCGTCATTGGCGGAGGCGATCCGGTCGGCTGCACGGCGTACGTCGGGGTGGGCGTTGGCCACCGCGTAGGACGTGCCGGCCCAGCCGAGCATCGCCAAGTCGTTGGGCATGTCACCGAAGGCGACGACCTGCGAGGCGTCGACGCCGAGGTCGACGCAGAGCCGCGCGAGCGCCGCTGCCTTGGTCACCCCGGGCGCGCTGATCTCGAGCAGACCCGGCATCGACCAGGTCGCGACGGCGCCGTCGCGCACCGTGTCGTGGACCGCCGCCAGGACCTCGTCGTCGGGCCCGGTGTGGCGTACGAGCAGCTTGACGGCGACGTCGTCCCAGACGTGCGCCAGAAGGCCGACCGGCGCTCCGCGGGGCACCCGGTGGGCGTCCTGGACATCGTGGAAGTCAGGCTCGAGGCGCAGGCCGTCGAGGCACTCGATGGCGAACCGCGGCTCGGGAAGCAGACCGCGCAGGGTCTCCACCAGGGCCAGTCCCGGCTCGGGAGCGAGGCCGTCGACCCGGCGTACGGCGCGCTCGGCGACGTCGTAGAGCACCGCGCCGTTGGAGACGATCGCCACGCCATGGGCCCCGACGACCTCCCAGAGCGACTCCATCCAGCGCACCGGACGCCCGGTGACGAAGACGACCGGGACGCCGGCGTCCTCGACCGCGGCCAGGACTCGTCGGGTGTGGTCGGAGAGCGAGCCGTCGGAGCGCAGCAGGGTGCCGTCGAGGTCGGTGGCGATCAGCGCCGGTCGGGGGTTCATCGAGATGGACGCTAGCCGAGCGCCTGGACCGACCCCAACGGCCGACCCATGACCAGCTCACCGTCGGGCGTGCCGCCGCGGAGCTCGGTGAAGCCGGCGCCGGCCAGGACGCGCAGACCGGCGCGATTGCCCGGCGCGACCGAGGCCCGCACCCGTACGCCGAGGCGGTCGGTCTCCGCGAGCAGCACGCCGAGCGCCTCGGTGACCAGTCCCTGGCCACGCACGGCCTCGACGAGCCCGAAGCCGACCTCGGCCTCGCCGTCGATCGGCGGGCCGAAGAAGCCGACCGTGCCCACGGCCTGCTGCTCGTGGACGACGTGCCGCGGCCCCCACGGATCGGGGCCGTCAGCACCATCGAGCCCGGAGGACCGCACCATGCTGGCGGCGTCGACATCGGCGACGCGGGGGTAGTCGGGGTGCCAGCGGGACTGCCGGCGTCCGGCGAGCATGTCGGCTGCGTCGGTCGGCGAGAGCAGGACCAGCCGTAGCCGGGCGCTGCTCAGGACGACCGGCATCGCTATCTCGCTGCCCTGACTCACACCCCGAACCAGCGTTCGAGCTCCACGGCGGCGCCGTCGAGGTCGACCTGGTCGGTGACGAAGTCGGCCGCCTCACGCACCGATTCCACCGCCTGGCCCATCGCGACTCCGCGACCGGCCCAGCGCAGCATCTCGATGTCGTTGCGACCGTCGCCGATCGCCAGGACGTCGGCAGCGCTCAGATTGAGGTCAGCGCAGACCTTCTCCAGCCCGGAGGCCTTGGAGACGCCCACCGGCGTCAGGTCGAGCCACGCGGTCCAGCCGACGACGTAGTCGGTGCCGTGCAGGCCCAGCCGGGCGCCGAGCTCGACGAAGTCGTCGGCCGTCGCGTCGGGGTCACGCACGATCACGCGGCTGACCGGGAGGGCGACGAGGTCGTCGACGTCGGTGACCGTCATCGTCCCCGTCAGCTCACCGTCGGGGAAGGGCATCGAGACGTGGTAGCCGTTGCCGCGGTCCTCGATCGCGATGCGCGCCGTGGGGTGCTCGGCCAGGATGGCGCGCACAGCGGGTGCGGCGTCGAAGGTGTCCTCGTGGACGACGTCGATCTTGCCGCCGAGCTCGTAGCGGAAGACGACCGCGCCGTTGCTGGCCACGATCCACAACGGCTCGCCCCCCTGCCCGGCCACGCCCAGCATCTCGGCGATGCCGGTCATGCCGTGCGGGGACCTGCCCGACGACAGCACGACGTGGGCGCCGGCGTCGTGGGCGCGCTGGATGGCGTCGTGGACCCGCGGGGCGATCTCGCCGTGGGTCAGCCCGGACCCCTCGACCCACTTGAGCAGGGTCCCGTCGATGTCGAGAGCGATCAGACGCGGGCGCCAGTCGGGCGCCGGCTGCTCAGCCACCGGACACCGGCTTGACCGGGTGGAGGGGCTCGAAGCTCTCGCGCCCACCGAGGTAGGGCCGCAGCGCCTCCGGGATCCGCACCGAGCCATCGGCCTGCTGGTGGGTCTCGAGGATCGCCACGATCGCGCGGGGGATCGCGCAGAGGGTGCCGTTGAGCGTCGAGATCGCCTTCACGCCGTCCTCGAACCGGCCGCGGGTGTCGAGACGCCGGGTCTGGAACTCGGTGCAGTTGGACGTCGACGTCAGCTCGCGGTACTTGCCCTGGGTCGGGATCCACGCCTCGCAGTCGAACTTGCGCTGCGCCGAGAGCCCGAGGTCGCCCGCCGCGGTGTCGATCACCTGGTAGGCCAGCTCGAGCTTGTCGAGGAAGGACTTCTCGATCTCCAGCAGCCGCTGGTGCTCGGCGTAGGAGTCCTCGGTCGTGGTGTAGACGAACATCTCGACCTTGTCGAACCAGTGCACCCGGATGATGCCGCGGGTGTCCTTGCCGTGCGAGCCGGCCTCCTTGCGGAAGCAGGGGCTGAAGGCGGCGTAGCGCAGCGGCAGGCTCGCGCCGTCGAGGATCTCGCCGCCGTGGAAGGCCGCCATCGGCACCTCGGAGGTGCCGACGAGGTACATGTCCTGGCCCTCGATGCGGTAGACGTCGTCGGCGGCCTGGCCGAGGAACCCGGTCGCGGCCATCGCCTCCGGCTTGACCATCGCCGGCGCGATGACCTGGGTGAAGCCGTGGTCGCGGGCGGTCTGGTTGGCCAGGTTGATCAGCGCGAACTCCAGCTCGGCGCCGACGCCGGTGAGGAAGTAGAACCGCGAGCCGGAGACCTTCGCACCCCGGTCGAGGTCGATGGCCCCGAGGATCTTGCCGAGCTCGACGTGGTCGCGCGGCTCGAAGCCCTCCGCGGCGAAGTCGCGCGGGGTGCCGATGGTCTCGAGCACGACGAAGTCGTCCTCGCCTCCGGCGGGCACCTCGTCGGCAGCCGGGTTGGGGATGCTCAGCAGCGCCGCCATCCAGGCCTCCTCGGCCTCACCCTGGGCGGCCTCGGCCTGCTTGACCTCGGCGGAGAGGATCTTGGTCTGCGCGAGCAGCGCCTGCTTCTCCTCGCCCTGCGCCTGCGGGATGAGCTTGCCGAGCTGCTTCTGCTCGCTCCGCTTGGTCTCGTACGTCGAGATCGCCGCGCGCCGCGCGGTGTCGGCGGCCAGGGCCTGGTCGACGACGTCGTCGGAGAGACCGCGCTTGGCCTGGGCGGCGCGCACGCGGTCGGGGTCTTCTCGCAGCAGTCGTGGATCGATCACAGGGCGAGGCTATCGGGCGACCCGCGGTGTCCTCACCCGAGTTACGGGGCGGCTGGGGATAGCGGAGACCCCGGCGGTGTTCGCCATACTGTCCAGCGACGTTGCACAGCCCGTTGTGCCGCGCCGCCACGACCCACTCACCGATCGGACCAACCCGTGCTCGACCGCTCCCGCGCGACCCAGCTCGGCCTCGCCGGGCTCCTCCTGGTCCTGCTGGGGGTGCTCACCCTCGCAGTCACCCAGGACTGGTCCTGGGTGGTCGAGCTCGACGCGCGGGGACGCGCTGCGGCCTCCGGCATCGGTGGCGGCACCGCGTTGCAGATCCTCCTCGCGATCGAGGACCTCGCGGGCACCATCGCCATGATCGCGGTCACGGCCGCGCTCGCGGGCGCAATGCTGCTCAAGGGCCACCGCCGCGCCGCGATCTTCACCGTGGCGGTCATGCTCGTGGCCTCCGGCGCGACCACCGGCCTCAAGCTGCTCGTCGCCCGCCAGCGCCCCGAGTGGCAGAACCTCGACGAGCTCTTCGAGAGCAAGGCCTTCCCCTCCGGGCATGCCTCCGCGATCACTGCGTTCGCCGGCGTCGTCATCGTGCTGGTCACGATGCTGGTGCGCCGCAAGGGCATCCGCCGCGTGCTCGGCACCGTGATGATCCTGGTGGCGGTCGTGGTCGGTCTCGACCGGATCTACCTGGGTCGCCACTTCCCCTCCGACGTCGTGGGCGGGGCGCTGCTCGGAGCGGCGGTGGTGCTGCTGGCCGTGGCGGTCTACAGCCCGATCCCCCGCAGCCACGCCCTCAAGATCGAGCCGCTGCTCGAGCCGCTGCCGTCGGCCAAGCGCCTCTCGGTGGTCCTCAACCCGATCAAGGTCGAGGACGTCGCGGTGTTCCAGGCGACCGTCTCGACGATGGCCCGCGAGGCCGGCTGGCGCGAACCCATCTGGCACCTGACCACCCCCGAGGACTCCGGCACCGGCCAGGCTGAGCTGGCCTCGGTGGAGGGCGCCGACCTGGTGATCGTGTGCGGTGGCGACGGCACCGTGCGCGAGGTGTGCGCCGAGCTCGCCGGCACCGGCATCCCGGTGGGGATCATCCCGGCCGGCACCGGCAACCTGCTGGCCCGCAACCTCGCGATCCCCCTCTACCTCCGCGCTGCGATCGACATCGCGCTGACCGGTCAGGACCGCGCCATCGACATGGTCAAGGTCACCGGCGACGCCGCGGAGGAGGGCGGGGCCGACATCGACAGCCACTTCATGGTGATGGCCGGCATGGGCTTCGACGCCGCGATCATGGAAGGCGTCAACGAGGACATCAAGAAGCGGGTGGGCTGGCTCGCCTACGTCATCTCCGCCCTGAAGTCGCTGATGTTCCCCGTGACCCGCGTCGAGCTGTCGGTCGACGGCGGCGAGTGGACCAAGCACCGTGCCCGGATGGTGATGGTCGGCAACGTCGGCTACCTCCAGGCAGGGATGCCCTTGCTGCCCGACGCCACAATCGATGACGGCCAGCTCGACGTGGTGCTGCTCAACCCGCGCCGGTTCCTGTCGTGGATCCCTCTGGCGCTCCGGGTGCTGGCCAAGCGTTCGCGCACCGACGACACGATCAACCGGATGACCGGGCGCACCGTCTCCATCCGAGCCGGGGTCGACACGCCGCGCCAGCTCGACGGCGACTCCATCGGGCCCGGCCGTGAGCTGCACATGGAGTGCATCCACGGACGTCTGCTGGTGCGCGTGCCGCGCTGACCCGCTGCCCTGCTCACCCGCGCAACAAAGCTGCCTCGACGCGCGTCTCCCTCTCGACAGGCTCCACCGACGAGAGGACCCCTCATGAGCACCCAGCACAGCGTCCGCAGGATCGCGGCAGGACTCCTCGCCGCAGGAGCCCTGCTCGTCACGCCTGTGGCGGCCGGCCCGGCGCTGGCCGGCTCGGCCGGTGGCGACGGGGTCAGCTCCAAGATCCCCAGCGACTTCGCGCTCGACGACGGCCTGCGCGACCACGGCAGCGACGGCGGCCAGCGCGGGCCGTCCAAGAAGGTGCGCGGCCTGCGCCTCGACCCGTGCGGAGACGTCAGCTGGAAGCCGAAGCGACGCAGCGACCGGATGGCCGTGCGCAGCTTCGGCCCGGAGTCGCTCCAGGTGCGCGAGCTGCTCACCTTCCGCGGCGCCCGGCGGGCGGCGCGCGTCGTGGAGGGCATCCGGACCGATCTGGCGGGCTGCCCTGACGACACCACCGACTCCTACGACCGGGCCACGCGGGTGAAGGTCTTCGGTTTCACGACCGGCTACGACGACGTGGTGTGGAGCGTCACCGCCGCCGATGACCAGATCGGCGGCTACATCGCCCACGTGATGCGGGTCGGCAAGGCGGTGATGCTCAACTACGACGCCGGCGAGTACTCGCGCACCACGACCCGCCCCGGTGCCCGCGCGCTCAACCGCAACAGCCAGGAGTTCGCCCCGCTGATGTGCCGGTGGACCGCAGCGGGGTGCTGACGGCTGCTTGACTGAGCCCATGACCCGACCCGCACCCCTCGAGGCCTGGCACCGGATCGCCTCCACCCGCGACGCTGCCGGGCTCGACGTACTCCTCGCCGACGACGTCGTCTTCCGCTCGCCTGCCGTCCACACGCCCCAGGAAGGCAAGGCGATCACGACCGCCTACCTCACCGCCGCGATGCACGTGCTCGGCCCGACCCTGCGCTACCTCGACGAGTGGTATGCCGTCTCGCCCGACGGGTCCGGCGGGAGCGCGGTGCTGGAGTTCGAATCGGTCGTCGGTGACAAGACCGTCCACGGCGTCGACATGCTGCGGTGGGGCGCCGACGACAGGCTGACCTCGTTCACCGTCATGGCGCGTCCGTTCAAGGGCCTCGAGGCGCTGATCGGTGCGATGGCTGCCGAGCTGATGAATCCCACTGGAGGCTGAGCAGCGAGCGCCAGCGAGCGTCGACGAAGCCCGGCGAGACGCCCACCCACGGTGGGAACCGCCGGCGTTCGGCCGGCGGGGGCTTCGTCGACGGGCTCGTCCCTCGCCCTGCTCAGCCTCCGGAGAGCGTCGGCGTTCGGCCGGCGGGGGCTTCGTCGACGGGCTCGTCCCTCGCCCTGCTCAGCCTCCGTCAGGGGCGGGCGTGGGCGATCGCTTCGTCTTCCTCGGGCGACAGCTGGGCATCGCAGGTCCAGCCGGCGATGTTCTTGGCATAGGTGCGGGCCTCGCTGCGGCCGTGGATCGAGCTGAGCACGATCCCGTCGCCACCGTCGTCGAGCAGGGCCAACGTCCACGACAGGTGCCCGCCCATGTCGCCGAAGGCGTCGTAGCGCACGACGGCGAGGTGGCGCAGGCCGGCGCTGCCCTCCGCACGCAGGGCGGCGACCTCCTGACGCAGGCCGAGCACGTCGGTGGGCAGGTCGGCGCCGTCGGCTCGCGGCGTCGTACGACGCACCGCGACGATTGCCAGGACCAGAGCCGCCAGGGCCACGACGAGCGCCATCACGGCGAGGACCTCGAGCATGGCGCCACCGTAGTGCGGACGACGTCCGTCCCGACGGCGCACCGCCGCACGAGCAGCCGGTGGTCCGGGGGAGGATGTGCGGCATGGATCTCGCGGCCCTCGTCCTGACCTTCGGGGCCATCTTCGTCGTCGAGCTTCCCGACAAGACGTTCCTGGCGACCCTGGTGCTGGCCACGAAGTACCGCCCGCTGCTGGTGTGGATCGGGGTGGGGCTGGCCTTCACCGTGCAGACCGCGATCGCCGTCGGGCTCGGCCAGGCCGCGACGTTGCTGCCTCAGGACCTCGTGCGAGGAGCCGCCGCGGTGCTGTTCGTCGTCGGCGCGATCGTGCTGGTGCGCGAGGGGCGTCGTCACGCAGACGTGGAAGAGCTCGACGACGACGAGGCTGCGGCCGCCGCGCCTGCCGCAGCGGCCGGCTGGCGCGCCGTCCTGGCCAGCTTCCTGGTGCTCTTCGCGGCCGAGTGGGGTGACCTGTCCCAGCTCTTGACCCTCTCGCTGGTGGCGCGCTACGAGGCACCGGCGAGCGTGTTCGTCGGTGCGCTCGCGGCTCTACTGACGGTGAGCGCGCTGGCCGTGATCGTCGGGCGGAGCCTGCTGCGGGTGGTGGCCCTGCACGTCCTGCACTACGTCGGCGCGGGGGTCTGCGTCCTGCTCGCCACGTTGACGATCGTCGAACTCCTGCGCTGAGCGGACCAGCGGCCCCGAGCACCACTAGAGTCCTCCCATGATCGATGCCGCCACTCCCAGCCCCGCCGACGCATCACGCCACGGGGCCGACAGCGAGGTCGGCCGGCTGCGCACGGTGATGCTGCACCGCCCCGGCCACGAGCTCTCCCGCCTGACGCCGCGCAACAACGACCAGCTCCTCTTCGACGGCATCCCCTGGGTCGCCCGCGCGCAGGAGGAGCACGACGCGTTCGCCCAGGCGCTGCGGGATCGCGACGTCGAGGTCCTCTACCTGACCGAGCTGCTCACCGAGACCCTCGCCGTCGAGGAGGCCCGGACCGCGGCCATCGACACCGCGCTGTCCGACCTCGAGCTCGGCGACACGATGCGCCACTACCTCGACGGACTGCTGCGCGATGCCGACCCCGAGCACCTCACGACGCTGCTGACGGTCGGCATCCGCAACGACGAGGTGCGCGGCGGCTTCGGGCTGGTGACCTCGCTGCTTCCGCACGACGCGTTCCTCATCGACCCGCTGCCCAACCTGCTCTTCACGCGCGACTCCTCGGTCTGGATCCGCGACCGGGCCGCGATCACGTCCCTGGCGATGCCCGCACGCAAGCGCGAGACGCAGCTGACCGAGCTGATCTACACGCTCCACCCCCGCTTCGTGGGGACGCCTCGGATCCACGGGCACCACTACGAGCACGTCGAGGGCGGCGACGTCCTGCTGCTCGCTCCCGGCGTCATCGCCGTCGGCGTGGGTGAGCGCACCACCGCCGCCGGCGTGGAGCGGCTCGCCCGCCAGGTCTTCGTCGACGACCTCGCCCACACCGTGCTGGCCGTGCCGATCGCGCAGGAGCGGGCCACGATGCACCTCGACACGATCTGCACGATGGTCGACGTCGACAAGATGGTGGTCTACGAGAACGTCGCCGACTCGTTGGTCGGCTACGCCGTCACCCGCGACGGGCAGGAGGACGACGGCACCCTGCACCTCAAGGTCGCCGAGCCGAAGCCGTTCCTGATCGCGGCCGCGCAGGCGATGGGGATCGACCAGCTGCACCGCATCGACACGGGCCTCGACCCCGTCACCGCCGAGCGCGAGCAGTGGGACGACGGCAACAACACCCTGGCGCTCGCGCCGCGGGTCGCGATGGCCTACGAGCGCAACGACGCCACCAACGCTCGCCTCGAGGAGGCCGGGATCGAGGTCGTGCGGATCGCCGGCTCCGAGCTCGGATCGGGTCGCGGCGGTCCGCGCTGCATGAGCTGCCCGATCGTGCGCGATCCGCTCGTCTGAGTCCGCTCGTCTCGTTTAGCCACCTATCCCCGCGCCGAGGCGCAAAGATCCGTACCGTCACTACTCCGGTGCTCCTGACGAAAGGCCCCTCATGGCAACCTTCTTCGACTCCTTCACCCCGCACGAGGTCGCTCGCATCAGTGCGCACGGCCGCCGCGTCAAGCTCCCCGAGGGCTGGTCGCCGATCTGGGAGAAGACTCCCGCCGACAAGGCCTACATCATCTTGGACGGCACCGTCTCGGTGCGCCGCAACGGCGCGGAGATCGCTTCCCTCGGCGCCGGCGACATCGTCGGTGAGGCCGCGATCGTCGGACACTCCCTGCGCACCGCCTCGATCGTCGCGATGACGCCCCTCCAGGCGATCCACTTCACCGACACCGACATCCGTGAGCTCATCGAGGAGATGCCCTCCTTCGCCGACAAGATCGCCGCGGTCGCCCAGTCGCGGGTGAAGTCCGACTGAACGAGCACGAAGGGGCCCCCGACCCGGCGGGACCCGACCTCGCCGGCGCCTACGACCTCGTCGAGGCGGTGCTCCTGGGCGCCGAGCCGAGCCTGACCCGTCTCGAGGTCTGCGAGCGCACCGGGGTCGACCTCGAGGTCGCGGTGCGGCTGTGGCACCTGATGGGTTTCCCCCAGACCGCTGACGACGAGGTGGCCTTCACCGACGCCGATGTCGAGGCGCTGCGCAACGCCTGGGACCTCGTGGAGCTCGGGATCCTCAGCCCCGATCGCCAGGCGGCACTGGTGCGCACCTGGGGTCGCAGCTTCGCCCGCCTCGCCGAGTGGCAGACGACCCTGCTCACCGACGTGGCGCTCGAGGCCACCGGCAGCGCGGCCGACCCCGCGGCAGCCTTCACGGGGCTGACCGAGCAGGTCCTCCCGCGCGTCGAGGCGCTCCAGAGCTATGTATGGCGGCGCCACCTCGCCAGCGCCGGCGGCCGGATGCTGGCCGTCGCCGACCCGACGGCCCCGGCCCAGGCCACGGCCGTGGTCTTCGTCGACATCGTCGGCTACACCTCGCGCAGCAAGTCCCTCACCGAGGCCGAGCTGGTCTCCTGGATCGAGCAGTTCGAGGGCGAGACCACCGACCTGGTCACCGGGGTCGGCGGCCGGATCATCAAGAACATCGGCGACGAGGTGCTGTTCGTGGTCGACGATCCGACGGCCGCGACCGCCGTCGCGCTGGAGATGACCCGCCGCGGCTCCGACCCCGACGACGCCTACCCCGAGGTGCGAGCGGGCCTGGCCTACGGCGAGGTGGTGCTGCGCCTCGGCGACGTGTTCGGCCCGACGGTCAACATCGCCGCCCGGCTGACCTCGATCGCCCGACCGGGGTCGGTGCTCATCGACCGGGGTGCCCACGAAGCGCTCTCGGCCGGGCCCGACGACGACGCGCCAGGCACGTCATACGGCTTCCGGCGGCTGCGCAACGTCTCCGTCAAGGGCTACTCGCGACTCGCGGCGTGGTCGGTGCGCGACCGCGCCTGAGCGGGTCTGGTTGGTTGATCCGCCTTGAGGCGGGAGGTTCTCAGGGAAGTCCTGACGTTCTCAGGGACAACTTCCCCTGAGAACGTCCAAAATCCCCGGATATCCGGGTACTCCTGCAGATGCCGACGATCAGCGGATCGTGACCTGCCGGTTGGCCAACCCCGCCCGCGTCGAACGCTGCTCGGAGGTCAGCTCGGAGGTGTCGGCCAGGGCATCGTCGAGCGCACGCTTGAAGGCGGTGGCGGGCTCCTCGAGCACCTCGGCGCCGGTGCCGACGGGGAGGTCCCAGACGGGCACGAGCAGGCCGTGGGCACGGAACATCCCGACCAGCCGGGCGTCGGGGACGATGACGTCGGCGCCGTCGACGTGCAGGCGGGCAAGGGCGTCGAGCAGGTCGGCCTCGGGCTCGGGCATGACCCAGCGCAGGTGCTCCTTGGGCCCGACGTTGGTCCAGTAGGCCGCCTCGACCGAGCTCAGGCGAGCGGTCGGGGAGGCTGCCTCGTTGGCCTGGGCGAGGGCGTCCTCGAGACCGTCGGTGGCGAGCAGGTCGCTCGTCCAGAACTCGAAGCCCTCGTGGACGGTGACGTCGAGGCTGGTGTTGGTCACCAGGTCCTGCAGCCGCGGACCGTCGCCGGGAGGCGAGCTGAGACCGATCAGATCGGGCTCGGAGTCCAGCGCGAGCTGGAGGACGGCGGCGAGGTCGCGCGACGGGTCGCCGTAGGAGTGCTGGACCTGGAGCCCGAGCCACACCTCGCCGCTCTCGCGGGACATCGCCGGGGCCGCCATGGGGAGCAGGGTGCAGAGCTTGACGACGCGACCGTCGGCGCCGGCGACCTGCAGCGGGGCGGTGGCCGCCGGGACCAGCTCACGCAGCGCGATCAGGTCGCACTCGCCGGCGAGGCCCTCGAACGGACGCGCGACGAAGACGTCGGCCGCGCCCCCGGCGCCGCCGTGACAGGCCTTGTAGCGCTTGCCGGAGCCGCAGGGGCACGGCTGGCGCGGGCCGACCGCACCCTCGTCACCGGACGGGGCGGACGGGCGGTTCTTGGTGCGTGAGCTCTTTCCCATGCCCCGAACCTACCGGCCGAGCGCCTCCAGGACGTAGGCCGGGCGGTCGGTGATGACCGCCTTCACGCCGAGCTCCCGGCACAGGCGCAGGTCGCTCTCGGTGTTGACCGTCCACACGTGCAGGTCGTGCCCGGCCCGGCTGATCCGCTCGCCCAGCCGGGGGTGCTCGCGCAGCAGGTCGATCCCGGGTCCGAGGATCCAGTCGTCTCCGACGATCCGGCGCAGCATCGGCCAGTAGGACTGCTTGTCGAGAAGCTGCACCAGGCGCACCTCCGGCGCGAGGCGCTCGACCCGCTGGAGGGCGGTGAAGGAGAAGCTCATCACTCGCACCGGGGACCCCGAGACGTCCCAACCGAACTCGCGCAGCATCTCGACCAGTCGCTTCTCGACCAAGCCGCCGAAGCGGGTGGGGTGCTTGGTCTCGATCGCCACCTCGACGCGCCGGTCGTAGTCGGCGGTCGTCTCGAGCAGCTTGCGCAGCGTCAGCACCCGGTCGAGGGACTCATCACGCTCGGGGGCCTCGTCGTCGAGGTCCGACCACGGGTTCTTCCAGGAGGCGAAGTCGAGCTCGTTGAGCTCGGCCAGGTCGGAGGTGGAGACCAGACCGGGGCTGCTCGCCGTACGGCGCAGGTCGCGGTCGTGCACGCAGACCAGGTGCCCGTCAGCAGTCAGTCGTACGTCGCACTCCACGCCGTCGGCGCCCGCCTCCAGCGCCGCTACGTAGGCGCCGAGGGTGTGCTCGGCGTTGTCGTGGCTGGCGCCGCGGTGCGCCACCACCTGCGGCGAGATGAGGTCACCAGTCGAGGGGGCCATGGGGTGATGTTGTCAGGAACCGGCGCGTCCGCGCAGGGCGTTGGTCACACAGGCCGTCGCGTCGTCGGCCACCTCGGCGGTGGCGCTCCACGGCCGCTTGGCCCCCGGGGGCACGTCGTCGATGCTCGCCACGGCCCGGCCGCGCACCCGTCCGTCGTCGCTGATCCAGCTCACGGTGATCACGTAGTCGAGGCTGCGCCCCGTCGGGTTCTTCACCCGCCCGCCGATGTCCTGCTCGCCCGGCTCGAGCCCGCACGACCCGCGCAGGGTGACGTCCTCGGTGGCTCCCTGGGTCTTGGTCAGCGGCGGCGCCTTGGGCAGCTCGGGCTCCGCCGCCGACTCGGACTCCGCTCCGCTCCCCGCTCCGGTCTCAGGCGAGGACGTCGCTGATGGCGCGCTCCCGGAGGTTTCGGAACGCTCCGGGGCGTCGTCGGTGCTGCCACTGCAGCCGGTCCCGAGGAGGGCAAGGGTGGCCAGGGCCAGGCCCGCCCGGTGTCGCAGCACGATCATGGGTCCATCCTGCCTGAGCGGGTCCGGGCCCGCCCGCCCGACTTCGACGGATCCTCGGACGCGAGCGCCCGACCGAGGGACAATTGCGTCATGCCCCCGCACTCCCCCCAGCCTGGGCGGCTCCCGCGATCCCCCGTCGCGGCCCCTCCCAGCCACGTGTCCACCCTGTCCGTTCCCGGCCGACCCGCAGGAGTCGTCTCCCGCGTCGTCCTCGCCCTCACGCTGGTCCTCGGCCTGGCCGTGCTCACGCCGGCCGTGATCGCCCCGGCCTCCGCCAAGGGCTCCATCGAGGACTACGCCTCCTGGCAGCCGGTCAAGAAGTGCGCGCCGAAGCCCAAGCCCGGCACCCTCGAGCTGAGCCGCTGGCTCTCCGGGTCGTTCGGCGGCGGCTCGACCTCGATCTCGCGGGCCTGCGGCTCGTCGTCCGAGCACACCGAGGGCCGCGCCATCGACTGGTCGAACGACGCGACCCGCAAGGCCGACCGCCGACAGGTCAGGCAGTTCCTCAAGCGGGTCCTGCACACCGACCGCGCGGGCAACACCCACGCGAAGGCGCGCCGGATGGGGATCATGTACGTCATCTGGAACGACAAGATGTACTCCGCATGGAACCGGTTCGAGCCCGAGCCCTACCTCTCCTCCTCGTGCACCAAACGACGCAGCTGCTCCAAGACGTTGCGCCACCGTGACCACGTGCACATCTCCCTGACCCGCCGCGCCGCCCGCGCCAAGACGTCCTGGTACGACGCCCAGCGCTAGCCCTACCCAGCGACGCCAGCGCCGGTAAACTCACCGCCGTGCCCGAGTTGCCCGAGGTGGAAGCGCTGGCCCTCGACCTGAAGTCACGGCTCGAGGGGCGGGCGATCACGACCGTCCACATCGCCGCCTTCAGCGCCCTGAAGACCTACGACCCGCCCGCGTCGGCGTTGAGCGGCACGATGGTCGACGACGTCACCCGGCACGGCAAGTTCCTCGACATCGAGACCTCCGGGCTCCACCTGATCCTCCACCTCGCCCGCGCCGGCTGGGTCCGGTGGCGCGACGAGGTGCCGGCGCTCCCGCCGAAGCCGAGCAACAAGTCGCCGCTGGCGGTGCGCGTGGTGCTCGACGACGACTCGGGCCTCGACATCACCGAGGCCGGCACCAAGAAGAGCCTGGCCCTGTATGTCGTGAGGTCACCGGCCGACGTGCCCGGCATCGTCTCCCTCGGCCCCGACCCGCTCGGCGATGACTTCACGATCGAGACCCTGACCGAGATCCTGGCCCGCCAGGGCGGCAAGCAGGTCAAGGGCGTGCTGCGCCACCAGGGCACCATCGCCGGCATCGGCAACGCCTACTCCGACGAGATCCTGCATGCCGCGCGGATGTCGCCCTTCAAGCCGGCGTCCAGCCTCGACGAGGACGACCTGGTCACGCTCTACGCAGCGATCCGCGACACCCTGGGAGCCGCCGTCGAGCGTTCACGCGGTCTGGCGGCCAGCGAGCTGAAGGGCGAGAAGAAGTCCCACCTCGCCGTGCACGCCCAGACCGGCAAGCCGTGTCCGGTGTGCGGTGACGTCGTGCGGGAGGTCTCGTTCGCCGACTCGAGCCTGCAGTACTGCCCCACCTGCCAGACCGGCGGCAAGCCCCTCGCCGACCGCCGGATGAGCAAGCTGCTGAAGTAACTGGTCGAATGGCCCCCATGAGCATCCCCACCGTCGCGCTGTCCGGAGTCCCCGATCCCCTGCCCGAGGGGCTGGTCGTGCTCGACGTGCGCGAGCAGTCGGAGTGGGATGCGGGCCACGTCGAGGGCGCGATCCACGTGCCGCTGATGGAGCTGCCCGACCGGGTCACCGAGCTCGCCCCCGACCAGACCCTGGTCGTATGTCGGGTCGGCGGGCGCTCGGCGCAGGCCACGGGTTGGCTCACCCAGCAGGGCTTCGATGCCGTCAACCTCGACGGCGGGATGCTCGAGTGGGAGTCCGCCGGCCGACCGATGGTCAGCGAGACCGGCCACCCGCCCCACGTCATCTGAGCGGGGCGAGCGGCCGCTGATCAGCTCGGGAAGTCGCTCGGCAGCTCGGTCTCGAGGTCGCCGAGGTCACCCTCGAGCTCGCCGAGGTCACCCATCTCGGGCACACAGGCCTGTGCGGCAGCGGTGGTGAAAGCGGCGACCTTGTCGGCCTCGTCGGCGCCGAAGATGTCGCTGGGATCGCTGGCGTCGTTGAAGTCGTCGATGTCGCCCTCGTCGAGGTCGGCGATGAAGTCGATGAACACCTCGAAGCCCTCGCGGGCCTCCTCGCTGAACTCGGCAGGCGTCCCGACCTCGCTCAGCTCATCGGCGAGCTGACGCGCCTCGTCGAGCTGGGCGCCGGCGTCGTCGGCCGCCGCATCGCCGGAGGCGCTGAGGAACACCGCGCAGAAGTCCTCGTTCGAGGCATCGTCCGGCGCGCTCGCAGCATCCGAGCCGCCGCACGCCGTCAGCGAGAGGGCCAGCAGCAGCGGGGCGGAGAGGGCTGCGGCCCGGCGCCGGATCGGGGTGAGGGTCGTCATGGGGTTCCTTTCGATGTGCACGCGAGGCTCACGTGCAGACAGCCCTGCTCGATCGCGAGGGCCCCAGCAGACCTTCCCCCGCAGCCGGCGGATCAACCCAAGCGCAGGAAAGCCGCAGGCAGCGGGCAGGCGAGAAGGTCGCCGAGCTGTTCAAGGTACTCCTCGCGACCGATCTCGCGCACGCCCAGACTCGCCAGGTGCTCGGTCTGCCACTGCACGTCGACGAGGCGCTGCGAGGCGTGCTCGTCGCTCAGGGCATCGACCAGCCCGAGCAGGGCTACCTTCGAGGCGTCGCGGGCCCGGTGGAACATCGACTCCCCGGCGAAGAGCCCCCCGATCGCGAGGCCGTAGAGGCCGCCCTCGAGCCGACCGTCGCGCCAGGTCTCGACCGAGTGCGCCCAGCCGAGCCGGTGGAGCTCGCCATACGCCTCCTGGACGCGGTGATCGATCCAGCCGTGCGGGCGCTTGGGATCGGCGCAGGCCTCGACCACCTCGGCGAAGGCGGTGTCGATCCGGATCTCGAAGTCGCGCGCCGAGCGCCGCAAGGACCTCGTGACCCGGAGGTCGTCGAGCCCGAGCACGCCGCGCTGCACCGGCGACCACCAGCCCATCGGCTCCCGCGAGCGGCGTCCGGTGCCGAACGGCATCGGGAAGAGCCCGCGCCGGTAGGCGCTGAGGATCGTGCCGGGTTGCAGGTCGGCTCCGATGGCGACGAGGTCCTCGTCGGCATCGGCCTCGTTGATCTCGGCGAAGGACCACGACGACGCCGGCGGCTCGATCGGCTGCAGGTCGGCTCCACCAGCCCCGTCGGGCAAGCGCGACGGGTCGAGGGGTGGGCGATCCATGAGCCCGACGCTAGGGCATGGCGTTGCGGCCGGGCCCGAAGGATGGGCCCGTAGGATCGGGGCATGGGAGTCACCCGCACGATCGGCCGCCAGCTCGCGCCACGCGTCGTACCGCGCGTCACCCAGCTCGCTCCCGGCCTGAGCGCTTCCTTCGTGCGGGAGGCGCTGCACCGGGCGATCGACGGCGCTGGACCGTTCGCGTCAGCGACCAGGATCGCCGAGAAGGCCCTCGCCGGGAACGACGGCGATGTGGCAGCCGCCGTCAAGGCCGTCGTCGACCACCACATCCGCTACGCCGGGGTCCAGGGGTTCGCCACCAACCTCGGCGGCCTGGTCACGATGACGGTCGCGGTCCCGGCCAACATCACCGGCCTCGCGGTCCTGCAGGACCGGATGGTCGCCGGCGTGGCCCTGCTGCGCGGCTACGACCTCACCGACCCCCGCGTGCACAACGCGATCCTGGTGACCACGATCGGCGAGGACGACGTGGAGGCCCTGGTCAAGAAGGGCAAGCTGCCGGCGCCACCGATGGCGCTGGCCACCGCACCGGTGCACGACCCGGCGATCGACGCCCTGGTCTCGGCCGAGGTGGCCAACGACCTGATCACCCGGGTCGCCGGCAAGCGGCTGGCGACCACGATGGGTCGGCGCGTGCCGGGCATCGGAGGCCTGGTCGGGATGGGCAGCGACGGCTGGTCGACCTACAAGATCGGTCACTACGCCGAGGGCGAGTTCCTGCCCCGCAGGACCCGGTAGCCGCGCAGCACGAGCTGTCCGGGGCGTGACGTCTCGAGGACGCCGACGATCTTCTTCCGCAGCCGGTAGGACGGGCGCAGGTAGGAGCGTTCCAGCTCGCCGCGCACGTGAGCGAGCTCCTCGTGGAGCCGGTGCTCCTCGCCGCGCAACCGCGCTGCCTCCAGCGCCAGCGCCGTGATCGCGTCGACGGCCGCATCGGCGACCTCGCGGGGGCGCGGGTGGTCGGGGTCGGCCCAACCCTGGGTGCTTGCATCGGCGGTCGCGGGCGGCTCCGAAGCGGGGGCGCCGAGCAGCTCGGAGACGTCGCCGACGACGTCGTACCCGAGCTCGCCGATCGCCGCGACCCAGGACTGCTCCACCTCCAGGAACCAGGGGTGCAGCTGCGGCGGCAACCCCAGGCGGGGTGAGCCACGACGCTGCGACAGGGTCTGGTGGGCCAGCAGCTCGCGGATGAGCGGTCGGTAGTCGGCCGGGACGAGCACGTCGTTGGCCGCCTCGTTGATCCGGCGGATCAGTGCCGTCTCGGGGACCCCGAGCGACGGATTGGCGCGGGTGGCGGTGAGGTCGAGATCGAGCCCGTCGAGGTCGAGGGCCTGGCTGAAGCGTTTCCAGAGCACGTCCGGCGCGGTGCCCGACGGCGGCACGGTGACCACGTGGACATGCTCGGGCGGCAGGTCATGGGCCCACCGGTCGAGGATCGCGGGGATCTCCTGCACGGCCCAGAACCAGCTCGAGACCCGGGAGCGGCGCTCGGGGTCACGGAGCTGGTCGAGGAAGTCGGCATACGACAGCGTGCTGCGGTGCTTGACGTTCTCCTGCCACTCCGCAGGCACCTGGCGGATCAGGTCGCGCACCGAGAGCACCACGTGCACCTCGGTCTCGCGCTCCTCCGCGGCGACGTCCCAGCGGTGGCCGAGCGACTCCAACGCACGACCGGCTTGGGCGCGCGAGGCGTGGGCGAGGATCTCGTGGCTGATGATCGTGGTGCCCTCGTGGGCGCGCACCTGCTCGGCGAGCCGGTCCCAGGCGCCGATGGCCTCGGTCTCCAGTCCGCCCCACGGCAGGTTCATCAGGTCGAGCGCGGCCAGGAAGTGGGCGTCGAACCGGTCGGCTGGGTAGAGGAAACCGGCTTCGGCGAGGGTCTCGCGGTTGCGGAAGAGCACGTCCTGCACGTAGGAGGTGCCGGTCTTCGGGGTGCCGACGTGAAGCAGGACTCGCCGGGTCATCGCTCCACCTCATCCTCTCCACGAACTTCTGCGGCGCCGGCCAGGAGCAGCCGGATCGCGAGTGCCAGCACGCCTGCGGTGTCGGGGGCCGCACCGCGCGTTGCGGCGCCGGCACCAGGCACCAGCGCCCCAGGGTCTCCGACCACAGCGTAGCCAGCAGCGACGAGGTCGTCGCGCATCTCCTCGGCCTGCCGGACCACCCAGGTCAGCCGCCCCGCGGGGACAGCCAGCGCCGGGGCGGGGTGCTTGGCGTTGTCGGCCAGCAGCAGGGGCAGCAGCACCCCGCGCAGCAGGGCCCGCCGCTCAGGGGGCGGCACGAGAAGCCCGAGGGGTGCGGCGACCCGGCGCGCCAGATCGACCGCATCGGCCGAGGGACGTGGGCGAGCGATCGTCGTACGACGTCGCAGGGGCAGCGCCTCGGCGGCCCGGGAAGCATCGGCCAGGACGACCACGCGCTTCGCGCCGACCTCGTCGCTCCAGCGACGCGCCACCCGGGCCAGGTCGATCCGCGGAGGGAGGGGCCGGTCGCCGTGGCCGGTGTGCAACCAGCGGCGCCAGGGGGCGACCCCGTCGTCGAAGGCGCGCGCGGTGAAGGTGTCGACCAGCATCGTGGCCAGGTCGGTGCCGACGAGGACGACCGAGCTCTCCGGGCCTCCCAGGCGCCGGCCCTGGCGCAGCAGGTCGTCGCGGAGCGGCTCGAGGAGCCACGGGTCGCCGAGCAGCCGGTGGCCCGGCGCGCGGCGCCGCAGCCGACGGCGTGCCCGCAACGGGAGCGGGTCCCGCGGCGGAGCCTGCGCACGGCCTGCCCGCACGATGTCCTCGGCGAGCAGGGTGACCACGAAGCGCAGCAGCTCGGCGTCGCTCAGGAGCGCCGGGTCGGTCGGCCGGGGGCCCCAGGACCGGCTCGTCGTCGCACCGACCAGCTCGAGGTCGGGGGCGCCGCGCCCGACTGCGCCGACGGAGAGGATGCGGTCGACGAGGGCGGCCGGCGTGGTGGTGGAGGTGGTGGTGGGAGGCGACGTTGACCCGGCGCAGCAGCTCGAGCTGCTGGGCGCCCGGGAGGTCTCGTGCGCTCGCCGGAGCCGGGGCGACGTCATCGGGCCACCGCGACCAGGGCGTCGTACTGCCGCTGCGCAACGCAGCCACCCAGCTCCACGCCCGACCCTCGTCGATCAGGCCGGCGGGGCCGGCAGGGTCGGCGGGGTCCGACTGGTCGGCCGGCGGCATCAGTCGTCTCGCAGCCCGCGGACGCGGGTGCGGACCTTGGCGCTCAGCGTGTCGTGCGGATCCTCGCGGCGGCTCGCCTCGAGGGTCATCGCAGCCAAGGCCTCGATGGCGGCCTTGAGCTGGGGCTTGGCACCGATCTTGTCCGGGTTCGCCCAAGACGCCTCGGGGTCGCGCGGTGCCGGGCGGAGGTCGTGCAGGTCGCCGGCGACCTGGATCCGGCTGCCCTCGATCCACTCGATCCAGAGCTCGGCCTGCTCCTCGGCCCACTCCTGCGCATGGGGCGGCAGCAGCAGCGTCCGGGAGCTGCGGCCGACGAGGGTCTCCTCGGCGAGGAGTCGTCGGACCAGGCCGTCGAACTTGGCATCCTGGCGCGGGGCCCGCTCCATCCGACGGTTGAGCCGCCGGAGCATGGCCGTCTCCGCCACCCCGAGAGAGGCGTTGCGGGCCTCGGACTCGCGGGGCGCCCAGGCCGGATCGATGCCGAAGACCGAGCAGTAGCGCTCCCACAGCTGCGGACCGCGCTCGTGGGGCACCGTGACGACGTGGACGTGCTCGGGAGGCAGCCCGTCGCTCCACGCGCCCAGCACCTGCGGGAGGTCGAAGGCGCGGGAGAACCACGACTGCTTCTTGGTGCCGCGCTTGGTGAAGCGGCGATAGCTCCAGGTGCGGCCCTGCTTGATGCTCTCCTGCCACGCCGCCGGCACCTGGCGGGCGAGGTCGCGCGCGGAGTAGACGATGTGCAGCTCGGCGCCGGCGCGGGCCAGGGACGCCTTGGCGCGGGCGATCTGGGCGGGTTGGGCGGGAGCAAGGATCTCGTGGCTGACGATGATGGTGCCGTCGAGGCGCTTGATCCGACGGACCAGCGCGTCCCAGCTGCCCTCGGCGTGGCCGGGCTCGCCGCCCCAGTCCTGGCCGAGCAGGTCGAGCGCGGCGCGGAAGTGGAACAGTGGCGCATCGACAGCGAGATTGCGGCTGGGGAAGTGGACGCCGTGCGCGGCCAGGCTGCGCGAGTTGAGGCGCAGACGGTCCTGGAGGTACGTCGTGCCGGTCTTGGGCGCGCCGATGTGGAGGTAGACGCGACGGCTCATCCGCCGATCGTAGCGAGCCCGCAGGCCCGGGGAGGAACGACCCGGGCCGTGGCGGGCGAAGGTCGAGCGAGCCCTGCACGACGGAACTCCTCGCTTCTGGTACGGAACTTCGTGACAGAAGCGGGAGATTCACCGCTGAGGCGGAGAAACTCCCAGCGCCCGCACCACCGCAGACGGGCTCGGCCGCCCGAGGTGGCCGGCCATCCAGGTGCTGGTCTCGACCAGCGAGGCGAGGTCGACCCCGTGCTCGATGCCCAGCCCGGTGAGCAGCCAGACCAGGTCCTCGGTGGCCAGGTTGCCCGTGGCGCTGACGGCGTAGGGGCACCCGCCGAGGCCGCCGGCGCTGGCGTCGTACGTCGTGATGCCGGCGCGCAGTCCCGCCTGGACGTTGGACAGCGCCTGGCCGTAGGTGTCGTGGAAGTGCAGGGCGAGTCGGTCGACCCCGACGCCGGCGGCCACGAAGGCTTCGACGAGCGCGGTGACGTGACCGGCGGTGCCGACCCCGATCGTGTCGCCCAGGCTGAGCTGGGAGGCCCCGAGGTCGAGGAGCCGGCGTCCGGCGGCTACCACCTGCTCGATGGGTACGGCGCCCTCCCACGGGTCGCCGAAGCACATCGAGACGTAGGCCCGCACGTCCAGGCCGGCGTCCCGGGCCCGCGCCACGGTGGGCTCGAACATCGCGAACTGGTCATCGAGGGTGCGGTTGAGGTTCTTGGCGGCGAAGGTCTCGGTCGCGGAGCCGAAGATCGCGACGTGGCGCAGTCCGAGCTCGAGGGCGCGGTCGAGCCCGCGCTCGTTGGGCACGAGCACGGGGAGGTCGCGGGCGAGGTCACCCAGCTCCGCGGTCAACGACGTCATCAGGTCGGCCGCGTCGGCCAGCTGAGGCACCCACTTGGGGTGCACGAACGACGTGGCCTCGACGACGGGCAGACCTGCGGCGAGGAGGCGTCGTACGAACTCGGCCTTCACCTCGGTCGGGATGAGCGCGGCTTCGTTCTGCAGGCCGTCGCGGGCGCCGACCTCGTAGATCGTCACCCGCTCGGGCAGGCCGGCGGCCGGCACCGTCATCGGTAGCATCGCTGACACCTAACTCGTCGAGAGGTCGTGCTGGTGGACATCATCATCGTCGGGCTGCTGCTCGCCGTAGGACTGACCCAGTGTCTGCCGGGGCTGCTGCTCTTCGCGCCCTCGCGGATCCCGGCGGCGTACGGAATCGTCGTCGACGGTCCCGATCTGACCCTGCTGCTGCGGCACCGTGCGCTGCTGCTGGCGATCCCTGGGCTCCTGGTGCTGGTCAGCGCCGCGGTGCCCGACCTGCGTTGGACGGCGATCGCAGCGTGCGCGCTCAGCATGGGCTCGTTCGTCGCGATCCTGGCGGTCACGCCGGGGGTCAACTCGCAGAACCGGCGCGTGGCGCTGGTCGACGTGGTCGCGGTCGCCGCCTTGGTGGCGGTGACGCTGCTGCTCGCCCTCGACTGAGCCGACCCCGGTCACGAGACCTCCTGCCCGGCTTCCTCCACGACGAACAGCGTGGCACCGAGGGCGACCTGGCCTCCGGTCACGACGTCGACCTCGGTGACCGTGCCGTCGAACGGAGCCTTGAGGGCGTGCTCCATCTTCATCGCCTCCATGACGCCGAGCACGTCGCCGGCGCGGACGACGTCACCGACGGACACGCGGACGTCGAGCACGGTGCCGGGCATCGGCGAGGTGATCGCGCCGTCGCCGACCGCAGCCACGCCGGCGAGCCGGTCGGGCGGGGTGAAGACGTGGCGCTGCCCGCGGAAGGAGGCCTCGTAGACGCCGGGGTGACCGGGTTGCACGTTGACGACCACGCTGACGCGCACGCCGTCGACCAGCGCTTCGAGCACGTGATCGGCTGCAGCGACCTGCACGAACGCAGTGCCGTCGACGGTGCCGGCGAAGCGGTCGACGCGCACGTCCTGGTCGAGCTCGACCAGCGTCGCGGCCGGCGCCGCGCCGAGCCGGAAACCATCCGACTGGAAGGCGTGCTGGTGGCCCAGCGAGTCCAGCAGCGCGGTGATCCACGCGGTCGCTGCCCGCGGCACGGTCGGATCGGGGGCAGGCACTTCGGCGGTGTCGAGCCACGCGGTGTCGATGGTGGCGTCGCGGAACTCCTCCCCCGCAACCAGCGCACGCAGGAAGCCGGCGTTGGTGGTGAGTCCGAGCACCGCAGTGGCGTCGAGGGCCGCGACGAGGGCCAGGCGGGCGGCCTCGCGATCGGGACCGTGGGCGATCACCTTGCCGAGCATCGGGTCGTACGACGTGGACACGACCTGCCCTGACTCGAGGGCGTGGTCGACGCGCACCCCCGGCATCCCCACGGGCCAGCGCACGAGCGATGCGGTGCCGGCCTGGGGCAGGAAGCCGCCGAAGGAGTCCTCGGCGTAGACCCGGGCCTCGATCGCGTGGCCGTCGAGGCGGATGTCGTCCTGGGTGAGGCCGAGCGGCTCACCCGCCGCAACCCGCAGCTGCAGCTCGACCAGGTCGAGGCCCGTCACGGCCTCGGTGACGGGGTGCTCGACCTGGAGGCGGGTGTTCATCTCGAGGAAGTAGAACTCGCCGGAGTCGGCATCGAGCAGGAACTCCACGGTGCCGGCGTTGACGTAGCCGACGTGCGTGGCCAGGTCGACCGCGGCCTGCCGCACCCGGGCCCGCGTCTCCTCGTCGAGGGTCGGCGCGGGGGCCTCCTCGAGGACCTTCTGGTGACGGCGCTGGGTCGAGCAGTCGCGCTCGAAGAGGTGCAGCACCGTGCCGTGGCTGTCGCCGATGACCTGCACCTCGATGTGGCGCCCGTGCTCGACGTACTTCTCGATCAGCATCGTGTCGTCACCGAACGCCGCCAACGACTCGCGCTTGGCAGCGGCCAGCGCCTCGGCCATCTCGCCCTCGGAGCGCACGATCCGCATGCCCTTGCCGCCGCCGCCGGCAGCGGCCTTGACGAGCACCGGATAGGGCGCGTTCTCCCCGGTCGGTACGACGGGCACGCCGGCCGCCAGCGCGATCTCGCGCGCGGCATCCTTGCGACCCATCTGGTCCATCACCGCAGCGGAGGGACCGACCAGCGCGATGCCGGCGGCCTCCAGCGCGGCAGCGAAGGCGGAGCGCTCGGAGAGGAAGCCGTAGCCCGGGTGCACGGCGTCGGCGCCGACCGACTGTGCGGCCGCGACCACCGCCTCGACGTCGAGGTAGCTCGGCACCCGCACCGCGTCGTCGGCGGCCCGGACGTGCAGGGAGCCGGCGTCGAGGTCGGTGAAGACCGCGACGGTCCGGATCCCCATCGCGCGGGCGGTGCGCAGGACGCGCAGCGCGATCTCGCCGCGGTTGGCGACCAGCAGTGTGGTGATCGACGTCATCGCGCTCACATCCTGAAGATTCCGTAGGAGGGCTTCGGCACGGGCGCGCACGCGGCGGCGGCCAGCCCCATGCCGAGCACCCGACGGGTGTCGACGGGGTCGATGACGCCGTCGTCCCAGAGCCGAGCGGTGGAGTAGTAGGGCGAGCCCTGGGCCTCGTACTGGTCGCGGATCGGGGTCTTGAAGTCCTCGTCGTCGGGCTTGCCCGCCACCGTGGCGAGCACCGAGGCGGCCTGCTCGCCGCCCATCACCGAGATCCGCGCGTTGGGCCACATCCACAGGAAGCGCGGGTCGTAGGCACGGCCGCACATCCCGTAGTTGCCGGCGCCGAACGAGCCGCCGATGACGACGGTGAACTTCGGCACGACCGAGCAGGCCACCGCGGTGACGAGCTTGGCGCCGTCGCGGGCGATGCCCTTGTTCTCGTACTCGCGCCCGACCATGAAGCCGGAGATGTTCTGCAGGAAGACCAGTGGGATGCCGCGCTGGTTGCACAGCTCGATGAAGTGCGCGCCCTTGAGCGCCGACTCACCGAAGAGGATGCCGTTGTTGGCGACGATGCCGACCGGATGCCCCCAGATGTGGGCGAAGCCGGTCACCAGGGTCTCGGCGTAGAGGTGCTTGAACTCCTGGAAGCGGGAGCCGTCGACGATGCGGCGGATCACCTCGCGCACGTCGTAGGGCGTGCGGGTGTCGGTGGGGACGACGTCGTACAACGTCTCGGGGTCGAGCAGCGGCTCCTCGACCTCGCGCACCTCCCACGGCGGCGGCGGAGGGGCCGGGAGAGTGTCGACGATGGCGCGCACGATCGCCAGGGCGTGGGCGTCGTCGTCGGCCAGGTGGTCGACCACGCCGGAGGTACGCGCGTGCACGTCGCCGCCGCCGAGGTCCTCGGCCGTGACGACCTCACCGGTCGCGGCCTTCACCAGCGGCGGGCCGCCGAGGAAGATCGTGCCCTGGTTCTTCACGATCACGGTCTCGTCACTCATCGCCGGCACGTAGGCGCCGCCGGCGGTGCAGGAGCCCATCACCGAGGCGATCTGCGGGATCTGGGCGGCCGAGAGGTTGGCCTGGTTGAAGAAGATCCGTCCGAAGTGCTCGCGGTCGGGGAAGACGTCGTCCTGCATCGGGAGGAAGGCGCCGCCCGAGTCGACGAGGTAGAGGCAGGGCAGCCGGTTCTCGGCGGCGACCTGTTGCGCCCGCAGGTGCTTCTTCACCGTGATCGGGTAGTAGGTGCCGCCCTTGACGGTCGCGTCGTTGGCGACGATCACGCAGGCGCGGCCGTGGACCATGCCGATGCCGGTGACCACCCCGGCGCTCGGCACCGTGTCGGGGCCGTCGGGTTGGTCGGGCTTGCCATACATCCCGGTGGCCGCGAGCGGGCTCAGCTCGAGGAAGGGACTGCCCGGGTCGAGCAGCCGGTCCACGCGATCGCGCACCAACAACTTGCCGCGATCGGTGTGCTTGGTGCGCGCCGCCTCGCTGCCCCCTTGCCGGGCGATCGTCAGGCGCTCGCGCAGGTCGTCGACGAGGTCCCTGAGTTCAGTCACTCCGTCAGGTTAGCGATCATTAACCTGAGCGTCCACGGGTGCGCGTACGACGCTCAGCCGGTGCAGGCGACGTAGCTGCGGGTGACCGAGACGTTCTTGCCCTTCTTCGGCTTCACGACCACCTTCACCGTCGAGTCGCTGGCGGCCTCGAGGGCGAGCTTGACCGTCTTGCCCGACTTCGGCTTGCCGAGCGTCTTCACCTTCTTGCCGTCCACGTAGTAGGTGACCTTGCTGGCCTTGCCGGCCTTGTTCTTCAGCTTCGTGGTGACCTTGTCGTTCCCACAGCTGCGCGAACCGACGTCGACGTACTTCTTGCCTGAGCCCGTCGGCTTCGTGGTGGCAGACCCGGCGGCAACGAAGACCGCCTCGGCCACCGATGCTCCGGCGGCCAGATCATCAGTCGCCCGGGCGGTGTCCCCGGAGCGGGTGACGATGACGGAACCGTCGAACTCGGGCAGGTTCCCCTCGTAGGCGGAGTAGCCGAAGACACCGAGCTCGCCCGGCTTCGACGAAGGTGCGCGACGAAGCAACAGTGCCCCGTTTGACGATGCCGCCGCTTCCTGAGTTCAGCGCGGCGCCCGCGCCGGTCGACCGCTGGTAGAAGCCGATCTCCCCCCTGCCGTCGCCGCTGGTGTGCAAGGACAGCTCGATGAAGCCGTCCGACGGCACCGAGGTCTCGATGTCGAGGTAGTTCTCGTACTCGAGGTAGGTGCGGCATGCGGTGTCGTCACCCAGGGCAGCGCTACCGGAGATGGTCGCCTCGCTGGTCAGGCCCGCGGCACGCAAGCCGCCGCCGGACGTCGTCCACGAGGCCGTGCTCGTCCCTCGAACTCGCAGCGACTGCGTGTCGCTCGCGTCGTCGGAGTACTCCACGGCCAATGACTCGTCAGATGAGTCGGTCACCGTCTCGCCGGCAGACAGCTCGAAGCTGGTGCCGCCCGGATTGCTCAGCACCGCACAGGAACCCGGTCCCGAGGCGTAGCTGCCTGAGTCGATGTCGGTCTCGAAGTAGCCGTCGTCGTCAGCCACCTGACCCGACGCCGGAGCGCTCAGCCCCGCAATCAGGAGGGCACCACAGGCTGTCGCCAGACCGGCGGTGCGACGGGCACGGACCAAGGGAGAGTGGCTCATGGTCATCCAACCTAGGGCGGGTTCAACGGGCGTGGGCGGGTTGACGACCGCTGGAACCAGATTTTGCTTCGGACCGATCACCTCGACCGACGTAGGCTGCGCCCCGTGAACTCTCCCTTCTCGGGGCCCCGCACGCGCGTCCTCCCCGCCGCCGTGCTCGCCTGCGCCCTGGCTCTCACGACACTCTCCTCAGCGGTGCCCTCGCGAGCCGCCGGTATCGAGGCCCGGGTGGTCAGCGGTAGCAATGCCCTGGGCATCAAGGACTCCGACGGATCGATCTGCACCCAGTCAGGCGGAGAGGTGGCCGACTCCAAGGCGGTAGCGGGTGACGGCAAGTCGGTCACGACCGAGCACTCCACGGTGCGCACCATCGGCGCCGGCGTCTCGGATCCCGACGACAACCAGACGTTCACCCTGCGCAACTCCGGGGTCGCCTCCCTCAAGGCGCGCGGCGGCCTCCCCAGCAAGTTCTCCTTCGACAGCCGGGTCAGCGTGAGCGGCGAATTCTCCAAGGGCGCCCGCAGCGACTGCCGCAGCATCATCAACTCCTACAGCTACCTCACCCTCGACTCCGCCCTGCCGCCCGGCTTCATGACGCTGCGCATGGACGTCTCAGGCGACGCGCAGGGCTACTTCGACCTCTCCGGGGGCGAGTCCGACCCCGGCGTCACCGTCTACGGCGACTCCCCTGGTCGCGTCGACTACACCGTGTTCGTCAAGGGCGGCGACTACCAGCTCGGCCTCGACGCGGAGACCGACCTGACGCGACCCGTCGACGCCTCCTCGCCGACGTCGAAGGCCGGACGCGTCACCGTGCGCGGGTCGTACGTCGGGCTCGGCGACGCCACCACGAAGGCTCGCGGCAAGGCGAAGCGCTACGTCTCCCTCGGGGGGCAGCGCTCCTGCTCGGCCGGAACGATCGTCGCGCAGGTGAGCGGCAAGGCGTCCCGGGCCCGTGCGATCGACACCCTCAAGGTCAAGGTCAACGGCAAGCGCGCTGCCAAGCTGCGCAAGCCCCGGGCCGGCACCCGGCTGAGCCTCAAGGCGCCGACCAGCAGCCGCACCGCCGAGGTCGTGGCCACGGTCAAGACCACGAAGGGCAGGACGAAGACGGTGTCGCGCTCCTACGCCCCCTGCTCGGGCTAGGCAGATTCTGCGCGGATCTGCGCGGACCCGGCGCCAGGGCGGGTTAATGCTCGCTAACCTGAGGGGATGACCGTCCCGGAGACCTCGCCGACACGGCGCGAGCAGATCCTCGAGACAGCGGCCACGCTCTTCGCCCACCGCGGCTTCCACGGCGTCTCGGTCGTCGACATCGGCGCGGCCTGCGGGATCTCGGGGCCGGCGCTCTACAAGCACTTCGCCTCCAAGGACCAGATCCTGGCCGAGATGCTGGTCTCGATCAGCGAGCGGCTCCTCGACGTCGGCCGCGAGCAGGTCGCGCAGGCCGGGGACCCCGCCGACGCCGTACGACGTCTGATCGCCTGGCACGTCGACTTCGCGCTGCACCACCAAGCCCTGATCATCGTGCAGGACCGGGACTGGTCGAGCCTTCCCGACCTGGCCCGCGACCGGGTGCGCACCCTGCAGCGCTCCTACGTCGACCTGTGGGCCGACCAGCTGCGCCTGCTCGATCCGACCCTGGCGACCGAGGCCTCCCAGGCGCGGGCGCACGCGACCTTCGGACTGATCAACTCCACACCGCACAGCGGGTTGCTCCCCGAGGCCCCGATGGCGGTCCTGCTGGCCGACATGGCTGCCAACGCCCTCGGCGTAGCGCCCCGCTGATCGTTCTCCCAGTCAGACCCAGTCAGACCCGGTCAGACGTGGGCAGCCACGGACGGCGGGCGACACACGCGGCACGGATCCATCTGACGGCTGAAGGCTTCCTCGAGACCGATGACGTGGGCCTCGTCGCGCGCCTCGGCGAGGCTGCAGTCGAGCCGGTGGTACGACGTGCTGCCGGCCAGCACCATGGCGCCGCCTGCTGCGGGGCTGCTCGCGCCGCGACCGGCGGCCGCGCCGCTTGACTCCAGGGCCGTGGCCATCCGCTCGAGGACGGCCTCGAGCCGGGCCCGGTCCTCGCGCGCGTTCTGGATGATCAGCATCGCCGCGCCGATGACCACCAGGGCGATCCCGGTGACGCCCCCGGAGATCAGGAACGGGAACTGCGCCATCGAGACGTTCTTGCTGGCTGCGCCGTTCCAGCCGAAGAAGATCGCGGCGAACCCGAGCAGGCAGATCAGGACGCCGAGCTGGCCGCCGAGGCGTCCGAGGTTGTTGCTGTTCATCGTCGTGCTCCTTCAAAGGTGGGGATACGTGCGGGTACAGGCGGGCACAGGTACGGGAGCACCTGGCTACGCGCCGAGATAGGCCTCGCGCAGGTTGACGTTGCGGATCTCGGCACCGACCGCGGTGTGGGCGACCGTGCCCTTCTCCATGATCAGCGCCCGATCGGCGAACGGCAGCGCACCGGCGTTCTGCTCGACCATGAGCACGGTGGTGCCGTCGCGCGCGATGCGCGCGGCCGCTTCCCACACCGTGCGCGCCAGCGTCGGCGAGAGGCCCAGGGACGCCTCGTCGATCATCAGCAACCGGGGACTCGACATCAGGGCCCGCCCGACGGCCAGCATCTGCTGCTCGCCGCCCGACAGGGTGCCGGCCACCTGGTCGGCGCGCTCCTCGAGGCGCGGGAAGTAGTCGAGCACCAGCTCCAGCTGCCGCTTGACCGTGCGCGGGTGGCGGCGCTGGGTCCACGCGCCGAGGCGCAGGTTCTGCTGGACGCTCAGGCGGGGGAAGACGCGGCGGCCCTCAGGGCACAACGAGACGCCGCCCTTGACCCGCGCCGACGGCGACTTGCGACCGAGCGACTTGCCGTCGAAGAGCACGCTGCCACCGGTGGGCTTCAGCAGTCCCGCCACCGTGGCGACGGTGGTGGTCTTGCCGGCGCCGTTGAGGCCGAGCAGGACGCAGACCTCGCCCTCCTCGACGACGAAGTCGATGCCGTGCAGCACCGGGTAGCGGCCGTAGCCGACGACCAGGTCGTGGATCTCGAGCAAGGCCATCAGGCCGTCTCCTCTTCGCCGGTGGACTCTTCGCCGAGGTAGGCACGGACCACGTCGGGGTGACGTCGTACGACGTCGGGCGTGCCCTCGGCGAGCACCTCCCCGAAGTTCAGGCAGTAGACGTAGTCGGACACCCGCGTCACCAATGGCACGTGGTGGTCGATCATCACGATCGTCAGCCCGAAGGCGTGGCGCATCTTGAGCAGCAGGTCGCCGAGTGCGTCGGCCTCCTCGGGCCCCATGCCCGACCCCGGCTCGTCGAGGAGCAGGACGTCGGGGTCGGTGGCGAGCACCGCCGCGATCTCGACCCGCTTCAAGATGCCGTAGGGCAGGTCGGCGACCCGTGCCCGCGCCACGTCGGTGAGCTCGAGCAGCTCGAGGATCTGCTCGCCACGATCGCTCAGCCGTGCCTCCTCGGCGAAGGAGCCCGGCGAACCGAGGATCCCGGCCATCGGCTCGTAGCCGACCTGGAGGTGCTGGGCGGTGAGCAGGTTCTCCAGGACGGTGGCGTTCTTGACGAGGCCGACGTTCTGGAAGGTGCGTCCGATGCCGAGCGCCGTGCGCTTGTGCACCGGCAGCCGACTGATGTCCTTGCCGCGGTAGCTGACCGACCCGGAGGTCGGGGTGTAGAAGCCGGTGATGCAGTTGAACAGGGTCGTCTTCCCGGCCCCGTTGGGGCCGATGATGCCGACGATCTCCCACTCGCCGGCGCGCAGCGAGACGTGCTGGAGGGCCTTGATGCCTCCGAAGTGGATGGACAGGTCGTTGATCTCAAGCACGGACATCGGCGACCGTCACCTCCTCGACCTTGCCGGCGTGGAGGTCGAACCGGCGACCCAGCAGCCACTCCCGGATCGGGGCGATCTGCTGCCCGATCCCACCTGGATAGAGCGTGATCGTGACGATCAGCAAGATCGGCCCCACCACGAGGGCGACGAACTCCTGGGGCAGCCCGATCGTGCCCTCGAAGAAGTCGGTCAGGCTGAGGCCGACCGCCCCGAGCGGCTTGTCGACCATCTCGAGCAGCTTCCCGGTCTCGAGGAGCGCGAAGAACGCGGCACCGATCACGACCCCGGAGCGACTCCGCAGACCACCGACGACCGTCATCATCACGAACAGCAATGCGAGTCGGAACCCGAACTTCTGCCCGACGATGACCTCGTCGTGGTGGGCCAGCAGCGCACCGGCGACACCGGCCACCACGCCGGAGAGCACGAAGGCGAGCAGCACGTAGGACTTCACGTTGATGCCGTAGGTCGCAGCAACACGCGGGTTCTCCCGGAGCGCGGCCAGCGCGCGGCCGGCCTTGCTGCTGGTGAGCCGCCAGTCGAGCAGCAGCACCACGCCCAGGATGGCCAGGCACAGGATGTAGTAGCGGATCTCGGTGTCGAAGCCGACCGGGCGAGGCGCGGCCTTGCCGCCCTCACCCCCGGTGATCTCGGGGATCCCGAGCAGGGTCTGCTCGGTGAAGGCACCGAAGGCCAGGGTCACGAGCGCGAAGTAGAGCCCGGTCAGACGCAGCGAGACCGCGCCGAGCAACCCGGAGACCGCGCCACCCAGCACCCCCGCCACGAGCACGCCGAACCAGAAGGACAGCTGGAGGTCGGTGACGACGTAGGCCGAGGCGAAGGCCCCGATGCCGACGAAGGCCTGGTGTCCCAGCGAGATCTGGCCGGCGTAGCCGAGCAGGATGTTGAGCGAGAGACCCACGATCCCAAAGATCGCGGCCTCGGTGGCGGCTCCGACATCGGAGACCCCCAGGTCGAACGGGGACAGCACGTTGGCGGGGACCGCGAGGACGAACCAGGCCAGCAGGCCCCACACGAAGCCGCGGGCTGCCTTGCCTGCGGTGCTGGGCTTGAAGGTGCCGCCATTGCCCGGGAGGACCTCGGCCAGCACCTCGTCGGGGATCTCGAGGCGCGGCGGCTCGGGAGGTGCGATGCGTGAGACCTCGGGCCGGCCGGCCGATCGCTCGGCGGGCACGACCGGGAGCACGCGGGTCTCGTCATCGGTGGTGCTCATGCCGTCACCGCCCGTCCGACGAAGACTCCATCAGGCTTGACCAGGAGCACCGCCAGCAGGAAGACGAAGAGGATGGCAGCGCCGGTGCCCGGGATCCGGGTGCTCAGCACCGACAGGGACCCCAGCTGCTCGACGCAGCCGACGACCAGCCCACCGGCCACCGCCCCGGGCATGCTGCGCATCCCGGCGAGCACGGCGGCCATGAAGCCGGGCAGCAGCGCGGCGAAGGCACCGAAGCTCAAGAAGGCCGCGGTGAAGGTGAGGATCGGCCCGGTCAGCAACCCGGCCAGCCCACCCAGAGCGGCGGCGATCCCCCAGGTCATCATCGAGACCCGGCGCACCGAGATCCCGATCAGCTCGGCGGCGACGGGCTCCTGCTGCGCGGCCTGGACCGCCAGGCCCGACGGAGAGCGGAAGAAGAGCGCCAGCAGGACGGCCACGACGGCCAGGACGCCGGCGGTGATGAGCGCCTGCAAGGTGATCGCGGCGCCCCAGGGCGTGACGAAGAAGGCGTCACTGATCTTGGGCATCGTCATGATCAGGGTCTCGTTGAAGAGCCAGAACTGCAGCCCGATGGCCGTCAGGGCGACCCCGGCGGTACCGACCAGCAGCGTGACCTTGGAGGCGTTGCGCAGGGGATGGATGACGAAGCGCTCCGTGAGCAGTCCCATGGCGATCGCCACGGCGAGGCCGAAGACGAACGCCAACGGATAGCTCCAGCCCCACAGCTCGAGCGCGGCGTAGGCGGCGAACAGCCCCGTCGTGCCGAACTCGGCCTGGGCGAAGTTGAAGACGCCCGAGGCCCGGAAGACCAGCACGATCCCCAACGCGACCAGGGCATAGACGCTGCCTCGCAGCAGTCCCGCCGTCATCGCGATTGCGAACTCCTGGAAGAAGTCTCCCATCAGGGACGCTCGTTCTGACGCACCGTGACGTACTCACGCTTGCTGCAGTTGGCCTGGAGCAGGTGCATCGCTGTCCCCCCGAACCGAGAGGCGAAGTTGGTGGTCGGGTAGATGCCGGTGTTGAAGGACTTCTTGTTGGCGATGGCGCCCATGAAGGACTCGCGGGACAGGTCCTTGCCGGCTGCCTGGAGCATGGCCACGATGACCTTCTCGATGCCGTAGATCGCGGCGCCGATGTCATCCGGCTCGGCACCGTTGGCCGAGCGGTAGTCCCGCATGAAGTCACCGTTGCCGCGCATCACGTCCATGCCGGGGAACGGCGAGTAGAAGTAGGACCCGTTGATGTTGGGGCAGCCCGCGGTCGCGACGATGTTGAGTCCGTTGGTCAGGCCCGGGCCGATGAAGGCGGGCGTGCAGACCATCGACTTCGAGACGTTCAGCAGCGTGCTCGGGCTGGCGTTCCAGATCACCGCCGCCGCACCGGAGTTGCAGATCCGGGTGCCGATCGAGAGGGCCTCGGACTGGGTGTTCTTCGGGATCCGGGCGGCGTACTCGAACGCGCTGCCGGCGGCCGCCTTGAGCTGCGACTCGGCGGCGGCGTGGAAGCCGTTGAGCGAGTCGTTGTCGGCGGTGATGACCACGACCTTCTTGCCCGCGAAACGCTCACGGTAGAGCTTGGCCAGCATCGGCACCTGCTGCTCGTAGGCCAGCGACAGCGCGAAGTACGTCGGCAGGTCACCGAGCGCGACCTGGCCCGGACGGGTCTGGTGCACACCGGCCGAGAGGTAGGGAACCCCCACGGAGGCGGCGTAGCGGGCGCAGGCATCGATCTGGTCGGCACCGGCTCCACCGATGAGGAGGAACACCTCTTCCTGCTCGGCCATCTCCTTGCACTTGACCCTGGCCACGTCGGGACGGAACTGGTCGTCCTCGAAGAAGACCTCGATCTGGCGACCGAAGACGCCGCCGGCCTTGTTGACGGCCTTGAAGTAGACGCCGACCGCACGCTCGAAGGAGCTCTGCGGCACCGCCGCCGCCCCGGTCACCGGCGCGTGGACGCCGATCTTGATGGTGTCGGCCGAGACGCCCGTGGTGTCGCCACCACCGGAGGGCGCGGGCGGCGCCGAGCCGTCCGTCGAGCCGTCCGTCGAGCCGTCGGTCGACCCGCCGCCGGTGTCCGTCGTCCCGCCACCTCCGCCGCCTGAGGATCCGCCGCCGCCGGCGGAAGCAGCGCCGCCACCGCCGCCCGAAGCGCCGGAGGTGCCGCTGCTGGAGGTGCCGCTGTCGAAGCCGCCGCCACCGCCCGAGCCGGATTCGAGGGTCGCACCCGTTGCGGGATCGACCAGGTTGCCCTGGGCGTCGACCACGCCACCGTCGGCAGCAACGAAGCCACCGACCGGGACGGCCGTCTCGATGCCGGGCTTCTGCCCGCAGGCTGCCAGCCCGGTGCAGATCGCGAGGGCCGCAACAATTGAGCTCAAACGCGTGTTCACGTGCGGTCCTCCAAGGTGATGATCGGGTTCTTGCCGGGCGTACTGCTGGGAATGCTGCTGGGGAGATTGCTGGGGAGATTGCTGGGGACGCTGCTCGAGGCGCCGACACCGGCGAACCCGGCGACGCGTGTGGCTCGGAGCCGTTCGAGAGCGCGGCCGACGCCGCGCCGTCCGCTGCCGACGATCGGCTGGGCAGAACCGCCCAGGGCGACCATCACCAGATAGGCGAGCATGAGCGCCACGACGACGAGCGCGAAGGCCTTGACACCCAAGCCGGAGTACCAGGCAGAGGGCGCCGCCAGCAGCGATCCTCCGCCGGCCTCGACAGTGCTGTCCGGAGCGAAGCCGGTGCCGGGCAACGACTCTCCGCTGTCGCCGCCCTCGGCGCCTTCGACCGCGGTGGAGTCGGGGCTCGAGAGGGGATCGGTGTCGCCGGAGTCGAAGCTGCCTCCGCCGCTGCCGCCACTGCTGGATTCACCGCCGAAGCTGCCGGACGAACCACCGAGGGCAGTGCCACCGGAACTGCTCGTGCCGGTGGTGCCGGGGTTCGACGAGTCTCCGCCGTCGGTGCCGCTGGTGCCGTCGGTGCCACCGGCGGACTCGCCGTCGGGCGAGGCCGGGGTCGCCTTCGCGGTAAGACCGACGCCCTTCTTGGCGTCGAAGGCCACCTGGAAGCTGTTGGCCCCCTGGGCAGGGTCCACCGGCACGGCTCCGACCACGACGACTGCGGGGGAATCGGTCCGGTCCGAGGCGGTCCATTGTGACGCGAGTGCAGTCAGGTCGAAGGTCCACACCCCGTCGTCGGCGCGGACGCCGGGAGCAACCCCTGCCTCGCAGTCGTAGACAGGCGCGGTCGTCCAGGCTCCGTTCTCCACTCCCACCCAGAAGGCCTCGGTCACCGGACACGCCTGCAAGCCGGCCAGCTCGGCGTTGATGTTGGCGCCTCGCTCGTCGGACTCCGCCAGCGCCAGCAGCACCTGGGTCACCGTGGAGTCGGCGCCACCCTTCAGCCCGAACTCGAGCGCCGCGATGCGCTCGGGCTCGCCGTTGATCAGGGCCACCGGCAGTGTCCCGGCGGGGGCAGCGGGGGCGGGCACGGAGGGGGGCTGGGCCAGCCCGGTCTCCGGGGGTGGCTCGTTGCTGCGCGACCACCAGCCGTTCTGGATCAGCGCGCCCCCGCGGAAGGCACCCGGCTTGGGGCCCTTCTCGGCCGCGCTCGCCGGCCCGGCGAGGGCGATGGGAACGATGAATGCAGCCAGCGCGGTCAGGGCTGCAACGCACTGCAGCTCCCGCCGCCGGCGGGGGGGTCGGCTCGCGGACATGCTCTACCTCGATCTGGGAGGGTCGTTCAGTGACCAACGTCACCGGGGGCCGCAAGTTACGCGTGAGTAGACCAGTGGTTTCTTGTCAGAGCAGGTGCTCGAACGACGCCTGCCGCTCGAGCTGGCCCAACACCAGGGCCGCACGCTCGGCGGCCTCGAGCGCGACGTCCAGCCCGGCGTCCCCCGGATCGCCCGGCCCCTGCAGGACCCGAGCGTGCAGTCGCGCCAGCAGCTCTTCGCGAGGCAACCCGCGCAGGTGCAGGAGCAGCAGCGGGGTCGCGTCGAGCAGCCAGGCTGCCTGGTAGAGCACCGCGAGAGCGTGCGTGCACGGATCGACCCAGGCGTCGCACGTGCACGTGGCCTCGAGCTCACCGCCATACGGCAGCAGCTCGACGCCTGCCTCGTCGGCGTGCTCGACGACTCCATGCGGAAGGTCGTCGCCGAGCAACGCGCCGATGCGTCCGGCCTCGGCCGCCACCACCTCGACCAGCGTCTCGACGGCCTCCTCGTCGACCACCGGCATCCGGCAGTCGACCGTCCAGAGGCCCTGCCCATCGGCGACGGCGGCCACCAGCCGGCCCCGGCCGAGCGAGATACCTCCGACAGCACCCTGGCGCGACAACGATCGCGCGGTGCGCAGCTCCGCCTCGGAGTACGCCGACTCCTCCACTGCCCGCACCCAGGCCTTGCCCCACCAGGTCGTTGCCCGCGCCGCGCCGCGCCGCACCGGCACGGGTGGGTGGGAGATGACCTCCGAGCGTGGTGCTGCGCTCATCAGGCCCTCGGGTCGCGGCGCAGCATCACCAGGTCACGCAGCTCGTCGTTGCCGAGCTCGGTGAGCGCCGCCTCGCCGCTGCCGAGGACCGCGTCGGCCAGGGCCCGCTTGCGACCCAGCAGCTCGGCCACCTTCTCCTCGACCGTGCCACGCATGATCATCCGGTGCACCTGGACCGGCCGGGTCTGACCGATCCGATAGGCGCGGTCGGTGGCCTGCTCCTCCACCGCGGGGTTCCACCAGCGATCGACGTGGATCACGTGGTCGGCGCGCGTGAGGTTGAGCCCGGTGCCGCCGGCTTTCAACGACAGGATCAGGACCGCCGGCCCCGAGCCGTCGGCCTCCTGGAAGCGCCGCACCATTGCCTCACGCTCGCGCACCGGCGTCCCCCCGTGGAGGAACTCGTGAGCGATGCCGGTGGTGCTCAGGTGACTCTCCAGCAGCCGACCCATGGCGACGTACTGGGTGAACAGCAACGCCGCACCGTCCTCGGCGAGCACCGTCGACAACAGCTCGTCGAGCAGGTCGAGCTTCTCCGACCGGCCACCGAGGCGGAAGCTGCCCGACTGCTTGAGGAACTGGGCCGGGTGGTTGCAGATCTGTTTCAGTCCGGTGAGAAGCGCCAGGACCAGTCCCCGTCGGGCGTCGGGATCGGCGTTCTCGATGCGCTCCATGCTCTCGCGCACGAAGGCCTCGTAGAGCACGACCTGCTCGCGGGTCAGGCTCAGCGGATGGTCGGTCTCGGTCTTCGCCGGCAGCTCGGGGGCGATCCCCGGATCGGACTTGCGGCGCCGCAGCAGGAAGGGCTCGATGAGGTCGGCGAACTGGCGGGCCTTCGTCGGCTCGAGGCCCGACTCGATGGGGCCGGCCCACACCTTGCGGAAGGCGTTGCGGCTGCCGAGGAGCCCGGGGATCGCCCAGTCGAGGATGGCCCACAGCTCGGTCAGGTTGTTCTCCACCGGGGTGCCGGTCAGGGCGACGCGGGCAGCACCGGGCAGCGCCCGCAGCGCTCGGGCCGTGGAGGACGCCGGGTTCTTGACGTGCTGCGCCTCGTCGGCCACGACGAGGTCCCACGAGATGGCGCCGAGGGAGTCCTTGTCGACGCGCATCGTGCCGTAGGTGGTCAGCACGAAGCCGGGGTCCAGGTCGTGCTGTGGAGCAGCGTCCAGCAACGTCTCGCCCTCGGGCAGCAGATCGGTGAGGTCGCGCTGGGTCCCGTGGAAGCGTCGTACGTCGACCCCGGGAGCGAAGCGTCGGATCTCGGCCTCCCAGTTGCCGAGCAGGCTCGCGGGGCACACCACCAGCGTGGCACCGCGTCGGCCCTCGGCGCGCCGGTGGAGGTGCAGGGCGATGACGGTGATCGTCTTGCCCAGTCCCATGTCGTCGGCCAGGCAGGCCCCGAGCCCGAGGTCGGTCAGGTCGGCCAACCAGGTCAGGCCGTGGCGCTGGTAGTCGCGCAGGTGAGCGTGCAACCCGGCGGGGGCCTCGAGCGGGTCGCGGGAGGCTGCGTTGAGGAGCCGCTCTCGGATCTTCAGCAACGAAGCCCCGACGACCACGGACTGCTCGACCGGCGCGGTCGCACCGGCAGCGCCCGGTGTCGTCAGCTCGACCGCTCCGGTGAGGGCGGCCGCGATCGCCTGGGCCGGCTTGACGGTGCGGATCAGCCGTTTCTTGGCCCTGCGCGCAGTGGCGGAGTCGACGACGGTCCAGCTGCCGCGCAGCTTGAGGACCGGCGAGGCGGCCCGCGCGAGCTCGTCCATCTCCTCGGCCGTGAGGTCCTCGCCGTGCAACGCCACCTGCCAGCGGAAGCTGAACAGCGTGTCGGTGCCGAGGAGGGGTTCGTGCAACGGCTCCTCGCGCGCACCGGCGGGACCCGCGGCGCCCTGGCCGGCGCGGCCGGTCGCACCCGGCGGGGACGCGTCGAGCACCGCTGTGGAGGTCAGGTCGCGGCCGAGGCTGCGGGGCCACAGCACGTCGACGCCGATCGCCTCGAGGGCAGCCACCCCCTCGTCGAGGAGGCTGACCAGCTCGTCGGTGTCGAGGGTGATCTCGTCGGGCACCCGCAGCGCGAGCAGCCGGTCGAGCACCGGCCAGGCGTCAGCGGCGGCGCGCAGGGCGATGCTCGCGTGAGTGCTGGCCCGGTTGCCGAAGCCGTGGGAGGCGCCCGGCGCCGGCTCGGTGTAGAGCCGGCCCGCGTCGCAGACGTGCAGGGGGTCGCGTTCGTCGTGGGCCTGGAGGACGACTCGCAGCGCGCCGGCAACGAGCTCCTCCTCGTCTGCCTCCACCCGCAACGAGAGCCGGACGAGCTGAGGTCGATCGGCTTCTGCGGCGGCGTCAGCGACCGCGGCGTCGGCGCTGCGGTGTCGGGCGAGGCGGGCTTGGAGCCGCTCGCTGAACCGATCGCTGCTGTGGTCGCTCGTGCGCGTCGGCGAGCTCGGCGCCGGGGATCGGGAGCTCGTGGTCGGGAGGTGCGTGGTGAGCGGCGCGCTGCGCGGCATCGCGTCGGCGACGGCGTCGAGCATCTGGCGTACGACGACCTCGGCTCCGGCGGCGTCGAGCCCGGCGTGGGCCCGCGCCCCGGCCAGCAACGCCACGCTGTCGGCGTCCGCCTCGTCGAGGGGTGCGACGCGCCAGCTCGTCTGGTCGGCGGCCGGCTCGAACTTCCCGGCGGCGACCAGACGCATGCCCAGCATCACCGCTCCCGACAGCAGCCCGACGCTGGGGTGGACGTCGTCGCGACTGCGCGCCTTGGTCAGCACCGGCAGGGCGGCCTTGATGGGCAGGGCGACCGTGCGTCGGTCGTCGCTGAACTCCACCACGCTGTCTCGCGGCGGGTCGGCGGGTCGCAGCGTCGCGACGCCGGTGACCGGCACGAAGCTCATCGACGACCACCCATGGTCCGACGGTAGCCGCCTCCACCCCCCGAACCGACCTCCCGGCCGTGGGTCCCTCGGATGGTGGCGCCGAGGTCAGCCGGCGTCGGGCCGTGGCACTTCGGCGATCACCGCAGCCAGCGCCGCTGCGGCCGCGGCGGCTACTCCGGGATGAGGCTCTGCCACGTCGGTCCAGGTGGGCAACGCGTCGTCGGGAGCCTCTGCGGCGCGGAGCTCGGCGACGTCCCCGACCACGTCGATCCCCGAGGTGTCCAGCCAGCCGATCCACGACTCGACGTCGGCGGCAAGCCAGCTGCGATCGCCGCGTGGGACCTCGACCCGAGGGCTGTCACGGCCCACCAGGGTGCGGGCCACGACCGTGCGACGGACCAACTTGTGATCGGGCCCACCGCGCCGGTTGGTGCCGCCCAGCTCACGATTGAGGGCCAGCAGGAGCTGCGCCTCGGGCACGCCCACCGACTCGTTGGTGCGTGGCGGGTCCTTGGGCACCCACGAGTCGTCGAGACCGACGACGCCGGCGAAGCGACGCCACAGCAGCGCACGGTCACCGCCGGGTGGCGGCACGGTCACGAGGTGGACCTGCCGGGAGGGGAGGTGGGCGAGCCACCGCCCCAGGACGACCGGCAGGTCGAAGGCCGCCCGCAGGGGGAGCTCCCCGCTGCGCGCCCGGGCAAAGTGGGTGGCGAGGGCGTCGGCTCCGCCGTTCTTCAACCCCTCCAGCCAGCCCGACACCAGCTGCTTGCCGAGGTCGCGCGCGGTGTAGATGACGTGGAGCTCGGCCCCCGCGCCCAGCGATTCGACCACGGTGGCCACCGCCGCCTCGTCGCAGCGGACGAACGCCTCGTGGCTCACCACTACGGTGCCGTCGTGGGCGTGGGTCTGGGCGACCAGGTCGTCCCACGAGCCGTTGAGGCTCGCCGGGTCCTGCCCCAGCTGGAGGCCGGTCAGCTCCAGCGCCGCGCGCAGGGCCAACCCGGAGCGCTTCGGACCCTGGGCCGACCGGGGCACCAGCACCCCGTGCTCGAGCAGGGTGGCCGAGTTGCGATGCAACCTGGTCTGGAGCGCAGTGGTGCCCGTCTTGGGGGCTCCGATGTGGAGGTACACGCGCCGGGACACGCAGGCATCCTCCCAGGGTCCCGGCACGCGTGCCTGCTCACCTCGCCCGTGAGTCCGATCTAGAACACGTTCTGGTTTCTCGGGTCGGCGGCATAACTCCCCGGGGTGTCCGTCGTTGAGCCTCCAAGCCGACGTCGCTACGCGCCCACTCGGACGGTGCGCGTGAACCCCCGACGTCCTATCTCGAGGAGTCACACCCCTATGACGCCACGCACCGCCCGTTCCTCACTCGCCCTGGGCGCCGCCGCCCTGATCGCGGGTGCCGCACTGATCACGCCGACCCAAGCGGTCGCGACCGGCGCCGACCCCGTGTCACCGACCTCGGGCCTGGCCCCGGTCTCGCCCTACCTCGCGGACAGCCTGCCGACCCTCAGCGGCCGCTCGACCGTGCTCGTCCACGGCGCCACCCTTGCCGACGCCCGCCGTGCGGTGAGCCGTTCCGGCATGACCACCTCGACCACGTTCGCCAAGATCGGGGTCGTGGCCGCGTCAGGCACCGCTGCGCAGATCAAGGCCGTGCGGGCGATGTCGGGCATCACCTACGTGGAGGGCAACGCCCCCATCGAGTTCTTCAACGACACCTCCAACACCGCTACCCGCGGCAAGGAGGCCATCGCCACCCGCACCGGAGCCAACGGCCTCGCGCTCGACGGCACCGGCGTCTCGGTCGCCGTCATCGACTCGGGTGTCGACCCGACCCACCCCTACTTCGCCGAGGCCGACGGCAGCAGCGCTGTCGTGGCCAACCTCAAGACCGTCTGCGTGCCGATCACCACGCTGTGCTCGGTGCAGGCGATGCCGGACTTCCTGGACACCGACACCACCGCCGGGGGCGGCCACGGCACCCACGTCAGCGGGATCGTGGCCGGTCGGCCGACCACCCTCTCCTCCGGGGAGACCCTCCAGGGCGCCGCGCCCGGGGCCAAGCTCGTCTCCATCTCGACCGGCGCCGTGCTGCTGATCCTCGGGGCCGACTCCGCGCTCAACTGGGTCCTGGAGAACCACGAGGCGCCGTGCGGCGCCGGGGTCTCCGCAGCCGAGTGCCCGCCGATCAAGGTCACCAACAACTCCTACGGTCCGACCGGCGGCGGCGAGTTCGACCCGCAGTCGGCCACCGTCAAGCTCCAGCAGGCGCTGGCGGCCGAGGGCGTCGTGACGGTCTGGGCCAACGGCAACGATGGCGGCAACGGCTCGGAGAACCTCTCCAACCCTCCCGGCCAGGACCCGACCGGCGGCGTGCTCTCGGTGGCGTCGTACAACGACGCTGACACCGGCACCCGCAACGGCACGGTCTCGACGTTCTCCTCGCGCGGCCTCGCCGGCAGCCAGGGCACCTACCCCGACATCTCCGCCCCCGGCGACGGCATCACCTCCGCATGCCGGCTCTACCTGCCGATCTGCGCCACCGGCCTCGACCCGCGCAACGGGCCGGGTGCGCTCGACCTCGGCACCTTCAACACGATCAGCGGCACCTCGATGGCGGCCCCCCACATCGCCGGCATCGTCGCCCAGCTCTTCCAGGCCGACCCGACCGCCACCGCTGCGGAGATCGAGACTGCCCTGAAGACCTCCGCCTACAAGTACACCGATGGCGCCGCCTACGAGCCGGGCCCGCTGGGCACGACGTCGTTCGACAAGGGCTACGGCCTCGTCGACGTCGTCGCAGCGGTCGACGCGCTGGGCTGACCGACCCGACCCCCTCGACCCACCCCCCCTCCCCCCCGGGGCCGCCTCTCGGCGGCTCGTTGCCCGGTGTCGCTCAGCGGCGCCGGGCAACGTCGTTTTCGGTGCGTAACCCGGCGCGGGGTCGGTCGTTGAACTACTGACGCCGACGCCCGCGAGGGTGGAGTCGCTCCCGGCCCGTCATGGGGACAGACCGGTCGCGCCCGGCTCTCACGTTGCAGGACCACCTTCGTCCGGCCCGTCATGGGGACGGGCCGGCCAAGGTGGCTGCACACTCGTCAGTGGACTTGAAGCCCCGGGATGACGGTGCTCGCCACTGCCTCGAGGACCGCGGTCGACGCGGCATACGGCTCCTCGCTGCGCGGCCAGTGGGTCACCACGTCGGTGAAGCCCAGCTCGCCGGCCCGCCCGACCAGCTCGGTGAAGAAGCCGACGCTGGACAACGACACCCGGCCGGCGGCCGAGAGGTGCGGCGCGGAGTCGAGCAGGAGGTAGCGGGGCAGCCCCGCATCGGAGCGTCCGAGCGCATCCAGCTCGCGCTCGTAGACCGTGCGCGCCTCGTCGAGACCCGCGAACCACGCCTCCACCCCGTCGACAGTCGGCCCCGTCGTGACCCACCCGTCGCCCACCCGGGCCGCGTAGCGCAGCGAGCGCGGACCGTTGGCCGCGACGATGTACGGCGTGCGGGCCAGCGTCGGCAGGGTGCGCGCGTCCTCGGTGGAGAACCACCGACCCGATGCGCCGACGTGGTCCTCGTCGCGCAGTCGGACCAGGAGGTCGACGAACTCCTGGAACCGGTCGACCCGCTCCCCCACCGACAACGGACCGGTGGCCAGGAGGTCGGCGTCGAGGTTGCCCCCCGTGCCGAGGCCGAGGAGGAACCGGCCGTCGCTCAGGTCCTCGAGCGCCTGGGCGTCGCGGAAGAGCAGGTAGGGGTGGCGGAAGTTGGGCGAGGCGACCAACGTGCCCAGCCCGATCGACTCGGTGACCGCGGCCGCGGCTCCCAGCACCGGGGTCGCGGTCGTCCACGGCGCCTCAGGCAACCCACCCCAGACGAGGTGGTCGTAGGTCCAGGCATGGTCGAAGCCCATCTCCTCGGCCGCCTGCCATCGGGGCCGGGCCTCGGCCCACGGGAGGTCGGTCAGGATCGTGATGCCGAAGCGCATGCCCCGAGCCTAGGCGGAGCCCCTCCACCAGGGAGGCTGAGCAGGGCGCACCGGAGGCTGAGCAGGGCGAGCCCCTGGGCGAGCCCGCGGGCGTTGCCCCCGTGAGCCGAATGCCGACCGTGCCCGACGCGGGTGCGCCCGTCACCGGGCTTCGTCGACGCTCGCTAGCGCTCGCTGCTCAGCCTCCGGCGGAGGCTGAGCAGGGCGAGCCCCTGGGCGAGCCCGCGGGCGTTGCCCCCGTGAGCCGAATGCCGACCGTGCCCGACGCGGGTGCGCCCGTCACCGGGCTTCGTCGACGCTCGCTGCGCTCGCTGCTCAGCCTCCGGCGGAGGCTGAGCAGGGCGAGCCCCTGGGCGAGCCCGTCGACGTTGCCCCGTGAGCCGAATGCCGACCGTCCCCGACGCCGGCGCCCACGTCACCGGGCTTCGTCGACGCTCGCTAGCGCTCGCTGCTCAGCCTCCGGCGTGCGCTCGTGTGCTCAGGTCTGGGTGGCGAGCGCCAGGGGCAGCACCTCGGTGGCACCGGCCTCCCGCAGTGCCGCGGCGGCGCGGGTCATCGTCCAGCCGGTGATGACCTGGTCGTCGACGAGCAGCACCGACGCCCCGGCGACGTCGCCGTCGAGGGTGAGCGAGCAGCGGCGTCCGACGGCGGCGACCCGTTGGGCGGAGTTCATCGCACCCTGGCCCGGCGCGACATCGGGATCGACGATCGCGTAGCGCCCGATGACCGGCTTCTTGAGGTAGCGGGAGAGCCCGTCGGCGAAGTCGGCGGTCAGCGCACCACGTCGCTCGGACTCGACCACCACGATCGCGTCGATGCGGGGGCGCCAGTCACCGAGCACCGCCACCACCGCCTGCACCAGCCCCGGCGGCACGGGCCCGTCGGGGGTGGTGTCGCGGAAGAGGTCGCGCAGGGCCTGGCCGTGGCCGAGGTCGGTCAACCGCGCCACCGCCCTGCCCTCGCTCGCACCGGCCTTGATCTTCCCGCTCAGGGCGATACCCATCGAGGAGAGCCCGCTCGGCCACATCTTGCGGGGCTCGACCACGACGCCGGGGCGTCCGAGGCGCTCCTCGGCCTCGGTGACGGCCGCGTCGGAGACCGACAGGTCGAGGCGCAGGCCACCGCAGTTGTCGCAGCGGCCGCAGTCGACCGCATCCGGGTCGTCGAGCTGCTCGCGCAGGTAGCGCATCCGGCACACATCGGTGGTGAGGTAGTCGAGCATCGCCTGCTGCTCGCGCTCACGAGCCTCTCGGACGCGGCGGTAGCGCTCCTCGTCGTAGCTCCAGGGCTGCCCGGTCGACTCCCACCCGCCACGGACGCGACGTACGGCGCCGTCGACGTCGAGGACCTTGAGCATCTGCTCGAGGCGGGTGCGGCTCAGCTCGACGTGGGTCTCGAGCGCCGCGGTGCCCATCGCGCGACCCTCGTCGGCGAGCACCTCGAGCGTCTGGCGGACCTGCGTCTCCGGGGGGAAGGCGAGGGAGCCGAAGTAGGCCCAGATGTCACGGTCCTCGAGCGCCGGCAGCAGCACGACCGTCGCCTCGTCGGTGCCACGGCCGGCACGGCCGACCTGCTGGTAGTAGGAGACCGGGGAGCCGGGGGCACCGAGGTTGACCACGAAGCCCAACGTCGCGTCGAAGCCCATCCCGAGCGCGCTCGTCGCCACCAGCGCCTTGACCTCGCCGCGGATCAGCGCGCCTTCGAGTGCCTGCCGCTCGGTCGTCTCGGTCTGCCCGGAGTAGGCCTCGACCTGGTGGCCGCGCGAGCGGAGATAGTCGGCGACCTCCTTGGTGGCGGCCACGGTGAGGCAGTAGACGATGCCGGACCCGGGCTGCTCGGCGAGGTGGTCGGCGAGCCAGGCCAGTCGCTGCTGCGCGGTCTTGAGGCGTACGACGCCGAGCCGCAGCGACTCCCGGTCGAGGGAGCCGCGCAGCACCAGGGTGTCGTGTCCCATCTGCTCGGAGACGTCGGTGGTGACGCGGGTGTTGGCGGTGGCGGTGGTGGCCAGCACCGGGATCCCGTCGGGCAGCTCGCCGAGGAGGGTGCGGATGCGGCGGTAGTCGGGACGGAAGTCGTGGCCCCAGTCGCTGATGCAGTGGGCCTCGTCGACCACGAGCAGCCCGCAGGTGGCGGCGAGCCGTGGCAGCACCTCGTCGCGGAACCCCGGGTTGTTGAGGCGTTCGGGACTCACGAGGAGTACGTCGACCTCGCCGGCGTTGATGGCTCGGTGGGTCTCCTCCCACTGCTCGAGGTTGGTGGAGTTGATGGTGACTGCGCGGATGCCGGCACGCTGGGCGGCCTCGATCTGGTTGCGCATCAGGGCCAGCAGGGGCGAGACGATCACGGTCGGCCCGGCGCCCTGCTCGCGCAGCAGCAGGGTGGCCACGAAGTAGACCGCCGACTTGCCCCAACCGGTGCGTTGGACGACCAGGGCGCGGCGCCGGTCGACGGCCAGGGCCTCGATGGCCGACCACTGGTCCTCGCGCAGCACGACGTCGTCGCGCCCGACCAGGGCGCGCAGATGAGCCTCGGCCCGCTCGCGGACCGGGGCCGCGGTCCGGGCGGTCGGCTCAGCGGATGGGGCTGCGGACGGCGTACCAACGGTCATGTCGCCTGTCTACCAGGGTCCGCCGACGCCGCGATCCTCCCTCCACAGGCCCCGGGGGCCGACCCACCCCTGGGCGAGTGACCGCGGCGCCGGATCGGAGTAGGTTCGCGACAGCGCCGGAGCTCTCTCGGCGACGACCCTTCCCAGGAGGCCCTCATGGCACGTGACCCGAAAGTCGACCTGCTCTCGCAGGTCTCGCTGTTCTCCCGCTGCTCGGCGAAGGAGCTCAAGCACATCGCCGGGCTCGTCGACCAGATCCAGATGACGGCCGGGGAGACCCTGATCAGCGCCGGCGGCGCGGGGCGCGAGGCCTTCGTCATCGTCGAGGGTGAGGCCAGCGTGAGCATGGACGGCGCCGTCATCAACACTGTCGGCCCCGGGACCGCGGTCGGAGAGATGTCGCTGCTCGACTCCACCTTGAAGCGCAGCGCCACGGTCACCGCGACCACCGACATGGAGCTGCTGGTGATCGGGCCCCGCGAGTTCGAGGCTCTCATCAGCAAGCACCCCGCTGTGCTCCGAGGCATCGCCACCGAGCTCGCGCGCCGCCTCCACGTCGCGGATCACCGCACCCTGGGCTGAGCGCCGCCCATCCCCCGACGCGCCGGGCGTCCGGCCACGCCCGGCGCGTTCACCAGATCCGCACCCGCTCGCTCGGGTCGAGCCAGAGCCCGTCGCCCTCGGCGGTGCCGAAGACCTCGTGGAACTCGTCGAGGTTGCGCACGATGTTGCCGCGGAACTCCGGCGGACTGTGCGGGTCGATGGTGAGGTACTGCTGCTCCTGCTCCTTGCGGCGCTTGGTGCGCCACACGAAGGCCCAGTTGAGGAAGAGCTTCTCGCGGTCCTCGATGCTGGCCGCGCCATCGGTGGAGATGACGAAGGCCTTGTGACCGATGGTCAGGCCGCCGAGGTCGCCGATGTTCTCCCCGACGGTGAGCGCTCCGTTGACGTGCTCGCCGGGCAGCGCCCGCGGTGAGAACGCGTCGTACTGCTCGATGAGGGCCTTGGACTTCACCTCGAAGGCAGCCTTGTCGTCGGCGGTCCACCAGTCGTTGAGGTTGCCCTGCCCGTCGTACTGCGCGCCCTGGTCGTCGAAGCCGTGGCCGACCTCGTGACCGATCACCGCACCGATGCCGCCGTAGTTCTCGGCCGGCTCGGCGTCGGGGCTGAAGAACGGCTTCTGCAGGATCCCGGCCGGGAAGCAGATCTCGTTGGTGCCGGGGTTGTAGTAGGCGTTGACCGTCTGGGGCAGCATGAACCACTCGTCACGGTCGACGGGGGCGCCGATCTTCGCGAGCTCGCGGTCGGTGGCGAAGGCCGAGGCGGCGTGCACGTTGGCGAGCAGGTCGTCGGAGCGGACGCTCGAGCGCCGAGTAGTCGCGGAACTTCTCGGGGTAGCCGATCTTGGGACGGAAGGTCGCCAGCTTCTCGTAGGCGCGCTGCTTGGTCTCCTCGGTCATCCAGTCCAGCGCCTCGATCGAGACCCGGTAGGCGGCCAGGAGGTTGGCGACGAGGTCGTCCATCAGCGCCTTGGACGTCGGCGGGAAGTGGCGCGCGACGTACTCCTTGCCGACGGCCTCACCCACGGCACCTTCGACGAAGGAGACCGCACGCTTCCAGCGGGCCCGGAGCTCGGGGGTGCCGTTGAGGGTGCGGCCGTAGAAGTCGAAGTTGGTCTCGACGAAGTCGTCGGTCAGGTAGGCCGCGTTGGCCCGCAGGACGTGGCTGAGCAGCCAGGCCTGGAGGTCGACGAGGGGGACCTCGGCGAGCACGGTGGAGAGGTGCTCGAAGAACGACGGCTGCCCGACCACGACCTCGGCGAGCAGGGTTGCCACGTCGGTGCCCGGCTGGGCGAGGTTGGTGGCGTAGGCGTCCCAGTCGAACGTCGGGCAGAGCGCCACCAGCTCGTCGTGGGTCAGGAGGTTGTAGGTCTTCTGCACGTCGCGGGTGTCGGCGCGCTCCCAGTGTCCGGCCGCGATCAACGTGTCGATCCTCAGGACCGTTTGCGCCGCGGCGGCGGCGTCCGCGTGGCCGCCCAGGCCGAGCAGGGTGGTGAGGTAGGCGACGTACTTCTCGCGCTGCTCGGCGAACTTCTCGTCGCGGTAGTAGGACTCGTCGGGGAGCCCGAGCCCACCCTGGGAGAGGTGCAGGAGGTAGCGGTCGGAGTCACGGGCGTCGGTGTCGACGTGGGAGCCGAAGATCCCGTGGCCGCCGATCCGCTCGAACTCGCCGAGGAAAGCCGCCAGGTCGCGGACGTCGCGCAGCGCGCCAACGGCATCGACCAGTGGCTTCAGGGGCTGGGTGCCACGGGCCTCGATCGCTGCGGTGTCCATGAAGGAGGCGTAGAGGTCGCCGATCTTGCGGGCGTCCTCGGCGTCGGCGGCCCCGGCGAGATCGCCGTTGGCGGTCCGCTCGGCGAGCTCGGTGATGATCTCCTTCACGTGCTGCTCGGCAGCGTCGGCCAGCTGCACGAAGGGACCCCAGCTCGAGCGGTCGGAGGGGATCTCGGTCTCGTCGAGCCAGCGTCCGTTGACGTGGCCGAAGAGGTCGTCCTGGGGGCGGATGTCGGGGTTCATGCCCTCGCGGGCGTCATCGAGAATGCTCACACGCTCGACTGTATCGGGACGCCGCGCGCGCCCGACGGCGATAGTCCCTGACGAGGTGGCCCCTCTTCGGGCCGATCAGGGGCCACCTCGTCAGGGACTATCGCGGTGACCGGGTGCGACCTAGGGTCGGGAGCATGACTGAAGAGAGCACGACGCTGCGCGTCATCGCCACCATCCCGATCGACCCCGAGCGCTCCGGCGAGGCGGCGCCCGCCCTCGCCACGCTCGCCGCGGCCTCCCGCGGTGACGCCGGCTGCCTGGGCTACGAGATCTATGAGTCCGCCGCCGCGCCCGGCGTCTTCGTGACCGTCGAGGAGTGGGCCACGCAGGCCGACCTCGACGCCCACATGACCCAGCCCCATGTGGGCAAGGCCTTCGAGGTCGCCGGCCCGCTGCTGGTCGGCGAGGTGGCGATCCACCCGCTCAAAGCCCTCTGACCCGCTCCCCTACCGTCCAATCCGGGTCGAGTCGGCGACTATAGGCGCCGACTCGGCACCCCGGAGTGCGTCGAGTCGGCGACTATAGTCGCCGACTCGACCTCAAACTGTGGCTAGACGGGGGCGTCGTGGCGCTCGGCGAAGACGATGACGTTGGACTGGTAGTCCGCGCCGTCCCAGTCGGTGCAGGTCACCAGGACCAGACGGCCGTCCTTGCGGTCCTGACCGAAGAGTGACTGGGCCCGAGCCGCGACCTCTGCCTTGGTGAGTACGACGACCTTGTGCACCCGGTAGTCGACGAGGTCACCGTCGAAGCGGATCTGGAGCGGGTCGCCCTGGGCGACCGACGCGAGCCGGTTCATCACGCCACCGCCGGTGTGGACGGTGTGGCCGGTGACGACGGTCTGGCCGCTGCGCGCGCCGGGGACCGCGCTGTCGTCCCAGTAACCGACCTCGGTGTAGTCCGCGGGCGGCGTGAGCACTCCGCTCGGCTCGAGGGCGATGTCGATCATCTGGGCATCGAGCCCGATCGTCGGCACGATGAGGGCATCGATGCCGCCGCGGGACGCCGTGGAGCCCGAGGACGAGGCCGCGACGTCGCCCCCACCCTGGGCCGAGGGCAGCGCCCGGGTCTCGGGGCCATCGAGGATGGCCAGGACGAGCGCCCCGAGGAGGATCACCAGCACAGCGGCGATCCCCACCCGGGAGCGGTCGGCGTCGAAGAGACCCAGGCCCGAGCCGCGGGTCATCGGTTCAGCAGGCGCCGTCCAGCGACGGCACCGGCACCACTGGCGATCGTGACGCCGGCCAGGGCCCACAGGAGCGGGCTGCCCGGTCCACCGTCGGAGTCGACGGGCCCGAAGGCACCGGCGTCAACCACGGTCGGCACCTCGGGGGTCGGGTCCGGGTCGGGGTCGGGGTCGGGGTCCGGGTCCGGGTCGACCGCGGCGCGACCGTTGGGGCCGCACGTGACGTTGGCGATCTCGGCGGCCACGAGCGAGGCACCCGAGAACTCCTGGGCGGCCGGCAGCAGCTGGAGGTCGATCGCGGTCACCGAGATGGCGCCGTTGGCGATCACCTGCTTGTTGAGCGTGATGTCGAGGATGTTCTCCTCCAGCGGCGCGAGCTGCGGAGCGATCTGTCCGATGATCGCGTCGACGAGCTGGGTCTGGACCTGATCGACCACGGTCGCCAGCGGCGCCGCGAGACCGTCGAGGCCATCGTTGAGCTGGACCTCCACGGCGTTGGTGATGGTGTCGATCACGACGTCGAGGTCGGTGATCACCTTGGTGTTCGGCGGCGGGTTCACCGGCAGCTTGGCCAGCACGAGGTCGTCGATGCCGGCGGCAGCGAAGTCGAGGCCCAGCTCGGTGTCGACGATGTTGGCGTTGCCGCTCAGGCTGCCGGGCACGGCGGCGCACCGCGACTCGACCGCACCGAGGGTGCCGCCGAGGGCGACGTTGCCGAAGGGCGCGAGACCGGCCACGACCGCGGCCGTGATCGGCGCGACCAGCTGGTCGGCGACGGCGTTGAGCGGGGCCAGGGCGCCGAGCGCGGAGTCGGGGTCGATCAGCACCGCGCCGGTGAGGTCGAGGTTGGCGATCGAGATGCCGACCGGGTCTCCGGGGGTGATGCAGTTGGAGTCACCGACGGTGGCCACCGCCCCACCGTTGCCGGCCACGCCGGAGCAGGCCTCGGACGAACCGCGGCGGTTCTTGGCGACCGAGGTCTCGGCATCCTGGACCAGGGCACCGATGTTGAGGAGGTCCTGGTTGCCCAGGACGGAGATCGGGGGCTCGACGGTGCCGGTCTTGGTCTGGGTCGTGCCGTCGGTGACGGCCTTGACGGTGCCGGAGTCGGCCGGTGAGCCACCGATCGAGATCCGCAGGGCCGTGGCCGTGGACTGGGCGACGGGATCGGCAGCGCTGGCGGCGGTGGGCAGGAGCGCCAGGGCGCTCACTGCCATCACGGCGCCCGTTCGCTTCAGGGGGATACGCATGAAATACGGCCTTTCTGGTGACTCCGCCGAGAGGTCAGAACAAAGGAACACAGCGTCCCTGCGGTGGGGAGGACGGGGGAGTTGGCCTGAGCGTACGGGAGTCAGAGGGCTCTTACCACTGGGTGTCCACGTTTTGCCAGGGGGCAGTTCGCCATAGTTCACCCCAAGGGGTGAAGGTCGTCCGTCCCCATCAGTCCCGCACGCGGACCACGGATTTGCCGAGGGTGCGCCGCTCGTCCATGTCGATCAGCGCCTGACCGAACTCAGCGAGGTCGTAGACCTTCCCGACCGGGGGCTTGACCGCCCCGGCGCTCATCATCGGCACGAGTCGCGCCCACTGCTCCTGCATGTAGCCGGGCCGCAGCATCGCGTAGGCGCCCCACCCGACGCCCCGCACGTCGACGTTGTTGAGCAGCAGCCGGTTGACCTTGACCGCGGGGATACCGGCGCCGGAGGCGAACCCGAGCACCAGGAGCCTGCCTTGGGTGGCCAAGCACCGCAGCGAGTCGGTGAACGCGTCCCCGCCGACGATGTCGGCGACGACGTCGACCCCGAGCCCGCCGGTGAGCTCCATGACCTTGTCCTTGAAGCCGTCGAGGAGCACGGCCTCGTCGGCGCCCGCTGCACGGGCGACGTCCGCCTTCTCCTCGGTGCTCACCACGGCGATGACCCGGGCGCCCATGCCCTTGGCGACCTGGACGGTCGCGGTCCCGAGGCCGCCGGCGGCGCCGTGCACCAGCACGGTCTCACCGGCCTGCAGGTCACCGCGCTCGAAGAGCGCGAACTCGGCGGTGAGGTAGTTCATCGGCAGCGCCGCGCCCTCGTCGAAGCTGATCGCATCAGGCAGGGCGAACGTGAACATCGCCGGGACCACCACTCGCTCCGCCGCGCCGCCGAAACCGCCGACCCCGGCCACCCGCTGTCCCGGGGTGAACCCCGGCCCGCTGATGACGGTCCCGGCCACGTCCACCCCAGGGGCGAAGGGCACCTCGGGCTTGAGCTGGTACTCCCCGCGGCTCAGCAGCAGGTCGGGGAACGAGACCCCGACCCGGTGCACCTCGATGAGGACGTCCTCGGCGCCGGGGTCGGCTCGGCGACCTCCTCCACGGTGATGTCGGCGGGACCGGTGAGCGTGGTGACCTGGGCTGCGCGCATGGCCGACAACCTAGTCCGGCGATCCGGCGCTCGATGGGGCGGCTCGACACAGCCGCGCCAGTGCGGGCTGAGCCAGGGCGAGCAGGAGAGAGGCCCCGGCGAGGGCGAGCCAGAGCGCAACCGGACCGCCGTACGCCAACAGCTGGGTGCCGAGCACCGGGGCCGCCACGGTGGCGAATCCCCAGGACAGTCCGTACGCCGCGAGGTAGCCGCCCCGCGAGCTGGACGGCGCCAGGCGCGACACGATCGTCATGGCGTGACCCATGAGCAGGAGGTCGCCCACGCTCCACACGACGGCGGCGAGGACCAGGGAGAGGACCGACGTGGCGGCAGCAGCTGCGCCCAGCCCGATGGCCAGGACGACGTAGCCGGTCGCGAGGGCGCGGAAGCCGTCTCCGGCGAGCAGCCGGCTGCGCAGCACGGGTTGGGCCGCTACGACGGTCACGGCGGAGGCGGTGAGCACCAGTCCGGCCTGCTCGGCCGGGAGCCCGCGAGCAGACATGGCCAGGGGCAGCGTGATCACGATGGTCATGTAGACGAGCGCGAAACCGGTGCCGGCGGCAAGCATTGCGAGCAGCCGCCGGTCGCGCCAGGGTGACGACGGCGCTCCCGCATCACCCCCGGTGACCGGCGCCCCGGGATCGCGGACGACCACGGCCACGATGCCCGCCGTGGCCAGGCAGGTCACCGCGTCAGCGACCAGCAGCCAGCGGAGGTCGAGCGCGCCGAGGGCGACGGCGAGGAGACCCGCCGCCGCACCGGCGGCCGCCAGTGCTGCGGAGAGCAGCCCGTAGGCCAGCGGCCGCTGCTCGTCGGTGGTCAGGTCCGCGACGAGCGCCTGGCTGGGTGGCTCGTAGAGCTCGAAGGAGAGACCGAGCACGACCACGCCGACCAGGGCCAGGGCGAACGTCGGGCTCGCCGCCACCCACAGCTGGGCACCGGCGCAGCCGACCAGGCCGAGGCAGATGGTCGGCACCCGTCCGAGTCGGTCGGCCAGCGCGGCCACCGGCGAGCCGGGAGGGGATCGTGGCGAGCCCGAACGCTGCCATCACCCAGCCTGCTGCCGCCACCGAGGCACCGAGCCCATCGACGAGCACGACGGTCAGGAACGACAGCGTGAAGGCCCCGAGCCGGTTGACGGCGCGGGCGAGCACCAGGGCCCAGACGGTGCGCGGGAGGTCGCGCCGACGCACGGCTACGACTAGAGTGTCACTGTCGTTCACTTGTTCAGCAGTCATTCACCGAACGTTAGACACCACAGGAGTAACTAGTCAAATGCGTTTCGACAGTCACCTGAATGTGCTGCTCACGGCAGCGGTCGGACTCGTCAACGCGGTGACGCCCGGCCACGACGGCGCCCAGGTCATGGCGGTCCCCGACGGTGCCGAGCGCGCCACGGCCGTCGGCCGGGTCCTGGTCTCCCGGGGCCGTCCCGCCGTGGTCACGCCCGCCGAAGGCGCCGAGCTGGCGTCGTACGCCGACACGGTGCGCGCCGTCTTCGTCGCGAGCGCGGCCGACGAACCCGACGTCGCGGCGCGGCTCGTCAACGAGCTGCTGCTCCGCACCGGGGCGCGCCCCCAGCTCGACCACGGGCCCGACGGCTGGGGCCTGCACTTCCACGGCAGCGACGACAGCGTGGTGATCGGTTGGGCCGCTGGGATCGCCTCCGCGCTCGCCATCTGCGCCGGCAGCGACCTGGCCGGCGTCCTCGGTGTCTGCGCAGCCGACCCCTGCGACCGCGTGTTCGTCGACACCTCCAAGAACGGCACCCGACGCTTCTGCTCCACCCGCTGCCAGAACCGCGCCAAGGCCGCAGCCCACCGTCGCCGCCGGTGAGCGCCATCTGACCAGGTGCGGCGCTCCGAACAGAGGGCATGAGGCTCAGCGACCGGATCAGCGCGATGACCATGCACGCCTCGGCGCGCTTCTCGGTGCGCTACGGCGAGGACCTACGTTTCGCCGGCACCGACCTGCCGGCACCGCTCAAGCGGCGCATCCCCACCCGCCACGGGAACGTCGAGGTGCACGAGTACGCCGCGCCCGGCGGCGACCACCGAGACCCCACCGGGCCGGCCTACGTCCACTTCCACGGCGGCGCCTGGCTCATGCGCTACCCACAGATGGACGACTGGTGGTGCCGCTACCTCGCCGCCACGGCCGGGGTGCGGGTCGTCAACGTCGACTTCCGCACGGGCCCGTACGTCGCCTACCCGGTCGCCCAGCAGCAGTGCCACGACGTCTCCGCGGCGATCGCGGCGCAGGCCCCGGTCGCCGTCGGGGGGTTCTCCAGCGGCGGCGGGCTTGCCGCCTCGGTGTGCCTCCAGGCTCGCGACGCCGGCTCGTTCGCCCCGCGCCTGCAGGTGCTCGGCGTACCCGCCCTCGACCTCGCCTCCGACCTGCCGAGCGGGGCCGGGATGATCTCGCCGTCGCTGCGGGCGCTGGTGCGCCGGGTCTACTTCCCCGACCCTGCCACCAGGGCCGAGCCCTACGCCTCACCGGTGCTGGCCGAGGACCTGTCCGGGCTGCCGTCGGCGATCGTGCTGACGGCCGAGCGCGACACGTTGCGGCCTGACGGTGACACCTACGCCGCTCGGCTGCGCGCGGCGGGGGTCAACGTCGTGCACGACGTCACCCCCGGCGCCGACCACTACTTCCTGACCGAGAACCCTCATCGAGCGCGCACCACCATGGCGATGATCGCCGAGCACGTGCGCATCGCGCTGACCTGACCCCCGGCCGGCCCCGAGCCGGCCCGAGCCGGCCCCGAGCCGGCAACCTCAGCCGGGGCGCTTGATCTGGTTGAGCTCGAAGTGCATCGGATCGGTGTAGCGCCAGTCGCCACCCCAGCCGAAGCCCCAGTACTTGAAGATCGCCACGACGTCGCGGTCCATCTCGCCGACCGTGCCGCGCTGGTTGCCTGCGGTGTTGAGGTCGAGGGCCAACCCGAAGGAGTGGTTGGAGAGCGTCGTCGAGCCGGCGATGAAGCGCGGGTAGTAGCAGCCGGCGTACTGCTGCGGGATGATCGCCGACTCGAGCTCCTGGTTGACGATCTCGGCCAGCGCCGCCTTGAGCTGCGGGAAGATCGCCTTGTTGCAGGTGACCGAGCCGAGGATGGGCACCACCTCGGTGGCGATGTGGGCCGAGACCCAGGCCGGAGCGGGCGCGATCCGACCGCCACCGGTCGGGGTGTAGTTGAAGACGCCCACCGCATCGGCGAAGGAGCCGAAGATGACCGCGGTCTGGAAGGCTTCGGGGTCGAGCCCGAGCCGCGACACCACGTCGAGGTTCTGGACCGAGATCTCCTTGCCGACGACCTCGGCCAGCGGCTCGCGGAGGGTCTGCGGCGACACCTGGCCCGACGAGAGCACCAACGCGTTGCCCTGCGGCATGCCGAGGGCCTTGCCGACGGCGGTGTTGACGACCAGGTCGATGCCCTCGACCTGCGGAGCCCAGGCGCCGACGTGCAGGCGCGGGACCGACGGGTTCATGTCGAGGTCGAAGAAGTCGTCGTCGTCGACCGGCAGCTGCTTGCGCAGGCTCTCGCTCACCGCGACCTCGCCGGCCGCCACCCGGTCCCACTGCGCCTGGAGGTCGGCGGAGGCCTGCTCGGTGAAGCGGCGGTACTCGCCGGGGTCGACGGCCGCGATCGTGTAGGTCTTGTTCTCCAGGACCACCTGGCTGACCGAGAGCGCGAGCACGTCGGAGACGCCGTCGAGGCGGCGTACGCCTGCGACCACCGTGGGGGTGAGGGTGTCGACGTCCTGGATGAGGATGTCGGCCGGCACGATCGCGCCGGTACGGCGTCCGGGCGGCTCGAGCGCATAGGCCGGGTCGATCAGGAGGTCGCTGCTCGGCGGGAGCGCGGTGACGACCGGCTCTGTCGGCTCGTCGGACCCGTCGGGATCGGCCCCGGTAGCGGCTCCGGCAGCGGCTCCGGCGGGGCCCGCATCGGAGGCGCTGGCCGCGTCCTCGTCCGGGGTCGGGGCACACGCGGTGGCAGCGAGGACGACGGCCGTGACCACCGCACCCAACACGCGCGCACGCCTCATCGCGTCCCTACCTCGCCCCTCCCCGACTACGTGCCGGGCTCTGGGACAAAGGGTAGTCGGCGCCGCCAATCGGCGCGGCCGTTCTGAGCGCTCAGCGCAGGATGCTGCCGGCGATCCAGGCGATCGACTCGCCGGTCTCTTCCGGCGTGCCCGTCGGGGCCATCACATGGCTCAGCACGACGCGTACGACGGCATCGGTCGCGGCCTCGAGTCGCTCGATCGGGAGCTCGAGACCGTAGGGCTCGAGCCGCTCTGCGATGACCGCCTTGGCGGCCACCAGCAACGACTCGGCATGCGTCGTCAGCAGTGGCAGCAGCTCGGTGTCGGCACCGTGGGTGGCCGAGACGACCGCGTGCAGCAGAGGGTTGTCCTGCGCATGCTCGAGGACGGTGCGCGAGGCGTCGTGGATGGCCGCGACCAGGTCGTCGGGGTGGGCGTCGAAGGCCACCGAGACCACGGCGAGGAAGCGGTCGAGCTCACGCAGGATCATGGCTTCAGCGAGGCGGGGCTTGGTGCCGATCTCGTTGTAGACGGTCTGCCGACTGACGCCGACGACCTCGGCCAGCTTGGCCATCGTCACCTGGGCCCACCCGATGCTGCCGGTGAGGTTGACCGCGGCCTCGACCACCCGATCCCGGGTGGAGGTCGACCCACCGTCACGCCGCAGCACCGTCGCCTCGCTCACTCGCATGAGCCTAGGCCACCGGGTTCAATCGGCCAGGGTCAGCGCCAGCACGGGGCAGGCCTGCACGGCCGCGTGCACGTGCGCGCGATCGGTCTCGGCCGGGGTGTCCTGGAGGAGGTGCATGACGTCGTCGTCGTCGAGCTCGAAGAACTCGCTCGCCATCGCCTCGCACATCCCCAGGCCTTCGCACTTGTCACGGTCGACGTGGATCTTCATGCTGCTCAGGCCTCCTGCTTCGTCGAGGGATCCAGGGCGACGAAGTCGACCTTCTCGCGCACGCCACAGTCGGGGCAGCACCAGTCGTCGGGGATGTCGGCCCAGGCAGTGCCGGCGGCGAAGCCCTCGAGCTCGTTGCCGACCTCCACCTCGTAGGTGTGGCCACAGCCGGGACAGCGCGCTGCCATCACCTCGTCGGCCGCCACCCGGGCGGCGGCAGCGAGCGCAGCATCGTCGGCAGCCCGGCGCTCGGCAGCGAGCACGTGGTCGGGTCGCGGGTAGCGGGCGAGGTACGTGTCGCGCTTGCTCGGCGAGATGTTCGCCAGCGTCACGTCACCACCGAAGTGGCCCAGCACCCGCTTGTCCATCACACGGCGGTAGAGCGGCGGCACGAGCGCAAGCACGATCATCCCGGCGTAGCCCGTCGGCAGGACCGGGGACTCCTCGAAGTCACGCAGCGTCTGGTAGCGGCGCGTGGGGTTGGCGTGGTGGTCGCTGTGGCGCTGGAGGTGGTAGAGCAGCACGTTGGTCGCGATGTTGTTGGAGTTCCACGAGTGGGAGGGGTCGACCCGCTCGTAGCGCTGGCGCTGGGCGGTGCCGACACGCTGGCGCAGCATGCCGTAGTGCTCCATGTAGTTGACGACCTCGAGCAGCGAGAAGCCGACGATCGCCTGCACGATGAGGAACGGGATGATCCCGGCGCCGAGCCAGACGATGAGCCCCCCGAAGAGGACAGCCGACATGACCCAGGCGTTCAGGACGTCGTTGCCCGGACGGAACGGGTGCTGCTGCTTGCGGGCGTACCGCTTCTTCTCCACGTTCCACGCGCTCTTGAGCGAACCGAGGACCGTGCGCGGCCAGAAGGCGTAGAACGACTCACCGAGACGCGAGCTGGCCGGGTCCTCGGGGGTGGCCACGCGGACGTGGTGGCCGCGGTTGTGCTCGATGTAGAAGTGGCCGTAGAAGCTCTGGGCCAGGGCGATCTTGGAGAGCCAGCGCTCGTTGGCCTCCCGCTTGTGCCCGAGCTCGTGGGCGGTGTTGATGCCGATCCCGCCGATCACGCCGATCGTGAGGGCCAGGCCGACCTTGTCGACCAGGGCGAGCTCCCCGAGGCCGAACGGCGCCCCCTTGGCGATGACGTACATCGCGGCGAGGAAGCCGGCGTACTGGATCGGCAGGAACAGGTAGGTGATCCAGCGGTAGTAGCGGTCGTTCTCGAGCGCCTCGATGGCGTCGTCCGGCGGGTTGGTGCGGTCGAGGCCGGCGACGAGGTCGACCAGCGGGACCACCCCGAGCACGACGATCGGACCCATCCAGAACCACACGCCCCACCCGGTCGCAGCCCACAGACCGAACGCGAGGAAGGCCAGCGACGGGACCACGAGGCCGATCAGCCACAGGTAGCGCTTGCCGTCGCGCCAGCCCTCGGTCGAGCTCGCGGACACGGTGCCGCCCGGCGTGCTGCCCGGGTGCTGCCCGGGGTGCTGCTGGCTGCTGGTGTGGTCGTCATCGACGTCCCTGCCTTCCATCGTGGTTTACATGACCGTAAGGGATGTAAACCATCTTGACAAGAGGTAGACGTTTGTAAAGTTCAGTCGGTATGCCGCTCCGCCTCACCGTGGGCGGTCGTCGCGGTGATCTCCACCCCGGAACGTCTGGCGGGAGGGGCGCTCCTTCGCGGACTCCGCCAGAGCAGCGACCTCGCGGGCCAGTGGACCCGCACCGAGAGCGCGCACCTGGACCAGGTGGGTGCGGGTCCGCAGCCCCACCACCCTCGAGGTCCGGCCACCGGCGAGCTCCACCTGCAGGATGTCGCGCAGGTCGAGATCCATCATCGCCATCCCCCGCCCGGCGCGCGCTGGGATGAAGTTGAGGTGGAGGCGGGTCAGCGTGAGTCGACCCGACACCTTGGCCGAACCCCAGATGCTCTCGAACCGGTCCAGCACCGCGTCGCTGTCGGATCCGGCGAGCCCCGACGTGGTCTCGACCATGACGGTGGCCGACTTCGAGGCGATCACTCCGTAGGACATGGTGCGCAGTTTGCCCCGATTCGTGCCTTCACGCGTCGCAAGGTGGCGCGGTTTCTTCGAAGTCGGCAGTACCGCTGCGTGGGATCGGCCCACAGCGTGGCTCGAGCGGCCACAATGGGCGCGTCCCGATCGACCACGGAGAGCGCAGTCATGACCGAGCCCGACCGCGCCGGCGCGAGCACGCCCGGCCCGGACCGACCCACCCGCCGCGGCGTCTGGGCGAGCCTGCGTCGTTGGCGGGCCCCGATCGTGATGATCCCCCTGGTGCTGGGACTCGTCTACAGCGGCACCGTCGGCGCGAAGATGCTGTGGGCCGAGGTCAACCCTGAGCCCGCGCCGGAGCCCGTGGTGACCTGCTGGGACGACACCGAGGCGACCGCCGCCGAGTGCCCGGCTCCGGCGGGACTTCCCGGCCTGCGCTACGTGTTCCTCTCCTTCCGTCCCGCCGCCGACGGCTGCAAGAAGGTGACCTATCCCGAGAGCGACTTCCCACGCCCGCTCGAGTACCGCTGCACCGTGCGCATCGACGGGGGTCGCGCGAGCATCACCTACAGCGAGCGCTCCGACCTCGATCGCGGCCTGACCTACTTCGACAAGCGCTACGACGTCCGCGCCGTGCGCACCAACGGCGGCGCCCGACTCCGCTACACCGACTCCGAACCACGCAAGAACGGCACCTACGAAGCCACGGTCGCGCTGACCAGCTACCCCTTCGCGGTCACCGTCAGCGCCGCCAACGAACGGCTGCGTGACGCCGCGCTCGACGAACGGGTCCGCATCCGCGCCGACCGGTTCCTCACGACGCGACCGCCGGAGGACCCCGGTCCCACCGACACCGACACCGACGCTGGTTGAGGTGCGAGGAGCGCCGGCGTCGAGCCGCTTCAGCCCTGGCTGATCGCCGCCGCAACGGCGCCCGGGACGTCGGGGTGGAAGACGGTCGGGATGATGAAGCTCGAGTTGAGCTCCTCGTCCTTGACGACCTGGGCGATCGCGGAGGCCGCCCGCAGCAGCATGTCGACGGTCACCTCGTGGGCCCGGGCGTCGAGCAGCCCCCGGAAGACCCCGGGGAAGGCGAGCACGTTGTTGATCTGGTTGGGGTAGTCCGAGCGACCGCTGGCCACGACGGCCGCGTAGACGCCGGCCTCGCCCGGGTCCACCTCGGGATCGGGGTTGGCCAGCGCGAAGACGACGGCGGACTCGGCCATGTCCTTGATCCACTCGGCCTTGAGCACGCCGGGCGCGCTCACCCCGACGAACACGTCGGCTCCGGCCAGTCCGGCGCGCAGGTCGCCGCTCACGCGGCGCGGGTTGGTGGCTGCGGCCAGCTCGGCCTTGGCGGGCGAGAGGCCCGCCATACCGGCGACGAGGCAGCCCTCGCGGTCCCACACCACGACGTCGCTCACCCCCGCGGCGATCAGTAGCGTGACGATCGCCGTGCCCGCGGCACCGGCGCCGGCGACGACCACGCGGGCCGCGGTCAGGTCCTTGTTGACGACCCGCAGCGCGTTCATCAGGGCGGCGAGCACGACGATCGCCGTGCCGTGCTGGTCGTCGTGGAAGACCGGGATGTCGAGGCTCGCGCGCAGGCGCCGCTCGATCTCGAAGCACCGCGGCGCGGCGATGTCCTCGAGGTTGATGCCGCCGAACCCCGGGGCGATCATCTCGACGGCCTTGACGATCTCGTCGGTGTCCTGCGTGGCCAGGCAGATCGGCCAGGCGTCGATGTCGGCGAAGCGCTTGAACAACGCGGCCTTGCCCTCCATCACCGGCAGCGCGGCGCCCGGACCGATGTTGCCGAGGCCGAGGACAGCGGAGCCGTCGGTGACCACGGCGACCGAGTTGCCCTTGATCGTCAGCCGCGGGATGTCCTCGGGATGGTCGGCCAGCGCCTGGCTGACCCGCCCCACCCCCGGCGTGTAGGCCATCGACAGGTCGTCGCGGTTGCGCAGCGGCACCTTCGAGCTGACCTCGATCTTGCCGCCGATGTGCAGCAGGAAGGTGCGGTCACTGACCTTGTAGACCTCGACGCCCTCGACGGCGTCGGCGGCTGCGACCAGCACCTCGGAGTGCTCGGCGTCGGCGGCCGAGCAGGTGACGTCGAGGACGAGGCGGACGTTGCTCGACTCAGCGACATCGATCGCGGTCACGATGCCGCCCTCCTGGGCGATCGCGGTGGCCACCGCCCCCACGACCGCGTGGTCGGGCACCGAGTGCAGGCGCATGGTGATCGAGTACGACGAGGGGGTTGCGGTCCGGGGCACGTCACCACCATCGACCCCAACGGTGGTGACGGGCAAGTAACTTGCGCCGCGACCTGCGTGGGACGAGCGTCGGGCGACGTGGCTCAGCCGACGCCGAGGTGGTCGAGCAGGTTCTTGGAGAAGCGGTCGCCCATCTGGTGCATGACCCCCTTCATGGTCGAGCGGACCACGCCGCCGGACACCTTCGGCAGCGGCAGGTCGACGCAGATCTCCAGGCTGGTCTCGAGCAGCACGCCGCCCTCCGGGCCCGGGTGATCGCTCAGGGCGTACCAGCCGTGCACCCCAGCGCGCTCCTTGGACCCCGCCGGCGGGTCGTGGGTGAACTCGATGCGCACGCCGTCCTCGAGGGTCATCTTCTCGGTGAAGGTGGCCCCGAAGCTCTTGCCGGCGACCTTCAGTCCCGACAAGGTCCAGATCCAATCGTCGCCCTTGGCCTCGATCGAGGACACGAACGGCGTGAAGCGAGCCACCAGGGCTGGATCGATGAGGACGTCCCACACCAGCTTGCGCTCGACCGGGACGATCGCCTCGGCGGTCGTCGAAGCCGTGAACGTCGTCATGCCGGCACCTCCAGCGCCTTCTCGATGTCACCGGCGAGGTCGGCCGGCGCCACGGTGGGCGCGTAGTCAGCCACCACCCGGCCATCGCGACCCACCAGGAACTTGGCGAAGTTCCAGGCGATGGGTGCATCGGGCTCGCCGGCCTGCTCGGAGCGCAGCCAGGAGAAGAGCGGGTGGGCGTCGACGCCGTTGACCTCGACCTTGCTCATCATCGAGAAGGTCACGCCGTAGTTCTTCTCGCAGAACGCGCCGATCTCGGCCTCGGTGCCGGGCTCCTGGTGACCGAACTGGTCGCAGGGGAACCCCACGACCCGCAGGCCGCGGTCGGCGTACTGCTCGTGGAGGGTCTGGAGCCCTTCGTACTGCGGGGTCAGTCCGCACTGCGAGGCGGTGTTGACGACCAGGACGACCTGCCCGTCGAAGGAGGCCAGGTCCACCTCCTGGCCGTCGAGCCCGAGGGCCTGGAAGTCGGCAAGCGTCGTCATGGCCTCAGTCTGTCAGGCTGCCCTGGCGGTCGCCGTCCGCTGGTGCCACCCACGCCTCGCCCCACCGCGAGCCGAAGGCGATCTCGCCCAGCGGCTTGCGCGCCCGGGCACGCTCCTCGCGCTCCCGGTCGGCCGGGCTGGGCTCGTCGCCCGACCCCTCCTCGAGGTGGACGCCGATCGCGATCCCGGTCATCAACGACACGTGCTCCGGGACCCCGAACTCCGCGGCCGCTGCGGCGTGGTCGAAGCCGGCGAACTGGTGGGCGTGCAGGCCCATCGCCCGGGCCTGGAGGGTGATGTGGGCCGAGGCCTGCCCGAGGTCGTGACGGGCGTAGTCGGCGCTCTTGGGTCCGTTGCCCTCGGGATCGGCCGCGACCTGGGTGCCGGCGAGGAGGAGCAACGAGGCGCGGGGCACCCACCCGGCGTTGCCCCGGCTCAGGAGCGGGAGGAAGGCACCGTGCGCGGCGCTGCCGCGCGGGGCGACGACGTACCCCCACGGCTGGCTGTTGCCCGCGCTCGGCGCCCACTGCGCAGCGCGCAGGAGCGTCTCGATCGCGGCGTCGTCGAGGGTGTGGGCGATGTCGAAGACGCTCGGGCTCCAACGCGAGCGCAGTGGCTCGGCCAGCTCCTCGGCCTCGGGCCGAGGGGCTCGGGGGTGGGGCGCAGCCATCGTTCAGCCGACCCAGACCGTGTCGGTGGCGCCGGCCACGTAGTCGAGGAAGGCACGCTCGGCCGCGGGGTCCTGCCGACGCTGGAAGGGATAGGTCGTGGGTCGGGTGGCTCGGTCGTGCCAGAAGTGGTGGGTCCCCCTCGAGTCGGGGCGCGTGGCGATGAGCCAGGTGGCCGTGTCGGCACCCGAGACGGGATCGCGCAGCAGCGGCCCCATCACCTTGTCGAAGCCGGGCAGGCTGTCGCTGACGCCCGGCGTGGCGACCCAGCCGGGGTGGGTGCTCTCCACGGCGACCTGCCCGCCGCGGAGCCGGCGGCTCCAGGCCTCGGCCAGCACCACCTGCATCCGCTTGGTGCGCGCATAGCCGCGCACTCCGTCGTACGAGCCGTCGCGGTACTCGATCTCGTCGGGCACCGAGCGAAGCCCGGCGGAGTACATGCCACCCGAGGACATGAGGACCACCGTGCCGCCCTGACCGGCGCCGAGGACCGGCAGCAACCGCTCGGTCATCAGGTGGGGACCGAGCACGTGGACGGCCAGAGCCATCTCGTGGCCCTGGGGGCTCTCGGTGCGCTCGGGGACCATCACCCCGGCGTTGTGCACGATGCCGTGCAGCCCGTCAGGGTCCTCGGCGAGCCGGGCGCTCAGATCATCGGTCCAGGAGCGGACGGCGTCCAGGTCGCTGACGTCGCAGACCTCTTCGACGAGCTCGGCCGTGGGCCGGTCGGCCCGCAGGCCGGCGACCAACCGGGCGACCTTGTCGGGGTTGCGCCCCAGGACGTGCACGACGGCGCCGAGGTCGAGGAACGAGGCGACCATGGCCTCGCCGATGCCCGACGTGGCGCCGGTGACCACCACCCGCTTGCCGAGGAGGCTGCCCGGCTCCGGGTCGGCCGGCCACCAGGACCGCCTCAGCGCCGGACCGATGCGCGTGTAGCCGAGCACGAGGGAGCGGTCGAGGGCGGCGTCGGCGAACCGGGTGAACACAGAGGGGCGAGGCATGCTCCGAGCCTAGAGACCCGCTGGCCGCACACCACACCCGAAGGTCGTCCGGCCCGAGTCCGGAGCCGCCCCACGCTCTCCCCCCACGGTCGAGCGTGGGGCGACTTGGACACAGAGTAGTGGTGCCCCGGCTGCCGAGGGGCCCTCTGGGAGCGTGGCGGCGGGTCGATCCTGGCGGCTGTCGAGTGATGTGGACGACAGTCGATACCCAGGGGGGCGTGCCTCACCAGCTCCCGTCGGGTGCGCTCAGCGCAGGACCGAGAAGGACTGCACCAGGTCGGTCGACTTCCACCTCCGCCCCAGCCCCCACGTGTCCCCGGCGCGGAAGAGGAGCAGGACGACGAGGGTGATCGCACCGATGAGGTGGTCGTCGATGACCGGGTTGTTCTCCGGAGGCAGGACGACCGTCCACATCATCACGTAGAGGACGACGCCGGCCGCGGTGGCGGCGCGCATGCCGATCCCGAGGATCAGGGCGGTTCCGATGCCGAGCAGCCCCAGCATGAAGGACCAGTCGGCCCACGCGGCTCCGGCGATCGAGTTGTAGAAGTCGGCGAACGGCCCGTCGGCGCCGAACGCCAGGAAGCCGTTGGTGGGACTGCCGCCGTTGATCCAGGCCGCGTCCCCGAAGCGGTCGAGGGTGCCCTCCTGGTCGTAGCCGGTGTGGAAGCCCAGCGCGAACATCTTGTCCAGGAAGGCCCACAGGAAGGTGACACCGACCGCGATCCGGAGCACGGCGAGCGCGCGCCGTGCCGACAGGGTCGAGGTCGTGCTTTCGTCGTTCACCGCAGCGTGCTGGCGGTCGTGAGTGGTGGTCATGGGCTCCGTCTTCTCTTTCGTCGTTCTCGGTCGGCTCCAGCCTCGCCCGCTCCGGTCGAGGCCAACATGGTCGGAGGTCACCACCACGCGGGACTTCGCGGACCTCGTGTGCCCGGCACGACGGGACCTTCGTCCCTTCACGAGCGGCAGAGAGGGGACCTCGGACTCTGCACTCGCTCTCGTGCAGAGCGCAGGATCTGATGCATGCCCTCATCGAGTACGTGCCCGGTCGCCCCCACGTCGACTGCGGACGTGCTGTTCGCCGACGGGTCGGTGGGGGTCGTCCGCGGACTGGTCCCGGCCGACACCGGAGCCGTCGAGGCGCTGCATGCTCGCGCCAGCGAGGCCTCGCTACGCCTGCGCTTCTTCTCTCCCTCGCGCCGCGCCGCCCAGCTCTACGTCGAGCACGTGATGGCCTCGCCCGACACCCTGTCGCTCGTCGCGGAGCACCGCGGGGTCCTGGTTGCCCTCGCCACCGCCGAGCCGATCGACGAGACGACCAGCGAGATCTCGTTCATGGTCGACGACACCGTCCACGGTCACGGGCTCGGCACCCTCCTCCTCGAGCACCTCGCCGCCGCGGCACGCGACCGTGGCGTGGCGACCTTCGTGGCCGAGGTCCTCCCCGACAACCACGGGATGCTCCGGCTCTTCGCCGCCGCCGGGTACGACGTCGAACGCCACTTCGACAGCGGCGTCGTCGAGGTCACGCTCAGCACCCTGGTCACCCCGACCCTGCAGAACGCGGCCGACGACCGCGAGTGCCAGGCCGAGGCCCGGTCACTGGACCCGCTCCTGCATCCGCGCTCGGTTGCCGTGATCGGGGTCCGCAGCGACGGCACGGGCGTGGGTGCTGCGATCGTGCGCTCCGTGGTTGCCGGAGGCTTCGCCGGAAGGCTGGCCCTGGTGCACCCGCGGGCCGGGGCCGGCGTCGATCCGGTCCCGGGAGTGTCGGCCTACTCCGAGGCCCGCCAGATCCCGGACGGCGTGGACCTGGCCGTGATCGCCGTCCCGGCTCCTGGGTGCCTGAGCGCCCTCGAGGATGCCGCCGCGGCCGGCGCCGGAGCGGTGGTGGTCGTGTCGTCGGGCTTCGCCGAGACCGGACCGGCTGGGCGCGCCCTGCAGCGAGCGCTCGCTCTGCGCGCCCGTGTGCTGGGCGTCCGGCTGGTCGGGCCCAACTGCCTGGGCGTCGTCGCCAACGGCGCCGGCGTACGGCTCGATGCGACCTTCGGGACAGCGCTACCCCTTCCCGGCGGTCTCGCCCTGGCGAGCCAGTCGGGTGGCGTGGGCATCGCGCTGATCGAGCGCGCCCGCGCCGAGGGGCTCGGCCTGTCGTGCTTCGTCTCGCTCGGCAACAAGGCAGACGTGTCGGGCAACGACCTGCTCGCCGCCTGGTACGACGATGCCGAGGTCACCGCCGGTGCGTTGTACCTGGAGTCCTTCGGCAACGCCCGCAAGTTCGCCCGCTTCGCGCGCCGGTTCTCGCAGCGCAAGCCGCTGCTCGCCGTGGTCGGCGGCCGCTCGTCGGGTGGCCGTCGAGCGGGCGCGTCGCACACCGCAGCCGCGGCGTCCACGGCGGTCGGCGTCGATGCCCTGTTCCGGCAGGCCGGCGTCATCGCCTGCCGTGACATCGACGACCTCGTCGACACCGCCCGCCTCCTCGCCGAGCAGCCGCTTCCCGCGGGCTCGCGGGTCGCGGTCATCAGCAACGCCGGCGGGATGGGCGTGCTCGCCGCCGACGGCGCCGACGACCTCGGACTCGAGGTCCCGGCCCTGTCGCCGGCCCTGCAGCAGCGGTTGGCCTCCGCGGTCACCGCCGTGGCGGGGACCGAGAACCCCATCGATGCCGGAGCCGGCGCCGGCGCCGACGAGATCGCGGCGCTGGTCGAGCAGGTCCTGGCCTCAGGAGAGGTCGACGTCGTCCTCGTGGTGCTCGTCGCCACGGCGATGGCCGACGGCGCCGAGCTGGCCGCGGCGGTGTCCCGCGGGCACGCCGAGCACCGTGACATCCCCCTCGTCCTGGTCCCCCTCGGCGGCATCGTCGCCGACGGGGGCACCGCCACGACCTTCACCGGGATCCGAGCAGCGAACGCAGCCATCAGCCGAGCCGCGGCGTACGCCGCTTGGCGTTCGGTGCCGCACACCCCCACCGCGACATCCGATGCCTCAGGAGGCGGCGAGGCCCGGCGCGAGGCACAGGAGCTGCTCGACTCCTCGGGCCCGGCGAGCAACGGCTGGGTCAGCGCCGGTGAGGCTGCCGGCCTCCTGCGCCGCTACGACATCAACCTGGTCGGCGCCTTCGCGCAGGCCACCGACGGCACCGATGGGGCTGCAGCCGCCGTCGACGCCGCCCGAGCCGTCGGCTACCCGGTGGTGGTGAAGGCCGACGACCGCTCGGTGGTGCACAAGACCGAGCGCGGGCTGGTGCGGCTCGGGGTCGGGGACGACGACCAGGTCCGCTCAGCCGTCACCCAGATCGTCGCCGAGCTCGGACGGCCCACCACGATCCTCGTGCAACCCGAGGCCAGCGGGATCGAGGTGGCCCTGGGGATCGCCCACGATCCGGGCCTCGGACCCCTGGTGATGCTGGCGGCCGGCGGCGTGGCGACCGATGTCTGGGACGACCGTGTGTTCCTGCTGCCTCCGATCACCAAGGACGATGCTGCGCGTGCTGTGCGCAGCCTTCGGCTGTGGCCCCTGCTGGACGGCTTCCGGGGCAGCGCACGTGCAGCGGTCACCTCCTTGGAGGACCTCGTCGTCTCGGTGGCCAGGCTGGCGCTGGAGGTGCCGGCCGTCGGCGAGCTGGACCTGAATCCGGTCCTCGTCGGACCCGACGGCTGCAGCGTGGTGGATGTCGCCCTCCGCCTGCGCTCCACCGCCTCGGCGGTGCCGGAGACGCGCGGCTTGCGACCTGTGTGAGCGACCTGTGTGAGCCGGGGCTCAGGCCAGGTCGATGACTCGATCGACGAGATCGAGGCCCACGGGGCTGTGGGTGATCCAGATGATGCTCCTGGTGCGCGGTCCGGTCAGGAGGTCGCGGGCCAGCTCGTTCGCCGTGAGGTGGTCGAGGTGGGCGGTGGGCTCGTCCAGGACGAGCACCGGCTGCGCGGCGAGGTAGGAGCGGGCCACGGCGATCCTGGCCCGTTCACCCCCGGAAACCTGTGCGTGCCCGTCGCCGAGCCACGTGCCCAGCCCGTCCGGGAGATCGTCGAGCCACCGTCCGAGGTTCGCCTGCCGCAGCGCCTGCTCGACCTCGTCATCGGTGGCGCCGGGGTGAGCGAAGCGCACGTTCTCGACCAGGGTCGTGGCGAAGATGTGCGGGTCGTCGTCGACCAGGCCGGTCAGGCGTCGCACATCGTCGAGGCACAGGTCGCGGGTCGGCACGCCACCCAGCGTGACCGTGCCCGCCACCGGGTCGAGGAACCGCAGCAGGACTGCTGCGAGCGTGCTCTTGCCACAGCCCGACGGCCCCACGACAGCGACGCGCTCACCGGGGCGCACCACCAGGGACGTCTCGGTGGTGGTGGGTGCTTCGCGCTCCCAGCGGGCACTCATGCGGTGCACCTCGAGGCCGTACGACGTCGGCGGAGCCAGGCTGACGGTGTCGCGCACGGCAGGCGCGGTGTGCGCGAGTCGGCGCAGCCGGTCCTCCGCCGCGGCGGTACGCACCGAGGTGGCCCCCGCCTCCGCGAGCGGGGTCAGCACCTCGGCCAGGGCCAGCGGGAGCAGGATCAACAGCGCCGCCAGCGGCGCCGAGAGGCTGCTGCTGACGACGGAGTCCGCCACCGTGACGGCGACGAGCAGCATCGCGGCGCCGGTGAGGGCGAGCACTCCGGCGCGCGCGGCGCCTGCCCAGGATGAGGAGGCTCGAGCGGCAGAGCCCAGGCGATCGCTGATCTCGGCGACCCGATCGGCGGTGCCGACCGTGGCCTGCCACATGCGGAGCTCGTCTCCGGCCTGGATCGCCTCGACCACGGCGCTCGACAGCTCGGCGCGCACCGCGACGCCAGTGCGTTCGGAGCGCCTGGTCGCCGTCCGAGAGAGCAGGAACGCACCCCCTCCGGAGAGGCCACCTCCCAGCCCGACGATCAGTCCGGCCATGGGGTGGATCAACGTGGCGACCACCGTCGCCCCGACCACCACGGCCGCTCCGGTGCGCACCGGCAGACGGACCCGGAGCTCGCGGTCGACCACGCTGTCGACGTCATCGACGATCGAGGTGAGGGCGTCGCCGCGTCGGCGCCCCAGGCGCGCAGGCGTCAGCGGCACGAGGGCGTCGTACACCTGGACGCGGCGTCGGGCGAGCAGGCCGAGCGCCGCATCGTGGGAGCGCAACCGCTCGGCGTAGCGGAGGACGGGTCGCGCCAACCCGAACAGTCGGACCCCGACGATCGCGACGAGCAGCGTCAGCACCGGGGGTGCGGCGGAGGCCTGCACGATGAGCCACGCTGCGGTCGCCGTCAGGGCGACCCCGGAGGCGGAGGCCAGCGAGCCGAGCACGGTGCTGAGCGCGAACCCGGCCCGATCGGTTGCGAGAGCTCCGCCATCGCTCTCCCGGACGGCCGTCGCCGCGACGCCGGCGATGGGTCGCGCCGCAACCGGCATCGACACCGGTGCTTGTGGAGCCGGCAGGGCGATCTCCCGGTCGGCCAGGTCGATCAATCGCGGCCGGTGCGCCACCACGACGACGGCGCTGGTGCGGCCGAGCTCGACGATCGTGTCGGCGATGATCTGCTCCGTCAGGTCGTCGAGGTGCGCGGTCGGTTCGTCCAGCAGCACCCAAGGCCGCTCTGCCACCAGGATCCTGGCCATCGCCAGCCGAGCGCGCTCCCCGGCCGAGAGGGTGGCGCCGTCCTCTCCGACCGGCTCGTCCAAGCCGCCCGGGAGCCCGCGGACCCGTTCCTCCAACGCGACCCGCCGCAACGCCGTCCACAACGTGTGGTCCGAGGCCTCCGGATCTGCCAGCCGGAGGTTGTCCGCCACGCTGCCCGCGACGAACCAGGGTCGCTGCGGTAGCCATGCCACCTGCGACTGCCAGCCTGCGGTGGTGACGGCATGGCCGTCGATCGTGATCGACCCCGAGGTGGGGTCCAGCAACCCGGCGAGAGCAGCCAGCAGGGTGGACTTGCCGCAACCGGAGGGCCCCGTGACGACGGTGACCCCGTGAGCCGGGATCTTGGTGCTCAGGCCTTGCAACGCCGGGGTGGTGCGCCCGGCGTGCATCAGCGCGACCTCGTCCACGACGAGCGCCTCGCCCGGAGACGGCGGCGTCCCGACAGTCTGAGCTGCGCCCTGGTCTGCACCCTGATCTGCGCCGGCCCCCGCAAGCAGTTCGTGGGCCCGCTCGAAGGTGGCGATCCCCTCGGCCGCCGCGTGGAACTCCGCGCCCACCCGGCGCAGGGGCCAGTACGCCTCGGGGGCCAGCAGCAGCACCACGAGTGCGGTGCGGAGGTCGAGATCTCCACCAGCCAGCCGGAGCCCGACCGTGACCGCGACCAGGGCGACCGAGAGGGTCGCGACGAGCTCGAGCACGGCCGAGGAGGCGAAGGCGACGCGCAGCGTCCGCAGCGTGGCCACACGGTAGCGATCGGTCACCGATTGGATCCGCACGCTCTGGGCCCGGGCGCGCCGGTGGGCGACGAGGGTGGGCAGGCCGCGGACCACGTCGAGGAAGTGACCCGACAGCGACGCCATCGCTCGCCACTGCTCCTCGGCCCGGTCGCGGGTGGCGAGACCGACCAGGGCTCCGAAGACCGGCACGAGCGGCAGCGTGCAGACCACGATCACAGCGCTCAGCAGGTCCTGGGTGGCGATCGCGATGACGGCCAGAGGCGGCAGGACGGCGGCGAACACCACCGCCGGGAGGTACCGGGTCAGGTAGGGCTCCGCGGCGCTGACGCCACGGGTCACGAGCACGGCGGTCTCACCGGTCGATCCGCTCCGGGGGTTCGAGCTGACCGCCAGCATCAGGCGGCGGCGCAGCGACGTCCCGACCACGGCGGCGGCCCTCGCTGCCGAGATGTCGCCGGTCCAGCCGCTGAGGGCTCGGGCACAGAACACCGCGATGACCGCGAGCCCCCAGGCTTCGACCGCCCCGTCGGTCACGACCGCGACGACCAGCCCGGTCACGACCCACGCCTGGGCGAGCACGAGGATGCTGCCGACGATGCCGGCGCCCAGCACCCCGAGCAACCACGGGGCAGCGGGGGCGAGCTGTTGACGCAGCCGAGGGTCGGTCGGTCTCACTGCGGTGCTTTCACGGCACCAGTGCTGACGGGGATGTGGTGGACAGCGATCCGCTTGCGGAAGACCCAGTAGGTCCACGACTGGTAGGCCAGGACGACCGGGGTGAAGATCACCGCGACCACCGTCATGATCTTGAGGGTGTACGCCGTGGCGGCGGCGTTGGTGGTCGTGAGCGAGTCGCCGCCCGGAAGGGAGGTGGGCATGACGTCGGGGAACAACGCGAGGAACAGCCCACCGACACCGAGGGCGATGGCGATGAAGGTGCCGAGGAAGCCCCAGCCCTCTCGCCCACTCCCTGCTGCGGCCAGTCCGCCGAGGAGCGCGACCGCGGCACCGGCGAAAGCGATCGCCGAGGCGATCGAGCCGGTGTCGAGCTGGGTCCACAGCAGGAACGTGACCGTCACCAGGGCGGCAGCCGCCCCGACCTTCACCGAGAGTGCCCGGGCCCGGTGCCTGATGTCCCCGTCGGTCTTGAGTGCGACGAACATCGCGCCGTGGGTCAGGAACAGCAGCATCGTCATCGTGCCGCCGAGCAGGGCGTAGGGGTTGAGCAGGTTGAAGAACCCGCCGACGTACTCGTGATCGGCGTCGATCGGGACCCCTCGGACGATGTTCGCGAAAGCCACTCCCCACAGGAGTGCGGGCACGAGCGAACCGACGATGATCGCTGCGTCCCAGCGGCTGCGCCAGGCGTCGTCGTCGCGCTTGGCGCGATACTCGAAGGCGAGTCCGCGCACGATCAGCGCGACGAGGATCAGCAGCAGCGGCAGGTAGAAGCCGCTGAACAGCGTTGCGTACCACTCCGGGAACGCGGCGAACGTGGCACCGCCGGCGACGAGGACCCAGACCTCGTTGCCATCCCAGACGGGCCCGATGGTGTTGATCATGACCCGGCGCTCGGTGTCGTTGCGCGCCAGCACCGGCAACAGCATGCCGACCCCGAAGTCGAAGCCGTCGAGGGTGAAGTAGCCGATCCAGAGGACCGCGATGAGGGCGAACCAGATGGTGGTGAGCTCCATGACGATGGTTCCCTTCTCAGTAGGCGAAAGCGAGCGGCTTGTCGCCGTCACCGGTTCCGGTGCTGTCCGGCACCGGTTCGATCGGGTCCGCGCCCCGTTGGATGTAGGTCAGCAGCAGGCGGACCTCGATGACCGCGAGCCCGCCGTACAGCACGGTGAGGACGATCAGGGAGGTGAGCATCTCGCCCGCGCTCACCCCCGGCGAGACAGCCTGATCGGTGGTCATCAGACCGAAGACGGCCCAGGGTTGGCGACCCATCTCGGTGAAGATCCAGCCGAAGGAGTTCGCCAGGAGCGGCAGGAACGGCAGCCCCAGCGCCAGGCCCAGGACCAGGCGTCCCGGTGGCTTGCGGGCGCGGCGCCGGGTCGCCCACAAGATCACGGCGGCGGCCAGAGCGGCGGCGGACCCCATCCCGACCATGATCCGGAAGCTCCAGTAGGTGATCGGGATGATCGGCGTGTAGTCACCGGCCGTGTAGTACGCCGCACCGGGATCCTGGCCGTAGGTCTCCTGGTACTCCGCGCGCAGGTCGTCGATGCCCATCACTTCCCCGTCGGTCGTTCCGGTCGCGAGGTAGGACAGGACGCCGGGCACCTTGATCGCGAAGCCCTCCGTCGACCCGTCGAGAGGACCGAGCTGGAACAGCGAGAACGACGCCGGCGCCTCGGTCTCGTAAAGACCCTCCGCGGCGGCCATCTTCATCGGCTGGACCTCGGTCATGATCTTCCCCTGCAGGTCACCGGTGATCGCGACTCCGAGCCCGGTCAGGAGCACGACGGCAGCACCGGTGCGGACCGCCGAGCGATACATCGCGTGATCCTCGCTGTCCTTGGCGTGCCGCCTCAGCTGCCAGAAACAGACACCGATGACGAACGCTGCCGCGGTCATGTAGGCCGAGAGAAGCACGTGGGGGAACGTCACCAGCTGGACCTTGTTGAGCAGCACCGCCGCGAAGTCGTTCATCTCGGCGCGGCCGGTCTCGGGGTTGAAGGCGTAGCCGACAGGGTTCTGCATCCAGGAGTTCGCCGCGAGGATGAAGTAGGCGGAGAAGATGGTGCCGAGGTGCACGAGCCACATCGTGGCCGCGTGCAGGCGCGGCGAGAGCCGGTCCCAGCCGAAGATCCACAGCCCCAGGAACGTCGACTCCAAGAAGAAGGCGAGCAGTCCTTCGATCGCGAGAGGAGCGCCGAACACGTCCCCGACGAAGCGGGAGTAGTCGCTCCAGTTCATCCCGAACTGGAACTCCTGCACGATGCCGGTCACCACGCCGAGGGCGAAGTTGATCAGGAACAGCTTGCCGAGGAACCTCGTCAGCCGCAGCCACCGCGGGTTGCCGGTGCGGACCCACGCCGTCTCGTAGCCGGCGATGATCGCGGAGAGACCGATCGTGATGGGGACGAACAAGAAGTGGTAGACGGTGATGATGCCGAACTGCCACCGCGCGATGTCGAGCGGGTCCACGAGGGCTCCTGACGAGTACTGGACGGGTCACTCGAAACGCTAGGTCCGCCCGAGGTGCCCGGCCCATGGCCGCCGGACCCATCTCGGGAGGACCTTGGTCCCCACCCGTCAATCCCGTTGCCGCGTCCGGCGTCAGGTGGTGAGGCGGCGTCCTGAGATCTCGCTCACCTCGAGGTGGAGCCGCAAGGCGCGCTCGCCGCTGGGCCACACGTCGACCCCCGGCGCCTCCACCCGACCGTAGGTCCAGTCGAAGGTGACCTTTCCGCGAGCCAGCACGCTCCAACCCGAGCGAGCGGCCGGATCGATCCGGTCGACCTGGAAGGTGACGGCGCTGTCGTCACTCAGGTGACCGATCGCCGAGTACGCCGTGGTGCGCACCTCGATCCCACCTTGGCTGAGGGCGAAGTTCACCGGCTGGACGGTCGGGCCCTCGGGCCCGTTCCACGCGATCCTGCCGACCGGTTCGCTGCGAAGCAGCTCCCAGCACTCCTCCGCTGCGAGTTCGACCAGGTGCTGCGTCATGGAGCTCTCCTCACATCGTCCGTCGGGTGCCAGGTACGTCGGTGCAGCAAGGTCATCAGCGCGCACCCAGGGCGGCTCGACCCGACTCGAGGCGGGCTACCGGGATCCGGAACGGTGAGCAGGACACGTAGTCGAGCCCCACCTCGTGGAAGAACCGGACCGAAGCCGGGTCCCCACCGTGCTCGCCGCAGACTCCGAGGTGCAGGTCAGGACGGGTGAGCCGACCGCGCTCCACGGCGAGCCGGACCAGGGCTCCCACGCCGTCGACGTCGAGCGACTCGAACGGCGAGACCGACAGCAGCTCACGGTCCAGATAGGTGGGCAGGAACGCCGCCTCGACGTCGTCGCGCGAGAAGCCCCAGGTCAGCTGGGTGAGGTCGTTGGTGCCGAAGGAGAAGAAGTCGGCACTGTGGGCGATCGCATCCGCCGTCAGCGCCGCCCTCGGCACCTCGATCATCGTGCCGATGAGGGGCTGCAGCGACACCGACCGCTCGGCCGCTACCTCGGCCACGACGCCTTCCAGGCTCGCTCGTACGAGAGCCAGCTCCGCCTCGTCCGCGACCAGCGGGATCATGATCTCCGGTTGTGGGTGGTGTCCGGCTTCGATGAGCTCAGCGGTGGCCTCGAGCAGCGCCCGCGTCTGGAGCTCGAAGAGACCCGGCACCATGATGCCGAGGCGGACGCCGCGCAGGCCGAGCATCGGGTTCTGCTCATGAAGCCTGCGCACGGCCGCGAGCAGCCGCTGCTCGTGCTCGTCGGGCCGGCCGGCCGCCTCGGCCAACGCGACCCGGACTGCGAGGTCGGTGAGGTCGGGCAGGAACTCGTGGAGGGGCGGATCCAGCAGCCGCACCGTGACCGGTTGACCGTCCATGGCACGCAGGACGCCGACGAAGTCCTCGCGCTGCACCGGGAGCAGGGAGGCGAGCGCGGCCTTCCGCTCGGCGTCGTTCTCGGCGAGCACGAGACGCTCGATCAGGATCCGGCGCTCGCCCAGGAACATGTGCTCGGTGCGACAGAGGCCGATCCCCGCAGCGCCCAGCCGGCCGGCCCGCAAGGCATCGGTCGGGGTGTCCGCGTTGGCTCGTACGCCCAGTCGTCGTACGTCGTCCGCGTGCGCGAGCAGCCTGGCGACGGCGCGGACGACGGGCGAGGAGGCGTCCTGCTCACCGTCGAGCGATCGCATCACGGGCGAGGGAGAGACCTCGACCCGTCCGGCGAAGACCTCGCCGGTGGCACCGTCGATCGAGAGGACGTCGCCCTCGGCCAGCACCACGTCGCCGATCCGGGCCTCGCGGCGCTCCTGGTCGATCACGACGCCATCCGCGCCGCACACGCACGGCAACCCCATCCCCCGGGCGACCACCGCTGCGTGCGACGTACGCCCGCCGCGGGTGGTCAGGACGCCGCAGGCAGCGAACATCCCGGGTAGGTCGTCCGGCGTGGTCTCCTTGCGAAGCAGTACGACGTCCTGGCCCTCTGCCGCCCAGGCGACCGCTGTGGCGCTGTCGAGGGCCACCCGGCCGACGGCGGCGCCGGGTGAGGCGTTGATCCCGGTCGTCAGCAACGTGCGGGGTGCCTCGGCATCGAAGCAGGGGAACATCAGCTGGGAGAGCTGCTCGCCATCTACGCGGAGCAACGCGGTGTCGAGGTCGATGAGCCCCTCGTCGACCATGTCCACGGCGATCCGGAAGGCGGCCTCGGCGGTGCGCTTGCCCACCCGGGTCTGCAGGATCCAGAGCGTGCCCTCCTCGATCGTGAACTCGATGTCGCAGAGGTCGCTGTAGTGCAGCTCAAGACTTCGCATGGAAGCGAGCAGCTGCTCGTAGGACTGGGGGTCGATCGCGCCCAGCTCCGTCAGCGCCATGGTGTTGCGGATACCGGCGACGACGTCCTCGCCCTGGGCATCGGTGAGGTAGTCGCCGTACGTCCCTGGTGCGCCGGTGGCGGGGTCCCGGGTGAAGCAGACGCCTGATCCCGACGCGGACCCACGGTTGCCGAAGACCATCGCCTGCACGTTGACGGCGGTGCCGAGGTCACCCGGGATTCCCGCGCGGCGCCGGTAGAGCATGGCGCGCTCGGTGTTCCAGGACCGGAAGACCGCGTCCACGGAGAGATCGAGCTGGGTCCGCGGGTCTTGCGGGAACTCCTGCCCCGAGTGCTCGACCGTGAGCCGCTGGTAGAGGCCGACCAGGTCGCGCAGCGCGGCGGCGTCCGGGCCACTGCCGCCATCCGGGGTGCCGGGCCCCTTCCTGACAGCGTCGAACGCGGTCGCGTAGACCGCGGGGTCGACACCGAGGACGGTGCTGCCGAACATCTGGAGGAGTCGGCGGTAGGAGTCCCAGGCGAAGCGTTCATCCCCCGTGCGGTGCGCCAGACCGAGCACCGACTCGTCGTTGAGGCCGACGTCGAGCACTGTCTCCATCATTCCGGGCATCGAGTTGCGCGCACCGGAGCGCACCGACACCAGCAGCGGGTCACCGGGATCTCCGAGGCGTCGTCCGACGCTCTGCTCGAGGCGTTCGAGGTGGCGCCCGACTTCTCTGTCGAGTCCGGCGGGGGCGACGCCCCGGGCCAGGAACAGCCGGCAGGCCTCGGTCGTGATGGTGAAGCCGGGCGGGACCGGTAGGCCGAGGCGCACCATCTCCGCGAGGTTCGCGCCCTTGCCGCCCAGCAGGTCGGCATGGTCGCGGTCACCGGCCGCGAAGTCCTGGACGAGGCGAGCCCCGATGGAGGCCAGCCGCATGGTCGCAGTCATGACACGCCTCGGTTCGTGGCGCCCGAGATCGAGTGGAGACACGGGGAAACGAGCATCAAGGACCTCCCGGACCGCTGGTGACCGGCGCGTCTGACGACGGCCTCACCGCGATCCTCCGCTGATGCGTGGGCCCGGCCTAGGGTCTCGAGGCCCGCCGCGACGGGCCCTCGGACCCAGGGAGGCGGACCTTGGGCCCGCGCTTTGGTGACCTGTAGCCCTACTCGGCTCCGCCGCCACGGCGAAAGATGACCAGTGAGCCCGGCACCTGACCGAGAGACCGGGCTCACCTACAGGAGGTCGCCATGATCATGGCTCCGCACGACATCCCCGCTCTTCACCTCGCGCCGACCCTTGGCGCACCCGGAACCGGTGATGTGAGATGAAGCGCCTCTTGGTCCTGGGTGCCGGCACCGCCGGCACCACGGCGGTCAACAAGCTCCGCCGCAAGCTCGGTGACGACTGGACGATCACGATCGTCGACCAGGACGACACACACCTCTACCAACCGGGCTTCCTGCTGCTGCCCTTCGGGGTCTACACCCCCGAGGAGCTGGTCAAGCCCCGCACGCGATTCATCCCGGACGGGGTCGACCTCGTGCTTGGTGAGATCGATCGTGTCGATGCCGAGCACAACGCGGTGCACCTGGTCAACGGGACCGTTCTCGACTACGACTTCCTCGTGATCGCGAGTGGCACCACGCCGCGGCCCGACGAGACGCCGGGCATGGCGGAGGAGGAGTGGCGCACGAACATCTTCGACTTCTACACCTTGGAGGGCGCCACCGCACTGCGCGACAAGCTCGCCACGTGGGAGGGCGGTCGTCTGGTCGTCCAGGTCGTGGAGATGCCGATCAAGTGCCCGGTGGCTCCTTTGGAGTTCACCTTCCTCGCTGATGCGTTCTTCGAGGAGAAAGGGATGCGCGACAAGGTCGAGATCACCTACGTCACCCCCCTGGAGGGGGCCTTCACCAAGCCCGTCGCCTCCAAGCGCCTCGGCGGCATGCTCGCCGATCGTCACATCGCGCTCGAGGGCGACTTCATGGTCGAGCACATCGACAACAAGACGAAGACGCTGGTCTCGATGGACGAGCGCGAAGTGCCGTTCGACCTGCTCGTCACCGTCCCGGTCAACATGGGCGCCGACTTCGTCGCCCGCTCCGGCCTGGGCAACGAGCTGAACTACGTGCCGGTCGACAAGCACACCCTGTTGTCCACGGCGCATGACAACGTCTTCGCCATCGGCGACGCGGCCGACATACCGACGTCGAAGGCAGGGTCGGTCGCCCACTTCTCGGTCGAGCTCTTCGTCGAGAACTTCCTCGAGCACATCGCCGGCAACCCGATGACCCACCCGTTCGACGGGCACACGAACTGCTTCATCGAGTCCGGTCACGGCAAGGGTCTGCTGATCGACTTCAACTACGACACCGAGCCCCTGACCGGGAAGTACCCGGTGCCGGGCGTCGGACCGTTCTCCCTGCTCGGGGAGACCCGCGCCAACCACTGGGGAAAGCTCGGCTTCCGCCATGCCTACTGGCACCTGCTGCTCCCCGGTCGTCCCCTACCCGTATCGGCCCTGATGTCCATGGCCGGCAAGAACACCGAGAGCTGAGGAGCCCTGCCATGCCAGTCACCGAGTTGAGCGGCCACCAGATCCACGTCGACGACGAAGGATTCCTGACCGAGTACGACGAGTGGAGCGAGGACCTCGGCGCCGTCCTCGCCGGCCAGATCGGGATCGACCTCACCGACGCGCACTGGAACGTGATCCGCTTCCTGCGATCCGACTACGCCACCCAGGGTGAGACCGCGACGGCCCGTCGGGTGAACACGGTCGGCGGGATCCCGATCAAGGAGCAGTTCGTGCTGTTCCCCAAGAAGCCCGCCAAGAAGATGGCCTACATCGCCGGGCTGCCCAAGCCGCGCGGCTGCGTCTGAGAAGGAGACGACCATGACAACTACCGACACCACCATCACCGCGACCGGCCTCGTGCCGAACTTCGACGACGACGCGCAGTCGGACCGCAAGCTGGCGATCATCTGCTCCAAGGGCAACCTCGACATGGCCTACCCCGGTCTGATCCTGGCCAACGCCGCCCTGACCGAGGGGGTCGAGACGATGGTCTTCTTCACCTTCTGGGGCTTCGACATGATCACCACGTCGCGGATGCACGACCTGCAGTTCAGCCCCGCCGGCAACTCGGCGCTGCACCTTCCGGGCGGCGACGTCCGGCTCCCGCAGTCGATGGCTCCGCTCCCGGGCATGACCGCGATGGCCACCAAGATGCTCAAGAAGCAGATCGCCGACGTCGGCGTCCCCGAGGTGCCCGACTTCCTCGACCAGATCGTCGCCGCGGGCGGTCAGCTGTGGGCGTGCCGCATGTCCGCCGAGATGAACCACGTCGACGAGAGCGGTCTGCGCGAGGACGTCTCCGGCATCATCAGCGCTTCCGACTTCATCGAGATGACCGAAGGGGCGCAGCTGCTCTTCATCTGATCGGCTTGGGGGCGGTGCTCCACCCACCGTTCTGCGACAGCAGGACGTGGCTGTCGCACCGCCACCCTGCCCGCAACGCACAAGACCCGGTCCAGACTTCTCTGGGCCGGGTCTTGTGCGATCTCTGGTGCGCGAGGGGGGATTTGAACCCCCACGCCCTTTCGGACACTGGCACCTGAAGCCAGCGCGTCTGCCGTTCCGCCACTCGCGCAAAGTAACCAGCGAAGGTTATCCCAGCGGCTGAGCCATCCCCAAACCGGCAGGGGCACCTGGACATCCTCCATGCGCCGTGGGGGTGAGGTTGCACGGCACCCGGCCCCCGGGTGGCTACGATCGACGCTACGTCCGGTCGACCGACCGGTGCTTGCCATGCCCCGCGCACGTCGCGGGGCCGTTCAGGAGAGAGGGGTGCGGATGGGAGGCCTGCAGCGTTTCGAGCAACGGCTCGAGTCGATGATCTCCGGCGTCTTCGCACGCACCTTCCGCAGCGCCGTCCAGCCGGTCGAGATCGCGGCCGCTCTGGAGCGCGAGCTCGACAACAACGCCCAGATCCTGTCCCGGGACCGGCGTCTGGTGCCCAACGACTTCCACGTCGAGCTGTCCAGCGCCGACCTCGAGCGTCTGGCGCCGTACGACTCGACGCTGGCTCGAGAGATGTCGGACTCGCTCAAGAAGCACGCCGACGCCCAGGCCTACGTCTTCCCCGGGCCCATCCACATCGACTTCGAGTCCGCCGACGACCTCACCACCGGCCGGTTCCGGATCCGCAGCCAGGCGCAGGCCTCGGTGACCGGCACCGCCACCGACACCCAGGTCAGCCGGGCGCACGCCCTGCTCGAGGTCAACGGCACCCAGCACCCGCTGCAACCTCCGGGGCTGGTCATCGGGCGCGGCACCGACGCCGACATCCGGATCAACGACCCCGGCATCAGCCGGCGGCATGCCGAGTTCCTCATCACCGTGGGGCGCGACGGCAGCGATCCCCTCGTCGAGGTCCATGACCTCGGCTCGACCAACGGGATCCGCATCGACGAGCGCAAGGTGCCGCGCGCGACCCTGCGCAACGGATCGGTCGTCAAGGCCGGCAACACCACGATGACCCTCCGGATCGTGCAGAGCACCGAGAGCGCCGGAAGCACGGGGTGGGCAGGTGTCTGAGCTGACCCTCTTCCTCATCCGGATCGCGTTCCTCGCGATCCTGTGGATCTTCGTGCTCTCCGCTATCTCGGTGATCCGTTCCGACATGTTCGGGGCGCGGGTGCCCGAGGCGGTGCGCGGTCAGGGCAGCCCCCGACCGCCCAAGCAGCAGAAGCCGGCGAAGCGTCGTGGCTCCCCCACCCATGTCGCGGTGACGCAGGGCGGCAGCGCCGGGGCCACCGCAGCTCTCGACCAGGCGCCGATCCTCATCGGACGTGGCACCGATGCCGCCATCCGCCTCGATGACGACTACGCCTCGACCCGGCACGCGCGGATCGCTGCGTCCGGCGACCAGTGGTTCGTCGAGGACCTCGGCTCCACCAACGGCACCTACATCGGCAGCGTCCGGATCACCCAGCCCACGACCATCTCGATCGGCACCCAGGTGCGCATCGGCAAGACGATCCTGGAGCTGAAGAAGTGAGCGACGCCGACCCCGGGCCCGCTCCGGCGGCCACGGGCGAGAACCCCACGGTCGAGAGCACCCCAGCGACCCCGCCCATCGAGCCGGAGCTGCGGCTGAACTTCTCGGCGATCTCCGACGTCGGTCGGGTCCGCAAGGACAACCAGGACTCGGGCTACGCAGGGCCGTGGTTCCTCACGGTCTGCGACGGCGTCGGCGGCGCGGCCCGCGGCGACATCGCCTCGAGCACCGCCGTCTCCGAGCTCCGCGCGCTCGACTCGCCCCCGCCTGCGTCCGACAGCCCCGGGCTGCTGGACCGCGTCACCGGGGCCCTCCACGATGCGCACGTCCAGATCGGTCGCCTCGTCGACGAGGACCCCGAGATCAACGGCACCAGCACGACCGCAACGGTCGCGCTCTTCGACGGCCACCGCATCGGGATCGGCCACGTCGGCGACAGCCGGGCCTACCTCTTCCGCGAGGGCGAGATCTCCCAGCTGACCACCGACCACACCTTCGTCCAGAGCCTCATCGACGACGGCCGCATCACCGAGGCCGAGGCCCGCGTCCACCCCCACCGCAACCTGATCCTCAAGGCCCTCGACGGCATCCACGAGGCCGAGCCCGACCTCTTCGCACTCCAGCTCACCGCCGGCGACCGGCTCCTGCTCTGCAGCGACGGCGCCTGCGGCGTCCTCGACGACGGGCGCCTCGCCGACATCTTGTCGATGGGCAGCCCCGACTTCGCGGCCGTCGAGCTGGTGCGCGCCAGCCTCGAAGCCGGCAGCTCCGACAACGTCACCTGCATCGTCGCCGACGTCCTCACCCTCGACCAGGCCGCAGCCGACCCGGCGTACGCCGAGCTCGAGCCGTTGCTCGTCGGCGCCGCGGCCGAGCTCAAGCGCCGCCTTCCGCGGGCCCTCTTCCGCGGCCACCGTTCGGGCGACACCGGCGAGATGGAGCCGATCGAGGCCGAGATCCCCGACCACCTCCCGTTCGCGATCTCGAAGGACCCGCTCGTCCCCGTCGACCCGGAGACCGCCCGCTACGCGCCACGGCCGCCTCAGCGCTTCGCGTGGCTTCGGCGACTGCTCGGTCTGGCCATCGTCCTCGGCATCGTGTGGATCGCCGCGACGGCTGCCTGGACCTGGGCGCAGACCCAGTACTACGTCGGGCAGCAGGACGGCCGGGTCGTGATCTTCCGGGGCATCGACGCCTCCGTCGCCGGACTCGAGCTCTCCGAAGCGGTGGTGGCCACCGACGTGATGCTCGACCAGCTCTCCGACTTCGACCGCGGACAGGTCGAGAACACCATCAAGGTCGACGACCTCGCCGACGGTCGCGACAAGGTCGAGGAGATCGCCGGCAACCGGGTCGCGCCTCCCGACGACACCGACGACACCGAGGGCACCGGCGACGCAGACCAGGGCGGGGGGTGATCGGTCGGTGAGCCTGATGACACCCGGCTCCACCCTGATGGGCTTCGTGCACCGCCGTCGGCGCGGGGCCGAGCTCTTCCTGCTCGTCCTCGCCCTTGCCGTCGGGGTCGGCGGCTATGCCGCGGTCGGCATCGGGGTCGACGGCACCGTGCCGACCGACATCATCGGCTACGGCGGTTGGTTGACCGCGCTCATCGTCGCCGCCCACATCGTCATCCGACTGGTGGCGCCGTACGCCGACCCGGTGCTGCTGCCGCTGGTCGCCGCGCTCAACGGCCTCGGCCTCGCGGTGATCCACCGCATCGACCTCGGCTACGCGGCGCGGGGCAAGGAGACCGACTTCGCCCAGCAGCAGCTGGTCTGGATGACGCTCGGAGTGCTGTTGTTCGTGGGCACCCTCGTGGTGCTGCGCGACCACCGGGTCCTCGCGCGCTTCACCTACACGATCGGCTTCGGCGCCATCACCCTGCTCCTGCTCCCGATGGTCCCGGTCATCGGTCGTGAGATCAACGGCGCGCGCATCTGGATCAACCTCGGCCCCTTCAGCCTCCAGCCGGGGGAGGTCGCCAAGGTGATGCTGGTCGTGGCGTTCGCCGGTTACCTCGTCCTGCACCGCGACGCCCTCGCCCTGGCGGGGCGGCGGGTCCTGTTCGTCGACCTCCCGCGTGGTCGTGACCTCGGGCCGATCCTGGCCATGTGGCTGATCAGCCTCGGCATCCTGGTCTTCCAGAAGGACCTCGGCTCGAGCCTGCTCTTCTTCGGCCTGTTCCTGGTGATGCTCTACGTCGCCACCGAGCGGCCGGGCTGGATCGTCGTGGGCGGCGGCCTGTTCGCAGTCGGGGCACTCGGCGCGTGGAAGACCGCGAGCCACGTCCAGGACCGCGTCGACATCTGGCTGCACCCGATGGAGTACTACCGCAACCAGGTGCCGCCGTTCTCCGACCAGATCGTGGAGGCCCAGTTCGGCATGGGCTGGGGCGGCCTGATCGGCCGCGGCTTCGGTGAGGGCGACCCCACCCGGGTCACCTACGCCGAGAGCGACTTCATCATGGCCGCGATCGGCGAGGAGCTCGGTCTGACGGCCGTGATCGCGGTGCTGCTCTGCTACGGCCTCATCGTCGAGCGCGCCCTGCGGGTCGCCCTCATCTCCCGCGACTCCTTCGGCAAGCTGATGGCCACCGGTCTGGCCAGCGTCTTCGCAGTGCAGGTCTTCGTGGTCATCGGCGGAGTCACCCGCCTGATCCCACTCACCGGCCTGACCACCCCGTTCCTGTCCTACGGCGGCTCGTCGCTGGTGGCCAACTGGGTGATCATCGCGCTCCTGCTGCGCATCTCCGACCAAGCCCGACGACCCGTGCCCGACCTCTCGCAGGACGCTCAGTCCGACGACGACGAGTCCACGCAGGTGATCAAGCTATGAACCGCCCGATCCGCACCGTCTCCCTGTTCTGCCTGGCCCTGTTCCTGGCGCTCATGGTCAACGCCACCTACCTGCAGTTCTGGCGGGCCAGCGGCCTTGACGAGGACCCGCTCAACCAGCGGGTTCAGCAGGCCTCCTACTCGAGCGAGCGAGGCGCGATCCTCGTCGGCCGCACGCCGGTCGCCGACAGCACGCCGTCCGACGACCGGTTCGAGTACCAGCGCGAGTACCCCCAGCCGTTGATGTACGCCCCGCTCACCGGCTACTTCACCTTCGGCGACTCCACCGGCATCGAGTCCTCCCAGGACGCCATCCTGTCCGGAGAAGACCCGCGCTTCTTCGTGCGCAACCTCGTCGACCTGGTGAGCAACAAGCAGCAGAACGGCGGCAGCGTCGAGCTCTCCATCGACGCCGGGGCCCAGCGCGCCGCCTTCGACGGTCTCTCGGCCCTCGGGCCCGGCGTCGAGGGATCGGTCGTCGCCCTGGAGCCGTCCACCGGCAAGATCCTGGCCATGGTCTCGCTGCCGACCTTCGATCCCAACGATCTGGCCTCCCACGACTTCGACGCCGTCTCCAAGAGCTACAAGGCCCTCGAGTCCGACCCCGGCGACCCGCTCCTCAACCGTGCCGTGCAGACCCGGATCTTCCCCGGCTCGACCTTCAAGGTCGTCACCGCAGCCGCCGCGCTGGAGTCCGGCAAGTACGACAGCGCCGACTCGTTGGTGCCCGGCGGCGCGACGTTCCAGCTGCCCCAGACCAGCGGTGACAGCGGCGAGATCGACAACGAGGGCCGCAACTGCGGTTCGGGCGAGATCACCTTCCGCCTCGCCATGGAGCAGTCCTGCAACACCACCTTCGCCCAGCTCGCCATCGAGGTCGGCTCGGAGGCGATGCTCGAGCAGGCCGAGAAGTTCGGCTTCAACTCCGACTACCTCGAGGACCTCAGCGGACAGGCCCGCTCGGTGTTCCCCGCCAAGCTCACTCCCCCCGAGCTCGGGCAGGCCGGGTTCGGCCAGTTCGAGGTCCAGGCCACTCCCCTGCAGATGGCGATGGTGGCCGCGGCGATCGCCAACGACGGCGTGGTGATGAAGCCCTACGTCGTCTCGGAGGTCCAGTCGCCCGACTACGACGCCGAGACCGCCGAGCCCAAGGAGCTCAGCGAGGCGGTCAGTCCCGCCACCGCCGACGTCCTTGTCGACCTGATGGTCTCGACCGTCGACGCCGGCACCGCTTCACCGGCAGCAATCCCCGACGTCGCCGTCGGTGGCAAGACCGGCACCGCTCAGCGCGGCGTGTCTGGCCAGGCGCCGTACGCCTGGTTCATCTCCTTCGCCCCAGCCGTCGACTCTCGCGTCGCCGTGGCCGTCATGATCGAGGAGGCGCCGGGTCAGCAGATCGCCGGTGGCGCCCTCGGTGGGCCGATCGCCAAGGCCGTGATGGAGGCGATCCTTTCGTGATCCGACGACGACCCAGCCCCCATGAGCACGGACACCTCGAACTCACGGGACTCTCGGCACTCACCGGGACCCGGAACAGGAGTGGACGATGAGCCAGACCCCCGAACCCCGCTTCGCCGACGACGCCCAGCGCTATCGCCTCGACTCCCGGATCGCCACCGGTGGCATGGGCGAGGTCTGGCGAGCCACCGACACCCTGCTCGGCCGCACCGTGGCCGTCAAGGTGCTCAAGGACGAGATCGCCGACGACCCGGTGTTCCGCTCGCGCTTCGAGACCGAGGCCCGGCATGCCGCCGCTCTGCACCACCCGGGCATCGCCAGCGTCTTCGACGTCGGTGAGCGTGCCTCGAGCGATCCGGGAGGCCAGCCGCACCCCTTCCTGGTGATGGAGCTCGTCGAGGGCCAACCCCTGTCCGCTCTGCTCTCGGGTGGCCGCGAGCTCGATCCCGTCGCCGTTCGGGACCTGATGGCGCAGGTCGGTGAGGCACTCGGTGCGGCGCACCGGGCCGGGATCATCCACCGCGACGTCAAGCCCGCCAACCTCATCGTGACCCCCGAGGGCAAGGTCAAGGTGACCGACTTCGGGATCGCACGGGCCGCCGACGGAGCGCAGATCACCCGCACCGGCGCCGTGATGGGGACACCGCAGTACCTCTCCCCCGAGCAGGCGGAGGGCAAACCGGCCACGATCGCCTCCGACGTCTACTCCCTCGGTGTGGTGGCCTTCGAGTGCCTGGCCGGTCGGCGACCCTTCGACGCCGAGTCACCGATCGCGACGGCCCTCGCCCACATCCGCGAACCCGTCCCGGACCTGCCGGCAAGCGTCCCGAGCGACCTGGCCCGCGTGATCAAGACGTCCTTGTCGAAGGACCCCGGCGAGCGCTACCCCGATGGCGCGGCGTTCGCTGCGGCGCTGCGCGACCCCGGCACCGCCGTGGTGCCGACGACCCCGCGGGTCGTCCCGGCCGTCGCACCGGTGCCCGAGGAGCCACGGACCCAGGTCATGCCCGCCACGCCGGTGGCCCCGATGGCGGTGCCGCCGATGACGGGCTCCATGACGGGGCCCGTCACGGGCTCCGTGGCTCGGCCTGTGGCCACCGATTCCTCGCGCAACATCGGGCCGATCGTGGCTGCCGTCGTGCTCCTCGTCGCCCTGGCCGTCGTCCTCACGCTGCTGCTGACCGGAGGAGACGACGAGCCCACGCCGGAGCCGACCAACACCCGTACGGCGAGCACCGAGCCCACCACCGAACCCACGACCGAGCCCACGACCGAGCCCACCGAGGAAGAGTCGGTCACCATCGACGAGGGCGACTACGTCGACCGCCCGGTCGAGGACGTCGAGAGCGACCTGCGTGCGCTGGGCCTGCGCGTGTCCCGCGCCGAGCTCGACAACGACGACCCCACGCGCGACGGACTCGTCGAGTCGATCAACCCCGATGGCGATGTCGAGCCCAACCAGGTGATCACCGTCAGCTACTACGGCACGGCCCCGGAGCCGACCCCGACCGAGACGCCCAGCGAGACGCCCTCCGAGAGCCCGAGCGAGTCCCCCACCGTGCCCGCTCCCACTCTCTCCTCCAACCTCCTCACCCCGTAAGGAAGAGCGAAACCGATGAACGACGCAGGAGCACCGGGTCCCACCCTCGTGGGTGGACGCTACGAGCTCGGCGAGTTGCTCGGCCGCGGCGGGATGGCCGAGGTCCGCAAGGGCACCGATTCCCGCCTGGGACGGATCGTGGCGGTCAAACGACTCCGCACCGACCTGGCGAGCGACGCGACCTTCCAGGCCCGCTTCCGTCGCGAGGCCCAGTCGTCGGCGTCTCTCAACCACCCCTCCATCGTGGCGGTCTACGACACCGGCGAGGAGCCCGCCGAGGACGGTTCGGGCGTCGCCCAGCCCTACATCGTCATGGAGTACGTCGCCGGCCGCACCCTGCGCGACATCCTGCGCGAAGGGCGCAAGATCCTGCCCGAGCGCGCCCTGGAGATCAGCAGCGGCGTCCTGTCGGCCCTCGACTACAGCCACCGCGCGGGCATCATCCACCGCGACATCAAGCCGGGCAACGTGATGCTCACCCCGACCGGCGACGTGAAGGTGATGGACTTCGGGATCGCCCGCGCCATCAGCGACGCGGCCAACTCGATGACCCAGACCGCCGCCGTGGTCGGGACCGCGCAGTACCTCTCCCCCGAGCAGGCTCGCGGCGAGACCGTCGACTCTCGCTCGGACGTCTACTCGGCCGGCTGCCTGCTCTACGAGCTGTTGACCGGCCGACCACCATTCGTCGGTGACAGCCCCGTGGCCGTCGCCTACCAGCACGTCCGTGAGCAGGCGGCTCCTCCGTCGGACCACGACACCGAGCTCCCGCCGGCCATCGACGCCATCGTGATGAAGTCGCTGGCCAAGCGGCTCGAGGACCGCTATCAGTCGGCGGGCGCGATGCGCAGCGACATCGAGCGCTACCTCGCGGGTCATCCTGTGCAGGCGGCCGCACCGCCACCGGTCATCGCAGCCACTGCTGCTGCGTCAGCGCCGCCCACCGAGGTCGCCCCCGCCATGGCGACCCCGCCGGTCCGCCCGGAGCCGGCGTACCTGCCGTCGGTCGAGGACGAGCGGCCGCAGCGCACCGGGTTGTGGATCATGCTCGGGCTGCTGGTGATCGCACTGCTGGTCGCCGGCTACCTGCTGGTCCAGGACTCCTTGTTCCCCGCCTCGCCCGACCAGGTCGCGGTGCCCTCGGTGATCAACCTCGACGAGTCCGCCGCCAGGCTGGCCATCGGAAGCGCCGGCCTCACGGTCGGTGAGGTCACCCCGCGCAACGACGACGAGGTCGAGTCCGGGCTGATCATCGAGCAGAGCCCCTCCGGCGAGGAGTTCGTCGACCTCGACACGGTCGTCGACCTGGTGGTCTCGATCGGCAAGCCGATGCTGACCGTGCCGCCGGTGGTCAACCTCCCCCGCAAGTCCGCCGTCGCCCAGCTGGAAGCCGCGGGCTTCCGCAAGATCGACCAGACGGCCGTCGCCTCCGACGAGGACCGCAACCAGGTCCTCGAGCAGTCGCCGGCCTCCGGCACCGAGGTCGCCGACGGCACCACGATCACCCTGACCTACTCGCTCGGACCCAAGAAGGTCCCGGAGGTCGTGGGGGACAAGGTCGCCGACGCCCAGGACAAGATCCTCGCCCAGGGCTTCCAGCCGGTGATCCAGAACGACGTGGGCTCCGAGGAGCCCAAGGGCACCGTCACTCAGCAGTTCCCCGCTGCCGGCAACGCCCTGGACCAGGGCGACGACGTCACGATCTTCGTCTCCGTCTACGAGGAGCCCACGAAGGAACCGACCAAGGAACCCACGGAGGAACCCACCACCGACGCACCGACCGACGAACCGACGCAGGAGCCGACCAACGGCCAGACGACAGCTCCGGCGGCGCCGCGGCGGCGCTAGCGCTGGGCGGGCACCTACTGCGAGACGGGCTCTGCGTAGCTGATGTCGACCAGGCCGGTGAAGGCGGGCGCATCGACGGCCTCTTCGGGGCTCAACGACCACCCGACCCCGATCTCGGGACGCAGGGCGTCGGCGCGGAAGTTCAACACGTCGATGTCGCGGTCCAGGGCGCTGGTGAGGGCGACCGGGTCACCGACGGCTTCGATGACGTAGGGCTGGGGGTAGGGGATCCCCTGCAGCCTGACGGCGCTGCCGTTGCACTTGATGCCGGTCGTGGTGACGATGCGTTGGCCCTGGATGGTGATCGCAGCCGCTCCGCCCGCCCAGAGGGCATTGATCACGGCCTGCAGGTCCTGCTGGTGGACGACGTAGGGGTCGAGGTCGCGCTCGGGGTCGGCGATCGCGCGGTCGAGGATGTCGCTGGAGGCGTCCGAGAGCGTGACGCTGATGCCGGTGCCGACGACGGGCTCGAGCCCGGCCAACCCGCGGAGCTGGTCGGCCTGCTTGCGCTTGCGCCGCACCTCACGGTCCTGCACCTCCGCCGCGAGCCCGTCGACCTCGGTCTTGAGCTCGGCGGCGCGGGTCTGGAGCCGCTCGTAGGCGTCGGACTCGGCCTGGACGATGGAGGCGAGGCTGGTGTAGCGACCGGGACGGAGGTCGGTGCCGTCGGAGTTGGCGGCGCTGACCGCGAAGAGAGCACCGCTGAGCAGCACCACGACCGGCGTACCGATGCGCCAGGCGGCGCGGCGCCGGGCCGCCTCCGGGAGCGCAGGCGTGCCGGGTGCGGTCGCCTCGGCGGCGACGGCGTCGCGCGCCGACCGTGGGGTCTGCGCATGGGATCCGGTCACGCACACTAAGGTAGCCCGCGAACCGGCGGCACCGAAGTCGTTGAGTCTCCGTTCATCGTGGGCCGGCATCACCCGAGCAGTGCCCAAGCAGTGCCCCAGCAGTGCCCAGCAATTCCGAGCGCTACCCAGAAGAGGACCGATCCGTGGCCAAGACCCAGGCGAACCAGAGCTTCGACCCCGACCGGGGACCGGTGCTGAGTGTCCGTTTCGCCTTGGCGATGACCCTGGTCGTGCTGGGGATCGCCTGGATCATCTACTACTACGTCGGCGTGCGGCCCGAGGGCGAGTTCAACGACGCGGGCGAGGCGCTGGGCGCCAAGGGCCCCGGTTTCCTCCAGGACCTGGCCGACTGGAACTACCTGATCGGCTTCGGCGCTCTCTTCCTCGGCCTGATCATCTCCTCGCACCCCTCCACTCCCCTGGGCCGCGGCCGAGGCGTCGTGGCCGGAATGCTCGGCTGCTTCCTGGTCGGCCTGGCCTGGATCTGCGTGTTCTACGCGATCGCCAACGACACGTCCTCGGTGCCGATCTTCAACGACCTGGGTCAGAAGAACCTCTTCGTCGGCATCGGCTTCATGGCCGTCGGCTTCACCTTCGCCACCCGCTGGGAATGAGCCCGCGGGGCCGTTCAGGTCCCGGACAGCGCCTCAGGAACGAGCACGGTTGTGCACAGCCTGCAACCGGCTCCCGCAGGGTGCCCTCAGCCGTACCGGTGAGCCCTCGTAGGCGTCCCGGTCGGCGGCCGGTCCACGGTCGCGCGAGCGTGGTTTCCGCGCGGGGACTGGCAAATCTCCCACTGCGGTCGTGACAGCCCTTGACAGGAGCGGGAGTTGCTGTCGTACGCCGGTGGCTGCGCCCTGCGGCGCGCGCGATCCGTTGTCCACAGGGTTATCCACAGCTGTGGAATGAATTTCACCGGTGTAGTTCTCCACCGGTTTCTCCACAGCTGTGGAGAAGATCAGCCGAGCACGAGCGATCGGATGATGATCGCGATCGCAGTCAGCACCCCGACCAGCCCGATGCCGGACCACTGCAGCGTCGCCCGGCGCGGGCCCTTGGGCGCGTAGACCAGCAGGGCGGTGATCAGGGCGCCGCCGACGAAGCCGCCGAGGTGTCCCTGCCAGGAGATGTTGGGGACCGCGAAGGTGATCACCAAGTTGATGAGCAACAACCCGCCCAGGCTGCGCAGGTCGCCACCGATCTTGTGGACGATGACGGCCAGGGCGGCGAAGAGGCCGTAGATGGCACCCGAAGCGCCGAGGGTGGTGCCGTACTCGGCGGACAACCAGTAGACCGTTGCCGAGCCGACCAGACCGGAGACCAGGTAGAGCGCCAGGAACCGCGCGCGCCCCAGGGCGGCCTCGATCTGTGGGCCGAGGACGTAGAGGGCGAGCATGTTGGCTGCGATGTGGAAAAGCTGCACGTGCATGAACATGCTCGTCACGAGCTGCCAGTAGGAGCCTTCGACCACCCCGGGGGTCCAGGTGCCCGAAGCGGTGCCGCACACCGATTGTGTGACGTCGTAGACCAGGTTGCCCTGGACGCAGCCGCCGTTGGGGGTCAGGGCGAGCAGGTCGATGAGCCTGCTGCTGGACCACCCGGTGAGCACCACCGCCAGCCAGACCGCCGCGTTGATCGCGATCAGGATGTGAGAGGTCAGTGCCGGGTTGCCCGAGCGCGTCCCGCCGTAGGCCGTGCGTCCGCTGCGGGTGGTCTTGGCACCCTCCTTGACGCACTCGGGGCACTGGAAGCCCACGGCGGCGTCGCGCATGCAGTCAGGACAGATGGGACGGGCGCAGCGCTGGCAGCGGATGTTGGCCTCGCGGCCGGGGTGGCGGTAACAGACCGCCACCCCGGACCCGGGCGACTGCCTCGACGGATCGGCGGGAGTCGACAAGTGGTGTGCCTCAGCCGCCGATGATCTCGACGGACTCCATCACGATCGGCTCGACCGGGCGGTCGCCGGCGCCGGTGGCGCAGGTGGCGATCGCGTCGATCACGTCGCGGCTCGCCTGGTCGGCGACCTCGCCGAAGATCGTGTGCTTGCGGTTGAGCCACGGGGTGGCGCCGACGGTGATGAAGAACTGCGAGCCGTTGGTGCCCGGGCCGGCGTTGGCCATCGCGAGCAGGTAGGGCTTGTCGAAGACGAGCTCGGGGTGGATCTCGTCCTTGAACGTGTAGCCCGGGCCGCCGGTGCCGGTGCCCTGGGGGCACCCGCCCTGGATCATGAAGCCCTCGATGACGCGGTGGAAGCCGAGGCCGTCGTAGAAGCGCTTGCTCTCGCCGTTGGCCTCCTTCTCGCCGGTCGCGAGACCGGTGAAGTTGGCCACGGTCTCCGGAGCGTGGTTGGGGAAGAGGGTGATCGTGATGTCGCCCTTGTTGGTCTTGAGGATGGCCTGCTGGTCCGCCATGACTGCCTTTCGAGCGTGTGGACTGGAGATGGAACAGTGCTGTTGCACACCGCCACGATCCTCCCACGCAGCACCACGCGGGATGCGAGGAGTCCTGCTCCGGTGCGGATCGGGTCGCGCCTGCGACCCGATCGTGGCCGGACATCACCCGCACCGGGGTGTTGCCACCTCTGCCCTGCGTGATGGGATGCTGTGATCCGGGGCAACGACACGTCGTCCCGCCGATTCGTCATCACGCTTCGCAACAGCATGGAAAGGAAGGCTCCCGATGGGACTTCGCTCGAAGAAGTCGCGCCTCGACCAGGCCACCGACATCGTCGAGGGGTACGTCGACAGCGTCCGCCCCCACGTGACGGCCGCTCTCGAGTCCGCCATGGAGTCGACTCGCGACTTCGTCCAGGACACCGCGATCCCCGCATTCAACGACGCCAAGGACAAGGCCGGTCCGGCCCTGGCCGACGCCCGGGTCAAGGCTGCGCCCGTCGTGGCCGAGGCTCGCACCAAGGCAGCGGCTCAGCTCGCCGACGCCCGGGTCAAGGCTGCGCCCGTCGTGGCCGAGGCCCGCACCAAGGCAGCCGGTCACCTGGCCGACGCGCGGGAGAAGGCCGCTCCGGTGGTCGCCGCCGGCGCCGCAGCAGCGGGTGAGAAAGCCGCCGCCGCTCGTGTCCTGGCCGACGCCAAGGTCGCCGAGATCAAGGGTGAGGAGCCCAAGAAGAAGGGCAAGCTCAAGCGCTTCCTCCTCCTGGGCGCGCTCGCCGGGGGCGTCGCCCTCGTCGCCAAGAAGCTGCAGGGCGGCTCGACGTCCGACAACTGGCAGTCGTCCTACGTGCCGACGCCCGCGCCGACCCCGGCAGCCCCTGCGGCCGCCCCGTCCTCGATGGAGGACACCGGCGGCGCATCCCCCGACGAGGCACTCGCCGACGAGGCCGAGGCTCCGCACCCGGTGACGACGCCCGATGAGCCCGCCGAGGTCGTCGAGATCAGCCCCGAGGCCGGCACCGAGAAGTAGCCGTCTCGAGCACGCACCAACAGCAGCGCCCCGGAGCACGATGCTCCGGGGCGTTACTGCATTTCAGGAGGCGAAGGGTTCGGCCGGCTCGAACTCGTCCTTCACCCGGGCGGTGGCCCGGTGCTCGGCCCAGAACGACAGCACCGGCACGGTGCCGCAGACGAGGGTGACCGCAGTGAAGGGGATGTCCCAGTCGGCTCGCCGGGAGAGCCAGAAGGCGGCGAACAGGAAGATCATGTAGAGCCAGCCGTGCGCCAGGCCGAGGTTGCTGGTGATCCAGGCCCCCAGCTCCTGAGCGCCGGAGCCGTCCTCCATCAGGTACTTCAACGGCACGCCGACCAGGATCAGCACGATGAGCAGGACACCGACGATGCTCGCCATGATCCGATAGGCCTTGAGCGGGGTCGCGACGTCGGGGTTCACGGCTCGAACGCTACCGGGTGGGCGGGCGCCGGCTCGTCGGCGGACTCCCGGACGAAGCGCCACCAGATGAAGGCCGCGAAGGCGCCGAAGAACCACCACTCCACGGCGTACAGCAGGTTGCGCAGGCCCGTGAGCTGCCCGGGCGCCGGGAGCTGCTCCACGTCTGCCGCCACCAGTCCCTCCGTGCCCGTGTTGCTGGTGCTGCCCGCGACCTCGGTGCTGCCGGCGAGCACGGCGTAGGCGCTGTAGAGGTCGTTGTCGATGCGCTGCACCAGGTCGGCGATCCGCAGCTGCGGGTAGATGTCGTCCAGCGGGTCGGTGTCGAAGGCGCCGGTGCCCTCCGAGGGCTGGAGCAGGCCCTCCAGCTCGACCGTCCCGGTGGGCGCTGCCGGCGCCTCGCCAGGACTCTCGACCCAGCCGCGCACGATGGGCAGAGCGGGGTCGTCGGGGGTGCCGGTGGTCAGGGGGGTCACCACCCAGTAGCCCTCGGTGCCGTCGTGCTCACGCCCGCCGACGTAGACGGTGCCGTCGGGAAGCCAGGTGCCGGACACGGTGACCGGTTGCCCGACGCGGTCACCCGGGAACGGGTCGTCGGGGCCCATCAGGTCGACGAGCGCGACGGGGGCGCTCTGCGTGAGGTCTCTCGCCTCGGCGGCGCGGGTGGCCTGCCAGGCGTCGTACTGCCACAGCCCGAGTCCCCCGGCCGCCCCGGTGCAGAAGAGCGCGAGCACGTGGGCGCCGAGCATCCTCGAGGTCAGGTAGCGGCGCACGTCCTCAGCCTACGGAGGGGGCTCGACGCCCGGCCACGAGGCACGGGCCCGACGGGGTCAGGAGGCGCAGACCGCGAACGGCAGGTGCCGCTCCCGGGCCAGCCTCGCGGCGACGTCGGGGTCACCGAGGCGGTAGCCGATCCGACCGCCGCTGGGGTCGGCGACCGGGTCGACGTAACCGAGGGCGAAGTCCGGGTCGGTGCGGGGCAGGATGTCGGGGAGCCGGGCCCGGTCGAACATGTCGTTGCGGACCACGCCGAGGTGCACGGTCGCGAGCTCGAGGCCGTAGGTGACGGAGAAGGCACCGAGGTCGTCGAGAGCAGCGACGTCTGCGGCCGGCGCTGCCGCGAGATCTGACTCCGCGCCGTCGTCGAACGCGACTGCGTAGGGGATGCAGGCGGTGTCGACGTAGGTCGCGGTGGTCGAGGTCCCGACCAGGGCCAACCGGTCGGCGTCGGCAGCCCAGCTGCTGGTGGGCAGCGCAGTCGTGCCCAGCGTGACCAGCGCGCGCTCCCGGTCGAGCTGTCCACCCTCGAGCGGCGTCTCGCCGGCGGCGATCGCCTGTGCCACCCCCTTGAGGTCGAGGTCGTCGCGCAGCTGCAGCACCCACCCCTCACCGGTCGGGGTGGTGAAGCGGGCCTCCCACTCCACGTCGTCCTGGGTGAAGCCGTAGGTCGTCAGCAACCGATCGTCGAAGGCGCGCAGCCGACCGGGAGCGAGCAGCACGGCGTCGCGCTCGGCGACCCGCCAGAACTTCCGCCGCTCCCGGGCAGGGGACTCACTGGTCAGCCCGCCCTGGGCCAGTCGGAGGCGCAGCTCCGCGTAGTCGGTGACCACGAGCGCCGTGGCGGCCTCGGGCACGAGTGCCATCACCGCGGCGGCCGGTTCGAGGGTGGGGTCGAAGGCCGGTGGGAGGGGTTCTCCGCCGAGAGGAGGTTGGGGGACGAGCTCGGGCTCGTCGCTGCACGCGGTCAGCAGCAACGCGCAGCTGAGCAGCGCGGCCACGACCCCTTGTCTCACCGGGCCATCCTGCCAGGCACGGCCTGGGAGCGTCACGGGACCGCCGGATCAGGGGGCGGCGCGGACCCGATCACATCCGGGCGAAGGATCGGCGGGCGCAGCGGCGGGTCCGTGGGATCATCACGTCCCTCTTGCACCCTGGCGATCTCGGGAGCATTCTGATATGAGCGGCCGACGGTGGGTCGGCCCGACCTCGCTCACGGAGGTATGTCATGAGGTCCACCTACCGTGTCCTCGGGTACACCATCGCTGTACTGGTCGTCGTGCAAGCCGGCGCCATCGCCTGGGCATTCTTCGGGCTGTCCAACTGGATCAACGAGGGCGGCGTCGTCGACAAGGCGTTGCTCGAATGCACCGACTGTGACCAGAACTTCACTGCCGAGTGGGGTTTCGCCATCCACATGTTCTTCGTCGGCTTCGTCCTGATCCCGCTCGTCTCACTGGCGCTGCTGATCGTGTCCTTCTTCGCCAAGGTGCCCCAAGGCGTGGCGATCGCCGGCGGGGTCTTCGCTCTGGTGCTCCTGCAGGTGCTGGTGCTGCCGGCCCTCTCGCGCGAGGTGGGCAGCGGCTTCGGCGCCCTGCACGGGGTGAATGCGCTGGTGCTGATGGGCCTGGCGATCCACGCAGGACGGCGCGCCTCGGAGGCGGTGGACACGGCACCGCTCACCCAGCGGGTCTCGACCTGAGCGTCGCGACGCCTGCTCGGCGACTCCGCTCGTGGGTCGCCGTGATCGCTGCGGCCGGGGTGCTGGTCCCGCTGGCCTACCTGTGGCAGGCGAGCCTGCTCCCGGACACCTACGACCTGGCGACGATGGGCTACGCCGACTGGGGCGGCGGGCCTCACGAGGAGCACGGTGCCCTCGACTCCGGCACCATCGCCGTGGCCGACCTGGTGGCGCGGCCAGGGTCGCCGGACGTGCGGGTGAGGTTCGAGGTGGCCCAGACCGATGACGGCTACACGGTCAACGGCCACTCCCCCGGGCCCGCTCCTCGACGTCACCGAGGGTGACCTCGTCGAGGTGACGCTCGTCAACGACAACGTCGAGGACGGCACCACCCTGCACTGGCACGGCGTCGAGGTGCCCAACGCCGCCGACGGGGTCGCCGGGGTGACCCAGGACGCCGTCGGCCCGGGCGAGGAGTTCGTCTACCGCTTCGTCGCCGAGCGGGCCGGCACGTACTGGTATCACTCGCACCAGGTCTCGCACGTGCAGGTGCAGGACGGGCTGTTCGGCCCCCTGGTCATCCGCGCGGCCGTACCCGAGTCCGACGTGCTCGACCAGCTCGCCGTCGTGCACCGCTACGACGACGGACCGACGCTCAACGGTCGTCCGGGGACGACCGCGGTCGCCGCCACGCCGGGTCAACGAGTCCGGGTGCGCATCGTCAACACCGACAACGGGATCCTCACCTCCTGGGTCAGCGGTGCCGACTTCACCGTGCCCGCTGTGGACGGCTCCGACGTCAACCGACCCGGGATCGTGAGTGACCTGGCGCTGCGCATCCCCGCGGGCGGGCGCCTCGACGTCTCCTTCGTGGTCCCCGAGACCGGCGTCCGGGTCGACTTCGGAGCCAGCACGGCGCTGACGTTCGGCGCCGACCCGACGTCGAGCACCCCACGAGCACCCCAGGCGACCCTGGATCTGCTGACCTATGGCGAGCCGGCTCCGCTGGGCTTCGACCCCGCGGCGGCGGAGCGTGCCTTTGACTACCGCATCGGCAAGCGACCGGGCTTCTTCGACGGCCGGCCCGGGATGTGGTGGACCATCAACGGTCATCGCTTCCCCGACGTGCCGATGTTCATGGTCGCCGAGGGCGACGTGGTGACCGTGCACCTCGAGAACAACAGCGACGACACCCACCCGATGCACCTGCACGGACACACCGCGGTCGTCCTGGCCCGCGACGGCCAGGCCGCCACCGGGAGCCCTTGGTGGACCGATTCGCTCGAGGTGGGCGTCGGCGAGTCCTATGACATCGCGTTCGTCGCCGACAACCCCGGGCTGTGGATGGACCACTGCCACAACCTGCAGCACGCGGTGGAGGGCCTCGTCGCCCATCTGATGTACACCGGTGTGACGTCGTCGTACCGCGTCGGTGGCGAGCACCACAACGAACCCGAGTGAGCCTGGGGCCAGCCGGTGCAGGCAAGCACCAGCGCCCGGGCGGCGATCGCAGGCTGACGACGGTGGGTGGAGCCTAGGGGACTCGAACCCCTAACCCCCTGCTTGCAAAGCAGGTGCGCTACCAATTGCGCCAAGGCCCCTGGGTGGTGCAGGTGCTACCGGTCGTGCCCGTCCGTCAGGACGAGGAGGTGACCGAGTCGGTGGCCTCGGCCCAGAGCGTCTGCTCCGCGCGGCCCTCGGCCAACTTCTTGCGCGCCACCACGGCACCGGCGGCAGCGAGAGCCAGCAGCAGGATCTTCTTCATGTGATGGCTCCTGGTGTGGTCGGGAGTGGTGGCCGGGTGGTGCAGACGAACGTTACGGGTGGGCCTAGCAGGACTTGAACCTGCGACCTCTTCCTTATCAGGGAAGCGCTCTAACCGCCTGAGCTATAGGCCCGTGAACACGCCAAGTACGGCGGCGAGGGAACGTTACCCCAGACCGGGAGGCCGACCCAAAATGGGGCGGTTCCTCGGATCAGTGGTCCTCGGCCAGGGTGACTTCGACGCCGCCGAGCAGGGCGGCAGCCATGTTGTAGAGGAATGCTCCGAGGGTCGCGATCGCGGTGAGAAGCACCACGTCCACGGCAGCCACGAGCATCGCGAAACCGACCACCCGGTCGGTGCCGACGTAGTCGCGCACGTCGAAGCTGGCCGTCGACTGGTCGTCGACGACATCGCGCACCGTCTGGTTGACGGAGTCGAAGACGCCGGCGGAATCCAGGACGTTCCAGATCATCGCCACCGCGACCACCGTGACGATCCCGAACGCGATCGAGAGCAGGAACGAGGTCTTCATCACCGACCACGGGTCGATCCGGGTCAGCCGCAACCGGGCCCGACGTGGACCGCGGGCCGGGCCGGCGGCGGGGGCCTGCTTGGGTGACCCCGACGACGTGGACGTGCCCGACGACCCCGGTGACCCCGGTGACCCGGCTCCGCGGAGTCACCGGAGACCGAGCTCAGGCCGGCGGCAAGCTTGGCCTGGAGGCGTTCGGCAAAGCCCGGGCGGACGGCGGTGTCGCCTGTGGGGTCACCACCGATCTCCGTGTCGCCCTCCTGGCCGAAGCCCGGGTTCGGCCGAGACGTTGCCTTGCTCGACGGGCCGCGGGAGACCTCGGTCATCAGCCTTCATCCTCCCCAGCATCGGGTGCGTCGGTGTCGTTCACGGCCGCTTCGGCCTCGATTGTGACATCCGCGACCGAATCGGCGGAAACATCGGCGTCCACAGCCTGGACCGCCTCGGCCTCGCCGCCCTCGCTTCCGTCAGCTGCCTCGCCGACCTCATCGACGACCTTGGCCTCCACCGAGCGGGCCACCACGGCCACCGAGTCGCCCTTCTTGGGCGTCACGAACTTGACCCCCATCGTCGAGCGACCGGTGACCCGGAAGTCGTGGTTGATCGGGCTGCGGACGACCTGCCCGGCTGCTGTGATGGCGAGGATCTCGTCGCCGTCCTCGATGATGAAGCCGCCCACGAGGCCGCCACGGTCCTCGTTGGCCAGCGCCATCGCCTTGATGCCCAAGCCACCGCGGTTGGTCACGCGGTACTCGCTGATGCGCGAGCGCTTGGCGAACCCACCGTCAGTGATGGTGAAGACGTACTGGACCTTCAGGTCGGCCTCGGCCATCGCGTCCTCGGAAGCGTCCTCGACGGCGATCTGGGCCGCACGGATCACCGACATGGACAGCACCGCGTCATCCGGGGTGCGGAACTTCATCCCGGTCACGCCCGAGGTCGCGCGCCCCATCGGGCGCAGCTGTGAGTCGTCGGCCTTGAACCGGATCGCCGAGCCCTTGCGCGACACCAACAAGATGTCGTCGTCCCCGTCGACGAGCTCGGCCCCGATCAGCTCGTCGTCGTCCTCGCGGAAGTTGATCGCGATGACGCCGGCCTGGCGCGGACTGTTGTAGTCACCGAGGCGGGTCTTCTTCACGAGGCCGCTGCGGGTGGCGAGCACGAGGTAGGGCATCTGCTCGTAGTCGCGGATCGCCAGCACCTGGGCGATCGACTCGTCCGGCTGGAAGCTCAGCAAGCCGGCGACGTGGCCACCCTTGGCATCGCGCGAGGCCTCCGGCAGGTTGTAGGCCTTGGTCCGGTAGACCCGACCCGCGGTGGTGAAGAACAGCAACCAGTGGTGGTTGGTGGTGGCGATGAAGTGCTCCACCACGTCGTCGCCGCGCAGGGTCGCGCCACGCACGCCCTTGCCGCCACGCTTCTGGGTGCGGTAGGCGTCGGCACGGGTGCGCTTGGCATAGCCACCCCGGGTGATCGACACGACGAGCTCCTCGTCGGGGATGAGGTCCTCCATCGAGAGGTCACCATCGGCGGCGATGATCTGGGTGCGACGCTCGTTGCCGTACTTGTCGACGATCTCGGTGAGCTCCTCGCCGATGATCCGGCGCTGCCGGGCCTCGTTGGCCAGGATGTCCTCGAGGTCGGCGATCTCGATCTCGATCTCGGCGAGCTGGTCGATGATCTTCTGGCGCTCCAGGGCAGCGAGCCTGCGCAGCTGCATGTCCAGGATCGCGTTGGCCTGGATCTCGTCGATCTCGAGCAGCTCGATGAGGCCCTGGCGGGCGTCGTCGACCTCGGGCGAGCGCCGGATCAGGGCGATCACCTCGTCGAGGGCGTCGAGGGCCTTGACCAGTCCGCGCAGGATGTGGGCGCGGCGGACGGCGTCGGCGAGCAGGTAGCGGGTGCGGCGCTGGATGACGTCGACCTGGTGGGCGACCCAGTTGGAGATGAACGCATCGACCGACAGGGTGCGCGGCACGCCGTCGACCAGGGCCAGCATGTTGGCGCTGAAATTGGTCTGCAGCTCGGTGTGCTTGAGCAGGTTGTTGAGCACGACGCGAGCAACGGCGTCACGCTTGAGCACGACGACGAGGCGCTGGCCCGTGCGACCCGAGGAGTCGTCGCGGACGTCGGAGATGCCCTGGACCTTGCCGGAGTCGGCGAGCTCGGCGATCTTGAGCGCGAGGTTGTCGGGGTTGACCATGTAGGGCAGCTCGGTGATCGAGAGGCACGTACGGCCCTTGGCGTCCTCGTCGATCTCGATGACCGCGCGCTGGGTGACCGAGCCGCGCCCGGTGCGATAGGTCTGCTCGATGCCCTCGCGCCCCACGATCAGCGCGCCGTTGGGGAAGTCGGGGCCCTTGATGCGCTCGATCAGCGCATCCTGGAGCTCTTCCTTGGTGGCATCGGGGTGCTCGAGGGCCCACATGGCACCGTCGGCGACCTCGCGCAGGTTGTGCGGCGGGATGTTGGTCGCCATCCCGACCGCGATCCCGGCCGAGCCGTTGACCAGCAGGTTGGGGTAGCGCGCCGGCAGCACGGCCGGCTCCTGGGAGCGGCCGTCGTAGTTGGGCCCGAACGCGACAGTGTCCTTGTCGATGTCGCGGACCATCTCGAGGGCCAGCGGGGCCATCCGGCACTCGGTGTATCGCATGGCCGCCGCCGAGTCGTTGCCCGGCGAGCCGAAGTTGCCCTGCCCGTTGACCAACGGCGCGCGCATCACCCAGGGCTGCGCGAGGCGCACCAGGGTGTCGTAGATCGCGGTGTCGCCGTGCGGGTGGTACTGACCCATGACGTCACCGACGACGCGCGAGCACTTGGAGAACCCACGATCGGGGCGGTAGCCACCGTCGTACATCGCATAGAGCACGCGGCGGTGCACCGGCTTGAGCCCATCGCGTACGTCGGGCAGCGCGCGGCCGACGATGACCGCCATCGCGTAGTCGATGTAGGCGCGCTGCATCGAGGTCTGCAGCTCGATCGGCTCGATCCGGCCGCCCGGGCCGGGGCCCTCGGGCGGGGTGCCGTCGGTGGGGGTGGTGGTCATTTCCTACTCGCTCTCTTGGAACTACTGGCGTCCGTCGACGCGGCGCAAGCCGGTGCTCGCTTCGCTCCGCTCCGTTTGCGCCGAGTCGACTACCTGGCCGCCTTGCTCGCTTCGCTCGCTGCGTCCAGCCTCGGGCTTGTGCTGTTCTAGATGTCCAGGAACCTGACGTCTTTGGCGTTTCGCTGGATGAAGGAGCGGCGCTGCTCGACGTCCTCGCCCATCAGGATCGAGAAGATCTCGTCGGCGTGAGCGGCGTCGTCCAGGGTCACCTGCAGCATCAGGCGCTGCTCGGGGTTCATCGTGGTGTCCCACAGCTCGTCGGCGTTCATCTCACCGAGGCCCTTGTAGCGCTGGACCGGGTTCTCCTTGGGGAGCTTGCGACCGTTCTCGAGGCCGTGGGCCATCATCGTGTCGCGCTCGGTGTCGGAGTAGACGAACTCGTGGTCGGCCGGCGGACCGGTCCACCGGATCCGGTAGAGCGGCGGCTGGGCCATGTAGACGTAGCCGTGCTCGATGAGCGGCTTCATGAACCGGAAGAGCAGCGTCAGCAGCAGCGTGTTGATGTGGTGGCCGTCGACATCGGCGTCAGCCATCAGCACGACCTTGTGGTAGCGCAGCTTGTCGAGGCTGAACTCCTCGTGGATGCCGGTGCCGAGGGCGGAGATGATCGCCTGGACCTCGGTGTTGGCCAGCACCTTGTCGATGCGAGCCTTCTCGACGTTGAGGATCTTGCCGCGGATCGGCAGGATCGCCTGGACCCGGGAGTCGCGACCCTGGCGTGCGGAACCACCGGCCGAGTCGCCCTCGACGATGAAGACCTCGCACTCCTCGGGGTTGGTGGACTGGCAGTCCGAGAGCTTGCCGGGCAGTCCGCCCCCTCCGAGCAGGCCCTTGCGGGAGCGGGCGAGGTCGCGAGCCTTGCGGGCCGCGATCCTGGCGGAGGCGGCGACCTGGGCCTTGCGGACGATGTCGCGACCCTCTTGCGGGTTGCGCTGGAACCAGTCGCCGAGCTGGTCGTTGGCGATGCGCTGGGTGAAGCCCTTGGCATCGGTGTTGCCGAGCTTGGTCTTGGTCTGGCCCTCGAACTGGGGCTCGCCGAGCTTGATCGAGATGATCGCCGTCAGGCCCTCGCGGATGTCGTCACCCTTGACCCTGTCCTCGGGCTTCTTCATCAGGCCCCACTCCTCACCCCAGTGGTTGACCAGGGAGGTGAGCGCGGTGCGGAAGCCCTCTTCGTGGGTGCCGCCCTCGTGGGTGTTGATGGTGTTGGCGAAGGTGTGGACCGACTCGCTGAACGTGGTGTTCCACTGCATCGCGACCTCGAGGCTCATGTGATCGCCGGGAGCGTTCTCGGGGGTCTCGGCCTCGAAGGAGATGATCGAGGGGTTCGCGGCGTGCTTGCGTCGGTTGAGGTGCTCGACGTAGTCGACCAGGCCGCGGTCGTACTTGAAGACCTGCTCGAGTCCCCCGCCCTCGGCGCGCTGGATGGCGTCGTGCCCGGCGGCGTCGACGTCGTTGTCGACCGTGTCGTCCTGCACGGCGTCGACCAGCTCGGCGGCGGCGGGGCGCTCGTCGCGCACGACGATCTCGAGGCCCTTGTTGAGGAAGGCCATCTCGCGGATCCGGCTGGTGACGGTCTCGAGGTTGTACTGGACGGTCTCGAAGATGTCGGGAGAGGCGTAGTAGGTGATCGTGGTGCCGGTGCGCTCACCGGGCTCCATCGGGCGGACCTGTTCGAGCTCGCCCTCGGGGACGCCGATCGCGAACGACTGACGCCACAGGTGGCCTCGGTTCTTCACCTCGGCGATCACCCGGGTCGACAGCGCGTTGACGACCGAGATGCCGACGCCGTGCAGTCCACCGGAGACCTTGTAGCCGCCCCCGCCGAACTTGCCACCGGCGTGGAGCAGGGTCAGCGCCATCGTGAGCGCAGGCATCTCCTGCCCCGGAGCGGTGTCGGTCGGGATCCCGCGGCCGTTGTCCTCGACCCGGATGCCGCCGTCGGCGAGCAGGGTCAGCACGATGCGGTCGCAGTGGCCGGCCAGTGACTCGTCGACCGCGTTGTCGACGACCTCCCAGATCAGGTGGTGCAGACCGCGCTCGCCGGTCGAGCCGATGTACATGCCGGGGCGCTTGCGGACGGCCTCGAGGCCCTCGAGGACCTGGATCGCCGAAGCGTCGTAGTCGCCGTCGACAGCGTTGCTCCGCAGACCTGGAGCAGCGGCGGCCTCGACCGCCTCCGGGACGGCCTGCGCGGTGCTGTCAGGAGGACCGTCGGGAGTGGACTGCTCGGTCACGCGGGGACCTCTTCGCCTGGGAGTGTGCTGATGCTGGGACACGTGCTGGGGCATGACGAAGGTCGCTCCGCGCACGGCAGCGCGCGGTGGCGACCAACAACGCCATGATACCCCTCACAACGTCGGGAATCACCTACCTAGGCCCAGCCGGGGGCACAACTGTGGATGAAATCTGCCGCAGACGGGTGCTGAGAGCGCGTTGAGCGGCCTCACAGGGGGTCGACCTAGTCCCTGTACGACGATGCGCCCGCCAGATCGGCTGTGGTGCGCGCAGCCGGGCCGGGGTCGCCGGGAGGCCGGGTCAGCCGTAGGTGTCGCGCGGACCCCGGCCATCGCGTACCGAGCGCGGGCCCTTCTTCCACGTGGGCAGGTGGGGGCCGAGCACGTCGATCACCAGCACCGTGCCGTGGCCCAGCTCCTCGTTGAGCCGGCGCACGATCGTGGGGGTCAGGAGCTTGAGCTGGGTCGCCCAGGCGGTCGAGTCGGTGCGGACCACGAGGGTGCCGTCGGTGAAGGACTCAGGAGTGCAGTGGGCAGCGACCTCCTCGCCCATCAGCTCGGCCCAGCGCCCGAAGACACCACGCATCCGTAGCGGCAACGCCCAGCCTCGATCCCCCACGAGACGCGCCAGCTGGCTCTCCAACAGCTGCGGATCCCGATCATCGGGATGCGCTCCGGAGAGCCGACCGCGCCGGGTCTCACCACCGGGCACGGTCCGGGGGCGGTACTTGCGGCGCGCCGCCGGCGTGGTGCCGGCGGTCGCCTGGGTCAGTGAGCGAGCCAGGTCGAGGCCGTCGTCGCGGTGGGGCTCGTCGGGCTCGGTCGGGTCGGGCGACGGCTCCCCCGGCCTCGCGCCGGACGGCTCCTGGGAGGGCCGGTCTGACTCCTCACTCACGGGTCACCTCTCCTCCTGCCACCGTGTAGCGGACCCCCGCCAGCGCTGCCGGCACGTCCGCTGCCACCGCTGCGGTGACCAGCACCTGCTCGGCCCCGGCCACGAGCGCCGCCAGCTGGGCGCGACGCTCGGTGTCGAGCTCGGCGAAGACATCGTCCAGGATCAGGATCGGGTCATCGCCGTCGGAGCGCAACAAGTCGTAGGAGGCCAGGCGCAGCGCCAGCGCGAACGACCAGCTCTCGCCGTGGGAGGCGTAGCCCTTGACCGGCAGCCTGACCCCCGCAGCACCCGCACCATCGGCATCGGCATCGGCATCGGTGCCGGTGCCGGTGCCGGTGCCGGTGCCGGTGCCCAGGCTCAGCACGAGGTCGTCGCGGTGCGGGCCGACCAGGCACACGCCCCGGTCGAGCTCATCACCTCGCCGTCGTCCCAGCTCGGCGAGGATCGCTGCCGCCAGGACCTCGCGGTCGGGAGCCGCCTCGTCGATCTCCGGCAGGGTGAAGGAGGACTTGTAGTCAAGACCCGCATCCTCGCGGGAGGCGCCGCGAGCCACAGTGGCGTAGGCGGCTCCGACATACGGACGCAGCTCGGTGACCAGGGCGAGGCGCTCGGCAAGCAGCTCGGAGCCGACCCGGGCGAGGTGGGTGTCCCAGACATCGAGGGTGCTCAGCGCGCCCTCCATGCTCGTGCTCCCCCGGCGCGCGCCGCCGGCGGTCTTCAGCAACGTCGCACGTTGCTTGAGGATCCGATCGTGGTCGGCGATCACTCCGCTCAGTCGCGGGGTCCGCAGCACGAGGAGGTCGTCGAGGAAGCGGCGCCGGTCCCCCGGGTCGCCCTTGACCAAGGTCAGGTCCTCCGGCGAGAACACCACGGTGCGGACCAGCCCCACCAGGTCGCGCACGCGGGGTAATGTCGACTTGTTGATTCGTCCCTTGTTCGACTTTCCGGGGTTGAGCTCGACCTCGAGCACCGCGGTCCGGCCGTCCTTGACGACCGCGGCCCGCACGATCGCCTGCGGTGCCCCGGCCTTGATGAGCGGGGCGTCGGAGGAGACGCGGTGCGAGGAGAGACGCGAGAGGTAGTCGATCGCCTCGATCAGGTTGGTCTTGCCCTGACCGTTGCGGCCGACGAAGGCGGTGACGCCCGGCCCGAGCTCGACGTCGACCAGGGCGTAGGAGCGGAAGTTGTGCAGCGCGAGGTGCGAGACATGCACGCTCCGGTCCCCCGCTCAGTCCTGCGACGCAGGTCCAGCGTCGCCGCCGGGCGGCGGCGGGGTGTGCACCGCGTGCCCACCGAACTGGTTGCGCATCGCAGCCACAGCCTTCATGGCAGGGCTGTCGTCCTGGCGCGAGGTGAAACGTGCGAAGAGCGAGGCTGCGATGACGTTCATCGGGACGGCGTGGTCGATCGCCGCCTGGACGGTCCACCGCCCCTCCCCCGAGTCGTCGGCGTAACCCTTCAGCCCGTCGAGATGGGTGTCCTCCTCCAGCGCGGCGACCAGGAGGTCGAGCAGCCAGGAGCGGATGACGGTGCCGTCGCGCCAGGAGTCGAAGACCGCGGTGACGTTGTCGACCAGGTCGACCTTCTCGAGCAGCTCCCACCCCTCGGCGTAGGACTGCATGACGGCGTACTCGATGCCGTTGTGGACCATCTTGGAGAAGTGACCCGCACCCACCCGGACCCCGGCGTGGACGAAACCGCCCTCGGCCGGCTTGAGGGCATCGAAGACGGGCTGCACCTTGGCGACGTCCTCGACGCTGCCGCCGCACATGAGGGCGTAGCCGTTCTCGAGGCCCCAGACTCCCCCGGAGACGCCGCAGTCGACGAAACCGATGCCGCGCTCGGCGAGCGCATCGGCGTGGACCTGGTCGTCGGTGTACTTGGAGTTGCCACCGTCGACCACGAGGTCGCCCTCGCTCAGCAGGTGGCCCAGCTCGCCGATGGTGGCCGACGTCGGTGCTCCGGCGGGCACCATGACCCAGACGACCCGGGGGCCGTCCTCAGGCAGCGCCGCGACCATGGCCTCGAGGCTCTTCGCATCAGCGAGATCGGGGTTGCGGTCGTAACCGATGACCGTGTGGCCGGCGTTGCGCAGTCGAGTGCGCATGTTGCCGCCCATCTTGCCGAGACCGACGAGTCCGATGTGCATCTGCTGCCTCCTGGGTGGGTTGGCCGGTCGCCCGGCCGCGCGTTCGTGCCTGACCCCAGGGTGTCAGGAGAGCAAGCGACGCGGCATCAGCAGGTAGCGGAAACCCGGGTCGACGGCGCCCGAGCCGTCGGCACCGGGCTCGACGATGCCGCTGATGACGACCGGCTTGGAGGCCTGGGTGAAGGCCAGCTCGACCATCGGCTGGTCGATGGCACCGAGGCCATCGAGCAGGAACTGGGGGTTGAATCCGGTGGTGATGTCTTCGCCGACGATCGTCGCCTCGATCGACTCCGAGGCCTGGGCTTCGTCACCGGAGCCGGCGTCGAGGGTCAGGACGCCGTCGCTGAAGGCGAGCTGGACCGCGGTGTTGCGCTCGGCGACCAAGGCGACACGCTTCACGGACTCGATGAGCGAGGCCTTGTCGACGGTGGCGGTGGTCAGCTTCTCGGCCGGGAACAGGCTCCGGACCTTGGGGAACTCCCCGTCCAGCAGGCGAGTCGTGGTGCGTCGTACGCCGCCGGGGCCGGTGCCCTCGAAACCGATGAGGCCCTCGCCGCTGCCGCTGGTGGACAGGGCGATGATCACCTCGCTGCCCGCAGTCAGGGACTTCGCGGTGTCGCCGAGGACCTTGGCCGGCACGAGGGCTGCCACGGACTCGTCGGAGTTGCGTGGATCCCAGCCGAGCTCACGCTGGGAGAGCCGGAAGCGATCGGTGGCCAGGAGCGAGATCGTCGAGCCGTCGATCTCGACCCGCACGCCGGTGAGCACCGGGAGCATGTCGTCGCGGCCGGCGGCCGTCACGGCCTGGGCCACGGCGTGGGCGAAGACATCGCTCTGCACGGTGCCGGTGGCCTCGGGCATCTGCGGGATCGTGGGGTAGTCCTCGACCGGCATGGTCTGGAGGCTGAAGCGGGCCGAACCGCAGGTGAGGGAGACGCGCGCGCCTTCCAGCACCATCTCGACCGGCTTGGCAGGAAGGCTGCGACAGATGTCGGCCAGGAGCCGCCCACTGACGAGGGCGCGACCGTCGTCGTGGACATCAGCGTTGAGGGTGGCTCGAGCCGACGTCTCGTAGTCGAACGTGGACAGGACCAGGCCGGCCTCGCTCGCGTCGATCAGCAGGCCGGCCAGGACGGGGGCACTGGGGCGGACCGGGAGGCTGCGGGCAGCCCAGGCGACGGCATCTGCGAGGACGTCGCGCTCGACACGGAACTTCACGGTAGGTCCTTCGGGTGTGATGGGGCTGCTGCGGAGTCGCATCCTGCCACGCAGGGGGTGTTCTCCACAGGGGGTGGGCCGGATGGAGTTCCACCGATGATCGATCTCATGTCTAGGTCCGTCGTAGTCATAGGAGCTGTGGGATCTGTGGACAAACCCGATTGCCGCAGGTCAGTGCGCTCGATCTTCGTCCACAGGGGCTGTGGAGGAAGGGTGGATGAATGACAAGGGATCGGTGGAGGAAAGCCGGCCTGTGCACCTGCGTGCACGCTGCTCCCCAGATCCTCCCCGTGTCATTCGCATGAAGAACGCCGATTGCTCCACAGGGTTCAGGACTGCCGAGCCTGGAGCTTGACGCGGTTGGTCAGCTCACTGACCTGGTTGAAGACGGCGCGGCGCTCGGCGAGCAGCTGGTTGATCTTGCGGTCGGCGTACATGACCGTGGTGTGGTCGCGGTTGCCGAACTGGGCGCCGATCTTGGGGAGCGAGAGGTTGGTCAGCTCGCGGCACAGGTACATCGCGATCTGTCGGGCCATCACCAGGTGGCGTCCGCGGCTGGGACCGGTCAGCTCCTCGATGGTGAGACCGAAGTACGACGCGGTCTGGGCGATGATCAGGGTCGCAGTGATCTCGGGCTCGCCGCCCTCGGGGATCAGGTCCTTGAGGACGATCTCGGCAAGGGTCATGTCGACCTCCTGCTTGTTGAGGTTGGCGAAGGCCGTGACCCGGATGAGGGCGCCTTCGAGCTCTCGGATGTTGGTCTGGATCTTCGAGGCGATGAACTCCAGCACGTCCGGGGGAGCGGTCAGCCGGTCCATCGCAGCCTTCTTGCGCAGGATCGCGATCCGGGTCTCGAGGTCGGGCGGTTGTACGTCGGTGATCAGGCCCCACTCGAAGCGGTTGCGCAACCGGTCCTCGAGGGCTTCGAGCCGCTTGGGAGGTCGGTCGGAGGTCAGGACGATCTGCTTGTTGGCGTTGTGCAGGGTGTTGAACGTGTGGAAGAACTCCTCCTGGGTCTGGGTCTTGCCCTCCAGGAACTGGATGTCGTCGATGAGGAGCACGTCGACGTCGCGGTAGCGCCGCTTGAACCGGTCCTGGCGGTCGTCGCGGATCGCGTTGATGAACTCGTTGGTGAATTCCTCGCTGGAGACGTAACGCACCTTCGCGCCGGTGTAGAGGCTGCGAACGTAGTGACCGATCGCGTGCAGGAGGTGGGTCTTGCCCAGTCCGGACTCGCCGTAGACCAACAACGGGTTGTAGGCCTTGCCGGGCGCCTCGGCGACGGCAACGGCCGCGGCGTGCGGGAAGCGGTTGGACGAGCCGATGACGAAGGTCTCGAAGGTGTACTTCGGGTTGAGCCGGGTCTCGAGGGCCGAGGACTTGGCCTGGTCGAGCCCGGTCGACCGCCCGGGGGAGTGGCCTGGTGCGTCGGGCACCAAGCCCAGGGCCGGCCGCTCGCTGCGCGGGGAGTGCTCGTCGCCGGTCTCTGCCGCGCCAGTGGAGGCGACATGAAGACTTGTCGACTTGTCGCTACCAAGCGGGTCGTGGGCATTGGCTTCGGTGGGGTCGGCGTCGCCCGTGTCGAGCGAGGCGTCCACGGTGACTGCGATCCGGATCTCTCGGCCGAAGTTGAGGGTCAGCGCGTCCTCGACCTGGGCGCGCAGCCGCCCCTCGAGCTGCGAGCGGGTGAAGTCGTTGGGGACCGCGACGATCGCGGTGCTCTCGTGCAGAGTGACTGGTTGGCTGTCGCGGAGCCAGGCCTGTTGGTGAGGCTGGAGGTCGTTGACGACAGTGCGCCAGGCCTGGTCGAGCTCGGTGGGCTGGTTCACGGGCTCCATCGTTTCGTCGAGATCACGGGTGGCTGGCGGTGCGGTCGTTCCACAGGTTTATCCACAGGCTGTGCATGTTGGTCGTCGGGTGGTCCGGGCACCGGGACAGGTGCCCGTCCGAACTGCGTCGTCGCGCTGTTTGTGCAGGTCAGGCGCGTGTTCGGGGTGCGGGACCGACGCGCCGACCGGTTGCCGGCGTGAAAGCTCCGACGGGCGCGACGCTGGTCGTATGGCGGCGAACGTAACCCCGGCGCGGCATGCCGGGCAACCCGTCATCCACAGGTTGCCGCGTCAAGGGGCGCGAGGGTAAATCCTCGGTGGACCTGGTTGCGCGCGACACGCCGCGGTCCTTGCGGCCGGGTGGCACACCAGAACCCGGTGAGTTTGACCCTGTCTCCGGCGTGCGCGTACCGTTTGTGGGTCACCGGTGTCGACCGGTGCCGCACGTCCACGGGCCAGCACCACCGTGGGGGGGCGGTGCCAGCCGAACAGTGAGGCCCGCGAGCACATCCGTCGGGAGTCACGGTCAGCTGTGCTTCGCACTCGACCGGTGTGTTCGTCCCAGATCCGCAGTGGGGGCTCAGCTCATGATGCTGGGTCTCATCGTCATGAGAAGGAAGTTCTAGTCGTGAGCAAGCGCACCTACCAGCCGAACAACCGTCGCCGTCACAAGGTGCACGGTTTCCGCCTCCGCATGCGCACCCGCGCCGGCCGCGCGATCCTGTCGGATCGCCGCCGCAAGGGCCGCAAGAGCCTGGCCGTCTGAGCCAGGTCACCGTGCTGACCCCTGCTCACCAGTGGTCCCGGCAGTCTCAGCAGTCCTGAGGTGCTGGCCGCAGCGAACCGTCTCGGCGATGCCTCCTCCTTTCGTGAGGTGACGCGCCGTGGTCGGCGCGCTGCGTCGCGCTCGCTCGTCGTCCATGTGCTCGACGGCGGGCTCGCCGACGCCGCCCTGAAGCGCGTGGGGGAGCGGGCGAGCCGGTCTTCGGACTGGTGGTGAGCCGGGCCGTGGGCAACTCGGTGGTGCGCAACCGCGTCAAGCGTCGGCTGCGCCACCTGCTGCGGGCGCGCATCAGTCCGCTCCCGCCGCGGTGCGCGGATCGTGGTGCGCGCTCTGCCTGCGGCAGCCGGATCGTCCTCGGCGGGCCTGGGTCGTGACCTGGACCAGTGCCTGGGGCGGATCTTCCCGGAGTGGGGCGGGCGGGACGAGTGAAGTACCTGCTGATCGGTTTCCTGAAGCTCTACCGCTTGGCGATCAGCCCGCTCTACGGCGAGGTGTGCCGGTACTACCCGTCGTGCTCGGCGTACGCGCTCGAGGCCGTGCAGGTGCATGGCAGCATCAAGGGAAGCTGGCTGGCTGGGCGACGCCTGGCACGCTGTCACCCGTGGGCGCCTGGCGGCGTCGACAAGGTTCCGCCGAAGTCTGAGTCCCCGCAAGACCCTGAAGTCAACACCCGCCGACTCGGCGCCTCCTGAGCGCGATCCCTCTGCGAACCACCACCAAGGAGCTTGATCCACGTGGGAATCTTCTCAGCCATCGGCAGCTTCATCATGACGCCGCTGTACTACGTGATCTCGGCGATCCTGATCGGGTTCCACAAGTTCTTCGTGCTCATCGGCCTGCCTGCCGAGGGCGGCACGGCCTGGGCGCTGTCGATCGTCGGTCTGACGGTCTTCATCCGGACGCTGCTGATCCCGCTGTTCGTGAAGCAGATCAAGTCGCAGCGCAACATGCAGCTGATCCAGCCCAAGGTCAAGGAGCTGCAGAAGAAGTACGGCCACGACCGTCAGCGCCTCGGCGAAGAGACGATGAAGCTCTACAAGGACGCCGGCACCAACCCGTTCGCGTCCTGCCTGCCGCTGCTGCTGCAGATGCCGATCTTCTTCGCGCTCTTCCGCCTCCTCGACCAGGCGGCGAAGAAGTCGACGCCGCACGGGTTCCTGACCAAGGACCTGGCCGAGAAGTTCGGTCGAGGCCAAGATCGGCGGCGTCGTCCCGATCTACGAGTCCTTCTGGGATGCCCGGACCTGGGGCAACACCCCCGACCTCGGCGTCATGCTCGTGGCACTGGTCCTGGTCTCGCGATGACCTCGACGACGTTCTTCACCCAGCGCCAGCTGATGAGCAAGAACATGCCCGCCGATGCGCTTTCCGGCCCGTACGCCCAGCAGCAGAAGATGCTGCTCTACGTGCTGCCGCTGGTCTTCGGTATCGGCGGCATCGCGTTCCCGATCGGCGTCCTGCTCTACTGGACGACCTCGAACCTGTGGACGATGAGCCAGCAGTTCTACGTCATCCGCAACAACCCCGCTCCCGGCACGCCCGCGTTCAAGGCCAAGCAGGAGCGCACCGCCGAGAAGGCGCTGGCCGACGGCATCGCCTCCGGCGAGATCGAGCCCGAGCCCGAGCCGGAGACGGACCGTCGTCCGGCCGTGCGTCAGCAGCCCAAGCGGCAGTCGAAGGCGCAGCGTCAGGCCAACGTCAACGGCTCGGCCCGTCGTCCGGCGGAGCCGGCCCCGGGCTCCGAGCGGGGCCCGACGCTGACTGCGGCGCCGAGACCGGCGCTGAGAGCCCCACCAGTCCTGAGAAGCCGGCAGCGCCCGGTGGATCATCCGGCGTAGCCGGGACCCCCAACCCGAGCAAGAAGAAGCAGAGAGGTGGGCGATGAGCGCCGACGCAGAAACCCAGTCCGAGGCCCCTTCGCAGGAGCAGCCCAGCGAGGCGGCAGCACAGGACGAGGCCGGCCCGAGGGCGTGCAGGATGTGCCGGCTGCCCCGGAGTCGCCCGCGTCGCGGTGGTAGCCGGGTCGAGCAGCTCGAAGCCGAGGGCGACATCGCCGCGGACTACCTCGAGGAGCTTCTCGACATCGCCGACCTGGACGGCGACCTGGACATGGATGTCGAGGGCGACCGCGCGGCCGTCTCTATCGTCGGTGGCGACCTGCAGATGCTCGTGGGTCGCGACGGCGAGGTGCTCGAGGCACTGCAGGAGCTCACCCGGCTGGCCGTCTACCGCGAGACGGGGGAGCGCAGCCGGTTGATGCTGGATGTCGCCGGCCATCGCGCGCAGCGGCGCACCGAGCTGGTGGAGCTCGCTGCCCAGATGGTGGCAAAGGCCAAGGAGACCGGAGCGCCGGTCTCGCTCGACGCCATGTCTCCCTTCGAGCGCAAGGTCGTCCATGACGCGGTCGCTGACTTGGGGATGACGTCGGAGAGCGAGGGCGTCGAGCCCCGTCGCTTCGTGGTGGTCCTTCCGAGCTGAGCTCGGCCCTCACGATGACCGATCCTTCAGTTTCACGTGAAACAGCGACGCCCCCCGTGCCCGACGAGGCACGGGGGGTCTTTGCTGAGCGCTTGCCGCTCGCTGTCCGCTTCGCCGAGCGCCTCGCCACGGATGGAGTCGTGCGCGGCCTGATTGGCCCACGCGAGGCGCCCCGGCTCTGGGACCGCCACCTGCTCAACTGCGCTGTCCTGGAAGAAGTGGTCCCGCAGGGAGCGAGCGTGTGTGACATCGGGTCCGGGGCTGGGTTGCCCGGCGTGGTGTTGGCGATCATGCGTCCGGACGTGTCGATGACGCTCGTGGAGCCGCTGTTGCGCCGGACGACATTCCTCGACGAGGTGGTGGCTGACCTGGAGCTGGCGAACGTCACGGTGCTTCGCGGACGCGCCGATGCCCTGCACGGCGTCGAGCGGTTCGACGTGGTGACGTCGCGTGCCGTGGCCGCGCTCCCGAAGCTGATGGCCTGGTCGTTGCCTCTGGTGGCTCCGACCGGCGAGATGATCGCCATGAAGGGCAGCAGCGTCGAGGAAGAGGTGGCCGAAGCCTCGGACCTGTTGCGCAAGCAGGGCTGCTCGCCAGCTCGGGTCCAGCAGCTGGGGGAGGGTCGGCTGGCAGAGCCGACCTGGGTGGTCCGCATCGCGTGGAGTGACCCGACCTCGGTATCGTGGAAACCATCCCGACCGACCAAGCCCCGTCAACGCTCGGTCTCCGCTCGTCGCTCACGACGGCCGACCCACGGGTCCTAGCCTCATCCCGAGCCCCATCCCCATCCGCATCCAGCCCATCCACGTCGCCACTCGGGTGTGCGACGTGTTTCCACAGTTTGAGGCCGACTGCCCTGCTTCTCGGGGAAGCCCTGTTTCACGTGAAACAGTGGTGTCGACACAGCCTGCAGTGATGTTCCACGTGAAACGGAGTCAGACGTGCCAATCCGAACAGCCGGCGACCTCGCCGGTTTCGACGACGGCTACGACGCGGAAGCGACCCCGCTCGCTCGGGCCGCCAAGCACAGCATCCTGGCGCGCCAGGAGGCCGGACGGACCGAAAGCTTCCGTCGCCCGGAAGCGACCCGGGTGATGGTGGTGGCCAACCAGAAGGGCGGGGTCGGGAAGACCACCTCGACGGTGAACATCGCTGCCGCGTTGGCCCAGCTCGGGCAGCGGGTCCTGGTCATCGACCTCGACCCTCAAGGCAATGCCTCCACTGCGCTCAACATCGAGCACCACCGTGGCGTCCCCTCGACCTACGACGCCCTCGTGGAGGGTCAGCCGTTGGCCGATGTCGCCAGCCCGTGCCCGGACCTCGAGCGCCTTTTCGTGGTCCCGGCGACGATCGACCTCGCCGGTGCCGAGATCGAGCTGGTGAGCGTGGTGGCTCGCGAGGGTCGGCTGCGCAAGGCCATCCACGGGCATCCGCTGGTCGGTACGGCGAGCGAGGTGGGGGAGGAGCGGTTCGACTACGTCCTCATCGACTGCCCGCCGTCGCTGGGCCTGCTCACCTTGAACGCCCTTGTCGCCGGCGACGAGATGATGATCCCTATCCAAGCCGAGTACTACGCCCTGGAAGGACTGGGACAGTTGCTGGAGACCGTCGACATGGTGCGTGCACACCTCAACCCCGAGCTCGCCGTCTCGACGATCCTGGTCACGATGTACGACGCGCGGACCCGGCTGGCCGCGGGCGTCGCGGCCGAGGTGCGCGAGCACTTCGGCGACCAGGTCCTGCGGACCTCCATCCCCCGCTCGGTGCGCGTCTCGGAGGCTCCGTCGTACGGTCAGACCGTGATGACCTATGACCCCGGCTCGCCCGGCGCGCTCAGCTATTTCGAAGCAGCGCGCGAGATCGCCGTGCGGGGAGTGCGCTCATGAGTGCTTCCAGCCCCGCCCGCCGTGGCCTCGGTCGCGGCTTGGGCTCGCTCATTCCCACGGCGCCGCCCTCGACCAGCACCCCCGACAGCGGAATCCCACCTGAGGGTGCACCGGCACAGGGTTCAGCGGCACGGGTCACGGGACTTCAGCGGCATCGGGCACCACCGGGGCCGGCGGCGCCGATGGCGCTGAGGTCGACCGGACGGAGGCGCCGGGGGAACGTCCGGCCACGGGTCTCGTCGAGGTGGCCGGCGCCTACTTCGCTGAGCTCCCGATCGCAGCGATCACGCCCAACGCCGTCCAGCCCCGCACCGTCTTCGACGAGGAGGCGATGGCCGAGCTGGTCCATTCGATCACCGAGGTCGGCCTGCTGCAGCCCATCGTGGTGCGAGCCGCCGGTGACGACACGTATGAGCTGATCATGGGCGAGCGCCGCTGGCGGGCAGCGCAGCAGGCCGGACTCACCGCGATCCCCGCGATCGTGCGCCAGACCGACGACATCGACATGCTGCGCGATGCGTTGCTGGAGAACCTCCACCGAAGCCAGCTCAACCCGCTGGAGGAGGCCTCGGCCTACGCCCAGCTCCTCGAGGACTTCGGTTGCACTCACGAAGAGCTCGCGGGCCGCATCGGTCGTTCGCGTCCTCAGATCAGCAATACCCTGCGACTGCTCAAGCTCAGTCCCGCGGTCCAGCGGCGGGTCGCTGCCGGTGTGCTCTCCGCGGGACATGCTCGCGCTCTGCTGAGTGTCGCGGATCCGGAGATCCAGGATCGGTTGGCATCACGGGTGGTCGCCGAAGGCATCAGCGTGCGGGCTCTCGAGGAGATCGTCGCGGTAGGCGACACCGGGCGGCCCGAGACCCGCACCCAGCGACGACGTCCGACCGCCCCGGGCCTGGTCGACCTGGCCGACCGTCTCTCCGACCGGCTGGAGACCAGGGTCAAGGTCGATCTGGGGCAGCGCAAGGGCAAGATCACCGTCGAGTTCGCGACCCTCGAGGACCTGCGGCGCATCGTCGACGTCATCGACCGCGAAGGAGCCGGTCAGACGTCAGGTGATTGAGCAATAAGTCGACAAAACGATCTATTGCTCAATCGTTTGGACTACTTGTCGTCAGCGCGCTTCTGCGCTCGCCTGGCGGCACGCTCGCGCTTCTCCTGGGCGTCGAGGGCCTCGGCCTCCTCGAGCGTCGGTGCGCTGCCGCCGTAGGAGGCCGGGAGCCACCACGATCCGGGGGGCTGCTCCTCGGCGGGGTAGGAGCGGATGCTCTCGTCGAGCATCCTCGCCATCACGGCCTTGAGCTCGGCGGTCTCGGCCACCGGGTCGGCGCCGGTGGGGCGCAGCGGCTCGCCGACGCGGATCGAGATCGTCTTGCCGCGGGAGAAGTCCTTGTCGTGACCCTTGGTCATCATCCGTTGGGTGCCCCACAGGATGACCGGCACCAGCGGCACGCCGGCGTCGGCAGCGATCCGCACGGCGCCGGTCTTGAACTCCTTGAGCTCGAACGAGCGTGAGATGGTCGCCTCGGGGAAGATGCCGACGGCCTCGCCGGCCTCCAGGTAGGTGCGAGCCTGCTCCATGGAGGCGAGGCCTGCACCACGGTCGACCTCGATGTGATGGAGCGAGCGCATCAACGGCCCGGACAGCTTGTGGTCGAAGACCTCGCGCTTGGCCATGAAGCGCACCAGCCGCTTGGACGGGTCGGCCGCCAGCCCGCCGTAGACGAAGTCGACGTAGCCGATGTGGTTGACGGCGAGCAGCACCCCGCCGCTGCGCGGGACGTGCTCACTGCCGGTGACGCGGAAGTCCTGGCCCAGAAGCCGGAAGCCGGCCTTGGCCGCCAGGATGATGGGGGGGTAGGTGATGTCGCGCATGGCGGTGCTCCTGGGGCGTAGGCGTGGTCGGCAGGTGAGGTGCAGTGGGGGCTCAGGACGGTCGGGTCAGCGGCGGGTCGCCAGGAAGTCGGCGATCCGGCCGATGGCCTCCTCCAGCATCGCGACGTCGGGGAGCGTCACCAGGCGGAAGTGGTCGGGATCGGGCCAGTTGAAGCCGGTGCCGTGGGTGACCAAGAGCTTCTTGGCGCGCAGGAGGTCGATGACGAACGCCTCGTCGTCATCGATCTTGTAGACCTCCGGGTCGAGACGCGGGAAGCAGTAGAGCGCACCGCGCGGCTTGACCGAGCTCACCCCTGGGATCTCGTTGAGGAGGCGGTGGGCGAGCATCGACTGCTCGTAGAAGCGCCCTCCAGGCACGATCAGCTCATCGATCGACTGGTAGCCGCCCAGCGCGGTCTGGATCGCGTGCTGGGCCGGCACGTTGGCGCACATCCGCATGTTGGCGACCAACGTCAGCCCCTCGATGAAGTCGGTCGCGATCTCCTTGGGGCCCGAGATCATCACCCAGCCACTCCGGTAGCCGCAGACCCGGTAGGCCTTGGAGAGCCCGCTGAAGGTCAGGCAGAGCACGTCGCTGCCGGCGGCCTCCGCGGCGTGGTGGTGGACCGCGTCCTCGAAGAGGATCTTCTCGTAGATCTCGTCGGCGAAGACCACCAGCTCGTGGCGTCGGGCGATGTCGACCATCCCCGCGACGATCTCCTTGCTGTAGACCGCCCCCGTGGGGTTGTTGGGGTTGATGATCACCAAGCCTTGCGTGTTCTCGGTGATCTTGGCCTCGATGTCGGCCAGGTCGGGGTTCCAGTCGTCGGACTCGTCGCACAGGTAGTGCACCGGCGTGCCGCCCGACAACGTCACGGCTCCCGTCCACAGGGGATAGTCGGGAGCGGGGATCAGGATCTCGTTGCCGTCGTCGAGAAAAGCCTGAAGGACCATCGAGATGAGCTCGGAGACCCCGTTGCCGATGAAGACGTCCTCCACCGTCACGTCGCGCAGCCCACGACCCTGGTAGTACTGCGCCACGGCCGTACGAGCGGGGTAAATGCCCTTGGAGTCGCTGTAGCCCTGCGACTCCGCGAGGTGGTGGGCCACGTCGGAGAGGATCGCCTCGGGCGCCTCGAAGCCGAACGGGGCAGGGTTGCCGATGTTGAGCTTCAGGATCCGGTGACCCTCGGCCTCGAGGCGCTGGGCCTCCACGAGGATCGGACCCCGCACGTCATAGCGGACGTCGAGAAGCTTCTTGCTCTGTCGGATCTGGCGCACGCGCCTCATCCTCGCAGGTCACCGCCGCGCGCGTCGCCTGGTGTCTCGTGGGCCGCGTCCCCCGGCGCTGGTCCATCGGCGCGTCCTCGGCCGGTCGTTTGCTCCACAATTGTGGACTTCTGACAGGTTCTTCCCGCGCCGTCCGGTAAAACTCCACAATTGTGGGGTTTGGACGGGTCGGCGGCCCGGATCACCGATGCTCTGTGCACCGGCGACTTCGAGGAGCACACTGGTGAGGTGCGCACGATCGACCGCCTCACCCCGGATCGCCTCGCCGAGCTGCGCGCCGCCGACCTGCCGTGCGGGTCATGCGCGCGCTGGGAGCTGGACGCCGTCCGACGGGCCCGACTGCGCGACGAGACCGAGGCCGCGGCCGAGAAGGACGCCTGGCTCTCCCTGGTCCTGCGCGAGTGGGGATCCTGCGGGCGGGTGGCCCTGGTCGACGGAGTCGCGGTCGGCTACGTCGTCTATGCCCCCGCGGCCTTCGTGCCCGGCGCCGCGAGCTTTGCCACCGCACCGGTCTCCGCCGATGCAATCCTGCTCACGGCGGTCTCGCTGGCTCCCGAGCACCGCGGTCACGGGCTGGGCCGCCGGCTGGTGCAGGCGATGGCGGCTGACCTCATCGAGCGCGGCGGGGTCCGCGCGGTCGAGGCCTTCGGGAGGCGCGGCCCGGCCCTCGGGCCGGGCACCTCCTGCTTGGTCCCGCACGACTTCCTCGCACGGGTCGGATTCCGCACCCAGCGGCCGCATCCGACCACGCCACGGATGCGGATGGACCTCCGCTCGGCGGTGACCTGGCGCGATGAGGTCGAGGCCGCGCTCGGGCGGCTGGTGGGGGTGGTGCGGCCGGCGCAGGTGCCGGAGACCGGGAACGTGTCGGGGCGGGTGTCGCGGCAGACGAAAGGCCCCGCTTAGCGCGGGGCCTCTCGGGTGGTGCTCGTGGTGCTGGCCTTGGTTGCCGTTCGCCTGCACCTCACCGGGTCTCGACACGCCGGTTGCGACCTCGTTCCTCGGTCGCACGGCTTGCTCGACCACCGACGATCGCAAGTCCGGACTTCGTCCGGCTTGCGATCAGATGAAGTCGGCCAGCTCCTTGAGGAGGGCGGCCTTCGGGCGGGCGCCGACGATCGACTTCACGACCTCGCCGCCCTGGTAGACGTTGATCGTCGGGATGCCGGTGACGCGGTAGGACGACGGCGTGACGGGGTTCTCGTCGACGTTCATCTTCAGGAACTTCACCTTCTCGCCGTGAGCGCCCGCGAGCTCGTCGAGGATCGGGGCCACCTGGCGGCACGGTCCGCACCACTCGGCCCAGAAGTCGACGAGGACCGGACGGTCGGACTTGAGGACCTGCGCCTCGAACTCGGCGTCGGTCACGGCTGCGATGTTGCCCATGGTGATGTCCTTCCTGGACTGCTCTGAGAGATGAGGATCTGCTGATGTAGCTGGCGGCTCGGGACCGCAGTACTGGTGGAACGCCACCGGTGGGGGTGTTGTTCCCCGCAGCCGGTCAGACCGCGGCAGCGGCAGTCGTCGCCGCGGCGTGGTCGAGGTCGGCGATGAACCGCTCGGCGTCGAGGGCAGCCGCGCAGCCGGTGCCGGCGGCGGTGATCGCCTGGCGGTAGTGGTGATCGACGAGGTCGCCGGCGGCGAAGACGCCGCTGAGGTTGGTAGCCGTCGCGGGCTGCTGCACGATGACGTAGCCGTTCTCGTCGAGGTCGACCTGACCCTTGAGGAGCTCGGAGCGGGGGTCGTGGCCGATGGCGATGAACAAGCCGGTGGCGTCGAGGTCACGGGTCTCCCCGGTGACGGTGTCGCGCAGGGTCAGCGACTCGAGGCTCTCGGTGCCGTTGATCGACTCGACGGCGGAGTTCCAGATGATGTCGAGCTTGGGGTCGGCGAAGGCGCGCTCCTGCATGATCTTGGAGGCCCGCAGCTCGTCTCGCCGCACGATGAGTGACACCTTCGAGCCGAAGCGCGTCAGGAACGTCGCCTCCTCGACGGCCGAGTCGCCACCGCCGACGACCGCGATGTGCTGGTCGCGGAAGAAGAACCCGTCGCAGGTGGCGCACCAGGAGACTCCGCGGCCCGAGAGGGCGTCCTCGTTGGGGAGCTCGAGCTTGCGGTAACCCGACCCGGTCGCCAGGATCACCGCGCGGGCGGTGTAGGTGTCCGTCGCGGTGCGCACGACCTTCAGCTCGCCTTCGAGCTCGACCTCGATCACGTCGTCGGCGATCATCTCGGCGCCGAAGCGCTCGGCCTGCGAGCGCATCTCGTCCATCAGCGCCGGGCCCATGATGCCGTCACGGAAGCCGGGGAAGTTCTCCACCTCGGTGGTGTTCATCAGGGCGCCGCCGGCGGTGACCGAGCCCTCGAAGAGCAACGGCTCGAGGCTGGCGCGGGCGGCGTAGACGGCTGCGGTGTAGCCGGACGGGCCGGAGCCGATGATGATCACGTTGCGGGTCTCACTCATGGGGTGCTGCACTCCTCGTTGGCCTGGGACCTGGTCGGTGAGGTCGGTCGTTCTCGGCCTCACCAGAGGGAACAGATGCTAGGGGAGTGGGATTCCCGGCTGTGGTGCAGTCGTCCATCTGGACGCCCGGCGAGGCCGGGTGGGGCGGCGCGGGTGCGGCTCAGCGCTCGACCGGCAGCACCGTGGAGCGCAGCACCTCACCGGTGCCGCAGCGCAGCAGGTCGACGGTCTGGGTGGCGCCTGCGACCGGGCGGTAGGCCAGGACCGTGGGGACGGCGTCGTACAGCGCAGCGAGAAGCTTGCCCGGGCCCCAGTCGGCGGTCTCGCAGACGAAGTCTTCGGCACCGCTCAACGCTTCGGCGGGCACCACGGCCCCCGCGGTCGCTCGGACTCCCGGACGTTCGCGCAGTCGGACGGCCTCCTTCGCGAAACCTTCAGAGGTGAGCCGGACCGGCGGACGCGGGTTCGAGCCGAGGGGGCCGACCTCGGTCTCGGCACCCTCAGGAGCAGCCTGGGAGTAGCCCGACGAGTCGTCGAGGCCACTGGTGGTGTCAGAGTCCGCGCTCCGATTGTCCGCGAACGACTCGGCGCTGCTCCCGGCGCTGTCGGAGGTGGAGGCCGCATCGTCCGAGCTCTGGCCGATGGGCACCACCTGTCCGATGCCGATGCCGACCACCACCACGGCCGCAGCCGCCACCAGGAGCGTGCGCACCCGGCGTCGTCGGCGCGCGGCGAGGTCGACCGGGTTGCGCCCTGCATGGGGGTCGGGCTCCTCGGCCTCGAGCTGCTCGAGGACCCGGTCGAGTCGCGCCGCCACGTCGGTCGGGATCGGCTCCGCGTGGCGCGCCTGAGCCAGCAGTCGGCGCAGCCGGGCCTCCTGCTCAGGAGACACCGCGGGGTCGTGGTCGGACTTCACTGGTTCACCATCTCAAGTACCGGGGTGGGGGATCCGGTCGGGGCCGGTCCAGGGTTCAGGGAGCCTCCGGAGCCGGTGGGCCGCGGGGCGTCTTCGGGGATGGGACGGCTGCCGGGCCGCTCTGGTTCCCCGGGCCGCCTGCCGGGCGGTGGTCGGGCTGCTCCTCTGCCACCAGGTCGGCGAGCAGCACGGCCAGGCGCCGTCGTCCGCGGGAGCAGCGGGACTTGACGGTGCCTTCGGCGCACTCGAGCATCTGGGCAACCTCGGCCACGCGGTAGCCCTCGAGGTCGACCAGGATGATCGCTGCTCGCTGATCCGGGTGCAGCGAGGCGAGGGCGTCGGCGACCTGACGGGCGCGCTCGGCCCGCACGCTGGCCTCGGCCGGGTCGTCGTCCTCGCCGGCAAGGACGGCTGCCCTGCGGCCGCCGTACTCCTCGAGGTCGTCGGGCAGGGGTTCGGCCCGGCGCACCTTCATCGCTCGGAGCCGGTCGAGGCAGGCGTTGACGACGACCCGGTGCAACCAGGTGGTCACCTGCGCCTCGCCCCGGAACGAGGCGGCCCGCCGGTAGGCGGCGACCATGCCGTCCTGCAGGCCATCGGCCGCGTCATCGGGGTTGCCCATCGTGCGCAACGCCACCGCCCAGAGTCGGTCGCGGTGGCGGACGAACAGCTCTCCGAAGGCATCGTGCTCCCCGCCGACGTGGGCAGCGAGAAGCTCGGTGTCGGAGCGCGCGTAGGTCGGAGCGCCGCCCGGGGCGGCGTCGGAGCCATTCATGGCCGGGTCGCCGCCTGTACGACGATCTCGGCGACGCGGCCGCGGAAGATCGAGCCCTCGGCAGGCAGGGAGGTCAACCAGATGACGGCATGGCTCGCCGTGGTCGGTTCGGGGAGCTTCAACACCGCCGAGGTGCGCCGGGCCCGGGACGTGGCCGCGGGCGTCAGGTCGGCCACGCTGGTGGGGGGACTGTCGGTGAGGTAGAGCGCCACCTGGGTCGGAGCCCCGATGAAGGTCACCTTCACCTTGGTCACAGCCTGCTCGCCGTCGAGGTCGAGCGCGAGGCCGACCCCGGTCTTGAGGCCGGGGGGCGGCCCGAACTGGTCGTTGTAGCTCTGGGTGCCCCAGCTCGTCGCGACGTCGCCGTCCACGGCGTTGGCTGCCTCGTCGTCGTTCTCCTCGCCGTCGGTGCCGAGCGGGTCGAAGGCGGTGGCGCTCACCGCGTCGAGCGGCGAGGAGGCAACCGGCTCGATCAAGTCGTCGGCCTCGGGTGCCTGCGGCGTCGAAGGCCCTCGACCCAGGGTGATCACGATGATCACGGCTACCACGAGGAGGACGACCACCGACAGCACGGCGCCGAGGCGGAACCAGGACCGTCCCGGCACCCGGCCGTCCTCGACGACGGGGAGCACGGTGCTGCTGGTGAGGCCGCGGCCGTCGACCAGCCCGGAGCCCAAGCCGACGCCCACACCGGTGCCGGTGTTGGACTCCCAGGGCCAGTAGTCGCCGCGCGGGCGGGTGGTGGCCGACCCGGACGGGGTCGGGGCGGGAGCTGCTGCGGCCGCCGCGGCACTGCCGGGCCGGGGATGGCGCGTCGGGGCTCCGTCGGTGGGCTCGGGCGCGAACAGCGGGCGCTCCGGTGGTTTCTCGAAGGGCGGCGGCGGAGGCGGAGGGCTCGAGCGCCGCTCCAACCAGGAAACGTCGTCACCATCGGGACCGAAGATGGGCAGGCCTGCTTGGGTGGGGAGGTCCTCCTGGGAGCTGTCGACCGCGGAGCGCGCCCGGGTGGGGGGCTCGTCCACGACCGGCGCATCGTGGTGCTGGTCGGCCGGCACCGGGTCGTTCTCGGGGGCGGCGTCCAGGGCCTCGACGACCTGAGTCGCCTCCTGCCCGACGGCGGGGTCCGGCCGTCGGCCTCCTCGTCGGCCCCCTCGTCGACAGGGTCGTCGACAGGGTCGGGCGTGGCTCCGCCCGGGACGAGGTCGTACGGCGACAGCTCGGGCACCTGCGGGAGCACGACGAGCTCTTCGTCGGGCAGCACCGGCGGGGTGCTGGACAACAGCGCGAGCGCCATCCCGGTCGGGTCGCCTACGTAGTCGGCCAGGTAGTCGGCGATGCCACGCGCGTCGGAGGGCAGGCTCTCGTGCTCGCGGTGACGGGCGTGCGGGTGCAGGATCTCGTCGCACAGACTGTCGAGGGGACGGGGGATGCCGGCTCGTACGCGCCGTGGCCGGAGAACCTCGCCGTGCTCGAGCGGCGCCGGCGTGACGATCGAACCTGATTGACCCGCCCAGCGCGCGGTCATCGCGCAGTAGAGCAGCCCCGCGAGGTCGACCACGTCGTCCGTCAGGTCGGCGTCGGACACGCCGTGCAGGGCGGCGTCGACGCACAGGCCGATGATGCGCACCCCGCCGGTCCGGTCGATCATGACGTTCTCGGGGTTCAGCCGACCGTGAGCCACCCCGGCCCGGTGGGCGGTGGCGATGGAGTCGGCCACCTCCGAGATCAACCACGCCGAGCGGCGCGGACCGAGCGGACCGGTGCCCGCGGCAACGATGTCGAGCGAGGCACCCCAGCCCCACTCGTTGACCACGTAGCAGACGTCGTCGTTCACGTCAGCGTCCAGGACCCGCAGGATCCGTGGATCCAGGACGGTGGCGGAGCGCCGGGCAGCCTCCATGAGGCGCTCGGCGCGGACGTCGTCGGCGCGGATGACGTGCACCGCGACGTGTCGCTCGAGCATCCGGTCGTGGGCCCGCCAGAAGCGGCCGTCACCACTCTCGCTGAGGAGGTCCACGAGCCGGTAGCGGTCGGCGAGGACGTCCCCGGGCCGGGTCGCGTACGGCACCAGACTCCCTCCTCGCTCGGTCGGGTCGGCTAGGCCTACATCTTAGGGCGCAGTCAGGCCCCACGTCCGGACGACAGACGCCTCGAGACCTGCGAGATCACCGACGTCACCTCGGTGAGGCGGAAGATCTTGGCCAGCAGCACGAACGCCGCGACGTCGATGGCCGTGACCAGGGCCGCGCGGCCCAACGCGGCAGCCAGGCTGGAGTCGGCGCCGTCCCAGGCCCCGAAGCCGAGAGCGACGAGCCCGGCAGCCGCCGTCGAGCCGACGACGACGCAGGCCAGACGCACCAGGAAGCGCAGCGTCTGACGGCCCTGGAGCGCTCCACGCCCGCCCAGGCGCCGGGTCAGGGAGAGGTAGGAGATCAGCGAGCCGACGGCGTACGACGCCGCATAGGCCAGCACCAGGGCGGGCGAGGTGCGCTCGGGGCCCGTGGATGCGACGAGCACGAGCGCGACGGAGATGTTGACCACCGCGACCGCGCACTGGATGAAGAAGACCGTGCGGGTCAGCTCGAGCGCGTAGTAGCCGCGCAGCATCAGGTAGTGGACGGTGAAGAAGATCAGCCCCGGTCCGAAGAGGGCCAGGGAGGGGGCGTAGCGGCTGAAGGCGTCGGCAGCAGCGCCGTAGCCCCAGATCACGTGAGCCGCATCGAGGGCCACGAGGGGCAGGAGTGCTGCCACGGGGACGACCACGACCAGGGCCGTGCGGAGCGTGGAGCCCAGCGTCGCGCCGAGGGCGCGCAGGTCTCCGTCGGCTGCGCGGGCCGAGAGGCGGGGCAGGATCGCGGTCGCCAACGAGACGGTGATGATCGAGTGCGGGACCATGACGATCAGGAACGCCGATGAGTAGACCGTGTAGCCGGTGCCCTCGGCTCCTGGTCCCGGCAGACCGGCGCCGGCCGTACCGCCGGAGGCGAGGCGTACTACGACGGTGTAGGCGATCTGGTTGACGATGACGAACAGCACCGTCCACACGCCGAGTCGGAAGGTGTGGCCGAGCCCGGTACCGCGGAAGTCGAAGCGCGGACGGAACGTGAAGCCGGCCCGCTTCAGGTAGGGCACCAGGATGAACAGCTGGGCCGCGATGCCCAGCGTGGAGCCGAGGCCCAGCAGGAGCTCCTGGCTCGAGGAGTAGCCGGCGAACTGCTCGGCATCGCGCGCCGGCCCGAAGACGAACAGGTAGATGATCAGGGTCGCCACCGAGATCACGTTGTTGGCGATCGGCGCCCACATCATCGGCCCGAAGACGCCACGCGAGTTGAGGATCTGTCCGACCAGCACGAACATCCCGTAGAAGAAGACCTGAGGCAGGCAGTAGCGGGCGAAGGCGATCACCGACGCCAGCTGTTCGGACAGGGCCGGGTCGTCGAACCGTCGGTCGAGGTAGAGCGACATCACCGATGGCGCGAAGGCGACCAGGGCGACGGTGACGGCCAGCAGGAAAACGGCGGCCAGGGTCACGATCCGGTTGGTGTAGGCCTCCCCGCCGTCCTCGTCGTTGCGCATCGCACGCACCAGCTGAGGCACGAGGACGGCGTTGAACACGCCGCCGGCCAACAGGATGTAGAGCATGTTGGGGATGGTGTTGGAGATCGTGAAGATATCCGCGTGCAGGCTCGCCCCGAGGGCGGCGGCAAGGAGCGCGGAGCGCACGAAGCCACTCATCCGCGACACCAGGGTGCCTGCCGCCATCACCGCGCTGGAGGACAACACGCTGGACTGCTCGGCGCGAGACTCCGCTGTCGGGTCGCTGACCGCCTTCACCGCGGGGTCGTCGCTCACGTCGCCTCCGCTCCCCGGCGACGGGACGCGAGCAGGCGGCGGCGCAGGCGCAGCCCGATGGCCAGGAAGAGGGTGCCGACGCCGACCCCGATGATCACCCAGATGACGTCACTGACCAGGACCGAGCGGACCGGCAGCTGCTCGGAGGCGCCGAGGGGCGCTCCCCGCGCGTCGGTGACGAGCAACGTGACGTTGTGGACCCGACTGGTGGTGGTGGTCGCGGTGAGCAGGACGCTGGTGCGGCTGCCGGGCCCGAGCTCGAGGGGCTCCACGGCGTCGATCGTCAGCTCCGGGTCGGTCAAGGCGGTGATGCTGACTCGCACGATCTCGTCGAGGTCGTTGATCAACGTCACCACGAACGTCCCGGAGTCGCCGGACAGGGTCACGCCGGACGAGGCAGTGATCTGCACCGAGCCCAGGCGCGCGACCAGCCAGTCTCGCGACAGGGCGAGCGCGTTGCGGGCGACCTGCTGGTTGCCTCGTACGGAGTAGGAGAGGCCGCTCAGCGCCTCCTCGGTGATCCGGGCGCCGAGGCTGGTGTTCTCGACGAGCACCCGCTGCAACGTGTCGCCGGTGTCGATGAGCTCCTGGGCCGCGGCGAAGGTCTCGGCGTCGACCTCACGCCGGTCGTTGACCTCACGGAGGTCGTCGGGGGAGACCTGCTGGACGGCGCGGGTGCCCACCGCGTCGTCGAGGGTCCCGAAGGCAACCCAGTCAGGGGCGATGCCGTCGAAGAACTCCTCGGCGGTGGAGAGCTTCCAGTCGGTGGGAAGGACGACCACGAGTGGCGGGGTGATGCTCGACGCCTGGGGGTCCGGCGAGGGAACGGTGCGCACGGCGGCCTCGGAGAGCAGCCGCTGACGCAGGCCCACCGCGGTCTTGGGACGGCCCGGCCCGGGACTGCCCTGGGAGGCACCCGACGAGGTGACGATGAGCTCGCTTCCGCCGAGGCCGGCGACCCCCGATGTGGGTGTCGGGACGAAGCGGTCGCTGACCAGGAGGGGGACGCCGTCCGGAGCGGCGGCTGCGGTGGCGGCGGTGACGAAGCCCCCTGGGGCGGCGTTCACGGGCCGGGTCCTGATGCCGAGGTCGGCCAGGACGGTGCTCTGCTGGGCACGGGCGAGATCGAGCAGCGCGGGATCGACACGCAGGGCGGCTCCGATGTCGACGTCTCCATAGGGCAGGGCCAGGACCTCGGCGCGGCGCAGCAGCGGGGTCGCCTGCGGCAACCAGTCGCGCGCGGCCTGGACGGCCGCGGATGCGGGCTCGTCGTCGGTGTCGCTGTCGCTGCCGGTGTCGCCGTCGCCGTCTCCGGGACTGGCTTGGGTCGTGCCGGTCGAGGCGGGGTCGTCCGGGTCTGCGGGGTCGGTGGTGGGCTGCTCGGTGAGCTCGTCGGGGGATCCGGGGGCGGTGGCGCCCAGCGACCGCGGGGCATTGCCGTCGGCCAGCTGACCGACGGCGTCCAGCAGCGCGGGGTCGACGAGCCAGGTGAGGGGCACCCCGGCCTCGGCCGCGCGCTCGCCCAGCGTGAGGAGGTCGTGGAGGCGACCCGAGGGCGCCAGGACCTTTGCCCAGCGCTCCTCGTTGGCGAGCGAACCGTCGCTGTCGTAGCGGATCCGGTGCACCATCGGCACGACCAGGGCAGTCGAGACCTTCTTGGCATCACGCGCCACGACGGGCAGGAACGTGCGGGCGCGCCCGTCGGCGATGGTGTCGCGGGCCAGCGCACCTCCCTGGCCGAGGGCATGGATGCCGAACCAGTAGACGCCGGGCTCGGGCTGCTCGGGATCGGGGAAGTCGAACGAGTCGACCGGCACCTTGACGACGTACGACGCCGACTCGCCCGGCTCGAGCACCTCGATCAGTCCGGGTTCGCCGACGTTGACGAGCCGCTCACCGACCTGGTCGTCGTAGGGCACGTCCATCGCCGCATCGAGAGCAGCGGGGTCGGTCATCGGCGCGAGGTCGGCGCCCAGGAACGTGTAGAGCTTGACCGTCGTCCACGTCACGTCGCTGCGGTTGGTGACCGTGCCGCGCAGCTTGATGGAGCCACGCCGGGGCAGGGTCGCTTTCGACATCGAGGAGATCTTGACGCGCAGGGGGGCCAGGTCAGGCTCCACCGGGACCGATGCCGCGTGCACGGCGGTCCGAGCAACGACCGGCTCGGCCGCGGTGACCGTGTCGGACGTGGCGGCAACGGCCGCGGGGGACAACGAGAGCGCGAGGGGTAGTCCGAGCGTGACGCCGACGGTCGCCGGTCCTGATCGCGCCGCGAGGGCGCGCAGGAAGAGATGGGGACCGACCACGAGGAGAGGGTATCGGCCGGGGCGCCGTAAACTCCGCGCCGTGCCTTCCCCGTCGTCTCGTCCTGCCGCCGCCCCGCTGTCGATGGTCGAGGTGCAAGCACGGGTGGCCCACGAGCTGGACCGGTTGGCCCCGGTGCTCGACGGCCTCGGCCGGCTCTTCGCCGAGGCAGGCCACGAGCTGCACCTGGTGGGCGGGCCCGTCCGGGACGCGATGCTCGGCCGCTCCCACCACGACCTGGACTTCACCACCTCGGCGCGCCCCGAGCAGACCGAGAAGCTCCTGAGGGTCTGGGGCGACGGCGGGCTCTGGGACATGGGCCGCGACTTCGGCACCATCGGTGCCCGCCGCGGCGAGTGGGTGGTGGAGGTGACGACCTACCGCTCCGAGAGCTACGACCCGACCTCGCGCAACCCGACGGTCGCCTTCGGTGACGACCTCGCCGGTGACCTCGGGCGCCGCGACTTCACCGTCAACGCGATGGCAGTGAGCCTTCCTGGTCGCGCCTTCGAGGATCCCTTCGGCGGGATCGCCGACCTGGCCGACCAGGTGTTGCGCACCCCCGGTCGCCCCGAGGACTCCTTCGGCGACGATCCGCTGCGGATGCTGCGTGCCGCCCGCTTCGCCGCCCAGCTCGGCTTCAGCGTCGCTCCCGAGGTGGTGGCCGCCATGACCGCGATGGCCGAGCGCATCACGATCATCTCGGCCGAGCGGATCCGAGACGAGCTCGTCAAGCTGATCTGCGCCCCCCACCCCCGGCTCGGGCTCACCCTGCTCGTCGAGACCGGACTGGCCGACCTGGTGCTTCCCGAGCTCCCTGCCCTGCGGCTCGAGCGCGACGAGCACCATCGCCACAAGGACGTCTACGAGCACACCCTGACCGTTCTCGAGCAGGCCATCGACCTCGAGTCGCGGCTGCCCGACGGAGGACCCGACTTCGTGTCGCGCTTCGCGGCCCTCATGCACGACGTGGGCAAGCCCCGGACGCGCCGTTTCGTCGACGACGGCACCGTGACCTTCCACCACCACGACGTGGTCGGGGCCAAGATCACCGGCAAGCGGATGAAGGCGCTGCGCTTCTCCCGCGACGAGATCGAGGCGGTGTCCCTGCTCGTCGAGCTGCACCTGCGCTTCCACGGCTACGGCTCGGGCGAGTGGACCGACTCGGCCGTACGCCGCTACGTCCGCGACGCCGGCGCTCAGCTCGAACGGCTCCACATCCTGACGCGGGCCGACTGCACCACCCGCAACCAGCGCAAGGCCGAGCGGCTGCGTCGTACCTATGACGAGCTCGAGGCCCGGATCGCTCACCTCTCTGAGGCCGAGGAGCTCGCGGCGCTGCGGCCTGACCTCGACGGCAACCAGATCATGGAGATCCTCGACCTCGCACCGGGGCGCGAGGTCGGCGAGGCCTACGCCTACCTGCTGGAGCTGCGCCTCGACCAGGGTCCGCTGGACCGCGAGGCCGCCACGGCCGCGCTCCGCGCCTGGTGGGCCGCGCGCAGCGTCTGATCCCGCGTAGATACCGGCACGCCCGGTCACCGGGCGCTGGGTGCCCCCTGCGCTCCGAGGCGTCTGAGCGGGCACGAAAGAACCCCCGCCCGGAGCAACCGCTGCGCTCCGGACGGGGGTCTCACGTTGGCGACATCCCCTCACAGGACATCGCCGGTGCCGCCCGCTGACCCCTCAGCGGGCGACGATCGTGCGTCGCTGACCCCTCAGCGCCGCACGACGAATCCGGCCACGTAGCCCTGGTGCTTGGCCTTCGGCTTGGTCTTCTTCATCACCAGCTGCACGGTGTGCGTACCCCCACCGAGCTTGCCGTATGTGCGCAGCCTCTTGAACTCGATCGGCTGGCCGGCGTTCTTGGTGCGGAAGTTGAGCTGCTTCTTCGACTTGCCGTCGATGAGCACCTTGGCGAACCCGCCCTTGCTGGCCTTGCCGATCAGGATCTGCAGAGCCTGGCCCTTGAAGGTGTAGGTGACCTCGTGGGGTGCCTTGCGCTTGCCGACGGTCTTGCAGAAGCCGCCGCGCGGTGAGGAGGCACCCCGCTTGATCTTCCAGCCCACCCGGTCGACCTCGTCGTTGCTGCACGGGACGTAGCGCAGGACGCGGACCTTCTTGGTGTCGGTCGCGGTGTTGCCGGCCTCGTCGGCCACCGTGAGCTCCACGGTGTAGACGCCGGGCTCGGCATAGGTGACCGTTGCCGTCTCGCCGGTGGCGTCGACGGCGCTGCCGCCGTCGCCCTGGCTCCACGAGTAGACCAGGTCGTCCGACGCGCTGGTGTCGTCGGAGCTGTCCGAGCCGTCGAGGCTGACGGGCCGGTCCACGAAGACCTTGCGCGGGCTGACCTGCGCGACCGCGGTCGGGTCGGTGGTGTCGACCGTCGTCCCCGTCTCGGTGACGGTGACCGTGACCGTGGCGACATCGCTGAGGCCCTGGCCGTCGGTGACGGTGACCTTGGCGTCGTACTCGCCGGCCTCGGCGTACGACGTGGTGACGTCGCGCGTCGTGGCGTCACTGGTGGTGCCGCCGTTGTCGAAGTCCCAGACGTAGGTGAGCGAGTTGGGGGTCTCCGCGTCCGTGGAGCCCTCGGCGCTCAGCTCGACCTGCTCGCTGACCTCGGCGTTCGACGGGGTTGCCTTCGCCTTGGCCGTCGGGGCGGTGTTCTCCACCGTCTCGCCGGTCACGGTCATCGGGACGGTGACGGTGTCCTGGAGACCCTGCAGGTCGGTGACCTTGAGCTTGACGTCGTAGGTACCGGCCTCGAGGAAGGCGTGGGTGACCGTCGGGCCGGAGGTCTTGGCCGTGCTGTCACCGAAGTCCCACAGGTAGTCGAGCTCGTTCGGGGTCTCGGCGTCGGTGCTGCCCAGACCGTCGAACGAGACGGTCTGACCGGTCGTGGCCGGGTTGGGCGTCGCCGTGGCGACGGCGGTCGGCGCGGTGTTGACCGGGGCGACCTCCGGCACGTAGCCGTAGTTGAACTCACCGCAGCCGGTGCCGAGGTTGAAGGTGACATCGCCGGTGAGGTTGCTGACCGGTGCCGCATCGTCGCCGCTCATCGCGGTGACGTCGAAGTCGAGGCAGCTGTAGTCGAAGGTCCAGTTCCCGGACTCCGAGTTGGGGTCCAGGTAGTTGTCGATGTGCGGGGTCGCGGAGTTGTCGCTGAACGTCGCACGCCCGGTCGTGGGCTTGAAGGCAGCGTCGTTCAGGTTGGGCGACGACGATCCCGCCGTGGGCACGGCGTCGAGCGGCGACTGGGCCGGCGGGTCGTCGGTGCCGGCGTTGCCGTAACCGTGCGCCTCGTCGGTGTAGATCAGCGAGAGGCCGGCCTCGAAGCCGATCGCGGTCCGGTCGATCTCGCCCTTGCCGTCGAAGTCGAAGCCGGAGCGGTCACGCATCTCGAGGTAGTAGGCGTGGTCCTGCGGGCTGTCGGCACCGGCCTGGAGGTAGGTCCAGCCCTTGGTGCACGAGGTGGCCACGGCCAGGTCTTCCTTGCACCCGCCGTTGAACACCTCGGGGTCACCGGGCTTGCCGGAGGACTCGAAGTCGGTGGTGTAGAGGACCTGGTCCTCACCGTCGACGGTGGCGACGACCTTGACGTCATCGATGAACCAGCCGGGCAGGGCCAGGCCGGGGTCGGTGGCGTAGGAGAAGCGCAGGGCGCCCTGCTGGGCCCCGGCGAGCTCGCTGATGTCGTAGCTGTCGGAGAGGAACACCGGGTCGGGGTTCTCGCCGGCGAGCCGGTCGACGTCCTGGGTGCCCGCTTCGTAGGAGCCGCTCGAGCCGGTCAGACCGTTGTCGTAGGTCGACAGGCAGCCGACCTGGTTGGGGTTGCCGACCGGGACGCCGGTCGCGGAGGTGGTGTAGCCCTCGTTGGACTCGTTGGACGTGTAGGTCGAGCCGCCGTCGGTGGTCGTCAGGACGAAGCCGTAGTCGTAGTCCCACTCGATGTTCCAGCGTGACTTGAACTGCAGCTCGACCGGGGTACCGGCCGGCAGCGTGCGCAGAGCCGGGATCGCGAGGTCGAAGTTGCGACCGCCGGTCGGGGCGCAGCCGAAGTCGTTGCCGGAGCCCGACCACCACAGGTGCGACGGGGTGGCCTTCTCGCCGGTGTCGAAGGCGCCGGTCTCCAGCAGCGTGCGGCCGGGGAGCTTGGCGACGTACATCTCCGAGTTGTGGACCGTGCCGTCAACGCCCTGCTCGAGCGTGTAGGCGTCACCATCCGGCGTCTGCCAGGTGATGGTGCCGGTGTCGAACTTGGAGTTCTTGAAGCCGGAGACCTGCGTGGTGCCGGGCTCGAGGACGCGCGGGACGACCCAGCCGAGCTCCTGGCGGGAGAAGGCATCCATGTTCTGCGACTTGTCGGTCGCCATCAGGTTCCAGTCGCCGTAGGTGTCGCGGGTGCCGGTGGAGTAGAAGTCCGGCAGACCGAGCGAGTGGCCGTACTCGTGGGAGATGACCGAGGCCTTGTCGATGGCGGTCTCGGGGTTGACGTTGTACGGGCCCACGCGGACGAACACCTTGAGGGCATCGCCCAGGTCGTCGCGGGTCTTGGTCGTGTACGTCGTGTCGGTGTACCAGAGCGGGAAGCCCTCGAGGTCCTTGAGCTGGTCGTCGGTGACGTAGCCCGGAAGCTTGGTCACCGGGTCGCTGTAGGCGCCCTCGAGCGAGGAGGAGTGCGGCCAGATGTTGTCGTACGGGGCAGCGTCCTGCGGGTCGTCGGTGCAGACCCCGAGCTGGGAGCCACCGTTGCCGCCGCAGCCGGCGAAGACGACCATGAAGAAGTCGACGAGGCCGTCCTTGTCGGTGTCGAAGTCGGAGTAGTCGGTCTCCGGGTCGGCCAGGGCCGCAGCATCGGCGACGAGCTTGCCCGTGGGGCCACAGCCGGAGTCGATGTTCTGCAGGGCCCCGACGCCGGCGACGCCGCCGATGACCGCGGAGCCGTTGGAGTCAGCGCCGTAGTACTGGGTCTGGCCGGGCAGGTTGTAGACGCCGTCGGTGATCCGCTCGGGGTAGAGGGGCGTACCGGCAACGGAGAACGGGAGATCGCTGTAGGTCGTGCCCGTGCAGGTCTGGCCGGGGACGGTCTTGGTGAAGGGGAAGCCCGGCGCGTAGGTGAAGTCCGCCGTGGCCTTGCCGACCGACGGCACGGTGCCGTCGGGGAACAGCTGACCCAGCGACATCTCCTGGAACAGGTTGAACGTCGAGCCGGCGATGTCAGGGGAGTTGATCTTGTCGGCCAGCGTCTCGCCCGTGTGGCCGGCGAGGTAGGCCCGGTCGGTGTACTGCACCGGGATGATCGGGAAAGGCCGGTCGCCGTAGCGAGCGGTGTCGTAGACGTCGCTGGGCGGGATCACCTTCGGACCGTGGGAGGTGGCCTCAGCCGTGGCTGCCCCGACCTCGAGCACTGCGGTCGTGGAGAGGTCGCGCCACACGATGGTGGGCTCCTGCGACGCGAGGTCGGTCTTGTTCTCCAGCACGAGGGTGGCCACGCCGGGCCCGTCGGGCGTTGCCGCCGGAACGGTCGGCAGGGTCCAGACGACCTTGCTGCCGCCGATGGTGCGGGTGCCGGTGCTCGGGCTGGCGGTGAGGAAGGTCGTGCCCGTGGGGGCGTTGACCGTCACCTTGGCGCCGAGGACCGGGGTCAGGGCGGGGTTGCTCACCCGGATGGTGGAGGGGTAGTCCTCGCCGGGCTTCACCCAGCCGACGGAGGAGACGAAGCTGTTGCTCAGGTCGAGGCCGCCGGCTGAGGCCTGCAGCGCGACGGGAGCGGAGCCGGCGTCGGCGGTGCGGTTGCCCGACGCGTCGGTCGCGTCGAGGGCACGCAGCGCGAGCGTGATGGCGGCCTCGTCGGCGATGCTGCGGGTGATGCCGGCCGGGACGGTGGTGCGGAAGGCACCGGCGTCGTCAGTGGCGACGTCCTGGGTGCCGAGGACCTCACCGTCGGGCGCGACGACCGTGAGCGTGAAGGTCGCGGGCACGCCGGCGACCGGGGACGCATCCTTCTTCTTCGCCGCGGCGAGGACAGCGGCGGCGGAGCGCACGGTGCCGCTCACGTCGAAGGCCGTGCCCCGACGCAGCGAGGTCGTGGCGTCGTCGAAGGAGACGCTGAGGGCGTTCTTGGCCACCGAGGTGGCCGGGGTCAGCGCTGCGGAGGCAGTGCCGCGGGTGTGGGTCGCGGCGGCATCGGCGGCGCCGGTCGCGGCAAGGACAGGGAGTGTGGCCAGGGCGGTGAGCAGCGCCGTACTGGATGCGATCCTGCGGGGTAGGGATGAAGCCGGGGGTCGTACAGGCAGCATGAAGAGTCCTCGAGAGGTCAAGAAGCTTGGGGTCCGGACGATCAGCAAACGACCGCCCGGACCCGCGCGTTACGCTTTTGGTCAAAACTTCACGGCGTCTTGATGTCGGCGCAGCACGATGTCTCGTCCGAGCGATACCCCGGGGCGGTTCGTTCGGCGCCGTGAGGCTCTTCTCCGGCCCGGTGTTTGCGCGGGGCGGCTTGGGTCGGTCCAAACTCCACAATTGTGGGATCCCGACCCCGAAAAAAGCACCAACCCGCCGCCCAGAAGAGGACGGCGGGGTGGTGATGGATCAGGGTGCGGGAGTGGTCACTCCTCGCCGCGGATGAACGCCTCCACGCGACGACGACCCTCGGTGTCCTCGATCTGGACCGGCGGGGACTTCATCAGGTAGGACGACGCCGAGATGATCGGGCCACCCAGGCCGCGGTCCTTGGCGATCTTGCAGGCGCGCAGGGCATCGATGATGATGCCGGCCGAGTTGGGCGAGTCCCAGACCTCGAGCTTGTACTCGAGGTTGAGCGGCACGTCGCCGAAGGCGCGACCCTCGAGGCGGACGTAGGCCCACTTGCGGTCATCGAGCCAGGCGACGTAGTCGGACGGGCCGATGTGGACGTTGCGCGAGTCGATCTTGTCGGCCAGCTCACCGGTCAGGTTGGAGGTCACGGCCTGGGTCTTGGAGACCTTCTTGGACTCGAGACGCTCACGCTCGAGCATGTTCTTGAAGTCCATGTTGCCGCCGACGTTGAGCTGGTAGGTGCGGTCGAGCGCGACGCCGCGGTCCTCGAACAGCTTCGCCATCACGCGGTGGGTGATGGTGGCACCGACCTGGCTCTTGATGTCGTCACCGACGATCGGGACGCCGGCGTCCTCGAACTTCTTGGCCCACACGGGGTCGGAGGCGATGAAGACGGGCAGGGCGTTGACGAAGCCGACGCCGGCGTCGATCGCGCACTGGGCGTAGAACTTGTCGGCCTCTTCGGAGCCCACCGGCAGGTAGGACACCATGACGTCGACCTCGGCGTCCTTGAGCGCCTGGACGACGTCGACCGGCTCGGCGCCGGACTCCTCGATCGTCTGGCGGTAGTACTTGCCGAGTCCGTCGAGCGTCGGTCCGCGCAGGACGTCGAGACCCATCGTGGGGACCTCGGCGATCTTGATGGTGTTGTTCTCGGAGGCGTTGATGGCCTCGGAGAGGTCCTTGCCGACCTTCTTGTCGTCGACGTCGAACGCGGCGACGAACTCGACGTCGCGCACGTGGTAGTCACCGAACATGACGTGCATGAGCCCGGGGACGGTGGCCTCGGGGTCGGCGTCCTTGTAGTACTCGACGCCCTGGATCAGGGACGTCGCACAGTTGCCGACTCCCACGATTGCTACTCGTACCGAACCCATGTGGGATTCCTTCCTTAGTCACTGCTGGAGTGGTGCTACCTGAGTGGTGCTGACTGGATGTGGTGCTGAGATCTGCTGGTATGGCGTGTGGCTAGGTCTGCGGCTGGGCCGGCGGGTTGGCCTGCTGGCTGCGCTCGGCGTTGATGAGATCCGACAACCACTGGACCTCCCGCTCGGCCGACTCGACCCCGTGGCGCTGGAGCTCGGCGGAGTACCGGTCGACCTCCTGCTCGGTCATCGAGAGCTGCTGCTGGATGCGGTCGAGCCGCTCCTGGAGCCGCGTACGACGTCCCTCGAGGACCCGCAGTCGGATCTCCATGTCGGTGCGACCGAAGAAGGCGAAACGGATGCCGAAGTTGTCGTCCTCCCACGCCGTGGGACCGACCTCGGTCATCAGCCGCTCGAACTCGGCCGTGCCGGCGTCGGTGACCTGGTAGACGATGCGGGGTCGACGCGAGACCGGGGCCAGCGTCGACGAGGTCTCCTCGATGAGGGCACCACGCAGCATCTTCTTGAGCGTCGGGTAGAGCGAGCCGTAGGACAGCACCCGACCCCACCCGAGCATCAGGTTGAGCCGCTTGCGCAGCTCGTAGCCGTGCATGGGTCCCTCGTGCAGCAGTCCGAGGACTGCGAGCTCGATGGTCTCTGCGCGGCGTGCCATGCGACGTATCGTAGCGATATATCCAGCAACTAGAAAGTTCGGACGTATTGGCGCGACGCGTCGCGGTGACTACCAGGTGAGCGCACCGCCTCGACGGTCGAGCCGGCCGGACGCGCGGAACTGCTATTCGTCCCGACTACGCGCCGGGCCGTACGATCGATCATTGCGCGCCCCCGCGTGCTGGTCAGCCCGGCACCGTCGGGCACGCCGTCGTGTGCCCCGCCGGGCCACGGGCGCCGACATATTCGAAGAACATCCTGAGGTGAACGTGGCAGGCAAGAGAGTGGTCAGCGGACAGGGCCGTACCTGGGCCGAACGGCTGACCTTCCGGAACCGGCCGCAGCGCTCGTGGAAGCAGCGCCTCACGCGGGGCCTGGTCTTCGTCCTGGTCTCCGGCCTGGTGATGGGTCTGCTGGCCGTCGGAGGCTTCCTCTTCCTCTACAAGACGATCGACATCCCCGAGCCGAACTCCGAGTTCCTCACCGAGACCAGCTTCGTCTACTACGACGACGGCAAGGAGGAGCTCGGCAGCTTCGCCACCCAGCTGCGCGAGATCGTCACGCTCGACGAGATCTCCGAGGACCTGCAGAACGCCGTCGTCGCGGCTGAGAACCGCTCGTTCTACACCGACAACGGCATCGACCCGAAGGGGATCCTGCGCGCGGCGTTCAGCAACGCCAGCGGTAACTCCCAGCAGGGCGCCTCGACCATCACCCAGCAGTACGTCAAGATCCTCTACCTGACCCAGGAGCGCTCCTACACCCGCAAGATCAAGGAAGCGATCCTCTCGCTCAAGGTGCAGCGCGAGCAGAGCAAGGCCGAGGTCCTGCAGGGCTACCTCAACACCATCTACTTCGGTCGCGGCGCCTACGGCGCCGAGGCAGCGGCCAACCAGTACTTCGGGGTCAGCGCGGCAGACCTCAACCTGCGCGAATCCGCGGTGCTGGCCAGCGTCCTCAACAACCCCTCGGGTCTCGATCCCGCCAACGGCAAGGACGCCAAGCAGCGTCTGCGCGAGCGCTACACCTACGTGCTGAACTCGATGGTGGAGGTCGACGACATCACCGAGCAGAAGGCGGCGAAGGCGCTGAAGCGGTTGCCGAAGTTCCCCGACGTGGAGGCGGAGAGCAGCTATGGCGGCCAGAAGGGCCACATGCTGACGATGGTCAAGAAGGCGCTGCTCGGACTGGAGAAGAAGGACGGGACCTCCTTCACCGAGGAGGAGATCGACGGCGGTGGCCTGCGGGTCACCACCACGTTCTCCCAGAAGGACATGGAGGCCGCCAAGCAGGGCGTGCTGGATGCCAAGCCCGAGGGCTTCGGCGACAAGGAGCTCCACGTCGGCGTCGCCAGCGTCGAGCCCGGCACCGGTGCCGTGCGCGGCTTCTTCGCCGGCCAGGACTACCTCGACTCCCAGATCAACTGGGCGATCGCCGGTGGTCAGGCCGGCTCGACGTTCAAGGCCTTCGCGCTCGCAGCGGCGCTCGACCAGGGTTTCGCGCTCAAGGACACCTTCGACGGCAACTCACCCTTCGAGCTTGCCGACGGCACCGAGGTCGAGAACCAGGGCGACCAGGACTACGGCTCCGCGATCAGCCTCATCACCGCGACCCAGAAGTCGGCCAACACGGCCTTCATCGACCTGACGCTCGCGATGGACAACGGCCCCGAGGCGATCGTCAAGATGGCCAACAAGATGGGCATCCCGCCGGGCAAGTCCGGCAAGCAGGACGGGTTCCCCGACTCCTCGCCGGGGCTCAAGCCCAACACCGGTGTGGCCCTGGGCTCGCAGACCGTCAGCCCGATCAACATGGCCAACGGCTACGCGACCCTGGCCAACGAGGGTGTGGCGGCCGAGCCCTACGTGATCGAGAAGGTCACCAGCGCCGACGGTGAGGTCCTCTACAACCACAAGGTGATCACCAAGCGGGCGCTCGACGCAGACCTGGCCGCCGACGTCTCCTTCGCGCTGCAGGAGAACGTGCGTGCCGGCTCCGGCACGACCGCCCAGGAGATCGGCCGTCCGGCCGCCGCCAAGACCGGCACCGCGACCAACGGGCTGGGCGAGGTCTCCTCGGCCTGGTTCGCCGGTTACACCCCACAGCTCTCCACCGCGGTGATGTACGTGCGCGGCAAGGGCACCGAGCAGCTGCAGGGCTGGCTGCCGTCGTACTTCGGCGGCGCGTTCCCGGCCGACACCTGGGCCGCGGTCATGGGCTACGCCCTCGAAGGCACCGAGGTGCTGGACTTCCCGGACCCGGTCTACGTCGACGGGGACGCGCCCGGCACCGACCGGGCCCCGGTCTACACCCCGCCCCCGGCGACGTCGCGCCCCCCGAGCAACTCGCCGAAGCCGACGAAGACGCCCACCAAGGAGCCCACGAAGGAGCCCACGACCGAGCCCACGGTCGAGCCCACCACGGAGCCGACCCAGGAGCCGACCGATGAGCCGACCTCGTCGTGTGGCGTGCTCGGGTGCCCTTCGCCGAGCCAGTCGCCCACCCAGCAGCCGTCGCAGTCGCCGACCCAGTCACCCTCGCCTCGGGCTGAGCCCACGCCCGCCGGTCGACGGGCCGTGGCGACCTCTTGGACCTCGTTCTTCACCTGGTGAGCGCGAGCAGACCCGGCACGGTGCACCCGACCACGGACGACCCCGTGGTCGGGGCGCTGTCGGAGGTGGTCGGAGGGCCTGCCGGGACCCGGATCCGGCCCTCGGGCACTCGCGGTCCAGACGGTCCCGATGGTGCGTCCGGGGGAGCCGGGTCCTGGTGGGGACCGCTGCGGGTGCTCCTGGCCCTGACCGCTGTGACCTTCGCCCTGGGGCTGATTTCCAAGACGTCCTGCGTCAACGACCAGTGGAGCGGCGAGCTCGGGTACTCCCACGTCTGCGCTTCCGACATCGCGGACTCCTACACCGGCTCTAGCCTCGTCGAGGGCGCCTGGCCGTGGGGGTCGGATGTCTCGACCCTGGCCCGGCACCCCGTGCTCGAGCAGCCGGCCCTGGTCGGGCTGTGGGCGTATGCCGCCGCCCGCACCACCCACGTCCTGGCGGGCTCGCCCGACCCGGAGGAGCGCTTCGCGGTCTCGTCCTCCGCGCTCCCGCTGGACCCCGAGATCCGCCGTGAGCGTGTGATCTTCGTCGGCGTCAACGCGCTCGGTCTCGCGGTGCTGGCGCTCCTGACGACCGCAGCGTTGAGCCGGATCCAGCGCCGCCGACCCTGGGATGCGGCCGGGTTCGCGCTCTCGCCGCTCCTGGTGCTGACGGGGCTGAGCGCCTGGGACCTGCTCGCGGTGAGTGCGGTCGCGCTCGCGCTGCTGGCCTGGTCGCGCGGACGAGCCGTCCTCGCCGGGCTCGCCGTTGGCGTCGGAGCCGCGGCCGGCGTGTGGCCGGTGCTGCTGCTGCTCGCCTTCGCCCTCAGCGCGCTGCGCGCCCGCCGCGCGGCGGACGTCGTACCCGCGGGCGTGACGGCTCTGGCCGCCTGGACGCTGCTGAACGCTCCGGCGTTCGTGACCGGGCGAGCCCAGTGGGAGCGGTTCTGGGCGGTGGCCGGTGACCGGGGCCCCGACTCCGGCACGATCTGGACGATCCTGGATCAGAGCGTCGGGCTCTCGAGCAGCGTGGTGACGGCCACGTCGTGGGGCCTCATCGGGGCGTGGATCGTCGGTGTCGCAGCCCTCGCGCTGCTGGCCCCGGCGCCGCCCCGAGTGCCCCAGGTCGCTCTGCTGCTCGTGGCGGGGGTCGTGCTCCTCCGCCCGTCGTTCGAGCCGCAGCAGGCGCTGTGGCTGCTCCCGCTCGCGGTGCTGGCCCGCCCCCGCTGGCGTGACCTCCTGGTCTGGCAGGGCTGCGCGGTCGCGTTCGCCGCCCTGCACTCATGGTGGCTCGGGGGTCTGCTGTCCCCCGGGGGCAACGGGGTGGCCGGGTTCTACTGGGTCGGCATCGGCCTGCATGTCATCGGCACCTGCTGGCTGGTGGGCATGGTGGTCCGTGACGTGTGGTGGTCCGAGGAGGACCCGGTCGGCGAGGAGCGCGACGCCGCTCAGGTGACGACGATGCGGTCGAACGACGTCGCGGTGTAGCGCACCCTGACCTCGATCTCGTCACCGATCGACGGGACCCGCGCGCCATCAGGCAGGAACAGCATCGAGGCCTGCATGTGCGGCGGCTCGGCGAAGGCCCGCTGCTTGCCATCGATCGAGAACGGCGAGCGCACGAAGCCGGCAGCATCCAGCCCACCGCGCGCCAGCGTGGAGAGGCGGGCCTTGAGCGAGGAGTCCCCGGTGGGTGCCTCCAGGCCGACGCCGTGGGCAGTCCCGCCGCTGACGACCAGCAGGTGCCCCGACCGCGGAGCGGTCCGGCCCCGGTAGCCGAACGAGTCGCCCCGCTCCAGAGGATGTACGTCGAGCACGGTCGAGGTGACGCGCAGCGCGGAGCGGTCGCCGAGCCACAGACCGGTGCCGATGCGCGGACGGATCGTGAAGTCGGCGTAGGACGAGCGCAGCTCCTGCAGCTCCTCGCGGCTCAGGTGGCTGACCCAGATGGTGGTCAGGTCGTCGAGCCCGGCGCCGACCGCGTCGTTGAGGAGCCGGCGTACCTCCGCGAGGTGGGAGCCCTGCGCCAACGGCAGGTGGAGGGAGAGGCCCTCGAGCCGAGCCCCCGGGTGTCGGCGCAGCCGGTCGGCCGCCTCCCAGAGCTCGCGGGCGAGGAAGCCGTGGCGCACCATCGAGGTCCGCAGCTCCAGCACCAGTCGTGCGCGCGGCTGCCGGACCAGCAGGTCGTCGACGTCCTGGACGCGACCGAGGGTGTGGATGACGCGGTCGGCCAGCGCCGCGTCGAGGTCGTCGACGAACGGACGCCAGGGGGTCAGCACGACCAGGGAGCCGGGGAACCGGCTCGCGAGCTCGGGGAGCTCGGTGTAGGTGCCGGCGGCGATCGTGTCGACGCCCAGCCAGGCACTCCTGCGGGCCAGCCGCCCCAGGGTGAAGCCGTAGCCGTTGCCCTTGGTCACCGGGACGAGGCCTGGGTTCGCCTCGGCGACCGTGCGCAGGTGGGCGCGCCACCGCTCGCCGTCGACGGTCAGGGTGAGGCTCATCCGCGGCGCTTCATGTAGAGGTCGAAGGCACGGTAGAGCGCCCGGTTGAGGGGGAGGTCCCACTCGCCGACGTACTCGACGGCCTCGCCGCCGGTGCCGACCTTGAACTGGATGAGCCCGGCGTGCGGGTCGTCGGCGTCGAGGGTGTCGGTGATGCCGCGCAGGTCGTAGACGTCGGCCCCGGCCTCGAGGGCGTCGCAGATCATCGCCCACTGCACGGCGTTGGAGCCGCGGACGTCGCGCTTCTCGGTCGACGAGGCGCCGTAGGAGTACCACGCGTGGGCCCCGACCCGGATCGCGATCGTCGCGGCGACGAGCTGACCGTCGTGGCGGGCGAACCAGAGGCGGAGCCGGTCGGGGCTCTCGGCGCCGAGCGCCTCGACCATCGTGGCGAAGTAGCCGAGCGGGCGCGGGGTGAAGTGGTCGCGCTCGGCGGTGTGGACGTAGAGGTCGTGGAAGGCCTTGAGGTCCTCGGTGAGGGTCTCGGGCCGACCCGCGCTCACCTCGACACCTTCCTTCGCAGCCTTCTTGATGTTGCGGCGCCACTGCTGGTTCATCGCTTTGAGGACGTCGTCCTCGGTGCAGGCGGTGCCGTCGTCGTGGCGCAGCGGGATCTGGAAGACGTACTGCGGCTGGCCGGCCGAGAAGCCACCCTCGGCGGCCTGCGGGCGCCAGCCCAGTCGGTGGAGCTCGGAGACGACCCGGGCGCCGGCCGCATCACGCACGGTAGGAGCCACGTCGTCGAGGCGACGCACGGCGTCATCAGCGATGCCGGCCTTGATGGCGGGGGCGTCCCAGCGACGGGTGACCACGGGCGGGCCCATCCGGACGCCGAAGGCGCCCTGGCCCTTGAGGTGCGCGGTCAGGGGGGTCAGCCACGATCCGAGGTCGTCGGTCCCCCAGTCGATGACCGGGCCCTCGGGCAGGTAGGCGAGGTAGCGCTTGACCTTGGGCAGCTGGCGGTAGAGCACCAGGGCGGCGCCCACCAGGGTCTCGCCGTCGAACCAGCCCAGCGACTCGCGACGCCACTCGGCCTTGACGGAGCCCCATGCGGGGGTCTGCAGGAAGCTGGCCGAGCGCTGGGACTCCACGAAGGCCAGGTGCTCGGCGGGGGAGATCGCACCGACGGTCAACACCCTGCCGAGGTTACCGGGGCCGGCGTGCGTCAGCGAAGCAGCCTCCGGCGGGTTCGGATCTGTCAGAGACGCTCGCGCAACCAGGCGAAGTCGGCGACGTGCTGCTCGGCGTCGCCGGGGGTCTCGCACACCACCGGGGCGCCGGCGTCGCGCACGATCGCGGCCAGCTGGTCGGGGTCGATCTTCCCTGCCCCGAAGTTGGCGTGCCGGTCGGCGCCGGAGTCGAAGTCGTCGCGGCTGTCGTTGCAGTGCACGAGGTCGATCCGGCCGGTGATCGCCAGGACGTCGGCCACGACGCTCGCCAGGTCGTTGCCGCCGGCGTGGGCGTGGCAGGTGTCGAGGCAGAACCCGACCATGTCGGCGCCCTCGGCCGCCCCGATGGCGTCCCACACGCGGGCGATCCGTTCGAGGTAGCGCGTCATCGCGTTGTCCCCACCGGCGGTGTTCTCGATGAGGAGCGGGACCTTGAGGTCGGTCGCTTCGATGGCCTTGCGCCAGTTGTCGAAGCCGACCTCCGGGTCGTCGGTCTTGTTGACGTGACCGCCGTGGACGATGAGCCCCTTGGCGCCGATCGCGGCCGCCGCGTCCATGTGCTTCTGCAGCAGCTTGCGGCTCGGGATCCGGATGCGGTTGTTGGTGGTGGCGACGTTGACGATGTAGGGCGCGTGCACGTAGAGGTCGATGCCTGCGGCGGCCGCATCGTCGCGCAGGGCGTCGGCCCCGCCGGCGTACGCGATCTCGGGGCCCTTGTATCCCTGCGGGTCGCCGAGGAAGAACTGCACCAGCGGCGCCTGGCGCGCGCGGGCCTCGGCCAGTGGGTCGGTCTGGTCGACGTGGGCACCGATCGGGGGCAGGGTCATGGCCCCACTGTAGAAATCCGACCGTCGTGCGTGGGTGGGCGGGGTGTCGGGGACGGTTAGGCTCGGCGCGGACTTCGGCTCGGGTCCGTACGCCGCTCGCGCACCCTCCGGAGGCAACTCATGAGCACCATCCGCATCCAGTCGTCCTCCCGGACCTGGGGCTCGGAGACGCCGCGCGTCTTCCGGATCGGCCGCGACCCCGGATGCGACATCGTCACCGCCGACTCGTCGGTCTCACGCGCCCACGCCGAGGTGCGGGCGGCGGGCGAGGGGTGGGAGGTCGTCGACCTCGGCAGCTCGCTCGGCACCTGGGTCAACGGCCAGCGGGTCGAGCGCGCCACCCTCAGCGGCACCACCGTCGTCGGCTTCGGTGACAACGGGCGGGGCTTCAGCGTGACGATCACCGTGAGCGCGCCGCTCCCGCCGCCCCCGCCGCTGCCCCCGACGTCGGCGCCGACGTCTGCGGCGCCGGGTGCCCGGGACGACCGCTCCCTCGACACGACCATGATCGCCGGCCTCCCCCCGGTGCCCCCGGGTGCCGCCGGGACCCCCGGGTTGCCGGGGGTGCCTGCGATGCCCGGCATGCCGGGTGGACCGCCGGCGCACCCCGGGCTGCTGATCCGGCGCCGCCTCGACTCCGACCTGCGCTTCGGTGGCTACGCCCCTGTGCGGATCGGGCGCGACCCCGGGCTCGAGGTCGTCGCCGACGACAGCGCGGTCTCGCGACTGCACGCGGTCCTGGAGCCGGGCCCCGACGGCTGGTTGTGGACCGACCGGTCGACGGGCGGGTCCTTCGTCGACGGTGAGCAGATCACCACGCTCAACATCGAGGAGCCCACCGAGATCAGCCTGGGTCATCCGACGGCCGGCTACGAGATCGAGGTGGTGCCGGTCGTCGCCGCCGGCCAGGCGGTGGCTGCGATCGCCCGCAAGAAGCGGCAGCGGGCGCTGCTCTGGGTCGGCGCCACGATGGCGGTGGTGCTGGCCGTCGTCGGAGCGGTCGTGATCGGCAACACCCTTTCCGGCGACGACCGAGCGCCGACGGCCGGCCCGAGCCGGGCGGTCGCCGACGACCGCCTCGACACCGCCGAGCTCGACCGGGCCAAGGCCGCTGCGGTGTTCCTGATCGCGATCGATGACCGCGGCACCCCCCTCTACACGGGCTCGGGCGCCATCATCAGCAGTGACGGGCTGATCCTGACCAACGCCCACGTCGGCAAGCCGACCGCCCCGGGCCAGGGTGCGGCCGAGTCGGACGACCCGGCGTTCATCTTGGTGTCGCTGACCTCGGGGGGCGACGACGTACCGGCCGAGCCGACCTACCGGGCGGTCTCGATCGTGGCCGACGGCTACCTCGACCTCGCGGTCCTGCAGATCGTCGGCGACGCCGACGGCAACAGCGTCGACCTCGACACCCTCGACCTGCCCGATCCGCTACCGCTGGGGTCGAGCAGCGACGTCCGGACCGGCGACGAGATCACCGCCCTGGGCTACCCCGCTATCGGCAACGTCACCCAGCAGCTCAGCAAGCCGCTGACGATCACCCGCGGAGTCGTCTCGACCTTCCAGGCCGACCCGGTCATCGGCACCGAGCGCGGCTTCATCGACTCCGACGTCCGGCTGGGCTCCGGCAACTCCGGGGGTCCCTCGATCAACGACGCCGGCGAGATCATCGGCATCAACACCGCGGTGATCACCGCCAACTCCGACTCCGCAGGGGCGATCACCTCGGGCTCGGCCCTGATCCGCCCGATCGACCTGGCCGCGGAGATCCTGGAGATCGCCCGCACCGGGGGCGACCCCGACTACGTCTCGCCGTACGTCGGCGACCTGCCCACTTTCGAGGACCTGCCCAACAACGTGTCCTTCACCTCCGCCGGCTGGGTCAACGACGGGGAGGAGGGCGACTGTGCCGGGGCGAGCACGGTCGAGGACCCCCAGCAGATGTCGGTGGCCCCCGGTGAGCTGATCTACGCCGAGTACGTCATCAGCGGGGTGCCCGACGGCACGCCGATCGGCGTCACCCTCTACTCCCTCGACGGCTCCGACGTGATCGGCTCGCTGCAGGACATCTGGAGCTTCGGCTCGGGCAGCACCTGCATCTACGTCCCCTTCGAGGCCCCCACGGGCGTCGCGGGGATCAACGGCGTCCTCGTCGTCGGCGACCAGGCCGAGGCGGTCGCGGACAACCCGCTCACCTATCGGTGACGCGGATTACGACCCGCCCGCGCGCCGCTGCTAATCTCGAGCGTCTTTGTCGTCCGCCCCACCGATGGGTGTCGGCCGCTCGGACATCGCACCAACGCATCAGCCCTCCTGCCACGGAGAGACCGTGGCCGCTGAGTCCAGAGGAGGTGGGTCGCCATGCGCGCCTACGAAGTTATGGTCATCCTCGACCCCAGTCTCGAAGAGCGCACTGTCGAGCCTTCGCTCGACAAGTACCTCAACGTGATCCGCACCGACGGCGGGACCGTCGACAAGGTCGAGGTGTGGGGCCGGCGTCGCCTGTCCTACGAGATCAAGAAGAACGCTGAGGGCATCTACGCCGTCATCAACCTGCAGGCCGAGCCCGCCACGGTCAAGGAGTTCGACCGCCAGCTCACGCTGAACGAGTCGATCCTGCGCACGAAGGTGCTCCGCCCCGACGCTCACTGAGCGAAAGGGTTTCCCTACGGATCGTGAGATCTGTGGAGAAGCACTTTCCCCTGTCGGTGGGAGGCGTCACGATGACCATCACGTCATCCAGCACACCACCGACATCACTGGATCACACGATTCCTAGGGAGACCTGACATGGCCGGCGAGACGATCATCACCGTCGTGGGCAACCTCGTCGACGACCCGGAGCTCCGCTTCACCCCCTCGGGTGCCGCGGTGGCGAACTTCCGGATCGCGTCGACCCCACGCACCTTCGACAAGCAGAGCAACGAGTGGAAGGACGGGGACGCACTGTTCCTGTCCTGCGCTGTGTGGCGCCAGGCCGCGGAAAACGTGGCCGAGTCGCTGCAGAAGGGCATGCGCGTCGTCGTGCAGGGGCGGCTCAAGCAGCGCCAGTACGAGACGCGCGAGGGTGAGAAGCGCACCGTCGTCGAGCTCGAGGTCGAAGAAGTCGGCCCGTCGCTGAAGTACGCCACCGCCAAGGTGGCCCGCGCCAGTCGCTCCGGCGGCGGCGGGGGTTACTCCGGTGGTGGCCAGGGCGGCGGACAGGGCGGCGGCCAGGGCGGTTACTCCGGCGGCGGTCAGGGCGGCGGCCAGCAGGCCGACGACCCGTGGGCCACGCCGGCTCCCGGTGGCGGCGCTCCGTCGGCTGGTGGTGCCTCGCGGCCCGCCGCCGACCCGTGGGGCGCCCCGGGCGTGGGCTCGGACGAGCCCCCGTTCTGATCCAGCACCACCAGCACGACCTTTCATTCGCACATCCGTCACCATTCCGTCCCTGCACCGCAGGGCCGGGCTTCTAGAAAGGAAGCACCACAATGGCCAAGGCAGTGATGCGCAAGCCCAAGAAGAAGGTTTGCCAATTCTGCAAGGAGAAGGCGACCGGCGTCGACTACAAGGACACCGGTCTACTTCGTAAGTTCATCTCCGACCGAGGCAAGATCCGCGCGCGCCGGGTGACCGGCAACTGCGTCCAGCACCAGCGGGACGTGGCGATCGCGGTCAAGAACGCCCGCGAGGTCGCTCTGCTTCCCTACACCTCCACCGGTCGCTGAGAGAGGTTGACATGAAGCTCATCCTTACCCAGGAAGTCGATGGACTCGGCGGCGCCGGCGACATCGTCGAGGTCAAGAACGGCTACGGCCGTAACTACCTGATCCCGCGTGGCGTTGCCACCCGTTGGACCAAGGGCGGCCAGAAGCAGGTCGACTCCATCAAGGCTGCTCGTGCCTCGCGCTCGGTGCGCGACCACGACCACGCCGCCGAGCTGCGCGCCAAGCTGCAGTCCGGCCCGGTCGACCTCAAGGTCCGCTCCGGTGCCGAGGGACGGCTGTTCGGTGCCGTCACGGTCACCGACATCGCCGCTGCTCTCGGCGAGGTTGCCGGCGAGCCCGTCGACAAGCGCACGATCGTGGTCACCAACCCGATCAAGTCGCTCGGCGCTCACCAGGTCGCCGTCAAGCTGCACGACGACGTCTCGGCCTCGGTGGCCCTGAACGTCATCCCGGCCTGACACCGCTCCACCGCAGCATCGGCCGGCGGCCGCTCCCGTGATCGGGGGCGGCCGTCGGTCAGTTTTCCTTCTGAGTGCGTGGTGCTGTCGGGTCGGGGAGCGCCGGCGCTCCCGCCCAGAGCCTGCCGGCGTAGGTGAACAGCACCGCGATGGCCGCCAGGTTGAGCAGCTGCCCTGAGGCGCCGGCCAGGTCGGCCAGGCTGTCCCATCCGGCGCCGAAGACCAGCACGGGCAGGACGGCGACGACGACGGTCAGCGTCACCAGGCCGTTGAGGACCGTGGCGGGAGTCGCCTCGCCGGCACCTTGCGCGGCCTGGCCCAGCTGACGGAAGAGCAGGGCCGCGAAGGCCAGGGCCGGCAGGTCGGCGGCCCAGGCGATGGACTTGTCCTCCTCGGCGATGGCCTCGAGAACCGACGGCAGCCAGAGGGGGATCGAGACGAGCAGGGCGAGCGAACCGACATACAACAGGGTGCCGCGGGCGATCGGGTCGGGAAGCCGGCTCACACCGAGAAGCACCAGCAGCCAGCCGAGGGGGTCGGCCAGCAGGTCGTAGCCGCCCTGGCGGGCGAAGAGGGTGATCACGACATAGCCCATGGCCACGGCCTGCAACGGTTTCACGCGGGGGACTCTACGCAGCGCCGGTGACGAGCCAGACGTCCGAGCGCTCCCGGTGGAGCAGGGTGAGCAGTCGCCCGCCCATGAAGACGCCCGCGAAGACGACCCAGGTCGCCACGACCCCACCGCCCGCCCCCGCAACCAGGAGCAGGACGGGGGCGTAGAGCGCCAGGGTCGCCAGCCCGGCCCAGGCGAGGTAGCGACCGTCGCCGGCACCGATGAGGACGCCGTCGAGCACGAAGACCACCCCGGCGACGGGTTGCCCGAGCGCAGCGACGACCAGGACCGGCACCAGCAAGCGCCCGCACCTCGGCGTCGGCGGTGAACAGCGCGCCCAGCACCGGGCTGAGGGCGGCGAGCGCCACTCCGGTCACGATCCCGCTGACGACGCCCCACTGGATCATCCGCCGGGTGACGGCGCGGGTCCCGGCCCGGTCGCCGGCGCCGAGCATCCGCCCGGTCAAGGCCTGGGCGGCGATGGCGATCGCGTCGAGGACGAAGGCCAGGAAGCCCCACAACGTCATCGCGAGCTGGTGGGTGGCGATCTCGGTGGCCGCGCCCGCCGCGCCCAGGCTCACGGCATACGTCGTCAGGAGCAGCGCGGCGCGCAGGGTCAGGGTGCGCACCACGAGCGGGACCCCGGCTCGCCCGGCCTGGCGCACGCCGGCGAGGTCAGGGCGCAGCGTCGCTCCCTCGCGCCGTGCTGCCCGGACCACGACCGTCACCAGGGCTGCGGCGGAGAGGGCCTGGGCGATGACCGAACCGAGGGCGGAGCCGGCGATGCCCAGGCCGACGCCGTAGACGAGGACGACATTGAGCACGATGTTGAGCAGGTTGCCGGCCACGGCGACGTAGAGGGGCGTGCGGGTGTCCTGGAGACCGCGTAGCACCCCGGTCGCAGCGAGCATCAGGAGCAGCGGGGTGATCCCGAGGACGGCCACGCGCAGGTAGTCGGCGGCGTAGCCCTCGACGTCCGGGGCGGCCCCGAAGAGCCCGACGAGCGGCTCGGTGAAGACCAGGCCCAGGGGCGTGAGGACGGCGCCCAGCAGGGCGGCGAGCCAGAGGCCGTCGATGCCTTGGGTCAGCGCGCCGGCCAGGTTGCCGGCACCGAGGCGCCGCGCGACTCCGGCAGTGGTGCCGTAGGCCAGGAAGATGCACACGCCGACGGCTGTCTGCAAGATGACCGCCGCGATCCCGAGCCCGGCCAGCTGGGGGGTGCCGAGGCGTCCGACGACGGCAGCATCGGCGAGGAGGAAGAGGGGTTCGGCGACCAGGGCCAAGAACGCGGGCACCGCGAGCCGGACGATCTCGCGGTCCTGCTGGGCCCTCTCCCGTTCCCGCACGGGGGTGAATCTATGCGCTGTGCGGGCCGCGGGAACAGTCCGTGAAGCTTCCATCCACCGCTGTGGATATCTTTGGCATGCCGGCGGCGAGCAGGTGATCCAGCAGGACACGCCGAGGGAAACACGCGGTGAACAGAAATGATCCGGGATTCTTTTCGATCCACACCCCTGCCTCGTTGTTTCCGCAGGTCAGAGGGGGTTTCTTGGCAGTTGGACACAAGTTGTCCACAGGTTGCTCCCCAGGCTGTGCACAGCGGACCGCGTGTCGTCCACGGGTCCGCCCTAGTTATCCACAGGGGCTGTGGACAGACCGGTTTCGTGAGGGGCTCCCGGACCCGTAGGTTCGCGAGTCCGACCCGTCATGTCGGTGCCTGCCCCTAGCGTCACAGCACCACCATCTGCCACCCGGAAGCGAGACCGTGAGCGTCACCGACTCCGACCACCGCCCCAGCCCCGAGCCGCCGTTCGACGACTGGGGCGACGGCCCGGCTCCCTTCGAGCCGGGGGAGGCGCCGCGCTCGGCGGGCGACCGCACCCCGCCGCAGGACATGGCGGCCGAGCAGTCGGTCATCGGCTCGATGCTCATCTCCAAGGACGCCATCGCCGAGGTCTCCGAGGTGCTGCGCGGCACCGACTTCTACCGCCCGATGCACGAGACGATCCACGACGCGATCATCGACCTCTTCGGCCGCGGTGAGCCGGTCGACATGATCACCGTCGCCGCCGAGCTGCAGCGGCGCGGTGAGCTGGCCAAGATCGGCGGCGCCCCCTACCTGCACACCCTGGCCGCCAACGTCCCGATCGCCGCCAACGCCGAGTACTACGCCCACATCGTGCGTGAGAAGGCCATCCTGCGTCGCCTCGTCGACGCCGGCACCAAGATCGCCCAGTACGGCTACGCCGGCGAGGGCCAGGTCGACGACATCGTCGACCGCGCCCAGGCCGAGGTCTACCAGATCACCGAGCGCCGTGCGGCCGAGGACTACGCCCCGCTCAGCGACATCATGGACAAGGTCCTCGACGAGATCGAGGCCATCGAGAACCGCGAGTCGGGCCTCTACGGCGTCCCCACCGGCTTCGCCGACCTCGACGACCTCACCAACGGTCTGCACGCCGGTCAGATGATCATCGTGGCGGCGAGGCCCGCTATGGGGAAATCGACACTTGCTCTCGACTTCTGCCGCGCCGCCTCCATCACCAACAACCTGACCAGCGTCTTCTTCAGCCTCGAGATGACGCGCTCGGAGATCTCGATGCGGCTGCTCTCGGCCGAGGCGAAGGTCCCGCTCAACCACATCCGTAACGGCAAGATGGACTCCTCCGACTGGGACAAGCTCGCTCGCCACATGGGCAAGGTCTCCAGCGCTCCGATGTTCATCGACGACAGCCCCAACATGACGATGATGGAGATCCGGGCCAAGGCCCGCCGACTCAAGCAGCGCCATGACCTGCAGCTCATCGTCATCGACTACATGCAGCTGATGACCTCGGGTCGCAAGGTCGAGTCGCGCCAGCTCGAGGTCTCGGAGTTCTCCCGACAGATCAAGCTGCTCGCCAAGGAGCTGTCGGTCCCGATCATCGCGCTCTCCCAGCTCAACCGTGGGCCCGAGCAGCGTGCCGACAAGCGACCGATGATGAGCGACCTACGTGAGTCCGGATCGCTCGAGCAGGACGCCGACATGGTGATCCTGCTCCACCGCGACGATGCCTACGAGAAGGAGTCGACCCGCCCCGGCGAGGCCGACCTCCTCGTCGTCAAGCACCGCAACGGCGCGACCCGCGACATCACCGTGGCCTTCCAGGGCCACTACTCACGGTTCGTCGACATGGCGCACTGAGCGCGCCGCCGCTGCCGACGATGGGCGAATCTGCATCGGAACGATCCAACATGCAACTTTTTGCAGATTCGTGTGAGCGCCGGGCTGCGGAGGCTTCCGCTCATGCCGATGAGTCGGGCGGACCGATTCCGCGCGGGTGGCAGCATCGGTCGCCGTGGATGTGGCTGCTGTGCACGCCTCCAGCGAACAACGGGATGAGGAAGTTGCTCGGCCGCCGGTAAGGAAGACTCACCTGGCGACATGACTTAGGTGTGAGAGACATGGAAAGCCAACGGCTGACGGACTTGTACGCCGCCCATGCGGGCCGGTTGTACGCCTACGCGCGTCGACACGGGCCTTCGGCTACTGCCGAGGACCTGGTGGCGGATGCGTTCGTGATCGCGATGCGTCGCCTCGATGACGTCCCAGCCGACCCCGGAGAGGCCAGGGCTTGGCTCATCGGCACAGTCCGCAAGCTCGCGGCCAACCGCCGTCGGCGCGAAACCACCCAGGCGGACTGGTGGCACGACGCTGTCCGCGACGGATGGCACGCAAGGTCCGACGCGTCCGCAGAAGAAGTAGTCGCTGAACGTGACTCATGCGTGCGCTCGTTGGCTGCTCTCAGCGACGACGACCGCGAGGCGATCTTGCTCATCGCCTGGGAGGGCCTCACCCAGGAGCAGGCCGCCGCAGTGCTCGGTCTTACCCGCAACGCCTTCTACGTCCGACTCCACCGCGCACGCCAGCGCCTCGATCAAGCACTTCGCAGCGATCACTCGCTCCGCCCTCTTACCGAAGGAATCTGATGACTGACCTACTGAACCGCCTGAGCACCGCGCGACCCAGTGAGACCGAGCTGCAGGCCATGTGGCCCGAAACCCGCCGCCAGGCGCTACTCGACCGGATCGAGGAGGCACACGACGCTCGACCCTCGCGTCACCGATACGGAACCGCGATCGGACTGGTAGCCGCAGCAGCCACAGCCTTCCTGGTGATCCCGGCGGCCGTCGACACTCCCAGCGCCGCAGCCACCGACCTGCGATCGCTCGCGCTCTCCGCGGCTTCCTACGAAGGATCTGTGCTCGAGCAGGGCACCTGGCTGCACGAGCAGTCCACCTCGGTGCAACGCGACAGCCGCACACTGAGCGATGGCGCAGTCTTCGAGCGCGAACGCGAGACATGGACGCGGTGGGATGGAAGGACCCTGCTGATCGAGCGCGACCCATCGGCAGGATGGACGTCCTACGACGTCATCGACGGGTCTCGGGCGATCAGCGATGCAGAGGCCCCCGCCTTCGACGATCCAGCGTCCTACCAGGACCCCACCCCGCAGTTCGCCGCTGCACTACCCGATACCGCTGAGGGGCTGTTGTCCTACCTCGACGGTCGAGTGTTCGGATCTAGCTCGCACGAGGAAGCGATGTACTCCGCACTCGTCGGCCTCGCGACGTCTCACACCCTGCCACCGGACACCCTCGCCGCCACCTACGAGGCACTCGCCACGGTTGAGGGCGTCACCACCGACGACGTTCGTGTGGAGGGACAGCCGGCCGTGGAGGTCGGGTTCAGCGACGACGTGTCCGGCAGCGTCGAGACGATGACCGTCGACGCGGCTACTGGGCAGGTGTTGGCGGTTCAGAGTGACAGCAGCCAGAGCAGTTACACCTCGACCACGACGCTGAGCCAGGTGGTCCCCGAGATCCCCGCCGCGGTAGTCGACGCCTTCAGCGAGCATGACGAGGGCATCCGATACAACGCGTCCGGCGATCCCATGCCGAACTAGTCGGCAAGAGCATCGACATTGGGCGTCCACCCCAGGGTGGACGCCCAATGCTGCGTCCAGGAGAGCTCCGCCCGACCATCAGCGTGAGGCGTCCTGCGCCGTTGCCGATGCGCCCGACTCTGCCGCACAGCGGTCGCGGTGGGTTGTCTGTGCCGACGTCTCGACTACGACTGCTGTCTGCTCGAGCGCACGAATCTGCTTCGGGCGTTGAGAGCAGGCTGCTGCTGCGAGCAACCTGAAGGAATCGCGATGCGCCTGCCCGGACACCGAAGGTCCGTCGCCCCCACCAGGGGCCAGCCGCCTTGCGGTCGAGCCATCCTGGCAGGCCAAGAGGCGCTTGCGCTCCGCCCGTCAGCAGGATGTGATCTCGCCATGACCAGCGCAGAACCACCTGTGAGGATGGCTCACGTTCCTGCGCGGGTTCTGGCCTGGCTGACCGTCGCAGGGTGTCTCTGCATGGGCTGGATTCAGCTCTTCTGGCTGACCGATTTGAGTGATGATTGTGATTATCCGGAGGACTGCTACGACAGGTATCTGCCGGTCGCCTTCGTTCGGGCGGACGTGGCCTGGGTGGTCCTGGCCCTGCTGGCGGCCACCGCTGTCGCGACAGTCTGGATCGCCGGCGCCCGCCGCATCGCACTATGGTCCTCGTTCGCCGGCTTCGCATGGATCGTCGCAGTGGGACTTGTTGTTCCGCGGCCGGGATGGTTCGGCCGCGGATCAATCTATGAACTGCCGGGTAGTCCTTGGTTCGACGGCGACTATGCGGTTGCGGCCCTCGCCCTGACGCTGAGCGCTGTCGCGTTCGGATTCGCCGCACAAACCGCTCGGACAAGCAGGTCGACTCAACCTGTCTCTGACCGTGTGACGGACTCGACTTCGGGCTGACGCCCGACCATGCCGCGATCCGCGCGGTGAGCTGACAGCAGAGGATGGTCACGAGCAGCGTGCCGGTGCGGGATCCTGACTGGAGCGCGTCCCGCGTGACGATCGGCTGGTGGGATGGGCAGTAGTGCTGGTGTCTGCCTGAATTGCGAAGCCGGAGTAGCTCACGTCGATTCACCGCTCGTGCCTGGCCGGCCTGATTCCGACCGACTGATCGCAGCCTCCAGACCAGCGATCATGGTGGGCAGGTCGTCGGCTGCGGTGTCGACCAGCAAAGCGAGGTCAATGCTCCAGTAGCCGTGGACGATGCGATTCCGGAGACGAGTCGCAGCTGTCCACGCGATGCCCTGGTGAAGCGACTTGATCTCCTCCGGAACCTGGCTGGCAGCCTCTCCGAGGACGGTGAAGTGCCACAGGATCGCGGCCCGACGCATGGAGTCCACCCCGATCTCATCGACGGTTCGTCCTTCGACCAGGTAGCGGATGGCCGTTGCCGAGTCGCGCATCTCGCGCAACAGCAGCAGCTCACGCTGCATAGATCGGCTGCGCGTCGGTGAGGACTTGCTCTCGCAGGTGCTCGTTGATCGCCGTGCGGGCAACGAGGTCGACGTGGCGCCCGAACAGCTCGGTCAGCTCGTCCTCGAGATCGAAGAAACGGAAGCCGAGTCGCGCGCCTGGCTTGAGGTCGTAGAGCAGATCCACGTCGCTGTCGGGTCTTGCATCGCCTCGCGCGATAGAGCCGAAGACCTCGAGGGAGGCGACGCCGTAGCGTTCGCACACCTCGCGCAAGCGTTGCGCACTCACCCCGGTCAGCAGCATGAGTCCAGATTAGCCGCGGGTCGCGCTGTCGCGGCGTGACCACGCGACGTCGATCCGCCCGAGGAGACGCGAGGTGACAGGGTCCGAGCGGCTCGGATTCGTCGTCATCGACCCTCGTCTGCCCTCAATCTGCCCTCACCAGAACCGTCAGAGACCACGATCAGCGCGAATCGACGAGTGACCTTCAGGCACTGTTGGTGCAGGTCAGAGGCACTTTTCGGTCAACAGCCGAAGATGACCACAACCGCCGTCAACGTTCCGCTTCAACGTGTAGAGCCGCAGGTCGGGGGTGGTGGCGCTCGATCTGCCCACTTGGTCGCCGAACTACTGACCCAAGTCGCGACGGTAACGATCTCTGAGCGTCAACCGACTCCACCTGGGCGACTTCGTGCAGTACTTCGGTGAGAGCGCCATGGGGTCGTCGCTGTGAGCCTCGTCTGCTCCAGTCTGCCGGCGGGCGGTCAGGCGCCGTCCTCGGTCAGGGTCGCGGACGGCAGCCAGTCGGCCCCGAGGAGCCGGGCGAGGTCGGTGAGGCCGGTGGTGTCGCTCCCCACCGTGTCGGAGGCGGCGGCGATGCGCTCCACCATCACCTTGCCGACCTGCTCCTCGACCGTGCCCTCGGCGTAGGCGATGTGCCACGGCGAGACCTGGTGGTCGCGGTGGGTGCGGCCGGTGACCTGCCGCGCGGCGATGCCCGAGAAGCGGGCCTGGTGGAAGACGCCGACCCGGGGCTCGGTGCTCGCGCGGCGACCCTCGGTGAGGGTCTCGCCGGCGTGCAGGCTGATCGAGGCGACCGTGGTGAAGACGCAGACCTTGGCCTGGCCGGTCTGGAAGCGGAGCCGCTCGGCCTCGGGCTCGAACCGGTCGCGGCCGTAGATCGTGGCGACCTCGATGCCGGAGTCACGCAACCGGTCGGCGATGGGGTCGGCGGCGGTCGCGACGAACTCGACCGAGCACGCCACCTGTCGCTCCGCCTCGACCTGCTGGATGATCCAGGCGACCGTCGAGTCGACGCGGATCAGGCCGGCCTTCTGCCGGAAGCGCAGCAGCGCGGCGCGCCCCTTCGCGACGTTGCGCCCGCGCCGGGCGAGGTCCATCTCGCGACAGAACTCCCCCCAGTCGGCCTCGTACGCCGTGCGCTCCGCCGGCGTGAGCGCCACCGGCATGCCCGAGATCGGCACCGGTCCCCACGGCGCGGCGCGGTGCAGCAGGGCCGGGGGCCGCTCCTCGTCGAGCCAGCCGCGGACCAGCTTGAGGTCGGCCGCGCGCCGGGCCGCGTCGGTGGTCCACGTCGCGCCGTACCGTCCGTGCTCCACCCCCACGCCGTGGCGCTCGAGCGCGGTCGCGAACGCGGCCCCTGGCTGCGCTGCAGAGGTCCACTCCTTCATGGGCTCGCAGAGCACCTGGGCATAGGCCGGAGCGAGGTAGGGCAGCTCGAGCGGCGTGTGTCCGGGCGTCGCGGTCGTCGCGATGACGAACGGCGCCGTGTCGTGCGGCCGGCCGTGGCCCGAGATCCGCGCCCAGAGCTTCCACCGCTTCGTCGTCGTACGTCGCAGCGCGTGGGCCTCGTCGGCGATGATCACGTCCCAGGTGTGGTCCTTGACCTTCTCCAGCCGGTCCCAGGTGATCACGACCCACTCGAGACCGCCGTCGCCCAGCGCCGTGATCGTGCGGCACCAGTGGCCGATCGTGATCGCGGCGGGTCGGTCGGCGACCACGAGCACCCGTCGCGCACCGCGGAGGTCGCCCACCGCCGTCGCTCCGAGGACCGCGGAGATCGTCTTGCCCACGCCGGGCTCGTCGGCCAGCAGGAACAGCCGTCCGCCCGCCGCGGCGCGCGCCGCGATCGCATCAGCCGCCTCGAACTGGATCCTGCGCGGCTCGAGCGCATCGGTCGGCTCGGGGTCGGGCGTCGGGTCATCGGGGTTGAGGGCGTTCTCGACGAACCGCCCGAGCGTGTGAGGACCCGGCGCGTACGGCGCGAGGTGCGCGGGCAGGGCGCGTCCGACGTGCAGGTGGGTCCTGACGGCCGGGTGCCAGGTCGCGCCGTCGACCTGGGTCCCGTAGGGAACGTCGAGCACCCACAGACGCTCACCCGGCCCGGCGACCGGCAACGGCCGTGGAGGCTGCCGCGTCCCGCTCCGACGCGTGGACCGGCCGCCCCGGCCGGCGCCGGATCGTCGGGGACTGGCCACCCCCGGACGCTAGCGGGACCTCGACCCGGAGCCGAGCCGGCTCGCCCACGTCCGCAGTGCGGTCAGCCGATCTGCTCGAACAGCGAGACGATGATGCCCTCGGGACCGCGGACGTAGGCCATGCGCACACTGCCCTGGTGCTCGCCGACCTCGGCGACGAGCCCGTAGCCGTCCGCGGCCACGGCGTCGACTGCCGCCTGGAGGTCGCCGACTTCGAAGGACACGTTGCGCAGCCCCAGCTCGTTGGCCATCGCGCCGGGAGATCCGGGCACGTGGTCGGGCTCGACGAAGCTCGCGAGCTCCAGCCGGGACCCCCCGTCGGGCGGTCGCAGCATCGCGATCCGACAGTGCGCGCCCGGGATGCCGCAGACCTTCTCCACGAACTCGCCGCGCACGGACCCGGTGCCCTCGAGCTCCAGACCCAACCCGACGAAGAACGCCGTCGCCGAGTCGAGATCCGCGACGGTGATCCCGACGTGGTCGAACCGCTTGATGTGTGACATGACGTCTGCCTCCTGCTCGTCCGGTCCTCGGTCCGAGGACGCCGCTTGCGGATCCATTGTCGACGCCCCGCGCGGTCGGGTCAGCCGGAAGCCTCGCGTCGGTAGCGGTCCGGCGTCGAGCCGAGGGTGGAGCGGAAGTCACGCGTCAGGTGGGCCTGGTCGCTGTAGCCCAGCTCGACGGCGAGGGTCGCGAGGTCGAGGGTCGGGTCGACCCTGAGCCGCTCGGCCGTCTCCTGCAGCCGGCGGCGCCGGATCATCGCGCCGGGGGACACCCCGATGTAGCGCCGCGCCAGACGCTGCGCGGTCCGCACCGAGACCCCGATCCGCTCGGCGGCGTCGCGCACGCGCAGCACCTCCGGGTCCAGGTCGATGACGTCGGCGAGCCGGTTGGCCGTCAGCGCCTCCTCGTCCGGCGCAGGCGCACGGCCGGCCAGCCAGGTCGAGAAGGCCTCGACCCCACGGAGGTGTCGCTCCTCGTCCGAGCCACGGCCCACCATGGCCACGACCACCGGCTCCCGCAGGTCGGGGAGGTCGAGGGCGACGTACTCGTCGGCCATCGCCTGCGGGTCCGGCGTGAACCAGGGCACCGCCGCCGGCCTCAGCAGTGCCCCGACGGCCCAGCCCCGACCGGTGAGGTCGCGGTACGACGCCCGGGTCGCCGGTCCGGAGAGCCCGACCATGGTCGGCGGCGCGAGGTCCCCGTGCTCGACGACGAGGTTCAGCGCCGGGAAGGCGATCAGGTGCTGACGAGACGAGCGGCCGTCGGGCAGGTCCCACTGGGGGATCCAGAACCAGCGCACCAGGTCGGCCACCGCCGGGGGCGGGGGGAGCCGGCGGAACGTCGGCAGGAGAGCGGGGTAGAGCACGCCTCGGCGTCGTCCTGCGCTCAGCTCCTCGCGCGGCGGCACGGCGCCCCTCTCCATGAGCGGGAGCCTACGAGCCCCGGCCGGCCCCGGACGACCGTGACGCGAATCTTCAATCCGGGTCCGGTGCGTCGCGCCTAGCGTCGGGGCCATGACGAGCACCAGGGACGACCAGACGACGAGCACCCGAGGCGTGACCGGCGAGCACACCACCCGGGGCCGGCCCCACGGTGCGTCCGCGCTGACGCCGTTCCTGGCGATCGAGGGCGCACGGGAGGCGATCGCGTTCTACCGCGACGTGTTCGGGGCCCGCGTGGTCGACGTCACGGAGATGGGGGGCGTCGTGGCTCACGCCGTGCTGGACCTCGGCGACGGTCAGCTGCAGCTCGGCGAGCCCAGTCCCGACTACGGACTGGTGCCGGCGCCACGCGGCGAGAGTGGCGACGGGGCGTGCTACTCCCTCGGCTTGTACGTCGAGGACGCGGACGCCGTCGTCAACCGCGCCGAGGCCGCCGGCGCCGTCGTGCGCGAGCCGCTCATGGACTTCGTCTCCGGGGACCGCTTCGCGAGCCTGCGCGACCCGTTCGGGGTGCGCTGGTCGGTCATGAGCCGCGTCGAGGACCTGTCCGAGGAGGAGTCGGCCCGGCGCGTCGCCGAGTGGGCCGCCGCCCAGGGGTGAGCGCCCGAGCTAGGCGGGCGAGGGCTCCAGGACGTCGCGGTCCAGCTGCGGTGCTGCCGAGACCAGACGCCCGTGGGACCACAGTCGGTGGATGACCACGCCGGCGACGAGGGCCCCCAGGGTGCCGAGCGACAGGTCGCCCAGGGTGTCCTCGTAGGCGTTGCGACGCTCGGGCGAGAACTTGATGAAGGCGAAGAACTCGCCGAGCTCCCAGACCAGGGCGCCGGTGGCGCCGAAGGCCAGGGCCCGCTCGAGCACGGCCCGGAGCCCCGCCGTGCGAGGCATGGTCAGGAGGATGACGGCCGCGGCGAGCAGGCCGGTGTTCATGAAGTGCATCCAGTCGTCGAACCACACGATCGCGTCGTAGAGGTCCATCCGGTTGCCGAGGATGTCGGTGAAGCAGGTGATCGTCACCAGGAGGTCGGCCAGCCACGGGAAGGAGGCGCGCTCGCGCCACAGCAGGAACCACAGGAACGGCACGGTGAAGGCGAGCAGCGGGTAGACGACCGCTCTCAGCCCCGCAGCCTTGTCCCGAAGATTGGCCTCGTCGGGGAACAGCAGGGCCAGGACCAGCAGGAGTACGAGTCCGGCCTTGGTGGTCACGTTCGCTCCACGCACCAGCGGGGGAGTGGGGTAGCGGTAGGCCACGAGGTCGTTGCTCACACGGGAGACTCTAGTGAGCACGAGGCGGTTCTCGGGGCGCCCCACCGGCCTAGGCCGCCGCGGGCATCCGTCCCGACAGCGTGGCCAGACCGTCTCCGGCCAGGAACGACAGCCCGGCCGGACGCCCGGACAGGGCGAGGAGCAGCGCGTCGTAGGGCCCGCTGACCTCGGGACCCGTGCCATGGGTCCAGCCGATGTCCGAGGCGACCAGGCGCAGGTCCTGGGCGCGCTGCTTGGAGCCCCAGGCGACCGGACGCCACACGCGCACGGTGGCGTCGAGGACGGCCCGTCCGCGGTCGGGGTCGTGCGGGGCACGGCGGTCCAGGCCGACTCGCACGTCCTGGAGGTGGGTGGCGTGGTCGGACAGCATGTTGTCGGCCGGGTCGACCCGGCCGAGGAAGCCCTTGCGGGGGTTGGCCACGCGCTGCTCCAGGAGACCGATCAGCTCGGCCGGGCTGTGCTGGTCGGCGTACTCGATCGACCAGGCGCCGCCCACGGCGGCGATCGTCTCGGGCTTGCGGGGCAGCACCTTGGCCATCCGCCACGTCAGCGGCATGAGCACCAGCGACAGGTGTGCCGCGACGTCGCGCACCCGGAAGCCGTCGCAGGCGCTGGGCCGATCCCAGTCGCTCTCGGGGATGTCCTTGAGGACATCGACCAGCTCGTCGAGCTCCGCACTCACCAGCCGCATCACCGAGTTCATGGCCTGAGCGTAGGTCCAGAGCGCGGTCGCGTCACGCGTCACGGACCTTCAGGTTTCCGTGACCGCCCAGACCTGACGTGCGCCGGGGACGCCCTTGAGCTCGTGGACCCCCCGGTCCTCGAAGGCGAACGGCGACCCGGCGACGAGGTCGACCACGGTCGTCGACACGAGCACCTCGCCGCCCTGGGCGAGGCTGGAGACCCGCGCGGCCGTGTGCACGTTGATGCCGGCCAGGTTGTCCCCCCGCATCTCCACCTCGCCGGCGTGCAGGCCGGCGCGCATCTCGATGCCCAGCTGCGTGGACGATCGACGGACCAGCGCCAACGCGCAGCGGATGGCCGCGCCGGGTGCCGGGAAGGTGCACAGGGTGCCGTCACCGAGGTCCTGGACCAGGCGGCCGCCGTGCTTGGCCAGCTCGCTGCGCACCAGGTCGCCGTGGTCGAGGAGCAGGGACCGCCACGGGCCGTCGCCGCGCTTGACGACCTCGGACGTCGAGCCCACGAGGTCGGTGAACAGGACCGCTGCGAAGACCCGGTCGACGGTCGCCGCGTGGCGCTCGCCCGTCAGGTGCTCGCGGACCTCGTCGAGCAGCGTGTCGACGTCGCCCAGGAACGGCAGCATGTCGGCACCGGGCAGCTCGACGTACCGGGCGCCGGGGACGCCGTCCGCCAGCGTGCGCGTCATGCCGGTGCCGAGCACGAGGTCGCGCCGGGCGACGACGAGCGCGGGGACCGTGATCGTGGGCAGCACGTGGCGCAGGTCGGTGGAGAAGATCTCGGCGTTGATCGGGCCGGCGATCCGCGGCCGGGCGTTGCGGCGGGCGACGCGCCCCCACCACGAGCGGAACTCCGGGTCCTGCGCGACGCTCGGGCCCTGCAGCAGCAGGTCGGTGTCGTCGCCGGTGGCGGTCGACGGGTCGGAGGCGGTCGCCAGCATCGCGTCCAGGAGGGCTGGGTCCACGCCGTGGGGGTAGTCGTCGCCACGGGAGGTACGGGCGGTGCCGTTGATGAGCACGAGCGCGGACACCCGCTCGGGGTGTCGCTCGACGAAGCGCAGGGCTGTCATGGTGCTGGCGCCCGCAGCCACGAGGGCGACCCGGTCGACGCCCGCGGCGTCGAGGACCTGGACCCCGGCGTCCGCCCAGTCGGCGAGGGTCGGCGCAGTGGCACCGCTGTCGGAGGTGCCGACACCCGGGGGATCGAAGCGCAGCACCCGGCCGATGCCGGCCAGGCCCGCGATCCAGCGCAGGTAGCGAGGCTGCTCGGGGGCGTCCTCGACGGCGGACATGAAGCCCTCGCCGAGGATCAGCATCGTGGGCTCACCCACGCCCCACGACTGCCACCCGAGGTGGCCCTCCGGCACGGGCAGGTAGGAGACGGGAGGGATCCGCATGGTCCCGCAACCTATCGCCGCGGGGGCCCGGCGTCAGGCGAACGTCGGCCGCGGCCGCGGCCAGCCAGCTGCGTCCAGGCGAACCCGGCCAGCCCCACGATCACCGGCCAGAGGGCGAGCCGCTCGAGGGCACCTGAGGCGGGACCGTCGCCGGAGAGCACGAACGCTGCGGCCGCGGCAGAGGTGACCACTCCCGTCGCCAGCAGGGCGCCGGCCAGCCGCGGCTGCTGGGTCCGCAGTCGGGCGCCCAGGACGATCAGCGCGATCGGCTGCGCGACGAACAGCGGCGTCGCGGCGATCGCGTGCAGCGTGGTGTCCTGGTCGAGCGGCGCGAGCCCGGTGGCGACCGAGCTCAGCCCGGAGACCACCAGCAGTCCCGTGACCCAGGGCCCCAGGGGCCGGGCGAGCAGCACCGCACCGCCGGCCAGCAGCACGCCGAAGGTCATGAACGAGCCGTTCATCACCGCGTGGCGCGGCGAGCAGAAGGATGCCGAGCACCCGATCTCACCGAGCTGGCTGACCGAGTCGGCGACGAAGCTGTAGCCGCCCGTGGTCGCCGCCGCGGCGACGTACTCGGTCGCGATGTAGGCCGGCCGCACGAGCAGCGCCACCGCTCCCCAGCTCGCAGCCGTCGCCCGGGCGGCTCCGGAGGGACGGCGTGCTGACGTGGGCGGCATCAGGCCACCGTAGAGGTCCGGTCGGTGCGGCCCCCGGGCGCGCAGGCGCGCTTAGCTGCGTACGCCCGATCGCGCTACGACAGGTGCGCGCCGATCCAGGCGGTCAGGTCGGCCTCGACCTCGTCGCGGTTGGTCTCGTTGAGGATCTCGTGGCGGCCGCCGGGCCAGACCCGGTAGGTGACGTCGAGCCCGGCTGCGGTGTAGCGGTCGACGAGCGCCTGCGAGAGGGCGAGCTGACCGTTGACCGGGTCGTGCTCGCCGACGGCGACGTAGACCGGCAGGTCGCGCCGCATGGCGCCGACGCGGTCGGGGTCGGCCAGCGCGCGGGCGGCGACGAACATCTGCTTCCCGGCGTCGCCGTCGAGGCCGAAGCCGCAGAGCGGGTCCTCGACGTAGAGGTCGACCTGGGCCTCGTCGCGGCTCAACCAGTCGTACTCGGTGCGGGCCGGCTCGAACGGCGCGTTGAACATCGCCAGGTCGAGCGGCTGGTCGAGGTCGAGGGCCGGCTCGAGCAGGTCGAGCACGGCGGTGCCGGTCAGCGCCACGGCGTCGACGTCGCCGCTGTGGTCGAGCAGGTGCTGCTGGGTCGCGAACGAGCCCATCGAGTGGCCGAGCAGCACCACCGGCAGCCCGGGGTGGGCCTCGCGGGCCACTGTCGTCAGCCGGCCGATGTCCTGCACCAGCTCGGTCCAGCCGTCGGCACCGACCTGTCCCAGCGCCTCGGGCGACCCCGCGGTGCGGCCGTGCCCGCGGTGGTCCTGGGCGTAGACGACGTACCCGAGGTCGGTGAGGGTCGCGGCCAGGTGCCCGTAGCGCAGGGCGTGCTCGCCCATGCCGTGCGTGACCTGGACGATCGCGGTCGGCTCGCCTGTCGGGTCCCAGCGGTAGGCGGCGATGGTGGTGTCGCCGCTGGCGAAGTCGACGCGGGCGGGGTCGGTCACAGGATCTCCTGGCGTGTTCGCGGGCGGGCGTGGCGGTGGCTCGGAGCAGACGGTACGCCGGACCCGGCGCGGATCGCCTCGAAGGGCGACCCGCGCCGGGCGAGGTCCCTGGTCAACCGCGCTCGACCCACGGGGTGAAGGAGAACGGCTTGCGGAGCCAGTCGACGACGGGGGTGCCGTCGGTCCGCTCGCCACCGACCCGGACTGCGACGCGGACCTTGCCCGGACGGCCGAGGGCCTCCCGCGAGATCCGGATCCGGGTCTGCTCCTTGGCGTAGTCGAGCTTCATCTCGTAGGAGCCCTCGATCGGCTCCCCCCACTGCCCGACGCCGAAGCCCTCGGTGTGGAGCAGCTGGTAGTCGGTGCCCTCGAAGAAGCCGCCGACGAGGACCGCCTCGGGTCCCTTGTCCTTCGGGTCCGTGTCGAGGTAGACCGCTCCGCCCGAGCCGGTGCTCGGGTCGCGCCGCAGGTTGGTGTGGTTGAGCGTGACCCACACGTTGTGGTCGGCGTGGTTGACGTGGACCGCTCGCAGGTCCACGCCGTGGTGGACGTCGGCGCGGTCGCGGACGCCGATGCTGTCGGCCTGGGCCGCAGCGGCGAGTCCGCTGGTGAGCGCGGCGGCGGTGGCGGCGGCGGCGATGAAGGAGGTGGTGCGCATGGCTCTCTCGTCTCTGTGATGGTGCCCCTGTGGGCCCCGCCCCGGGTGGGCGTACGAGCAAGACGCGAGGTCCTCGCGGAAGGTTGCAGACCCGAGGCACCACCCCGACGTGGGCTCCGCCACACCACCCGCCGGCTGTCCACCGCCGGCGGGACCGCCGCTCCTACGCGGCGCCGCCGCTCGGCTGCTCCCGCTCCTCCTCGACCCGGCGCGGCACCCGCAGCAGCCGCAGGCTCGTGACCAGGCCGATGCCACCCACCAGGTTGCCGAGCAGCGCCCAGCCCAGGGCGCCGAGCATCGCGGCGAAGGTGAAGTCGGCGCCGGCGAGGAGGGCGCCCATCATGAACAGCGAGTCCAGCACGCAGTGGAAGAGCTCGCCGCCGGCCAGCAGCGCCCCGAAGAGGATGGCCGGCACCAGCTGCACCCCGAGGCTCTCGGTGGCGTGCTGCATCCGGGTCATCAGCGTGATCACCGCGCCGGCGAGCACGGCGAGCGCGAAGCTCTCGGCGTTGGCGCCGAGCTCGGCGTAGTGGGTGCCGGTCTCGATGGCGGTGGTCTTGAGGTCGGGGCGGGCGGTGACCAGGATCCACATGATCAGCAGGCCGCCCAGCAGGTTGGTGACCAGCGTGACGACCCACAGGCGGGCCAGGTTGAGCAACGTGCCGCTGCGGGCGACGACGGCGGTGACCGGCACCAGGAAGTTCTCGGTGAACAGCTCGCTGCGGGCGAGCAGCAGGGCGACGAAGCCGATCGAGAAGGCCAGGCCCGCGAGCAGCGTGTCGCCCGTGTGCTCCTTGACGAGCAGGAACGCCAGGACGCCGAAGCCCACGTCGATCCCGCCCAGCAGCCCCGTCGCGCTCAGCGCGAGCAGTGGCCGCTCCAGCCGCTCGGCGCCCTCGTCGACCAGTCGGTCGAACGCCTCCTCGAGCTCGGGCTCGGGCCGCTCCGGGGCCGTGTCAGTCGTCACGCTCGGAGACTAGCCGGGACGTGCGCGCACCGTGCGGAGGCGGGCGGCGGCTCAGTCGGCCGCGACCGCCGGCAGCGACCTGCGGAGCTCACGGCTCGCCGCGGCCGCCTCACGGAGCGCATCCAGGGCGTCGGCGATGACCGGGTGCCCACGGCGGCCACGACGTACGCCGGTCCGGACGTGGCGGCTGGGACCGCCCCGCAGCGGCACCCGCACCACGGCGTAGCCGGTGGGCAGCCGGGCGAGCCGGGGCACGAGCGAGACCCCGAAGCCGGCGCCCACGAGCGCCGCGCCGGTGTCCCACTCGGCGGCCTGGTGCGCGACGGTCGGGCGGAAGCCCGCCTCGCTGCAGGCGGTGAGCACCAGCTGGTGGTGCGGCCGGCCGGGGCGGTCCAGGATCCACGGATCGTCGGCGGTCTCGCCGAGCTCCACGCTGGCCCGGTCGGCGAGCCGGTGCCCAGCGGGGACCAGCAGGTCGAGGGGGTCGTCGAGCAGCGGCATCTGGTCGAAGCGCGGGTCGGTGGAGGCCGGCAGCGTCGGGGTGGCCACGACGACCGCCAGGTCCGCGTCGTCGGCCAGCAGCAGGTCGAAGCACTCCTCCGGGTCGGCCTCGATGATCTGCACCACCACCCGGGGGTGCTTCTCGGCGATGCGGACGCCGACCTGGGGGAGCAGCGCCGCCGCTGCGGTCGAGAACCCGCAGATCCGCAGCAGGCCGGTCGCCTCCCCGACGCTGGCCGCCACGTCGGCCCGGATCTCCTCCCAGCGCTCGTAGAGACCGTCCACGTGGGAGAGCAGCGTCCGCGCGGCTGGAGTCAGCTTGACCCGGCGTCCGTCCTGCACGAGAAGAGTGACGTCGAGGTCTCGGGCGAGCGTGCGCAGCTGGTGCGAGACGGCCGACGGCGTGAAGTGCAGGGCGTCGGCGGTCGCGGTGACGGTGCCGTGCTCGGCCAGGAGCCGGAGCACGTGGAGCCGGGGGTCGATCATCGCCCCAGCGTGACACAACCGTGCAGCAGGATTGCACGGTTCCGTGGACGATTGTTTGCTGTCTTTCGTCTACCGGCAGACCCACACTGGCAGCGTGACCCTGCAGGACCCGCTCCTCACGCCGTTCCAGATCCGCCACCTGCGGCTGCGCAACCGGATCGTCAGCACCTCCCACGAGCCGGCGTACGCCGAGGCCGGGATGCCCACGGACCGCTACCGGCTCTACCACCGGGAGAAGGCGCGCGGAGGCGTCGGGCTCACGATGATCGGCGGCTCCTCGGTGGTCTCCCGCGACAGCCCGCCGTCGTTCGGCAACCTCACGATGTACGACGACGCGATCGTGCCCTGGCTGCGCCGGCTCGCCGACGACGTGCACGAGGAGGGCGCGGCGGTGATGTGCCAGCTCACCCACCTCGGGCGGCGGACCAGCAACTACACCGGCGACTGGCTGCCGCTGGTCTACTCCTCGCCGTTGCGCGAGCCCGCCCACCGTGCCTTCCCCAAGGAGGCCGAGCCCTGGGACCTCGACCGGATCGTCGACGACTTCGTCTCCGCCGCGCTGCGCTGCCAGGCCGCCGGGCTCGACGGCATCGAGCTGCTGCACGCCGGGCACCTGGTCGACGCCTTCGCCTCGCCGGCCACCAACCTGCGCACCGACGAGCTGGGCGGCACCCTGGAGCACCGGACGTCCTTCCCGCGGCGGGTCCTGCGCGCGATCCGCGCCGCCGTCGGGCCCGAGCTGGTGGTGGGCATCCGGATGTCGATGGACGAGGACCAGCCCGGCGGGCTCGGCCCCGAGGAGGCGCTCGAGGCGCTGCGGGCCTACGTCGAGGAGGGCCTCGACTTCGTCAGCGTGCTCAAGGGCGGCATCGCCGACGACGTACGGCTGGCCCGGATGATCCCGTCGATGGGCACGCCGTCGGCACCGTTCCTCGACCTCGCCGGTGAGGTACGACGCTCCCTGGACATCCCGGTCATGCACGCGGCCCGGATCGCCGACGTCGCCACCGCCCGCCACGCGATCCGCGAGGGCCTGCTCGACCTCGTCGGCATGACTCGAGCCCAGCTGGCCGACCCCTACCTCGTCCGCAAGCTCAGCGAGGGGGAGGAGGACCGGATCCGGCCCTGCGTCGGCGCGAGCTACTGCCTCGACGCGATCTACGACTCCGGTGACGCGAAGTGCATCCACAACGCCGCCACCGGTCGCGAGCAGACGCTCCCGCAGGTGATCACGCGTCGGGTCCCGACGGTGCGGACGGTCGTCGTCGTCGGGGCCGGCCCCGCGGGCCTGGAGGCCGCGCGGGTGCTCGGTGAGACCGGGCACCGCGTCGTCGTGCTGGAGGCCTCGGACACACCAGGAGGGCAGGTGCTGCTCGCGGCGTCGTCCCCGCGGCGCCGCGACCTGATGGGCATCGTCGACTGGCGGCTGAGCGAGCTCAAGCACTCCGGCGTCGAGCTCCGCACGGGGGTCTACGCCGAGGCGGCTCACGTGCTCGCCGAGGACCCCGACGTCGTCGTCATCGCGACGGGCGGCAGCCCCAACCGCTCGTTCCTCCAGGACGGCCAGGAGCTGGTGATCGACACCTGGGACGTGATGGACGGCTCGGCGCGACCTCGCGGCGAGGTGCTGGTCTACGACGACAACGGCGCCGAGCCGGCCTTCGACGCGGCCGAGATGCTGGCGCTGCACGGCGCGCGGGTCGAGCTGGTCACCCCCGAGCGGATGCTGGCCCCCGGCGTCGGCAGCATGAACTCACCGGCCTACCTCGCGGCGTTCGCGCGGCACGACGTGAGGGTGACCCTGGCGCGCCGGCTCGTCGCCGTACGCCGGGGGGAGGGCGACGAGCGCGGCCGGCTGGTGGCCCACCTCGCCGACGACTACGCCGGCACCGAGCAGCGCCGCGTCGTCGACCAGGTCGTCGTCGAGCACGGCACGCTGCCCAACGACGAGCTCTACCGCGAGCTCGTGCCCGGCTCGGTGAACCTCGGGGAGGTCGATCACCAGGCCCTGCTGGCCGGAGCCCCGCAGGCGGTGGCGACCAACCCCGCCGGCTCCTACCAGCTCTTCCGGATCGGCGACGCGGTCACCAGCCGCAACATCCACGCCGCGGTCTACGACGCGCTGCGGCTCTGCCACCCCCTCTGACACCCCCTCTGACACCCCTCGACACAGCCCCACCCAGCAGGAGACCTCCATGACCACCTTCGCCCGACCGGACTCCCACACCCTCGAGGCACTCGACCCCCACGGGTCCGCCGACCCGCTCGACCGGATCCGCCGGCTGCTCGACGAGCGCCGCCCCGGACGCCCGCTGGAGGCCCCGTTCTACGTCGACCGCGACCTCTTCGACCTCGACGTCTCCGCGATCTTCGCGCGGCACTGGATCTTCGTGGCCACCGAGCCGGAGCTGCCCGAGGCGGGCGACTACCGCACGGTCGAGATCGGGCCGTGGTCGGTGATCCTCGTGCGCGACGACGACGAGCAGGTCCGGGCCTGGCACAACGTGTGCCGGCACCGGGGCGCCCGGATCCTCGACGACGCCCGGGGCTCGGTGGGCAACATCGTCTGCGGCTACCACAAGTGGACCTACGGCACCGACGGGTCGCTGCGCAGCGCCGGGCAGCAGCCGCCTTCCTTCGACCGCAGCTGCTTCGGGCTCAAGCCGGTGCACGTGCGCAGCGTCGCGGGCCTGCTCTACGTGTGCCTCGCCGACGAGCCGCCTGAGGACTTCGACGACGTCGCCGCCCGGGTCGAGCCCTACCTGGCGCCGCACGGGCTGCGCCGGACCAAGGTGGCCGCCCAGGTGGACCTCGTGGAGGACGGCAACTGG
>CAVXGJ010000017.1:0-434770 GCA_963761285.1 uncultured Actinomycetota bacterium | reverse complement strand
CTGCCGCGTAGTGAGCGGTCCTGCCGATCAGCGCAATAGGTTGTACGGATGTACTTCACCCGGCGCGGCCTGATTGTGACTCCGTCACAGCCGATCGTCGGATCGAGGCTGAGGCTTGTGGCTGCTTGCAGCTTCATGATTGCCGCGGCGGCGTGTGCTTTCGACACATCCCAAGACGCTGCACATGCTGGTCCGCTGCGTACCGACGCCGAGTCTGGTGGCTTTGGCATGGATATGCGCGGCAAGTCGCTGCCAAGGACGGTGACGTTCTCCGGTGTCCCGTTGTGCGCCGAGGAGAGCTTCGAGTTGAAGCTCCGAGCTGTCGCCCTCTCCCAGCCCACCAGCATGCTTCGCGCCACCTATTTCAGAACTGCGACCTGGACCGACTCATTGGCGAGCAGTGTTTTCTTCGTGAAGCTGGGGGAGCCGGGCGCTTTCAAGACTCGGAACATGACCGGCCCATTCGTGCTCGTCGGGGAGAACGACGGGAGGGTCGAGGTTCCTGAGTGTGATCGAAACGAACTGGGCGATTCTCACCTCGAGCTCGCCTTCGTCTTCGATGTGACCGCTGGCGGCTTTGACACCGACTCGTACACCCTCGAGTACGAGGATGCCGCGGGAGCCGTGCACTCTCTGGTGGTGCCGTGGTCCATGACCGCCAACACCTGACGCCTGCCAGCCGAGACTCCGCTGCGCGAGCCGCGACGATGCCGTAAACGCGCGGTCCGGTCTCGCCAGGTGCAGCCCTCGTCGTCTGATGCGGAGGGGGCATGCCGCTGGCGGCGCACTGCGAAACGCGCGGATCTGCCGCCCGTCGGGCTCCCTAGAACGTCTTTCTATGCCGCCTGGGTGCCGACCAGCCGCGATCCGTGCGCGTCCGTGGGTATCAGGTCCCACGGAGGCCTTGGCTGCACCACGACGACGATGGGCCCCATCATCAGCGACGCGGGCCCATCGGTGAAGGTCAGCTGGTCTCGGGGAACTTCACGCCGGTGTTGGCGTGGCACCGGTAGCCGTGGGGGTTCTTTGCCAGGTACTGCTGGTGGTACCGAGGGTTCGGCGTAGTTCGCGGTCAGGTATTGAATCGCGCGAGTCGACCGTAGGTGGTGTTGGCGGTGCCGGCGGCTGAGAAGAACCCGGTGACGAGGATCTGTCCGTCGCTCTGCAGAACGACCTCGACGGCGGCGGAGTTGAGGTTGGGGTTGGTGAAGGTGTTGTCGGGGGTGCCGTCGATGTTCAACCGGGCCAGTCGCTCGTAGGGCTGGCCGCCGGCGCTGACGAAGAGTCCGGCGACCAGGATCTTCTGGTCGCTCTGGACGGCAACTCCATTGCATCCTTCGCTGAGGTTGGGGTCGGTGAAGGTGGTGTCGAGGGTGCCGTTGGCGTTGAACCGGGCCAAGTGGTGGGTCAGACCGCCAGCAGAGGTGAAGCTGCCGGCGACAAGGATCTTCTGGTCGGTCTGTAGGGCCAAGTGCCTGGCGCGACCGTCGAGGTTCGGGTTGGTGAAGGTGGTGTCGAGGGTGCCGTCGGTGTTGAAGCGGGCCACTCGCCCGTAGGGGGTGTTGTTCGGACCAGCGTTGCTGAAGGTGCCGGCGACAAGGATCTTGCCGTCGGCCTGGACAAGGACGTCGTCGACGTCGGAAAGGAGTCCGGGGGTGGTGAGGTTGGGGTTGGTGAAGGTCGTGTCGAGGGTGCCGTCGGTGTTGAACCGGGCTAGTTGCCCGTAGGGCTGGCCCGCGGCCTCGGTGAACTGGCCGGCGACGAGGATCTTTTGGTTGCTCTGGACGGCCACAGCGGCGCCGGTGCCGTTGAGGTCGGGGTTGGTGAAGGTGGTGTCGAGGGTGCCGTCGGTGTTGAACCGGGCTAGTCGCCCGTAGGGCTGGCCCGCGGCGGTGGTGAATTCGCCGGCGACGAGGATCTTTTGGTCGTCCTGGACGGCCACAGCGGCGCCGTTGAGGTTGAGGTTGGGGTTGGTGAAGGTGGTGTCGAGGGTGCCGTCGGTGTTGAACCGGGCTAGTCGCCCGTAGGGCTGGCCCGCGGCGGTGGAGAAGCCGCCGGCGACGAGGATCTTTTGGTCGTCCTGGACTGCGACGGCTAGGCCGTAGGTGGCGAGGTTGGGGTCGGCGAAGGTGGTGTCGAGAGTACCGGGGGCGGCCATCAGCACCGCGGGTATGACGGTGCCGTAGTCGTTGATGGTGAGGGTGGCCGTGATCGTGGCGGGGCAGGGGTTGGTGGTGGAGGTGAAGACCAGCCGGTAGAGGCCTGCGGTGCCATCGGTGCCCGTCTTGGTGAAGCTCGTGATGGTGGTGCCGGGGTCGTCGTAGGTGGTGACCGGGATCGGTGTGGTGGCCGGGTCGGGGTCGAGGGACAGGTCAACGGTTCCGATGCCGTTGCCGGTGTCGCCACGGGTGGCGAGCACGGTCATCGTCGGTACGCCGCCGCTGACGGCATGCGCAGGCGCTGCGCTGGCGAGCACGATCGCGGGGGCGCTCCAGGCTGCCGTGCTGAGGACGGTGCGGCGCGAGGGTGGCAGCGATGGACAGGTCATGCGAGCACGGTCCGATCCGAGTGTTCGACTCGATGGGACCGCCCCATGCGGTCACCCGACCGAACCTAGGACTCCGGGGCTGATCCGTAAAGAGATGTCTCTGACCGGTCCGCACCGGCCGGATCTCGGCTCGCCGGAACCTGGCGTATGTGTCGACGTCGCGACAGACGGTGGCGGTGCGGTGACCACGTGCGGTCGGAGGGAGAGCGTGGCCAGAGCACCCTCCACCAGTGGCCCTTGCCCTGCTCGAGCGAGTGTCCGACTACGCGGTGTCAGGGGGTCTCGGGGAACTTCACGCCGGTGTTCGCGTGGCACCGGTAGCCGTGGGGGTTCTTTGCCAGGTACTGCTGGTGCTGGTCCTCGGCGTAGTAGTACGTCGGCACCTCGCGGATCTCCGTGGTGATCTCTCCCAGGCCGCGGCGGGCGAGCTCATCGCCATAGGTCTTGGTGAGCTCGCGTGCAGTCTGCTCCTGCTCGGGGGAGGTGAAGTAGATCGCCGAGCGGTACTGGGTGCCGACGTCGTTGCCCTGGCGCATGCCCTGGGTCGGGTCGTGGACCTCGAAGAACGCCTTCACCAAGTCGGCGAAGGAGACGACCGAGGGGTCGTAGACGACTCGGACGGCCTCGGTGTGGTTGGTGCGGCCCGAGCACACCTCCTCGTAGGAAGGGTTCGGGGTGGTGCCACCGGCGTAGCCCGCCGAGGTAGACCAGACGCCGGGCATCTTCCAGAAGATCTCCTCGGCGCCCCAGAAGCAGCCCAGCCCGAAGACCGCGACCTCGTAGCCATCGGGCGCGGTGTCGGTGAGCACGGGAGCGTCGAGCACGACGTGACGGTCGGCGAGGTGGAAGGGGCGCTCGCTGCGCCCCGGGAGGGCCTTCTCGGCCTCGATGAGCTCGGACTTGCGGGTGAAGAACACGACTGCCTCCTGGGCGGTGCCGGCGATGGTCCTGGGGGTACGCCCCGTACAACCACGACGCTAGCCGGTTCGTTCCAGCGTGAGTCTTACGAAGGGGTGACGCCGTGGGGGTCTCGACACCTGCTCGCCCAGGGGCTCGCAGGGCTCGACCACCTTGGGGTGACGCCGTGGGGGTCTCGACACCTGCTCGCCCAGGGGCTCGCAGGGCTCGACCACCCGAACCCTCAGGTGGTCGAGCCGTCCGAGGCGCTTGCCGAGGGCGCGTCGAGACCCCGCGAGGTGCTCGGGGCCTGGACCACGTGGCCAGTCGTTAGGCTCGCCGGGTGAGCGAGCACACGCAGGACCACCAGTCCATGATCAGCAAGGCCGGCTTCGAGACGCGTGCGATCCACGCGGGCTACGAGCCGGACCCCACCACCGGCGCGGTGATCCCGCCCATCTATGCCACCTCGACCTACAAGCAGGACGGCGTCGGGGGGTTGCGCGGCGGCTACGAGTACAGCCGCTCGGCCAACCCCACCCGCACCGCGCTCGAGGGCAACCTGGCGGCCCTGGAGCAGGGGGAGCGCGGCTTCGCGTTCTCTTCCGGCCTCGCGGCCGAAGACACCTTGGTGCGCAGCATCTGCCGCCCCGGCGACCACGTGGTCATCCCCGACGACGCCTACGGCGGCACCTACCGCCTCTTCGACAAGGTCGAGCGCGTCTGGGGTGTCGAGCACACGCCTGCCTCGGTCAGCGACATCAACGCCATCCGCGCCGCCATCCGCCCCGGGCAGACCAAGATCGTCTGGCTCGAGACGCCCACCAACCCGCTGCTCAACATCGGTGACATCGAGGCGTTGGCCGCTGTGGCCCACGACGCCGGCGCGCTGCTGGTCGTCGACAACACCTTCGCCTCGCCCTACCTCCAGCAGCCGCTCACCCTCGGCGCCGACGCGGTCGTGCACTCCACCACCAAGTACGCCGGCGGGCACTCCGACGTCGTCGGTGGCGCGCTCATCGTGCGCACCCACGAGCTCGCTGAGCAGGTCGGTTTCCACCAGAACGCCATCGGGGCCGTCGCCGGCCCGTTCGACGCCTTCCTGACCCTGCGCGGGCTGAAGACGCTGGGCGTGCGGATGGACCGCCACTGCGACAACGCCGAGAAGGTCGTGGAGTTCCTCGCCGAGGACCCGCGGGTCGACTCGGTCATCTACCCCGGCCTCGTCGAGCACCCTGGCCACGAGATCGCAAAGCGCCAGATGAAGCGGTACGGCGGGATGGTCTCCTTCCGCGTCAGCGGGGGCGAGGCCAACGCGCTGGCGGTCTGCGAACGCACCCAGGTCTTCACGCTGGGGGAGTCCCTCGGTGGCGTGGAGTCCCTCATCGAGCACCCGGGTCGGATGACGCACGCCAGCGTCGCCGGCACCGCCCTCGAGGTGCCCGCCGACCTGGTCCGCCTCAGCGTCGGCATCGAGACCGTCGAGGACCTCATCGCGGACCTCGACCGTGCCCTCGGCTGACCTCCCGCCCCAGCTCAGCGCCGACCCCCGCACCGCAGCGGGAGTCGTCGTGTGCGCCGACTTCGGCTCCACCTTCACCAAGGCCTCGCTGGTCGACCTGACCAGCGCGCGCATCGTGGCCTCCGCCGAGCACCGCACCACCATCGAGACCGACGTGCTCGACGGGTACGACGCCTGCCTGGCCTCACTCACCGCCCAGGACCCTCGCGCCGACGGCGCGCAGGTGCTGGCCTGCTCGAGCGCGGGAGGTGGCCTGCGCATCCTGGTCCTCGGCAACGAGGAGCTGGTGACAGCCGAGGCCGGGCGTCGGGTGGCGTTGTCGAGCGGCGGCAAGGTCGTGGCCGTCGTGGCGGCCGGCGGGCCGCAGGCCGGCTCGGGCATCCAGGCTGCCCTGGCCGGCACGACCCCGCCACCAGACCTGGTCCTGCTCACCGGCGGCACCGACGGCGGCAACGCCGAGGTGCTGCTGAGCGCGGCTCGTGACCTCGTCGCCGCCGGGTGGCGGGGCCCGGTGGTGGTGGCGGGCAACGCCGACGCTGCCGACGAGGTGAGCGCGGTGCTCGCGGCCGGCGACGTGCCGCACGTCATCGCCGACAACGTCGTACCCCGGATCGGTGTGCTGCGGCCCGAGAGTGCCCGCGCCGCCATCCGGGAGGTGTTCCTCAGCCACGTCATCGGCGGCAAGGAGCTCAGCACACGAGCTGACGGGCGGGCTTTCCAAGCCATGGTGCGCGGCGCGACCCCCGACATCGTGCTCAGCGGGGTGGAGGTGCTCGCCACGGTGGCGGGCGACGTGGTCGTCGTCGATGTCGGCGGCGCCACGACCGACGTGCACTCGGTCGTCGAGCTCGACCCGGAGGATGCCGGTCTGGCCCGCGACGTGGTCGCGGCGACTCCGCAGACCCGCACCGTCGAGGGCGACCTGGGCATGCGGTGGTCGGCGCTCAGCACCGTGGAGTCGGCTGGGCTCCACGAGCTCAAGGAGGTTGCCGCAGCCCGCACCGCGGACCCGGCGTTCCTCCCCGGGACCGAGGCCGAGCACGACGACGACGAGGCCATCGCACGCGCCGCGGTCGGACTGGCCCTGCGCCGCCACGCCGGCCGCAGCAAGGTCGTGGTCGGACCGGGAGGACGGCTCGTCGAGCGCTCCGGTGTCGACCTGCGTCAGGTCGATCTGGTGGTCGCTTCCGGCGGGGTGCTGCGACACGGCCGCCCCGGTATCGCAGCGAGGGTGCTCGGCGACGCGGTCGGACCCGAGGCCGGCCAGGACGGCGGCTGGCAGCTCCCCGAGGAGCCGGACGTCGTCGTCGACACCGACTACGTGCTCGCGGCGGTGGGTCTGCTCGCTGCCGATCACCCAGAAAGTGCACGCGCGCTCGCCCGTTGCCTGATCGACGGAGCCGCGAAACATAGGCTGCGCTCGTGAGCGACGACGAGACCCCTGACGGGCGCACCCAGGAGGTCGCACCCGAGGCGACCCCGAGCGAGGATGCTGCGGGTGCGGCCGAGCAGCATTCGCGTCGCCGGCGGCGCGGCTCCTACGACGATCTCGAGGCACGCGACCGCGAGGAACGGATCTCCGCGCGCGTAGCCGCTCACTGGGCGGTGCTGCGCGAAGAACGCGAGCGCCGTACGTCGGTCTCGTTCCCGCAGCCTTCGGCCCCGGCCGCCGTCGGGTCCTCCAACTTCAGTCGCGCGCAGGTGCCGTGGGGTCTGGACCTGGTGGCCGCGTGGGGCTGGCGGCTCATCGTCATCAGCGTCGCCGCCTACGGGATCATCACGCTCGTCGGGTACTTCTCGATCATCACCTTGCCCCTGGCCATCGCGGTCCTGATCTCGGCGCTGGTGACGCCCGTCGTACATCTCCTGCAGCGGGCGGGCCTCTCCCGCTCGCTGTCAGCGATCGTGGTCGTGCTGGGTGTGCTCGGCTTCGTCGGACTCCTGCTGACCTTCGCCGGTCAACAGATCGCCAGCGGAGCCCAGGACCTCGCCGACTCGACGGTCGCCGGGTTGGACGACATCAGGGTCTGGCTCGAGGAAGGCCCCCTCAACGCCAGCGACAGCCAGATCGACAGCGTGATCGCCCAGGCCCAGGACGCGATCAACAAGCAGGCCGAGGACACCGACTACGTCGGACGGCTCACCGAGTTCGGGACGGCGCTCGGCCACGTCGTCGCCGGGCTCTTCATCGTGCTGTTCGCGACCTACTTCTTCCTTGCCGACGGCGACCGGATCTGGTCGTGGGTCGTGCGGCTGACCCCACGCGCGGCTCGTCACCGCGTCGACAGCTCGGGTCGGGTGGCCTGGATCTCGCTGACCCAGTTCGTCCGGGCCACGGTGATCGTGGCCGTGGTCGATGCGGTCGGGATCTCGGTCGGCGCGGCGATCCTCGGGGTGCCGTTCGTCCTCGCCATCGGTGTCCTGGTCTTCCTCGGCGCCTTCGTGCCGCTGATCGGAGCCACGGTCGCCGGTGCGGTTGCGGTGCTGGTCGCGCTCGTCGACCAGGGCCCGATCACTGCGCTGATCATGCTCGCCGTCGTGATCGGGGTGCAGCAGGTCGAGGCACACCTGCTCCAGCCCTTCCTGATGGGCCGCTGGGTCGCCATCCACCCCCTTGCCGTGATCATCGCGATCGCCGGCGGTGTGCTGGTCGCCGGTGTCGCGGGGGCCCTGGTCGCGGTGCCGCTCGCGGCCGCCGCCAACGCCGTCGCGCTGCACCTGGCCACCTACAGCGACGTGGGCGACGACCCGGTCGAGGAGCTGGCCGAGGACTACGAGGAGCAACGCACCGTCGATCTGGTGGGAGACGCCGATGACCGCTGATCACCTCGGGCCGCCGGAGGTGACGCTCGCCGACATCCGCTCGGCGCGCGAGACGCTCTCCGGGCACTCCATCACCACGCCCATGGAGGAGTCACGCTGGCTCTCGGCCATCGCCGGCGGACCGGTGCTGCTCAAGTGCGAGAACCTGCAGCGCACCGGGTCCTTCAAGGCCCGTGGCGCGTTCGTCCGCATCTCCAGGCTCACGCCCGAGGAGCAGGCCCGAGGCGTCGTCGCGGCCTCGGCGGGCAACCATGCCCAGGGCGTTGCCCTCGCGGCGCAGACCCTCGGCATCAACGCCACCGTCTTCATGCCCGAGGGGGCTCCGATCCCGAAGGAGAAGGCCACCCGGGCGTATGGCGCCGACGTGGTCTTCGAGGGTCGCTACCTCGAGGACGCTCTCGTCGGGGCGCGCCGTTTCGCCGAGGAGACCGGCGCGATCCTCATCCACCCCTTCGACCACGCCGACGTGGTCGCCGGACAGGGCACGGTCGGGCTGGAGATCCTCGAGCAGGCACCCGAGACCGAGACCGTGATCGTCCCCACGGGCGGGGGCGGTCTGCTCGCCGGGATCGCGATCGCCGTCAAGACGCTGCGCCCCGACATCACGGTGATCGGCGTGCAGGCCAAGGGCGCAGCCGCCTATCCGGACTCCCTGCGACAGGGGGCGCCGGTGGCCCTGTCGTCGATGAAGACGATGGCCGACGGGATCGCCGTCGGGCTGCCCGGCGAGATCACCTTCGCCGCGGTGCGTGACCACTGCGACGAGATCATCACGGTCTCCGAGGATGCGATGTCACGCGCCCTCCTGGCCCTGGTGGAACGGGCCAAGATGATCGTCGAACCCGCGGGCGCGGCTGCGGTCGCCGCGATGCTGGACCGCCCCTCGGCCTACCGGACTCCCGCGGTCGCGGTGCTGTCGGGCGGCAACATCGACCCGATCCTGCTGGGCAAGGTGATCCAGCACGGTATGGCGGCGGCGGGCCGTTACCTCAACCTGCACGTCAACATCCCCGACGTGCCCGGCGGGCTGGCGCGGCTGCTCGGCGAGGTGGGGGAGACCGGAGCCAACGTCCTCGAGGTCGTGCACGAGCGCATCAGCCCCGCGCTCCACCTCGACGAGGTCGACGTGAACCTCAAGCTCGAGACCCGCGGGGAGCCGCACGCAGCCAAGGTGCTCGAGCGGCTGCGCGACCGCGGTTACCGGGTGCAGGCCTGAGCTCTCTGGCCGCTCAGCCGGTGTAGGGCACCGCGTCGACGATGACGACCTCGAGCTTCTTGCCGTTGGGGGCCTCGTAGACGACCGTCTCGCCCTTGGTGTGGCCGTTGATGGCCGAGCCCAGCGGGGACTGAGGAGAGTAGACCGTGAGGTTCTCGGGCTCGATCTCACGAGCACCCAGCAGGAACGTCTCGACCTCGTCCTCGGCATCGCCGACGAAGCGGTAGGTCACGACCATGCCCGGCTCGACGACGCCGTCGTTGGGCGGGGTCTCGCCCACCTCGGCGCGCAGCAGGATGTCCTCGAGCTGACGGATCCGGCCCTCGTTCTTGCCCTGCTCCTCGCGTGCGGAGTGGTAGCCGCCGTTCTCCTTGAGGTCGCCCTCGTCGCGAGCCTCGCTGATGCGCTGGATGATCTCCTCACGGACGGGGCCCTTGAGGTTGGCGAGCTCGGCCTGGAGCTTGTCGAAGGCAACCTGGGTCAACCAGACGGTGCCCTGCGCGGTCGTTTGGCTCATGACTACTCCTGTGTCGTTCGGGGAATGCAAAAGTTCGGTGGTGGTGCTGGTGGTGAAGTACGGAGATCGGCTCCGGCACGTCGCCTGGCGGGCTGCGCGATGATCACGAGGAGAGCAGCCGGCGGGGCAACGGAATGGTCGAGCCTATCAAGCCGGTGGCCGAAGCTGCGCTCAGCGCGGGCGGGACTGTCCCGGCGCCGTGCAGCCGAGCAGCTCCACGGAGGTCGCCCGGCGGTCGGTGCTGATCTCCTGGGTGACCCGCCCGGAGGGGCTCGGCTCCGGGGTGAAGGAGACCGAGCCGACCAGGGTGTGGTCCTCGGCGTAGGCGCGCACGGTGCAGGTCGCGACCACGCCGTCCTGGAGGTCGATGACGAAGCGGGTCGAGGCGGTGTTGTCGTCGACGATCGTGAACGTCAGCTCGCCCGAGGCCACGGGCGGGCTCGACTGCTCCCAGATCGTCCAACCCAGCCAGCCGCCGGAGACCAGCACGAGCAGGGTGATCGCGACGCGGAGCACGGGTCGCTTCCACGGTGCGGGGGCGCCGTACCGCTCGTCCAGGATCTCCTGCGTGCTCACCTCCCCATCCTCCCATCCGGGCCCTGAGCGGGTCCCGGTCAGGTGCTGGACAGGTGCTGGTCAGGCCCAACTAGGCTGCTGCCATGCCGAACGACCCGCGACCCCGGGCGGGTTACCGCCTCATGCACGTGCACGCCCATCCCGACGACGAGTCGAGCAAGGGCGCTGCGTCGACGGCCAAGTACGTCGCCGAGGGCGTCGATGTGCACATCGTGACCTGCACCGGCGGCGAGCGCGGCTCGATCCTCAATCCCAAGATGGACCGCCCCGAGATCCTGGCCAACATCACCGAGGTGCGGCGCCAGGAGATGGAGCGGGCCCGCGACATCCTGGGGGTCACCCAGGACTGGCTCGGGTTCGTCGACTCGGGGTGGCCGGACGGCGACCCCAAGCCGCCGTTGCCCGAGGGTTGCTTCGGGCTCGTGCCGCTCGATGACGCCGTAGAGCGGCTCGTGGCGCTGATCCGGACCTTCCGTCCCCACGTCCTGACGACCTACGACGAGCGCGGTGGCTACCCGCACCCCGACCACATCAGGTGCCACGAGGTCAGCGTCGCGGCGTTCGAGGCCGCGGGAGACCCGGAGCGCTTCCCGGAGGCCGGCGAGCCGTGGCAGGTGGCCAAGCTCTACTTCCACCACTCCTTCAACCGCGAGCGCATGCAGAGCCTGCACGAAGCGATGGTGGCCCACGGCCTGGAATCGCCGTGGGCGGAGCGTCTGCGCGACTGGAAGCCCGAGCCCGACTGGGATGCTCGGGTCACCACCCGGGTGCCCTGTGGTGACTTCTTCGGCGTCCGTGACCAGGCTCTGCTCGCCCACGCCACCCAGATCGACCCCGACGGTTTCTGGTTCGCCGTCCCGCGCGAGCTGCAGGTCGAGGTCTGGCCGACCGAGGACTTCGAGCTCGTCACCAGCCACGTCGACTCAGTGACCCCCGAGGACGACCTCTTCTCCGGGATCGACCTGGCCGAGGAGTCGACGGGGTGATGGCCCGTCCCCGGTCGGGTGAGACACTGGGACCATGCACGTTGCCCTGCTCGTCCCCCTGATCACGCTCGCTGTCGACGGAGTCCCCGAGGACGAGGACGTGGTCGCCGGCTGGACCGCCTTCGGTCTGTTCGGCCTGCTGATCCTGGCCGTGGCGGTCCTCGGCTTCAGCCTCACCAAGCGGCTGAAGAACGCCGCCCGCGCAGCCGAGGAGGGGCTCTACGACCCTTCGGACCCGAAGCCCGACCGCCCCGCGCGAGGCCTCGCCGCCGCGCGCGAGATGCGCGAGCAGGCCGCCCGGGACGACGCCGACCGCCCCGACTCCACACCCGGAGGCTGAGCAGTCCGAGCCCCTGGGCGAGGACGTCGACGAAGCCCGGCGACGCGTGTGGACGCAGAGCCGTAGTAGACGAGCCTTGCGGGGGCTTCGTCGACGCTCGCTGGCGCTCGCTGCTCAGCCTCCGGAGCCACCGGGCGGCTCGCGGGGCTTCGTCGACGCTCGCTGGCGCTCGCTGCTCAGCCTCCGGGAACCGACCTGCTGCGCAGTGCGAGGATGGCGGCATGGCCTCGCGACCGATCCTCCCCGGCGTCGTCGATGCGCGTCAGCGCGTCGGAGCGACCCCCGCCCGTCCGACCCACCTGACGCTTGGTGACCACCCGGTCGCCGCCGTGGGGTCGGCTCGCGTCTATGTCTGCGGGATCACGCCGTACGACGTCACCCACCTCGGCCACGCCGCCACGTTCGTCTGGGCCGACGTGGTCGCCTCGGTGCTCGACTCAACCGGCGTCCGACCGCGCGTGTGTCGCAACATCACCGACGTCGACGACGTGCTCGTCGATGCGGCGCGCAGCAGGGGACGCTACTTCGACGAGTTCGCCCTGGTGCAGGAAGCCCTCTTCGAGCAGAGCATGAAGACGCTTCGGGTCGCGACGCCCGAGGAGCAGCCGCGGGCGCGACACCACATCGAGGCGGTCCAGCAGCTCGCCCAGGCGTTGGTCGTCGCCGGGTGCGCCTATGAGCGCGACGGCACCGTGTGGTTCCGCGGTCACGACGTGGTCGAGCGCAGCGGGTTGACCCGCGAGCGGGCCCTGGAGCTGTCGGCGGCCTACGGCGACGCCCCGGAGGACCCAGCGAAGGACGACCCCTTCGACGTCGCGGTCTGGCGGGCCTCCGCCGAGGACGACCCGGCCTGGATCAGTCCCTGGGGCTGGGGTCGCCCCGGGTGGCACGCCGAGTGCGCCGCGATGGCGTGGTCCGTGCACGGTCCGTCGGTCGACGTGCTCGTCGGCGGCGAGGACCTCGTCTTCCCCCACCACGCCTACCAGTCGGCCATGGTGGAGGCCGTGGCCGGCGTGGTCCCCTTCGCCCGCTCGGTGCTCCACGTCGGTGAGGTCCGGATCGGCGGCGAGAAGATGGCCAAGTCGACCGGCAACCTGGTGCTCGTCGACGACGTGCTCACCGGCTGCACCCCGGCGGCGCTCCGCCTGCTCCTGCTCTCCCGTCCCTACGGCGAGGCCTGGGACTACGACCCGTCTCTGCTCGCCGAGGCGGAGTCCGCGTTGCAACGCCTCTATGCCGCCGCCGCTCGCCCCTGTGGGGACGCCGATCCCGACGGGGCTGTCGCGCTCCTGCGCAACGATCTCGACGTACTCGGTGCCTGTGCTCGCGCCGAGGCCGATGGCGGAGAGATCGCTCGGCGGTTGATCACCACGCTGCGGCTGGGCTGAGACGCGTCATCGGCTCCTGACTCACGCTCGATCCGTCCCGTCGTGCGAGACCCCTCCGTCTGGGGGTGGGGCCGCGAGGTACCGGGGAGTAGGTTCGGCGATGTGACTCAGGACACCTATGACTACGTGATCGTGGGCGCCGGCAGTGCCGGAGCCGTGTTGGCCGCAAGGCTGAGCGAGGACCCGGGCGTCACCGTCCTGCTCCTCGAGGCGGGAGGGGAGACCGAGGGCGCCGACGAGGTCGCGATCCCGGCTGCGTTCCCCTCGCTGTTCAAGACCAAGTGGGACTGGAACTACTCGACCACCGAGCAGAAGCAGCTGCACGGCAAGCGGGCTCACTGGCCGCGGATGAAGGCACTCGGCGGTTGCTCGTCGATGAACGCGATGATCTACATCCGCGGAGCCCACGCCGACTACGACTCGTGGCGCGACCAGTACGGCGCCGAGGGCTGGGGGTACGACGACGTCCTGCCGTGGTTCCTCAAGTCGGAGGACAACACCCGCCTCTCCGGTCGCTACCACGCCAGCGGCGGCCCGCTCCACGTCGAGGACCGCAGCTACACCCACGAGCTCAGCTCGGCGTTCGTCGACAGCGCCGTCAGCGCCGGCCACAAGCGCACCGACGACTTCAACGGCGAGTCCCAGGTCGGCGCCGGGCAGTACCAGGTGACCTGCAAGCGCGGGAAGCGCTGGTCGACCAACGACGCCTATCTCACCCCGGCCCGTGGCCGTGCCAACCTGACCGTCACGACCGGTGCGCTGGCTTCGCGCGTCGAGCTCTCCGGCGAGCGCGCGACCGGGGTGACGTTCCGTCAGGGCGGTTCCGAGCACACCGTCAACGCCCGCCGCGAGGTGATCCTCAGCGGAGGGGCGATCAACAGCCCTCAGCTGCTCATGCTCTCCGGCATCGGACCGGCCAGCCACCTGCGTGAGGTCGGCGTGGAGAGCCGGGTCGACCTCGGAGGGGTCGGCGCCAACCTTCAGGACCACCCGGTCACCCCGCTCATCTGGTACACCCGCAACACCACCGACGTCGCCGAGATGTCGAGCTTGAAGAACCTGGTGAAGTGGAAGACCCGCGGCACCGGTCCGCTGTCCTCCAACATCGGCGAAGGCGGCATGTTCTTCGCCACCCGCGAGGGCCTGCCCGCCCCCGACCTCCAGGTGCACGTGGCGCCGTCCGGGTTCTACGACAACGGCCTGCACGAGCCCAACGCGCGGATGTTCACCGCCGCGCCCACCCTCGTCTCGGTCGCCAGTCGTGGATCCATCCGCCTGCGCTCCGACGACCCGAGCTGGCACCCGGCCATCGACGCCGCCTACCTCGAGGACCAGACCGACCTCGACGCTCTGTTGGCCGGGGCGCGCACGACCTGGGACATCTGCACGCAGGGTGCGGTGGCGGAGTACCTCGACCGGCCCTGGAACCTTCCGGCAGACCCGTCCGACGACGACCTCCTCGAGCACATCCGCACGTGGACCCAGACGCTCTACCACCCGACCTCGACCTGCGCGATGGGCTCGGGCGAGGACGCCGTCGTGGACGCCTCCCTACGCGTCCGCGGTGTCGAGGGTCTGCGCGTGGTCGATGCCTCGGTCATGCCCGCCGTACCCCGCGGCAACACCAACGCACCCACCATCATGGTCGCCGAGAAGGCTGCCGCGGAGATCAGGAGAGCCCGATGACGCTGACCCACAACAACCGTGCAGACACCCCGATGCCGACCCCGGACGGCACCGCACTGCACGCCGAGCACACCTTCGACTCCCTCAACCCGATCACCGGTGACGTGGTCGGCACGCACCCGATCCACTCCGCCGAGGAGGTCACCGCAGCGGTGAGTGCCGCTCGCGAGCACGCTGCCTGGTGGTCAGCGCTGAGCTTTGACGAGCGCGCCGAGCACCTCACGACCTGGAAGGGCGCGATGACTCGGCGCCTGGCCCAGCTCGCCGACATCGTCCACTCCGAGACCGGCAAGCCCCATGGGGACGCGATGCTCGAGGCGTCGTTGGCCATCGACCACATCGCCTGGGCGGCCGGCAACGCGGAGAAGCACCTGAAGCGGCGCCGGGTGTCCTCCGGCCTGCTCATGGCCAACCAGGCTGCGAGCGTGCAGTACCGCCCGCTCGGGGTCGTCGGCGTCATCGGACCGTGGAACTACCCGGTCTTCACCCCTATGGGCTCGATCGTCTACGCCCTCGCTGCCGGCAACGCCGTGGTCTTCAAACCGTCGGAATACACTCCCGCGGTGGGCATCTGGTTGGCGCGCACCTTTGTCGAGTCAGTCGGGCGACCGGTCTTCACGGTCGTCACCGGCCTGGGCGAGACCGGTGCGGCCCTCTGCCACGCGGGGGTCGACAAGGTCGCCTTCACCGGCTCGACCAACACCGGCAAGCGGGTCATGGCGGCCTGTGCCGAGACGCTGACGCCGGTCATCATCGAGGCCGGCGGCAAGGACGCGGTGATCGTCGACAAGGACGCCGACATCGACGCCGCGGCCGACGCGGCCCTGTGGGGAGCCTGCTCCAACGCCGGACAGACCTGCATCGGTGTCGAGCGGGTCTACGTCCACGAGCGCGTGTACGACGAGTTCGTCACCGCCCTGGTCGCCAAGGCCAAGGACGTGCGCGCCGATGCCTCGCCGGGCAGCCAGCTGGGGCCGATCACCATGCCCAGCCAGCTCGACGTCATCCGTTCGCACATCTCCGACGCGCTGGCCAAGGGTGGGCGAGCCCTGCTGGGGGGCGCTGATGCCGTGGGCGAGCGCTTCGTCCAGCCGACGATCCTCGTCGACGTACCCGAGGACTCGCTGGCCGTCACCGAGGAGACCTTCGGTCCCACGGTCACGGTCCGCAAGGTCGCCACGATGGAGGAGGCGATCGAGCTCACCAACGCCACGAAGTACGGGCTCGGCTCCACGGTCTTCTCCAAGGCGCGAGGCATGGAGATCGCCGAGCAGATCCGCTCCGGCATGACCGCGGTCAACGGCATCATCGCCTTCGCTGCGATCCCGTCCCTGCCGTTCGGGGGAGTGGGTGACTCCGGCTTCGGCCGGATCCACGGCCCTGACGGCCTGCGCGAGTTCACCTACGCCAAGGCGATCGCGCGCCAGCGGTTCAAGCCGGTCATGGCGCTGACGTCGTTCCAGCGCACCGAGAAGATGGACGCTCAACTCGCCCAGATGATGATGCTGTTGCACGGCGGCAGCTCGACGCTGCCCAAGGCAGACGGTGGCGCCAAGGGGCTGAAACGGCTGAAGCGGACCGGCCGCGGAGTGGCGAAGGCCGGCACCGGCGGCTGAGACGCAAGCGCCGAGTCGTTCCGCGCCCTGCTCAGCCTCCGGTCGGGCTGGTTCAGCCCCCGGGCTGCTCCTGCGCGGCGACCTCACGGCGCACCTCGTCCATGTCGAGACCGCGGACGCCGGCGATCACCTGGTCGAGGCCGGCGGCCGGCAGCGCGCCGGGCTGGGAGAAGACCAGGACCTGCTCGCGGAAGACCATCAGCGTCGGGATCGACTTGATCCCGGCCGCCGCCGAGAGCTGCTGCTGCTCCTCGGTGTTGATGGACCCGAAGGCAATGTCGGGGTGGGCTTCTGATGCGGCTTCGTAGGTGGGGGCGAACTGCTGGCACGGTCCGCACCAGCTCGCCCAGAAGTCGACGAAGAGGATGTCGCTCTTCTCGACGTGGTCGTTGAAGTTCTCGTCGGTCAGTTCGATCGTGGCCATGTCTCCACGTAACCAGAGTTCTGGTCAAAACCCCACGGCGTGCCCCCTGGCCTCGGGCAACTGATCTAGACCACACTGTGCGCTCCATCACATTCATCATCAAGGAGCGCATGTGAAGTTCAACCGAAGCCGTGCAGCCATTGCTGCAGCGGCAGTTCTCGGAGTCGGCAGCACCTTTCTCATCCCGGCGCAGGCCGCGGTCCCGGCGGCGACGAGCGGAGCATCTCTGCAGTCGGTCATCGCCCCGGACGCGATGAAGGCCAAGCCGAAGGGCAAGAACCGATCGGCCAGCGCCAAGCTGCGCCGCAACGTCAAGACGTCAGCCATCGTCGGCCACCTGCGCGAGCTCGAGGTCGTGGCCGAGCGCTACGGCGACCGTGCCGCAGGCAAGCAGGGCTACAACGCCTCCTCGCGCTACCTCGAGTCGGTTCTGCGTCAGGCGGGCTACAAGCCGGAGCGTCAGTACTTCGACTTCACCTACTCCGAGCTGATCGAGGAGCGCTTGACCGTCGGCGATGAGGACATCGCCAACCACGTGATGTCCGGTTCGCCGAACACCCCCGCTGACGGTGTCACCGCCTCCCTGGTCCAGCCAGCCACCGTCACCGGCTGCGACGACGCAGCATGGGATGGCGTGGACGCGACGGGCAAGATCGCGCTCGTCAGCCGCGGCGCCTGCTCGTTCGCCCTGAAGTCAGTGGCTGCGGGCAACGCCGGCGCGCTCGGCACCGTGATCTACAACAACGCCGACGGCGACCTCAACGGCACCCTCGGTGAGACCCCTGAGGGAGCCACGCCGACCACCGGGATCACCCTGGCCGACGGCCAGGCCCTCGTGGCGCAGGTGGCCCAGGGTCCGGTCGAGGCGACCTTGGTGCTCGACCAGATCATCGAGCCGCGCCGCACCTGGAACGTCGTCGTGGAGACCGGTCGCGGTCGGGCCGACAACGTGGTGATGATGGGGGCGCACCTCGACAGCGTGCAGGACGGGCCTGGCATCAACGACAACGGCACCGGCAGCGCGACGCTGCTCGAGACCGCCGTTCAGCTGAAGAAGCAGACCAAGAAGCTCAACAACAAGGTGCGCTTCGCCTGGTGGGGTGCCGAGGAGCTCGGTCTGCTCGGGTCGACTCACTACGTCAACGAGATCGTGGAGAACAGCCCCGGAGCCCTCGACGACATCGCGGTCTACCTCAACTACGACATGGTCGGCTCGCCCAACTACCGGATCGGCGTCTACGACGCTGACGGCTCCGGTGAGCCCACCGACGCTCCGGTGCCTGCCGGTTCGATCGAGACCGAGAACATGTTCCGCAGGTACTTCCGCCAGACCGACCAGCCTGTGGTCGACACCCAGTTCTCCGGGCGTTCCGACTACCAGGCCTTCATCAACAACGGGGTCGCAGCGGGCGGGCTGTTCACCGGCGCCGACGGTGTGAAGACCGAGGAAGAAGTCGAGCTCTTCGGCGGCGAGGCGGGCATCACCTACGACCCGAACTATCACTCCTCGGGCGACGATCTCTCCAACGTGAGCCGCCGGGCGTTGACCATCATGTCCGACGCCATCGCCCACATGGGGGCCCAGCTGGGCAGCTCGACGCGGGCCATCGACGTGCCCAGCGGCGCGCGCACCAAGCCGCGCAAGGTGGCGACGAGCCTGCCCGAAGGGGTCACGCGCCGCTGACGCTCGCTGCTCAGCCTCCGGAGCCGATCACCGGAGGCTGAGCAGGGTGAGCCCCTGGGCGAGCCCGTCGACGAAGCCCCCGCAGCCGGTACGCCGACCGTTCCCACGGTGGGTGCCTGTCTCACCGGGCTTCGTCGACGCTCGCTTGCGCTCGCTGCTCAGCCTCCGGTCGGGTTCACCGCAAGGAGTAGGTCGCCAGCGAGACGCCGATGTAGTGCGCGATGAACGCCAGGATCGTGAAGCTGTGGAAGATCTCGTGGAAGCCGAAGTGCGTCGGCCACGGGTTGGGGCGCTTGAAGCCGTAGATGACGCCGCCGACCGTGTAGAGCGCTCCGCCGGCGGCGATGAGAGTCAGGACGGCGATTGTCATGCTGGTGCCGAGCACGCGCTGCCCACCGTCGATGAACCCTGGGATGAAGAAGACCGCTGCCCACCCGAGACCGATGTAGAGCGGGGTGTAGAGCCAGCGTGGCGCGCCGATCCAGAACACCCGGAACAGCACGCCCAGGATCGCGCACGACCAGACGGTGGTGAGGAGCACGACCCGCTGGGTGCCGTCGAGCAGGATCAGGGTCAGCGGGGTGTAGGAGCCCGCGATCAGGACGAAGATGTTGGCGTGGTCGAAGCGCCGCAGCGCAGCCCAGACCCGCGGCGACCACGTGCCGGTGTGATAGATCGCCGAGACTCCGAACAGCAGCAGCGCGCTGGCGCCGAAGATGGCGGAGCCGACGCGCGTCGAGGTGGTGGGCGACAACACGATCAGCACGATCCCGCCGGCCAGCGCCAAGGGGGTCAGCAGCAGGTGTGAACGTCCGCGAAGCTTCGGCTTGACCTCTTGCAGGGTCTCGCTGACCTTGTCATGGATCGAGTCCAGGCCTGCCCGAACGGCTTCGTTGGCGTGGTGAAGGGGGCGGTCCATGGCTCGATCTTAGCGCTGGCCCCAGCAGTGGAATGCCCACCCGTCGAAGCCGCACGCGAGGGTGCGACTCCGACGGATGGGCGGTGCTGCGCCGGTGATGGCCGACTCAGCAGGTACCGAAGGTCAGCGGATCTGGAAGCTGACCTTCCCAGACTTGGCAAACTTCGCCAGGGCTGTGCCCGGGTGCACGACCCGGAGCGTGTGACGACCCTTCTCGAGGCGCAGCTTGACGGTGCGGGTGCCGTCTTCGGCGACGATCGACATCGACCGCAGCGTGCGCTTGCCCTCCTTGATCACCACGGTGCCCTGCGGTGCGAGGCCGACGATCTCCAGCGCGGCGGTGACCTTGACCTTGGCCAGGCCCTTCTTGCCGATCTTGCCGATCTTGCCCAGCTCCAGGGAGACGTCGCTGACGGCCTTCTTCACGCGGAAGTCCACCGGATCGCTGGTCGCCGATGCGTGTGCTTCGCTGTCCGGGCTGAAGCGGGCAACTGCCGTGTATCGAGCGGGGACCTGCTGGTCGATCGTCACCGTGGCGACGCCGTCTGTCAGTTCGGCCTCACCGACGACCGCCTCGCCGATCAGGATCTCGACGGTGCCCGTCGGGGTTCCGGCGGCAGAGGCCGCAGACACCGCGAACTCCGGCGACGCCGGGTAGGTGGCGCCCGCGCTCGTCGCGGTCAGGGCCGTGGCCTCGGCCTCCTCCGGGGCCATCACCTTGTCGCCTGCAGGCGCGGACCAGAGGATCGCGCGTCCCGCCTGGCTCATCCCGCCCTTGGGGTGGGTCCGGTAGACGACCGAGGTGCCGAAGATGACCGTACGAGCACCTGAGGCGGTCTCAGCGCTCACGACGGCTGCCTGGTTGGCAGCATCGGCGGGACCGTTGGGCAACGGGTTCCCGCCCGACGTGCCCGCGCGCCAGTGACCGGCCAGGAAGGGGTCGCTGCCGTAGCGCTGGACGATCGAGACCTCGGGACCGAGATCGGTGAACCAGTAGGCCGGGTAGATGAACGCCGACTCCTGGGCGTAGGGCGCGAGGAGCGTGCCCGGCTCGGTGTCGACCGCGACGATCCCGTTGCCGCTTCCGTTGCCGGCGACGGCGGTGCCGCTCACCAGGCCGTAGGTGCGCGCGACGTTGAAGGCCTGGTGGGTGCGGCCCAGCAGGGCGCCACCTCCGTCGACGAAGGCCTGGACGGCAGCGTGCGCCGGCCGAACCGTCGGCCAGGTTGAGCGACGAGCCGATCCAGAGGACCTCGATGTCGTCGAGGAGGGTGGGGTCGGCGTTCAGCGAGTTCGCGTTGACCTGTGTCAGGTCGTCGAAGCCGAGCTCGGTCAGCGAGACCCGGTCGTCCTGGCTACCGACGTAGGCGACGTCGGAGTCGGCCAGTCCGCGGGTGTCCTCGTCGTCCAGGGCATCGAGGTCGGCCTGCGTGGCGGCCTCGAAGACGACGTCGAAGGTCTCCGAGGCGGACTCGGCGGCCTCACGGCCCTCAGGACCGATGACGACCGAGCCGTCGTCGAGCAGCGAGGCGTCGACGTCCTCGTCGAGGAGAGCGTTGACGGCGCGCACCTCGGCGATGCCCTCGAGATCGAGGGTGAGGAAGTCGCCCTCGGCGACCGAGCCGATCGGGGAGGCCGCGGTGATCGGCGTGGTGGCGCCGATGGCGGCGTCCGTGGTCAGGCCGATGCGGTCCACGGTGGCGCCCCAGAGGTAGGCGTAGCTCCACGCGGAGATGTCGTACATCGAGGGCACCTTGGCGGAGATGTCGTCGCCCAGGTCGAGCAGCGAGTTCGCCAGGCCGCGCAGCGGCTGGTGCAGGTCGACCACGTAGGAACCGGCCGGGTAGGTGGTGCCTGCGACCGTGGCGTCGGCGTCGAGGCGCCCGACCTCGATGTCGTGGAAGAGGAGTTGTTCCACCAGCGCGACGGCATCGGAGGCAGAACGCTGGTCGTCCCCGACGGGAATCACGTAGGCGCGGGGGAGCACGGTCGGCTCCTGGTCGTCGGCGACGTCCCACAGCGGCTTCCACTGCTCGGGGCCGGCAACGTCTGCGATGTCGTCGAGGGTCAGCGACAGCTTCTCCTCACCGGCAGCGCCGCGACGGAAGACCTCGATCTGGTTGGCCACCATCTCGCGGGCCGTGGTCGGGTCGTTCAGGTAGTCCACCATGCTGGTGACGGTCTGGAGTCCGACAGCGGTGTTGACGACGCCGTTGGCCGGGGACTGGCGTCCGCCGCCCCCGTTGCGGGTCAGCGGCAGCTCGACCGTGGAGGTCGCGGCGCCGTAGAACGCGGCGTACTGCGCGGTGAAGATCGGCGGGAAGTCGTCCCAGCCGCTCGGGGTGTCGCGGAAGGGGATCTTGATGTGAGCGGTCTCGGGACCGGTGTTCTCAGTGACCACCGCACCAGTCGTCGTGTTGAGGTAGGTGTTGCCCGGGATGGCGGCGTCCACGACGTCCTGCTCGACCTTCAGCGCCAGCGCGTAGTTGTGGGGCAGATAGAGGTCGTACTCGTAGTTGGAGCCGTGCGGCGGTCCCGCCGGCTCGACCTGCAGCACCCGGGTGTAGCCGTGCAGGTCTGCGGAGTAGATCGGCTGGATTGCCTGTGCGGTGCGGACGAAGGAGGTCGCCTCGGCCGTGACGTTGGTGATCATGTCGCGGTTGGGGTCGAAGCCCAAGGAGGTGGCGCGGGTGGCGACGGAGCGGCCGTCAGGGTTGAGCGACAGCGAGAAGTAAAGGCGGTTGTTGCGCAGGATCGAGCCCACCTCGGACTGCGGTGCGTCGAGGAGGGCCTCGATGTACTGCATGACCGCGTCGGTGCCCTCCCACTCGTTGCCGTGGATGTTGGCGCTGAACCAGATCGGTGTCTTGTACTGGGCCAGCAGCTCGGCGTCCTTCGCGGCGCCGGCAGGGTCGTCCTTGATCTTCTGGCGCCACGCGGTCTGTTGTGCGGTGTCCTCGGCCCGCTCCGGAGCGGTGACGGTGACCAGGTAGAGGTCACGACCCAGCTCGGACTGGCCGATGACCTGGGTGGAGATGCGGTCGCTGCGCTGCATCCACTCGGTCAGCAGCGGCGCGAGGTCCGGGTGCGCGAGCAGCCCGGCGGAGGTGGAGGGGTCGTCGGGGTTGTCGCGGTAGTAGCGCAGTGCCGGCTGCGAGGGGTAGGAGGACGGCATCTCGATCGGGTCCACGACCGAGGGAGCCGCGGCCGCCTGGCGCACGACCCCCGGAGCCACCGTCGGAGGCGCTGAGGTGGTGGTCCCGGCCCCGCGACCGGCGGCAATGGTCGGTGAGGTGTCGGCAGTGGCGCCGGGGTCGTCGGGATCGGCGGTGGCGGACGTCGGGGTGAACAACACGGACGCTGTGAGGGCGAACGCGCTGAGCCCGACGAGCGGACGGACAGTACGCATGGGGTCTCTTCTCTCTGAGGGGTCAGAAAGACCGACAATGTCTGACAACCCGACATTCGGGAAGAGTCTTAGTGGTTCTGTCTCGCCATGTGGCCCACGATGGTCAGTGGTTGTGCGGCGGAACCTGCGCCCCTTCGGACGGCTGCACGATGACGAAGCCCTGTCCGGCGAAGGTGACCTGCACGGCTTCTCCCGACCCGCGACCGATCAGGGCGCCGGCCGACATGGTCGAGCGAAGGCTCGTCTGCAGATGCGCCGACCAGGCGACCACCGCATCGGTGTCGGCGAACGTCGCGGCCTCCCCGGCGTTGAGCACGACGGGTTCACCGTCGGTGGTGATCGCGACCCAGCCGGTGCCGCGGACGGTGGTGTTGAACAGCCCACCGGTCGCGATGCTGCCGCCCTTGACGCGCTCGACGTTCCAGTCGAGGCCGGCCGAGAACGCGAGCACGTTGGTGCCGCTGATCGAGATGCCGGTGTCGTGGAGGTTGAGGATGTGGACGTGGTGGCCCTGGTCGGCCAGGAACACGTCGCCGGACCCCTCGACCCGCATCAGCGGGACGCCCTCCCCGGTGAGGGCCTTCTTCAGGAACTTCGCCGCGCCACCGCCCTGGTAGGCGAACGTCACGTCGCCCTGGTAGGCGACCATCGAGCCCTGACGGGCCATGAACGGCTCGGTGACCCGCACCCGCAGCATCCGGTTGTTCTGTCGCTCGACGTTGTCGCCGCTCTTCTCCGAGTAGCGACCGTCGATCAGCTCGCCGGTGATGCCCGCGAACGCGTTGCCGGCGAATCCCTGAGCCGCCATCGCTGCCGGGTCGGGCGAGGAGGCCTGGGGTGTTGCAGCCCACTCCGGGCTGGCCTGGGGGACCGGGCCCGAGGCGCCGTAGGGGTCGGACGCCAAGGGCGAGGGCTCCTCGGCTGCCGGCGCGATGTCGACTGACTGGGTCGGCTCGACGGCGGCCTCGTCGTGGCGCGCGGTGTCCGGTCCGGCCTCCGGTGACTCGACGTCGGCGGCTTCAGCCCCGAACGACGAGGCGGGTTCGGACACCGACTCCGACTCCGACTGGGGTGCCGGATCGGGCTGGGGGATGAGCGGATCGACCGACTGGGCCCCCTGATCGGCGACGTGATCGGTCCAGGTGGAGCCGTCCCAGTAGCGCAGCTCGTGCCGACCGGTGGGGTCCGGGTGCCAGGAAGGGTGCATCGTCGTCCTCTCGTGGGCGGATGGCGGCCGCCGGCCGCTCTTGCCATCGTGTCATCGATGTCCGGCAGGGGCGCGCCGGGCGATCCCGAGTCGGCGCTGATTCACCCTAAGGTGTCCTACGATCTAGAGGTGGCTGACTGGAAAGCAGGAGTACGCCGGGTGCTCTACCCGGCCTACGAGGCGCGGATGCTGCGCCGCCTGCCCGACGCCCTCCCGCAGCACGTCGGCGTCATGCTCGACGGCAACCGGCGGTGGGCCAAGGCCGTCGGACGCGACACCGCCCATGGGCATCGAGCGGGGGCGGCCAACATCGAGCCGCTCCTCGGTTGGTGCGACGAGGTCGGCATCCAGGTCGTGACCCTGTGGTTGCTCAGCACCGACAACCTCAACCGGCCTGCCGGCGAGCTCGCCCCGCTGCTCGAGATCATCGCCGACGCCGTGGACTCGCTCGCTGATCAACGCCGCTGGCGTCTGCACCCCGTCGGCGCGCTCGATCTGCTGCCGGATGACATCGCCCGGCGCCTCAAGGCAGCTGCCGAAGTGACGGCTGACGTCGACGGCATGCTGGTCAACGTGGCGGTCGGGTACGGCGGTCGCCAGGAGATCGCCGACGCCGTACGAGCGCTCCTGCACGAACACGCTGCGCTCGGCACCTCGCTCGAGGAGCTTGCTGAGATCCTCGACGTCGAGCACATTGCCGACCACCTCTACACCAAGGGCCAGCCTGATCCGGACCTGGTGATCCGCACGTCCGGCGAGCAGCGTCTCGGTGGCTTCCTGCTGTGGCAGAGCGCACGTTCGGAGTTCTACTTCTGCGAGGCCTACTGGCCCGACTTCCGTCGTGTCGACTTCCTGCGCGCGATCCGGGCCTACGCCCAGCGCGAGCGCAGGTTCGGTTCCTGACCGCTGCGGTTGGGTCGGTAACGTGAAGTTCACGTTGCGTCATGGCGTGTCGCCGGGGTCGGACGGGTTGGCGGCGTACGTTCGTGACGTCGGCAGGTGGGGAAGCCTGCTGATACCAGGAGGCCCGCTCGTGAGCAGTCACGAACCCGACGTCGGACGTGGTTCGCAGGTGTCCGCCTGCAGCCAACGGCCTTCGGAAGGACGCCGGCACTCCGGCGTGCGGGCACCCTCCCGGTCCATCTGTGTCGACTGACGGCCGGGCGAGGAGTGCGTCGCGCGGTCTGTGAAGGGTGAATCCCCGTGACCAGTCGGACCACTCGCACCTACGTCCTCGACACGAGCGTCCTGCTCGCCGATCCCGGTGCCGTACGTCGTTTCGCCGAGCACGAGGTGGTGCTCCCGGTCGTCGTGATCACCGAGCTCGAGGGCAAGCGCCACCACCCTGAGCTCGGCTACTTCGCGCGCTCGGCCCTGCGCAACCTCGACGAGCTGCGGATCGAGCACGGCCGCCTCGACGAGCCTGTCCCGGTGGGGGAGGAGGGGGGAACGTTGCGGGTCGAGCTCAACCACACCGACGCGAACTCGTTGCCCTCCGGTTTTCGGCTGGGTGACAACGACACGAGGATCCTCGCGGTTGCCTACAACCTCTCCCAGGAGGGGCACGACGTCACGTTGGTCTCCAAGGACCTTCCCCTTCGGATCAAGGCCTCCGCGGTCGGTCTCGACGCCCAGGAGTACCGCGCCGAGGCGATCAGCGACTCCGACACCGGCTACACCGGGATGGCCGAGCTCGCGGTCGCGGCCGCCGATCTCGATGAGCTCTACGACGACGGGGTGCTCGACCTGGACGAGGCGCGCGACCTGCCGTGCCACCAGGGTCTGGTGCTGATGTCTGATCGCGGCACCGCGCTGGGTCGGGTCGGACCTGACAAGCAGGTGCACCTGGTGCGTGGCGACCGGGAGGCCTTCGGCATCCACGGGCGCAGCGCCGAGCAGCGCATTGCTCTCGAGATGCTGCTGGACCCCGAGGTCGGCATCGTCAGCCTCGGCGGTCGGGCCGGCACCGGTAAGTCGGCGATGGCGCTGTGCGCGGGACTCGAGGCGGTGCTCGAGCGGGGCCAGCACAAGAAGGTCGTCGTCTTCCGGCCGCTGTTCGCCGTGGGTGGCCAGGAGCTCGGCTACCTGCCCGGCTCGGAAACCGAGAAGATGTCGCCGTGGGGGCAGGCTGTCTTCGACACGCTCGGGTCGATGACCTCCACCGACGTGATCGACGAGATCCTCGACCGCGGCATGCTCGAGGTGCTGCCGCTCACCCACATCCGGGGCCGGTCGTTGCACGATGCGTTCGTGATCGTGGACGAGGCTCAGTCGCTCGAGCGCAACGTCCTGCTGACGGTGCTCTCCCGGATCGGAGCCAACTCCAAGGTGGTCCTGACCCACGACGTCGCCCAGCGCGACAACCTTCGGGTGGGTCGCCACGACGGCGTTGTCGCGGTCATCGAGAAGCTGAAGGGCCACCCGCTCTTCGCCCACGTGACCCTCACCAGGTCGGAGCGCTCGCCCATCGCGGCCCTCGTGACCGAGATGCTGGAGAACGTCACCCTCTGACCGGAGCACCAGCTGGGTCGAGTCGGCGACTATAGGCGCCGACTCGACCCGGGTGCTGGGACGGATGGGGCTGGTGCGACGCGCGGGTCTGGTGCCGACTGAGAGACGCCTGATTTGTTGAAGTAGACCGCACTTTTTACCGTGTTCGGTTTGCACGGCCTCCGACCGCACGGCATGGTGACTGATGGCCTCGTCTGACTCGGACGACGAGCACGCCGACTCCCCGCCCTCTACCCCGCCAGGATGCTCCCGCCTTGACGAAGCACGCCAAGCACGTTGCTCCGCGCGCCGAACGCGCCGCCAGGTCCACCGAGCGACCCACCCTCGCGGGTTCTGAGTCGACCTCGATCGGTCGTCACCGCAGCGGCCCGGCGCGGGCGCCGATTGCGCAGGCGCCGCGCAAGGCGCTCAGCGCCTCGGTCCTCCTGGGATCGGTCGCAGTTGCCGCGACCGGTGCCACGGTCCTCGGAGGCGTCCTCTCCACGTCGTCCGCCGGGGTCTCGAGTGCCGCGTCCTCCTCGGCGTCGTTGTCCTCCTTCAGCCCGGCGGCGAAGGCTGACCCCGTGCTCGCTGCGCGCGCCGCTGCGGCCTCGATCGAGCGCACGCCTGTCCGCACCCCCACGCTCTCCCGCTCCGCTGATCGCCGCGACGACACCGATCCGCTGAAGGCTGCGGCTCTCTCCGAGGCCTCGGGCCCGGCCGACTCCGGCGCCGAGCAGCTCTCCGACTCCGACCCGCGCGACATCGCGCGAGTGCTGCTGGGCGAGTTCGGGTTCTCCTCGGACCAGTTCGGGTGCCTCGACTCCCTCTACATGCGTGAGTCCGGCTGGAACCCGTACGCCGACAACCCGACGTCGTCCGCCTACGGCATTCCGCAGTCGCTCCCCGGCTCGAAGATGGCCTCCGCCGGCGCCGACTGGGCCACGAACCCAGTCACCCAGATCCGCTGGGGCCTGGGCTACATCCGCGACCGCTACGGCAGCCCCTGTAGCGCCTGGGGCCACAGCCAAGCCGTCGGTTGGTACTGATCGCGGTCAAGCGAGCAGCGCTGCGCGAGGAACGAGCGCAGGGCGTCGCGAGACGAGGTTGAGCAAGCCCCGCGACCGAGGTACGAGGTCGCGACGGGCGCGTCGAAACCCGGTGAGGTGCTGACCCGGCCGGGGACGGATGGTAGGCACGTCACCGGGTCTCGACACGGACTCGCCCAGGGGCTCGTCCGGCTCGACCACCTGGGGTCACCGGGTCTCGACACGGACTCGCCCAGGGGCTCGTCCGGCTCGACCACCTTGGGTGACGGCTCGACCACCTCGGTGGTTGAACGCTCTGAGACGATGGTTGCGTGAGTGAGCCCGCACCGACGTTGCCCTACGGACCAGGTCCGCCCCCCGAGTCCGCCGGATCGGACCTGAGGCGCTTCATCGCGGTGGTGCTGGCCGGCGCGATCATGCTGAGCGCGCTGGTGCTGGTGATCATCCAGGGGCAGAAGAACAACTCGGAGAACAACTACCAGGACTGCATCGCCCGGGTCGCTGGCAACGACAGCCTGCCCGGCTCGCGGCCCGAGGACTTCTGCCAGCGCCCGAAGTGACGTCTGTCGGCGCCAGCCCGTGGGCTCAACGAGCGACGAAGACCGTGACGTGGCCGGCGTACTCCCGCGGACCGTCGAAAGCGGGCAGCTGCCAGTCGACGTCCTCCTGCATGGAGCGCAGGTAGGCCACGGCGGCGGCGTGGTCGGGGAAGAAAGCTCGGGTGTGCAGGTCCTGACGAGTAACGGTCTCGAAGTGCCGGCCGAGGGCGGCCTCGCCGTTCTCGCTGCTGAAGTGCGTCAAGACGGGCTCGCCGCCGGCCTCGCGTCGAAGGTCGGCCAAGTGGGAGTCGCCGTTGGTGACCGCCACGAGCCGGCCACCGGGTCGCAGCACCCGTCGGAGCTCAGCCAGGCCGCGATCCAGCTCGGTGACGTGGTAGAGCATCCACATGGCTGCGACGGCGTCGAAGGTGTCATCGCCGAAGGCGAGGTCCTGGACGTCGGCCATGGCGTGAATCGAGTCCGCGGAGCGCGGTGAGCTCGACGAACCTCTTGGACTGGTCGACGGCCACGAAGTTGGCGCGAGGCAGCGCCGACGCGATGCGGGAGGCGAAGGCCCCGGTGCCGCAGCCGACCTCCAGCACGGACTCGGGGGAGCCCTGGGTGAGTGCTCCGAGGGCCTCACAGGCCGGGTCGCGGCCGTCGCGGGTCGGGTGCCACACCGACATCCGGGTCTCGAGGTTCTCCTCGGTGGCGTACTGCCGGTCGACGTGGTCGCGGTCGGTCATGCTCATGGGTGGGTCATCCCTTCGAGATCCAGAGCGGCGTCGAGCTCGGCTTCGGTCAGCTCGCCGCGCTCGAGGTACCCCAGGTCCACGACGGTCTCACGGATCGTGGCTCCGTTGGCCAGGGCCTGCTTGGCGACCTTGGCGGCCGCCTCATAGCCGATGTGGTGGTTGAGGGGGGTCACCACCGAGGGTGACGATTCCGCGTAGCGCCGCATCCGCTCCGCCTCGGCGGTGATGCCGTCGACACAGCGCTCGGCAAGCAGCCTGGTCGAGGTCGAGAGCAGACGGACCGATTCGAGCACGTTGCGGGCGATCACCGGCATCGCCACGTTGAGCTCGAAGTTGCCACTCGCCCCGGCCGCAGTGACGGCGGCGTCGTTGCCGATGACCTGGAAGCAGACCATCAGCGTGGCCTCGGGCAGCACCGGATTGACCTTGCCCGGCATGATGCTCGAGCCGGGCTGGAGATCCGGCAGGTGGATCTCGGCGAGGCCGGTGGTCGGCCCCGACGACATCCAGCGGAGGTCGTTGCAGATCTTGATCAGACCGACGGCGATCGTCTTCAGGACGCCGCTGAGCTCGACGAGGGAGTCACGGGTGGCCTGGGCCTCGAAGTGGTCACGGGCCTCGGTGAAGGGTTGCCCGGTCGTCTCGCCGAGGAGCTCGATGACCCGGGCCGCGAAACCCGGCGGCGTGTTGATGCCCGTGCCGACCGCCGTACCGCCGAGGGGCAGCTCGCGCACCCGGGGGAGCACGGCCTCCAGGCGATCCACGGCGTAGCCGGCCGTCGCCGCGTAGCCGCCGAACTCCTGTCCGAGCATCACCGGCGTCGCGTCCATCAGGTGCGTGCGCCCCGACTTCACCAACCCGGCGAACTCCTCCGCCTTGTCGCCGAGCGAATCGGCGAGCGTACGCAGCGCGGGGACCAGGTCCTCGACGACGGCGAGCGTGATCGCGACATGCATCGCGGTGGGGAAGGTGTCGTTGCTCGACTGGCTGGCGTTGACGTGGTCGTTGGGGTGTACCTCGACGTCGACCGAGGCGCGTGCCACCAGGCTGGCGACGACCTCGTTGACGTTCATGTTGGAGCTGGTGCCCGACCCGGTCTGGAACACGTCGACCGGGAACTGCTCGTCGTGCTCCCCGGCCGCGACAGCCCGGGCGGCCTCGAGGATCGCCGCTGACTGCTCGGAGGTGATGACGCCGAGCTCGCCGTTGGCGACGGCCGCAGCCGCCTTGACCTGCCCCAGGGCGTGGATCAGCCGGGGCTCGAGGGGAGTGCCGCTGATCGGGAAGTTCTCCACGGCGCGTTGCGTCTGAGCCCGCCACAGTGCCTGTGCCGGGACCTCGATCTCGCCCATGGAGTCGTGCTCGGTACGTACCTCGTGCTGCGTGCTCATCAGGGGCCACGTTACCCACCTCGGAGTCTGATGGGCAGAGAGCCCGGAGGCCAAGCGCTGGTGAGTCCGACGAGGAGGCCCGACGACGGCCACTACGGTGTCGGGACCAGCCGAGGACGAGAGGGACAGCAGCGTGACGCAGTGGTTGGAGGACCTCAGCACCCTGCAGGTGATCGGGCTGATCGTGGGGGTCCTCGTCGCGGGCTCGATCGTCGCCGCGATCATCGGCGCGATCCTGGTGCGCTTCGGCATGCACCAGCCGTGGGTGCTCCAGCGTGCGAGCCGGCTGATCTACAAGCTGCTCGGCCTCATCAAGCGGCCGCTCACCATCGTCGTCCTCGACGAGGTCGCAGCGGTCATCCAGACCGGCAGGTACACCAAGAACATCTCCGACGCGTTGCTCGAGAACCATGACGAGCTCAAGGCGCTGGTCGCCGAGAAGGTGCGCCAGGACCCCAACGCGCGACTGGTCAGCAAGCTGCCCGGCTATGAGCGGGTGGTCTCCGAGGCGAGCGAGACGGTGCTGCGGGTGATCATCGAGATGCTGAGCGATCCGCGGATGGACGAGCTCGTCGCCGACCTCCTGCGCAACAACCTCGAGCAGATCCGCCGCGCGGTGCGGCAGAAGGACCACGAGGCGATCGGGGACGCCGAGCCGGCGGACCCGATCCCTGAGTCCGCACCCCGGCCACGACGTGATCAGACGTCGTCGGCGCAGCGACCGACGTAGAGCCAGTACTTCTCGTCGCGGCCCTGGAGAGCGACGTCCAGGGGGATCGCCTCGGTCGTGAGGAAGACCGGTCGCCAGGTCAGTGGCGAGGTCGGTCGACTCGTGCGCCGACCAGATGCCCACGGCGCCGCCGGGCCGCAGGATGCGGGCGACCTCGCGCAGGAAGCCGGCGCTCGTACAGGGCCGAGTTGGCGTCGTGGACCAGGTAGCCGGGGCCGTTGTCGACGTCCAGCAGCACCAGGTCGTACGACGCCGGACGCGCCTCCGCGACCGCGGCCCCGATGTCGGCGACCACGATGTCGACCCGGTCGTCGGCCAGCAGGCCGGGTCCGTGCGCGATCGTGCCGTCACGCATCCAGTCGACGAGAGCCTGCTCGATCTCGACGACTGCACAGGTCTCGACGCGGCTGTCGGCGAGCACCTCGCGCAGGGTGAACCCGAGTCCGAGGCCGGCTACCACGACTGCCCGAGGTCGCTCGACGAGCGCCAGGGCGGCCGCGGCCAGGGCTCGCTCGGTGCCGACCTCCACCGTGTCCATCACGAAGACCCCGTTGACCCGCAGCTCGAGCACGGTGGGCCCGGTGTCGTCGGGGCTGCGCTCGCGCAGCACCACTTCACCGCGCTCGGACTCGGCACGGGCGAGGTCGACGTGGTGCACGGCTCCCATGATGCACGGGGGAGGCTGTCCGCTCCAGGTCCTACCTCGGGGTGTCCCGTCGTACGCGCGCGCCTGGCACCGTGGAGGCATGAGCAACCCATCCCACGACGCACCCACAGATCAAGACGGCCGGACGGGTCAGGTCGCCGAGACCGGCCGCCTCGATCCCGCCGAGGCCGACACCCCGATCTCCGACGACCAGTCGGTCGCCGGCTCGCCCAGTGACGAGTCGGGCAAGACCGACGCCGGCGTCGCCGGCGCGAACTCCCAGGGCGGAGCCGAGGTCAACGGCGGCGACACCGAGTAGCACCCGGCGCGGTGCGGGTCACTCGGCCGAGCGCACCCGGATCCCGGAGAGCGGCACGGTCACGGCGCCCGAGGGGTCGGTGAAGAAGTCGTTGCCCTTGTCGTCGACGACGATGAAGGCGGGGAAGTCCTCGACCTCGATCTTCCAGACCGCCTCCATGCCGAGCTCGGGGTACTCCAGCACCTCGACCGACTTGATGCAGTCCTGGGCGAGCCGGGCCGCCGGGCCGCCGATGGAGCCGAGGTAGAAGCCGCCGTAGGTGTCGCACGCCTCGGTGACCTGCTTGCTGCGGTTGCCCTTGGCGAGCATCACCATCGAGCCGCCGGCGGCCTGGAAGGACTTCACGTAGGAGTCCATCCGGCCTGCCGTCGTGGGCCCGAACGAGCCCGACGCATAGCCCTCGGGGGTCTTGGCCGGCCCGGCGTAGTAGACGGCGTGGTCCTTGAGGTACTGCGGCATCTCGCCGCCGTCGTCGAGGAGCTCCTGGATCTTGGCGTGCGCGATGTCGCGCGCGACGACCAGCGGCCCGCTGAGGGAGAGCCGGGTCTTGACCGGGTGCTTGCTCAGCTCGGCGAGGATGTCGGTCATCGGCTGGTTGAGGTCGATGCGGACGACGTCGGCCTCGGCGGCGAGCGCCTCGGCGGTGGTCTCGGGCAGGTAGTGCGCCGGGTCGGTCTCGAGCTGCTCGAGGAAGACGCCCTCGGCGGTGATCTTGCCGAGCGCCTGGCGGTCGGCGGAGCAGGACACCGCGATCGCCACGGGGCAGGACGCGCCGTGGCGGGGGAGCCGGACGACCCGCACGTCGTGGCAGAAGTACTTCCCGCCGAACTGGGCACCGATGCCGAAGTCCTGGGTCAGCTTGAAGACCTCCTCCTCGAGCTCGAGGTCACGGAAGCCGTGGGCATCCATGGAACCCGACGTCGGCAGGCTGTCCAGATAGTGCGCGGAGGCGTACTTCGCGGTCTTGAGCGCGAACTCGGCGCTGGTGCCACCGATCACGATCGCCAGGTGGTACGGCGGGCACGCGGCGGTCCCGAGGGAGCGGATCTTCTCGTCGAGGAAGCTCAGCATCCGCGTCGGGTTGAGGATCGCCTTGGTCTCCTGGAACAGGAACGACTTGTTGGCCGAGCCGCCGCCCTTGGCCATGAAGAGGAACTTGTACTCCGGGGAGCCGTCCTTGGCGGGCGTCGAGTAGAGCTCGATCTGCGCCGGCAGGTTGGAGCCGGTGTTCTTCTCCTCGTACGTCGTCAGCGGTGCGAGCTGCGAGTAGCGCAGGTTGAGCTTGGTGTAAGCGTCGAACACACCCTTGCTGATCGCCTCGGCGTCGTCGGCTCCGGTCAACACACCTTCGGACTTCTTGCCCATCACGATCGCGGTGCCGGTGTCCTGGCACATCGGAAGCACGCCGCCGGCGGAGATGTTGACGTTCTTCAGCAGGTCCGTCGCGACGAAGCGGTCGTTGCCCGATGCCTCGGGGTCGTCGATGATCTTGCGCAGCTGCGCGAGGTGAGCGGGACGCAGGTAGTGGCTGATGTCGTGCATCGCCTCCGCGGTCAGCTGCTGGATCGCCTCCGGGGCGACCTGGAGGAACGTGCGCCCATCGACCTCGAACGTCGAGACGCCCTCGGTCGTCACCAGGCGGTACGGCGTCTCGTCGGCGCCGGTGGGAAGGATGTCGGAATAGCGGAACTCGGGACCAGTGCTCACCCCGCCAGATTAGTGGCGCAGCAGCAGACCGGGGACCCCGACCGGCGTTTCGCCCACCAGGGCCGACCGGGGGAGGCAGGATAGGCCGCCATGGGTGCACGGAACGCTGGTCGTGGGCGGCAACGCCTCTCTGGTCTGGCGACCCCGATCGCGGCTCTTGCGGCGATCGTGGTGGCGGCGGTGGCGCTGACCGTCCTGCCGGTCGTGCTGCTCGCACCCGACGGGACGGCGCCGTCGGCGCCCCAGCTCTCCGGTGCCGGAGCAGAGAGCCCGACGGGTGCGCCGTCGGGCTCCGCGACACCGACACCGACACCGACACCCGCGCCGTCAGCGCCGAGCACGCCGGATGGCCCGCCCAACATCGTGCTCGTGGTGCTCGACGACTTCTCCACCGAGCTGCTGCGCACCATGCCGAACGTCGTCGCCCTCCAGGAGCGTGCCGCGACCTACGACAACGCCTTCGTGGTCAACAGCCTGTGCTGCCCGTCGCGCGCGGCGACCTTCACCGGCCTGCCACCGCACCTCAACGGGGTGCTGGCCAACACCTCCGGTGGTCCACTCGGCGCGTTGGGCGGCTTCGCGGCCTTTGCCGCCAACGACAACGAGGAGCGCTCCTACAACGTCTCGCTCGATGAGGTCGGTTACGAGACCGGCTTCGTCGGCAAGTTCCTCAACGAGTACGAGCCGCCGCTGGTCACCGGCGGCTACCGGATCGCCCCGCCGTTGATCCCCGGCTGGGACGACTTCGCCGCGGTCAGCGGCGGCGCCTACCAGGGGTGGGGGTTCTACGTGACCGAGCGGGTCGAGGACACCCTCGAGCTGACCGAGTACCCGCGGCCCGACCGGGAGCTGGCGGCCCGCGTCGTCGACCGGTCGTATGCCGGCAAGGTCATCGCCGACGAGGCCCTCGGCCTGCTACGGCGCTACCAGCGGCGCGACGCGCGGCGCGAGCGTCCGTGGCTGCTCCACGTGGCGCCGTACGCCACGCACGCGCGCACGCAACCGACGTACCCCGGCGAGCCGCTCTTCCCGCCGGCGATGCGTGACCGACCGCGCAAGAACCAGCCCGACGGCAACTGCGGGCTGGTGACGTGCGCCGACCTGAGCGTCGCTGACCTGCCCGGGTACGCCGACCCGGGCGACGACAACGTGCCCTATCGGATCGACGAGGACGGCGTGGTCGAGCCGGCCGAGACCTGGCGCACGGAGCCGCTGCGCTTGACCGAGCGCCGGGGCTCCGAGTGGTACCGCGACCGGGCGCGGATGGCGCAGTCGACCGACCAGATGGTCGGGCGCATCGTCGACAAGCTGGGCGACGCTCTCGAGCAGGACACCTACCTGATCGTCACCTCCGACAACGGCTTCCACCTCGGCCAGCACAGCCTCAACGGAGGCAAGGGGCTGCCCTACGACTCCGACTCGCGGGTGCCGCTGGTCGTGGCCGGGCCGGGCGTGGTGCCGGGGAAGCGCAGCCAGGTGGTCAGCAACATCGACCTTGCGCCGACCATGGAAGAGCTCGCCGGCGCGGAAGCGAGCGGTCAGCGGGCAGGGTCGAGCTTCGCGGCGAGCCTGCGCGACCCGGACGCGGCGGGGGGTGGCTACGTCTTCATGGAGCACACCTACGGCCCCGCGCTGCCGGGGGAGCCCGATGCCGACCTCGGCAGCGGGAGCCGGCTCGACATCATCCCCTCCTACGTTGCGGTGCGCAGCGACAGTGCGCTGTTGGTGCGCGTCGACCTCGACCGCAGCTACTACGTCCAGGACTTCGCCTACGAGCTCTACCGTTACGACCAGCCGTGGGAGGACGTCAACGTCTTCGACACCGACCACGACCTGCCCTACGCCGTCGACCTGCGGCGGCGCCTCGAGGCGTGGGCCGACTGCGAGCCCAAGCGGTGCCGTCGGCTCACTCGGTAGCGTCGCCCGGAACCGGTCCGGTGGTGGAGCGGACGACGAGCGTCGCGGAGAGGACTACTTCGCGGCGTGCTGATCCAGCATCGTCGATCACCCCCAGGGCCATCTCGGCGGCGTGGACAGCTTGGCGGGCGAGGTGCTGGTCGATGGTGGTCAGGCCGAACAGCTCAGCCCACGGGTGGCCGTCCACCCCGATCACCGAGACTTCCTGAGGGCACCGGAGCCCGCGCTCGGTCAGGCAGTGCAGGGCGCTGATCGCGATCTCGTCGGAGTAGGCGAACACCGCCGTCGGGCGCTCGGGCAGGTCGAGCAGGCGCGCCATCGCATCGGCTCCGGCGCGGACGCCGTAGGTCTCGGTGATCACGTAGTCGTCGGGTAGGGGCAGACCGGCCGAGGACATCGCTTCGCGAAAGCCCTCCTGGCGCAGGACATCGGCGGTCCACACGGTGCCCTCGGTGTCACTGGTGCGGATCATCGCGATGCGCCGGTGACCGAGTCCGACGAGGTGCTCGACTGCCGTGTGAGCGATCGCGTGGTCGTCGACCACGACGTGGGGGAGCTCACCCAGCCGTCCGCCGGCCACGATCACGTCGGCTCGGATGTGGTCGAGCCGCTCGACCTCGCCGCGGAGCATGGGCAGGGCCACGAGGATCACGGCGTCGACCTTGCGGCGCGAGGGCAGGTGCTCGAAGAAGTAGCTGCGCTCGGCCTCGTTGCGGACCTGGTAGAGCAACGTGTCTCGCCCGGCCCGGTCGAGCCGGTCCTGGATCGCGGCGAGCATCGAGGCGTAGAACCACGCCTCGAGGTCGGGCACGACCACGGCCACTCGGCCGGTGGTGCCACGGGCGAGGCTGGAGGCCTCGGGAGAGACGACATAGGAGAGTTCCGCAGCGACCTCTCGGACGCGGCGGCGGGTCTCCTCGCTCACGCCGGGGACCTCTCTCAGGGCCCGCGAGACCGTCGCGATCGACACGCCGGCCCTCTGGGCGACGTCAGCCATGTTGACGTCATCCGGCAGCACTGAAAACTCCGCTGGTGTCGGCACAGCGCTCACCATAACCATTGTGCAAACGTTTGCGTAAGGGTCTTGACGGATCGGTGTGACGTGGGCCACTGTGTCTCCCACTGGATGCAAACGTTTGCGTCGCGCAGGTCGCGGCGCGGTGGCGTTGGTCTTCGGATCAGGTTCGGGGGGACACCTCGTGCAACTACGTGAGAGGTCAGGCGGAAGAATGACGACAGGCAAGTGGCGCCGCACAGCGGTGATCGGTGTAGGGGTGGCCTTGACGTTGGGGACCACCGGATGTCTCTCCTCCGGTGACGGCGGTGGGTCGGGTGGAGCCGCGAGCGGCGACGCCGGTGACGGCACCGTGACGATCCTCGGAGCGTTCGGTGGTGGCGAGAAGGACGCCTTCGAGGCTTCGCTCAAAGCCTTTGAGGAAGAATCCGGCATCACCGTCGAGTACACCGAGAACTCCGACTTCACGACCACGATCGTGGCCCGTGTCGGTGCAGGTGACGCCCCCGACATCGCGCTCTTCCCGCAGCCCGGTGGGCTGCTGGACCTCTCCAAGGACATGACGCCGCTCGCCGACGTCATCGACCTCGGCGCGATCGAGGAGACCCTGATCCCGGGCTTCCTGGAGTCGGCCACCAAGGACGGCAACGTCTACGGCGCTCCGATGCGGATGGCGGTGAAGTCGATCGTCTGGTACCCGAAGTCCTTCGAGGACACCGGCTTCAGCACCGAGCCCGCCACTTACCAGGAGCTCATCGCGGAGTCCGAGGACATCCTGGCCAAGGGCACCACCCCGTGGTGCATGGGTTGGGAGTCCGACCAGGCCACCGGCTGGGTCGGCACCGACTGGCTCGAGGAGATGGTCCTGCGCGTCGCCGGGCCCGACGTCTACGACCAGTGGGTCAGCCACGAGATCCCGTTCAACGACCCCCAGATCGCCGAGGCGCTCGACGCCTTCGGCGAGATCGCGAAGAGCGACCTGGTGCTCGGCGGCGAGAAGGGCGTGCTCAACACCGGTTTCGCCGACGCCATGACGCCGGCGTTCGGCGCCGACCCGAAGTGCTACTTGCACCGCCAGGGCAACTTCGCCACCGGCTTCTATCCCGACGACGTGCAGGCTGACCTCGACGGCACCGTCGGTACGTTCTACTTCCCGCCCTACGAGGGTGGCTACGACGGCTCGCCGGTGCTCGGCGGCGGTGACCTCGCCGCGACCTTCAACGGCGACGACGAGGACACCCAGAAGGTCATGGAGTTCCTGACCTCCGACCAGTTCGGTGCCGAGTGGGCCGCCACCGGCGGGTGGCTGTCTCCGCACGCCACGTTCGACGCCAGCAACTACGCCGACGAGACGACTCGCGCCATCGCGCAGTCCGCCGCCGACGCCGACGTCTTCCGCTTCGACGGCTCGGACCTGATGCCGGCCGAGGTCGGCTCCGGCTCCTTCTGGACCGAGATGGTCAAGTGGGAGAACGGCCAGTCGACCCAAGACACGCTGGACGCGATCGAGGCGTCCTGGCCGACGTCGTGAGCATCGACACCCAGGGTCCCGCCACCGGTACGCCGGCGGCGGGGCCCGGCCCCTCTCCCGAGGAGCCGCGACACGGAGCAGCGAACGTCCTGCTGATCGTCGGCGGGCTGCTCGGCATGGCCGTCACCGGCTATGTCATGTGGACGATCTTCTTGTCCTTCGGGATCTACCCCGAGCTCTACCTCGACAACGGCTTGATCATCGGAGTCGTCGCCATCACGGTCGGGGTCGGCGGGGCGGCGGTGCTGTTCCGGTTCCTCAACATGTTCGTCGAAGGACTGCCCAGCAAGGCTTCGCAGCGCGCGATGCCCTACGCCTACCTGCTGCCGGGCTTCGGCCTGATCAGCCTGGTGCTGCTCTATCCGGCGGTGCAGACGATCGTCTTCTCGTTCGCCGATGCCGACAGCGCGCGTTGGGTCGGATTCGCCAACTACACCGAGATCTTCGGTCGCGAAGCGTTCCGCACCACGCTGGTCAACAACCTGCTGTGGCTGCTCATCGTGCCCGCCGTGGTGGTCGCGATCGGCATCGTGGTGGCGGTACTGGCCGACAAGTTGAGCAGCAAGGGCGAGAGCATCTCCAAGAGCCTCATCTTCCTGCCGATGGCGATCTCCTTCGTCGGAGCCTCGGCCATCTGGAGCCTGGTCTACGCCTACGACACCGGCAAGAGCCAGACCGGGTTGCTCAACGCGGTCTGGACGACCTTCGGTGGGGAACCGCAGACCTGGCTGCAGATCGACACCCTGAAGCTCAACTCGCTGCTGCTGATGGTGATCGTGGTCTGGCTCCAGGTCGGGTTCGCGATGATCCTGCTCTCCTCGGCGATCAAGGGAGTCCCCGAGGACACTTTGGAGGCCGCCCGGATCGACGGTGCCAGTGAGTGGCAGATCTTCTGGCGGGTCATCATCCCCCAGATCAAGGGCACCACGATCACGGTGTTCATCACCGTGCTCATCATGGTGATGAAGATCTTCGACATCGTCTTCGTGCTCACCAACGGTCGCTTCAACACCGACGTGATCGCCAACGCCTTCTACTTCGAGCAGTTCAAGCGGCAGGACACCGGCACGGCCTCGGCCATCGTCGTGGTCCTGCTGGTGGCGATCATCCCGGTGCTCGTCTACCAGGTCCGGCACTTCCGACGAGAGGACATGGCCTCATGACCACGCGAGTCGAAGCAGCCGGCCTGGTCGCCGGGGAGCAGCAGCTCCAGAAGGGGGCGGGCAAGCCGCCCAAGCCGGCCAAGGGGCTCATGGCCGACGGCCGTCGGCGCAGCCCGGTGTCGATCATCGTGATGATCGCGTTGGCCCTGCTGTGGATCCTGCCGACGGTCGGTCTGCTGGTGACCTCGATGCGAGACCGCACCGAGGCCTCCAAGTCGGGCTGGTGGACGGTGCTCTACGACCCCGGCAACTCCGGCTTCACCTTCGACAACTACCGAAGGGTCTTCGAGGGCACCGACCTGGGGTCCGGGTTCACCAACAGCCTGGTGGTGGCGATCCCGGCCACCGTGATCCCGATCATGTTCGCTGCGTTCGCGGCCTACGCGTTCACGTTCATGAACTTCCGGGGCAAGGACGTGCTCTTCATCGCGATCGTGGCGGTGATGGTGGTGCCGATCCAGGTGGCGTTCCAGCCGATGCTCAACCTGCTCGGTCCGCGCGGCCTCGGCATCACCGGCGACTACTTCGCGGTGTGGTTGCTGCACACCGGGTTCGGGATGCCGTTGGCGATCTACACCTTGCGCAACTACATGACGACGCTGCCGAAGACGGTGATCGAGTCGGCCAAGATCGACGGGGCCAGCCACTTCCAGACCTTCTGGCGGCTGATCGTCCCGATGTCGGTGCCGGCGCTGGCGGCGTTCGCCATCCTGCAGTTCCTCTGGGTCTGGAACGACTTCCTCATCGCGACGCTGTTCCTCGGCGCCGGGGAGAACGCCACGGTCATCGTGGAGCTCCAGGGTCTGATCGGCACCCAGGGAATCGGCAAGGAGCTGCTGACAGCAGGCGCCTTCATCTCGATGGCGCTGCCGATGGCGGTGTTCTTCGGGCTCCAGCGCTTCTTCGTCCGTGGCCTGACCTCCGGGGCGGTGAAGGGCTGAGCACGCACACCTCGGCCCCGATCCACCTGTCCCGCGCCGGTGTGAGCCTCGTGCTCACGCCGGCGTCGGGCGCGGCGGCTCCGGGGCTCCTCTACTGGGGGAGCGCGCTGGGCGAGCTGTCGGACGATCTGCTCCGAGGTTCGGCCACGGCGTCCGAACCGGCAGTCCCGCACTCCGCCCTCGACCACCCCCGCCGTCGCGGACTGATCGGGGAGTCCTCCCGGGGGTTCACGGGCACCCCGGCCCTGGAGGGTTTCCGGGTCGGCGGGTCGGCGCCAGCCGTCGCCCCGCAGCTGTCGGACTGGTCCGTCGCCCTCGACGACGACGGGGCCGACGCGGTGGCCCGGCTCGATGGGATCGATCCCGAGTCCGGATGGCGCGTCGAGATCGACCTCGAGCTCACCCGCGAAGGTCTTCTCCGGCTCCGCACGAGCGTCACCAACAACCTCCCCGGGGTACTCCACCTCGCAGCGGTCCGTTCCGCGCTCCCAGTGGCTGCGTACGCCACCGAGATTCTCGACCTGACCGGCCGGTGGTGCCGCGAACGCACCCCGCAACGGCGGCCGTGGCTCATCGGCACCCATCTCCGCGAGGCGCGCCACGGTCGTACCGGCCATGACGCCAACCTGCTCACGGCCGTCGGAAGGCCCGGCTTCGGATTCGGCCACGGCGAGGTGTGGGCGACCCATCTGGCCTGGAGCGGCGACCACGCGACGTATGCCGAGCGGACGCCCGAGGGCGAGTGCCTCCTGGGCGGTGGGGAGCTGCTAGCTCCCGGAGAGGTGGTCCTCCACCAGGGCGAGTCATATGTCGGTCCGTGGCTGCTCGGCGCCTACGGCGCAGCGGGTCTCGACGACGCCTCCGCCCGCTTGCACGCCTGGACCCGCCGCCAGGCCACCCGCACACGCACCGAGCGCCCGGTGGTGGTCAACACCTGGGAGGCCTCCTACTTCGACCACGACCTCGAGCGGTTGACCGCATTGGCTGCGGCGGCGGCCGAGGTGGGGGCGGAGCGCTTCGTGCTCGACGACGGCTGGTTCCACGGGCGCCGGCACGACCGGGCGGGCCTGGGCGACTGGACCGTCGACGACACGATCTGGCCCAACGGCCTCGGACCGCTCATCGAGCGGGTCCAGGGCCTCGGCCTCGACTTCGGTCTGTGGGTCGAGCCCGAGATGGTCAACGAGGACTCCGACCTCGCCCGGGCACACCCCGACTGGATCCTGCGCGGCCGCTCGGCGCTGCCTGACACCTGGCGCCACCAGCAGGTCCTCGACCTCCAGATGCCCGGCGCCTACGAGCACGTGCGCGACGCGCTGCTGGCGCTGATCGACGCCTACGACATCGCCTTCCTCAAGTGGGACCACAACCGCGACCTGATCGACGCCACTCACGGTGGTCGGCCGGCGGTCCACGGGCAGACGCTCGCGCTCTACCGGCTGCTCGACGAGCTGCGCGCAGCTCACCCCGACCTCGAGATCGAGACCTGCGCCAGCGGCGGCGGTCGGGTCGACCTGGAGATCCTCACCCGCACCGACCGGGTCTGGCCCAGTGACACGATCGATGCTCACGAGCGCCAGCAGATCCAGCGCTGGACCTCCCTGGTGGTGCCGCCGGAGATGATGGGCGCTCACGTCGGCGGACCCGTCGCTCACACCACAGGCCGCTCCCACCCGCTCGGCTACCGCGCCGCCACCGCCTTGCTCGGGCACTTCGGCATCGAGTGGGACCTCGCCGCGATCAGCCCCGCCCAACGTGACGAGCTCGCCGCCTGGATCACGCTGCACAAACGCCTGCGGGCCGTGGTCTCGAGCGGACGCTCGGTGCGCGGCGACCATCCTGATCCGGCCCTGGTGCTCAGCGGCATCGTGTCGGCGCAGGGCGACGAGGCGTGGTACGTCGTGGCCACCACCGGCACGCTGGACACCCAGGCGCCCGCGCCCTTGATGCTGCCGGGGCTCGACGAGGCCCTGGCCTACCGGGTGCGTGACGTGACCCCGGCCGGCGAGCAGCATCGAGCGTTCATCGGTGACACCTGGCTCGACGCCGGTGGGGCCGTCATCGGCGGCGCCGCGCTGGCTCGGGTCGGCGTCCAGCTGCCTCCGTTGGCCCCCGACAGCGCCCTGGTGCTGCACGTCGTCACGGAGGCCGCGCGGTGAGCGGGCTCGACCTCGTCGACGACTGGGTCTGGGACTTCTGGATCGTCGACGACCCGGCAGCTGCGGACGCCGACGAGCACTTCCACGCCTTCTTCCTGCACGCGCCCCGGTCGCTGGGCGACCCCGACCTGCGGCACGAGCAGGCCCGTGTCGGGCACGCGGTAAGCCGTGACCTCACAGACTGGCGCGTGCTCGCCGTTGCGCTGCGCCCGCAGCCTGCGCCGGCCTTCGACGACCTGGCCACCTGGACCGGCAGCACGGTCCACTCCGCCGAGCCTCGACGGATGGTGGATGTTCACCTCCGGCATCACCCGCGCCACCGGCACCCGGGTGCAGCGCATCGGGGTGTCCCGCTCGGCCGACCTGACCACCTGGAAGCGCACCCCGGGCACTGTCATGGACCTCGATCCCCGGTGGTACGTCGACCAGGGCGACGACAGCGCGACGGGGGAGACCCACTGGCGGGACCCGTTCGTCGTCGCCGATCCGGTGACGCCCGGCCTTTGGCACGCCTACATCACCGCCAAGACCATGCACCCGGCGAGCGGCGAGCCCACCGGCGCCATCGGCCACGCGACGTCGTACGACCTCGAGCGCTGGGAGGTCGGTCCGCCGCTCGACCTCGAGCCCGGACGCTTCGACCAGCTCGAGGTGATCTCGCTCGACCAGGTCGATGGCCGTTGGGTGGTGATCTTCTCGGTGCTCGGCGCCCAGGTGCCCGGAGCCGGGCCCGGTGACGGTGGTGTCTGGTCCGTGCCCGTCGCCGGGCCGGGAGCCCCGGTGGACACCCGCCGTGCCACGCGACTGACCAGCGAGCGCCTCTACGTCGGCCGCACCGTGCGTCTGCGGGACGGGTCGTCGCGCTTCCTGGCGTTCATCAACGAGGACCACCACGACCCGGCAGGCGGGTTCGTCGGCGGTCTGATCCCACCTCTGCGCGTCGGCTGGCGACCCGACGGCGCAGGACTCCGGTTGCTCGACGGACCGGACCCATGGCTCCCCGCCTCCAGCGGGGTTAGGGTAGTGACGTAAGTCACTTCACAACGGATCGTCCGGCACGTTCCTGCCGGTGAAGGGAGTTGGTCGTCATGGCCACAGTGTCATTCCAGAAGGCTCAGCGCTGGTATCCGGGATCCGATGTCCCGGCCGTTCCAGGCATCGACCTCGAGATCAAGGACGGCGAGTTCATGGTGCTCGTCGGCCCGTCCGGGTGCGGCAAATCCACCACCTTGAGGATGCTCGCGGGCCTCGAAGAGGTCAACGACGGCAAGATCTTCATCGGTGACCGCGATGTCACCAACCTTCCGCCGAAGGACCGCGACATCGCGATGGTCTTCCAGAACTACGCGCTCTACCCGCACATGTCTGTCGCCGACAACATGGGCTTCTCGCTGAAGATGGCCAAGGTGCCCGAAGCCGAGCGCAAGCAGCGCGTCGCCGAGGCCGCCAAGATCCTCGGTCTCGAGGAGTACCTCGAGCGCAAGCCGAAGGCCCTCTCCGGCGGTCAGCGTCAGCGCGTCGCCATGGGCCGCGCGATCGTGCGCAGCCCGCAGGTCTTCTGCATGGACGAGCCATTGTCGAACCTCGATGCCAAGATGCGCGTCCAGACCCGCACCGACATCGCCAAGCTGCAAGCCGACCTCGGCGTCACCACCGTCTACGTCACCCACGACCAGGTCGAGGCGATGACGATGGGCGACCGCGTCGCGGTGATGAAGGACGGTCACCTCCAGCAGGTCGACACCCCACTCGGGCTCTACGACCGGCCGGTCAACCTGTTCGTCGCCGGCTTCATCGGCTCGCCCCAGATGAACCTCATCGAGGCCACCGCTGATCAGGGTCAGGCGAAGATCGGCAACTACCACGTGCCGGTCGACCCGACCGCGTCGAAGAAGATGCAGGGCAAGGTCACGGTCGGCGTCCGCCCCGAGGCCTGGCGCCTCGTGTCGGAGGCTGAGGGCGGGCTGCCGGTGAAGGTGACCGTGGTCGAGGAGCTCGGTGCCGACGGTTTCGTCTACGGCACCAGCGACGTCGAGGGCGTCCCGTCCACGATCATCGTCCGGGTCAGCGGCCGCGACTCGGTGCACAAGGGCGAGACCATCCACGTCACCACAGACCCCAACAGCGTCCACGTGTTCGACACCGCGACCGGCGCCCGGGTCAGCGAGTAGGACACCTGCCTGACGCTGGTTGAGGTGCGAGCTTGCGAGCCTCGAAACCCCGTGAGCCGACAAGCGGCATCGAGTGCGGCTGCTGTCCGGTTTGGGGGGTTTCGAGGCTCAGGCCCCCAGGGGGCCTTCGCACCTCAACCAGCGTTGGGTACGGCACCACCGACGGTGGTTGAGGTGCGAGCTTGCGAGCCTCGAAACCCCGCGACGTGCGCACCGGCGCTGGGAACGGTCGGCGTACGTCTTGCGGGGTTTCGAGGCTCAGGCCCCAGGGGGCCTTCGCACCTCAACCACTGTCGGGGCTCAGCTACCAGCGTTGGGTCGTGCGCGGTTGGCGTTCTCGCGGATGGCCCGGGTGAAGGTCGGGTTCAGGGCGCTGGGTAGGTCGTGGCCCATCTGGTCGATGAGCAGGAGCTCGGCGCCCGGGACAGCCGCCGCCGTCGCCCGGCCGCCCGAGACGTGCACCATCTTGTCGGCCAGGCCGTGCACCACGACGGTGGGGACGTCGAGCTCGCGCAACCGAGGTCCGCGGTCGGGTTGGGCGATGATGGCGGCCATCTGCCGCGCCATCCCAGCCTCGGTGACACCACGGTCGTAGGTCTCGCCGGCACGCTTCTCGGTGGCACCCGGCGGCTGCGGATAGCCCGGTGATCCGATGATCTGCCACGTGGCGACGCTCGAGCGGATGTAGCCCTCACGGCCGGGCGAACGACCGAGCAGGTTGCGGATCATGCTCGGGTGCGGCCGGCCCACGCTGCGCTTGCCGGTCGTGGACATGATGCTCGCCAACGAGCGGACCCGCGAAGGCTCCACGAGCGCCATCGTCTGAGCGATCATCCCGCCCATCGAGACCCCGGCCACGTGGGCGGCGTCCACCTCCAGATGATCCAGGAGGCCGAAGGCGTCGCCGGCCATGTCGTCCAGGGTGTACGGCGGCCGGGCGCCCAGGCCCGCGAAGCCGCGCACCAGCGTCGACCGGGTGACCCTGCCCTTGCCGCGGCTGGAGCGGCCCGCGTCGCGATTGTCGAACCGGACGACGTAGAAACCCGACTCGGCGAGCATGGTGCACAGGTCCGGCTCCCACCAGGTCATCGGCCCACCGAGGCCCATGACCAGCAGCAGCGCTTCGCCGTCGGGGTCGCCGAACGTCTGGTAGCAGAGCTCGATATCCGACGAGATCGGGGCGAACAGCTCCTCGCTCGCTTCGATCGATCGAGGATCCTCGTACTCACTAGGGCTTCTGGGTGGCATGGCCATAGTCAACCTTAGGTGCAACAACCTTCAACAGGATTGGCATGTTTCGTGCGACACGGTGTTGCACAGGCGTAACGTGGGTCACATGAGTGACTCCCCCCTGGCGTCGTTCCTGCTCCCGCAGGGCTTCGCGCGTCCCCCCCTCTCATCCCTGCTCAACGAGGCCCGGATCGTCGGTGAGATCGGCAGGTATGCCGTCCGCGCCCACGGTGAGCGTCGTGCCGGCCAGGTCGGTCCGCCCCGCGACACCGATCCCCAGCACCGGTCCGACCCGGTGCTGCTGATCCCCGGCTTCCTGGCCGGCGACACCACCCTGGCGGCCATGTCGGCCAGCCTGCGTCGGCGCGGCTTCCACACCTACCGGTCGCGCATCCTCGCCAACGTGGGGTGCACCCTCGATGCCGCCACCCTGCTCGAGACGCGCCTCGAGACGATCGCGGAGCGCCGCGGCTCACGCGTGCAGATCGTCGGGCACAGCCTCGGCGGGATGATCGCCCGAGGGATCGCCGTGCGCCGCCCCGACCTCGTCTCCGGCATCGTGACGATGGGCAGCCCGATGATGGCGCCGGGCGCTCACCACCCGGCGCTCTCGTGGGGCGTCGATGCCCTCGTGCGGCTCAGCAAGGTGGGTCTGCCGGGCTTGATGACCGAGGAGTGCGTCGCCGGCACCTGCGCGCGCCAGAGCTTCGACGAGAGCCGCGAGTCGCTCGCGCCCGGTGTCGGCTTCACCGCCATCTACTCCCACAACGACGGCATCGTCGACTGGCGCGCCTGCATCGACCCGACCGCGGTGCCCGTGCGCGTGCAGGCGTCGCACTGCGGGATGGCGTTCGACCCGCGGGTCATCGATGAGGTCGGTGCCGCGCTGATCGCCCACGGGAATCGGTCCTACGACATCGGTCTGCGGATCGCCTGACCGCCTGCTCGGAGGCTAAGCAGGCGAGCCGCGTCCGACCGGAGGCTGAGCAGGCGAGCCCCTGGGCGAGCCGTCGACGAAGCCCGGTGAGGCGCAGCCGCTCACTCGCTTGCCAGAGCACGCGGTTTCGACGCGCCGGACCCGGCTTCGTTCCTCAGCCGGGCGGCTGCTCAACGTCTCGCGACGCGTCGCGCCGTTCCTCGCGCGTATCGCTTGCTCGACGCGCCGGTCCCGGCTTCGTTCCTCAGCCGGGCGGCTTGCAACCTCGTCTCGCACGCGTCGCTCGTCTCGCGCAGCGCTGCTCGCTTGATCGACGCGCCGGACCCGGCTTCGTTCCTCAGCCGGGCGGCTTGCTCAACCTCGTCGCGACGCGTTGCGCTCGTTCCTCGCGCAGCGCTGCTCGCTTGAGACTAGACGCCGCCAAAATCGATGGCGGAGAAGGGGCGGAGCTTCTCGAGGCGGTGCTCGGAGGTGATCGAGCGGATCGTGCCGCTGCGCGAGCGCATCACCAGCGAGTGGGTGCTGGCGCCGCCGGCGGTGTAGCGCACCCCCTTCATCAGCTCGCCGTCGGTGATGCCGGTGGCCACGAAGAAGCAGTCGTCGCCGGTGACGAGCTCGTCGGTGGTGAGGATCTTGTCGGGGTCGAGGTCGAGGCCCGCGTCGATGGCCTTCTGACGCTCGTCGTCGTCCTGGGGCCACAGCCGGCCCTGGATGACGCCGTCCATGCACTTCAGGGCGCAGGCCGCGATGATGCCCTCGGGCGTGCCGCCGATGCCGAGCATCAGGTCGATGCCGGTGCCGGCGCGGGCGGCCATGATGGCGCCCGCCACGTCGCCGTCGGTGATGAACTTGATCATGGCGCCGGTGGCGCGGATCTCCTCGACCATCGCCGCGTGGCGGGGGCGGTCGAGCAGCACCACGGTCACGTCGGTGGCGCTCTTGCCCTTGGCCTTGGCGACCTGGTGGATGTTCTCGGCGACGGGGTAGCGCAGGTCGACCACGTCGGCAGCGTCATGGCCGGTGACGAGCTTCTCCATGTAGAAGACGGCCGACGGGTCGTACATCGAGCCGCGGGGCGAGACCGCGAGCACCGAGACGGCGTTGGTCATGCCCTTCGCCGTCAGGGTGGTCCCGTCGATCGGGTCGACGGCGACGTCGCACTCCGGCCCGGTGCCGTCGCCGACCTCCTCGCCGTTGTAGAGCATCGGGGCGTTGTCCTTCTCGCCCTCGCCGATGACGACGGTGCCCTTCATGCCGATGGAGGAGATCATCACCCGCATCGCGTTGACCGCGACCCCGTCGGCACCGTTCTTGTCGCCGCGACCCACCCAGCGGCCGGCCGCCATGGCAGCAGCCTCGGTGACCCGCACCAGCTCGAGCGCAAGGTTGCGATCGGGGGACTCGGGGGCAACGGCGAACTCGGGCACAACCGCGTCAGGGCTCATGGCGCGCATGCTATCCGTTGCAGGTGACCGGGGGGTGAGACGCCTGGCCGGTCCTACCTGGGACACTGATGCCGATGAGCGAACAGGGCGGTGCGGGGCGCTACACCCGGAGCTTCAACGGCCTGGTCGGGGCGATGGTGTTCCTGGTCGTGCTGATCATCGGCATCTTCGTCTTCCGCGACCTCGTCTTCGGCACGCCGCAAGAGCGGCGCCCGGTGGCGATCGACTACCGCGGCGACATCCGCGGCCTGCAGCAGGCCGGTTACGACCCGGTCTACCCCAGCACGCTGCCGGAGGGGTGGATCGTCACCGAGGTCGGTGCCGTGCTGGGCGAGGCGCCGTTGTTCCGGATCAACCTCTACACCGACGACGACGACTTCGTGGGGATCCGCCAGCAGCCGAGTGATCTCGAGGACATGCTCGCCACCTACGTCGACGAGGACACCCGCAGCGAGGACGCCCTGGACGGCGCCGGCGACGTGGCTCCCCAGTGGGAGGGCTGGTCGGATGACGGAGGGGATCGCGCCTACTCGACGACGCTCGGCGACCAGACGGTGCTGGTGTTCGGCAGTGTGAGCGCGACCGAGCTGGCCGACCTCGTCGAGGTGCTGAGCACCGCCGAGGTCACTGCCGGCTAGTCGTCGTCCTGGCCGACGACCGCGTCGAGCCTGGCCCGCGCGCCGTCCAACCAGTCCTGGCAGATCGTGGCCAGCGCCTCTCCGCGCTCCCACAGCGTCAAGCTCTCCTCGAGCGTGCTGCCGCCGGTTTCGAGACGTCGGACGACGTCGATGAGCTCCTCGCGAGCCTGCTCGTAGCCGGGCCTCTCCTCGGTCTCCGCGGGGGTCTGTTCAGTGGGCATCGTGGTCCTCCTGGTCGGGGGTGAGGCTGGTGATCTCGGCGACGTCGGCGTGCAGGCGTCCGTCGGCGACCCGGACGCTGACCCGATCGCCGAGCCCGGCGCCGGCCACCGACGTCAGGACCCGGCCGTGGGCGTCCTGGAGCACGGCGTAGCCGCGTTCGAGGGTGGCGAGCGGGCTCAGGGCACGGGCCCTGGCCCGGTGGTGGCCGATGTCGTCGGCGGCGCGGTCGAGAGCATGACGAACCGTGCGGCGGGAGCGAGCGAGCAACGCCGCGAGCTCGGCGCTGCGCTCGTCGACCAGCGTGCGCGGGTCGGCCAGAGCCGGTCGCGACCGCAGTCCGTCGAGGCCGGCCTGCTCGCGGGCGATCCGGCCGGTCATCAGCGAGCGCAGCCGCTCGCGGGCAGCCGTGATGGCGTGGGCCTCAGCGGCGACATCGGGTGTGATGAGCTTCGCGGCATCGGTCGGGGTGGCGGCGCGGACGTCGGCGACGAGGTCGAGCAGCGGCTGGTCGGGCTCGTGCCCGATCGCCGAGACGACGGGGGTTTGCGCCTTCGCAACGGCTCGCAGCAAGCCTTCGTCGGAGAAGGGGAGCAGGTCCTCGACCGAGCCGCCGCCGCGGGCGATGACGATGACGTCGACCGCCGGGTCGTCATCGAGACGGGAGAGCGCGGCCATCACCTCGCCAGCCGACCGAGGACCCTGCATGGTGGCGTGGACGACCCGGAAACGCACCGCCGGCCAGCGCCGGCCTGCGAGGTCGAGCACGTCGCGCTCCGCGGCCGACTTGGGCGCTGTGACCAGGCCGACCGTGCCTGGGAGGAAGGGGAGGCGGCGCTTGAGGGCTGCGTCGAAGAGACCCTCGGCCGCAAGGAGCTGGCGGCGGCGCTCGATCTGGGCGAGGAGCTCACCGAGCCCGACCATCCTGATCTCGCGGGCGTGCAGCGAGAGGCTGCCGCGGTTGGCGTAGTAGGACGGCTTGGCGTGCACCAGCACGCTGGCCCCCTCGACGAGGGGAGGGTTCATCGAGTCGACCAGCGTGCGCGAGCAGGTCACCGGCACCGAGATGTCGGCGACCGAGTCGCGCAGGGTCAGGAACACGGTGTTGAGCCCGGGCCGTTTGCTGAGCTGGGCGATCTGCCCCTCGACCCAGATCGCGCCGAGGCGGTCGATCCAGCCCGAGATCGCGTTGGCGACCTGCCGGACCGGAGCCGGCTGCTCGGGGGAGGTGTCGAGGGCTCATGTGGGGAGGCTAGCGGTCGCCTCCGACGGCCCACGCGCGCTCCAGCGCACGGGTGGCCTCGGGAAGGGTCAGACCCTGGCGGCGCGCGTGACCGGCGTACTCGGCAGCGGCTGTGCCGACACCCGCCGGGAGGGCTGCGCCGGCGACGAACGTGCCGCGGCGGCCTTCGGTGACGACCACCCTGTCGGCCTCGAGCTCCTTGTAGGCCCGAGCGACGGTGTTGGTCGCCAGACCGAGCTGCTCGGCCAAGGCACGCACCGTCGGCAGCTTGGTGCCGGCAGTCAGCTCACCGCGGGCCACTCGTCGCGCGACCTGGACCCGGAGCTGCTCGAAAGGCGCGTCGGGCGACGACTGGTCCAGCGGGAGAATGATCTGTGGGGTCACACGGGCACAGTAGGTGATAAGCAGTACCTGTGAACGAGCCCGAACTCCCCGTACGCCCTCGTCATCGGCGAGTCCCTGATCGACATCGTCATCGATCGTGAGGGCATCACGACCGAGCGTCCGGGCGGCAGCGCCGCCAACGTGGCGGTCGCCCTCTCGCGACTCGACCGTCCGGTGCGTTTCGTCACCGCCTATGCCGACGACGCTCGCGGGCGGATGCTTGCCGAGCACCTGGCTGCATCGGACGTCGAGCAGGCCGGCGACCCTCACGTGCTCGACCGGACCTCGAGCGCCGTGGCCACGATCGGCGCAGACGGCGCTGCGTCGTACTCGTTCGACCTCGACTGGCGTCTCGGGGAGGTGAACCTGCCGAGCCTGCCCGCCTTCGTCCACGTGTGCTCGATCGGAGCCGTGATGCATCCGGGATCCGACGCGGTGCTGGCGCTGCTCGACCAGGTCGTGGGGGCCGTGGTCACCTACGACATCAACGCTCGTCCGGGTATCACGGGCACCGGGCCAGATCTGGTCGCGCGGGTCGAGCTGGTGGTCGAGCGGTCGCGCCTCGTGAAGGCCAGCGACGAGGACCTGGCCGTCCTCTACCCCGACCTCGATCTCGCCGGAGCCGTTGCGCACCTGCTCTCGCTCGGCCCGGCAAGCGTGGTGGTGACCCGCGGTCAGGACGGTTCGTCGTGGTTCGACGCCGACGGGGAGGTCTCCGCGCCGGTGCAGGCGATCGAGGTCGTCGACACGATCGGAGCCGGCGACACCTTCTCGGCGGGCATCATCGATGCGCTCTGGGACGACCTCGGGCCCGCCGCAACGTTGGCCCACGCCGCGCGAGCCGCCGCGATCACCGTCTCGCGCCCGGGCGCCGACCCGCCGACGAAGACCGACCTCCGCAGGTTCTGAACGCAACGACGCGGTGCCGCGTCGGGCCGCGGGAGGCTCGCCCTAGGGTGGACGCCGTGCGCCTACGGATCGACCTCGCCTATGACGGGACCGACTTCCACGGTTGGGCGACCCAGCCGGGCCTACGCACCGTCCAGGAAGAAGTCGAGTCCGCGCTCGCGATGGCGTTGCGGGTGCCCCGGGTGGTGGTGGTCTGCGCCGGCCGCACCGATGCCGGCGTCCATGCCCGCAACCAGGTGATCCATGCCGACCTCGAGGTAGCGCCGGTGCCGCGCGAGCTGGAGCGCCTGGCCCGACGCCTGAGCGGGATCCTGCCCGCCGATGTGCACGTACGCCGGGTGGTCGAGGCCCCACCGGGCTTCGACGCGCGCTACAGCGCCCTGTGGCGCCGCTACACCTACCGGATCGCCGACCGTCCCGAGCTCGTCGACCCCTTGACCCGTGATCACGTGCTGGTCTGGTCGCGAGAGCTGGACCTGGACGCGATGAACGCTGCCTCGACCCTGCTCCTGGGCCGGCGCGACTTCGCGGCCTTCTGCAGGCAACGACCCGGTGCCACGACGATCCGCACGCTCCTCGACCTCGCCTGGCGCAGGGACGAGTGGGGACTGGCGAGCGCCTCGGTGCGTGCCGACGCCTTCTGCCACTCGATGGTGCGCGCGCTGGTGGGCTGCCTGGTCGCTGTCGGTGAGGGACGGCGCCCGGTCGAGTGGGCCGAGGAGATCCTTGCCGCCGGGCTGCGCGACCCCAGCGTCATCGTGGCCCACGCCCGCGGTCTGACCCTGGAGCAGGTCGCCTACCCTCCCGAGGAGGACCTGCTCGCCCGGGCCCAAGAGACACGAGCACGGAGGATCAGCGTTGACTGAGGAGATCGAGCACTACTTCTCCGCCGACCCCACGGTGGCGTTCAAGCGCGCGCCGGTGAAGGCCCACGTCTGGGGTCTCGAGCTGGAGCTGACCAGTGGTTCGGGGGTCTTCGCCCAAGGGCGCGTGGACGTCGGCACCAACATCCTCTTCCAGGAGACCGACCCGCCGACCTCCGCACGCCGGGTCCTCGACCTCGGCTGCGGCTACGGCGTCATCGGACTCGCCCTCGCCGCGGCGGTGCCGGAGGCTGAGGTGACGGGCGTCGACGTCAACGAGCGCGCCCTGTTGCTGGCCAACGAGAATGCCGCGGCGCTCGGGATCGACGGGCGCTACGTGGCGGTGACCCCCGACGAGGTCGACGCCGAGGCGACGTACGACGAGATCTGGTCGAACCCGCCGATCCGGATCGGCAAGGCGGCGCTCCACGAGCTGCTGCTGCAGTGGTTGCCCCGCCTGACCCCGGACGGACGGGCGGTGCTGGTGGTCGGCAAGAACCTCGGCGCCGACTCGCTGCAGCGCTGGCTGGGCGAGCAGGGCTGGCCGACGACCAGGATCGGGGGAGCGAAGGGCTTCCGGGTGCTGGAGTCTCGTCGGCCCTGAGCCGGCACGCCAGCCGGGGCTGCTACTGCGGCACGCCACCCACGGCGGGAGCATCGTCGGCCTGACCCGAGGTGTCCTCGGTGATCTCGACGTCGCCGCTGCCGGTCACCAGCACGGGGGTCAGGGGAGTGGAGGTCAGGCCTGTGATCTGCGAGACGCGCATGCCGGAGATCCCGAGGTGCGAGTCGGCCGAGAAGCGGTACGGCGCGAAGTTGGGGCCGTCGAAGTCGCCACCCTGCTCCTCGACCGCGGCGACGAGGCCCGTGCGGGTGAGGTTCTCGCCTGCGGCGACGAGCGCCTGGACGAAGGTGTAGGCCTGCGACATGCCGTAGATCTTGAAGTTGGTCAGGTCTCCCTTCTCCCCGGAGGCGTCCCACACCTCGTTCCACAGCTGGGTCCACGGGTCGTCGGAGTCGGCGACTCCGGGGATGAATTCCGTGGTCAGGACGCCGTCCAGGGCGCCGACACCGTCGACAGCACCCTCGGAGAAGTTGGCCAGCAGGCCACCGACGAGGGTCGGGTCGGAGCCGACGCTGCTGTAGAACCACCGCGGTGAGTAGCCCAGGTTGAGACCACTGAGCTGGGTCAGGGCGGTGTAGGTCGGGGTGGTGAACGCGATCACGAGATCGGCCTTCTCGGCCTGCAGTGCCGTGACCTGCGGTCCGATCTCGGTGTTGCCGGACGTGTAGCGCTGCACGCTGACGATCTGCTTGTCGAGGAACTGGCGTACGCCGGCCTCGCTGTCGGCACCGAAGTCATCATCCTGGAGGAAGAGGCCGACCTTCGCGTCGGGCATGTTCTCGGCGATGTACTGGCCGATGATCTTGCCCTCGATCTCGTAGTCGGGCTGCCAGCCGAACGTGGTGGGGAGGCTGGCGACGTCGCCCCACTGCGGCGACCCCGAGGAGACGAACAGGTCGGGGACACCCTCGGTGTTGAGGCCGTCGACGACCGCACGGTGGGTCGGCGTACCGAGCCCGCCGACCATGGCGAAGATCTCCTCACGCAGGACCAGGTCATCGGTGACCGCTGTCGCCTTGGCCGGGTCGTAACCGTCATCCCTGACGATGAAGTCGATCATCCGGCCGTTGACGCCGCCGGCGTCGTTGACGAAGTCGTAGTAGGCCCGGGCGCCGACCGGGATCTCGCTGTAGCCCGGTGCTGCGACCCCCGTCAGCGGGAAGTGTCCGCCGATCGTGATGCTGTCGTCGGAGACGCCGGTGGTCTCCCTGTCGGTGCCGCCGTCACCGTCGTCACGACTGCCGGTGTCACACCCGGCAAGCACGAGCGTCGCGGCCAGGAGCCCGGCGACGGCACCCGTGGGGCCCCGGAGAGGTCGCTTCATGGTGTTCCCTTCATCGTGAAGAGAGTAGAGCCGGGGTCCAGGTCGAAGGGCAGGGGTGCTCAGGCCCCGAGGGGGCCTGAGCACCTCAACTACCGTTGGGGCCTAGCGGCGGGCGCGGGCCTTGCGGTTCTTCGACATGCTCTTGTGCACCAGCTTGGTGCCGACGTAGACGACCTGGATCCGGTGAAGGCCCTTGCTGAGGCGCAGCTTGGTGCGCTTGACGCCGTCGTTGGCGGACCTGAGGCGCAGGGTCCGGGCGAGCTCGCCGTCGACGCGGATCAGCAGCTTGCCGGTGGCCTCGACCGCCTGGGGTCGCTCGACCGCCGTACCGATGATCAGCCTGATCCGACGGTTGCCGAGCTGACGGACCTTGGTGCGGGTCTTCGAACCCACCTTCTCGGTGCTCACCGGCACCTTGGTGGTTGCCGACACAGCGAAGTCGCCGTCGGCAGGGAGGAACCCGGCACGGAGCCGCGGAGTACCGGGTCGTCGCGCAGGCAGGGTGAGGGTGGCGCTGCCGTCGGTGAGCGTGGCCCGGCCCAGGACGGTGTCGGAGCGGTCGACCACGATGACGTCGCCCTCGGGCGTGCCCTCGCCGGTGGTGGGCTCCACTGTCACCCGCACGCGCGCGCTGTCGGGGTAGGTGGTCTCACCGACCTGGGCGAGGGACGTGGTCGTGGGGCGCGGCTCCGGGAGCGGCGTGGGGGCCGTCGACGCGGCCCAGAAGATGGCTCGGCCGCCTTGGCCGAGTCCGCCCTTGGGGTGGGAGCGGAAGAAGATCGTGGTGCCGAAGACGAGCGAACGCGCCCCTGATGCCACCTCGTTGCTGATGACGGCCGGCTTGCCGGAGGCGAAGTCAGGACCGTTGGTCGCGTTGCTGGCCAGCCAGTGCCCGGCCAGGAAGGCGTCGGCGGCATAGCTCTGGGCGACCTCGGTGTCCGGGTCGACGTCGGTGAACGTCACTGCCGGGTAGATGAACGAGCTGGGCTGTTCGTAGGGAGCCAAGGCGGAGCCGGCTGGGGTGTCGAGCGCCACGATGCCGTTGGCCGACGAGGTGCCGGTCACCGCGTCAGCGGAGAGCAGGCCGTAGGCCTCGGCAGCAGCCAGTCCGGCGGTCCCGCGCCCGACGATGGAGTGGCCCTCGTCGACCCACGCCTGCACGGCGTTGTCGCCGGCCGAGCCGTCGGTGAGGCCGAGGCTCGAGCCGATCCAGAGCACGTCGAGGTCGTCGAGGATCGACGGGTCGCTGTTGATGGCCGAGCCGGTGACGGGCACGAGGTCGTCGAAGCCGAGCTCGGTCAACGACAGCGTGTCGTCCTGGGTGCCGGTGAAGCCGACGGTCAGGTCGGCGAGGGTGCGGGCGCCTTCACCCCCGGCTGCCTCCACCTCTGCCGCGGAGGCACGGGTCAGCGTCACGTTGTGTGCGGCAGCGGCCGTGAGTGCTTCGTCATACGACCCGGCGGCGACGACGACGGAACCATCGGGCGCCATCCGGGTGTCGGCGCCGGCCTCGAGCATGTCGTTGAGGGCGCGGAAGTCGGCCACGCCGGCGAGGTCGAAGGTGACCTCGGAGCGGACTGCGGGGGCGTCGGCGGCCGGGGAGGGCTCGTCGATCGCGGTGGCCGCACCGATCGCGGGGTCGGAGGTCAGGCCCACCGGGTCGACGGTGGCGCCCCACAGGTAGGAGTAGCTCCACGCCGAGACGTCATACATGGAAGGGACCTTGTCGGAGATGTCGTAGCCGACGTCGAGGAGCGCGTTGGCCAGGCCACGCAGCGGCTGGTGCATGTCGACGACGTAGGAGCCGGCCGGGTACGTCGTGCCGCTCACGGTGGTCGCCTCGTCGAGCGTGCCGACCTCGATGCCGTTGAACAACAAGTGGGCCACGACCCGGTCGGCGTCGGAGGCCGAGCGCTGGTCGGCGCCGCGGGGGAGGACGTAGGCGCGCGGGTACTCGACCGGGTTCTGGTTGTCGGCGACGTCCCACTCGGCCTTCCACTCGTCCGGCCCGGGGACCCCGGCGATGTTGTCGAGGTTGAGCTGGACCTTCGGCTCACCGGCGACGCCGCGGCGGAAGATCTCGATCTGGTTGGCCAGCATGTCGTCGGAGTTGGTGCTCACGTAGTCGACGAGGCTCTCGATGGTCTGGGTCGCGACGGCAGTGTTGATGGCGCCCGACGCTGGATTCTGCTGAGTGCCGCTGCGGAGCAGGGGCAGCTCGACCGTCGTCGTGACGGCACCGAAGTAGGCGGTGTACTGCGCGGTGAAGACCGGCGGGTAGTCGTCCCAGCCGCTCGGGGTGTCGCGGTAGGGGATCGTGATCTGGCCGAGCGGCAGCGGGTTGCCGGGGATGAGGGCGTCGAGCATCTCGGCTTCGACCTGCAGGGCGGCGGCGTAGCCGTGGCCGATGAACAGGTCGTACTCGTAGTTGTCGCCGTGCGGCGGGCCGCAGGGCTCGACCTGGAGCGTGCCGGTGTAGCCGTGCAGGTCGGCGGAGTACAACGGCTGCACCGTCTGGGCGACCTTCGCGAACGCGATGCTCTCCGGGGTCGTGCTCGTGATCATGTCGCGGTTGATGTCAAGCCCGAGGACGCCGGGGCGCTGGCCGATCGTGCGACCGTCGGGGTTGATCGTCAAGTAGAAGTAGAGGCGGTGCTCGGCCACCAGGGCCTGGGTGGCCGCGTCGTCCTCGGCGGCCAGCAGGTCGCCGAGATAGCCCATGATCCCGTCGGTGCCCTCCCACTCGTTGCCGTGGATGTTGGCACTGAACCAGATCGGGGTCTTGTAGCCCTCGAGCAGGGCCGGGTCCGCCGCGGCGGCGACTGGTCGGTTGCGGATCTTCTCCTTCCAGAGCTTCTGCAGGGCGGTCTGCGCCACGGTCTCCGGGGCGGTCACCGTGACCAGGTAGAGATCGCGGCCCTGCACGGACTGGCCCACGACCTGGGCCGAGACGAGGTCGCTCTCGGTCATCCACTCATTGACCTGGGGCGCGAGGTCGGAGTGGGCCAGCAGACCGCTGGTCGTGGCTACGTCCTCACCGAACGGCTCTGGCTCCGGCTCGTCGAGGACCGGTTGGCTCGGGTAGGAGGTCGGCATCACCAGCGGTGTGTCGAAGCCCTCGCCCTCACCCTCGTAGTCGCGAGCGGCACCGGCTCGCTGCGCCGTGGTGACGAGGCTGTCGGTGGCGAGGCGGTCGGGCACCTGCTCACGTGCTTCACCGCCGGTGGCTGCGGGGTCGGCGAGCACGATCGGTGCGGGTACGCCGGGCTCCCCGGGGACCGCAGGATCGGCAAGAGCAGTCTGGGGGACGACCCCGAGCAGACCGATGGCCAGGGCCGCGACCGCGGCCACGGCGACGGTGCGCGGGCGCGACGACAGGGAGAGAGGGAGCATCGCTCCAGTATCGACGGGTGGTCCGGGCCCGTCCACGGAACCGACGTAAAGTCACGCGCCCGTTACACGAAGGCGTTGATGCCTGTCTCTGCGCGGCCGATGAGCAGCTTCTGGATCTGGCTGGTGCCTTCGTAGAGCGTCATCACCCGTGCGTCGCGCAGATACTTGGCCGCCGGGTACTCATCGACGTACCCCGAGCCGCCGTGGATCTGGATCGCGTTGTTGGCCGCGCGCACGGCTGCCTCGGAGGCGTAGAGCTTGGCCTTGGAGGCTGCGGTCCCGAACGGTTCTCCGCGGTCGATCAGGTCTGCGCAGCGCCAGACCAACAGTCGCGCGGCATCGGCGTCGAGCGAGATGTCGGCGATCATGTCCTGCACCAGCTGGAAGCCGGCGATCGGCCGGCCGAACTGGGTGCGGCTCAGGGCGTACTCGACCGAGGTCTCCAGGCAGCCCTGGACGATGCCGACGCAGCCGGCGCCGACGGCCAGACGCCCCTTGTCGAGGGTGCTCATCGCGATCTTGAAGCCCTTGCCGACCTCGCCGAGCACGGCCGAGGCGGGCACGCGGACGTCGGACAGGAAGAGCTCGGCGGTGGCCTGGCCGCGCAAGCCGAGCTTGCCCTTGATCTCGCGGGCCTCGAAGCCCGGTGCGTCGGTCGGGACCAGGAACGCCGTCACGCCGCGGGGTCCGTCGTCGCTGGTGCGGGCGAAGATCAACGCGACGTCTGCCCAGGTGCCGTTGGTGATGAAGAGCTTCTGGCCGTTGAGGATGTAGTCACCGCCGTCCTGCTTGGCGCTGGAGGTCAGGTTGCCGGCGTCGGAGCCGGTGTCGGGCTCGGTCAGGCCGAAGCAGCCGAGCTTGGACGCCACCGCGAGCTGCGGCAGCCACTCCTGCTTCTGCTCCTCGGTGCCGTGGAAGAGGATCGACTTGCCGACCAGGCCGCTGCTCACCGAGACGATGCCGCGCAGCGCGGAGTCGGCGCGGCCGAGCTCCTCCATCGCGAGGGCGTAGGTGACGTAGTCGCCGCCGAGCCCGCCGTACTCCTCCGGGATCGTGAGGCCGAAGAAGCCGATCTCGGCCATCTTGGGCACGATCGCCAGATCGACGGCCTCGTCGCGGTCCCACTGCGTGCGGTAGGGGACCGCTTCCTTGTCGAGGAACTCACGGGCGAGGCTGCGGAAGGCCTCCTGGTCTTCGCTGAGGCTGAGGTCCATGGATCAACGCTCCGTTCGGGTTGAGGGGATCTCGACACGCTCGATCAGTTCGGGCGCCAAGGTGGTCGAGCCGTGAGGAGCGCCAGCGACGAGCGTGTCGAGACCCCGTGAGCTGGGCACCCGCATCACGCACCCCCGGTGGCGGCGAGACCGGCTGCGAGCAGCGGCTCGACCGCCTCTCCGACGCGGTCGAAGCCTTCACCGACGGTCTGCCCGGCGACGTACCGGTGGTGGATCCCCTCGAGGATGACCGCGATCTTCAGGTAGGCCAGGCCGAGGTGGAAGGACAGGTCGGGCAGGTCGCGCCCGCTGGCGACGGTGTAGCGCTGCAGCTGGGCGGCCTCGTCGGGATAGCCGGCCGCCGAGCTGGCATCGGCCACGGCGCTCCCGCCGACCAGGGTGCCGAGCTTGTCGTAGACCAGGAGCAGGGCGACGTCGGTGAGTGGGTCCCCGATGGTGGACATCTCCCAGTCGACGACGGCCTGCACGGCCTGCACGGGCTGGGCTGCGTCGGGCAGCGTGAGGAGGTTGTCGAGCCGGTAGTCGCCGTGGACGATGCCTGACGACGCGGCATCGCGCTCGGCGTCCCCTGCCGGGACGGTGCCTGCCAGCCGGGCCAGCAACGTGTCGGCGTCGGGCAGCGGTCGCGTCGCCGAGCCCTCGAGCTGGCGGCCCCAGCGCCGGACCTGGCGCTGGAGGAAGCCGGCCGGGCGCCCGAACTCGCCGAGTCCGACCGCCAGGGGGTCGACGGCGTGCAGTCGGGCGAGCACGTCGACCATCGCCCCGGCCAGCGTGGCGGTGGTCTCGGGTCCGAGAGCGGTGAGCTGCTCGGCGGTGCGATAGGCGGTGCCGTCGACCTTGGACATGACGTAGAACGGCGCTCCGAGGATCTCGGGGTCAGCGCAGTGCGCGTGCATGACCGGCACGGGTACGTCGGTGTCGGCCAGGGCCGACATCGCGGCGAACTCACGCCCCATGTCGTGGGCAGTGGCCTGCACATGACCGAGCGGCGGGCGGCGCACGATCCAGGTCGAGGCGCCGTCGGAGACCTCGTAGGTGAGGTTGGACTTGCCGCCGGCGATCAGGGTGGCGACGAGGTCGCCCGCGATCTCGCCCGGTCGGGCGTCGTCGTACCAGCGGTGGAAGACGTCCAGATCGAGGCCGGGCAGGCTCACGAGAGGGACTCGATGTAGGCGTCGACCTTCGACTGGAGGCGGCGCATCCCGCCGAGCCAGCGGTCGGTGTCGGCGGCGCGGGCGGCGTAGTAGCCGGCCACCTCGGGATGGGGCAGGACCAGGAAGTGCTCGTCGTCGAGCGAAGCCACCCACGCCTCGGCGACCTGCTCGGGCGTCAGCGCCTCGTCGTGGGACAGCAGGTCCTTGAGCGGACCGGCCTGCTCGAGCATCGCGGTCTGCACACCCTGGGGGCAGATGGCCTGGACGGCGACACCGCGGTCGCCATACGTCATCGAGAGCCACTCGGCGAACCCGACGGCGGCGTGCTTGGTCACGGAGTACGGCGCGGCGCCGATCATCGTGAGCAGGCCGGCCGCCGAGGCGGTGACGACGAAGCGCCCGCCCTCCTCGCCGGCGGCGGCGCGTTCGACCCAGACGGGTGCGAGCAGGCGCGCGGCGCGCACGTGGCTCATCACGTTGGTCTCGAGCATCACCGACCAGTCCTCGTCGGAGGCCTGGAGGCTGTCGGGCTGGGTGCGGTCGATGCCGGCGTTGGCGCAGTAGACGTCCAACGAGGCGCCGAGGGTGCTCAGATGTGCGGTGGCGGCCTCGATCAGGTGGCCCACGCCCTCGGCCGACGAGCAGTCACCGGCGACGGCGTACGCCCCGATCTCAGCGGCGGTGGCCTCGACGGCATCGGCGTTCAGGTCGTTGACGACGACGTGGGCGCCCTCGGCGACGAGCCGCGTGGCAAGGGCCTTGCCGATGCCGCCCCCGGCGCCGGTGACCACAGCACCGCGCCCCTCCAGCTTCGCATGTCCCATCAGCCCCTCCAGTCCCAGATCCGGGTCGAGTCGGCGCCTATAGTCGCCGACTCGACGGGAAATTGAGGTCGAGTCGGCGCGTTTCGGGTCCGGCTCGACATCACACGCCCCCGGTCAGGCTGACGCCGCCGTCGGCGACGATGGTCTGGCCGGTGATCCACGAGGACTCCTCGGAGAGCAGGAAGGCCACCAGGCTGCCGATGTCGTCGGGCTCCCCGAGCCGCTTGAGCGGGTAGCCGGCGGCTGCCTCCTCCTCGCGTCCGACGTAGAGCGCTTCAGCGAACTTCGTCTTCACGACCGCCGGGGCGACCGCGTTGACGCGGATCCGCGGGCCGAGCTCCTCGGCCAGAGTCTCGGTCAGGCTGATCAACGCGGCCTTGCTGGCGCCGTACATCGAGATGTATGGCGCCGGGCGCACGCCCGAGAGCGAAGAGACGTTGACCACCGCACCGCCGTGCTCCTGCATCCAGGCGCGGTAGGCCTCCTGGGTGAAGCCGAGCGCAGCGACGACGTTGACATCCATGATCTTGCGAGCGGCATCGAGGTCGAGCTCCATCAACGGACCGAACGCCGGGTTGATGCCGGTGTTGTTGACCAGGAGGTCGAGGCTGCCGAACGCCTCGATCGCTGCCGCGACCACATCGGCGCGGTGCGCGGCGTCGCCGGCGTTGCCCGGGATGCCGAGCGCGTGATCGGGACCGCCCAACGACGCGACGGCCTCGGCGAGGGCCTCGGGCTTGCGGGCGGTGATGACCACCTTGGCACCCCTCCGCCACCAGCCGCTCGGCGATGCCGAGCCCGATGCCGCGGCTGGCTCCGGTGATGACGGCGACCTTGCCGTCCAGTCCGCGCAGGCTCACGGGCGTCAGCTCCGGTCGAGCGGGTCGATGACCTCGTGGTCGTCGAGCGTGGCGTCGAGGACCTTGAGGTGGCGCCCGGCGTCACCGAAGAGGTGGTCGAGCACCGTGAGGTGGGCCATGTACATGCCCACGCTGTACTCGGCGGTCATCCCGATCCCGCCGTGCAGCTGGATCGCCTCCTGACCCACGTGACGCCCACCCCGGCTGACCTGCAGCCCGGCGCGCGCGGCCGCGTCGGCGACCTCGGCGGGCTTGCCCGCCGCCACGACCATCGTGGCCCAGTCGACCAGGCTGTGGGTGAGCTCCTGGGAGGTGTACATGTCGGCCGCCCGGAAGGTCAGTGCCTGGAAGTTGTTGAGGGTGACCCCGAACTGCTTGCGGCTCTTGAGGTACTCGGTGGTCGCCTTCAGCAACGTCTGCATCGCCCCGAGCGACTGGTTGGCCGCCATGATCCGGGTGATGTCGTGGACGATCGCGATGCTGGCCGTGACGTCTGCGCCGGCGGTGCCCAGCGGGGTGGCCGCCGTGGCGTCGAACGCGATGCGGGCGGCGCGCCCGCCGTCGTACGTCGAGTAGCCGGTGCGCTCGACCGACGACAGGGCGTCACCCTGGACGACGAACAGGCCGGTGCCGCCGTCGGGCAGCGCCGCGCTCACGATCAGTACGTCGGCGCGGGCGCCGTGCAGCACGCCGTCCTTGGTGCCGGACACGGTCCAGGAGTCGCCGTCCTGGGTGGCGGTGACGGCGGTCGCGGAGTCGGACCAGCGGGAGCCTGGTTCGGCGTGGGCGAAGGCCAGCACGGAGTCGCCGGCCGAAAGAGCGCCGAGGAGCTCCTGGCGCTGCTCCGGGGTGCCGACCGCGGAGACGAGCCCGCCGGCGAGCACGACGCAGCCGAGGTAGGGCTCGGGTGCGATGACGCGACCGAGCTCTTGGCACACGATGCCGATCTCGACCGGACCGGCACCGACACCGCCGTCCTCCTCGCTGAAGGGCAGCCCGAGCAAGCCCATCTCGGCGAGCTGGGTCCAGACCTTCTCGTCGAAGCCGGGGTCCTCCTTGGTGGTCTGGCGACGCTTCTCGTAGTCGCCGTAGGTCTTGCCGATCAGGCCGCGAACGGCGTCGCGCAGGGCCTCTTGCTCGTCGTCAAAGGTGAAGTCCATGGGTCTCTGTGTCTCCTACGTCTGTGGTGGCGGCTCAGAGGCCGAGGATCGTACGGCTGATGATCTGACGCTGGACCTCGTTGGATCCGCCGTAGATCGAGGCCTTGCGGAGGTTGAGGTAGGTCGGCGTGGAGCGGCGGTACCAGGACGCGGTGTCGCCGTCTTCGCCGGATGCGAGCGTCTCGGGGCCGCCGAGGTCGACGACCAGCTCGCTGACGGCCTGCTGCAGCTCGGTGCCCTTGAGCTTGAGCACGCTGGAGGCGGGGTGCGGCTCGCCGCCCTCGGAGTGGGCAACGACGCGCAACGCGGTGAGCTCGAGGGCGAGGAGCTCGTTCTCGAGCTCGACGATGCGCGCGCGCAGCAGCGGGTCGTCCTTGATCAGGTCGGCGCCGAGCTCCTTGGCACGCGCCAGCACCCGCTTGGTGGCGCCCACCGGGGCGACCCCGACGCGCTCGTTGCCGAGGAGGAACTTGGCCTGCGTCCAGCCGCTGTTCTCCTCGCCGACGAGGTTGGCGATCGGCACGCGGACGTCGGTGAACCAGACCTCGTTGACCTCGTGGCCGCCGTCGATCAGCTCGATCGGGCGCACCTCCAGTCCCTCGGACTTCATGTCGATGAGCAGCATCGAGATGCCGGCCTGCTTCTTCACCTCGGGGTCGGTGCGCACGAGGGTGAAGATCCAGTCGCCGTACTGGCCGAGCGTCGTCCAGGTCTTCTGGCCGTTGACGATGTAGTCGTCGCCGTCCTTGACCGCGGTCGTGCGCAGGCTCGCGAGGTCGGAGCCGGCATCGGGCTCGGAGAAGCCCTGGCTCCACCAGATGTCGAGGTTGGCGGTCTTGGGGAGGAACTCGTCCTTCTGCTCCTTCGACCCGAACTGCGCCAGCACCGGCCCGATCATGCTGGCGTTGAAGGCGAGCGGGATCGGCACGCACGCGGCCTGCATCTCCTCGTTCCAGATGTGGCGCTGCAGGTCCGACCAACCGCGGCCGCCGTACTCCTCGGGCCAGTGCGGCACCGCGAGGCCGGCCTTGTTGAGGGTCTGCTGGGACTCGACGATCTGCTCCTTCGACAGCTCGCGTCCTTCCGCCACGGCGGTCCGGATCTCCTGGGAGACCTCGGTGGTGAAGAACGTGCGCATCTCGTCGCGGAACTTCTCGTCCTCGGCCGACAGCTGGAGCTGCATGCGGTGCCTCCTGGCGGTTGCTGGGCTGGGTGCTGGGCGGTGCGGTGGTGCTGGGGAATCACCCCCATCTAACTCGCCAGTAGGTAGCGCCGACCAGCAGGGGAGGTCCAAGGCATCCTGGGCGCTGCGCACAAGGGGGTGCCACACCCCGGGGGCGGTGCGGGTGCAGGTGTACGACGTCGAGCCGACCGCCGCCGCTGGCTCGCGGCCGTCGGGAGTCCCAGCGAAGGCGTACCGTCAAACGTGCATAGGCCGACTGGGCGCAGCATCTACAGCCGAACGAGCGGTTGGACGACCGCTTATGCGCGTTTGACGGGCCTGTGGATAGCGGGGTGCGCGATCCGGTCCAGCGCGGCAGGCTCGAACCATGGAGGCAGAGGCGGCGTTGCGGAGGCTCGGTGGGGTTGCCGGGACCGCAGACCTGCTCACCCTCACCACGCGCCGACGTCTCCGCACGGCGCTGGACGCCGGCCGGATCATCCACCTGAGCCGCGGTAGCTACGGGCTCGCCGACGTCGGGTGGCAACGTTGTACGGCGGCGGAGCTCACCGCGGTCCTTTCCCACCTCAGCGCGGCCCAGCACCACGGGTGGGCGGTGAAGCACCCACCCGAGCGGGCGTGGGTCACTGTGCCGCGCAACCGCAAGGTGTCGCGGCAGGTCCAGGCCCGTGACGTTGTCGTCTTCGCCGACCTCGACAAGTACGACGTCGCGCAGGGCGCGACGACCCCGCTGCGCACAGTGCTCGATTGCGCTCGGCGCCTTCCTTTCGACGAGGCGCCCGTGACCACGCGCACGATGACCTTCCACCCGGACTTGGTCGACGTTCGTCGCCGAGTTGTGGTCGAGGCGGACTCGTGGACGTGGCACCGAGACCACCAGACCCACGCCCGCGACTGCGTGAGGCACACCGCGTTCGCAGTCGCGGGGTGGATCGTGCTGCGCTTCACGTGGGAGCAGGTGATGCACTCGCCGGCCTACGTAACGGCGGTGCTCCACGACCTGACCGCCGCCAGCGACCTGCCACGATGGAGCGCGTGACGCACTTCTACCGCCCGTCCGAAGGCCACCGCCTGCCGCACGACCCGTTCAACGCGATCGTCGGGCCGCGCCCGATCGGATGGATCAGTAGCCTGGGCGGCGACGGCAGCCGCAACCTCGCGCCGTACAGCTTCTTCAACGCGTTCAACTACACGCCGCCGATCGTGGGGTTCTCCAGCGTCGGCCACAAGGACACCGTGACCAACCTCGAGGCGACCGGCGAGTTCGTCTGGAACCTCGTGACGCGCGACCTGGCCGAGGCGATGAACCAGACCGCGACCGCCGAGAGCGTCGACGAGTGGGACCGCTCCGGGCTCGAGCCCGCCGACTCGACGGTCGTCAAGCCGCAGCGCGTCGCCGCGTCGCCGGTCAGCTTCGAGTGCATCGTCACCCAGACGTTGCGCCTCAAGGGCCAGGACGGCGGCGAGGTCGACGCTTGGATGACGTTCGGTGAGGTCGTGGGGGTGCACATCGACGAGCAGTTCCTGATCGACGGGATCTACGACACCGCCGCCCCCCGTCCGGTGATGCGCGGCGGCGGTCCGTCGGCGTACTACGAGGTGGGCGAGCGGTTCGACCTCGGTCGCCCCCGCTGACCTCAGAGGCTGAGAGAGCGCCAGCGAGCGTCGACGAAGCCCGGTGACTGGGCCGTCGGCGGTCTGCACCCGGCTTGCGGGGCTTCGTCGACGTCCTCGCCCAGGGGCTCGGACTGCTCAGCCTCCGGTGGCTCGCCCAGGGGCTCGGACTGCTCAGCCTCCCAATCGAAACCCGGGTGCGCGGCAGGGCCGTGGTAGCGGACAATGACCTCCCGTGGGACATGTGGACGTAGCCGGCATTCGATACGAGCTGCCCGACGGGCGGTTGCTGCTGGACGACGTCTCGTTCCGGGTCGGCGACGGCGCCAAGGTCGCGCTCGTCGGCGCCAACGGTGCCGGGAAGACGACGTTGTTCCGGATCATCACCGGCGACCTGGTGCCGCATGCCGGAGCGGTGACCCGCAGCGGCGGCCTCGGGGTCATGCGGCAGGACGTCAAGGCCGGGCTCTCGTCGGGCGCGGACGCCGACGGCGACCCCACGGTGGCCGACCTGCTCCTCAGCGTCTCGCCGGCCCGCATCCGCGAGGCGGCCCGCGCCGTCGATGCCTGCGAGCTGGCGATGATGGAGAGCGACGACGAGAAGACGCAGATGAAGTACGCCGAGGCGCTGCACGAGTACGCCGACGCCGGCGGCTACGACCTCGAGGTCACCTGGGACGTCTGCACGATGAAGTCCCTCGGCCTCACCTACGACCGCGCGAAGTACCGCACGCTGAAGACCCTCAGTGGCGGCGAGCAGAAGCGCACCGTCCTGGAGTACCTCCTCGCCGGACCCGACGAGGTGCTGCTGCTCGACGAGCCGGACAACTACCTCGACGTGCCCGGCAAGATCTGGCTCGAGGAGAAGATCCGCGGCAGCGACAAGACGATCGTCTTCATCTCCCACGACCGCGAGCTGCTCGCCAACACCGCCACCCGCGTCGTCACCGTCGAGCTCGGCAGCGGCGGACCCGCCTCGGGCAACAAGGTCTGGACCCACCCCGGCGACTACGTGAGCTATCACGAGGCCCGCAAGGACCGCTTCGCCCGCTTCGAGGAGCTGCGCCGGCGCTGGGACGAGGAGCACGCCAAGATCAAGGCGCTCGTGCTGCGGCTTCGCATCAAGTCGGAGTACAACGACGGGATGTCGAGCCAGTACCGCGCAGCCCAGACGCGGCTGCGCAAGTTCGAGGAGGTCGGCCCGCCCACCGAGCAGCCCCGCGAGCAGCAGGTCAACATGCGCCTCACCGGCGGCCGCACCGGCAAGCGCGCGGTCGTCTGCACCGACCTCGAGCTGCGCGGGCTGATGCGGCCCTTCGACCTCGAGGTCTGGTATGGCGAGCGCGTCGCCGTCCTCGGGTCCAACGGCTCGGGCAAGTCGCACTTCCTGCGCCTGCTCGCCGCGGGTGGCAGCGACCCCGACATCGAGCACCAGCCGGTCGGTGACGCGGTCATCGAGCCGGTCGATCACCGCGGCAAGGCCAAGCTCGGGGCCCGCGTGCGCCCGGGCTGGTTCGTGCAGACCCACGACCACCCCGAGCTCGTCGGCCGCACGCTGCTGGAGATCCTGCATCGAGGCGACGGATCGCCCCACGGTCGCACCGGGATGGGCCAGGAGCAGGCCGCCCGGGTGCTCGATCGCTACGAGCTCAGCGTCCAGTCCGAGCAGACCTTCGAGTCGCTCAGCGGCGGCCAGCAGGCGCGCTTCCAGATCCTGCTCCTCGAGCTCTCCGGCGCCACCCTGCTGCTGCTCGACGAGCCCACCGACAACCTCGACGTGCAGTCGGCCGAGGCGCTCGAGACCGGGCTCAACGCCTTCGAGGGCACCGTCCTGGCGGTCACCCACGACCGCTGGTTCGCCCGCGGCTTCGACCGCTTCCTGGTCTACGGCGCCGACGGCGACGTCTATGAGTCCGACGGTCCCGTCTGGGACGAGGGAAGGGTGCAACGAGCGCGATGAGTACGCAGAAGCTGGAGATCACCGAGGTCGACGTCTTCGACGACGCCGCCCTCAGCGAGTGGTACGCCGTCTCGGCCGCGGCGCTGCGCGAGGGGCTGGGCGACCTCGCCACCGTGTGGAGCCTGCCGGAGCTGAAGGTCTCGGTCCGCGAGCCGAGCCGGGTGAAGCAGACGCACCTCTTCATCGGACGCGTCGACGGGCATGCGGTGGCGTCCGGCGGGCTGGTGCTGCCGCTGCTCGACAATCTCGAGGCGGCGACCGTCATCGCCGAGGTCCGTCCGGACGTACGGCGGCGCGGTCACGGCAGCGCGATGCTCGACTTCGTCGAGGCCCGGGCACGGGAGAGTGGCCGGATGGTTCTCGATCACGGGATCGACTGGCCGACCTCCTGCGGGGCCGACGGCGCCGGATGGCCGGCGCGGGAGTTCGCGCTCGCGCACGGCTACCGGATGACGCTCGGCGACGTGCAGCGTGAACTTCGGGTCCCGGTCGCCGACGAGGTCCTGGCCGACCTCGCCGCCGAGGCCGAGGCCAAGCACGCCGGCTACACGTTGCACTCGTGGGTCGGCGCCGTACCCGACCGGCTCGCGCTCGGGTGGGAGACCCTGTCGAGCAGCCTGATGACCGAGGCCCCCACCGGCGATCGCGAGATCGAGCCGGAGGTCGTCGACGTCGCCAACCTGCGCGAGCGTGAGGCGGTGGCGCAGAAGCAAGGACGCACGGTGGTGTGCTCGGTCGCCCTCGACCCTCAGGGGGAGGTGGCGGCCTACACCGACCTCGCCGCCACGCCGCACGAGCCGGGCAAGGCTTACCAGTGGGGCACCTTGGTGCGACTGTCCGACCGGGGCCACAGCCTCGGGCTCGCCGTCAAGATCGCCAACCTGCGCCTGCTGCAGAGCCTCGACCTCGGGGTCGACCGCGTGATCACCTGGAACGCCGAGGTCAACTCCCACATGATCGAGGTCAACGAGCGGATGGGCTTCCGGCCGGTCGCACGCGCGGGGGAGTTCCAGAAGCGTCTGGGATGACAGCCGGCCTGACGGGCGGTACGGCGGCCCGAAAACCCGCGCATCTACCGATGGATGTGTCAGGGTCCGGCCATGGATCCCCTCACCGCAGCGTTGGGTGCCGCGCCTCCCGCCAGCGTCCTCGCGCTCCCTGACGACGTCCTGGCCCGACTCGCCGCGCAGATTGAGCACGCGCGCGCGACCCAGCACGAGCTGGTCGAGACCTCGGTGGCCACCGCGCTCCGCGGTGTGCCGTTCCCCCTCCGCGGGGTCGTCAAGCGCGCGCTACGGCCATGACCGACTCCGTCCCGCGCAACCCCCAGCTCGCCCGCATCGCCAAGGTGCTCGGGGTCGAGATCGCCGACCTGCAGGGTCTCGGCGCAGTGCCAGATGCCGACCTGCACACGCTGCATGACCAGATGAGCGTCACCGTCCACGGCGACGACGCCCACCGCTTCGCCGGGATCGCCGCGCTCTCCTCGAGCCTGCCGGGGGCCACCGCCGCAAAGATCGCGGAGAAGTTCCTACCGCCGGTGCTCGCCGCCCGGGTGGCAGAGCTCCTCGAGCCCGAGCGGGTGCGCGACCTCGTCTCGAGGATCAGCGTGCCCTACCTCGCCGACATTGCGCTCGCCCTCGATCCGGTCGGCTCGCGCGACGTGCTGCGGGCCATTCCGCCCGAACGCATCGCCGAAGTGACCGTCGAGCTCTGCGCTCGCCAGGAGTACGTCGGCATGGTCGAGCTCATGGATGCGCTCACCATCGAGGGGCTCACGGCGGCCCTGCTCGCTCCCGGCTCGCACCACCTCGAGGCGATCGCCCCGCTGGTGGAGCGCTCTGCTGACCTGGAGCAGGTGGTGGCTCAGTTCCCCGAGGAACTGGCCGCCCTGTCCGACGAGCCCCGCTGACGGCGTACGTCAGGAGTTGCTCGCCTCGAGGTCGGAGTCGAGGGTCAGCTGGGTGGTCTGCTCCTGACCGTCGCGCTCGAAGGTGACCGTGACCTCGTCGCCCGGACGGTAGGACCGGATGGTGGCCACGAGCGAGTCGGAGCTGGTGACGAGGACGTCGTCGATCTTGGTGACGACATCGCCGTCGGCGAGGCCGGCTGCGCCGGCCGCGGAGCCGTCTCCGACGCTCTGGATCTGCGCGCCGTCGACGACCAGGGCGCCGGAGCCATCGCTGGAGACGTCCTGCACCTGCACGCCCAGGCGGGCGTGGGTCGGTGTCTCGCCGGCCTTCATCTGCTCGATCACGGGCAGCACCTCGTCGATCGGGATCGCGAAGCCGAGCCCGATCGAGCCGGCCTCACCCGAGGTCGAGCTGGTGGACTGGATGGAGGAGTTGATGCCGATGACGTGACCTGCCAGATCGACGAGCGGGCCTCCGCTGTTGCCGGGGTTGATCGCGGCGTCCGTCTGGATCGCGGGGTAGACCGTCGCGTTGCCCCCCGAGTCGGTGCCGACGCCGACCGGGCGGTTGAGGGCGCTGACGATGCCGGAGGTGACGGTGGCGTCGAGGCCGAAGGGCGAGCCGATGGCGACGACCCCCTCGCCCACGTCGACCGCGCTGGACTCGCCGATCGTGGCCGGGGTGAGCCCCTCGACCCCGGCGGCCTGGATGACCGCGGTGTCGGTGAGCGGGTCCGTGCCGAGGATCGTGGCCTCGGCGTGGCTGCCGTCGCTGAAGGAGACCGTGATCTGCCCGCCGTCGCCGGCGACCTCGACCACGTGGTTGTTGGTCAGGATGAGTCCGTCGGAGGACAGGATGATGCCCGAACCGGAGCCCGCCGAGCGGCCGTCGCTCACGTCGAGCTTGACGACCGAGGGGAGCACCGCACTGGCGACCTGCTCGACGCTGCCTTCGGCGGCCGGCTCGTCGGGCGTGCTGACGACGGGGCTGCTCGTGGCGGCCGCCGAGGTCGAGGTCGATGCCGGGTCGCCCTGCCAGGCGTCGTAGGCCGCGGCCCCGCCGAGGCCGGCGCCACCGCCGACCAGGAGGGAGGCCATGACGACGCCGGCCGCGAACCGCTTGCGGCCGCGAGGACCGGTCGAGGTCGAGCCGGTGGACGAGTCCGGCCGAGCCAGCACGGGCAGCGTCTGCGTGGCGTACGGGTTGGCCCACGCCGCGCTCGTGTCGTCGTACGACGTCGGGGGACCGGTCGGAGGCACTGCCGGGGGGCCGCTCTCGGCCGCACCGGGGAACCCTGCGGGCGGTCCGTCCGGCGGCGGGTAGGCCGGTCGGGCGAACTCGGTGAACTGCGGGTCCTGCGCATCCCCCGCGGTGGACGGGGTCGGGTTCTCGTCGGTCATGTCCCCACTGTGCTGACCGCTCCTGTGCACACGCTGAGACGACGCTTTGTCCTGCACAAGAATGCCCGCCCATCGCCCACCGGATGTGGTCCCGCTCACACCGCGTCCGGCACGATGGGGCCATGTCTGCACCCACCCCGACCTTCATGGACGACCGATTGGCCCACTGGGCCGCAGAGACCCCCGATGGCGAGGCGATCACCTACGGACCGCGGACCTTCACGTGGAGCGAGTGGGACGAGCGGGTACGGCGAAACGCCGGCGGGTTGCGGGCCCTCGGGATCGGACGCGGAGACGTCGTGTCGTTCCTCGACAAGAACCACCCCGCGTGTGTGGAGACCTCGATGGCGGCGGGATCGCTCGGTGCCGCCAACGCGATCATCAACTGGCGCTCGGCCGGCGACGAGATCGACTACGCGGTCAACGACTCGGGCGCCACGGTGCTGTTCGTCGGCCGCGAGCTGATGCCGACCATCGACAAGATCCGGGATCGGCTGACGCACGTGACCCGGGTCATCGAGGTGACTCCCGATGGGGTCGACGACGAGTACGAGACGTGGCTCGCCGACTCGGAGCCTGCAGGCCGCGACGCCGAGGTCACCCCGGACGACACCTGCCTGGTGATGTACTCCTCCGGCACCACCGGCCGGCCCAAGGGCGTGATGCTCAGCCACACCAACATGGTCGCCCACACCCTCAACGCCCACGACGGCTGGAGCTTCGAGCCGGGGGACAAGGCGATGGTGGCGATGCCGCTGTTCCACGTCGGCGGGTCGTCGTACGTCCTGTTCCCGATCCACGACGGCGTGCCCAGCATCATGACGCGCGAACCGGACGGTGAGTCACTGGCGGGCGCGATCCTCCGCGGCGCCAACCGCACCTTCCTGGTGCCGGCGGTTCTCGCACAGGTGCTCCAGACAGGACCCGACGCGGTCAAGCTGTTCGCAGCGCTGAAGACCTACACCTACGGCGCCGCGCCGATGCCGGCGCCGCTGCTGCGGGCCGCGATGGAGGCCTGGCCCGACACCGACTTCCTCCAGGTCTACGGGCTGACCGAGGTGTCCGGGGTCGTCACCCAGCTGGGGTCCGACGACCACCGCACGGCGGTGGCCTCAGGTCATCCCGAGCGCCTGGTCTCGGCCGGCAAGCCGATCCCGAACACCGAGGTGCGCATCGTCGACCCGGCCACCGAGGAGGAGGTGGCTGTCGGCGAGCACGGCGAGATCTGGCTCAGGACGCCCCAGCTCTTCTCGGGCTACCTCGGCAAGCCCGAGGCGACCGCGGAGGTCATCACCGCCGACGGCTGGTTCCGCACGGGTGACCTCGGCAAGGTCGACGCCGACGGCTACGTCTACGTCGAGGACCGGCTCAAGGACATGATCATCAGCGGGGGAGAGAACATCTACTCACCCGAGGTCGAACGCGTCATCGCCGAGCACCCCGCGGTCATGGAGGTCGCGATCATCGGGATCCCCGACGACACCTGGGGCGAGGCCGTGAAGGCGGTCGTCTCCCTGCGCGAAGGGGTCGAGGCGACCGGCGAGGAGATCGCCGCCTTCTGCCGCGAGCACCTCGCTGCGTTCAAGTGCCCCAAGAGCGTCGACATCACCGGCCCGCTGCCGCGCAACCCCACCGGCAAGATCCTGAAGAAGGACCTTCGTGCGCCCTTCTGGGAAGGGCGCGACCGCGCGGTCAACTGACGCCGTCGGACTACAGACACAGGGTCCCGGAGTGGAAGGCTGCTGAGATCCGGGCCGCTCGAGGTCCCGGCTCCAGCAAGGATGACGCCCATGGGGATCTCGAAGAAGCTCGGCAGCATCGGTGTGGTCGCGACCTGTGTCCTGGCCCTGGGTGCCGGGGCGGCGCAGGCCCAGGTGATCAAGGGCGACGGTGGCGACAACAAGTTGAAGGGCACCTCCCAGGACGACAAGATGTCGGGCCGCGGGGGAGACGACCTCATGAACGGCCGCAAGGGAGCCGACATCGTCCGGGGCAACGCCGGCAACGACACGTTGTCCGGCGGGAACGACAACGACTTCGACCAGCTCTACGGCAACAAGGGCAAGGACCTCTTCTACTCCTCCGGTCCCGACCAGGTCGACGGCGGAGCGGGGCGTGACGTGGTCTATGCCGCCGACGTCACGAAGGACACCTTCATCGACTGCGGCGGTGGTCGCGACAAGGTCTTCTACTACGAGGAGGGCAACGTCCCGGCCACGGTGAACTGTGAGGTCGTCCGCTACGAGGAGCCGCTGGGCCTCTGAGCTCGATGCGGTCGGGGTGTCGGCAGGCACCCCGACCCGCGGATGTCGGCGGCTGCTGCTTGGCTCGAATCCATGAGCATCCCGACCCGGACCCGCTTCTGGGTCAACACGATCAGCCTCGACCACGTCCTCCTCGGCGTCGAGGGCGGCTTCACCCAGGCCGATCACGGTCGGGACACCCGGTTGCGTCAGCTGTGCCGCGGCGACGGGATCGCGTTCTACTCCCCGCGCCAGTCGCTGGGCACCGGCAAACCGCTTCAGCAGTTCACCGCGCTGGGGGTGATCGCCGACGACGAGCCCTACCGCGTCGAGGTGCGGGCGGACTTCGCGCCGTGGCGACGCCGGATCGCGTTCGAGGCCGTGCGAGCCGTTCCGATCCGTCCGCTGCTACCGATGCTCGGCTTCATCTCCGACGAGCAGAAGTGGGGGCTCCCGTTTCGCCGCGGCCTCTTCGAGGTGCCTGCCGGAGATTTCGGGGTGATCGCCGGAGCACTGCGAGACGCAGCGACGATGGACGACGAGTTCTCTCCGTCAGGTCGCATCGCCGGCACCTGAAGTGCCGCCGACCTCGCTAGGTGTGTCCCTATCGAGACCGAAGCGCACTCATCTGCTTGTTATGCACGTGATCCAGCATGGACAGGCGGCGACGATCAGGCCATCGGACCCCCGCGTGGCCACTAACCGGAAACTTGCTTCAACCCACTTGAGCGAACCTTCCGGTTAGTCCGGACGGAACGTATCGAAGCGGCCGGTCAAACGTGCATAGGTTGCCGAGGAGCCCGGACTTGGCGGACCTTGATGGGTGCGGAGGCGCTTATGCACGTTTGACCGTCCGCTGGCATCCGCAGCTGGCGTGCCGTTGCGCGACCACCGGCGGAACTGCGACCAGACCCGAGTCCATGATCCGAACGACGCCGGGTCAGTCACTGGGGTACGACATGCCTCGCACGGTGCCTACCAAACGCGGCCGTGCAATGGGACACACCCAGTCAGACCGGGAGTCCGCGCCTGCTCAGGTCGTCGCGCAGCGTGACGGCATCGGTGAAGACGACTGCGTCGAGGCCGCACGCGGCGGCAGCGGCCACGTTGTCGGCGCGATCGTCGACGAAGACCAGCTCGGTCAGCGGGCGGCCGGTGCGTTCGACGAGGAGCTCGTAGACGGCCGGGTCGGGCTTGGCGAGCTGCTCGACTCCGGAGACCACCACGTCCTCGAGAAGGGCGAGGAAGTCGAAAGTCGCCGGAGCATGCGGGTAGAGCTCGGCCGACCAGTTCGTCAGCCCCCACTGGGGGATGCCGGCCGCGTGCAGCGTCCGCACGAGGTCGACACTCCCTGGCACCTCGCCGAGCAACGACTTCGCGAAGTGAGGTCGGTAGGCCCGGCCGTGCGCCGACCACTCGGGGTGCTCGGCGTCGAGCCACGCCTCGGCGTCCTCCCACGAGCCGCCCGAGTCGGGGCCGTGGTTCCACTCGCGGAAGTCGAAGGCCGCGAGGAAGCGTTGTGCCTCCTCGTCACCGACGCCGGCCGCGATGGCCGCCGTCGGGTCCCAGTCGATGAGGACGTTGCCGAGGTCCCAGACGACGCCGGTGGGGGTGGTCAGGCCCAACGCTCGCTGGCAGGGACGAAGTCGAGGCGACGCTCGCCGGTGTAGATCTGCTTGGGGCGGGCGATCTTCTGCTCCTTGTCCTGCACCAGCTCGACCCACTGCGCGAGCCAGCCCGGCGTACGGCCGATGGCGAAGAGCACCGTGAACATCTCCGGCGGGAACTGGAAGGCCTCGTAGATGAGGCCGGAGTAGAAGTCGACGTTGGGGTAGAGCTTGCGCGAGATGAAGTACTCGTCCTCGAGCGCGATCTTCTCCAGCTCCTTGGCGATCTCGAGGAGCGGGTTGACCCCGGTGACCTCGAAGACGTCGTCGCAGGCCTTCTTGATGATCGTCGCGCGGGGGTCGAAGTTCTTGTAGACCCGGTGGCCGAAGCCCATGAGCCGCTCGTTGCCGTCCTTGACGCCCTGGATGAAGGCGGGGATGTTCTCCTTCGAGCCGATCCGGCGCAGCATCTTGAGCACGGCCTCGTTGGCGCCACCGTGCAGCGGGCCGTAGAGCGCGGCGACACCGGCACCGACGGCGGAGTAGGGGTCGACCTGCGAGGAACCGACCGAGCGGACCGCGTTGGTCGAGCAGTTCTGCTCGTGGTCGGCGTGCAGGATGAACAGCACGTCGAGGGCCTTGACGAGTCGCTCGTCGGCCTCGTACTTCTGCTCGCTCATCTTGAAGAGCATCGAGAGGAAGTTGGCGGTGTAGCTCAGGTCGTTGTCGGGGTAGACGAACGGCTTGCCCTGGGCGTGGCGGAACGACCAGGCGCCCAGCGTCGGCATCTTGGCGATCATGCGCACGGTCTGGATGTGCCGGTTGTCGGCGTCGGAGATGTTGCTGGCGTCGGGGTAGAACGTCGACAGGGCGCCGACCGAGGCCATCAGCATGCCCATGGGGTGGGCGTCGTAGCGGAAGCCCTCCATGAATCCCTTGACGTTCTCGTGGACGAACGTGTGATAGGTGATCTCGTGGACCCAGGCTTCGTACTCGGCCTTGGTCGGGAGCTCCCCGTGCACCAGGAGATAGGCCACCTCGAGGAAGTTCGACTTCTCGGCGAGCTGCTCGATGGGGTAGCCGCGGTACTCCAGGATGCCTTTGTCGCCGTCGATGTAGGTGACGGCGGAACGGCAGGACGCGGTATTGGTGAAACCGGGGTCGTAGACGGCGAGGCCCGGCTCGTCGTCGCTGGTGCGAATCTTCCCGATGTCGCCGGCCTTGATGGTGCCGTCGAGGATCGGGACGTCGTACTCCAGCCCGGTGCGGTTGTCGCGGACGGTGAGAGAGTCAGTCACCGTCCCAACCTAGACGCCCGGGCACAACGATGTGAACTCCGGTGTCCACGGACGCGGGCTTCCGGCGTTTTGACCCGGCTCGTGAGCGCGCCGTATCTTGATTCGTCGCGTCCCTGCCGCGACCCGGTCGTCCTGCACGACCGAGTCGCAGACCCGGACAGTTGATCTCCCGCACGTCGGGGCGGTCGATGAAGCCGGGCCGTGTTCGTCAAGGATGCCGCACCACCGAGCACGACCACGACTGGACACCTCCGCCGTGGACCAACGAACGAAGAAGAGCAAATCCATGCGTACCTTTGCACCCAAGCCCGGTGACATCGAGCGTGCCTGGCTCGTCATCGACGCCGAGGACATCGTCCTGGGCCGTCTGGCAGTCGCCACCGCCGGTCTCCTCCGCGGCAAGCACAAGGCGATCTTCGCCCCGAACGCCGACACCGGCGACTTCGTGGTCATCGTCAACGCCGAGAAGGTTGCCCTCTCCGGCAACAAGGCCACCACCAAGATGAGCTACCGCCACTCGGGCTACCCCGGCGGTCTGTCCTCCACGCCGATCGGCGAGATCCTCGAGAAGGACGCCCGCAAGGCCATCGAGACCGCCGTCTGGGGCATGCTGCCCAAGAACAAGCTCGGACGCCAGATCATCAAGAAGCTCAAGGTCTACAGCGGCCCGAACCACCCGCACGAGGCCCAGCAGGCCGTGCCCTACGTGATCACCCAGGTCGCCCAGTAGTTGAACTTCCGGCGCTCCCGTGTGGGCGCCGACCTGATCAATCCGACTTGTTCCAGCAGACCCAGAGACATTGAGAGAACCGAGGAATCACCGTGGCTGACACCACTGCTCCTGACAGCACCGAGGCCGAAGAGACCTTTGAGACCAACGAGGAAGGCGTCGCTTACAGCTCCGAGAGCGCGCCGTCCGCCGACGCTCCCGAGCGTCCCGCGACCATCGCCCCCGCAGCGGCCACCGGCCGTCGCAAGGAGGCGGTTGCCCGCGTCCGCATCGTTCCGGGCACCGGTGTGTGGACCGTCAACGGTCGCGAGCTCGACAACTACTTCCCCAACAAGCTGCACCAGCAGGTCGTGAACGAGCCGTTCGCCGTGCTGCAGCTCGACGGCCGCTTCGACGTCATCGCCCGCATCCACGGCGGCGGCATCACCGGTCAGGCCGGCGCCCTGCGTCTCGGCGTGGCCCGGTGCCTCAACGAGATCGACCTCGACGCCAACCGCGCCACGCTGAAGAGCGCCGGGCTGCTCACGCGCGACTCGCGCGTCATCGAGCGCAAGAAGGCCGGTCTCAAGAAGGCCCGTAAGGCTCCGCAGTTCAGCAAGCGCTGATCTTCACTGCATGACGAGCACCTGGCGGCGCTATCGTCGGTGGTCGGCCCGCAACGGGTCGTCCACTGCCTGCGCTGCCAGGTGCTTCGTCATGTCCGATCTGTTCGCCGTCGGGGTGTCCGGGTGACACCTCCGACCGTCGTGGGGGCAATCTGTGGGTAGTGTTTTCGGTACCGATGGCGTACGAGGGTTGGCCAACGGCCACCTGACCGCCGAGCTCGCCCTCGACCTCGGAGTCGCCGCTGCGCGGGTCCTGGTCGGTCATGGTGAGTTCACCGGACGTCGTCCGCTCGCGGTCGTGGGGCGAGACACCCGCATCTCGGGACAGTTCCTCGAGCACGCCGTCGTCGCCGGCCTCGCCTCTGCCGGGGTCGACGTACTGCGTCTGCGCGTCCTGCCGACGCCGGGCGTGGCCTACTTCACCGACCTCCTCGGCGCCGACGTCGGCGTCGTCATCAGCGCCTCGCACAACCCGATGCCCGACAACGGCATCAAGTTCCTCGCCCACGGCGGGGTCAAGCTCGATGACGCTCTCGAGGCCGAGATCGAGGCCTGCCTCGGCGGCGACTGGGACCGGCCCATCGGTGACGCCGTCGGACGGGTCGAGCCGCACGACGGCACCGTCGCGCAGTACGCCTCCTACCTCGTCAGCACCCTCGACAGCCCTCGCGACCGCCCGCTGACCGGGTTGAAGGTCGTCCTCGACTGCGCCCACGGCGCTGCGAGCGAGGTCGGCCCCCGCGCCCTCCAGGACGCCGGCGCCACCGTGATCACGATCGGCGACGCCCCCGACGGGCTCAACATCAACGACGGCTACGGCTCCACGCACCTCGGTCCGCTCCGCGCCGCCGTGCTCGAGCACGGCGCCGACGCCGGGTTCGCCGTCGACGGTGACGCCGACCGCTGCCTGGCCGTCGACCACACCGGCACCGACGTCGACGGTGACCAGCTGATGGTGATCCTGGCTCTCGCCCTGCACGAGTCCGGCCGCCTCGTCGACGACACGCTGGTCGCCACGGTGATGAGCAACCTCGGGCTTGTCCAGGCGCTCACCGCCTCGGGGGTCAAGGTGCTTCAGACCGCCGTCGGAGACCGCTACGTCCTCGAGGCGATGCGTACCGGGGGCTACACCCTCGGTGGCGAGCAGTCCGGCCACGTCATCATGCGCGAGCACGCCACGACCGGCGACGGGATCCTCACCGCCCTGCACGTGCTGCAGCAGATGAACGCCACCGCTCGACCGCTGGCAGACCTCGCTGCGGCGATGAAGCGGTTGCCGCAGGTGCTCGTCAACGTGCCCGGCGTCGACAAGGCCCGGGCCGCGACCGATGAGGTCCTCCTTGCCGCGGTCGATGCCGAAGCGGCTGCCCTCGGTGACAGCGGCCGGGTCCTGCTGCGGCCCTCCGGCACCGAGTCGCTGGTGCGGGTGATGGTCGAGGCCCCCACCCAGGACCAGGCCGAGCAGGTGGCGAACCGCCTGGCCGGCGTCGTCAGGGACCGTCTCACCCCCTGAGGGCCCTGTGGAGAGACGTTCGCGCGCGACGCGGCGGCTGATTAGCGTCTGAGGCGTGCGCCTGGTTGCGGTCGGTTCGAGCCTCGTGGTGCTGCTGACCCTCGGGTGCGGTGCTGCAGAGCAGGACGACCCCGCTGGACCCGCGGCGCGCGTCTCTGGCCCGGGTGGGTGGTCCTACGCCCTGCCCGCTCGGTGGGAGGCCGTGCCGGCCGGGCTGAGGTGGACCGATGGTGCCGGGCAGGTGTCGGCCGCGCTGAGCGGTGCGGCCACCTTCGACGCCGGCTACGCAGCAGCAGGGTGTGACGAGACGTTCTCGGCCCGCGCGGTGGTGGGCTTTGCTCGCGGCCGCAGCCACGCGGACGTCGTACGACGGTTCGTGCAGGCGGTGGGTGGCACGGCCCCGTCCCGGACCCCCACGACGTGGCGCACGGTGCTGCCGGAGGGTGTGCCGGCGCTGCTGACGCGCACGGTGGTCGACGTGGCCGAGCCTGGACCGTGCCGTCCCGCCGGGGCCGACCTCGCCGTGCTCACTCCTCAGCCCACTCGTGACGCCGACGGGCCGCGGCCCTCCTGGGTGGTGACCGCGGACCTCGCTCCGGGGGCGCCCGCGGAGGCAGATCTGGCCGCCTTGGCGGCCGGCCTGCGTGAGGACTAGCGTGCCGGGCATGGTTGGACCAGCGATCACGGTGGAGGGCCTCACCAAGGAGTTCGGTCACCTCCGGGCTGTCGACGATCTGTCGTTCAGCGTGCGCACCGGCGCCGTCACCGGGTTCCTCGGCCCCAACGGATCGGGCAAGACGACGACGTTGCGGATGGTGCTCGGTCTCGCGAGACCCACGGCCGGTCGGGCCCTGGTCGGCGATCGTCCCTACGCCGAGCACGCGCAGCCCGGTCGCGTCGTGGGCTCGGCTCTCGAGGCCTCGAGCTTCCACCCGGGGCGCAGTGGGCTCGACCACCTGCGCGTCTACGCGCCCCAGGTCGGGGTGGACGACGCCCGGTGCCGCGAGGTCCTGGCGCTCGTCGGTCTGGCCGAAGCCGGCCACCGCCGGGTGTCCGGCTACTCGATGGGCATGCGGCAGCGTCTCGGTCTGGCCACCGCGCTGTTGACGGATCCCCCGACGATCGTGCTCGACGAGCCTGCCAACGGGCTCGACCCCGAGGGCATCGTGTGGTTGCGGACGTTCCTGCGCCACCTCGCTGCGGAGGGTCGCAGCGTGCTCGTCTCCAGCCATGTGCTGAGCGAGGTGCAGAGCACCGTCGACGACGTGGTGGTCATCGCTCAGGGTCGACTGGTGCACGCCTCCTCGCTCGCCGGGCTCGCCGACCTGGCCGAGCACACGACATACGTCGAAGGCCCTGATCGGGCCGCCCTCGGCCGCCTGGCCGAGGCGAAGGGCTGGACCGCGGAGCAGAGCGGTCCTGGGCTGGTGGTGCGCGGCGTGGGAGCCGCACACGTCGGCGCCGCAGCCCATGGCGCGGGCCTCGAGCTGCATGCGTTGACACCCCGGGGGAGTGACCTCGAGGACGTCTTCCTGCGTCTCACCCACGTCGCGCCGAGCGACGGTGAGCTCGCATGAGGGCGGCGCTGGCAGCGGAGTACCGCAAGCTCGTCTCGACCAGGCTCTGGTGGATCCTGCTCGTCCTGATGGCCGCCTACCTGGCCTTCCTGGCCGGCGTCATCGCCTTCTCGGTCAACGCCGAGGCGGCCGGCTCCGGGGAGCCCGGCGTACCGACGGCGTCCGGGGTGGAGGCCGCCGCCATCGTCTACTCGCTGATCAACGCGATCGGCTACGTCTTCCCGCTGGTGATCGGCAGCCTGGCGATGACCACCGAGTTCCGGCACGGCACGATCACCCAGTCGCTGCTGGTCGAGCCCCGACGCAGCGTCTTCCTGGCCGCGAAGGTGTTGGCGAGCGTTCCCCTCGGGCTGCTCTACGGCGTCGTGGCAGCGCTTGCGGTGGTGGCAGGGGGTGCCCCCGTGCTGGCCGCCGTCGGCGACGGGGCGTTCCTCACCGACCGCGCGGTCCTCGAGGTCCTCGCGTACGGCGCCCTGGTCACCGCGCTGTGGGCCGTCATCGGCGTCTGCTTCGGTGCCGTCGCCACCAACCAGGTGGCCGCGATCATCGTGATCATCGCGTTCACCCAGTTCGTCGAACCGATCGCGCGCGTCGGGCTCGGGTCGCTCGACTCGGTGGCCGGTGCCGCTGCCTACCTGCCGGGCGCGGCCGCCGACGCGGTGATGGGGGCAAGCTTCTTCGCCAGCATGGGCTCCGGCGACCTGCTCTCCCGGGGGGCCGGCCTGGTGGTGCTGGTCGGCTACGCCCTGCTCCTCGCCGTGGTGGGTCGGCTGACGACCCTGCGCCGCGACCTGGGCTGAGCTGCGCCGAGCCAGGGGCGACCTGAGCCCGCCCTGGGGTCCCTGTCTACCCTGGCGCCATGCGACGCATTTCTACTTCCCCCGCCCTGTCCCGTCGACTCGGAGCAGCCGGCGCCACTGTGCTCATCGGCGCCCTGCTGGTCGGGTGTGGCCAGGAGAACGACTCCGACGCGACGCCCGAGGCAGGCAGCGAGTCGACCTCGGCGGAGTCGGGCGAGGGCACCGACTCGACTGCCGGCGAGCTGCCCGACTGGGCGCCGGAGATCCTGACGAACGACGAGGGCGACGTGGTCGGCCTCGACACCACCGACATCGACCCGCTCAGCGACGAGCTCCTCATCGAAGAGGTCACGACCGGCGACGGACCCCCACTCGAGGCCGGCCAGACGATCACCGCCGACTACTTCGGCCAGGTGCCGGACGCCGACGAGCCGTTCGACGAGAGCTTCAGCAGCAGCCCGTTCTCGGCCCCGATCGGTGTCGGCTCGCTCATCCAGGGCTGGGACCAGGGTCTGGTCGGTATCCCGGTGGGCAGCCGCGTGATCATGTCGATCCCCTCGGATCTCGCCTATGGCGAGGCCGGCTCGCCCCCCGCCATCCCCGGCGGCGCCACGCTCTTCTTCGTCGTGGACATCATCGACGCCGCCTGACGCTCGCCAGCCACGACACTCCGGACGGCACCTCGTCGACGAGGTGCCGTCCGAGTCTTTTCGAGCCTCCGACGCGCGAAGACCTGCGGCGCCGTTGACAACCTTCCGAACAGCGTTCAGACTTTCGTACAGTGTTCGAAGGATTTCGACGGGGAGTATGCGATGAGCTCAGGATGGGACCGCCGCCGCGAGGCAACGCGTGCGGAGATCCTCGAGGCCGCCTGGGAGGCGTCGAGGGAGCTCGGACTGGCTGCGCTCTCCATGCGAGACCTCGCGGTCCGGGTGGGGCTCCGGGCGCCGTCGCTCTACTCCTACTTCGGCTCGAAGGACGAGATCTACGATGCGATGTTCGCTTCCGGGCAGCGTCGAGCTGATCGAGACGATGGCTCCGACGGCCGAGCTGCCCGCCGACCGGCAGGGGCTGCGCACCGCGATAGGGCGATTCGTGGACTTCTGCGTTGCTGAACCCGTGCGCTACCAGCTGATGTTCCAACGTCCGGTGCCCGGCTTCGTGCCCTCCGGCCCCTCGTACGCGTTGGCACTGGACTTCTACCGACAGTTCGAGGACGACATGCGTCGCTTCGGAGTGATCGACCCGGCCCTCCTCGACCTGTGGACCGCCCTCATCACCGGGCTGACCGACCAACAGGTCTCCAACGACCCGGGCGGCGAGCGTTGGATCTCGCTGCTCGACCGCGCCGTCGCGATGTTCTGTGACCACGCCGAGATCCCGGGAGAGGAGTTCACTGACCACCCGCTGAGCCACGTCCGACTGAGGAGCACCAGATGTCCGCCACCACCGTTCACGACCTGACGTCCATCCCACCGCTGTCCCATCGCGAGGCCCACCCGCTCGCGGTCACCGCCTACCGACGCTTCGCCGACGAGCTCGCCACCGTTCCCGACGACGGCTGGGCGCGCCCGACCGATTGCACGCAGTGGACGGTGCGCGACCTCGCCGGCCACGTGGTCGGAGCCATGCGCTCCGCAGCCTCGCTGCGCGAGATGATCCGCCAGCAACGAGAGATCGCCCGCCGCGTCAAGGCGAGCGGCAAGCAGGGGGTGGCCGTGATGACCGCCCTACAGGTCGAGCTGACGGCGTCGCTGAGCCCCGACGAGCTCGTCGCCGAGTGCGCAGCCCTGGTCGAGCCCGCCGCTGCCGGGCGGGCCAAGACCCCGGCGCTGATGCGCAGCCTCGTCCGCTTCCCGGTGCAGATGGACGAGCTGGACGAGCGCTGGGCGCTGGGCTACCTCGTCGACGTGGTGCTCACCCGCGATGCGTGGCTCCACCGCATCGACCTGTGCCGTGCGCTCGGTCGCGCGCCCGAGCTCACCGCCGAGCACGACGGACGGATCGTTGCCGACGTCGCGGCCGAGTGGGCCCGCCGACACGGTCAGGCCGTCCATCTCGAGCTGACCGGACCGGCGGGCGGGGTCTTCGCTTCCCCCGGGGTCGAGCAGCCCCACCTGGAGCTGGACGCCGTGGAGTTCTGCCGGACGGTCTCGGGTCGCGCACCTGGTGCCGGACTGCTCGCCGAGCCGGTGCCCTTCTGACGCTGCTCGGAGCCTTCGACCTGGGTGGCGCGCGGTCAGAGCTTGCGCAACCGCACGTAGCGCACCGAGTGGTCGCGGTCCTTGCGCAGCACCAGGGTCGCGCGGGAGCGGGTCGGCAGGATGTTCTGCACGAGGTTGGGTCCGTTGATGGTGTCCCAGATGCGGCCGGCCTCGGCCACCGCCTCGTCGTGGGTCAGGGCGCCGTACTTGGCGAAGTAGGACTCCGGGTCGCGGAACGCCGTCTCGCGCAGGTGCAGGAAGCGGGAGACGTACCAGTCGCGGATCTTGTCGCGACCGGCATCGACGTACACCGAGAAGTCGAAGAAGTCGCTCAGCGCCAGGCTGGCCTTGCCGTCCTCGCTGACGCGGGCCGGCTGGAGGACGTTGAGGCCTTCGATGATGACGATGTCGGGCCGCTTGATGACGACCTTCTCGTCTGGGACCACGTCGTAGACGAGGTGGGAGTACGTCGGCGCCTCGACCTCGTCCTTGCCCGACTTGATGTCGATGACGAAGCGCAGCAGGGCGCGGCGGTCGTAGGACTCCGGGAAACCCTTGCGGTGCAGGATCCCGCGTCGCTCGAGCTCGGCGTTGGGGTAGAGGAACCCGTCGGTGGTGATCAGCGCGACGTTGGGGTGCTCGGGCCAGTGGGCGAGCATCTGCTGCAGGACTCGTGCGGTGGTCGACTTGCCGACCGCGACGGAGCCGGCGAGGCCGATCACGAAGGGCGTGCGCGGGGGGTTGCGACGCTGCAGGAAGTTCTCCTGCTCGCGGTGCAGCTGGCCGGCGGCTCCGACATACAGGCTGAGCAGGCGCGAGAGCGGGAGGTAGACCTCCTCGACCTCCTCGAGGTCGAGGCTGTCGCCGAGGCCCCTGAGGGCCTGGATCTCGTCGGCCCGCAGCGGGTTGTAGGTCTCGCTGGCCAGCGCCGACCAAGCGGCGCGTTCGAGCTCGACGTAGGGCGAGGCCTCGCGTCCGGTGCTGTCGGAAGGGCTGGCGGTCGGTGCGACGGGCACGCTCCCGGGAGGGGAGGGGGGTTGGCCTGCGCCGGGGGACATGGCCGCGATTCTTGCAGCATCGGGGTGGGCAGCACCGGTAGGTCCACGAGAGACCTCCGGACCGGTGGGGCCAGTAGAGTCAGCGCCCATGGGCGACAGGATCGGGCGGAGCCACTCGTGGCGGTGATCAACGTCGGTATCGACGTGTGCGACCTCGAGCGGTTCGCCGAGTCGCTGGCGCGCACCCCCGGCCTCCTCGACCGGCTCTTCACGAGCGCCGAGGCCGGGCGCCCACCGGCCTCCCTGGCGGCCCGGTTCGCGGCCAAGGAAGCGTTGGCCAAGGCGCTCGGAGCACCCGCCGGGCTCGCCTGGCACGACGCCGAGGTCTTCTCAGAGGAGTCCGGGCAACCGCGCTTCGAGCTGCGCGGGACCGTGCGGGCCCGCGCCGAGGAGCTCGGCGTACGCCACGTGCACCTCTCGCTCTCCCACGACGCCGGCATCGCCTCGGCGATGGTGGTCCTGGAGTCCTGACCCGCCGCTCGACGACCTCTCGCTAGCGTGGGTGCATGATCCGAGCCCACAGCGTCGAGCAGGTCCGCGCTGCCGAGGCGGCGCTGCTGGCCCGGCTGCCCGAGGACGCGCTGATGCAGCGCGCGGCCCACGGGCTGGCCGGAGCCGTCCTCGACCTGCTCCGCACGGCCTACGGGCGGCGCGTGCTGCTGCTGGTCGGCTCCGGGGACAACGGCGGCGATGCGTTGTACGCCGGCGCGGTGCTGGCCCGACGTGGCGTGCAGGTCTCCGCGTGGCTGCTGTCCTCGAGTGCGCATGAGCGCGGCCTGGCCGCCCTGCGGCTGGCCGGCGGGCGCGTGGTCGACGGACCGCCTTCCGAGCAGCCGGACCTGGTCGTCGACGGCATCGTGGGGATCGGTGGGCGACCCGGTCTGCGGCCGGTCGCCCGGGACGCCCTCGCGGCGCTGGCCGGTGTGCCCGTCGTCGCCGTCGACCTCCCCAGCGGGGTCGACGCCGACACGGGGGAGACGACCGGGCTGGCCGGCGACCACGTCGAGGCTCGGCTCACCGTGACGTTCGGGACCTACAAGGTCGCGCACCTCCTCGATCCGGCCGCCGCGGCCTGCGGGGCGATCCACCTCGTCGACCTCGACCTCGACCTCGACCCGTCAGGCCTCTTCGTCGAGGCGCTGCAACCGCCTGATGTCGCGGCCCTGCTGCCCCAGCCCGACCTGCACGCGCAGAAGTACACCCGCGGCGTCGTCGGGGTGCGTGCCGGGTCGGAGACCTACCCGGGCGCCGGACTTCTCTCCGTGGCCGGCGCGGCTTGCGGCCTGGTAGGGATGGTCCGCTACGTCGGTGACGACTGCGTGCTCGACCTGGTGCGCGGCGCCCATCCCGAGGTCGTCGGGGCCGGCCGCGTGCAGGCCTGGGTGGTCGGGTCCGGGAGCGGCGACGGCGCCGCCGGCACCCTTGCCGAGGCCCTCGCCGACGACGTGCCGGTCGTCGTCGACGCCGACGCGCTCGTCCATGCCCCGAGGGGTCGGACCGACGTGATCATCACGCCTCACGCCGGCGAGCTCGCCCGGATGCTCGACGTCGATCGCAGCGAGGTCGAGGCGCGACCGCTGGCGCACGCCCGGCGCGCCGCCGAGATCCACGGCTGTGTCGTCCTCCTCAAGGGCCGCCACTCGTTGGTGGTCCACCCGGCCGGCGGGGTGCGGGTCACGACCACGGGCACACCCTGGCTGGCGACCGCCGGCGCGGGCGACGTGCTGGGAGGGGTGATCGGCGCTCTCGCGGCCGGTGGGCTCAGTCCCTTCGACGCCGCGTCCGTCGGATCCTGGCTGCACGGCGCTGCGGCGACCTTGGCGTCGGCTGGAGGCCCGCTCGTCGCCGGGGACGTCGCGCGCGCCGTGCCTGCGGTGGTGGCCGACGTGCTTGCCCGGGCAGGGATGGAAGAATCATCCTCATGACGCCGCCCCCACGCGCCGAGATCGTCGTCGACCTCGACGCCATCCGGCACAACGTCGGCGTGCTGCGTGAGCTCACCGGCGTCCCGATGGTCACCGTCGTCAAGGCCGACGGCTACGGCCACGGCATGGCCCCGGTCGCCCGGGCGGCGCGCGAGGCGGGCTCGCCCTGGCTGGCCGTGGCCACGCTCGACGAGGTCACCACGCTCCGCGCGGCGGGCGACACCGGTCGCATCCTGACCTGGCTGACCGTGCCGGGCGAGGACTACGACGACGCCATCCGCGCCGACGTCGACCTCACGGCATACAGCCTCGACGAGCTCGACGAGATCCAGGCAGCAGCGAAGTACGTCGGCGCCCCGGCGCGGCTCCAGCTCAAGGTCGACACCGGGCTGTCCCGCGGTGGTGCGGAGCGGACCGACTGGGAGCAGTTCTTCGAGCGGGCCCGCGCCGGCGAACGCGCCGGGCACTGGCGGGTCACCGGCGTCTGGTCCCACCTGGCCTGCGCCGACCAGCCCGACCACCCCGCCAACGATGCCCAGGAAGCGGCGTTCGACGACGCCCTGGCGTTCGCCGCGTCTGCAGGTCTCGAGCCCGAGCTGCGCCACCTTGCCAACTCCGCCGCCGCGATCCTGCGCCCGTCAGCGCGCTACGACGCGGTGCGGTGCGGCATCGCGACATACGGTCTCGACCCCGCCCCGGGCGTCCCGCACGGCACCGACCTGCGGCCGGCGATGACCGCGCGCGCCGACCTCGCCCTCGTCAAGCACGTCAAGGCCGGCGAGTCGGTCTCCTACGGTCACACCTGGACCGCGACCGAGGCGACGACGATCGGGCTGGTCCCGGTCGGGTACGGCGAGGGCGTCCCCGTGCACGCCAGCAACGTCGGAGCCGTGAGCATCGGCGGCGTGCGCCGGCCGATCCGCGGCCGGGTGTGCATGGACCAGATCCTCGTCGACCTCGGCGGCGACGAGCCCCCCGTCGGCAGCGACGTGGTGCTCTTCGGCGCTCCGGGCGATGGCCGACCGACCGCCCAGGACTGGGCTGAGGCCTGCGGCACCATCAACTACGAGATCGTCACCCGCCTCGGCGGGCGGATGACGCGCCGCTACGTCGACTCGACGGCCGGCGTCGGCGGTGCCCGATGACCACGCCGTGGCACGCCCGCAAACGGGTGCTGGGCTTCGTCGGCGGAGCCCTCGGTGTCGCCGCCGCAGGCACCGCGATCGGTCTGCTGCGCCAGCAGCGTCAGATCAGCCTCCGGCGCGGGGGAGGACCTCCCGTTCGGCTCGCTGCACTCCACGCCGATCACCGTGGTGGCCGACGACGGCGTGCCCCTCCACGTGGAGGTCGACGAGGTCGAGTCCGACATCGACGCGGGCCGGCGGCGCCTGCGCCCGCGGGCGGCGGAGTCCGACCCGGTCACGGTGATCTTCGTCGCACGGCTACTGCCTCAACCTCGACTGCTGGCACTTCCAGCGTGCCGCCTACCGCGGCCTGGTGCGCACCGTCTACTACGACCAGCGCTCCCACGGCCGCTCGGGTCGCTCCGACGCGCGAGCACGCCACGATCGACCAGCTCGGCCGCGACCTCAAGCACGTCATCGACATCGGTCGCCCCCGACGGGCCCGTCGTCCTGGTCGGCCACTCGATGGGCGGGATGTCGGTCGTCGCCCTGGCCCAGCACTTCCCCGAGCTGATCGGCGAGAAGGTCATCGGCGTCGGCCTGATCTCCACGACCGCCGGCGGGCTCGACCCCAGTCGGATCCTGCTCCCGATGCTGCCCGCCCGCCTCACCGGCCGCGTCACCGACCAGGCGGTCGCGACGCTGCAGCGCGGGCCACGGCGCCGTCGACAGCCGTGCGCCGCGATCGGTCGGCTCATCGCCAACGTCGCCACCAACCGGTTCGCCTTCGGCGGCGAGGTGCCGCGCGTCCTACGTGCGCTTCGTCGACGACATGCTGTCGGCGACCCCGTTCGAGGTCGTCGCCGACTTCTTCCCGAGCCTCGGCGCGCTCGACAAGTTCGACCACGTCGAGGTCCTCGACCGGATCCCGGTCTCGATCATCTGCGGCACCGCCGACCGGCTCACCTCGATCGGCCACTCCCGCAAGCTCGCACGCCCGCATCCCCAGCGCTCGCGGCTGCTGGAGTGCGAGGGCGCCGGCCACATGGTGACCATGGAGCGCCACGACCAGGTCAACGCCGAGCTCGACCAGCTGATCACCGCGGCCGACGACCCGTGGCGGGCACCCGATGAGCACTGTACCGTACGCCGGGTCGGCGCCGAGTCCGCCGCCGTCGTCCTGGCGATCATCCAGGACGCCTTCGGCAACCGGCCCGCCGCTCCACCCGCCCGCCGACGCGCTGCAGCGAGACCGAGGCCTCGATCGCGACCCGGCTCGCCCTCAGCGGCGGCCTGCGTCGCCGCGCTCGACGGCGAGCCGGTCGGCGCGCTGCTGCTCGACGCCGTCGGCGACTCCGTCTACCTGCGCCGGTTCGGCGTCCTCTCCGCGCGCACGGGCCACGGCGTCGCCGGCGCGATGATCCAGGCGGCCGTCGAGGCCTGGACCGGACGGGCGCCGCGGCTGCGGCGTCGTGGCCCGCGAGGAGCTGCCCCGCACCGTCGGCTTCTGGGCGCAGCGCGGCTTCACCCAGACCGACCGCCGCTCGCCGTACGTCGAGCTCGGCTGCGGCCGTGCCCGACCTTCCACGAGGTCGCACCGCCGAGGACATGCGCGCGCTCGGGCGCGCGGATCGCCGACTACCTCGTGCCCGGCGACCTGGTGGTGCTGACCGGCGACCTCGGCGCCGGCAAGACCACCTTCACCCAGGGGCTCGGGCGCGGCCTCGGGGTCGAGGGCGCGGTCACCTCGCCGACCTTCGTGATCGCCCGCGAGCACGCTCTCGCTCGGTCGACGGTCCCGACCTCGTCCACGTCGACGCCTACCGCCTCGGCAGCACCGCCGAGCTCGACGACCTCGACCTCGACACCTCCCTCGACGACGCCGTGACCGTCGTGGAGTGGGGCGAGGGGGTCGCCGAGGCGCCTCGCCGCTCGCGCCTGAGATCCGCATCACGCACGCCGCGACGCGGCGCGTCGACGGCGACTCGAGGCGCGAGCCGCGCACCGTCGAGGTCCAGGGCATCGGCCCGCGCTGGGCCACCCACCCCACCGCTCCGACGACCCGCCCGCGCCCGGCGGTGGCAGGTCCCGCTCGGTCACTGGCGCCTGGTCAGGCGGCTGGCCCGAGCGACGCGTCGCCACGACCCACGTACTAGCCTGGTCGTGCTGCTCGCCTTCGACACCCGTCCCCGCTCCGTCACCGTCGCGCTGCTCGACGGGGACGCCGGCGACGGGTGCTGGCCGAGCTCGTCTCGGAGCAGGCGATGCGCCACGGCGAGCAGCTGGCGCCGCTGATCGAGCAGGCGCTCGCCGAGGCCGGCGCGACCCGCCTCGACCTCACCGCGATCGGGGTCGGCGTCGGACCCGGCCCGTTCACCGGGCTGCGGGTCGGGCTGGTCACCGCCCGCACGCTCGGCTTCGTGCTCGACGTGCCCGTCTACGGCGTGTGCTCGCTCGACGCGCTCGCGGTCGAGGCCGTCGACACGCGGCGCCGTCGACGAGCCCTTCGTGGTCGCGACCGACGCGCGGCGCAAGGAGGTCTACCTGGCGGCGTACGACGACGACGGCGACCCGGCTCTCAGCGGCCCGGCCGTCGCCAAGCCCGGACGCCGTGGCCACCGACGCTGCCGGTCGTGGGGGAGGGGGCGCTGCTCTACCCCGAGCACTTCCCCCACCCGTCGGACCGCGTGCGCGCCTCGGCCGGCTGGCTGGGCCGCGCGATCGTCACGAGGAGCGGGCCGAGCTGCTCGACCCCGAGCCGCTCTACCTGCGCCGCCCCGACGCCGAGGTGCCCGGGCACGCCCAAGCCGGTCTCGTGATCCGGCCCGGCGCCGCCCGGCGACCGCCGACGCCGCCGCGTCGCCGACCTCGAGGCCGAGAACCTGGGCGTCGACGCCTGGTCGCCCGGCCTGGTGGCGGCAGGGCGTCTCGGGCGACCTGCCGACCGTGCACTACCTGTCGCCGAGGTCGACGGCGCCGTCGTCGGGCTACGCCGCCGCCAGCATCGTCGGCCGACATCGCCGAGCTGCAGCGGATCGCGGTCGACCCCGGCCGCGCCGGCGTACGGGCCTGGCGCGCGCGCTGCTCGACGACCGTCGTCGGCGCCGCGCGGGCCGAGCGGCGCCGACCGGCGTGCTGCTCGAGGTGCGCGAGGACAACACCGGACGCCCTGGCCTTCTACGCCGCCAGGGCTTCGTCGAGATCGACCGACGCCGCCGCTACTACCGCGACGGCGCCACCGCGATCGTGCTGCGGCTGGCCGCTGGTACGGCGTCCGGCGGCGGCGGCCTGACCGGCCGCTCAGCCGACGCGCCGGTGAGGCTGGTACGGGGTCGGCACCTCGGTGCGCGCCGGCGCGCCCGGCCGACGAGCACCTCGGCTCGCTGCCGTCGACGCCCAGGCTGACGATCGACCAGTCCCGTCGTCGTAGACCGTGGCGACGCGCGTGGGTGTCGTCGGCCCAGGCCATCCTGGTCGACGAAGCCCGCCTCGGGGGTCGTAGCGGGCGACCTCGTCGCCGGTCGCGCCGTCGAGGATGCGAGAAGTAGCCGGGCCCGAGCCGTCGCCGTAGGCGGGCGGTGCCGATCGACGTAGCTCACCGTCGGGCGAGATGTCGAGCACCTGGGTCTCGCAGGTCTCGAAGACCAGCGCCCGCCGCCCTGCGGTCGTAGAGCCCGCCGCACGACCCGGTGTCGCAGTAGACTCGGTCTGAGCCGGTGACCAGGAAGTCGTCGGCGGCGTCGTTGACCCGCAGCGCGCCCGGCACCGGCGCGGTGTCCGGGCCCTCGTAGTTGATCTCGTAGGCGTCGCTCGGTCGAAGTTGCCGTCGTCCAGGAACGGGTGGCAGCCCGACTCGAGCGCGCAGTCGCCGTCGCCGATGATCGGCCGACGAGGTGATGTCGGGGTCGACTCGCCGAGGACTGCTCGCCGTGCCTCGCCGTCGACGACCAGCAGCTCGTCGTCGGTGGTCGACGAACGCGACCGTGCCGACCGTCGGGTGCGATCACCATCGGCGAGGCGCACCGTCGGTAGGTGTCGGCGACCTCGCCGTCCTCGATCAGGTCGACGGACCCTGTCCGTCCTGTCGCCGTGCGGTAGGCCGCGACCTGGTCGCCGAGCGTCGGCCGCGTCGGTGTAGTCGGCGCCCGCGGCAGCTCGACGCTCGGTCCGTCGGCCGCGGTGGTAGGTCGCGCCCCTGCCGACTCGAGGTGAAGCCGAGTGCCGGCCTCGGGCGCCGGGGTCGGTCGGGCGGTGTCGTCGGCGTGGGCGTCGGTCGCGGTCGGTCGACGGCCTGCGACGGCGTCGGGCCGGGTCGATGCCGTCGGCCGTCGCCGGCCGTGCCGCCGCGAGCACGGCGACCGGGACGATCACCGCGGCGGCGGCCAGGACGCCGCCGGCGACCGCCACGCGGCGCTTGCGCCGGATGTTCACGGCCCTGCCCTTCACGTGGTCGAGGGTCAGCGGCGCCTCGTGGAGGTCGCGGACGCGGCGGTCGAACTCGCTCGCTCATCTCGCTCTCCCAGTGGTCGCTGTTGTCGGTGCTGTCGTGGGCGTCGTTCATCAGGGTCCTCCGCTCGTCCGGGGTGCAGGTCGGCGGGCACGCGCTCGCGCAGCGCCGCGATGGCGCGGCTGCACTGCGACTTGACGGTGCCGATCGAGATGCCGAGCACGTCGGCCGTCTCGGCCTCGCTCAGCTGCTCGTAGTAGCGCAGCACGACGACCGCGCGCGCCTTCGGCGGCAGCGCTGCGACGACGTCCCACAGCGCCGCGCTGCGCCCGTCGTCGTACTCGTCGAGGTGGGGCGCGCCTCGGGCAGCACCTCGGTGGCGTGCTCGCGCTTCTTCCAGCCGCGCCGCCACAGCGAGTTGTTCTCGTTGACCATGATCCGGCGCACGTAGGCGTCGACGGAGTCGCGGTCGCGGACCTTGTCCCAGGCCAGGTAGAGCTTGGCCAGCGACGTCTGCAGCACGTCCTCGGCCTGGTGCCGGTCGCCGGTCAGCAGGTAGGCCGTGCGCAGCAGGCTGGGCTGGCGAGCGTGCAGGTAGGCGGTGAACTCCGCGTCGCGCCGCTCGGCTCTCGTCGCCATGGGGCCAGTGCTCGTGCTGGCTCGCCGGCGGTCGCGTGGTGCAGCTGCATCGTGGCTCCTCCTTGTCTCACGCCACCAAGACGCAGGTGCTCGCCCGAAGGTTGCAATCGGCTCCGCCCTACGAGTCGCCCCGCGACGCGCCCGACGCGGTCGGCGACGGTCAGTGCAGGACGCATCCATCGGAGGTTCGCACGCATGCAGCAGGTCAAGGCCGTCGTCGCGAAGGCCAAGGGAGCAGCCGGTCGAGCTGGTCACGATCAACGTGCCCGACCCGGGCCCGGGCGAGGCCGTGGTGAAGGTCCAGGCCTGCGGGGTCTGCCACACCGACCTGCACTACCGCGAGGGCGGCATCAACGACGACTTCCCGTTCCTGCTCGGCCACGAGGCCGCCGGCATCGTCGAGGCCGTCGGCGACGACGTCACCGGCGTCGCGCCGGGCGACTTCGTGATCCTCAACTGGCGCGCGGTGTGCGGCGAGTGCCGCGCCTGCAACCGCGGCGAGCCGCAGTACTGCTTCGACACCCACAACGCCACCCAGAAGATGACCCTGCGAGGACGGCACCGAGCTGTCGCCCGGCGCTGGGCATCGGCGCGTTCGCCGAGAAGACCCTGGTCGCGGCCGGCCAGTGCACCAAGGTCGACCCCGCGGCCCGCCCGGCCGCCGTCGGCCTGCTCGGCTGCGGCGTGATGGCCGGCATCGGCGCGGCGATCAACACCGGCGCGGTCACCCGCGGCAAGTCCGTCGCCGTCATCGGCTGCGGCGGCGTCGGCGTCGCCGCGGTCGCCGGCGCGGCCCTGGCCGGCGCGAGCCCGATCATCGCCGTCGACATCGACGCCAAGAAGCTCGAGGCGGCCACGAAGCTCGGCGCCACCCACACCGTCGACTCCTGCCGAGGTCGACCCGGTCGAGGAGATCAAGCGCGATCTGCGCCGAGACCTACGCCGGCGCCGAGGGCGCCGACGTCGTCGTCGAGGCCGTCGGCCGCCCCGAGACCTGGAAGCAGGCGTTCTACGCCCGCGACCTGGCCGGCACCGTCGTCCTGGTCGGCGTGCCGACGCCCGACATGACGGTCCCCGAGATCCCGCTGATCGACGTGTTCGGTCGCGGCGGGTCGCTCAAGTCGAGCTGGTACGGCGACTGCCTGCCCAGCCGCGACTTCCCGATGCTGGTCGACCTCTACCAGCAGGGCCGGCTCGACCTCGACGCGTTCGTCACCGAGGAGATCGGCATCGACGACGTCGAGGCCGCCTTCGACAAGATGCACGACGGCGACGTCCTGCGCTCGGTGGTGGTCCTCTGATGGCCGACGTCGCTGCGCGTCGACCACGCCGTCGTGTCGCGGCACCTTCAGCCTCGACGGCGAGACCCACGAGGTCGACAACAACCTCTGGGTCGTCGGCGACGACGACGAGTGCGTCGTCATCGACGCCCCGCACGACGTCGACGCCATCCTCGAGCGTCGTCGGCGGCCGGCAGGTCAAGGCGATCGTGCTCACCCACGCCCACGACGACCACTGCCGGGTGGCGCCCGGCCCTGCGCGAGCGGGTGGGCGCGCCGATCCTGCTGCACCCCGACGACAGGCCGCTGTGGGAGCTCACCCACCCCGACACTGCTCTGGGACGTCGACCTCTCCGACGAGCAGAGCCATCAAGGTCGCCGGCGCCTCGGTCAAGGTGCTGCACACCCCGGGCCACGCGCCGGGCGCGGTCTGCCTCTACGTGCACGACCTCGGCGTGCGTCTTCACCGGCGACACCCTCTTCCAGGGCGGCCCCGGCGCCACCGGCCGCTGCTTCAGCGACGCCGACGTCATCGTGGCCTCGATCCGGGCCAAGCTGTTCGGCCTGCCCGACGAGACCGTCGTGCACACCGGGCACGGCGACTCCACGACCATCGCCAAGGAGCAGGAGCCGCTCGGCGTGACCGCCGCCGGGCCCCCGGCCTGCGGCTAGAGGGGCTCGACGAGCAGGCAGGCGCCGGCGCCGGCGACGCGGGTCAGCACGATGGTCGCCTCGGCGTCGCCGCTGAGGGCGAGCCGCTTGCGCAGCGTCTCGGGCACGATGTCGACGCCGCGCTTCTTGATCGTCAGGCGACCCACGCCGCGTTCGCGCAGCGCGGCCTTGAGCTGCTTCTCGCGGTAGGGCAGCTCCTCGAGCACCCGGTAGCCACGGGCGTACGGCGTGCTGACGGCGCGGTCGGCGGTGACGTAGGCGATGTGCTCGTCGATCAGCCCGCCCTGCACCACAGCGGCGACGGCGGTGACCAGGCCGGCGCGGATCACGGCGCCGTCGGGCTCGTAGAGGTGGGCGCCGACGCCGCGTACGCCGACGGCCGCCGGGCCCGGGTCGTCGTCCTCGGTGAGCGTCGCGAGGCCGCCGTCTCCGATCACGGTGGCGCGCCGGCTGGTGGTCGACAGGCGGCCCGACCACAGGGCCGCCTCCTTGACGTCGCCGTGGTCGCTGACCCACTCGGCCTCGACGCCGTCGGGCACCAGGTGGTGGGGGATGCCGGGAGCGACCTTCACGCACGCGTCGCGGCGCAGCAGGCCCTCGACGAACGACCACGAGGGCAGCCAGTCCTCGACGCGGAACGAGCGACCGGCGCCGGTGCGTCGCGCGGGGTCGGCGAAGGCCACGTCGAAGGGGGAGGTGTCGAGCTCGGTTGCGTCGGCGACCATCACCGCCCCGGAGAGGCCCAGCGCGGCGAGGTTGGCCTCGGCCACCGCGACCCGCAACGGGTCGAGGTCGACCCCGGCGCAGGTGATGCCGGCTCGGGCGGCGGCGATGAGGTCGCCCCCGATGCCGCACCCGAGGTCGACCAGGGTCGAGGTGCCGAAGGCGACGAGCCGGCCGGAGCGGTGCGCGGCGACGCGCTGGCGGGTGGCCTGCTCGAGGCCGTCGGAGGTGAAGTACATCTGAGCGGCGGCGGCGCCGAACTTCTCCGCCGCGCGCACCCGGAGCCCGACCTGGGTCAGTGCCGCGGCCACCTGGTCGGGCGTCGCGCTGCGGCGCAGCTCGCGCTGCACCGCGAGCTCGGGGCCGCCGGCGAGATCGGTGGCCCGCTCCAGGAGCGCAGAGCCCTCGTCGGTCAGCAGCCAGCGGAAGGCGTCGAGGTCCACGTCGCCGATCTTCGCAGAAGACCCACCCGCTCTGGCACTCGCCTTGGGTGAGTGCTAGTTTCGGTTCTGGCACTCTCCCCGTGAGTGTGCCAGTGCAAGCCACGAGGTGCGATCCCCGCGACGGCGTACCTCACCGCTTGCCCCAACGTGAGGCGGACGCCCGTCCGCCGTCATCAGCACCATTCACAGGCCAGCTAGATCAGAGAAAGTGGAGGTCGACATCGTGTCGGTCAACATCAAGCCTCTCGAGGACCGGATCGTCGTCAAGCAGCTCGAGGCCGAGCAGACCACGGCCTCCGGCCTGGTCATCCCGGACACCGCCAAGGAGAAGCCCCAGGAGGGCGAGGTCGTGGCCATCGGCCCCGGCCGCTTCAACGAGGACGGCGACGGTCGCGTCCCGATGGACGTCGCCGTGGGCGACAAGGTCATCTACAGCAAGTACGGCGGCACCGAGGTCAAGTTCTCCGGCGAGGACTACCTCATCCTCTCCGCGCGCGACGTGCTCGCCATCGTCGGCTGATCACTCACCGACGAGCACAGCACCGGGTCGTGTGCCTGAGCGCGGCCTCTCGGTCGCTCTCGGGCGCACGGCCCGTAGCCGTTTTCCCACCTGATCCACCACACCACTGACAAGTCATAAAGGGAGTCACACCAGATGCCCAAGATCCTGGAGTTCGACGAGAACGCCCGCCGCGCCCTCGAGCGCGGCGTCGACGCGCTCGCCAACGCCGTCAAGGTGACGCTCGGCCCGAAGGGCCGCTACGTCGTCCTGGACAAGAAGTGGGGCGCGCCGACCATCACGAACGACGGTGTCACCGTCGCCCGCGAGATCGAGCTCGACGACCCGTTCGAGAACCTCGGCGCCCAGCTCACCAAGGAGGTCGCCACCAAGACGAACGACGTCGCCGGTGACGGCACCACCACCGCCACCGTGCTCGCCCAGGCGATGGTCCACGAGGGCCTGCGCGCCGTGGCCGCCGGAGCGAACCCGATGGGGCTCAAGCGCGGCATGGACGCCGCTGCGACCGCTGTCGGCGAGGCACTCGCCGCTGCTGCGCGCGACGTCGAGTCGGTCGAGGACATGACCGCCGTGGCGACGATCTCGAGCCGCGACGCCACCATCGGTGCGCTGCTGGCCGAGGCCTTTGACAAGGTCGGCAAGGACGGCGTGATCACGGTCGAGGAGTCCAACACCATGGGCACCGAGCTGGAGTTCACCGAGGGCATGCAGTTCGACAAGGGCTACCTGTCGCAGTACTTCGTGACCGACCCCGAGCGCATGGAGGCCGTCCTCGACGACCCCTACATCCTTCTGCACCAGGGCAAGATCTCGGCGATCGCCGACCTCCTGCCGTTGCTGGAGAAGGTCATCCAGGCCGGCAAGCCGCTCTTCATCCTCGCCGAGGACGTCGACGGCGAGGCGCTCTCGACCCTGGTGGTCAACAAGATCCGCGGCACGTTCAACGCCGTGGCCGTCAAGAGCCCTGCGTTCGGTGACCGTCGCAAGTCGATGATGCAGGACATCGCCACCCTCACCGGTGGTCAGGTCATCGCCCCCGAGGTCGGCCTCAAGCTCGACCAGGTCGGTCTCGACGTGCTCGGCACCGCCCGTCGTGTCGTCATCACCAAGGACAACACCACGATCGTCGACGGCGCCGGTGACCCGGCCGAGGTCGAGGGTCGCGTCAACCAGATCAAGGCGGAGATCGAGAACTCCGACTCCGACTGGGACCGCGAGAAGCTGCAGGAGCGCCTGGCCAAGCTGGCCGGTGGCGTCTGTGTCGTCAAGGTCGGCGCCGCCACCGAGGTGGAGCTGAAGGAGAAGAAGCACCGCATCGAGGACGCCGTCTCGGCGACCCGCGCGGCCATCGAGGAGGGCATCGTCGCCGGCGGCGGCTCGGCCCTCATCCACGCTGTCTCCGTGCTCGACGACAACCTCGGCCTCACCGGCGACGAGGCCACCGGCGTGCGCATCGTGCGTCGCTCGGCCGACGAGCCGTTGCGCTGGATCGCCGAGAACGGTGGGGTCAACGGCTACGTCGTCACCACCAAGGTCCGCGAGCTCGGCGTCGGTCACGGCTACAACGCCGCGACCGAGGAGTACGGCGACCTGGTCGCCCAGGGCGTCATCGACCCGGTCAAGGTCACCCGCTCCGCGCTGGTCAACGCCACCTCGATCGCCTCGCTCCTGCTGACGACCGAGACGCTCATCGTCGAGAAGCCCGAGGACGAGGACGCGGCCGCCGACAGCGGCCACGGCCACGGCCACGGTCACTGATCAAGCCCTGATCAAGCCCTGAGCAAGTCGTGACCCGTCCCTGATCGGTCACTGCTCGACACGGCCACCGACCCGTCACTCCCCAGGGAGTGACGGGTCGGTGTCATTTGCGTGGCTCGCCACGCGGGTCACCGTCTCCGTGGAAGAGTGGCGAGCGTGCACGACCTCGCCGAGATCCTCGACCCGCTGAAGAACCCGATCACCTACGCGGTGCCCTTCTTCGTGCTCACGATCGCGGTCGAGCTCGCTGCGCTGAAGTGGCTGGACGCCGAGGAGGAGACCGGAGGCGCCCGCGCCCGGGGCTACGAGGCGCGCGACTCACGCGCCAGCCTGCTGATGGGGCTCGGCTCCCTGGTCAGCACCACGATCTTCAAGGTCGGCTCGTTCTTCGTGTTCACGGCTGCCTTCGTCTACCTCGCTGCCTGGGAGCTCCCCACCGACACCTGGTGGTACTGGCTGCTGCTGATGGTGGTGCTCGACCTGCTCTTCTACGCCAACCACCGCTTCGTCCACCGGGTCAACGTCGGCTGGGCCGCCCACCAGGCTCACCACTCCAGCGAGTACATGAACTTCACGACCGCGCTGCGCCAGAAGTGGAACCCGTGGTTCGAGCTGATCTTCTTCCTCCCGCTGCCGCTGCTGGGCTTCGCCCCGTGGACGATCTACCTGGCGTTCGCGTTCAACCTGATCTACCAGTTCGCCGTCCACACCGAGGTCGTCGACAAGCTGTGGGCGCCCATCGAGCTGGTCTTCAACACCCCGTCGCACCACCGGGTCCACCACGGTTCCGACCCGGAGTACCTCGACAGCAACTACGCCGGCATCTTCATCGTCTGGGACCGGCTCTTCGGCACGTTCGTCGCCGAGAAGCAGCGTCCGACCTACGGCCTGACCACTCCGATCGGGACCTACGACGTGATGACGCTCCAGTTCGGCCACTACACCCAGCTGTGGCGCGACGTCCGGGCCGCGGCCACGACCAGGGCACGACTGGGCCTCGTGTTCGGGCCCCCGGGGCGCACTGGGTCCGGGGTCTCATGAGCGTGCCCGCACCCGCGCCATCGGCCGAGTCCGCCGGCTCCGCGTCCGGCCTCACGTGGCGGTTCTGGATCCTGCCGACCGTGCTCGCTCTCCTGCTGGCCGCGCTCGTGGCGACGTCGGTGGTCCTGCTCGTCGACCGTCGCGACCCGCTCCCGTCGGAGGTGGCCGAGCAGCCGGCTGACATCGGGGTCGGTGTCCTGGGCGACTCCCCGGCGGAGCAGGCGGTGGCGCGGGCCCGTCTCGCGGCGCGCACCTACTTCACCCTCTCCCACACCTCGGTCGAGGCCGACATGGATCGGCTGCGCGAGCTCGGGACCCCGGTGTTCGTCGAGGAGTACGACGCCATGGCTCCGTCGATCGCCCGCAGGGTGAATGCGCAGCAGCTGGTGCTGAGCGCTTCGCTGCCGCGCAACGGGGTGGCGACGGAGTACCTCTCCCAGAACACAGCTCAGCTCCTCGTCTCCCTCGACGTCACGACGCGCCGGGGAACCACCAGCAGCACGGGCGCCTACCGCACCCGCGTGCTGCTGCGCTGGGTGGATGGGCGCTGGTTGCTCGAGGCCCTGGACGAGGTGACCTGATGCGGTTCCTACCGGCCCCGCGGCGCGTGGTACCCGTCCTGATCGTGCTCGTGCTCCTCGGCTCGGCGCTGAGCCTGGTGCTGGCGCTGACCCGCCCAGATCCACAGCCGCCCGCGGATCTACCGGGAGCGGGCTCGCAGCCCTACACGGCGACGCGACTCGCCGGCGGCGCAGGACCAGCGGTGGAGGCCATGGTGCGGGCGTTGCCGGTGGCGCTGAGCTATGACTACCGCGACCTCGACGCCGACCTGGCCGACGCGACGGCGCTGATGACCGACGGGTTCGCCAAGGCGTTCACCCGCTCCTTCAACACCTCTGCGCGACCGTTGGCCAAACGCCAGAGGACCGTGGCCGAGGCCCGGGTGCGCGGCGCCGGAGTGGTGCGGGTGCTCGACGATGACGCCGTGGTCGCGCTGGCCTACGTGGATCAGGTGCTCACAAGTCGCACCGAGCCCAAGGCCGAGGCCACCGAGTCCATCTCCCGGAGCCGGGTCCTGGTGCGGCTGGTGCTCGAGGGCGAGACGTGGCTGGTGAGCAACATCAGCCCGGTCTGAGGCAAAGATGTTCGCTTGCTGTCACACGAGGGACTTGATCAGGCAACGTCCTGGGTAGACCGTTGACACATGTTGTGGAGAGTACGGACAACTTTGCCCGACAGGCCCGGGTCCCTGGCGGCCCTGGCCTCGGAGTGCGGTGCCGCCGACGTCAACATCGTGGGGTTGCAGGTCTTCCCCGACGCCGAGATCGTCACCGACGAGCTCGTCCTGAGCAGCCCTGACGACTGGAGCGACGCTGACGTGCTCGCGCTGCTCGAGCGCGCCGGTGGGACCGACGTGCTTGCCCAGTCGTGCACCGAGGAAGCGTTGGCCGACCAACCGACCCGCTACGTGAAGGCCGCTCGCGCGGTCATCGCCCAGCCCTCGTCCTTCCCCGAGGTGGTGGCCCGCCTCTTCGACGCCGACGCGCTGCCCGCCGCTGAGGCCGACGAGGAGCACGACGTCCTGGAGATGTCGGTCGCCGACGTGCGGGTGCAGATCAGGCGTCCCGCTCCCTTCACCGCCGCCGAACGTGTCCGCGGGGCGTCCATGGCCGAGCTCGTCAGCGATGTGCTCGGGCACGAGCGCCCTGCCTTCGCGCCGGCGGGCGGCCGGCGTGCGGGCGGTGGCGTCACTCCGAGCTTCGCGGTGCGTGGGGAGCGCATCGTCGTCCTGGCCGAGGGGGCCCCGATCGGGCTGGCGGTCGTGCACCCGCCCGCCGAGGAGCCCGGCGTCCGGGCGATCGACATCGATGTCGACCCCGCCTGGCAGCGCCGCGGCATCGGGACGAGGCTGCTCGGCGACTCCGCCCGCCTGGCCCGTCGCCTCGGGGCCCACGAGATCGTGTTGAGCACGGCCCACGACAACCGGGCGGTGCTGCCGATGGTGCTCGCCGCCGGGATGCGGGGCCGGATCCGGATGGCCGGCGAGACGTTGACGGTGCGGGTGGGGGTCCGGGAGCTGAAGCCGCTCGCGGAGTGAGGTCGCCTGTGGACCCCCGGCGCGGGCGCCCTAGCCCAGCTTGTGATCCAAGTTCAGGGCCGCGCTGATCAGGCTCAGGTGAGTGAAGGCTTGCGGGAAGTTGCCCAGCTGCTCGCCGGTCAGACCGATCTGCTCGGCGTAGAGGCCGAGGTGGTTGGCGTAGGTGAACATCTTCTCGAGGGCCAGGCGAGCATCGTCCAGGCGACCGGCTCGGGTGAGGGCTTCGACATACCAGAACGAGCAGAGGGAGAACGTGCCCTCCGGGCCGTCGAGGCCGTCGGTGGTGCGCCCGAGGTCGTAGCGGAAGACCAGGCTGTCGGAGACCAGGCGCTCCTCGATGACCTTCAGCGTCGACAGGAACCGTGGGTCGTTGGGCGCGAGGAACTTCACCAGCGGCATCAGCAGGATGCCGGCATCGACGGTGTCGGAGTCCTCCGCGGCCGTGAACGCGCCGAGGTCCTCGTTCCACGAGCGCTCCATGATCCGGGCGTGGATCTCGTCGCGGGCTGCGCCCCAGCGGGTCAGGTCGCCCGGCAGGCCGCGCTGGCGCGCCATCCGCATCATCCGCTCGATGGCCACCCAGCACATCAGTCGCGAGACCGTGTGGGCGCGCACGTCGCCCCGGATCTCCCACATGCCGGCGTCGTCGCGCTCCCAGTTGTCCAGCAGCCAGTCGAGGAGCCGGGTGAGGTCGGCCCACGCGTCGAGGCTCAGCCCGGCACCGTACTTGTTGAACAGGTAGACCGAGTCGATGAGCTCGCCGTAGATGTCGAGCTGGAGCTGGTCGACGGCAGCGTTGCCGACCCTGACCGGCTGGGAGTCGCGGTGCCCGCGGAGGTGGTCGAGGGTGTACTCGGCGGCGGGTACGTTGCCGTCGATGTCGTAGAGGACGCGCAGTGGTCCGATGTCGGTGCCGTCGCTGGACTTGGTGCCGGCGGCCTCGGGGTCACCGATCCGCTGCGACAACCAGGCGACGAACGCTTCGGCCTCGTCGGTGTAGCCGAGGCGCAGCAGTGCGTAGAGAGTGAAGGCGGCGTCGCGGACCCACACGAAGCGGTAGTCCCAGTTGCGCTCGCCGCCGATCTCCTCGGGCAGGCTCGTGGTGGGCGCAGCGATGACAGCCCCCGTGGGCTCGTGGGTCAGCAGCTTGAGCGTGATCGCGGACCGGTTGACCATCTCGCGCCACCGGCCGGTGTAGGTCGAGCGGCTCAACCACTCCTGCCAGAACGCGGTCGTGCGGTCGAAGAGGTCGTCGACGTCGCTGTCGGCGGGCGGCTGCTCTCCCTCGGCGAGGACGTGGAGGGTGAAGCGCGCCTCCTGGCCGGCCTCGAGCACGAGGTCGGCCTGGATGGTGTGATCCGCGATCGTGACGTCGTGGGTCGCGGTCAGGCCGAGCCTGATGCCGTCGCCGGTGATCAGGATCCCGTGATCGACCTCGGTGAGCTCGGGCAGCACCTTGCCGTACTCGAGGCGCGGCGCCACCGCGGTCCGCACCCGCACCTTGCCGCGGACGGCGGTCACCCGGCGTACGACGTACTGTCGGTGGTCGGGGTCGTGCGACCGCACGAGTGGCATGAAGTCGTGGACCTCGGCCACACCGTCCTCGGTGAGGAAGCGGGTCATCAGGACCGCGGAGTCGGGGTAGTAGAACTGCCGCGTCGTGGTGGCGCCGTCGACGATCTCCAGGCTCCAGTGTCCGGCGTCGGGGTCGAGGATGGAGCCGAAGACACTGGGGGAGTCGAAGCGGGGCGCGCAGAACCAGTCGATCGTGGCGGCATCGCTGACCAGGGCGCAGGTGCGCAGGTCACCGATGATCCCGTGGTCGGCGATGGCCGCTGCCTGGTCCTGCTTGCTGGTGCCGCTCACGACTCCTCGGACCCGCCCACACGCCAGCCACCGTCGATCAGGTCGACGGCCTTCTGGGGGCCCCACGAACCCTTCTCGTAGGGGAGGACCTCGGGGCGGTCGTCGAGCAGGGGCTGGATCACCTGCCACAGGCGGTCCACCTCGTCGGAGCGGGTGAAGAAGGTGCGCTCGCCGTTGAGTACGTCGAGCAGCAGACGCTCGTAGGCCTCCAACGGCTCGCCGTGCGGGACCTCTTCGCCGAGGTCGAGGCGGAAGCTGGCGCCGGTCAGGTCCATCGTCGGGCCGGGCATCTTGGCGCGCACGTCGATGGTGATCTTCGGGTCGTCGGTCAGTTCGAGAACCAGTTCGTCGGGGATCGGCTCGGCACCGCGCAACAGAGTCGTCTCGGGAGTACGGAAGCGCAACGTGATGGTGCGACGGGTCTGGGCCAGGGCCTTGCCGGTGCGCAGGTAGAACGGCACACCGCGCCACCGGTCGTTGTCGATGGCGACCTTGAGCGCCACGAAGGTCTCCACGTCGGAGTCCTCGGCGACGTCGGGCTCGTCCCGGTAGCCGTCGTACTGACCGAAGACGACGTGCTCGCGGTCGAGGGGACGGATCGCACCGAACAGCTCGGCCTTGGCGTCGCGCATGCACTTCTCGTCAAGGGCTGCGGGGTCCTCGAAGGCCACGAAGCCGAGCAACTGGCACAGGTGGGTCGAGACCATGTCGCGCAGGCAGCCGGTGGACTCGTAGAAGCTGCCACGCCCCTCCATGGCCAGGGTCTCGGGGACGTCGATCTGCACCGACTCGATGCTCTTGGCGCACCAGGCCGGCTCGAAGAGGCCGTTGGCGAAGCGCAGCGCGAGGATGTTCTGCACGGCCTCCTTGCCCAGGAAGTGGTCGATCCGGTAGACCTGCTCCTCCTTGACGACCGCTTTCAGCGCCGCGTCGAGCTCGCGCGACGACTCCAGGTCCAGCCCGAACGGCTTCTCGACCACCATCCGGGCGCGTTCGGTCAGGCCCTCGCGGTCGAGCATCGCGATCATCGGCTGCATGGCAGCCGGCGGCAGCGAGAGGTAGAGCAGCCGGCGTACGTCGGCGGTGTCGGCGCCCTCGTCGTCGAACGCCTCCTCGGCGTCGCGCACCGCGGCGGCCAGGTCGGCGCCGTCATCGCTGTTCGCGGTCCGGAACGAGATCCGCCCGAGGAAGTCCTTGGCGGCTGCCTCGTCGAGGTCGTCGACGGTGTCCTTGAGACCGGCGTGCACCTGCTCGCGGAACTCCTCGTCCGTGCCGGGGGAGTGCCGGCCGCTGCCGATGATCACGTAGTCGTGCGGAAGCCGTCCGGCCTCGGCCAGGCGGTAGAGCCCGGGGAAGAGCTTGCGGGCCGCGAGGTCGCCGGTAGCGCCGAAGAGGACGAGGACGTGGGCGGGAAGGGATTCGGTCACGCTCCCAGGGTGTCGGAAGACGCAACCCCTGGCCACACCCGCCCGGGGTGCACCGTCATACGACCGAATCTCCCGCTTCTGGTACGGAACTTCGTGACAGAAGCGGGAGATTCTCCGCTCCAGCGGAGAATCTCCCCGACGGCAACCCGCCCCACCCCCGCCAGTAGACTCCAGGGGTGGAGGTCCCCGAGAAGTTCGCCGCCCTTGGTCTCACCTATGACGACGTCCTGCTGCTGCCCGGTCACTCCGACCTGGCGCCGGACGAGATCGACACGACCAGTCGGTTGACGCGGGAGATCAGCATCAAGGTGCCGCTCATCAGCGCCGCGATGGACACCGTCACCGAGTCACGGATGGCGATCGCCATGGCCCGCGAGGGTGGCATCGGGGTGCTGCACCGCAACCTCTCGATCGAGGATCAGGCCTACCAGGTCGATCTCGTCAAGCGCACCCAGACGGGCATCATCTCCAACCCGGTCACGATCACCCCCGACCGCACCCTCGAGGACCTCGACCGGATCTGCGGCGAGTACCGCGTCTCCGGGCTCCCGGTCGTCGACGACGACAACCTGCTCATCGGCATCATCACCAACCGCGACCTGCGTTTCACCCCGGTCGCGGAGTGGCCGACGACGAAGGTCGACGAGGTGATGACGCCGATGCCGCTGATCACCGGCCCGATCGGCATCTCACGTGACGAGGCGACGACGCTGCTGCGCAAGCACAAGCGCGAGCGACTGCCGCTCGTCGACGAGGCCGGTCGCCTCGGCGGGCTCATCACGGTCAAGGACTTCGTGAAGTCCGAGCAGTTCCCCAACGCCTCCAACGACGCACACGGCCGCCTGATGGTCGGCGCCGCCATCGGCTACTTCGGCGATGCCTGGCAGCGAGCCACCACTCTGATCGAGGCCGGCGTCGACGTCCTCGTCGCCGACACCGCCCACGGCAACGTGCGGATGCTGCTGGAGATGGTCGAGCGGCTCAAGACCGACCCGGCCACCAAGCACGTGCAGGTCATCGGCGGCAACGTCGCCACCCGCGAGGGTGCGCAGGCGTTCGTCGACGCCGGCGCCGACGCGGTCAAGGTCGGGGTCGGTCCCGGCTCGATCTGTACGACGCGGGTCGTCACCGGTGTGGGCGTCCCACAGATCACGGCCGTCTACGAAGCCTCGCTGGCGTGCAAGCCGGCCGGGGTCCCCGTGATCGCCGACGGCGGCATGAAGCACTCCGGCGAGATCGCCAAGGCCATCGTCGCCGGCGCCGACGCGGTGATGCTCGGCTCGTTGCTGGCCGGCTGCGAGGAGTCCCCGGGCGACCTGGTCTTCGTCAACGGCAAGCAGTTCAAGGCCTACCGCGGCATGGGCTCGCTGGGTGCGATGTCGAGCCGCAACAAGAAGTCCTACTCCAAGGACCGCTACTTCCAGGCCGAGGTCAGCAACGACGACCAGCTCGTTCCCGAGGGCATCGAGGGTCAGGTCGCCTACCGGGGGCCGCTGTCCGCGGTGTCCCACCAGCTCATCGGGGGGCTCAACCAGTCGATGTTCTATACCGGCAGCCGCACGATCCCCGAGCTGCAGGAGAAGGGTCGCTTCGTGCGGATCACGTCGGCCTCCCTGGCCGAGAGTCACCCGCACGGCGTGCAGATGACGGTCGAGGCCCCCAACTACTCGGGCCGCTGAGCCTCCAGCCTGCGCAGCGCCTCGCGGCGCGACAAGCCGGAGAGCCGGTCCTGGTGCTCGGCGACGAACGCCCGCACCCAGTCCGGGTCAGTGCCCGAGAGATCGCGCAGCGCCCAGCCGATCGCCTTGCGCAACCAGAACGACGGGTCGTCGAGGTTGGGCTCGATCACGGCGCGCAGGAGCTCGCGGTCGACCCGGCCCCGGCGTCCCACCTGAGCGATGACCGACGTACGACGTAGCCACGGGTCGTCGTCCTCGGCCCAGAGGAGCAGCGCGGGCGCGACGACGACGGGGTCGGTGTCGAGGGCGTCGCGCACGATGTGGGTCGCCACGTCGTCGACGAGGTCCCACCAGGCGCCGGTGGTCACCAGGTGGCGGCACAGCTCCAGGCAGTCGCCGTCGCGCCAGACCCGTGCCGGGGCGTGCCGGGCGATCGCCAGCGCTGCATAGCGTTCCTCGCGGAACGCGGCGTCGTCCCACAGTCGTCGTACGTCGTCCTCCCACTGTTGCCGGTCCGCCGGGCGGTAGGACTTCAGGATCGGGCGCAGGAGGGCCTTGAGCTGCGGGGACGCGAGCCCGCGGTGCAGCATCGTCGACTTCAAGTAGGCCTGCTGCTCGGCAGCCCGGGTGGGATCGCCCGCTGCCAGGAGCTCGGTCCGCACCTGCTCCACGATGTCGGCAGAGTCGTCCACGGTCCGAGCGTCGCATGCCCTGGCAGTCACCCACAACGCTCAGACGTACGCCGCGAGCAGCCGTTCGAGGAAGCCGCGGTCGTCGAGATCGCGGGGGTCCGCCGGCGCACGAGCGCTCGCGGGCTCGTCGGCGGCCTGGAGGACCTCTCGGACCCGGGCGCTCACCTCCGCCGACTCGACGTGCCGTTCGTCGTCGAGCATCACGCTCGCCCTGGTCACCACCCGGAACAGCTCGGGATCCAGGTCGGCGGCACGCTCGAGCTCCTGGGGCGTGATCGGGTGGCCGTCGGGCAGCTCCACGTCGGGCACGTTGCTGGGCACCGGCCGTCCCTCGAGCCCGGCGCGCAGCTGCGCCGAGGTGACGGTGTCGCTCCGAGCGCACTCGCGGTAGTGGGGGAGCAACGAGCGCCGGCGCCACCCGTCGAAGGCCAGCGCCCGGTCACCGGCATCCGGGTGGTCGAGCAGGGTGTCGACCAACCGGCCGGCGCCCATCAACCCCATCGACACCCCGCGACCACGCGTGGGGTTGGTCATCGCCAGGGCATCGCCCGCCTGGTGCAGCCCGAGCACCACCGGTCGCCCGTCGTGCACCAGGGCGCGGGTGCGGTTGTCGAAGGCGCCCAGGCAGTAGACCGCCGACGTCGCTCGCAGCACCTCGTGCCACGGCGCAAAGGCGGCATTGGCGGCCAGGAGCGCGTCGAAGGCGGCTTCGTGACGCAGCGACTTGAGGACGGGGTCACGGTCGTGCGCCGCCAGCGCGATGACGGCGGTGTCACCGTCGCCGGGGAAGAGCAGCTGCACGTGGCAGGTGAACCCCCAGATGTCGGCGAAGCCGACGTTGAGCGGGGGCCTCTCGCCGACGATGCGGAAGTGGCGAGAGTAGTAGCGCGCGATGCAGGGATCGGTGCGCTCCGGCTGGGCGATGCCGACCTCGCGCAGCCACCCGCTCACCGGCGACCGCCGACCCCCGGCGTCGATGACCACCTCGGACGAGTGGGTCGAGCCGTCGGCTAGGGCGACTCCGACCACGGTGGGCACCGGCGCGTCGGGGTCGAGCAGCAGCCCCGCGGCCGGCACGGTCACCAGGGTCGCCCCGGCTGCGACGCTCGCGCGAGCCAGCAGATGGTCGACGAGATGCCGCCGGGCCTGCACTGCGGCGATGTCGTCGTCCCCGGCGCGACCGCCGTCGAAGAGGTGCGGCGGCGACATCTGCTCCAGCCCCACGACGTGAGCGCCTCCCGTCAGCAGGTCCGCCCACACGTCGGGGAACCTGGTGGTCAGCTCGAAGCGGGAGCGCGACCCGAAGCCGTGGGCGTGGATCGCCTGCGGGGCACCCACTCGTGGCATCGGCGTCGGACCCGGGTCGAGGAGCTCCGGCAGGCCCGGGTCGATCACGGTCACCGACCAGCCGGCGCGCGCCAGCAGCAGGGCGGTGGCCGACCCGGCGACCGACCCGCCGATGACCGAGGCTGACCGCCGCGGAGGGCGCATGGAAGACGATAACCAGTGTTCACCTCGGGCGACCAGAGTCACGGACCGGTGGTCCAGCCCGGGCGGCACACGGGGTCGTTCGCGCCACGGCGCAGGCGACTGTGACCGCGGCATCTGGACGTGGGAAACTTCGCCCCATGACGGAGATCCAGATCGGTCAGGCCAAGCGCGCCCGGCGTGCCTACTCCTTCGACGACATCGCGATCGTGCCCTCCCGGCGCACCCGCGATCCGGAGGAGGTCAGCATCGACTGGCAGATCGACGCCTACCGGTTCTCCCTCCCCGTGCTCGCCGCGCCCATGGACTCGGTGATGTCGCCGGCCACCGCGATCGCGCTCGGCAACTTCGGCGGGCTCGGGGTGCTCAACCTCGAAGGCTTGTGGACGCGCTACGAGGACCCGAGCGACCTGCTCGAGGAGGTTGCCGGGCTGCAGGGCATCGAGGCGACGGTGCGCATGCAGGAGATCTACACCGAGCCGATCAAGGCTGAGCTGATCACCGAGCGGCTGCGCGAGATGCGCGCCGCCGGGGTCACCGTGGCCGGCTCCCTCTCGCCGCAGCGCACCCAGGAGTTCGCGAAGGCTGTCGTCGACGGCGGCGTCGACATGTTCGTCATCCGCGGCACCACCGTGTCGGCGGAGCACGTCTCCTCCCAGGCCGAGCCGCTCAACCTCAAGGAATTCATCTACGAGCTCGACGTGCCGGTCATCGTCGGTGGCTGCGCGACCCACCAGGCATCGCTGCACCTGATGCGCACCGGCGCGGCCGGCGTCCTCGTCGGCTTCGGCGGCGGCGCCGCCCACACCACGCGCACCGTGCTCGGTGTCGCGGTGCCGATGGCCAGCGCGATCGCAGACGTGGCCGGCGCCCGACGTGACTACCTCGACGAGTCGGGCGGGCGCTACGTCCACGTCATCGCCGATGGCTCGATCGGCAAGTCCGGCGACCTCGCGAAGGCGATCGCCTGCGGTGCGGACGCTGTCATGGTCGGCTCGCCGTTCGCCCGGGCCACCGACGCCCCCGGCCGCGGTTTCCACTGGGGCGCCGAGGCCCACCATGCCGACCTCCCGCGCGGACAGCGCGTGCAGTTCGACCAGGTCGGGAGCCTCGAGGAGATCCTCTTCGGACCCTCTCGCGTCGCCGACGGCACGATGAACCTCATCGGCGCCCTGCGACGCTCGATGGCCACCACCGGCTACACCGACCTCAAGGAGTTCCAGCGGGTCGAGGTCGTCGTCGAGTGAGCGAACCCGACCTCTCTGCGCTCGAGGGGCTCGACGGGTTGGACGTCGTCACGATCCACACCGATGGAGCCTGCATCCCCAACCCCGGCCCCGGAGGCTGGGGTGCCCTGCTGCGCCAGGGGAGCCACGAGCTCGAGCTGTGCGGCGGCGAAGCGGAGCTGACCACCAACAACCGGATGGAGCTCACCGCTCCGATCGAGGCGCTCGCGGTCCTGAAGCGTCGCGTCCGGGTGGAGCTCTACACCGACAGCACCTACGTGCGCAGCGGCATCACCTCGTGGGTGGAGGGCTGGGAACGCAACGGGTGGCAGACCAAGGCCAAGCAGCCGGTGAAGAACGTCGACCTCTGGAAGCAGCTCAAGGCGGCCGTCGAGCATCACGACGTGACCTGGCACTGGGTCAAGGGACACGCCGGCGACCCGGGCAACGAGCGCGCCGACCGGCTCGCAGCCAAGGGGCTCGAGGAAGCCGTCGCCGCGGGCCGGACCGCCGCCGGCTGACGTGCTCCCACAACACTTGGCGCCGACTCGAGCCTGATCTTGGGGTCGAGTCGGCGACTATAGGCGCCGACTCGACCATCACTGAGGCGGATGGGGTGGATGGGGTTCAGCCGAGGCGGGCGCGTCCCGCGTCGAGGGCCGCGATGCAACCCGCCCACATGCCTTGTACGACGTCGGCCACCGGCAGGACCGCGTCGATGCGGGAGGACACCTGGCCGGTGTTGGCGACGCTGGCCTCCATGTCGCCATCGAAGTAGAGCTCGGTGATGCGACCGAGCAGCTTGGCGCTGTCGGGGGAGGCGCTGGCGCCGAGGTCGTTGCGCAGCACCCGCATCGTTGGGTTGCCGGGCACGCTGAGCAGCGTCGTACCGTCGTCCCCGGCAGCGACGATCGCGTCCTTGAAGTTCTGGTGCACGCCGGACTCGTGGGTGGCCAGCATCCGGGTGCCCATCTGCACGCCCTCGGCGCCGAGCACGAAGGCAGCCGCCATCGAGGCCGAGTCGCAGATGCCTCCCGCGGCGATGATCGGCACCTCGACCTGTGAGGCGACCAGCGGGAGCAGCACCATCGTCGAGGGACTCAGGGTGCCCTTGAAGCCGCCACCCTCGACCCCCTCGACCACGAGGCCGTCGACCCCGGCCGCCACGGCCTTGTGCGCCCCGCGCAGGTTGCCGACGACGTGGAAGACCGTGATGCCGGCGTCCTTGAGACGCGCGGTGAACAGGCCCGGGTCGCCGGCGGAGGTGGCGACGTAGGTGACCCCTGCCTCGACAAGGATGTCGACGATCGACGGGTCGTGCTTCCAGCCCTGGATCATCAGGTTGGCCCCGACCGGCTTGTCGGTGAGGTCGCGCACCCGCTTGAGGTCGGCCTGGCCCTCGGGCGTGAGGGTCTCGATGATCCCCATCCCGCCGGCCTCCGAGACTGCGGCGGCGAGCTCGGCGCGAGCGATGTAGGTCATGGGGGCCTGGACGATCGGGATGTCGACACCGAGGAGCTGCTGCACGCGATTGGTCACGCCCAAGGGTTATCACGTGGCTGGGTCCGACCCTCGTTGCCCGGCTGCTGGAGGGTGGCCGGGGTTGCGGCCGTGGGGCGGTGCGGTGGCCACCGAAGTGCGGTGTACGTCGGTGGCTGGGGCACCGCTGGTCGGGGTGGGCCTGGTGGGCGGTGCGGTGGCCACCGAAGTGCGGTGTACGTCGGTGGCTGGGGCACCGCTGGTCGGGGTGGGCCTGGTGGGCGGTGCGGTGGCCACCGAAGTGCGGCGTACGTCGGTGGCTGGAGCACGCGGGGCGCGCCCACCGGCGACCACCACCAGCCCAAGCCGGCTCATCTAGGGTTCGGCGAGTGAACCGAACCGACCTCGTCGCGCTCTGGCTGGGCGGCCTCGACGGCACGACCTGGTGGGAGCAGAGCGCGGACGAGCCGGCCTATGCGGCGAGCTTGATGAAGCTGCCCATTGCCATCGCCGCCCAGCGGCGGCACGAGCGCGGCGAGCTGGGTGAGCACGGGCTCGACAGGGAGGTCCCGGTCCACGACGACTTCGACTCGGTCGTGCCCGGCGAGCGCTACGTGCTCGACCGCGACGACGACCAGGACGATCTCACCTGGGACGGCCGCGGCACCCGGACGTCGCTGCGCGAGCTGCGCAGACGTGCGCTCGTGGTGTCGGGCAACCTCGCCACCAACCTCCTGCTCGAGGCGATCGGCCTCGACGAGGTGCACGCCGTCCTGAGCGACGCCGGGTGCAGCGAGGTGACCCGGGTCGAGCGGGGGATCGACGACGCCCCGGCGAAGCGCGCCGGCATCTCCAACGTCGTGACCGCCCGCGACCTCGGCCGCCTGCTGAGGCACACGCCTGCGGCGGTCGAGGACGTGCTGCTCGATCAGCACTACCGCGACGCCATCCCGGCTGGGCTCCCCAACGGTGCGGCGATCGCCAACAAGACCGGCTGGATCGTCGACCACACCCACGACATGGCGATCGTGCGACCCACACGCGGAGCAGGGTGGCGAACCGTTCGCGCTGGTCGTGCTGACCCGCCTCGCCGGGGGGTCGTACGACGCCGGCAACCGGCTGATCGCCGACCTCGCCGCCCAGGCGTGGGAGCGGCGACGATGAGCGCCCCGCGGATCGAGCGCGTCACGACGAGGCTGCTGAGCGTCCCGCTGCACACACCCTTCGTCACTGCCCTGCGCCGCACGACCACGATCGAGACGGTCCTGGTGGAGCTGACCGATTCCGACGGCTGCACCGGTTGGGGCGAGGCGCCGCAGGTCTGGCAGGTCACCGGCGACTCGTTGGCCGGCTCGCGCGCCTGCCTCGACGGCCCGCTGGCCGACGCGCTGGTCGCAGCACCAGCCGATCCGCGCGAGACCGCGCCGCTCGTGCAGCGAGCAGTGGTCGGCAATCGCTCGGCCAAGATGGCCGCCGACATCGCACTGCACGACCTGGCGGCTCGACGGGCGGGGGTGCCCCTTGCCGCCCACCTGGCTGCGTGGGCGGGGCGACCGTCGGGCATCGCGACGGCATCTCGCATCCGCACCGACGTCACCCTCGCGGCCGGCGACGCCGCCGGCCTCGCCGAGGCGGCTCGGGCCCGGGTGTCTGCCGGGTTCACCACGCTCAAGCTCAAGGTCGGCACCGACGCAGCCACCGACGTCGCTCGGGTGCGCGCCGTGCGCGAAGCCGTCGGGCCGGACATCGGGTTGCGTCTGGACGCCAACCAGGGCTGGGATGCCTTCGCTGCGATCGCCGTCATCCAGGCGCTCGAGGACGCCGGCGTCGGGGTCGAGGTCGTCGAGCAGCCGGTGCCCGCGCACGACGTGCTCGGGCTGGCCCACGTCACCGCCAACGTGGAGACCCCGATCATGGCCGACGAGTCGCTCTTCACCCTCGAGGACCTCGTCGAGATCATCCGCTGCGATGCCGCCGACCTGGTCAACGTCAAGCTCGCCAAGTGCGGCGGGCTCACCCCGGCCCTCGAGCTGCTGGGGGTGGCGCAGCGCCACGGCTTCGGCACGTTCGTAGGCTCGATGATGGAGTCGCACCTCGGCGTCGGGGCAGCCGCCTCGCTGGTCGCTGCCGTCGGCGTCACGAGCCTGCCCGACCTCGACGCCGCCTGGTGGGCGACCTCCTCGCCGTACGACGGTGGGGTCACCTACGAGCGCGACGAGATCGTCCTACCCACTGGCCCCGGACTGGGCATCGAAGGAGTTCTGGCATGAGAGCCACCCGGTTGACCGGCGTCCGCGCCACCCCCGCCGACGACGGCGAGCAGGTCACCCAGCTGCTGGTCGGCGACCGGGTGGAGATCCACCAGGTGGTTCGCGACGACCAGGGCGCCTGGGCCCGGGTGACCGTGCCCGCCCAGCCGTCGTCGCAGGACCCCAGCGGCTACCCGGGCTGGGTCGCGCTCGCCGACCTCGCCCACGACGAGGACAGCGTCGTGGAGATCGCGCGCGGCTACCTCGGCACTCCCTACGTGTGGGGTGGGTTGACCAGCGACGGCATCGACTGCTCGGGCCTGGTGCACCTGGCGTTCCGCTCGGTCGGCATCAGCACGCCGCGTGATGCCTTCGACCAGGCGGTGGCCTGCCAGCCGGTCGAGCGCGGGCAGGAGCGGCCCGGCGACCTGTGGTTCTTCGCCAAGGGCGGCCCCGGCACCCGGATCACCCACGTCGGGTTCGTCACCGGCCCCGACACGATGCTGCATGCCCCCGACTCCGGTCCACGGCGCTACGTCGTCGAGGAGACGTTGCCGACGGAGCGGCTCGCGACCCTGGTGTCGGCCGGCCGCTTCGGCGCGCCGGAGTGACCGGTCCGCTCGACGTCATCGTCGTCGGCGCCGGCATTGCCGGACTGAGCGCGGCTCGCTCCCTGATCGCAGCGGGGAGGTCGGTCCTGGTCCTCGAGGCGCGCGACCGGGTGGGTGGACGGCTCGACGCGATCGACGGTCTCGACCTCGGGGCGACCTGGTTCTGGCCGGGGGAGACCCGAGTCGCTGCCCTCGCCGACGACCTGGGACTCACCCGCTTCGAGCAGCACCTCGACGGCAATGCGCGCTACCAGGACCCGGCCGGCACGCAGGAGCTGCGCGGCAACCCGATCGACGTGGCGTCGTACCGGATCGTCGGCGGAGCGGCGTCCCTCGCCCGCGCGGCTGCGAGCGCGCTGCCCGACGGCGCCGTCCAGGTCGGCGCCCCGGTGACCACGATCAGCGCCGACCCGACGAGCGGCGGGCTGCTGGTGTCGACGGCGGACGCCGTGCTCCGCGCCGAGCACGTCGTCCTGGCGATCCCGCCGGCCCTCGCCACCGCGATCTCCTTCAACCCGCCGCTACCGCCGGACGTGGACGCGCTCGCCCGCGCGACCCCGGTCTGGATGGGCGCGATGACCAAGGTCGTCGCGGCGTACGGCGATGCGTTCTGGCGGCACCACGGTTGGTCCGGCTCGGCGATGAGTCACGTGGGACCGCTCCGCGAGCTCCATGACATGAGCGGACCGGACGGCGATCCGGCGGCGCTCTTCGGCTTCGCACCACCGCGGGCGCCCGGGCTCCCGGCGGTGTCCGTCGCCGAGGCCGTCGAGCAGCTGGTCGCGATCTTCGGCCCCGAGGCGGCCGCGCCGAGTCACGTCGAGGTGCGCGACTGGCGCGCCGAGCCCTGGACCTCGCCGCCGGGCGTCGAGCAGCTGACCGCCTACGAGCTGTTCGGCGACGCGCGCTACCAGCAGCCGCTGGCGCAGGGCCGCCTCCACTGGGCCTCCACCGAGACCGCCACCGAGTACGCCGGCCACATCGAAGGCGCCCTCGCCGCGGCCGAGCGCGCCGTCACCGCCATCCGTGCCGGAGGCTGAGCAGCACCCGGCAACCACCACCGGAGGCTGAGCAGGCCGAGCCCCTGGGCGAGGCCGCGGGCGTTGCCCCCGCGAGCCGTACGCAGACCGGAGCCACCTCACCGGGCTTCGTCGACGCTCGCTGGCGCTCGCTGCTCAGCCTCCCGGGGGGCGATGCCCGCGGCTCGTTCCTCGCCTGCTCAGCCTCCGAGCCGCGCCCGTTGCGCCTCGTTGAGCGGCAGGGCGGCCGCAGAGGCATCGGCGGCGTCGGCTTCATCGTGGCGGCCGAGCCGGCGCAGGAGCACTCCGCGCGACGCATGCCACAGCGCGTAGGACTCCAACCCGTCGATCTCGTCGAGGAGGACCAATCCCGCCGTGGCGCCGTCGCGCTCGGCGACCGCCGCCGCCCGGTTGAGCCGCACGACCGGCCCCGGGTCCAGGGTGAGCAGGACGTCGTACCACGAGACCACCGCAGTCCAGTCGGTCTCGGACCAGGACGGGGCGAGAGCATGACAGCCCGCGATGGCGGCCTGGACGACGTAGCGATCAGGTCCGTCGGGCGTACGACGTAGCCCCTCGCCGATCAGCCAGATCGCCTCCTCGGCAGCCTCGCGATCCCACCGCGACCGGTCCTGGTCGCTGAGCAGCACCACGGCGCCGGCCGCATCGGTGCGGGTCGCGCGGCGCGAGTCCTGGAGCAGCATGAGGGCCAGGAGGCCGAGCGCGCTGGGATCATCGGGCTGCAGGCGCACGAGCAGCCGGCCGAGCCGGAGCGCTTCGCCGACGAGACCGGCTCGCACCAGCTCGCGTCCCGACGTCGCGGCATACCCCTCGTTGAAGAGCAGGTAGGTGGTGGTGAGGACGGCCGCCCACCGGTCGGGGAGCTCGTGGTCAGGAGGGACCCGGAAGGGGATCCGGGCGTGCTTGATCTTCTGGCGGGCCCGGGTCAGGCGCTTGGCCATCGCTGCCTCGCTCACCAGCAGCGCGCGGGCGACCTCCTCGGTGCTCAGGCCACACAGCGTTCGTAGCGCCAGGGCCACCTGGGTGTCGAGCGCCAGGCTCGGGTGGCAGCAGGTGAAGACGAGGCGGAGCAGGTCGTCGTCCACCGCCGAGGCGTCGACCCCGTCGTCGGCCCAGTGGTCGTCCGAGTGGTCGTCCGAGCCACCGCCGAGCGTGGCGAGCACGTCATTCATCGCGACGGCCTCCTTCGGTCGACGGGTGGCCTCGCGACGCACCAGGTCGACCGCCCGTCGTCGTGCCGTGAGACGGAGCCAGGCGACCGGGTTGGCGGGTACGCCGTCGCGCGACCAGACCTCCAGGGCTCGCACGGTCGCATCCTGGACCGCGTCCTCGGCCAGCGTGAGATCGCCGGTCCAGCGGGTGAGGGTGGCCACGACGTCGCGCCCCGACGAGCGGACGAGCTCGGTCAGGGCGCGACGGGCGTCGTCGGTGGCCAACGGGGGAAGCTCAGCCGCCGAAGTCGATGACCGGACGCACCTCGACGGCACCATCCCAGGCACCCGGGATCTTGGCGGCCCACGCGATCGCTTCGTCGAGGTCGGCGCACTCCATCAGGTAGAAGCCGGTCAGCACTTCCTTGGTCTCGGCGTAGGGCCCGTCGGTGGTCGTGACCTCGCCACCCTTCTCCGAGGCGCGCACGGTGGTCGCGGTCGAGGTCTGGTAGAGCGCGGCACCTCCGCGGAGGATCGCTGCGGCGGCCTGACCGAACTCGCCGTAGTCGGCCATGACCGAGGTCTCCTCGGAGGTGGTCCAGTCGACGTCACGGCTGTAGATGATCGCTGCGTACTGGGGCATGGTGTCTCCCTGGGTCGGTGCGGCCGGGTGCCGCTTCTCAACCTAGAGACGAACGGGCCGGGCCCGCGAGGACATCTGGCGCGAGATTTGCTTGTAACGCACCGTTACGACCTCCACCACACCGCTCCAACGGCATGGTGGAGGTCGTAACGGTGCGTTACAAGCCCCCTCCCGCGCGACCTCACCCGACGTCGACGTACGCCCGCTCGAGGATCGGGGCGAGGTCGAGACCAGCAGGCATCGTGCCGAACGCGCCACCCCAGTCACGCGAGAGACGGGTCGCGCAGAACGCATCGGCGATCGCCGAGGGCGCGTGCCGCACGAGCAGCGAGCCCTGGAGCACGAGGGCGAGCTGTTCGACCAGCCGGCGGGCGCGCAGCTCGAGGTCGTCCATGTCGGAGAGCTCCTTCTTCACCAGGGCCACTGCGTCGTCGAGGCGGTGGTCGGCGCCGGCGGCGAGCTCGACCTCGGCGAAGAACCGTTCCAAGGAGGCCGGCTCGCGTCCGATCGCGCGCAGTGCGTCCAGCGCGGCGACGTTGCCCGAGCCCTCCCAGATCGAGAGCAGCGGCAGCTCGCGGTAGATCCGCGGCATGCCCGACTCCTCGACGTAGCCGTTGCCGCCCAGGCACTCCATCGCCTCGCCGGCCACGACCGGACCGCGCTTGCAGACCCAGTACTTGCTGACCGCCAGCGCCAGTCGGCGGAACGCCGCCTCGTCCTCGTCCCCGCGCACGGCACGGTCGCTCGCTCCCGCCAGCCGCATCGCCACCGTGGTGGCCGCCTCGGACTCGACGACGAGGTCGGCCAGGACGTTGCGCATCAGGGGCTGGTCGATCAGCGCCTTGCCGAACGCCTTGCGGTGTCGCGCATGGTGGGTGGCCTGCACGACTGCGGCGCGGATCCCCGACGCCGTGCCCAGGGTGCAGTCGAGGCGGGTCATGTTGACCATCTCGACGATGGTGCGCACGCCCCGGCCTTCCTCGCCGACCAGGTGCGCGACCGCGCCGTCGTACTCGATCTCGGAGGAGGCGTTGGACTTGTTGCCGAGCTTGTCCTTGAGCCGCATCAGGTGCATCGGGTTGCGCTCGCCGTCGGGCAGCACCCGCGGCACCAGCAAGCACGACAACCCCGCGGGCGTCTGCGCCAGGGCGAGGAACAGGTCCGACATCGGGGCCGAGGTGAACCACTTGTGCCCGGTCAGCCGGTAGCTGCCGTCGGACTGGACGTCGGCCCGCGTGGTGTTGGCCCGTACGTCGGACCCGCCCTGCTTCTCGGTCATCGACATGCCCGCGATCAGGCCCTGCTTGCCGCTCGGCACCCTCAGGCCCGGGTCGTACGTCGTCGACGTCAGCAACGGCTCGTAGGTGGCCGCGAGGTCGGCGTCGGCGCGCAACGCCGGCACCACGGCGTACGTCATCGAGATCGGGCAGCCGTGCCCGGCGTCGACGTTCCACGCCATGAACTTCGCGGCGCGCGCGACGTGGGCGCCCGGGCGCTCGTCGGCCCAGGGGGCGGCGTGCAGGCCGTGAGCGACAGCGGTCTCCATCAGCCGGTGGTAGGTGGGGGTGTACTCGACCTCGTCGATGCGGTGGCCGTAGCGGTCGTGGGTGGTCAGCACCGGGGGAGTGCGCTCGGCGAGGCGACCCCACTCCTGCGCCTCGGCGGAGCCGGCGAGGCGGCCCAGCTCGCTGAGCTCGTCCCGGGCCCAGGCGGCGCCCTCGCGCTCGAGCGCCTCCTGGACGGCGGGGTCGGCGGAGGTGTCGTGCCCGACGAGCGGGGGGACCTGGTTGGTGACCTCATGGGTGGCGTGGGTCGTGGTCATCGGGTGGCTCCTAGTGCTCGAAGGACGAAGGCGGTCAGGTCTGGTACGACGTGCGCCGCGGCGCCGGCGGTCGGGTCGCTGAGCGGGGCGACGAGGGCCTCGGCCAGCGCGCCGACGACGGCAGCGGCGGAGACCTCGGGGTCCTGGGCGGGCAGCTCGCCGTCCGCGACGGCCTGCGCGACGACGGCGACGAACAGGTCGCGCCAGGCCCTGCGGAAGACGAGTCGCTCGGCCTCGACCCTGGGGTCGACCGGCTCGGCGATCAGCGCGTAGGCCAGGCGGGGCCCGGCCAGGGCCCGGTGCGCGAAGGTCTCGACCGCACGGGAGACCCGGTCGGCGATCGGCCCCGGTGCGGCGGCTGCGGCGGCGACGGCGTCGACCTCGCGCTGGGTGGAGGTGCGGAACACCTCCGCGAAGAGGGCGCCCTTGTCGGGGAAGTGACGGTAGACGCTGCCGGTGGCGACCTCGGCGGCTTCGGCGACCAGGGCGACCGAGCAGCCGGCGTACCCGTGCGCGGCGACGAGGTCGTGGGCGGCCTCGACGATCCGCGAGCGGGTCGCGTCGAGCCGCTCCTGCACGGCGGGAGTGCGTCGGTAGGCCACCCAAGTAGTGAACCGCGATTCACTTCTTCGCGCAACCGAAGATCTGGGCTGAGACCGTTGACAACTAGAACGTGTTACAACAATGCTGACACGAGTCAACTTATGATCCAGGTCACTATCGGACGGAGGCAGCGTGCAGCGATCCAGTCGCGACCCGGCGGCGGTCCCGAAGTTGCTCGCCGACTGGTTGGCCGAGCTCCTGCCGGCAGGGGCGGAGCCCGAGGTGACGCTGCACTCCGGCATCGACACCAACGGGATGAGCTCGGAGACGCTGGTCTTCGACGCCACCTGGACCGAAAACGGCAGCCGTGACGTCCACGAGTACGTCGCCCGCGTGGCCCCGGCAGCCCAGGACGTCCCCGTCTTCGAGACCTACGCCCTGGCCGACCAGTACGACGCGATGCACACGGTCGCCGAGCTCAGCGACGTCCCGGTGCCTCGGGTGAGCCACCCCGAGCCGACCGGGGACGTGCTCGGCACCCCGTTCTTCCTGATGGACCGGATCACCGGGGTCATCCCACCGGACGTGCTGCCCTACAACTTCGGCGACAACTGGCTCTTCGACGCCGATGCCTCCGACCAGCGTCGGCTCCAGGACTCGACCGTGACCACGATCGCTGCCCTGCACGCCATCCCCGACGCGGCATCGACCTTCGCCTTCCTCGACCCGCCGCACCCGGGTGAGACTCCGTTGGCGCGCAACCTGGCCCGCACCCGCGCCTGGTACGACTTCGCGGTCGCCGACATCGGGCGCTCTCCGCTCGCTGAGCGGGGCCTCGACTGGCTCGAGGCGCACCGCGCCGAGGTCGAGGAGCAGTGCTCGGGAGACACGGTCCTGTGCTGGGGCGATTCCCGGATCGGCAACACGATCTACGAGGACTTCACGCCGATCGCGGTCCTCGACTGGGAGATGGCCTCGATCGGCCCACGCGAGCTGGACCTGTCCTGGCTGGTCTTCGCCCACCAGGTCTTCGAGTCGATCTCCGGGGTCCTCGAGCTGCCCGGCATGCCGCACTTCCTGCGCGAGCAGGACGTCATCGCCACCTACGAGGCGGCCACCGGGGTCACCGTCGGCGACCTCACCTGGTTCCACGTCTACAACGCCGTGCAGTGGTGCGTCGTCTTCATGCGCACCGGTGCCCGGTCCATCCACTTCAACGAGATCGAGCGTCCCGATGACATCGAGACGCTGATGCACCACAAGGGACTCATGGAGTCCATCCTGGAAAGGGCTAGTGCCTGATGGTCAGCAACCTCGACGAGTACCCCATCCACCAAGTGCCGCTACCGGTCACGTGGGCGGGGTCCAGCGACCGCAACTTCTACGATCGGTCGTACTTCAACGCCCACGACCGCACCGGCGACGTGTTCGCCATCTTCGGTCACGGCTACTACCCCAACCTCGGCACCAAGGACGCGTTCTTCCTCGTGCGCCGCGGCGACGAGCAGACCGCCGTACACCTCTCGGATGCGATCGACGACGACCGCCTCAACCAGCGCATCGGTGCCTACCGGGTCGAGGTCCACGAGCCGCTCAAGAAGCTGCGGGTGGTGCTCGAGGAGACCGAGGGCATCGCCGCCGACCTCACCTGGGAGGGCTCCTTCGACGTCCTCCAGGAGATGCCTCACGTGATGCGTTCGGGCTCGCGGGTCACTCTCGACGCCCAGCGCTTCGCACAGGTGGGCACGTGGACCGGCTCGTTCGCCGTCGACGGCACCGAGTACGACGTCACGCCCGACGTGTGGGTCGGCAGCCGCGACCGCTCCTGGGGGATCCGTCCCGTGGGCGAGGCCGTCCCGGCCGGCGCGCCGGCGGTGCCGGAGTTCGAGGGCATGTGGTGGCTCTACGTCCCGATGCGCTTCGACGACTTCATGCTCTGCCTGATCATCCAGGAGGAGCCCGACGGCTACCGCGCGCTCAACGACTGCCACCGGGTGTGGAAGGACGGTCGGGTCGAGCAGCTCGGCTGGCCGCACGTGCAGATCCACTACACCTCCGGCACCCGCGTGCCGACGGGCGCCACCATCACCTGCACCACCCCGGACGGCAAGCCGCTCGAGATCGAGGTCGAGTCGCGGATGGCGGTCCCGATCCACCTCGGCGGTGGCTACGGCGGCGACGCCGACTGGTCCCACGGGCTCTGGAAGGGCCCGGACTTCACCGAGCGGGTCACCTACGACCTGACCGCCCCCGACGTGGCCGGACGCGTCATGTTCGGCGTGATCGATCACGTCGGCCGTGCCGTGTGCAACGGCCAGGAGGGCTTCGGTCTCTTCGAGCACGGCGCCCTCGGCCGCCACGACCCCAGCGGCTTCGCCGACTGGTTCACCCTCGCCCCCTGACCTCCATCCCGACGGAGATCGAGCAGCGAGCGCCAGCTGTGTCCGACCCCGTGACCCGACCGCAGACCGCAACCCAGGAGCACCTCATGACCCTCGACCGCGACACCCTCTACATCGACGGCGGCTGGGCCGCGCCCGCCACCGACCAGACCATCCAGGTCATCTCGCCCCACTCCGAGCAGGTCGTCGCGACCGTCCCGGAAGGCACTCCCGCCGACATCGACGCCGCGGTGGCAGCGGCGCGCAACGCCTTCGACCACGGACCCTGGCCGCAGATGACCCCCGCCGAGCGGATCGACGTGATCGCGGTCTTCTCCGGGTTGTACGCCGCCAAGATGGCCGAGATGGCTGACGTCATCACCACCGAGATGGGTTCGCCCACGACGTTCTCCAACCTGGCCCAGTCGCCGGCGCCGTGGATGCAGATCGAGGCGTTCCTCGGCATCGCCCGCGAGCTGGCGTGGGAGGAGGTCCGCACCGGCGTGCTCGGCACGCCGGTGGTGGTGCGTCGGGAGCCGGTCGGCGTGGTCGCGGCCATCCCGCCGTGGAACGTCCCGCAGTTCACGATCATGTCCAAGGTGATCCCGGCGCTGCTCGCCGGCTGCACGGTCGTGGTGAAGCCCGCTCCGGAGACCCCGCTCGACGGCTACCTGATGGCCGAGCTCCTGATGGAGGCCGGCGTGCCGGCCGGCGTCGTCAACATCGTCGCCGGTGGCCGCGAGACCGGGGAGCACCTCGTGGCCCACCCGGGCATCGACAAGGTCGCCTTCACCGGTTCGACCGCAGCCGGTCGCAAGATCGCCGCCATCTGCGGCGAGCAGCTCAAGCGGGTCTCGCTCGAGCTCGGCGGCAAGTCCGCCGCGATCGTGCTCGACGATGCCGACCTGAGCACGGCGATCGAAGGTCTGAAGTTCACCGCCCTGATGAACTCCGGGCAGGCCTGCGTCGCCCAGACCCGCATCCTGGCCTCGCGCTCCAACTACAGCAACGTGGTCGACGCGCTGGCCGAGGCTGTCAGCACCATGAAGGTCGGCGACCCCATGGACCCCGCGACCGAGATCGGTCCGATGGTCGCCCAGCGCCAGCAGGAGCGGGTGGAGAAGTACATCGCCCTCGGCCAGGAGGAGGGCGCCCGCGTCGTCCTGGGCGGCAACGGGATGCCCGACGGTCTCGACCAGGGCTGGTACGTCCGGCCGACGATCTTCGCCGACGTCGACAACCGGATGCGCATCGCTCAGGAGGAGATCTTCGGGCCCGTGCTCTGCGTGATCCCCTACGACGACGTCGACGACGCCGTCCGCATCGCCAACGACTCCGACTACGGCCTCGCCGGCACGGTGTGGACCGGCGACCAGGCCGCCGGGCTCGACGTCGCGCGCCGGGTGCGCACCGGCACCTACGGCGTCAACACCTACACGATGGACTTCGCGGCGCCGTTCGGCGGCTTCAAGGCCTCCGGCCTCGGCCGTGAGTTCGGTCCCGAGGGTCTCAGCCAGTACACCGAGCTCAAGTCGATCTACCTAGAGGGCTGAGGGACCGCCCGAGGAACGAGGGCGGTCCCGTCCAGACCGAAGGTCGAGCAAGCCACGCGACCGAGGTACGAGGTCGCGACTGGCGGGTCGAGACCCGGTGCGTGCTGAAGCGAGCCCGCGCCACATGACTTTGACACAAATGTCAGATGTGTAAAGCAACACATTGGGTGAGATCCGTACCGCCGGAGACGCCGGTCACATACTCTCGGTATATGAGTGACCCCTCCAGCCCGACGTCCGCCGGCGGTCCGCGACTCGAGGGGCCGGCTGATCCAGAGCACGACCCCACGGCGGCGTACGCCCTCGAACCGGCGTACGTCGCCCGCCTCACCGCCGGCGTCCTCGCGACGTCGGGGCGCAGCGTGCGGGTCGACACCCCGCTGACCGGGGCGCCGTTGGCGCACATCCCGCAGTCGAGCGACGCCGACGTCGAGGAGGCCTTCGCCCGGGCACGCCGCGCTCAGGTGGCGTGGGCGCGGGTGCCGCTCGACGAGCGTGCCGCGATGATGCTGCGCCTGCACGACCTCGTGCTCGAGCGGCAGGACGAGATCATCGACCTGATCGTCTGGGAGTCGGGCAAGGCCCGTAAGCACGCATTCGACGAGCCGCTCCACATCGCCCTGACCGCGCGCTACTACGCCCGCACCGCCCACCAGCACCTCGACACCCAGCGCAAGGCGGGCGTCGTGCCCGGCCTGACCAGGGTCGAGGTCAACCGCGTCCCCAAGGGCGTCGTCGGCATCATCTCGCCGTGGAACTACCCGTTCACGATGGCCCTGTGCGACGGACTGCCGGCGCTGATGGCCGGCAACGCCGTGGTCTCCAAGCCCGACTCCCAGACCATGCTCAGCGCCCTCTACGGCGCCCGCCTCATCGAGGAGGCCGGCTTCCCCAAGGATCTGTGGCAGGTCGTGGCCGGGCCCGGCTCGGAGGTCGGGACCTCGATCCTGACCCGCGCCGACTACGTCTGCTTCACCGGCTCGACGGCCACCGGCAAGATCATCGCGGCCCGCTGCGCCGAGCGGCTGATCGGCTGCTCGCTCGAGCTGGGCGGCAAGAACCCGCTGCTCGTGCTGCGTGACGCCGACATCGAGAAGGCGGCCGAAGGTGCCGTGCGCGCTTCCTTCTCCAACGCCGGGCAGCTGTGCGTCTCGACCGAGCGGATGTTCGTGGCCGACCAGGTCTACGACCGCTTCGTGGAGCGTTTCGTGGCCAGGACCACGTCGATGACCCTGGGGGCCAGCCTCGAGTGGGGCAACGACATGGGCTCGTTGATCTCCCAGGCCCAGCTCGACGCCGTCGTGGCCCACGTCGACGATGCCGTCGCCAAGGGTGCGCGGGTGCTGGCCGGAGGGCGGGCTCGTCCTGACCTCGGCCCCTACTTCTACGAGCCGACGATCCTCGAGGGGGTCACCCCCGACATGACCTGCTTCGGTCACGAGACCTTCGGCCCGGTCATCGCGCTCTACCGCTTCCACGACGAGGCCGAGGCGATCTCGCGCGCCAACGACGGGGAGTACGGGCTCAACGGCTCGATCTACAGCCAGGACGGCGACCGGGCCCGCGCGATGGCGCGGGAGATCAAGTGCGGCACCGTCAACATCAACGAAGCCTTCGGGGCAACGTTCGCGAGCATCGACTCGCCGATGGGCGGGATGCGTCAGTCGGGGATGGGTCGCCGCCAGGGCAGTGAGGGCATCCACCGTTACACCGAGTCGCAGTCGGTGGCCACCCAGCGGCTGGTGCGCTTCGCGCCGATGCTCGGGATGTCCGACGAGACCTACGCCAAGGTCATGACCGCCAACCTCAAGATCATGAAGAAGCTCGGAAGGGCCTGACGAGATGAGTGACATGAGCAACGCCAGCACCTCGACGTCGTCCACGACGGGCTCCGCAACGGGCTCCACGACCGGGAACGACTTCGACGTGCTCGTGATCGGCTCGGGCTTCGGTGGCTCCGTCTCGGCCCTGCGCCTGACCGAGAAGGGCTACAAGGTCGGGGTCCTGGAGGCCGGTCCGCGTTTCGAGGACAAGGACTTCGCCTCGGGCACCTTCGACCTCAAGCGCTACCTGTGGGCCCCGGCCATCGGGTGCTACGGCATCCAGCGCATCGACGCGGTCCGCGACACCCTCATCGTCGCGGGCGCCGGGGTCGGTGGTGGATCGCTGGTCTACGCCAACACCCTCTACGAGCCGCTGGAGCCGTTCTACAAGGACCCCCAGTGGGCCGAGATCACGGACTGGAAGGACGAGCTCGCGCCGTACTACGACCAGGCCAAGCGGATGTTGGGCGTGGTGACCAACCCGGTGCGCACTGCCGCCGACGACGTGATGCAGAAGGTCGCCGATGACATGGGCGCCGGCGACACCTTCCACCCCACCCCGGTCGGTGTCTTCTTCGGAGGTCCCGAGCAGAAGCCCGGCGAGGCAAGCGCCGACCCGTTCTTCGGTGGCGCGGGCCCTGAGCGCAACGCGTGCCTCAACTGCGGCGAGTGCATGTCGGGTTGTCGCCACAACGCCAAGAACACGCTGGTCAAGAACTACCTCTACCTGGCCGAGAAGAAGGGCGCGAAGGTGCTGCCCCTGACCACGGTGACGCGCGTCGTCCCGCGTCGTCTCGGTGGCTACGACGTCCACGTGCGCTACACCAAGGCCAAGGTCGCGTCGAAGGCGTCGACCCGGGTGATCACCACCGACCAGGTGATCTTCGCCGCGGCCTCGCTCGGCACCCAGAAGCTGCTCCACAAGCTCAAGAACGAGGGCGACCTGCCCCGCATCTCCGACCGCCTGGGCTACCTCTCGCGCACCAACTCCGAGTCGATCCTCGGCGCGATCGCCCCCCGCAGCGACAAGACCGACTACTCCCACGGTGTCGCGATCACCTCCTCGTGGCACCCCGATGAGAACACCCACATCGAGCCGGTCCGCTACGGCAAGGGCTTCAACACGATGGCGATGATGCAGACGGTGCTCACCGACGGTGACGGCGACGGGCCGCGCTGGGCGACGTGGCTCAAGGCGATGTGGACGGAGAAGAAGAACCTCTTCGAGCTCTACGACCTCAAGCACTGGTCCGAGCGCACCGTCATCGCCCTGGTGATGCAGAGCCTCGACAACTCGATCACGACCTACAGCAAGAAGAACCCGATCACCCGCAAGTGGCGGATGACCTCCAAGCAGGGTCACGGCGCGCCCAACCCCACCTGGATCCCGGTCGCCAACGAGGCGGTGCGCAAGATGGCCGACGTGCTGGGCGGCACCGCCGGTGGCAACGTGGGGGAGCCGTTCAACATGCCTCTCACCGCGCACTTCATCGGTGGCTGCGCCATCGGCACCAGCCCCGAGAACGGTGTGATCGACGGCTACCAGCGGATCTTCAATCACCCGGGCCTGCACGTCGCCGACGGATCGGCGATCTCGGCCAACCTCGGCGTCAACCCGTCGCTGACGATCACTGCTCAGGCCGAGCGTGCGATGGCGCTGTGGCCCAACAAGGGCGAGGCCGACCCGCGACCGGCCGTCGGTGCGCCGTACCAGCGGATCGAGCCGACCGCGCCGGTCTCGCCGGCCGTGCCCTCGCACGCCCCCGGGGCGCTGCACCTGCCGATCGTGGGGGTCTCCTGATCTGCGACCCGGTGGTCTAGTCGTCGGGAGAAAACTTTCGGCCCCGGCCGTAACCCGACCCGGCACCCCTCGTTGAGCCTGCGAACTCGGCGGCAAATGCTCCCTCCCAAAGAGCCGAGTTCGAGTCCGTGCACTGTCCAACATGTGCTGGACGCGCAGGCCCCGCCACCCTCCCTCCCCGGCGGGGCTTGCTGCTTTTTCCGAGCCCGACGCCCGCGCGAGCTTGCTCGCGCGGGCGTCGGACCAGCGAGGAGATCGAGCCGCCGCGGCAACCCGCGAGGGACGAGCGGGTACGCCGACCGGCGAGTCGAGATCTCGGGGGTGCGCCCTGAGCACAGGCTGCGGCGAAGCCCAGGACCTGCGCCACTGATCGGCGTCCCGCACACCCTCGATAGCATCACGCCATGACACCGGCGCCCCCTGCGGTAGAGCACGACCTGGTCCTCGTCGTCGACTTCGGCGCTCAGTACGCCCAGCTGATCGCACGCCGGGTCCGCGAGGCACGGGTGTACTCCGAGATCGTCCCCCACCACCTCCCGGTCGCCGAGATGCTCGCGCGCAACCCGAAGGCGATCGTGCTCTCCGGAGGACCCTCCTCGGTCTACGAGGACGGCGCACCGGGCATCGACCCGGCCATCTTCGAGGCCGGGGTCCCGGTCTTCGGCATGTGCTACGGCTTCCAGCTGATGGCGAAGGGCCTCGGCGGCGAGGTCTCCGCCACCGGTGCGCGTGAGTACGGCCGGACGCCGGTCACCGTCAGCGAGCAGGGCACCCTGCTCGCCGGTCTTCCTGCCGAGCACTCGGTGTGGATGTCGCACGGCGACTCGGTCACCGCAGCGCCGGCGGGGTTCGACGTCCTCGCCTCCACGACGGTGACACCGGTCGCGGCCTTCGAGTCGCTGTCGCGGCAGATGGCCGGGGTCCAGTGGCACCCCGAGGTCATGCACACCGAGCACGGGCAGCAGGTGCTGGAGCACTTCCTGCTCCACATCGCCGGCTGCCGTCCGACCTGGACGATGGTCAACATCGCCGAGGAGCAGATCGCTGCCATCCGCGCCCAGATCGGCGACCGCGGGAAGGCCATCTGTGGACTGTCGGGCGGGGTCGACTCGGCGGTCGCCGCAGCGATCGTCCAGCGCGCGATCGGCGATCGGCTCACGTGCGTCTACGTCGATCACGGCCTGATGCGCAAGGGCGAGACCGAGCAGGTCGAGCGCGACTTCGTCGCCGCCACCGGCGTGGACCTGGTGGTCGTGGACGCCGAGAAGCGCTTCCTCGACGCCCTCGCCGGTGTCAGCGACCCGGAGGAGAAGCGCAAGATCATCGGACGCGAGTTCATCCGCGTCTTCGAGGCCGCGGAGGCAGAGGTGCTCGCCGACGCCGTCGCCGGCGCCGACGGCGACAAGGTCGCCTTCCTGGTGCAGGGCACGCTCTACCCCGACGTCGTCGAGTCGGGCGGGGGAGCGGGCACGTCCACGATCAAGTCCCACCACAACGTCGGTGGTCTGCCCGACGACCTCGAGTTCGAGCTCGTGGAGCCGCTGCGCACGCTCTTCAAGGACGAGGTCCGCCTGGTCGGCGAGCAGCTCGGCCTGCCTGCCGAGATCGTCCACCGCCAGCCGTTCCCCGGCCCCGGCCTGGGCATCCGGATCATCGGCGAGGTGACCCGCGAGCGTCTCGACATCCTGCGCGAAGCCGACGCGATCGCCCGCGAAGAGCTGACCCGCGCCGGGCTCGACCGCGACATCTGGCAGATGCCGGTGGTGCTGCTTGCCGACGTGCGCTCGGTGGGCGTGCAGGGCGACGGCCGCACCTACGGTCACCCAGTGGTGCTGCGTCCGGTCACGTCCGAGGACGCGATGACCGCCGACTGGGCCCGGCTTCCCTACGAGCTGATGGAGCGGATCTCCACCCGCATCACCAACGAGGTCTCCGAGATCAACCGGGTGACCGTCGACATCACGTCGAAGCCCCCGGGCACCATCGAGTGGGAGTGAGTCAGGCTCGCTGACCTGTCGTGCGCGGCACCGTCCGCTCCTGCCGCACAGCGGGCGGTCATCCAGATGTGCGAGGGCCGCTTCACTGCTTGGCTCCTGGAGTCTCGTACACGGACGGGCATACCTGGGGTCGGACAGGGGCTGAGGCCCGGTGCCACGCGGGCAGCCCGCGGTCGGCAGGTCGTTATGCCTGTCCGTCTACGGGAAGGCACGCCCGCATCTCCCCTGTCCGGCCGGCTGGCGATCGCTCTCGTGCCGTGGGCGCTCGGCACGGCTGCCGGCCGGGCGGTCCGGGCAGCCGCAGTGTTCCGCCCGTAGCCTCGACCTCACAGGTTCGTTGACTCTTTGACATCAGCAGCTCAGAGAGGCTCCACCGTGCAGGTCCCCAGGCTTCGTCGTACCTCCGCCTCCCTGCTCGCCGGAGGACTCGCCGCCGGTCTGCTGCTCCTGGCGCCTGCCGCACCGGTGGCGGCCATCGCCCCGACTCCTGCGGTCGACACCGAGCCGCTCAACATCGTCCTGCTCGGCGACTCCTACTCCGCCGGCAACGGCGCGACCAACGAGGCCGGACAGGCCGAGACCTACGGCCCGACCAACTGTTTCCGCAGTCGCGTCAACTGGACCGAGAAGTACGCCGTGCTGCTGCGCGCCGAGGGTCGCACCGTCACGGTCGAGAACCACGCCTGCAGCGGTGGGAGGGCCCCCGACGTCATCTCGCCGCGGGTGATGGACACCGCCAGCGCGTCGACCCCCACCCCGGCCGGGGTCACCACCCTCGAACAAGCTGACGCCTACCTGGTCGAGAAGGACTTCTGCAACACGCGGGCGTTCCCGGACGAGGAGTTCTGGACCTACCAGGCGACAGCGGTCGACGAGTCGACGATCGACTACGACTGCACGCGCAAGCTGCGGCCCCAGGCCGACTTCATCACCGACGAGACCGACCTGGTGCTCTTCACCATGGGCGGCAACGACGCCGGCTTCACCAACATCGTCACCCAGTGCTTCATCCTGAAGTCCGGCAGCGGTTGCAAGGACACGATCGATGCCGCCCGCGCCAAGCTGCCCGAGATCAAGCAGCTCCTGCTCGACGACATCGCGGGCATCCGCGCGGCAGGCCTGCGCGAGGACGCCAAGATCGTCCAGCTCGGCTACCCCTACCTCCAGACCGACAACAACTACCTGGCGCTCGGTCTGCCGCCCTACGCCGCCGGCGACGAGGTGCGCACGCTGATCGACGACGGCACCGTGGCCCTGGCCAGCGTCGCCACCGACGCCAACGTCGGCCACCCCGGCCAGATGCAGTTCGTCCCGGGGATCAAGGAGGCCTTCGCCGGCCACGAGCCGGACGCCACGACACCGATCGGCAACACTGACCGCTGGGTCAACCAGACGGGCGACGGCACCGTCACCTCGCTCTGGTACCACCCCAACGGCCTGGGGCAGACGGCCTACGCCGACGTGCTGATCAAGGGTGGCGACTACGGCGCGACGCCCGCGTCTCCCGAGACGCCTGAGGAGCCCGAGGAGCCAGTCGTGACGACGAGCTTCGAGGCCAAGCCGGTGAAGAAAGAGTTCGCTGCTCGCAAGGCCGTCCGCATCCGCACCACGGTGAAGGTCAGCGACGGGAGCCGACCCAGCGGCCGGGTCCTGGTCCGCTCCGGCGGCAAGAAGACCGTCACGACCAGCAAGGTCGCCCCGAGCGGTCGCAACATCCTGCGCATCAAGGGCCTTCGCCCAGGGTCGCACCGGATCAAGTCGGTCTACATCCTCGACCAGGAACGTACGACGTTGTTCAGCCGCGTGACGGTCCGCAAGCGCGGCCGCTGACACCGGGCAGGGCCCCTCGCGACCTCAGTCGGCAAGCCCGTTGGCCCGCGACATCGCCCCCGGCGATCGGGTCTCCACGACGATCAGGGCCACCACGCCGCTGACGGTCTTGTCGATGAGGGAGATCAGCAGGTTCGCCAAGAAGGTCCCGATGACCACCAGGTGGGCGACGTCGACGACGTTCTGGATGATGGTGTCGCTCGCGTGGACCACCACGCCCTGGTAGAGCAACAGGATCGGGGTGGCGACGAGCGAGCAGACCACCGCGACGAGCACGGTGAGTGCGAAGAAGCGCGGGATGGTGCGCCCCATGCCCCAGCGGCGCACGCCGTAGCCCCAGACCAGGGCTCCGGCGATGTTGACGAGGACGAAGGGGATCGAGGCGACGCCGCTGATCGAGACTCCGGCGAGGTTCGTGGCCACCGCTACCAGCACTCCCCACCACGGCCCGGCCATGATCGCGGCCACCGCGGTGCCGGTCATGTCGAGGTGGACCGGCAGCTCCAGGGCAACGACGAGCTCGCGGCCGAGGAGGTTCAGCACCACGCACGCCAGCAGCAGGATGGCGGTCCGCCGCAACGAGCGGGGAAGCGCAGGCGCGGGTGCCGGCGTGACGTCGACCGTGGGCGCGGGCGATGGGGCCTCGGTGGGCACCGCTGCAGGGACCGCCCGCCTGGCCTGCTCGGTCCAGAGGTCGACCTCACGGCCATCGAGCCTCAGCGCGACGAGGACCTCACGGATCAGCTCGACATCGAGCCGCTTGCGGCCGGGCCGGAAGACGTCGTACACCGTGGACCGGGCGATCCTGGCCCGCTCAGGGGACAGGCCGCGGTCGAGCCGCTGCCGCGCGATCCGGGTGGCGATCTCGGCGTACGACGGAGCCCCGGCGCTGAGCCGCAACTCACTCAGCCGAGCGCTGAGCTCGTCGATCGTGACGAGACCCGACTCGGGCCCGGTGAGTTCGTCGTGCACGATGGTCCCCATTTCCGCCCCCGGTGGTCGGCAGGGCAAGAATAGCCTCAGGCAGTCTCATGTTTGACTACATCTGACGCGCGAGCCTCATCCTCACAGGCGAGAGCTTCAGCGAGCCGGGTCCATCACGTCCGCAGCGAAGCGCCGCATCCCGTCGAGCTTCTGCTCCAACGTCGCTTCGACGCCGCTGTAGTAGGCCCAGGGCATGGTCCACACGTCGGTGATCCCGGCGGCGGCGGCGGTCGCGAAGTGCTCGGGGAGGAAGGCATCGGAGAGCGCCGTGATGATCTCGAAGTCGCCGACTGGCGCCCTGCTCGGCGCGGATCTCGCGGATCCGGGTGGCGTGGGCGCAGGCCTCTTGCACGGTGTAGATGTCGCCGACCCAGCCATCGTGGCGCGCTGCGCGTGCGAAGGCGATCTCGGACAACCCGCCGATGAGGATGGGGATCCGAGCGCGCGGCGAAGGGTTCATCTGCATGCGGGGCGCTGAGTAGAAGTCGCCCTCGAACTCGGTCCAGCCGGGCTCCCACAGAGCCCGCATCAGAGTGAGGCCCTCGTCGGTGCGTTTGCCGCGGGTGTGGAAGTCCTCGCCGAGCAGGTCGAACTCCTCCTTGCACCAGCCGATGCCCACCCCCAGGGAGACCCGGTCGCCGGAGATGACCGCCGCGGTCCCCACCGACTTGGCGACCTGGAACGGGTTGCGCATCGCGGTGACGTAGACCGAGGTGAAGAAGCGCACGCGCGTGGTGACGGCGGCGAGCGCGCCGATGAGGACCCAGGGATCCGGCCACTCCGCGTCGATGTCCCACCGCCGGCTCCCGTCGGCCGTGTAGGGGTAGGGCGTGGCCAGCTCCTCGAGGTCGACGACGTGGTCGGGCACCGAGATCGCGTGGTAGCCGAGCTCGTCGGCGGCCCGCGCCAGGGCGATGAGGTGCTCGACGGGTTGGAAGGCGGTGACGATCGAAAAGCGCACGGGAGCGACCCTAGCGCGGCACTAGAACGCGTTCTAGTGCCGCGACCACAGCGCCGTCACAGCATTACCCCACCTCAAGGACAGGCCAGCCCGACATCCTCCAGCGAGAACACGACCGATGAGACGTCGAGAGGGCAACACGTGAGGGCACGTCAACGCGGAAGTCGACGACGGAGGGTCACGTTCGGAGCGGCCGCAGCCGTCCTTGTGGTGGGTGGCGGGACCGGGGCCTGGCTGCTGACCGGCTCCAGCGAGCCGGCAGCGGCCGCGGCCACGACCGCCACGGTCTCGAGCGAGACCGTGCGTGAGACCACAGCGGTGAGCGGGACGATCCAGCCTGCGAAGACAGCAGACCTCGACTTCGCGGTGAGCGGCACCGTGACCGAGGTACTCGTCGAGGCGGGCGACCAGGTGAAGGTGGACGCGCCACTGGCCAGGGTCGATGACACGGTCCTGCTGGCCAACCGGCGCGCCGCCAGGTCCACGGTCGACGCGGCGATCGTCGCCCTCGCCGAGGACCAGGACGCCGACGCCTCGGACACCCAGCTCGCCGCCGACGAGACCTCCCTGCTGGCGGCGCGCAGCGCGCTCGCCGAGGCGCGTCAAGCGGTTCGCGACGCCACCCTGCGGGCGAGCATCCGAGGCGTCGTCACCTCGGTCGGGCTCGACATCGGCGATGTCGCCGGGTCGAGCCAGGGCGCCTCGGGAGGCACCGCAGGCACGGACACCGCCACCTCGGCTTTCAGCATCGTCTCGTCGGGGACGTTCGTCCTCGACGCCACCGTCGCCGCCGCCGACGTCGACCAGCTCGCCGAGGGTCTCCAGGCCGAGCTGGTCATCAGCGGCATCACCGACACCGTCTACGGGACGGTCACCAGTGTGGGCCGGGTCGCTTCGACCAACGCGTCGGGGGCCGCCGTCTTCCCGGTCACCATCGAGGTCACCGGGACCCGCGACGACCTGTACGCCGGCACCACGGCTGATGCGACAGTCATCGTGTCCCAACGCGCCGGCGTCGTCACGGTGAGCACCGCGGCGCTGCAGTCCGAAGGCGAGACGACGTACGTCGAGCAGGTCGTCGACGGCGCCACCGTGACCACCGAGGTCGAGATCGGGGAGACCTACGGCATCACGACCGAGGTGCTCGCCGGACTCGTCGAGGGCGATGTCGTCGAGGTGCAGGGCTTCATCCGCGGCACAGGCGGCACCGGCACGGGTGACACCGGGAACGAGGAGCGTCAGCTCGGTGGCGGCACCAGGGGCGTTCGTCCCGATGGCGTCGCGCCCGGGGGAGGGGTGGCGCCATGAGCGCCGAACCTGTCATCCAGCTCGACGGGGTGCGCAAGACCTACCTTTCCGGCGCGGTCGAGTTCGAGGCGTTGCGTGGGATCGACGTCCGCATCAACGAGGGCGAGTACGTCGCCGTGGTCGGCCCGTCGGGCTCCGGGAAGTCGACCCTGATGAACCTGCTCGGGTGCCTGGACACTCCGTCAGCCGGTGAGTACCTGCTCGCAGGTGAGGACGTGTCGGTGATGTCGGAGACCCAGCTGGCCGAGGTGCGCAACCGCCACATCGGCTTCGTCTTTCAGCAGTTCCACCTGCTGGCGTCCAAGTCGGCCTGGCGCAACGTCGAGCTTCCCTTGGTGTACGCCGGCGTACCTCGCGCCGAGCGTCGCGAGCGAGCCATTGCTGCCCTGACCCGGGTCGGACTCGCCGACCGGCTCGACAACCGGCCGGGCGAGCTGTCCGGTGGGCAGCAGCAGCGGGTGGCCGTAGCACGAGCGCTGGTGACCGAGCCGGCGCTGATCCTGGCCGACGAGCCGACGGGCAACCTCGACTCGACGTCGAGCGCCGACGTGATGGCGCTGCTCGACGAGCTGCACGTCGCCGGGCGCACCATCGTGCTCATCACCCACGACCTCGAGGTCGCCGAGCGAGCCGGCCGCAACCTGGTGATCCGCGACGGGCTGATCACCGACGACACGAGCGCCCGGCTCTCGGGTGCCACCCGATGAGCTGGACGGAGACCCTGCGCGCTGCTGTCGAGGCCATTCGCGCCCACCGGCTGCGCTCGATGCTGACGATGCTCGGGATCGTCATCGGCATCAGCTCGGTGATCCTCACGGTGGGACTCGGCGAGGGAGCGCAGCAGGAGGTCGAGGACCAGATCAGCGCCCTCGGCTCCAACCTGCTCATCGTCTCGCCGGGCAGCACCACCGACTCCTCAGGGCAACGCGGTGGCTTCGGCTCGGCGTCGACACTGACGGTCGCCGATGCCCAGACCATCGATGACGAGAACGTCGCTCCCGACGTCGCAGCCGTCGCGCCGACCACTTCCTCCAACGTCTCGCTCGTCAACGGCGACACCAACTGGACCACTTCGTTGGTCGGCACCACGACGTCCTGGACCGAGGTGCGGGCCCGTGACCTGTCGGTCGGCCGGTTCTTCACCCAGGCAGAGGTCGATGCAGCCGCCGACGTCGTCGTGCTCGGTCCGGACACCGCCTCCGAGCTGTTCCTCGTCGGGAGCCCGGTCGGGCAGAGCGTCACCGTGTCGGGCACGCCGCTCACCGTCATCGGGGTGCTCGAGTCGTCGGGATCGACGTCGTCAGGATCGAGCGAGGACGACACTGCTCGTGCTGCCCATCAGCACCGCGCAGATCGTGTCCGGCACGTCGGGCACCTCGGTCTCGACCGTGTACGTCGAGGCGGTGAGCGCCGAACGGCTCTCGGCGGCCTACCAGGAGGTCGAGGCGCTGCTCCTCACCGGGCACGGCCTTGCGGCGGACGACGCCGACTTCACCATCGCTACCCAGGAATCGCTCGTCGAGACGGCAAATGCCACCAACCAGACCTTGACCGTCCTGCTCGGAGGCGTCGCCGGGATCTCGCTGCTCGTCGGTGGGATCGGCGTCATGAACATCATGCTCGTCTCGGTGTCCGAGCGGATCCGGGAGATCGGGCTCCGCAAGGCACTGGGAGCCACTCCGCAGGCAATCGGTCGGCAGTTCCTGGTGGAGGCCTCGGTCCTGGGGTTCACCGGCGGCGTGATCGGGGTCGCCATCGGAGCGGTCGGCTCGACCGTGCTGCCAGGACTCATCAATCAACCCGTGTCGCTCTCGCCGATCGCCGCTGCCGCAGCCATGGGCACCGCCCTGGCCCTGGGCATCGGCTTCGGGGTCTACCCGGCCAGCAGAGCAGCCCGGCTCACCCCCATCGACGCCCTCCGCAGTGACTGAAAGAAGGAAGCTCAACATGTTCATGCTCCGTCCCCTCCTCGGACTCGGCTCGACCGCCACTCTGCTCGCCGTGCTCACCGCCTGCGGCTCCAGTGGCGACGAGGCCGTCAACGTCTCCGCTGCCGATGGCGCCGCCGCACCCGCGGAGGGTGCCGCGCCCGTGGACGGGGCCGCAGGACGCGGCGCCGCCGGGGCAGTGCCCGGGGCGAGCGGTGTGATCGCGGCCGTCTCCGGCACCACCTTGCAGGTGCAGAACGCGCAGTCCGGGCAGGTGGCCGTCACCTACACGGACGCCACGGCGATCACCGCGCAGGTGTCCGGAACGCTCGCCGACGTGGTCGTCGGCTCGTGCGTGCGAATCACCAGTGCTGACGATCAGGCTGACACCGAAACGACCACGGCAACAGCGGTCACCGTCACCGCCCAGGTGGATGGCTCCTGCTCCGCTGCGGCGGACGGCGGGCCGGGACGGCAAGCCGGAGACGCGCCCGCCGACCGCCCGACGGACCGCCCGACGGACCAGCCGACCGACGGGGTGGCCGGTGGGGGCCCCGCGGGGGACCCCCGAGGTGGCGTCGGGGGACGCGCAAGCACCGGCGAGGTCAGCGCCGTGGACGGCGACTCGATCACCGTCGAGACCGTCGCCCCGGGAGAGACCGACTCCACGTCGACGGTGGTGCTGCTCGACGCGACGACGACGTACACCACGACCCAGGAGGCCGATGCACAGGCGCTGGCTGTCGGCCAGTGCGTGGTCGCCCGCGGTGAGAGCGACACCACGGGTGCGGTCACCGCCGAGACCATGAGCGTCAGCGACGCCGTGGACGGGGTCTGTGAGACGGCCAGGGCCGGTCGGGCCGGTGCCGGATCGTGAACGGCCTGGTGCGTCGTGGGATCGCCGGTGCCACGGTCGCCACGTTGGGCCTGAGCGGCTATGTCGCTTGGTCGGCTGCTGCTGAGACCTCCTCGTACCGGACTGTCACCGTCGGCCGCTCCGACGTGGTCGAGACCATGAGCCTGTCGGGAACCCTGGGCTCGAACGCTCGCACCGACCTCGCGATCGGTGCCTCCGGCACGGTCGCGCAGGTGCGCGTCGCCGTCGGCGATCAGGTGAAGGCCGGCGAGGTCGTCGTCCGACTGGACCGCACCGAGCTGAAGGCCGCCCTCACCCGGGCACGTGCTGACCTCGCGGCCGCGCGGGCTCAGCTCGAGACCGACACCGAAGCACAGGCCGACGCGGTGACCGAGTCGGTGACCGAGTCAGTCACCGAGTCAGTAGCACGAGCAGGTTCGGCAACGTCGTCGTCAGGTACGGGCTCGCAGGCCGGTGGGACGAGCGACCAGCAAGGAGCCGGCACGGACACCGAGCAGGGCGGGACGTCGATCGTCGAGGAAACCAGCCCCGCCCCCGACTCCCCGTCGGGCCCGGACCTGGCTGCTGCGCTGGAGGACGCCCTGAGTGCGCTCGAGACACAGCAGGAGGCAGTGCTCCTGACGCAGAGCGCCGCCACCACCGCGTTGACCGTGGCAGGGTCGGCGCTCGAGGCGCAGACCGCAGCCTGTGCGGTGGCCTTCACGACGCCCACGGGCTCCGGCGACGAGACGGGCGACGAGACCGGTGACGAGAGCCGGGCGACGAGACCGGTGACGAGGCCGGCGACGAGACCGGTGACGAGACGGGCGACGAGGCCGCCGCGAATGACGCCTGCTCCCTCGCCTTGAGCGTCGTGCAAGGCGCTCAGCAGGACGTGTCGCTGGCCCAGTCGGAGCTGGCCGCGGCTCTCACGGCCCTGACCGAGACCCTCGGCGGGGCTGTCGACGCCCTGGGAACGGGGGCCTCCGGCGGCGCGGGTGCCGACGAGGCCGGCTCGCAGACCGGGCCGGCAGCCCCCGACACGACTACCGGGACCAACAGCGGGGCCAACGGTGGGCAGTGAACGGTGGACCGATCCCGCCACGAGCAACGGGACCAAGTCCGGCAGTGACGCCGCCAGTGACGCCGCCAGTGACGTCGGCAGTGATGCTGAGGCTGGCTCCGACGCGGCCACGGCCGAGGCCCGGACCCAGGAGTCGAAGACGGTCACCGCAGCCACGTTGGCGCGCGACCAAGCGACGATCGATGGTGCCCGCGCCGCCAAGATCGAAGCGGAGCAGGCGCTCGACGGTGCTGTGGTGACCGCTCCGCAGGCCGGGCGCGTGCTGAGCGTGGACGTGGCAGCGGGCGACACCGTCGCCGCCGGCACGCTGTCGGTCGTCCTGAAGAGCGGGGGAGTGACCACGGTGGTCCTCGCCGCGACCACGGACCAGGTGTCGGGCCTTGCGCTCGGCCAGCAGGCGCTGGTCACGCCGGTCGGTGCGCAGGAGGCGTTCCCGGCGTCGGTCTCGACCCTCGCCACGACCCCCACGACCTCGACGACCGGCGAGTCGACGTACTCGGTGACGGTCGCTCTCGAAGAGCGGGGGCTGGACCTCCCCGAGGGCGCCGGCGCCGAGGTGGCGATCACGTTGGCGCAAGCAGATGACGTGGTGAGCGTGCCCTGGTCAGCCGTGGCCAACGGCGTTGCGCAGGTGCTCGCGGACGGTGTTGCGGTCCGCACCCGGATCTCCACAGGACTGGTGGGAGCCGGATTCGTCGAGATTCTCGATGGTCTCGAAGAAGGTGACGAGGTGGTGCTCGCTGACCTGGACGAGGACGTGCCCACCGGTGACAGCGAGACAATCACCGGCATCGGCGGCGGTTTCGGCGGTGACCCAGGCACTGGCGGGCCAGGAGCAGGAGGGGGCGGTCGCGGAGGCACCGGAGGAGGTCCGGGCCGAGGCTGAATGTCATAGGGTCACTCCATGGCGGCACGCGCGATCCACCACATCGACCTCTGGGTCAACGACGTCGAGACGGCCGCGGACGAGTGGGCCTGGCTCTTCGGCGAGCTGGAGTGGGAGGCCTGTGACGACCATCGCTCGTGGTGCCATCCCGACGGCACCTACGCCTTCCTCGAGCACTCGGCCGATCAGAGCGAGGGCCCCCATGACCGGCTGCGCGCCGGCATCAACCACGTGGCCTTCACCGTCGATTCCCGCGAGCTGCTCGACCGGATGCGTGCCGAGTCCACCTCGCACGGCTGGCACGAGCTGTTCGCCGACCGGTATCCGCATGCCGGGGGCGACGAGCACGTAGCGCTCTACCTGGAGAACTCCGAGGCCTTCGAGGTCGAGGTCGTCCTCGCGCCGCTACAGGCCTGAGCCGTAGCAATAGATCCGGGGCGGCTCAGTCGTCGCCGATGACGTGCATGGCGGCTTCCTCAGCCGAGGCAGCCGCGCCGTCGATGCCCACGTCGGTGCCGTAGAGATCGGTCTCACCGTCGTCGCCGACCCCGCGGTCGGAGGCCACGAGGCGTCCGGCGCGGCGGGTGCCGACCTCGGTGTCGTCGCTCTCCTCCCACTGCTCGTCGCGCTCGGTGTCGGCCGAGACGTCGGGCTCGGGCTCCTCCTGGGCGAGCCGCTGGGCGAAGGACTCCCCGGTCGCCTCCTCGAGCGGCGTGTTGCCGAAGCTCTGGGCGGGGGAGTAGTGCTCAGGCGGCGAGTAGCCGCGATCCAGCGCATCGGCGACGTCGTTGTCGGCCAGGCTGTCCTCGACCGTCAGCTGGTCGTCGCCGTCGACGCTGTAGTCGCCATAGCTGTCCTTCTCGCTCATGGCCTCACCGTACGCGCTCCCGGTCATGGCGGGACCGGGTCGAGGAACTCCGTAAAAGCACGACGGGCACTCCCGAGTAGGGAGTGCCCGTCGTGACTGTCACCAGGGGGGTGACGTGGGGGAACTACGCGTTACGGCGGCTGAAGATGCTGTAGCCGCCCGGCCCGATGGCCAGACCCACGATGATGAGCACGATGCCCAGCAGGATCGACCCCTGGATGAGGGTGACGACGCCGTAGACGACGAGGATGACGGCGAGGATCCAGAGCAGGAAGCCCATGATAGTTCTCCTTCGAGTTGGGGTGGCCCACCTTCGTGGGCCCGCCCATGCACTCTGCCGCTTCCGTGACGACCTCAAACCACCCTCAAGGGGGACGGTGGGAGGCCGTCAGACGCGTGCCGCCACCACGCCGTACGTCGTGGTCCGCTCGCGCACCGGACGCCCGATGCCGGCGCCGATCTCGGCGAGCTCGGCGACGGTCTTGGCCGAGCCGTGCTCGGAGCCGGCCATCCGGGAGATGGTCTCCTCCATCAGCGTGCCGCCGACATCGTTGGCCCCGGAGGTCAGCATCGCGCGGGTGCCCTCGACGCCGAGCTTGACCCACGAGGTCTGGATGTTGTCGATGCGTCCGTGGAGCAGGATCCGCGCCAGCGCGTGCACGGCGCGGTTGTCGCGCATCGTGGGCCCCGGGCGGGCGACGCCGGCCAGGTAGATGGGCGAGGAGGTGTGCACGAAGGGCAGCGGCACGAACTCGGTGAACCCGTTGCTTCCGTGCTCACGAGCGGCATCCTGCATCCGGGAGAGCACGCGCAGGTGCCCGACCCAGTGGCGTGGGTTGTCGACGTGGCCGTACATCATCGTCGAGGTGGTCGGCAGCCCGATCCGGTGCGCGGTGGAGATGATCTCGATCCAGGTCTTCGCCGGCAGCTTGCCCTTGGTCAGCACCCAGCGCACCTCGTCGTCGAGGATCTCCGCAGCCGTGCCGGGCAGCGACCCGAGGCCGGCCTCGCGGGCCTTGATGAGGAAGTCCTCGATGGACAGGCCGGTGCGGGCGGTGCCGTTGACGATCTCCATGGGGGAGAAGGCGTGCACGTGCATGTCCGGCACCCGCTGCTTGACCGCGGAGACGAGGTCGAAGTAGGCGCTCGCCGGGAGCTCGGGATCGATGCCGCCCTGCATGCAGACCTCAGTGGCGCCGAGGTCCCAGGCCTCGGCCGCGCGGTCGGCGACCTCATCGAGCGAGAGGGTGTAGGCATCGGCATCGGTGCGGCGTTGCGCGAAGGCGCAGAACCGGCAGCCGACGTAACAGACGTTGGTGAAGTTGATGTTGCGGTTGACGACGTAGGTGACCTCGTCACCCGACACCTCGCGACGCAGGTCGTCGGCCAGGCGGCACACCTGCTCGAGGAGGTCGCCCTCAGCGGTCATCAGGGTCAGTGCGTGCTCGTCGGAGAGGTTGCCCGGGTCGGACTCCGCCGCTCGCAGCGCGGACAGTCCTTCCGACGCTGGTCGCGGCCTCGACGACCCCCGTCACCTCGGCGGCCTTCTTGACCTCGTCCCAGTCGCCGTAGACGTCGCTGAAGTCGGAGCGCCGGTCGTCGGTGCGGCCTTCGGTGTCGACCGCGGCGTGGAGGTCGGTGCGCCCGACGGACTCGAAACCGCCGTCGGGCTCCTGCCACGGCAGCCCCACCGGTCGTACGTCGGGCACGGCCAGGCCGGCGTCGGGGCCGTCGTGCTGGGCCAGGGCAGCGACGTGCGCCGAGACCCTGGGGTCGAGCCAGGGCTCCCCGGCCCGGACGTACTCGGGGTGCAGGGTCAGCCGGGGCTTGAGCTCGAAGCCGCGCTCGGCGGTGAGGGCGCGCAGTCGCTCGAGGCTCGGCCAGGGGCGCTCGGGGTTGACGTGGTCGGGGGTCAGCGGGCTGACGCCGCCCCAGTCGTCGACGCCGGCATCGAGCAGGAGGGCGCACTCGGTCGAGCCCTCGGTGCTGTCGACCAGGTTGGGCGGGGCCTGGATGCGGGCCTTGGGGCCGAGCACGAGGCGGGTGACGGCGATCGCGGCGCGGTACTCGTCGAGGTCGAGGTCGTCGCTGTGGCGCATCGCGGTGTCGGGCTTGGCCCGGAAGTTCTGCACGATCACCTCCTGCACCGAGGAGAACTGGGTGGAGACCTTGCGCAGCGCGAAGATCGTCTCGGCCCGCTCGGTGAGGGTCTCGCCGATGCCCACCAGCAGTCCGGTGGTGAAGGGGATCGAGAGTCGGCCGGCATCCTCGAGGACCCGCAGCCGCACGGCGGGGTCCTTGTCGGGCGAGCCGTAGTGGGCCTCGCCCTTGGTCTCGAAGAGGCGACGCGAGGTCGTCTCGAGCATCATGCCCATCGAGGGGGAGACCGGCTTGAGGCGGTTCATCTCCTCCCAGGTCATGACCCCGGGGTTGAGGTGGGGGAGCAGCCCGGTCTCCTCGAGCACCCGCACCGCCATCGCCCGCACGTAGGCCAACGTGGAGTCGTAGCCCTCGGCGTCGAGCCAGGCCCGCGCCTCGGGCCAGCGGTCCTCGGGGCGGTCGCCGAGGGTGAAGAGTGCCTCGAGGCACCCCAGCTCGGCGCCGGCGCGCGCGATGTCGAGGATCTCGTCGGGCGAGAGGAACATCGCCTTGCCCGAGCGCTCGAGCTGGCCGGGCGACTCCACGAACGTGCAGTAGTGGCAGCGATCGCGACACAGCTTGGTGATCGGGATGAAGACCTTGGGCGAGTAGGTCACCACGCCCGGGCGACCGGCCGCCAGGAGCCCGGCGTCGCGCACCCGAGCAGCGGCAGCAGCGAGGCGGTCGAGGTCGGGGCCGGTGGCCGCCAGGAGCGCGGTCGCCTCGGCGAGGTCCAGCGCCGCGCCCCGCTCGGCGCGGGCCAGCGCCCGACGTACCTGCTGGGGAGTGACCTGCTGGACAGGCTGGTCGGTGTGCTCGCTCATCACCACCAACCTAACCGCGCCTCTTAGCGACTCGGCGCCGACCCACGGACTGGACTGTCGGTCGGCTCGGCGCCGGGTGATCGAGCAGGCCACCAGGTGGGACTGCCGAGGCGGTAGGCGACCGCCGGCACCAGCAGTGAGCGCACCACGAGCGTGTCGAGCAGGACCCCGAAGGCGACGATGAAGGCGATCTGGGCCAGGAAGAGGATCGGCACCACGCTCAGCGCCGCGAACGTCGCGGCCAGCACGACTCCGGCGGAGGTGATCACCCCGCCGGTGACCTGCAGTCCCTTGAGGATGCCGGGGCGGGTGCCGAGCCGCAACGACTCCTCGCGCACCCGGGTCATCAGGAAGATCGAGTAGTCGATGCCCAGCGCGACCAGGAAGACGAAGGCGATCAGCAGGGTCGAGGGGTCGCTCGCCGGGAACCCGAACACATGGGTGAACACCAACGCGCTGACGCCGATCGTCGCGCCGAACGAGAGCACGTTGGCCACGATCAGCAGCAGGGGGGCCAGCAACGAGCGCAGCAGCAGCGCGAGCACCAGGAAGATCACGACCAAGATGGCGGGGATGACCACCGCCCGGTCGCGCGAGGTCGTCTCCCGGGTGTCGTAGAGGATCGCCGTGGACCCACCGACGAGGATGTCGGGGTCGAGGTCGTTCAAGGCGGCCCGCAGTCGCACCAGGGTGTCGGTGGCTCCGGCGGAGTCGGCTGGATCGGCGAAGGCTGCGAACACGATGCTCTGCCCGTCGATCGATGCGGGCCGATCCGGCGCCTCCGGGTCGGGAAGCGGGAAGACCGCCGGACGACCCTGGCCGGTGTCCTGGGCAATGCCCTCGACCCCGGTGATCAGCCCGGTGGCCTCCTCGAGCCGATCGGTGGGCACGACGACCTGCGCCGGGCTGGAGGCGTCGGACTCGAAGTGCGCGTCGAGCACCTCCTGGGCGGCCACCGACTCCTCTGCCGTCAGGAACAGCTCGGTCTGGGGGACCGGGTCCTCGTTGAGGGTGAAGGCGAAGCCGCCGAAGATCGCCAGGATCACGGTGGTGGCGACAGCGACCGGCACGGAGCGGCGCTTGATGAGCCCCGCGACGCTGCCCCAGAGGCCCTCGGCGTCGCGGTGGGCGGACTGGTAGGCCGGCATGATCGGCCAGAAGGCTCGCCTGCCCAGCAGCACCAGCACGGCGGGCAGCAGGGTCAGCGAGCTGAGCATGGCCCCGGCGATGCCGATCGCACCCACCGGCCCGAGCCCGGCCAGGCTCGACAGGTCGGACAGCAGCAGGCACAACAGGCCCAGGATGACGGTGATGCCCGAGGCGAGGATCGGCTCGAGGACCGCGCGGTAGGCGGCCTTCATCGCGTCGTACGACGACTCGTGGTCGCGCAGCTCCTCGCGGAAGCGGGCGACGAGCAGCAGTGCGTAGTCGGTCGCTGCTCCGATGCCGAGGATGAACAGGATCGCCTGGCTCTGCCCGTTGAGGTCCAGGATGTCGCCCTTGGCGAGTCCGTAGACCGCGGCCGAGGAGACGCCGAGCCCGATGACGGCCGAGACCAGCACGGTGATCGGCAGGATCGGGGTGCGGTAGACGATGACCAGGATCAGCAGCACGACCCCGAGGGCGACGAGGATCAGGATCCCGTCGATGGCCCCGAAGGCGGCGACGAAGTCGGCCAGGATCCCGGCCTGCCCGCCGACCAGGACGCTCAGCCCGTCGGAATCGGTCCCTCCGCTGACGGCGTCGCGGATGTCGAGCACTGCCGCGCGGATCTCCTCGCCGTCGGTGACCCCGATCTGCGCCACGATCTGGGCGGCTTCGCCGTCCTGGGAGAGCAGCGGCTCGCCGACGCCCCCGGGCAGCACCCCGTCGACCTCGCCGATGGCGACGGCGTACGTCGCCAGCAGCTCCTGGTCGGCCGGTGTCAGGCCACCGGTGCGCTCGATGACCACCGTGACCGGGGTGGTCTCGCTCTCCACGAACTCCAGGAAGGTGTTGAGCGCCAGGGTCGACTCCGCCGTCTTCGGGAGGAAGGCGGCGTTGTCGTTCTCCTGGACCTCAGCGAGCTTGCCGGAGAAGCTGCCCAGTGGCCCGCCGACGAACAGCCAGACCAGGACGACCGCGAGGGGCAGGAGCCAGCGCTTGGAGCGTTGCTTCGTCATGGCCATGATTGTCGCGCATCGTGATGCGCCTAGGAGTAGAGGCGCTCCAGCACGTCGGCGTACTTGGTGTTGACCACCCGACGCTTGAGCTTGAGGGTCGGCGTCAGCTCCTCCGACTCCGCGGTCCACTCGGAGCCGAGCAGCTCGAAGGCCTTGACCTGCTCGGGGCGGGAGAGCCGCTCGTTGGCTGCGTCGACGGCCGCCTGGGCCATGGCGACGATCTCGGGCTTCGCGGCCAGGTCGGCGAGGTCGGTGAAGGAGATGCCCATCCGCTCGGCCACGATCGGGGCCACCTCCCCGTCGAGGGTCAGCACCGCGACGACGTAGGGCTTCCCGTCGCCGACGGCCATGGCGTGGCCGATGATCGGCGACTCCTTGAGGTAGTTCTCGATGTTGGACGGCGCGATGTTCTTGCCCGAGGAGGTGATGATCAGCTCCTTCTTGCGGTCGACGATCGCGATGAAGCCGTCGTCGTCGAGGGTGCCGATGTCGCCGGTGTGCACCCAGCCGTCGGCGTCGATGAGCTCGGCGGTCTTGTCCTCGGCGCGGTAGTAGCCCGAGGTGTTGACCGGCCCGCGCACGAGGACCTCCTTGTCGTCGCCGAGGGTGACCTCCATGCCGGGGGTCGCCCGGCCGACGGTGCCGAGCTTGAAGCCGTCGGGGCCGTTGGCGGTCACGGCGCCGCACGTCTCGGTCATGCCGTAGACGTCGTAGACCTTGATGCCGAGACCGGCCATGAACTTGGCGACCTCCAGCGGCATCGGAGCGGCCGCGGAGGCAGCCCACTCGACCTGGTCGAGGCCGAGCAGCAGCTTGAGGAACCCGAGGATGGCGGCGTCGGCCTCGGCGTAGGCCTGCTCGATCTCGGCGGTCATCGTGCCGCCCACTTCCTGCGCCTGCACCCAGGCGAGCCCGGCGGCCATGGAGTCCTGGACCATCTTCACGTTGGCCGGGTCGGGGTCGGCGGCGAGCTTGGCCGAGATGCCGGTCTTGATCTTCTCCCACACCCGCGGCACGCCGAAGAACGACGTGGGATGCACCTCGCCGAGAGTGGCCAGCAGCTCGGCCGGGTCGCCGATGGTGTGGACGTGACCGCCCATGTGGATCGGGGCGTAGATCCCCAGTGTGCGCTCGGCGATGTGGGCGAACGGCAGGTAGCTCACCTGACGCTGCGGGGTGTGCAGGCCGGCGCCCTCCAGCGTGCTGACGACCTCGTAGAGGACGTTGTGGTGGCTGAGCACCACGCCCTTGGGGTTGCCGGTCGTGCCGGAGGTGTAGAGGATCGTGGCCGGCGACTCCGGGGTCAGCTCGGCGGCGCGGGCCTCGACCTCGTCGGGGCGGTCGGCGCGGCGGGCGCGGCCGGTCTCCACGAAGTCGTCCCACGACGTGTAGAGCGCTCCCTCCGGCACGGCCGCCGGGTCGATCAGGACGACCTTGAGGAGGCTGCCGGAGGCATCGATGGCCTGCGACCACCGGGCGAGGTGGTCGGCGTTCTCCAGGATCGCCACCGTGGGCTCGGACTGCCCGGCCACGAACGCGACCTGCTCGACAGAGAGCGTGTTGTAGATCGACATCGGCGTGGCCGCGGCGTGCACGGCGCCGATGTCGGCGACGACGTGCTCGATCCGGTTGGTCGCCATGATCGCCACGTGGTCGCCGGTGCTCACGCCGAGGTCGATCAGGGCGGCTGCCACGTCGAGCCCGGTCTCGCGGGTCTGGCTCCAGGTCAGCGTGCGCCACGTCTCGCCCTCGGCGACCCTGTGCTTGTCGGAGTACGCCGGCTCGTCGGCGTACTTCTCGACGGTGTCGACCAACAGGTCGACCAGGGTGCGGCCGGCGACCTGCTCCTCGATCTCGGCGCGCTTGGTCATGACGTCCTGGGTCATCCGGGGTCTCCTGCAGTCGGTGGAAAACGAACGGGGCGTGACGGACATCACGATCCTGCCGTGTCCGTCACGCCCCTGTCACGCGTTCGCTCAGATGCCCAGCATCCGCCCGATGATCTCCTTCATGATCTCGGTGGTGCCGCCGTAGATCGTCTGGATCCGCGAGTCGACGTAGGCCTTCGAGATCGGGTACTCCGACATGTAGCCGTAGCCGCCGTGCAGCTGCACGCCCTGGTCGACGAACTTCTTCTGCAGCTCGGTGGTCCACCACTTGGCCATCGAGGCCAGGCTCGGGTCGACCTCGCCCTTGTTGAGCTTCAGCACGCAGTCGTTGACGAACAGTCGCGCGATGTAGACCTCGGTGGCCATCTCGGCGAGCATGAACCGGTTGTGCTGGAACTTGCCGATCGGCTTGCCGAACGCCTCGCGCTCCTTGGCGTAGGTCAGGCAGAGCTCCATGACGTGCTCCATGGCTGCCACCGCGATCGCGGCGATGGAGATGCGCTCCTGGGGGAGGTTCTGCATCAGGTAGATGAAGCCCTGACCCTCCTCGCCGAGCAGGTTGGTCTTGGGCACCGCGACGTTGTCGAAGAAGAGCTCGGCGGTGTCCTGGGCCTTCAGCCCCATCTTGTCGAGATTGCGACCGCGCTCGAAGCCCTCCATGCCTCGCTCGACCACCAGCAGGCTGATGCCCTGGTGCCCGGCATCGGGGTCGGTGCGGCACACGACGATGACGACGTCGCTCATGATGCCGTTGGAGATGAAGGTCTTGGAGCCGTTGAGGACGTAGTGGTCGCCCTTGTCGACCGCGCTGGTGCGGATGCCCTGGAGGTCGGAGCCGGCGCCCGGCTCGGTCATCGCGATCGCGGAGATCAGCTCACCGCTGACCAGGCCGGGCAGCCACCGCTGCTTCTGCTCCTCGGTGCCCAGGGAGCTGATGTAGGGGACGATGATGTCGGTGTGGACCGGGAAGCCGAGTCCGCTGGCGCCGACCTTGGAGATCTCCTCGGCGATGACCATCGAGTAGCGGAAGTCCTTGATGCCGAGCCCGCCGTACTGCTCGTCGACGTCGAAGCAGAGCAGGCCCTGCGCGCCCGCGCGCTGCCAGACCTCGCGGCTGACCTGGCCGTCCTTCTCCCACTGCTCGTGGTGGGGCACGACCTCGCGCTCCATGAAGGCTCGCGCGGTGGCGCGGAAGTCCTCGTGCTCCTGCTCGTAGATGGACGGGGTCTCGGGCATGGCGGGGCCTCCGGGTCGGGATCGTGCTGCGGCTGGGCGGCGCGTTCTCGCCACCATTGGTGTGACAGTACTACTGTCATCCTCATGAGCGCAGCCCCCCAGGAGTCCCCCGAGGCCCTGCTGACGATCGACGAGCTCGCTGCCGCGGTCGGACTGACGGTCCGCACCACCCGCTACTACGCCAGCCTGGGCCTCATCGCGGCGCCGCAACGACGGGGGAGGGTCGCCTTCTACGGCCCGGTGCACCGGGCGCGACTCGAGCTGGTGCGCGCCTTGCAGGACCACGGCTTCACGCTCCAGGCCATCGAGCGCACGCTGGCAGGGGTGCCCGAGGATGCCGGCGTCGAGGACCTCGCGCTCCAGCGCGCCATGCTCACCTCCTGGACGGCCGAGGCCCCCGCGCGGCTCACGCACCGCCAGCTGGAGAAGAAGGCCGGCCGTCGGTTGTCGGAGGCCGACGTCGACCTGCTGACGCGGGTCGGCAGCATCGAGGTGCATGGCGAGGCCTACGTCGCGATGCCTTACCTGCACGTCGGCGTCCAGCTGCTCGACGTCGACGTACCCCTCGAGAGCCTGGGCCTGGCCGAGGACGCGATCCGCCGCCACATGGAGTCGCTGGCCGACGAGCTGACCACGATCCTGCACACCCAGGTGCTCGAGCCCTACCGCGCCAGCCAGTCCTCGCCCGAGGACGCCGCGCGCCTCGAGCAGACCGTCGCCCAGCTGCGGAGGCTCACCCTGGAGGCCGTGGTCAACGGCTTCCAGCGCGCAGCCAACGCCGTCATCACGCGGTCGTTGTCGCGAGGATCTAGCTCGATCCACTCCTTCACCAACGCGACGTCGGCGGCCGGGTCGGCGGAGGCGGGCGCCACGGAGAGGTTGGTGACCCCGGCCTCGGCATAGGCCGCGATGCGTTCCTTGACGTACGACGCCGGCCCGACGAGGTTGCTCTGCTCGAGCCACTCGGTCGGCACCAGCGCCTCGGCTTCCTTCTTCTTGCCGTCGAGGTAGAGGTCCTGGATCTCCTTGGCCTCCTTCTCGTAGCCGTACTGGCAGGCCATCTCGTTGTAGAAGTTCTTGCCGCGCGCGCCCATGCCGCCGACGTAGAGGGCATACATCGGGCGCATGAAGTCGAGCATGCCCTTGACGTCCTCGCCGATCGAGAGCATCCCGCCGGCGCAGATCTCGAGCGGGCCGAGCTCGGCCGGGCGCTTGGCGGCACCCGCGGCCAGCGCGTCGCCCCACACGGCACCGGCCTTCTCGGGGAGGTAGAGGAAGGGCAGCCAGCCGTCGGCGATCTCGGCGGTCATCTCGACGTTCTTGTTGCCCAGGGCGGCGACCCACAGGGGGATCGAGGAGCGTTCGGGCTTGTTGAGGAGCTTCAGGGGCTTGCCCAGGCCGAGGCCCTGATCGGCAGGCAGCGGGAGGGTGAAGATGCCGTCGCTGATCAACGGCTCGCGCCGCAGACCCATGCGGAGCAGCTCGATGACCTCGCGGGTGCGACCCAGCGGCTTCTCGTACGGCATCCCGTGGAAGCCCTCGATCACCTGTGGGCCCGAGGCGCCGAGACCGATCACGGCGCGGCCGCCCGAGACGTTGTCGAGGCCGGCTGCGGTCTGGAGGAGCGCGCCCGGGGTGCGGGAGTAGACGTTGAGGATCCCCGCGGCGATCTCGACCGTCTCGGTCTTCGCGGCGAGGTAGCCCATGAGGGTGGGTGCGTCGAAGCCGTACGGCTCGGCCACCCAGATCATGTCGAGGCCGGCCTTCTCCAGGCTCGCCACCGCATCGGCGGACTCGCGGGGGTTGCCGGCGTAGACCAACGGGCTGGACAGCTTCATCTGATGGCTCCTGCTCCTCGGGGCGGACGCGACGTTGACACCGCCACTGTCATTGTTGGGAACGATAGCCGCTGGGCGCTGCAGGTGGGTGCTGACCGCAGGGTGGAGGGCCCCGCCGAGGGGTGAGCGCGGAGTGGGATCATCGGCGCACCGGCTCGACCCGTTCGGCCCATCCGCACGACCCGTCCCACGACCCCAGGAGCACACGTGAGTTTCCGCATCGCAGTCATCGGTGGCACCGGCCCGCAGGGCAAGGGCCTCGGCTACCGCTTCGCCAGGCACGGTCACGACGTGGTCCTCGGCTCACGCGCAGCCGAGAAGGCGATCCCGGTCGCGGCCGAGGTCACCGAGCGACTGGTCGGGGTGGACGGCGCCGGCACCGTGTCGGGAGCCTCCAACGTCGAGGCGTGCGCCGGCGCGGACATCGTCCTGCTGGCGGTGCCGTACGACGGTCACGACGAGCTCGTCGCCACCCTGCCCCTCGACGGCACCGTCGTCGTGTCGTGCGTCAACCCGCTGGCCTTCGACAAGGCGGGTCCTCACGGTCGGGTCGTCGACGCCGGTGAGGGGTCCGCGGCCGAATCGGCTCAGCGCATCGCCCCCGGTGCGCAGGTTGTCGGGGCGTTCCACCACGTGTCCGCAGTGACCCTGTGGGGCGACGCGGACTACCTCGGCGACGAGGACATCTTGGTGTGCGGCGACTCGGTCGAGGCCAAGCAGGCCGTCATCGAGCTGGCTCGCTCGGTCACCGGCCGCGACGGCGTCGATGCCGGCAAGCTCCGCCTCGCACGTCAGCTGGAGCCGCTGACCGCGGTCCTGATCTCGATCAACAAGCGGTACAAGATCCACTCCGGGATCCGCATCTCCGGACTGTGAGCCCGGAGCCGGGTCAGGCCGTCACGAGCCGATCTGGCCCTCGGCCTTGACGCGGGACTTCGACTTCGACTTCGAGGTCGGCTCGTCCTCCGCGGCGAGCAGGCCGAGGCCGACTCCCAGCGGGATCCAGAGCTCGGCCGCGCGGGCCGCGCTGATGTGGCCGCGGTCGCGGTAGGCGATGGTCGAGCCGACCACGACGGGGCACAGCCCATCGGCACACAGCCACGGGCTGGGGTTGATCGCGGGGACCCCGGCCCGGGCGGCGGCATCCTCGGAGATCATCCGGTTGCGCTCGCTCCAGTCGGTGGGCGGGAACATGCAGTCGCCCAGGTCGGCGCCGTCGGCCGCCAAGCAGGCGCCCGGCTCCTCCGGGAGCCGGGGCACGTCGGAGAGCAGCACCATCCGATCGACGAGCGGGAGGTAGGTGGCGAACATGTCGTCGAAGCCCTCGGCGACGTTCTCGGCGACGTCGGTGTTGTTGTTGAGCAGTCGGCCGTCGTCGTCGTAGACACCGGTGGGCGGCGGTGAGGTCGCCACGACCATCAGGTCGGGCTGGAGCTCGGCCACCCGGTCGACCACCCACTCGTGGAAGTTCTCGCACTCGGGCCACGGTTCACCGGTGCCGAGCTGTCCGGGGTCGACGAAGGCCGCGGTGCACTGCTGCTTGACGAAGTAGTAGGCCGCGTAGCCGGCCTCGCGCGTGATCTGCTCGAAGGCCGGGATCCAGGCTCGGGCGTGGGAGTCGCCGGTGACGACGATGACCTTGTCGGCATCGACGTCTCCGCGTCGGCACAAGGGGCGCGCCGCGAAGGCGTAGTTGCAGTCCCCGACATCGGCGACATCGTCGGTGAGGTTGATCAGGTCCGGCGTCAGGTCGCTGGGGATGGCCGTGCCGTTGCGGCCGGCGATGACCGAGGCCTCGACGAGACCGAGAACCTCGTCACCACGGATGCCGAACGCCTCGGCGCTCACGGCCGGGGCGTTGCCGCGCTCGGCGCCGAGCTGCTGGGCGATGAGGTTGCCGCCGAAGACGACGGGCAGGACCATCGCCAGCGACAAGGGATAGATGATCAAGCCGCGCGCCGGGCTGCGCCAGAACGAGACCGTCCGGAAGGGTTGCTCGACGTAGCGGTAGGTGAGGTAGCCGAACTGGAAGGTGAGCAGGACCGCGATCAGGGTCTCGGTCGCCGTGAGGGTGCGTCCCATGCTCACCTGCGGGATCACGATGAGGGGCCAGTGCCACAGGTAGAGCGAGTAGGACCAGTCGCCGATCCTGCGCAGCGGTGGCATCGCGAGCACCCGCGACAGGGTCGGGCGGGCCCGAGGGTCGGCGGCGGCCATCAGGAGCGCGACGGCCGAGAAGACCGGCAGGGCGGCTTCGTACCCGGGGAACGCCCGCGACTCGTCATAAGTCGCAACGGTGAAGGCGATGCCGAGGACACCGGCGAGGGCCAACGGCTCGGTGAGCCACCTGCGCTTGATGGTCCGCCCACTGATCACGAGCAGGGCCACGACGACGCCGGCGGCGAGCTCCCACGCCCGCGTCAGGGTCGAGAAGTAGGCGGCCGTCGGCTCGACCGAGGTGCGGTGGACCGACCAGACGAAGCTGGCGATGCCACCCGCGAGCGCCACGACGAGCAGGATGCCGACCGGTGCGGTGCCGGGCTTGCGACGTCGGGTCGCCCAGACGGCTGCCCCGACGAGGATGGGCCACACGAGGTAGAACTGCTCCTCGACCGCCAGCGACCAGTAGTGCTGGAGCGGGGAGGCGGAGTCCTCGAGGGAGAAGTAGTCGATGCCCTGGGTGCCGAAGCGGATGTTGGCGGCGAAGAAGGCTGCCCACAAGGCGTCACGGGTGGCGTCGAGGGCGTCGATGAAGTTGAAGTAGATGATCGAGGCGGCCACCGTGACCGCCAGCACGAGGGTCGCGGCAGGGACGATCCGTCGTGCCCGGCGGGCGTAGAAACGGCCCAGGGAGAAGTGGTCGTCGCGCTGGATGCCGGTGACGATGAGCTGGGTGATCAGGAACCCCGAGACGACGAAGAAGACGTCGACCCCGATGAAGCCCCCGCGGAAGCCAGGCACCACGGCGTGGGCGCCGATGACGACCAGGACCGCGATCGCGCGCAGGCCCTGGATGTCGCCGCGGAAGCGGCCACCGTCGGCGCCCGTGCGATCAGTGATGGTCGTCGCGTCACGGGTCGGGGGCGTCGGGCGGCCCGGGCGCCGAGCCATGGCTTCCCTGTCGTCGCTCACGCCGTACTCGCCCCACCCTGTCGTCGTCACTGCCCAGCATCACCCGGACCTGCCAGGCTGAGAATTTATCAAGGATGTGCGACATTGCCCGCTTCGGCGGGCCGCTCCGGTCACCTCGAGTGGGGAGGCGTCCCGGACTTCCGGGCTGAGCGCTGGACTGCAAGGGCGCGCCGGTCGGAGGCCACCAGGGCCACCAGCCCGGCGACTCCGGCAGCCACCCAGGGCACGGGAAGCAGGAAGCGGATGTCCTCGACCGCCACCGCGTCGCTGACCAGGAGTGCCCAGACGGCGGCCAGCCCGAGCAGGGCGAACCCCATGACGAGGTGCCCGATGCTGACCGGGTGTCGTGCGCCGGACGGTGATACTTCGTCAGGTGTGCGGGTCTGCTCGCTCATCAGCGGCCTCCATCTCGGGCGATCTCGATCTCTCCGAGACCGACGGTGACGTACAGGGTCAGGGTGGGGACGGCGCTGCCGCCGTCGTACGAGACGGTCTCGACGCCGCCGTCGCTCGTGCTGCCGAAGACGGTGCTGTCGCCGGCCCCGAGGTCGGAGTGGACCGTCACGTCCAGGCCGTCGGGCACCAGCACCTCGATGCGGCCCAGACCGACCTCCAGGTCGACGCGCCGTCCGTCCAGGGAGTCGAGGTCGCCGAGGTCGTTGAGGTCGAGGTCGATCTCGCCGATGTCGAGGGCGTAGTCGGAGCGGAGCTCCGCCGAGGTGACCGGGGTGTCGGTGATCCGGTCGATCGTCAGCTCGCCGAGCAGGAGCACGCCCGCGGTCGCTGCAGCGCTGACCAGCCCCAGCAGGATCAGGCCGCCGGGGCGGCCCCAGAAGGCGCCGATCACCAGCATCACCGCGCAGGTGGTCAGGGCGAGCGCCGGATAGGCAGAAGGCGCCACAGCGGCACCCGCGAGGTCGAAGGTGCCCAGCAGGCCGACCCCGATCGCGATGAGGGCCAGGGAGTACCAGAAGAGCAGCGGCCCGCGGCGCTTCGGAGCGCGTGGTGGCGCCGGCGCCGGAGGGGCGTAGGGCAGCGGCTCGTAGGTGGATGCCGCAGGTGCTGAGACGGGTTGCACGTCGGCGGCCTCGCGTCGGCCGCGCGAGAGCATGACGAGCAGCACCACGACTCCGGCGAGGAACAACGGCCAGGGGAAGCGCCAGCCTCCGAGGCTGTCGCCGAGAAGCGCCAGCGCCGCGATCACGCCGACCAGTCCGAGGGCGAACGTGCGACTGCGGTCGTCGAGCCGGACGGTCGCCCGGTCGCTGCCCTCGAGCGGGACGAGCAACCAGCAGGCGACATAGACGATCAGTCCGGCGCCGCCGAAGAAGACGAGGACGATGAGCGTGACACGCACGATGATGGGGTCGATGTCGAAGTGACGGGCCAGCCCGCCGGCGACGCCGGCGACCTTCTTGTCGGACCGGCTGCGGCGCAGGTGGGCGAGCCGTCGCAGCGCGTCGCCGGCCGTCGGCGGGGCGGCGTCCTGGGTGGGGGGTCCGGTGTGGGGCCCGGTGTGGGGTCCGGGTCGACTGGCGATGCCGGTCCTGGGGTGCTCGTGGTCATGACACCAGCCTGGCGTCCCGACAGCGCCGGCACCATCGGGGACAACCCTGGACCTGGTCGGGTGGGACGGGTCAGGGTCGGGCCGGGGGTCTTCCTCATGGGCGGGGCCCTGCCGTTGTGTGACGATGGATCGGACATGACCACCGCACCGGCCGCCACCGGCCCCACCGCGCACAGTGAGCCCCGCCGCGCCCATCGCGACCTCGAGGAATCGATCGTCGGCGGTGTGGCGTCCGGGCTCTCCGAGCACCTCGGGATACCGGTCGGCTGGATCCGGGTGGCGTTCGTGATCACCACCGCGCTGAGCGGACTGGGCGCCGTGCTCTACGCCGGTCTCTGGATGACCCTGCCTGCAGGCGCAGGCTTCGAGGTCGCCGCACCGGGGATCGAGAGCGCCTCGCGAGGAGGGCGTCGACCGAGCCGGATGGCGCGGTTGGGAGACCTGGGCCCGGTCCTCGTGCTGAGCGTCCTGGGTGTCGGGGCGGTCTTCTCCTTCAGCGCTGTCGTCGGTGGTGGAGCGGTGTTGTGGCCGCTCCTGGTGGGGGTCCTGGGCATCGGGCTCCTCTGGCGCCAGGCCGACGAGGCCCAGCGCGAGAGATGGCTCGACGCCACCGGGGCCATCGACCCGGTCCGGGTGGTCCTCGGCAACGGCGGCTGGGCGTCGTACGCCCGCCTCGGCTTCGGTGTGCTCCTCATCGCCACCTCCCTCGGGCTGCTTGCCCTGCGGGGCACCTCCTTGGCCGTGGCCCGCGACATCACGCTCGTGGGCCTCGTCGGGGTCGTCGGCCTCGGCCTGGTCACGGTGCCGTGGCTCTTCCGCCTCGCGGGGGAGCTCACCGACGAGCGGGCCGAGCGGGTGCGCACCCAGGAGCGTGCCGACGTCGCCGCCCATCTGCACGACTCGGTCCTGCAGACCCTCGCCCTGATCCAGAAGAACGCCGCCGACGCCGGCGCCGTGTCTCGGCTCGCGCGAGCGCAGGAGCGCGATCTCCGGGCCTGGCTGTACGCCGGCGAGGCCGCCGACGAGTCGAGCGTCGCCAGCGCCCTGCGCGGGGTCGCTGCGGAGATCGAGGACGCTCACGGCATCGCGGTCGACGTGGTCGCGGTCGGGGACACCGACCTCGTCGAGGAGCTGCGCCCGATCGTTGCCGCCACCCGCGAGTCGTTGACCAACGCCGCCAAGCACTCCGGAGTCCCGCGTGCAGACGTCTACGCCGAGATCACGCCCGGGTCGGTGGAGGTCTTCGTGCGCGACCGGGGGTGTGGGTTCACGCTGGAGGCCACCCCGGAGGACCGTTACGGCGTGCGTCACAGCATCATCGACCGGATGCAGCGACACGGCGGGACCGCCGAGATCCGTACGGCGCCCGGCGAGGGCACCGAGGTCCGGCTGCGGTTGTCCCTCCACCACCAACCCGAAGGCGGTTCCGATGACTGAGCCCACGCCCGATCCTGCGGAGGAGGGACAGGTGGGCATCCCGATGGGAGCCGCGGTCCGCGTCGTGATCGTCGACGACCACGCCATGTTCCGCAGGGGGGTCCGCGCCGAGCTCGAGGCCGTCGGGGCCGGTGCTGTCGAGGTGCTGGCCGAGGCGGCCGACGTCGACGAGGCTGTCGCTGCGGTCGCCGAGCACCGACCCGATGTCGTCCTGCTCGACGTGCACCTGCCCGGTGGCGGCGGCGTCGAAGTGATGCGGCGCGGTGCGGCAGGTGCCTCGGCGGTTCTCGCCGGCAGCGGGCCGCGCTACCTGGCGCTGTCGGTCTCCGACGCAGCCGAGGACGTCATCGGCACCATCCGCGGTGGCGCCCGCGGCTACGTCACCAAGTCGATCACCGGCCCCGAGCTGGTCTCGGCGATCCGGCGCGTGGCCGATGGCGATGCGGTCTTCTCGCCGCGGCTGGCGGGCTTCGTGCTCGATGCCTTCACCGGCTCGATCGAGGTGGCTGCCGTCGACGAGGACCTCGACCGGTTGACCGAGCGCGAGCGTGAGGTGATGCGGCTCATCGCCCGCGGGTACGCCTACAAGGAGGTGGCCAAGGAGCTGTTCATCTCCATCAAGACCGTCGAGACCCACATGTCCTCGGTGCTGCGCAAGCTCCAGCTCTCCTCGCGCCACGAGCTCGCCCGCTGGGCGACCGACCGGCGACTGCTCTAGATGGTGCGCACCGTGCTCGCACTGGCGGTGGGCACGTCGCTGCTGCTGGCCGGGTGCTCGGAGCCGAGCACGCCCGGCAGCACGCCGGCCGGGCCGTCGAGCAGTCCTCCGAGCAGTACGTCGAGCACCGCGCCGAGCAGTACGCCGAGCAGCACGCCGAGCAGTACGCCGAGCACCCCGCCGGCGCCGGCGGGACCGACGTACTCCTCCTGGCCCTTGGGGGAGCGGGCTCTCCCGCTGCGTCCCGACGGGTTCGGGGAGATCCGGCCCACCCCGCCGTCGCTGCGCAACCGTCGTTACCCGACCCGCGATGTCCTTCCCCCACCGCCCGACGACCGCTTCGAGTCCTCGGTCGAGGCGATCACCCCGGCGATCCGAGCGCGTATGGGGGAGACCTACCAGCCCGGTTGCCCGGTCGCGCTGGACGACCTGCGCTACGTGCAGGTCTCCTTCCGGGGCTTCGACGCGGCGGCCCACACGGGTGAGCTGGTGGTGGCTGCCTCCGAGGCCGCGGGCATCGTGTCGGTGTTCCGTGCGCTGTTCCGCGCAGACTTCCCGATCGAGGAGATGCGTCTGATCACCACCGCTGATCTCGAGGCGCCGGCCACCGGCGACGGCAACCTGACCGCGGCCTACGTCTGTCGCTTCACGCGTGGCCAGACGACGCTGCTCTCGGCGCACGCCTACGGGCTCGCGCTCGACGTGAATCCCTTCATGAACCCCTACTCGAAGGGCGACGTCGTGCTCCCCGAACGGGCCTCCAGCTATCTCGATCGGACCCGGCTCCGCCCGGGGATGGTGGGGTCCGAGAGCGTCGTCGTCCGCGAATTCGCCCGGATCGGCTGGTCCTGGGGCGGGGACTTCAGCTCGCTCAAGGACTACCAGCACTTCTCAGCACTGGATCGTTGACCCGATAGCCTCCGACCATGGAGACCCTGCGCCTCATCCTGCTCATCGTCCACATCCTCGGGTTCTCGGCCCTTCTCGGAGGGTTGTTCGCCCAGGCGGGCTCCGGGGAGAAGAAGGTCAACGCCGCGATGCGCGACGGAGTCGGCACGGCCTTCGTGGCGGGTCTCGCGCTGGTCGGGGTCCTGGAGAGCGGCGACGATGCGGTCAATCACGCCAAGATCGCCGTCAAGCTCCTGATCGGGCTGGTCCTGCTCGTGCTGGTCATGGCCAACGTCCGCAAGCCGAGCATCCCGCAAGGGCTGTGGGCCGGACTGCTGGCGCTGTCGATCCTCAACGTGTGCGTCGCGGTGGCGTGGTCGTCGGTCCACACCTTCTAGCCAAGCGTTCTGGCCAGACGTTCTGGGCGGCACTTTCCGAGCCGGGGGGTGCCCACCCGTAGGCTGGCACCAGCATGAGTACCCCGTCCCAGCAAGAGCTCCTCGAGGGCCTCAACGAGCCCCAGCAAGCCGCCGTGAGACATGCCGGCGCACCTCTGCTGGTGGTGGCCGGTGCCGGCTCCGGCAAGACCCGCGTCCTCACCCGCCGCATCGCCTGGCTGATCTCCGAGCGCAAGGCTCACCCCGGCTCGATCCTCGCGATCACCTTCACCAACAAGGCCGCCGCCGAGATGAAGGAGCGCGTCGAGGAGCTGGTCGGCAAGCGGGCCCGCATCATGTGGGTCAGCACCTTCCACTCCGCCTGCGTGCGCATCCTGCGCAAGGAGTCCGGCCTGCTCGGCTACAAGAGCAACTTCTCGATCTACGACGCCCAGGACCAGAAACGACTGATGACCCTGGTCATCAAGGACCTCGAGCTCGATCCGCGCCGCTTCCAGCCCGGCCCGGTGCTGCACTGGGTGAGCAATCACAAGAACGAGCTGCGCGACGCCGACGACGCGACCAAGGACGCCAAGAACTCCATCGACGAGACCTACGCCGCGGCATACGTCCTCTACCAACGGCGGCTGCGCGAGGCCAACGCGCTCGACTTCGACGACCTGATCATGATGACCGTCCACCTGCTCGAAGCCTTTCCCGAGGTGCGCGAGACCTATCGGAGGCGCTTTCGCCACGTGCTCGTCGATGAATACCAGGACACCAACCACGCGCAGTACGCCCTGATCCATGCGCTGTGCGCCAACCCGCTGGAGGAGCGGGAGTCGCCGAGCGACGGTGAGCGCGTGGAGCCCGCCGAGCTGATGGTCGTGGGTGACGCCGACCAGTCGATCTACGCCTTCCGCGGCGCCAACATCCGCAACATCCTCGACTTCGAGCAGGACTTCCCCAACGCGTCGTCGATCCTCCTCGAGCAGAACTACCGCTCGACGCAGACGATCCTGTCGACCGCCAACGCCGTCATCGGCAACAACTCCGGTCGCAAGGAGAAGCGGCTGTGGTCCGACTCCGGAGACGGCGAGCGGATCGTGGGCTACGTCGCCGACGACGAGCGCGACGAGGCCCGGTTCGTCTCCGAGGAGATCGACAAGCTCTCCGACACCGGCCTGCGCGCCGGCGACGTCGCGATCTTCTACCGCACCAACGCTCAGTCGCGGGTCTTCGAAGAGGTGTTCATCCGCACCGGGATGCCCTACAAGGTCGTCGGGGGAGTGCGCTTCTACGAGCGCAAGGAGGTGCGCGATGCGCTCGCCTACCTGCGCATGCTGGTCAACCCCGACGACCAGGTCAGCCTGCGTCGGATCCTCAACGTCCCCAAGCGTGGCATCGGCGACCGCGCGGTGGAGTGCGTCAACGCCCTCGCCAACCGGGAGCGGATCACCTTCTGGGATGCGCTGCGTCGCGCCGACGAAGCCCCCGGTCTGGCGACCCGCAGCCTCACCAACATCCGCGGCTTCGTGCGTCTGGTCGAGGAGCTGCAGTCGATGGTCGAAGCGGGCGAGCGGGCCGACGTCGTCCTCGAGAGCATCCTCGCGCGCTCGGGCTACCTCGAGGAGCTCGAGGCCTCCGACGACCCGCAGGACGCTACTCGCGTCGACAACCTCGGCGAGCTCGTCGCGGTCGCCCGGGAGTTCTCCGACGACCCGGTGGCCGGTCCGAGCGCTGACCCGGCCGACGTCGATGCCGGACAGGTCGCCCCCGGGCTCGCCGACTTCCTCGAGCGCGTCGCGCTGGTGGCCGACACCGATCAGATCCCCGACGAGCCCGACCCGGATGCGCCCGAGGACCAGGGCATGGTCACCTTGATGACGCTCCACACCGCCAAGGGTCTGGAGTTCCCGACGGTGTTCCTGACCGGCCTCGAGGACGGCATCTTCCCGCACTCGCGCAGCCTCGGTGACAAGCCGGAGCTGGAGGAGGAGCGACGCCTGGCCTACGTCGGCATCACCCGCGCCCGGGAGCGGCTCTACATCTCCCGCGCCGTCGTGCGCTCGGCCTGGGGAGCGCCCTCCCACAACCCCGCCAGCCGCTTCCTCGACGAGCTGCCGGTCGACCTCGTCGACTGGCGCCGCACCGAGGCCGCCCAGACCAGCTGGAGCCGGCCCGACCTGGCCTCCGGCTCCCCGGCCTACACCGGCTTCGGCCAGCCCACGTCCGCCGGACGCCGCAACTTCTCCTCGGCCGCAGCGCGCGCCGACGCGGCTGCGAAGGCCAAGCCGGCCCGCGCCGTACCCAGCCTCGACCCGGGCGACCGAGTCGTCCACGACAGCTTCGGCCTCGGCACCGTCGTCTCGATCGAGGGTCAGGCAGACAAGGCCTCGGCCTCGATCGACTTCGGCTCCGAGGGCGTCAAGCGACTGCTCCTGCGCTACGCGCCTGTCGAGAAGCTCTAGGCGGAGCTTGCTCCGACCTAGAGCTTCGTCGGTCGTCGAGCAAGCCGTCGCAGACCGAGCCTGCGAGGGCTGCGATCCGGCGTGTCGAGACGCAGTGAGCCAGGAAGCAGCCGTGGTGCCGGGCGTGGCCGAGCGAGCTCGAACTAGAAGTTCAGGCCGTTCTGGATCAGCGCGGCGTAGGGGTCGACCGGGTCGCCGCCACCGGGGCGGACCTCGAGGTGCAGGTGTGAGCCGGTGACGTTGCCGGTGGCGCCGACCGTGCCGATCAGATCGCCGGCGGCGACCGACTGGCCGACCGAGACGTACTGCGACGTCTGGTGCGCGTACCAGATCTCGGTGCCGTCGGAGAGAGTGATCACGGTCTTGTTGCCGTAGGAACCGTCGTAGCCGACGAAGGTCACGACACCGCCGGCGACGGCGCTGATCGGGTCGCCGGAGTTGCCGTTGAAGTCGAGGCCGGTGTGATAGCTGGCCCACAGCCCGTACTGGCCGTAACGAGCGGTCAGGATCACGGGCGAGAGAGGCATCACCCAGCGGTTGTCGGCAAGCTTCTTGGCCTGCTGCTCGGCCTTCGCCTGGAGCTGGCCGAGCGCCTCGTTGCGCACCTGGACCTGCGCCTCAGCGGCCTCGACGAGCTCGTCGCCGGCAGCCTGCTGGAGCGCCTCGCGCGACGAGGAGCGACTGAGGTCGCGTCCGCGCAGGGTGTTGACGGTGCCGACGCCGCTGACGCCGCTGACTGCGCTGGCCGCGCGCACGATGGAGTCGCTGGTGCCGGTGCTGCTGGCCACCTGCCTGGTGGTCTCGTCGGGCGTCGACATCATCACGCCGCTGACGGCAACGGCGAGCACGGCGACGCCGAGCAGCAGCGGGGAGGAGGGAAGGCCGCGGAAGAGCGGACCGCGCGAGCCGGCGTGCTTGACCGCGCGCCGCTTGCCGACCTCGGTGGTAACAGCGACCGCGACAGGCTGCTGAGCGACCCGGCGACCGACATAGGGAGCCTGAGGGGTCTCCGACGGTCCGGTGCGCTCGGTGCGCTCGGCGCGGTGGTTACCCATGGATCAGTGCTCTCCAATTGCTTGGGGGACGCGGGGGGACGGAGGTCCGAAGCCTCACCCTCGTCGGGTGACACACGAACAAGAAGACCCGACTGTAACGGATTGATCACGGACATCGAAATCGGCTCCGGCTCCATTGTGCCCGACGCTCGAGCATCGGCGCTGCCGAACTCCACAAGAGCGGGATCGTGGACCTCGTCGTCCGCTCCCTGCTGGGCAGGACTAGGGTGCCGAGCGGAGAAACCCACGTACATGCGCGGCCTGAGTCGGCTGCCCACGCAACTATGAGGACATGGTGGACCAGTGGATCTGATGGAGTTTCAGGCGAAGGAGCTCTTCGCCAAGCATGACGTACCGGGAGCGCCCGGGATCGTCGCGACCACGCCGGCCGAGGCCCGCGCCGCTGCCGAGAAGCTCGGTGTGTGCGTCGTCAAGGCCCAGGTCAAGGCTGGGGGCCGCGGCAAGGCCGGCGGCGTCAAGCTGGCCAAGACGCCCGACGAGGCGGAGGCAGCACGCCACCGCGATCCTCGGCATGGAGATCAAGGGCCTGACCGTGCACCGGGTGCTCATCGCCCCGGCCGCGTCGATCGAGGAGGAGTACTACTTCTCCTTCCTGCTCGACCGGTCCAACCGTCAGTACCTCTGCATCGCGAGCATCGAGGGTGGTGTCGAGATCGAGGAGGTCGCCGAGACCAACCCCGACGCGATCAAGAAGATCGCCATCAACGCCGGCACCGGCGTCGACGAGGCCAAGGCCCGCGAGATCGTCGCGGAGACCGGCTTCCCCGAGGTCCTCACCGAGCAGGCCGTGCAGACCGTGCTGGCGCTGTGGAAGTGCTTCGTCGAGGAGGACGCCACGCTCGTCGAGGTCAACCCGCTGGCTCGCCTGGCCGGTGACAAGCTCGAGGCGCTCGACGGCAAGGTCTCGCTCGACGAGAACGCCGAGTTCCGCCACGAGGACCACGCCGCGTTCGAGGACAAGGACGCCGCCGACCCGCTCGAGGCCAAGGCGAAGGCCAAGGGCCTCAACTACGTCAAGCTCGACGGCCAGGTCGGCATCATCGGCAACGGCGCGGGTCTGGTCATGTCGACCCTCGACGTCGTCGCGTACGCCGGTGAGGCTCACGGCGGCGTGAAGCCGGCGAACTTCCTCGACATCGGTGGCGGCGCCAACGCCCAGGTGATGGCCGACGGCCTCGACGTGATCCTCAACGACGCGCAGGTCAAGAGCGTGTTCGTGAACGTCTTCGGCGGCATCACCGCCTGCGACGAGGTCGCCAACGGCATCAAGGGTGCCCTGGAGATCCTCGGCGACGCGGCCACCAAGCCGCTCGTCGTCCGCCTCGACGGCAACAACGTCGAGAAGGGCCGCGCGATCCTTGCGGAGCTGAACCACCCGCTGGTGACGACGGTCGACACCATGGACGGCGCGGCCGACAAGGCCGCCGAGCTGGCGAACGCCTGAGATCAGACGAGGACATCACAGTGAGCATTTACCTGAACAAGGACTCCAAGATCATCGTCCAGGGCATGACGGGCGGGATGGGCTCCAAGCACACGACCCTCATGGTCGAGTCGGGCTCCAACATCGTGGGTGGCGTCAACGCCCGCAAGGCCGGCACCAACGTGGAGCTGGGTGGCAAGGACCTGCCCGTCTTCGGCAACGTCGCCGAGGCCATGAAGGAGACCGGCGCCAACGTGTCGGTGCTCTTCGTGCCGCCGGCCTTCACCAAGGATGCCTGCATCGAGGCGATCGACGCCGGCATCGAGCTGCTCGTCGTCATCACCGAGGGCGTCCCGGTGCAGGACACCGCTGAGGTGTGGGCCTACCTCGAGGGCAAGCCCACCCGGATGATCGGGCCCAACTGCCCGGGCATCATCACCCCCGGCGAGTCGCTGGCCGGCATCACGCCCCACACCATCTCGGGCTCCGGTCCGGTCGGTCTGGTGTCGAAGTCCGGCACGCTGACCTACCAGATGATGTACGAGCTGAAGGACTACGGCTTCACGACCGCCATCGGCATCGGTGGTGACCCCATCGTGGGCACCACCCACATCGACGCCCTCGCGGCGTTCGAGGCCGACCCCGACACCAAGGCGATCGTGATGATCGGCGAGATCGGTGGCGATGCCGAGGAGCGGGCAGCGGCCTACATCAAGGACCACGTGACCAAGCCGGTCGTCGGCTACGTCGCGGGCTTCACCGCTCCCGAGGGCAAGACCATGGGCCACGCGGGCGCCATCGTGTCCGGCTCCTCGGGCACGGCGCAGGCCAAGAAGGAGGCCCTCGAGGCCGTCGGCGTCAAGGTCGGCAAGACGCCGTCCGAGACCGCTGAGCTGATGCGCGAGATCCTGAAGAACCTCTGATCCACCACTAGCGCGTGAATCACCGGCACCTGGTGCCGGTGATTCACGCGTTAGTCATTTTTCGCGGGCGCCCGGGTCTGCGCGCCCGATGGCGGTCGCCATCAGCTCGCGCACCGTGGCCGGTCAGGACTTTCGCGGACCGCGCAGCTCGCCCAACCGGTCGAGTGCCCGCTGCGCGAGCGCTACGAACGAGCTGGGCGGTAGGTCCGAGGGTGCGTTGGGAAGGAAGCCGAGCTGCGAGACCGACGTCTTGTCACGGAGGATGGCCATCAAGAAGACGACCGTGCGGTCGTCAGTGACCTCGAGCTCGACCCGCCAGGCCGTCAACGAGCGGTCCTTGCCCTCGGTGCGTGCGATCCGGGTGACGTCGGTGTTGATCGAGTCGCACGAGCCCAGCTTGTCGCGCACTCGCTCGACGAGTGCGGCAGCCCGGTTGCCCGGCAGGGAGCCCACGGTCTGGGTCAGCCCGAACTCCTTGGGCAGCTTGGCCCCGGGGATCACGAACGTGCGGGTGGCGTTGTTGGTGAACGGCTTGCCCTCGAAGCGTCCGCTGAACGACGTGGCGTCGCACGACGACGCCGCATCGTTGGTGATGGGCTTGCGGGGTTCGGTGCCGACCCAGCCCTTCTTGACACCGCCGAGTGGCGGAAGGTCCAGCTCGGAGAGCATGGCTGGTGCATCGCCGGCCTTGATGGGCGCTCGGACGGCGAGTCGCGGAACCCCGTCGGCGCCGCACGCCCCGCCGTTGGGCAGTGAGCAGAGCTTGTCGACCGCGGCCGAGAGCAGGCGTGCGGAGGCACGACGGCCGGCGAGGCCTGGCTCGTCGTCGAGCGCCGTGGTCAGCACGGTGGTGGTCGTGAAGGCGCCTGTGCGGGCGACACTGATCACGAAGGTGTTCTTCGGCTTGCTCTGCGTGCGCAGCACGAGCTGGATGGCCTGGTCGCCGACGCCCTTGGGGGTCGCGGTGGAGATCAGGTAGGCCTTGTCCTGCTGGCAGTCGCCGAACCAGGAGGCCGTGGTGGTGAAGGCCTTGCGGGCGCGCTTGGTCGACGACGACAGCTCGGTGAAGTGGGTGGCCTCGATCTTGGGGAGCTTTTTCGTCTCCTTGGCGCGATAGGCCCGCACCAGCGCTGCTTCGCCGCGCGGGTCGGCGTACCGCTCGAGCTGGCAGGGCATCACGAGTCCGGTGCCCTCGTCGTTCATGCCGGTGCTGACGACGGACCAGTTGCGGTCGTAGCGGGCACCCAGCTCGGCGGCACCCAGGAGGCTCGTCTGCGGCAGCGTCGGCGGCGGGGGATCGGTGACCCCGGCGGCGGGGTCGGAGGACGACGGCGTGCTCGGAGTCCCTGATGCGGCGGCGTCACCCGGTGCGGTGGCCGACGAGCGGTCGAGGGTGGGGCGCGCCCCGGTGGCGTTGGAGACGACCACGCCGCTCACCACGAGGGCGGTGACCGCGGCGACGACGCCGATGCCGGTGTGGGTACGGCGGCGGGCGGCCCCGGCGCGACGCACGATGCTGGCTCGCGACCAGCCAACGGCATCGGCGACGGACGCGGCCACGTCGTCGAAGCGAGGACGGAGCGCGGCGGCCTGCACGTCGAGCTGGAGCGAGACCTGGGTGGTGGCGTGCTGCAGCTCACGCTCGGCGAGCTCGAGGGGGACTCCGACCTCGCGGGCCATCTGCGGCATCGACACGGCTGCGAGCTGGGTGAGCACCAGCGTGCGGCGCTGCACGGCGCTGAGCTTGTTGAGGGCGTCGAGCGTGGCCTTCACATCGGGGCTGATGTCCTTGTCGCGGTGCCAGACCCGAGCGGTGTGGTTGCGCTGCGCGAGGCGCCACGCATGCGGTCGTACGACGCTCTCGGGGTCGGCGTGGGTGGACAGCTTGCGCCAGTGGTGCCACGCCACGACGAAGGCGTCGCGCACGGCGCGCCGCGAGGCCGCGAGGTCGCCGGTGAGAGCGAAGGTCTGCGCCAGCAGTCGCTCGCGGGCGTCCTTGTAGAACGCATCGAACTTCTCAGGATCTCTCATGACCGCTCCACGGTAGTCGACCCCGGCAACGCCGGTGGCCCCGGCGTGCCTGCCCCGCGGAGGCCGCGGTGCGAGCGAAGATGGATGGGTCATGACCTCCCTGCTGCCTTCTCGAGACGACGCCGATCGCGCCGTCGGGCGCCAGCGCGCCGGTGACGTGCGCTCCGACCTCGCCACGCGGCGCCCGCTGGTCCTGGTGGCGACCCTGGGTGGAGCCGCGGCCGCGGCGAGCACGTTGCTGGTCTGCCTCGCTGCGGGTGTCGTGGGTTGGTTCCTGAGCGACGGCGGAGCTCACGGGGTCCCGCGCGACGGCTTGCGCACCGGAGCGCTGGCCTGGTTGATGGGTCACGGCTCGGGGGTCCGGGTCGAAGGGGTCGCCATCGGCGCACTACCTCTCGGCATCACCGTGCTGAGTGCCTGGGCGTTGTGGCGGATCGGTCAGCGCGTGGGGGCGTCGATCTCCGGCCACGGTCCCGACGTCGGTGAGATCGCCGACGGACAGCGCGACCTCACCGTCCCTGTTGCAGGGCTACTGCTGAGCACCGGCTACGTCTTGGTGACCGTGGCAGTCGCCACCCTGGCCTCGACCCGCGCGACAGCCCCCAGCACCTCGAGCGCGGTGCTGTGGGCCCTGGCGCTCTGCCTGTTCGTGGGGGTCCCGGCCATCGCCATCGGCTCCGGACGAGCGGCGATCTGGACCTCTGCCCTGCCCCTGACCGTGCGCGCCGCCGGCGACATCGTGCGTCGGTTGCTGCTGCTGTGGGTGGCGGTGTCGTCGCTGGTCCTGGCCATCGCCCTGCTCGCCGACCTCAGCACCGCCGCCAACGTGCTGTCGCAGCTCGACGCCGACCTGGGAGCCACCGCGATCATCGTCGTGGTCAGCCTGCTGCTCGTGCCCAACGCGGTCGTCTTCTCCGGCAGCTATCTGCTCGGTCCCGGCTTCATGGTCGGCACCGGCACCCTCGTGGCGCCCAGCATGGTCGTCCTCGGACCACTGCCGGCCTTCCCGATGCTGGCGGCCCTTCCCGACGAGGGCCCGACGAGTGGCTGGACGGCCTGGCTGGTGGCGCTGCCGTTGCTCGTCGCGTTCGTGGCGGTCCTGCTCCACCAGCGGCGCTTCCCGGTGTTCGGCTACACCGACGCAGCCGTCCGCGGGTGCGCCGGCGGGATCCTCGCCGGCCTCCTGTTCGGTATGGCGGCATCGCTCGCCGGCGGTGCCGTGGGCCCGGGCCGGATGCGCGACGTGGCGCCCTACGCCTTCGACGTGACGTTGCACGCCGTCACGTCGTTCGGGATCGGTGGCCTGATCGGTGCCCTGGCGATGACCTGGTGGCAACGCCGGTCCATGCCCGTGGAGATCGTCCTCGACGGCGAGCCCACGCAGTAGGGTCTCGGGCGTGCCGCTGCAGCCCGCCCGAATCGTCGTCCTCGTCTCCGGGGCCGGCACCAACCTCCAAGCCCTCATCGACGCCGGCGCGCGCAGCGACTACGGCGCCGAGATCGTCGCGGTCGGAGCCGACCGCGACGGCATCGAGGGCCTCGAGCGGGCCGAGCGCGCCGACATCCCGACCTTCGTGCAGCGGGTCAAGGACCACGCCGAGCGCCGTGACTGGGACGTCGCCCTCGCCGCCGAGGTCGCGGCCCACCGTCCCGACATCGTCGTCCTGGCCGGGTTCATGAAGCTCGTGGGCGAGGAGTTCCTGACTGCGCTCGGTGGCCGCGTGGTCAACACCCACCCCGCGCTCTCGCCGTCCTTCCCCGGCATGCAGGGGCCGGCCGATGCTCTGGCGTATGGCGTCAAGGTCACCGGCTGCACGCTGTTCGTCGTCGACGCGGGGGTCGACACCGGCCCGATCGTGGCCCAGAGCGCGGTGCTGGTCGAGCCCGACGACACCGTCGAGTCGCTGCACGAGCGGATCAAGGCCGCCGAGCGGACCATGCTCGTCGATGCCGTCGGGCGGATGGCCCGTGAGGGCTTCTCGGTAGAGGGCAGGCAGGTCCGGTTCGGACGGCGCGCTGCCAACCTTTAGGGTGAGGGCACACGACTGGCGCAGGTGGGCGACCACCGGGGAGTGCCCCGTCTCAGGGGAAATAGTGAGGCCATCGAACGCCTGGGTGGCCCCCGTCACGAGATGAGGAGACCCCCGATGGTCGATGTCCTGAACGAGCAGATCCCGATCCGCCGAGCGCTGGTGTCGGTCTACGACAAGTCCGGGCTCGACGACCTGGTCCGGGCCCTGCACGAGGCGGGCGTCGCCCTGGTCTCGACCGGTGGCTCTGCGGCGCTGATCGAGGGGCTCGGGATCCCGGTCACCAAGGTCGAGGACCTGACCGGCTTCCCCGAGTGCCTCGATGGCCGGGTCAAGACGTTGCACCCCAAGGTGCACGCCGGGATCCTGGCCGACCGGCGTCTGGACTCCCACGTCGCCCAGCTCGCCGAGCTCGGGGTCGAGCCGTTCGACCTGGTGATCTCCAACCTCTACCCCTTCACCGACACCGTCGCCTCGGGTGCCGCCCCTGACGAGTGCGTCGAGCAGATCGACATCGGTGGGCCCTCGATGGTCCGCGCGGCCGCCAAGAACCACCCGTCGGTCGCGATCGTGACCTCGCCCGACCGCTACGCCGACGTGCTCGCCGCGGTTGCCGCCGGTGGTTTCACGCTGGCTCAGCGCAAGACGCTCGCCGCCGAGGCGTTCGTGCACACCGCGTCGTACGACGTCGCTGTCGCCTCGTGGATGGGCAACGTGCTGACCGACACCTCCGAAGGGACGGGCTTCCCGGCCTGGATCGGAGGCACGTGGGACAAGTCCGCCGCGCTGCGCTACGGCGAGAACCCCCACCAGGGTGCCGCTCTCTACGTCAGCCCCACCGGCGGTGGCCTCGCTCAGGCGACGCAGCTGCACGGCAAGGAGATGTCCTACAACAACTACCTCGACTCCGACGCTGCCCGCCGCGCGGCCTACACCTTCGACGAGCCGACCGTCGCGATCATCAAGCACGCCAACCCGTGCGGCATCGCCGTCGGCGCCGACGTGGCCGAGGCGCACCGCCGGGCCCACGCCTGCGACCCGGTCTCGGCCTTCGGCGGCGTGATCGCCACCAACGTGCCGGTCTCGGTCGAGATGGCCCGCCAGGTCGCCGAGGTCTTCACCGAGGTCGTCGTGGCTCCGGCCTACGAGGACGGCGCCGTCGAGGTGCTGAGCGCGAAGAAGAACGTGCGGCTCCTGGTCTGCGAGCCGGTGGCGACCGGAGAGGTCGAGCTCCGTCCGATCTCCGGCGGCGTGCTCCTCCAGCAGCGCGACTACGTCACGGCCGAAGTCGAGGGTGGCGGCGACGACCCGTCGACCTGGACCCTCGCCTCCGGTGAGCCCGCCTCACCCGAGGTCCTCGCCGACCTCGCGTTCGCGTGGAAGGCCTGCCGTTCGGTGAAGTCCAACGCGATCCTGCTCGCCAAGGACGGCGCCTCGGTCGGTGTCGGCATGGGCCAGGTCAACCGCGTCGACTCCTGCAAGCTCGCGGTCACACGGGCGGGGGAGCGGGCTGCCGGCTCGGTCGCCGCCTCGGACGCCTTCTTCCCGTTCGAGGACGGCCCCCAGCTCCTGCTCGACGCCGGCGTCAGCGCCATCGTCCAGCCGGGCGGTTCGATGCGCGACCAGCTCACCATCGATGCCTGCACCGCTGCCGGCGTCACGATGTACTTCACCGGCACCCGTCACTTCGCACACTGATCGCGACCGAGCCTGCGAGGACGCGATCGTCGGTGGTCGAGCAAGCGGCACGGCTGAGCTTGCGAAGCCGTGACCCGCGTGTCGAGACCCGGTGACGTACCCGCCGAGTGCAACCCAGGACACCCCCACAGATGACAGGATGACGCCAATGACCGCCCAACGCCTCGACGGCACCGCCACCCTCAAGGCCATCAAGGCCGAGCTCACCGAGCGGGTCAAGGTCCTCAACGCCGCCGGCATCCACCCCGGCCTCGGCACCGTGCTGGTCGGCGACGACCCCGGCTCGCACTGGTATGTCGGCGCCAAGCACAAGGACTGCGCCGAGATCGGCATCGAGTCGATCCGCCGCGACCTGCCCGCCACCGCCACCCAGGCCGAGGTGGAGGCCGTCATCGACGAGCTCAACGCCGACCCGTCCTGCACCGGCTTCCTGGTGCAGCAGCCGACCGGGCTCGACGAGTTCGCCCTGCTGTCGAGGGTCGACCCCGACAAGGACGTCGACGGTCTGCACCCGACCAACCTCGGCAAGCTCGTGCTGGGGGAGACCGGCTCGTTGCCGTGCACCCCCATCGGCTGCATCGAGCTGCTGCGCCGCCACGGGGTGGAGCTCAACGGCGCCGAGGTCGTCGTGGTCGGCCGCGGGCTCACCGTGGGTCGCCCGCTCGGCCTCCTGCTGACCCGTCGCTCGGAGAACGCCACGGTCACGCTGTGCCACACCGGCACCCGCGACCTGGCCGCCCACGTGCGGCAGGCAGACATCGTGGTGGCTGCAGCCGGGGTCCCCGGCATCATCACCGGCGCCATGATCAAGCCCGGCGCAGCGCTGCTCGACGTGGGTGTCTCGCGCGTCGACGGCAAGATCGCCGGCGACCTCGCCGACGACGTCTGGGAGACCGCCGGCTGGGTCTCGCCCAACCCTGGTGGGGTCGGCCCGATGACGCGCGCGATGCTGCTCTCCAACATCGTCACCAGCGCCGAGCGGGCTCTGGCCTGAGCCGATGAGCGAGCCCACCGAGGAAGCCGAGCCGATCGAGGAAGCCGAGCCGACCGAGTACGTCGAGCCGGCCGAGCCGCTGGATCGGCGCTACCCCTCGACGATCGGCGGCGCCTTCTACCTCGGGGTGCTGCTCGTGGCCGCGCTCGGCGTGGCGCTGGTCGCCTGGGACGACTGGCGCGTCGGACTCCGGGTCGTGGCCGGCGCACTGGCCGCCGCCGGGTTGGCGCGGCTCGTGCTCCCGCAGCGCGACGCCGGGATGCTCGCCGTACGACACCGATTCATCGACGTCGGCCTTCTCGTCGGCGTGGCAGCGGCGCTGTACTTCCTGGCCGGGGACATCCCCGAGCAACCTCTCTAGCCTCGCATGCCGAACGGCCGCCACCCACGCTCAGTGGGTGGCGGCCGTTCTGCGCAGCGCACCGGGTCTCGACGCGCCGGTCGCGGCTTCGTCCCTCAGCCGCGCGGCTTGCTCAGATCAATCCCAGCTCGGTGACGGCCGCACGCTCGTCGTCGAGCTCAGCGGTCGAGGCGTCGATGCGGGCGCGGGAGAAGTCATCGATCTCCAGGCCCTGGACGATCTCCCAGTCACCGTTCTTGGTGACGACGGGGAAGGAGGAGATGAGACCCTCCGGCACGCCGTAGGAACCGTCGGAGACGACGGCCATGGAGACCCAGTCGTTCTCGGCCGAGCCGAGCAGCCAGTCGCGGGCGGCGTCGACGGTGGCCGAGGCGGCCGAGGCTGCCGAGGACGAGCCGCGGGCCTCGATGATCGCGGCGCCGCGCTTGGCGACGGTCGGGATGAAGGTGTTCTCGAGCCAGTCCTGGTCGCCGACGACCTCGGCGGCGTTGCGGCCGCCGACCTCGGCGTGGAACAGGTCGGGGTACTGCGTGGCCGAGTGGTTGCCCCAGATCGTCATCTTCTTGATGTCGGTCACGGGTGCGCCGGTCTTGGCGGCCAGCTGCGAGATCGCCCGGTTGTGGTCGAGGCGGGTCAGGGCCGAGAAGCGCGCCGCCGGGATGTCGGGGGCGTTCTTCATCGCGATCAGCGCGTTGGTGTTGGCCGGGTTGCCGGTGACGCCGATGCGGACGTCGTCAGCGGCGACGTTGTTGAGCGCCTTGCCCTGGGCGGTGAAGATCGCGCCGTTGGCGCTGAGCAGGTCGCCGCGCTCCATGCCGGGACCGCGCGGGCGGGCGCCGACGAGCAGGGCGAGGTTGACGCCGTCGAAGATCTTCTCGGCGTCGTCGCCGATCTCCACGCCGGCCAGGTTGGGGAAGGCGCAGTCGTCGAGCTCCATGACGACGCCCTCGAGGGCCTTGAGGGCCGGGGTGATCTCGAGCAGGCGCAGCTCGATCGGGCGGTCACCGAGCAGCGCACCGCTCGCAAGACGGAAAAGCAGGCTGTAACCGATCTGGCCGGCGGCACCGGTGACGGCGACCTTCAACGGAGCAGAGCTCACGACGACTCCCTTTGGATGTCTACGAAAATGGGTCGGACAAGTGCGCCCGACGCTAGCAGCGCGGGCGCACCTCGAAGCACCTGGGTTGAGGGGCCTTCGATCGGCCCTCAGTCGGGCGGTCGCACCTGGGTGCGTCCGTCGGCGTCGCCGTAGGGCTGGGACCAACCCTGCTGGGTCGGCTGCTGAGTCGTCTGCTGGGGTGCCTGGGGCACCTGGGGGGCCTGCGGGGCCTGCTGCTGGGCCGGGATCCACTGCTGGGCCTGCGGGTCCCACTGCCAGCCGTCCTGGATGATCGGCTGCTGGGGCTGGGCGGCCGGGGCTGCGGTCGCTGCCGAGGTGTAGCCCGTGGCGCCGGGTTGGGCCTGGTCGACGGGCTGGTTCCACTGCTGCTGGAAGGCGTCGGGCTGGCCGTAGCCGGGCACCGCAGCCTTGGGCGTGAAGTTGACGCCCGATCCGGGCACCGGCTCGCTGACCCGACCGAACAGCGCGGGGTAGAGGAGACCGGCGATCGCAGCACCGAGCAGCGGCGCGAGGATGAACACCCAGAGCTGCAGGATCGCGTCGCCCCCGGAGAAGAACGCCACCGAGATCGAGCGGGCCGGGTTGACCGAGGTGCCGGTGAGCGGGATGGCCACGAAGTGGATGGCGGAGAGCGTCAGCCCGATCGCGAGGGGCGCCAACGCCGGGTGCTCGTTGCGCTCGTCGGTGACCGCGAGGATCACGACGAGGAAGAGCGCGGTCAGCACGATCTCGACGAGCAGCGCGCTGAACAGGTCGATGCCACCCCGGTCGCCGAAGAAGTTGGCGCCGAGGTCGTCGTCGCCGAAGGAGTAGCCGGTGTCGCCGGCGGCATAGACGATCGCGAGGAAGAGGCCGGCGATGAAGCCACCGCAGACCTGGGCCGCGGAGTAGAGGCCGGCATCCTTCCAGGAGATCCGGCCGCTGATCGCCGCTCCCACGGAGACCGCGGGGTTGAAGTGGCCGCCGGAGATCCGACCGAACGCATAGACCATCGCGATGATCGCGATGCCGAAGGAGAGCCCGATGGCGGCGATGTCGCCGCTCTGGTTGATGGCGGCGCCGACGCCGAACACGACGAGCACGAAGGTGCCGATCGCTTCGGCCGAGAGCTTCTGGGCCAGGGTGGGGGTGAGGTCGTCCATGAGCGGCTGTCTGCCCTTCGAGAGTCCGGTCCAAACCTGCGACACCGCCGTCGATCGAGCGGTGGCAGAACTGTAGTGCTGGCTGCGTCGACGTGCGAGGCTGCCGGGTGACGACCTGTTCACGAAGTCAGGTATCTTGACGTCAAGACGAATCCACGCCTAGATCCACTCCAGGAGTGTCCGACCCATGGCTGAAACCGCTGCAACCGCGAAGATCATCTACACCCACACCGACGAGGCGCCGCTGCTCGCGACGTACTCCTTCCTCCCGATCATCGCGGCGTACGCCGCCAAGGCCGGTGTCGACGTCGAGACCCGCGACATCTCGCTCGCCGGGCGCATCATCAGCCAGTTCCCCGAGCGGATGACCGACGAGCAGCGGGTGGCCGACCACCTCGCCGAGCTGGGCGAGCTGGCGACCAAGCCCGAGGCCAACATCATCAAGCTGCCCAACGTCTCGGCGTCGATCCCGCAGCTGAAGGCCGCGATCACGGAGCTCCAGGGCCAGGGCTACGACCTGCCCGACTACCCCGAGAACCCGCAGAGCGACGAGGACAAGGAGACCCGGGCCCGCTACGACAAGACCAAGGGCTCCGCGGTCAACCCGGTCCTGCGCGAGGGCAACTCCGACCGTCGCGCGCCCGCCGCGGTCAAGGGCTACGCCAAGCAGTACCCCCACCGCATGGGTGCCTGGACCCCCGAGTCGAAGACCAACGTCGCGACCATGGGGCAGGACGACTTCTTCAGCAACGAGTTGTCGGTCATCCTCGAGGCCGCCGACACGCTCTCGATCGTCCACGTCGGCGCCGAGGGCGAGACCGTCCTGAAGGACTCCATCAAGGTGCTGGCCGGCGAGGTCGTCGACGGCACGTTCATGAACGTCGCGGCGCTGCGTCGCTTCCTGACCGAGCAGATCGCCCGGGCCAAGGCCGAGGACGTCTTGTTCTCGGTGCACCTGAAGGCCACGATGATGAAGGTCTCCGACCCGATCATCTTCGGCCACGCCGTCCAGGCGTTCTTCCCCACTCTCTTCGAGCAGTACGGCGAGCAGCTCGCGGCCGCAGGCATCAGCCCCAACGACGGCCTCGGTGCGCTCATGTCGAGCGTGGCCGACCTGCCCGACGGCGACGCCATCGCCGCTGCCGTCAAGCAGGGCCTGGCCGACGGCCCGCGCATGGCGATGGTCGATGACCGCAAGGGCATCACCAACCTGCACGTGCCCTCCGACGTCATCATCGATGCCTCGATGCCCGCCATGATCCGCACCTCGGGTCACATGTGGGGCCCCGACGGCAACGAGGACGACTGCCTCGCCGTCATCCCCGACTCCTCCTACGCCGGCGTCTACCAGACCGTCATCGACGACTGCCGCGCCCACGGCGCCTTCGATCCCGCCACCATGGGCTCGGTGCCCAACGTCGGCTTGATGGCGAAGGCCGCCGAGGAGTACGGCTCGCACGACAAGACCTTCGAGATGCCGGCCGCCGGCACCGTCGAGGTCCGCAACGCGGCCGGCGACGTGCTGATGTCGCACACCGTGGAGCCGGGCGACATCTGGCGCGCCTGCCAGACCAAGGACGACCCGATCCGCGACTGGGTCAAGCTGGCCGTGACCCGCGCCCGCGCCTCGCAGACCCCCGCGATCTTCTGGCTCGACAAGGCCCGCGCCCACGACGCCAACCTCATCGGGCTGGTCGAGAAGTACCTCGGCGAGCACGACACCGAGGGGCTGACCATCGAGGTCATGGCGCCGGCCGAGGCCTGTGCCTACTCGCTCGAGCGGATCCGCAAGGGCGAGGACACCATCTCGGTGACCGGCAACGTGCTGCGCGACTACAACACCGACCTGTTCCCGATCCTCGAGGTCGGCACGTCGGCCAAGATGCTCTCGATCGTGCCGCTGATGAACGGTGGCGGCTTGTTCGAGACCGGCGCCGGCGGTTCGGCGCCCAAGCACATCAAGCAGCTCATCGACGAGAACTACCTGCGCTGGGACAGCCTCGGCGAGTTCTTCGCCCTGGCCGCCTCGCTCGAGCACCTTGCCGGGTATGCCGACAACAAGGGTGCCCAGGTGCTCGCTGACACCCTCGACGCCGCGACCGCGACGTTCCTGCTCCAGGACAAGTCGCCGACGCGCAAGATCGGCGGCATCGACAACCGTGGCTCGCACTTCTACCTGGCGATGTACTGGGCCCAGGAGATCGCTGCGCAGACCGAGGACACCGCCCTGGCGGAGGTCTTCAAGCCGTTCGCCGAGACGCTGGCCGCCGGCGAGGACACCATCGTGGGCGAGCTCAATGCCGTCCAGGGCAGCCCGGCCGACATCGGGGGCTACTACCGTCCCGACGACGCCAAGACCGAGGCCGTCATGCGGCCCTCCGCCACGCTCAACGAGGCGCTCGCTGCGCTGTAAAACCAGAGGCGCATTGTCGGTGCGCCCGCGTAGCGTTCACACCGATGACCACCACTGACCACCGCAACGCCGAGACCGGCCCGTCCTCGTTCCTCGAGGACGGGTCGGTCGTGCGTGTGACCGGGTCCGACCCCGAGCGCCAGATCAGCTGGCGTCGTCTGCGGGGCCCGGCCACGGTGGTGGCGCTGGTCGCTTCGGCAGTGGGCGCGCTCGGCGCCGTGCTCGGCACGGTCGTCGCGGGCAGGCTTGCCGAGGACCCGACCGAAGCCCTGGTCTGGCTGCTCGCGCTCTGCGTGGTGGGAGCCGCGCTCCTCGACACCGCCGGCCGCACGGTCTGGGCCGCGATCTGTGACCGGGCCGAAGGCACGCTGCGGGCCGACCTGCTCAGCGCCGCCCTCCACCAGCCGCTGGCCCAGCTCTCCGAGCAGGCGGTCGGCGAGGTCCTCGACCGGGTCGACGACGACACCTGGGAGGTCGGCAGCCTGGTGCGCCGCCAGGTGTGGGAGGTGCTGCGCACGGTCTTCGCAACGCTGCCCATGTGGATCGTCGCGGGCCTGACCTGGTGGCCGGCCTGGTTCCTCTTCCCGGCCTTCGGCGTGGCCGCCGTGGCGGTGGTGCGTCCGCTGCTGCCCGAGATCGCCACGCGCAAGATCGAGGAGGAGATCGCCTGGACCGACCACGCCGCGGCGCTGGAGGAGGGCATCGCCGGGCGCGACGACCTCCGGACGAGCCTCGGCCAGGCCCACGTCGTACGACGCCTCGCCGAGCTGTCCGCGCGGGTCCACCACCTCTTCGACCGGGTCCTGCTGCTCGAGGTCCAGGTGACCCGGCGCGCCGGCCTGCTGCTGCACGCCCTGCTCGCCGGCGTCGCGGTCTCCGGCATCGCCCTGGTGGTCTCCGACGATCTCTCGGTCGCTCGGCTGGTCACCCTGTTCCTGGTCACCTCGACGTTCGTCGGCCAGATCAACCACCTGACCCAGTGGCTGCCCGACCTCCAGGCAGGGCTCGGCGCGATCCTGCGTCTGCGCCAGCTGCTCGAGATCGCGCCCGAGCCGAGTGGTGGTCTCCCGGTGCCCGAGGGCGCTCTCAGCCTCGAGCTGCGCGACCTGCACTTCTCCTACGAGCAGGGCACCTTTGCGCTGCACGACGTCGACCTCCTCGTCCCGGCCGGTCGCACCTGCGCGCTGGTCGGGCGCACCGGGTCCGGCAAGTCGACGCTGGCCTCGCTGGTCTCTCGAGCGGTCGAGCCCGAGCGGGGCACGGTCCTGCTGGGCGGCATCGACGTGCTCGACCTCGACCTCCAGCAGCTGCGCGCCGCCGTGGGTGTGGTCACCCAACGCACCGAGATCGTCGCCGGCACCCTCGCCGAGAACATCGCCCTCTTCGCCGATCTGCCCCGAGAGCGGGTGCAAGGAGCGGTCACCGAGCTCGGTCTCGACTCCTGGGTCGCCGGGCTGCCTGACGGACTCGACACCCTGCTCGGGCCCGGTGGCTCGACGCTGTCGTCGGGGGAGGCCCAGCTGGTCTCGTTCGCCCGGCTGCTGGTGCGTGACGTCTCGGTGGTCGTGCTCGACGAGGCGACCGCGCGGATGGACCCCTTCACCGAGGCCCTGGTCGTCCGGGCAGCCGACCGGCTGCTCACCGGTCGCACCGGCGTCCTCATCGCCCACCGCCTCTCGACAACGGCCCGCGCCGACACCGTGGCGGTCCTCGAGGCCGGCACCGTGATCCAGCAGGGTCCGCGCGCCACGCTGGTCGTGGTCGACGGCCCCTTCCGCACGCTGCTGCAGGCCAGTGTCGACGTGGAGCGGCTCGACGACTCCGCAGACGCCGAGCCCGAGCACGCGTCGGGCGTGACCCAGGTCGGCGGCACCCGCCGCGTCGGACCGGCGCCGTCGTCGCCGGAGACCGCCCCGTCGTCGAGCCTGGCGCGAGGCATCACCAAGGCGCTGTTCATCCACCCCGCGTGGGGCCTCGCTGCCATCGGCTTCTTCGTCGCCACCTCGCTGGTCGGCGCCTTCGGTGCGCTCACCGGCTTCGTGTGGGGTCGCCTCGTCGAGGACCTCAAGGCCGGTGGGTCCCCGTGGGGGCTCGCGGTCGCACTCGTGATCTCCCTGCTGGCCGCTCCGCTGGTGCTCGCCTCTGCGATCCGGCGCTACCCGCGCTGGTGGGTCGCGGTGATGCTGCGGGTGCGGATGTCGGTGCTGATCGGTCAGACCGAGCAGCACCGCCTCGGCCGGACGCCTCCGGGCGAGGTCGTCGCCCGCTCGATGGATGCCGACCGCTACGCCCGCTACGCCGACCGCTGGGTCGACTTCGGCACCGGCCTGGTGATCGTCGTGGTGACGGCGATCGCCGGCTGGAGCCTGCTCGCCGGCGGCGTGCTGCTGGCCGTGATGGTCGGTTCCGCGCTTGCCTCGACCATCGGTCGGCCGATCGCCGGCCGCTCCGCCACGGCCTCCTCCGCGGCGCGTGCCGGCTTCGGTCGTTCGCTGGTCTCGGTCCTCGAGTCCGCCCGCACGGTCAAGCTGGCCGCAGCCACTCCCGACGCGCACCGGCACCTGCGCAAGGTCGACAGCGGCCGCGTGGAGGCCGCGGTCTTCGAGCACCGCGTGCAGGCGGTCCTCGACGGCGTGCCGATCGTGATGGTCCAGCTCGGCGTGGTCGCCGCGTGGGCGACGTACTTCCTGGGTGGCTGGGGTCTGGCCACGGCGCTGCTCGTGGCCTCCGCGGTCAACGGCTTCGACTGGTTCGGCCGGGTCGCGGGATCGGTGATCACCGAGGCCCCGGGCACCCGCTCGTGGCAGGTCGCGACGAGCGCGTTCGCCGGCGGGGGAGACCTGATGGACCTCCCCGAGGGCGTCGATCTCGTGAGCGGCGAGGCGCCCGACCCGGTCGCCGCGTCCCGGGTGCCGCTGCAGCGGCTCGAGCTGAAGGGTGTCGAAGCGGTCCACGAGGACGGCACCCGCGGCGCCATCGGCGTCGACCTGTCGGTCGAGGCCGGCGAGCTGGTGCTGCTGCTCGGCCAGGTCGGCTCCGGCAAGTCGAGCCTGCTCGCCACGCTGGCCGGGCTCGTCGACCACACCGGTTCGATCTCCTGGAACGGTGTGGAGATCGAGGACGCCCAGAGCTTCCTACGTCCTGGCCAGGTCGCCTACGTCGCCCAGGTGCCGCGGGTGCTGTCGGGCACGTTCTCCGACAACATCCGACTCGGCCACAGCCGACCCATGCAGGCGGCGATCGACGACGCCCGGATGCGGCGCGACGTCACCGATGCCGGGGGTCACGACTCGCTCGTCGGGCACCGCGGCGTACGACTCTCGGGCGGTCAGGTCCAGCGGCTCGCACTGGCCCGGGCGCTCGCCGCCGACGCCGAGCTGCTGCTGGCCGACGACGTCTCCAGCGCGCTCGACGCCGCCACCGAGGTCGAGCTCTGGGCGGCGCTTCGCAAGCGGGGGACGACCGTCCTCGGTGCCACGTCCAAGCGTGCTGCGCTGGCCCAGGCCGACCGCGTCGTCGTGCTGGTCGAGGGGGAGATCAAGGCCGTCGGGCCCTGGTCAGAGCTCTCGGCCGACTGGTCCCACCTCGCGGGTTAAACCCTGCGAAGTGGTCTAGTTCGCCGCTCGCGTCGGGTGCGGACCCCCCTACGGTGGGGGACCCGCATCTGGCCTGGAGGGAGCCCGAGCTCATGAGCGGACATGCCGAGACCCGATGGTCGCGTCGCACCCTGCTGGCTGCCGGCGGCGGGGGAGTGGCCCTGACGTGGTTCGGGGCCCGGGCGCCCGCGCCACCCGGGGAGCTGATCACCCCGGGGCTGACCTCGTCCGCCACGGCGCTTCCCGTGGGCGAGACCCTCCGGATCGCTCGGGCCTCCGACCAGCTCCGGCTGCGGGTCCAGCTGGTCAACCTGAAGAGGTCCGGCCAACGACTCGTCCGGATGAGAAGTGGTGCGACCTATCTCAGGATCTACGTGCCGGCCCAGCACGTCGACGAAGAAACGACGACCGTCGCCGGATCGAAGACCAAGATGGCCCATCGGGTCGCCGGTGAGTCCCGTGTGGTGCTGTCGGTCGAGGCGCCGTTGCCCTACACCCTCGAAGCGCTGCTCGACTGGGCGCAGTACGCGCTCGTGCTGGACCCCCGCGCCAACCTCAAGGCGGGCGTGGATCCTCAGTCAACGGGGCTTCCGGGAGTCGACACCACCAGCTTCGAGCTGCCCGAGGGACTGTGGCTCTCGCCCGCTGGCGGCTTCCGCTTCGCCTCGGCCGCCCGGCCGGTGACCCGCCGCGGCGTGACCGAGGAGTGGACCGCGCGACTCGGCCGTCTGACCGACTCCGCCGCGGGGATCGTCACCGAGCCGTCGACGGCCGATCCGTTGATCGTCCGGGCCTTGTGGACCCCGGGCTACGACCCCTCCGAGAATCCGATCGCCAAGGGTACGGATCCCTACACCCGCCCCGTCAGCACGCAGCATCGCAAGCACCTCGTGCGCGCCATGGGGGACACCAGCGACACCAGCGAGTACCCGGCCCACGAGCCGGCGCAGGCGAAGCGACTGTGGCTCGGCGCCACCGGGGGATGGCTGGACCTGGAAGCGAGCTGGACGGGCACCGGCCTCGTCGCCGCCTGGAACCACCGCGCCGTGACCGGTCGCGATGCGAGCGTGACGGTCGTGACCAGGGGCTACCTGGCGCCGTTCGGCACCCCGGCCAGCGTGGCCACGCTCTCCGAGCGCACCTTCGCCGTCGACTCGTCAGGCGCTGCGGTGGCCCACCTCGAGTCGAGCGAGTACCTCGCGGTGAGCGACCTCCCCGTGACCACCCCGCGGCCCTTCGCCCCGGACGACGATCGCGCGAGCCTGTTCTCCCAGATGTCGGCGAGCGGGGTCTTCGCGATCCGCCGCGGCGAGATCGACTCGGCCGGACCCATCGACACCGAGGTTGCCTTCGAGCCGCTCGGTCTGGACGACGAACCGCTGAAGGTGCCCTACACGGCGGTCGACCGGGCGGGGGCGTCGGTGAGCTTCGAGAGCTCGGTGGCCTTCGTCGGCATCGAGTATGCCTTCGAGACCGCCACCCACGGTGTCTGCCAGCGAGTGGTCGCCTACCTCACCGATGCTTCGTCGAAGGCCACGCGCGACGTGGCCATGTCCGACCAACGGATTGCTTTCGCCGACGAGATCGTCCCCGGCGACGGGAGCACGACGCTGAGCGCCGACAGCGTGGTCTTCAGCGCGCGGGGCCCCTCAGGGGCATCGCCGGACGACCTGCGGGCCGCTCGACAGCCGGCCTTCTACCCCTCCATCGAGGTCGCGCGGGTGCGTGACGACGCCGCTGAAGCCCTGCGTGGACAGGTCGGGGAGCCCGTGGAGGTCATTCCCTCGGCGGGCTGGATCGAGCACGGCAACGCCGCGGCCAACTTCGGGGCGACCTACCTCGACCACGTGACGCCGACCAGCCTCGGCTTCAGCGGAGACGCCAACGGACTGGTGGCGCCGGAGTTCTCGGTCTCGCAGTTCGGCCAGGCGATCGGGCAGTCGGTGTCCTTGCCCTCTGCCGGCTCGTCATGGGATCCGGCCTCGGCCCTCTCCGGCCTCCCCAAGCTGTTCGGCGCCATCTCGCTGGACTGGCTGCTGGAGGCCTTCACCGTGGATGCCGACCTGGCCGGCGACGTACGCCTGCCGAGGTTCGGCTTCGCCTTCACCCCGTCCGAGATCCCCGGGCTGCCGAGCGAGCTCTGCACCAGCTTTGACTGGGAGCCGCCGATCTCGTCGGTCGTCGTGGGCGGCACCCGCATCCTGTGCGTGCGTAGCGACCTCGGGGCGGAGGGCCTCGAGAACCCGTTCCGCGGGCCGAGCAAGCTCAGTCTGAACCTGGAGCGTTGCGTCTCGCTCGACCTCGAGACGGCCGGAGAGACACGCGACACCGTCGAGTTCTCCCTGAAGAACGTCGCGTTGCAGTTCCCGCCGGCCCTGCCGCTGATCGCGGTCTACGTCGAGGAGGTGAGCTACTCCGACCTCCCCGACGCCAAGGCCGACTTCGACGTCGAGATCGCCAAGATCGCCCTCGTGGGTCCGCTGAACTTCCTCGACGGTCTCTCGAGCCTGCTGCCGGACTCCCTTGCCACCTTCGATGTCGACATCCTCCCCACCAGCGTCGACGTCAACCTGGACCTCGGGCTGCCGGCGCTCAGCTTCGGGGTCTTCCGGTTCAGCAACCTGCACGTCGGCATCGGCGTGGAGATCCCTTTCGACGACGGCGCGCTGGTCACGACCTTCGCGGTCGGTACCCGCGCCAACCCGGTGACCATCACGGTGCTCGGCATCGGCGGCTTCGCCTCCATCGAGATCGAGGCAGCACCGCACCCCGCTGGTCTGGTGCGGGTCGAGGTGGTCGTCGGCGTGATCTTCGAGATCGCGATCGACGTCTTCGTGGCCAAGGGCTCGCTCTCGGCCTCCTTCTCCCTCGGCCTGGAGATCGAGAAGGTCGAGGTGACCAACGACTCGTCCGGTGCGCTGGAGCTGGTCGACGAGACCACGCTCTTCGCGAGCATCGACCTGGTCGGCGAGATCGAGGTGCTGGGGCTCATCACCATCACCGTCGAGCTGCTGCTCGCCCTGGAGTACCGCGTCAACCAGCGACTGCTCATCGGTGAGGCCACCGTGTCGGTCGAGGTCGACGCGGGTGTGGTCAAGAAGGAAGCCAGCTTCACCGTGTCGCAGGAGTTCCAGCTAGGCGACGGAGCCAATGCGCGACTAGCCGGACGTGGTCCGGAGTCCTCGGGCCTGGCTTTCGCCGATCGCTACGAGGCCATCGACCGTTGGTCCACCTACTGCGCCGCCTACGCGTGAACGAACGGAGCTTGCCGTGGTCGTCCTGCGCCAGCTGATCCCGATCGCCTGCCCCAACGGCTTCGACCCGGTCACCGGGCGGGCCCGGGTGTCGGTGTACTTCTCGCCGCGCATCCTGTCGGCGTCGGGCGCGCTGGGCACGCTCCCGGACTGGAGCGACTGGCCCGACGCGCACCTCCGGCTCACGGCGAGCTTCACCACCAACAACGGACCGGTGCCGGCCAACCAGGTCGATCAGGTCAGCAGTCCGCGCTCGGACATCTACCGGGCGGTCTTCGCCGACACGACGCCGGTCACGCCGTACCGGCCGAACGACCGACGCGAGACTCCCTTCTTCTCCTACGGCGAAGGCGGGGTGGCGGCCGACATCCTGGCGCTGTACGGCGACGTCGCCACGCGCCGTCCGCTCGACCCCCCGAGCGTGGCCGAGCTCCTGACCCGCCCGGCCACCTCCGACGTACTCTCCGGCGACGGCCGGCTCGCCGACGACCTCGAGCGGGCCAAGGCCTACCAGAAGCGCCGCGGCGCGGTCCCGGGCTCCACGGCGCCCGCGCCGGAGTGGGAGTTCCACCAGGCGATCTCCCTGCTGGGTCGCCATCCACACCTGATGCGGCTGCTGGGGCTGGTCGTCGACTACACGATCCCGATCAATGCCCCCACCAGCTGGGTCACCTGCACGACCGACTACCAGTCGGTCTTCAACCCAGGACCCCCGGACCGCGTGCAGGAGCTGGCGCCGCGGGTGATGGCCGACACCAACTTCTTGATCAGGCCGCTCCATGGCGGGATCGTCGACGGCTTCCTCGGCGTCGGCGGTGGCCTCTACGACCTGGTCAGCCTCGACGTGAACACCGCGATCAAGAGGCTCGGCGGCCTGGCGCGCGAGGTACGCAACGCCGAGTCGCTCGATGGCTCGTTGCCGCCGCTCAGCGACGCCGGTCTGCAGCTGCTCCGCACCGACCGGGCCGGCGACCTCGCCCTGCAGTTCTCCGACGACTTCGACCTCGAACGACGCCTCCAGCTCAAGGCCGACGTCAACGACACCGTCGTCGAGGTGTATGCCGAGCACGTGCGCGTCGGCTACCGGGTCGATGCCCGGCGCGACAGCGGTGACCCGTTGTCGCTCTTCGGTCGCCAGACCGACCGCTACCACTTCCCGGCTGCGCCGCAGCTCGACCTCAAGCCGCCGCCGGACGAAGGATGGGTCGGCACGTCGTACGCCGAGGACCGCACCAGTGGCGGCTCGAGCGCCTACCGGCTCTCGGAGGGCCTGGCTCGTCTGGCGCGGCTGGAGCCTGGCGGTCCCGAGCCTCGGGCAGGTCGCCGACGCCTCCGACGGCACGGTGACCCGGTCCACCAACAAGGCGCGCTCCGGAGACCCGGTGCAGTTCGAGGTCGACTACCAGGTGATCCCCGGCTCGCTGCCGCGGTTGCGCTACGGGTCGTCGTACATCATGCGGGCGCGCGCCGTCGACATCTGCGGCAACTCCGTCCCGCTCGGGACGGGTGCGCCGCCGGTCGGGATCAGTCCGGCCCAGGTCTACGGTCGGCTCGATCCCTTGTCGCCGCCGGTGGTGGCGCGGCGCGAGCAACGGCCGGCCCCGGGCATCGGCGACACGGTCGAACGCGTCGTGATCAGGAGCAACTACGACACCCCGCAGCGCAGCATCCCGGACGCCGAGCGGATCGTCTTCCCGCCGGCCGCGAGTCAGCTGACCTGTGAGCGGCACGGGATGCCCAACGGCGGGCTGTCGGCGACTCCCGCCGACTACGCCCTCCTCGTCGAGCGCGACGGTCTGGATCCGTCTGACAACTGCGTCCCCGATCCCGCCACCGGGGAGCCGGTGGCCGGGACCCTCAACGAGACGACGGGAGAGGTCGACCCCGGACCCGAGAAGCAGGTCGCGGTCTACCTGCCCGATCCCGCAGGTCCTCAGCTCAGCCTCGGAAACGTGCCGGGATCGCCCGGAGGGGCACAGGTGTTGGCACCGTTCACCGGCACCTGGCCCGAGTGGCAGACGCGCCGACTCGTGCTGAAAGCGGCGGCAGGCTCGTTCGCGGGCATTCCCACGGTCGGCGCGAACGGAGGTCCGGTCACGATCTTCCTGCCGAAGGCAGCCCAACAGGTGGTCGACGTGAGCCTGGCGCCGACCTCGGAGTACGCCGACGACTTCGGGATCCTCCAGGAGATCATCGAGGCGGGCCCGGGCAACCTCGCCGAGCTGCGCGCCTACGTCGAGGCCGGTCGGCACTGGATGGTCTCCTCGCGCAAGCGTCTGAAGCTCGTCCATGCGGTGCGTCAACCTCTGAGCATCCCGAGCTGGAACGGCGTCACCGTCGATCGGCCCGGCATCGGTTCACGGACCTTCGTCGTCACCGGGGTGGCGGCGCTCAACAGGCCCAGCACCGGCCGGACGATCCTCACCGGCACCTGGACGGATCCCATCGACGATGTCTCCCAGCCGGGACCGGGGGAGCGGTCGGGCAGGGTGCAGATCGGCACCCAGAAGGTGGAGCTGGAGGGCGACGAGACCACCGCACCCGTCGTGGTCGAGCACAGCTTCGTCGATGATCGCCGGCATCAGCTCTTCGTCAAGCAGGAGGCCTACACCCGCTTTGCGCGCGACTTCTCCGAGCAGCTCGAGGTCGTCTTCCCCGTCTTCATCAGCGAGCGCACGCAGACCCTGAACCCCCTGGGGGTCCTGGCTGCCTCGGTCAAGCTGTCGGCCTCCGACGGCACGAGGTACGTCGAGGGGCGTGACTACCGTCTCGACTCCGCGGCCGGCACCGTCACCTGGCTGGTCGACAGCACGATCCCGTTCGGCTCGCCGGTCACAGCTGTGTTCGTCGCACTTCCACTGTCCCGCTTCTCCGACGAAGCCGGCGCCGCCGACACCGAGCTCACCGTGCCGAACGCCAAGATCCCGGCACCACTGCCGATCCGGGCGCTGCTGCCGTCGTTCACCAGATCACAGCGCAAGCAGAAGTCGAAGATCGTCGTCACCTCGGAGCCACACATCATCCGGGTCTACGTCGACCGGCCGTGGTTCGACACGGGAGTTGGCGAGCTGTTGGCCGTGGTGCTGGATCCGCTGGCGGGCGCGCTGCCCGACGTGCCCGAGAACACCCGCTTCGCGCGCGACGCGCTGCTGAGCCAGGGGGACCTGCCACGCCCGCATCCTCAGCACTTCCCACGCGGTCGCGCCGCCAACGTCGACGGCTGGAAGGTGGCCGCTCACGAAGTGCGCTACGACGCGACCACCTCCCAGTGGTATGCCGACATCGAGCTCGACGCAGAGTTCGGCTATCGGATGTTCGCGCGCTTGGCGCTCGCTCGCTTCCAGCCCGAGGCGATCCAGGGCGCCGGTCTTTCGCGGATCGACAAGCAGGACGCCGTGCTGCTCGGGGCCAGTCGTCTTGTCACGGTCGGCAAGGGCAAGAAGAAGCTCACCTTCTCGGTTGCCGGAGCCGAGCACGAGGGGCGCCGGGTTGCGAAGAGCAAGACGCTCCGCAACCGGGTGACGGTGAGCGTGCAGAGCAGGGAGAAGGGGGTCAAGGACAAGGAGCTGCGCTGGTCCAAGCGACCGCTGGGTGCGGCAGAGTTCGCCCTCAACCGCCGGGTGCGGCAGGGGACCTCGACCTGGAGCGGCTCCCTCAAGCTGGCCAAGCTGACCAAGGGCAAGCGGCTGCGGCTCGTCTTCACCGAGTACGAGCCGATGTCGGGCACCTACGCCGACGGCATCCGGGAGCGGGTGGAGTACCTGCCGGTGTTCACCGAGGTGGTCGAGCTTCCGAAGTCGTGGACGAAGAAGAAGAAGTCGAAGAAGTAGTCCTGTGGCTCGCTAGAGTCACTGTCATGCGACGTCACCGGATGCCCGCGCTGCTCGCCCTGGTGGTGGTCGTCGGACTGCAGTCAGGCTGCTCCGACCTCAAGGACGCCGCCAGCGACACCGCCAACGGCGCCGCCTGCTCGGTCGCGCAGAAGTCTGTCGACGGGGTGTCTGGCCAGGTCGACAAGGCCATCGACGAGATCGGGGCCGATCCGGCTGCAGCGGCCGAGAAGCTGTCCGCCCTGCGCGACGTGCTCGAGAAGGCGCAGGGCGGCATCAGCGGCGATGCGAAGGACAAGCTCGGCGAGGCGGCCGACGCGTTGGGGAAGCTCGCCGGCGAGGCGGGCAAGGCAGCCAAGGGTGCGGACGTCGACACCTCGGCGATCGACAGCGCGAAGGATTCCTTCGGCGAGGCCGTCGACGGCGTACGCGACTTCTGCTGAGGAACTAATCGGAACTCTCGTTCAACCTGCTTGAACAAGAGTTCCGGGCGGAGGAGGCGCTGCGCTGCCCGTCATGCCGCTTCACCCCTGGGGTTGGTTGAATACCGCACCACCAGCGGGCACAGTCGCAGCCATGACCGACGACAAGAAGATCTCCGTGACCCGCACGATCGACGCGTCGACCAGCAAGGTCTGGGATGTGCTCTCCAACCCGCAGAAGCACGCCGACCTCGATGGTTCGGGCTTCGTCATCTCCGACGACCGCTCCGACCGCATCACCGCCAACGGTCAGACCTTCCGGATGAACATGTCCGGTGACCACATGGGCGGCGACTACCAGACCGACAACCACGTCACCGGCTACGACGAGCACAAGCTGCTCGCGTGGCAGACCGCTCCGGCCGACGTGCCGCCCCCTGGCTGGGAGTGGATGTGGGAGCTCGAGGCACAGGGTTCCGACGCCACGCAGGTGACGCTCACCTACGACTGGAGCAAGGTGACCGATACCGCGCTGCTGCAGAAGCTCAGCTTCCCGCTGGTGCCGGAGTCGGCGCTCGAGGACTCGCTCGGCAACCTGGCCGAGGCCGTCAGCGGCTGATCGGTCCTCTCGGGCCTACTGTTCGACCATGACTGCTGCGGCCCACCGCCCGATCCCGCCGCTGCGCAAGGCCGATCGGGGGCTGCCGGTGGTCGGACGGCTCTTCGACTACCTCGAGGACCCGTCGGGGCTGATGCACCGCCAGTGGACGACTTACGGACCGGTCTCGCGCCTCCCGGTCTTCGGCAGCGAAGCCGTGCTCCTGCTGGGCCCGGACGCCTGCGAGACGGTCTTCCGCAACAAGGACAAGGCGTTCGCCAACGGCCCTGCCTGGACCCGCCTGGTCGGCCCGTTCTTCCATCGCGGGTTGATGCTCCTCGACTTCGAGGAGCATCACGGCCACCGCCGGATCATGCAGGAGGCTTTCACCCGCGACCGTCTCGAGTCGTATGCCGCGCGGATGGGGCCGGCGCTCGAGCGCGGGCTCGCCACGTGGGAGGCGCAGGACGACTTCCGGGCCTACCCGGCGCTCAAGCAGCTCACCCTCGAGGTCGCGGCCGACATCTTCATGGGCGGCGCCGAGGACCACGGGCCGAAGGACATGGCGCGCGTCAACGAGGCCTTCATCGCCTGCGTCCAGGCCGCCTCCGCGATCGTCCGTGCCCGGATCCCGTTCACTCGTTGGGGTCGGGCTCACGCAGGTCGCCAAGTGCTCGAGGAGTTCCTGCGGCACTACCTCCCGGCGCGTCGAAGCACCCGCACGAGCGACATCTTCTCCGTGCTGTGCCACATCGAGACCGAGGACGGTGAGCGCTTCAGCGACGACGACGTCGTGGACCACATGATCTTCTTGATGATGGCGGCCCACGACACCTCCACGATCACGACCTCCACGATCCTGCAGTACCTCGGCCAGCACCCCCAGTGGCAGGAGCGCTGTCGCGCCGAGTCGTCGGCTCTCGGTCCACGCCCGACCCTGGCTGAGCTCGAGGGCCTGGAGTCGCTCGACCTGGTGATGAAGGAGTGTCTGCGGCTGGTGGCACCCGTGCCGATGCTGGTGCGCAAGACCGTCAAGGACACCGTCGTACAGGGCGTCGAGATCCCGGTCGACTCCGACGTCATCGTGGGCGTCCAGTTCTCCCACCTGATGGGTGACTACTGGACCGACCCGGCGACGTTCGATCCCGAGCGCTTCTCCGAGGCGCGTCGTGAAGACAAGTCGCACCGTTACGCCTGGGAGCCCTTCGGTGGGGGAGTCCACAAGTGCATCGGGCTCTACTTCGCCGGGGCCGAGATCAAGACGATCCTGCACCAGCTGCTCCGCACCCACAGCTGGTCGGTGGACCCGTCGTACGTCGCCCCGATGGACTACCACTCGCTGCCGTTCCCGAAGGATGGCCAGCCGATCGCGCTGGTCCGACGGGTCGAGGCTCACACTCACGCGGAATAGGCCGCCGGCTCCGGTGGGTTGGAGGATGGGAGCGCCATGACTGCCCAGCCGATCCCCACCGTCAGCCGCCCGCCGGCCCACTTCGGGCTGGCGGTGCTCGCGCTCGCCGTCGGCGGCTTCGCGATCGGTACGACGGAGTTCGTCACCCTCGGTCTGCTGCCGCAGATCGCCGAGGGTGTCGACGTCTCGGTGCCCAAGGCCGGCCACCTCGTGTCGTCGTACGCCATCGGGGTGGTCGTCGGCGTGCCGCTGCTGACCTTCTTCGGTGCGCGGCTGCCGCGACGCGGCCTGCTGGTGGGGCTGATGACGGCGTACGCCGTGTTCAACGTGCTGAGCGCGGCAGCCCCCGGGTTCGCGGTGCTGACGGCCGCCCGGTTCCTCGACGGGTTGCCGCACGGCGCCTACTTCGGGGTTGCCTCGCTCGTCGCGGCCAGCATGGCTCCACCCGCGAAGCGTGGGCGGGCGATCGCCGCCGTGATGCTGGGGCTGTCCGTCGCCAACGTCGTCGGGGTGCCGGCCGCGACCTGGATCGGTCAGAACCTCGGCTGGCGCTCGGCCTACCTGACCGCAGCGCTGGTCTCGGTGGTGGCGGTGCTGATGGTGCTGGCGTTCGTGCCGTCCGTGCCGGGGGACCGCGAGGCCGCCGGTCGCCGCGAGGCCGGGTCGTTCTTCCGCAATCGCCAGGTGTGGCTGACGATGACCGCTGGGGCCGTGGGCTTCGGTGGCATGTTCGCCGTCTACTCCTACATCGCGCCGACCGTCACCGAGGTGGCGATGCTCGGGAAGGGGACCGTGCCGGTCTTCCTGCTGTTCTTCGGGCTCGGCATGGTCGCCGGCACCTGGCTGGCCGGCGAGCTGGCCGCCTGGTCGGTGCTGGGCTCACTGGTGGGGTCCGGGATCGCGACCACGGTCGTGCTGCTCGTGTTCTGGGCGGTCGCCCCTTACGGCTGGTGGCTGCTACCGGTGGTCTTCCTGATCACCGCGATCGGCTCGGTGATGGTGGTCAACCTCCAGCTGCGACTCATGGATGTCGCCGGCGACGCCGTCACGCTCGGCGCGGCGATGAACCACGCCGCCCTCAACCTGGCCAACGCGCTGGGTGCCTGGCTCGGCGGTCTGGTGATCGCCGTCGGCTACGGGTTCCGGGCGCCGGCGCTGGTGGGGGCTGGCCTGTCCGCAGCCGGGATCGCGATCCTGCTCTGGTCGGCTGCGCTTCAGCGCAGGTCCGACTCGGGCGCCGCACCTGCGAACGAGGCCCACTCCTCGGCCAGCACGTCGTAGAGCGCCATGTCGGCCGGGCCGGTGCGCAGCGTCGTGCCGAGACGCTCGATGCCGCTCTGGGTGTAGCCGGTCGAGGCGATGACGTGGCGTGAGGCCGTGTTGTCGAGCGCCGCGAAGGCGCGGACCCGGCCGAGCCCGAGCTCGGTGAAGGCGTACTGCGTCGTCAGCCGCATGGCAGCTCGCATCACCCCGCGCCCGCGCGCGTCCGGGTGGGCCCAGTAGCCGATCTCGCCGTCGATCTTGCTGATGTCGAAGATGTTGATGACGCCGAGCAGGAGGTCGCTCCTCGGGTCGGCGATCGCCCACGTGACCTTCTTCCCGGTCGCCTGGCCCTCGACGTTGTCCTCCAGCCACTCGCGCGCGTCGCTCTCCGAGTAGGGCGACGGCATCTGACCCAGCCAGTGCTGGGTGCGCTCGTCGGAGCAGGCCTCGACGATGCGCGGGACGTCGTCCTCGCGCAGCGGCCGCAAGCGCAGGCCGTCGGCCTCGAGCGGGACCGCCTCGAGCCAACGGTGGCGGGGCTCGCGCGGCTCGTCGGCGAGCAGGCTGCCGATCCAGGCGTCGCCCAGCTCGCCGCGGTGCTCGTAGGAGTGGCGGAGCAGGCCGTCGAAGGAGAAGCCCAAGCGCCAGGCGAGCTTGCGCGAGGCCCAGTTGCCGCGCTTGGCCCGCCAGGTCACCGTGCTCAACGACTTCTCGGTGAAGCCCCACTCGAGCAGCAGACGCAGGGCGCGCTCCATCGCGCCCGTGCCGCGAGCCGCAGGGTGAGCGCCGTAGGCGATCTCGGCGCGGCCGTGCCCGTCGTTGCGAAGCGCGATGTTGCCGGCGTAGGCGCCGTCGAGCTCGACCGCGAAGACCCACTCGGTGTCCTCGGTCCACTTGTCGGCTGCGACGACGACGCAGAAGTCACGCGCCATCTCGAGCGAGTAGGGGGTGGGTGCGTGCGTCCAGCGCACCGACTGGGGGTCGACGCACTGCTCGTAGCACCCCTCGACGTCCTGCTCACCGAGCGCTCGGAGGACGACGTCGCCGTCGCGGAGGGTGGGCGCCGAGATCGCCGTGTTCGTCATGCGCGCACCCTGCCAACTCCGGCATCACCGGAGCAACTCGATTGTCTACAGACCCGACGGTGGTTGAGGTGCGAGGAGCAAGCGACGAGCCTCGAAACCCCGCCACCTCGGTCATCCACAGGCTGTCTGACGCTTGTATTCGAACACCTGTTCCCGTACCATTGACCCATGCCCGACGCCGACCTCGCTGACACCGCCACCACCCCGGCGGCCCTCATCGAACGCGTCCGCGCCACCCGCACCACCGCTGACGTCGCAGAGGTCGAGATCCTCCAGCTCGCCATCGCCTGGGCCCACGCCCACCCCGTGATCGACGAGTTCGGCATCGAGGCCACCTGGCGCCTGAGCCCGGACCCGATCTACCAACCCGGCGAGTACGACGCCACGGTGGCCCACGCCGGCGACGTCGAGGAGGTCGAGTGGTGCGGCATCCCACCCGTGCGCTGGGACGCACCCGCCGCGTTCGCCGCCGCGAACGCCATGACGAGCGCCGCAGGCAAAGCCCTCATCCGTGACGCCCTCGTCCTCAAGCACCGCCTCCCCCTGATCTGGGCCAAGGTCCAAGCCGGGGGAGTGCCCGCCTGGCGTGCGCGCCGGGTCGCTCAAGCCGTCCTCGGCGCCCACGCCGACGTGGTCGCCGACATCGACGCCCGCGTGGTCCACATCATCGCCACCGTCGGGCCCGCGACCCTGGACCGGCTCATCGATGATGCGATGCTGCGCCTGCACGCCGAAGAACGCGAGATCAAGCAGCTCGAAGAGCTCGACGCCCGCTTCGTGCGCCTCGCCGAAGGCTCGATCAACAACACCGGCATCGCCGACCTTTACGCCCGGGGCGACTGGAAAGACCTCCACGACCTCGACCAGACCCTCAACGCCCTCGCCGCCGCGCTCAAAGCAGCAGGGTGTGAGGAGTCCCTCGACGTACGCCGCTCCATGGCCCTGGGCATCCTCGCCGACCCCGAAGCCGCCCACGCCATGCTCAGCGGCGACCAGGCCCCCGAGCCGGCCCGCAAACGCATCGTGTTGTTCCTCCACCTCTCCGAAGCCGCGCTCCGCGGCCACGAGGTCATCGGCCGCAACCAGGCCACCGGCGACCCCGTCCTGGCCGAACAGATCCGCGCCTGGTGCTCACGCACCGACACCCACCTGGTCATCAAGCCCGTCATCGACCTCAACAACCCCGCCGGCACCCACGTCGAGGCCTACGAAGTCCCCGACCGCCTCAAGGAACGCCTCCAGCTCCTCCACCCCCAATGCGTCTTCCCCTGGTGCACCAAACGCTCTCCCCGCTGCGACGCCGACCACATCGAACCCCACGCCAACCACGGGCCCACAGCCGAAGAAAACCTCGCCCCACTGTGCCGACATCACCACCGACTGAAAACCCACACCGCCTGGACCTACCGACCCCTCGACCCCATCACCGACCCAGGCACCTACCTCTGGACCGACCCCCACGGCGTCATCTACCACCGCACCCCCACCGGCACCACCTGCGTCAGCCCCGCGAAGACCTGACGGAGGTGGGCGGCTGTGCCCGCGTCTTCGACGCGTCGTAGTCGCCGCCGACGTCGTCGGTCCGGCGGGCACCCAAGGCTCGTAGTCGGACGTACATAGGTGGCTTCGGGCGCCGGCGGATTGGCGCAACCCACGCGGAACCACACCTGGCCATGGACCACTACGTCCGACTACGAGCCAAGCATCCGCAGTAGCCGCGCCGCGCGCGGTGGCGGGGCCACCAGCGCCACCAACCCCGCGCTGCTCTGACCACCGCACCGATTGACGCAGGATGGCCTGTCGCCGCAGCGGCTGACATTCGCCGCGCCATGGTGCTTCACTATCCGCGTCGGTGCACCCGCGCCCGGCCGAAGACCGAGGAGGCGACCTTGCCTGGGTACTTGCTCTACTTCAACCAGCAGTGGGTGGGCGACCACTCCGAGGTGTGGTTTCGCGAGCGAGGCTCGCTGGCGGGCGCCGTCGTCGACGAGATGAGGGCAGCCGGCGTCTACGTCGTCGCCGGAGGGATGGAGGAAGGTGTGGTCTGCACCGCGACCCCGGATGGCGAGGTGGCGAAGGGCCGTGGGTCGAGCGGAGCGGCCGACGAGGTCCTCGGCGGCTTCGCTGTGGTGGAAGTGGCCGACGATGCGGCTGCAGCAGCGTGGGCGGGCAAGCTCGCGCAGGCCTGTGGCTGGCCCCACGCGGTGCGTCGCTTCACCTGATCACCGGGCGGGATCCGATCAAGCTGACTCGGACATCCGGTCCGGCATCTCCGACTCGGCCACAGCCGGACCCCACGCCCGCATCGCTCCGAAGGCGATCACCCCGGCCGCCGCGAGCGTCACCACAGCGCCCAGGGCCACCGACCCGACAAAGGCCACGGCGACGTAGCCGAGCGTTGCCGAGAAGACGGCGATGAGCACGTAGGGCAGCTGGGTGGTGACGTGGGTGATCACGTTGCAGCCGGCCCCGGTGGCGCTGAGGATCGTGGTGTCGGAGATCGGCGAGGCGTGGTCACCGGCCACGGCGCCGGCGAGGGTTGCGCCGATCGCGGGCAGCAGCAGCTCCGGCTGGTCGAGGGAGTTGATGATGCCGCCGACCAGCGGGATCAGGAGCCCGAACGAGCCCCAGGAGGTGCCGGTCGCGAATGCCATCGCGCCGGCGAGCAGGAAGACGATCGGCACCAGCCAGGACGGCGCGATCGCGGAGTCCTCGATCAGTCCGCCGAGGTAGTCGCCGGTGCCGAGACCCTCGATCAAGGCCCCCAGCATCCAGGCGAGGATCAGGATGCTGACCGCCGGCGTCATCGACTTCACGCCCTCCAGCCACGCATGGCCGAACGTGCTGGCGCCGAACTTCGGGTTCTCCGAGGTGTCGCGCACGTAGTAGTAGATCGCCGCCAGCAGGCCCAGCCCGCCGCCGATGAGCAGGGCAAACGTCACGTCGGTCCCGGCGAGGATGTCGACCACGGACCAGGAGCCCGCGGCACGCTGGCCGGTGTAGATGATGCCGGCGAACACGCCGGCCACGAGCAGCACGAACGGCATGATCAGGGCGAGCTTGGCGCCTGGCCGATGGACCGGCAGGTCCGCTGAGAGCTGGCCGGGGATCTCCTCGTCGGTGTTGAAGGGCTTGCCCTCCATGATCGCCCGACGCTCCTCGGCACGCATCGGACCGAGGTCGAGCCCTCTGATGGCGACGACGCCGACCAGCAGCAGGGCCGCGAACGCGTAGTAGTTGGCTCCAGCCGCCTGCATGAACGCACCCACATCGGTGGTCTCCAGTGACGACGCTGCCACCTCGGTGCCGATGAGGCCGAGGATGAAGGCGCCCCAGCTGGAGAACGGCACCAGCACGGCCACGGGCGCCGACGTGGAGTCGACCATGTAGGCCAGCTTGGCCCGCGAGACCCGATGGGTGTCGGTCACGGGGCGGCTCACCTGGCCGACGGCCAGAGCATTGAAGTAGTCATCGACGAAGATCGCCAGGCCGAGTCCGGCCGGGAGCATCGTCGCGCCGCGCCGGGTCTTGATCCGCTCCTGTGCCCAGTCGGCGAAGGCCCGGGTGCCGCCGGACATCATGATGAAGGCGGTGATCACACCGAGCATGAGCGTGAAGATCAGGATGTAGACCTTGGTGGTGTTGACCTCGCCGTCCATCCAGAACAGGTCGGTGAACGCCCCCACCACCTGCTTCACGGTGCCCCAGGGCGAGAAGCTCTCGATGAGGAGCGCTGCCGCGACGACGCCCAGGCCCAGGCTCAGCAGCACCTTGCGGGTCGCGACCACGAGTCCGATCGCGACGAGGGGCGGGACGAGCGTAAGGATCGGGTAGTTCTCAACCATGGCGCGGCTCCTTCGCAGTGGGTCGCCTTGATCCTAGATCGCTTCGGTCGTGGCCGGACAAGGTCACAGGTAGGCGAGGAGGTGCAGCAGGCCGGCGAGGCTGCACAGAACGCCCAGCATCGTCGCCGCTCCGCCGAGGGTCTGCGCCCAGGTGAGGTCCGTCGCACGCGCGGCCTGGAAGGCCACCGCGGTTGCGGCGATCGGCACGAGCATGAGCGCGAACCGCCCGCTTCCGGACTCGAACGGGAGAACGCCTCCGGAGTTGATGAGTCGCTCGACGCTGGCCCAGGCGCCGATGAGCAGGGCAACGATGAAGGTGAACGAAGCGATGACCCGCGCTTCGGCTGTGAAGATCATCTGCGGACGATAAGCCCCGTCGATCGCGCCGTCACCCGCGCCACGCCGCGCGCGCCAACCCCCATCGGTCCAGCGACCACCCACACATCGGCGGCACGAGCCCAGGCTAGTCCGACGGATCAGACCACCATCGCCTTCCATGCAGCCAACCCGTCGGAGGTCACCTCGTCGGTGCGGTGCCACAGCGCCAGGTAGAGCGCGACGGCCGGGGCCTCGATGACCAGGTCGCCCTCGGCGTCGCCGTCGTGTCGTACGACGACAGGCGGCTCCTCGCTGACCTGCACCGTCCACGAGTACGACGCCTCGGGCGTGCGGATCGCGATGGTCACCGGCTCGGCCCCGGGCTCCGAGCGCAGCGGTGAGACCTCGCGCGGCACGAAGCCCATCAGCAGCTCGTCGATCCCGTCGAGCGCCTGGTCGACCCCGATCCAGGTCTCCTCGGCGCGCGGAAGCCTCCCGAGCGAGGCGGCCAGCGCGTCGACGGCGTGCATCGTGGTCTCGTGGTGCTGGCGCCGGGCCCAGAAGAGCCGGGGCGGGGGAGCGTCGGGCAGGAAGACCATCACGTCGGCGTCCTCGGGGGTGGCCACCAGGGTCGAGACCAGCGAGATCGCGCCGTCACGCAGCCACTCGACCGGGTCGGCGTTGCTGCGACCGGCCTTCTCGGTGGCTTCCCTGTCGATGCGCTCCCCGCGCAGCGTGGCGCTGGTCCACCGGTGGACCCTGCCCTGGTGGCCGATCAGGCGCCGGATCGTCCACTCCGGGCAGGACGGGACGGCCACGTCGAGCCCGGCCGCGGCCGCATGACGCGACATCATCAAGGTGGCCTCGTGGAGGCCGGCGAGGTGGGTCTCGAAGCTCAGGTGGGTGGGCACGTCCCGATCCTGGCAGGCCATCGGGAAGAATGCGGCCCGTGAACAGCCAGTCGATCACCGAGCCCGAGGTCAGTGTCCCGACGGTGACCGACGGGGGAGCCCGCCCGCGGGTGCTCTCCGGCATCCAGCCGACGGCTGACTCCTTCCACTTCGGCAACTACCTCGGCGCCCTGCGCCAGTGGGTCGACCTGCAGCGCGACCACCAGCCGTTCTTCTTCATCGCCGACCTGCACGCGATCACCGTCGAGCAGGACCCGAAGGTCTTGCGCGAGCGCACCCTGCGTGCCGCCGCGCAGGTGCTCGCGATGGGGGTCGACCCGGCCCGCTCGGCGATCTTCGTCCAGAGCCAGATCCCCGAGCACGCTCAGCTCTCCTGGGTGCTCCAGTGCCTCACCGGGTTCGGCGAGGCCCGCCGGATGACGCAGTTCAAGGACAAGTCCTCCAAGGGCGGCGAGGGAGCCGCCTCGGTCGGGCTCTTCACCTACCCGATCCTCCAGGCCGCCGACATCCTCCTCTACCGGCCCCACTACGTGCCGGTCGGTGAGGACCAGCGCCAGCACCTCGAGCTGACCCGCGACATCGCTCAGCGCTTCAACCACCGCTACAAGAAGACGTTCCGTCTGCCAGAGCCCTACATCCTCAAGGCCACCGCAAAGATCGGCGACCTGCAGGACCCCACGTCGAAGATGTCGAAGTCGGCCTCCTCGCCCGGCGGCATCATCGAGATGCTCGACCAGCCGTCGATCAGCGCGAAGAAGGTCCGCTCGGCCGTCACCGATTCCGACGCCGAGATCCGCTTCGACCCCGAGGCCAAGCCGGGGGTCTCCAACCTGCTGACGATCTTCTCCGCCCTCACCGGCACCGGCGTGCAGGCCCTCGCCGAGGAGTACGCCGGCAAGGGTTACGGCGACCTCAAGGGCGACCTGGCCGACGCCGTGGTCACCTTCGTCACCCCGTTCCGCGAGAAGACCCTCGAGCTCCTCGATGACCAGGCGTACCTGACCCAGGTTCTCGCCCAGGGTGCAGCCCAGGCGCGTTCGGTAGCCGAGGCGACGCTGCGCGATGTCTACCAGCGCATCGGCTTCGTGGCTCCGTCTGCGCTCCCGGGCACGCCCCGCTAGGTTGGAGGACATGTCGACGATCGGGGTAGCCGTCGCGATCCCGGAGCCCTGGGCCACCGAGCTCCAGGACTACCGGGCCGGCGTAGGCGATGCCACGGCCGCCATGATCCCCACCCACATCACGTTGGTCCCGCCGACCGAGGTCGACGGCGAGCTCGCCGAGATCGAGGCTCATCTGGCGCAGGCCGCCGCTGCGGTCGAGGGCTTCACCGTGCACCTCCGCGGCACCGGCACCTTCCGACCGATCTCGCCCGTGGTCTTCGTGACCCTCGCCGAGGGCATCAGCCAGATCGAGCTGCTCGCCTCCGCCGTACGCCGTGGCCCGCTGGACGTCGACCTCGCCTTTCCGTTCCACCCCCACGTGACCATCGCCCACCACCTCGACGACGAGCGCCTCGACCGAGCGTTCGCCGAGCTGGCCGACTTCGAGTGCGAGTTCGCGGTGACGGAGTTCCACCTCTACGTCCACGACGACGACCTGGGCTGGCGCCCGACCCGCGACTTCGCGCTCGGCTCGCACCCCACGAAGGACTGATCCCTCGGTGAAATGGTTGAAGCAGCGGCTGGCTGCCCTGCGCGAGCGCCGCCCCGGTATCGATCACATCCTGTTGATGCAGGAGCACTACGGGAAGGTCAAGGCCGGCCGGCAGGCCGGGGCCGTGACCTTCTTCGGGTTCCTCAGCTTCTTTCCGATCCTGGCCCTGGCCTTCTTCGTGGTGGGGATCGTCTCCAACGTCTACCCCGATGCCCGCGACAACCTGATCACCGCCATCGACTCGGTGCTGCCCGACATCGTGGGCGACGAGGAGGGTGAGATCTCGCTCGACTCGATCCGCAGCTTCTCCGGCCTCGCCGGGCTGATCGGCGTGCTGGGTGTCCTCTACTCCGGGCTCAACCTGGGTCTCGGCCCTGCGTGATGCGCTGCTCATCGTCTTCGAGACCCCCGAAGGCGAACGCCCGTCCTTCCTGGTCGGGAAGCTGCGGGACCTCGTGACCCTCGCCGTGATCGGCGTCGTCCTGGTCGTCTCGGTGGCGGTGGCGGGTTTCGTGGCCGGCTTCGCAACCGAGATCCTGGTGTTCCTCGAGGTCAAGCAGGACCTCGAGTGGCTGGTCTACCTCATCGCGCTCGTGCTGGGGCTGGCGGCCAACACCGTGCTGTTCTTCGCCATCTTCAAGCTCCTCGCCGAGCCCGAGCCGCCGCGGCGCTCGCTGTGGCAGGGCGCACTGCTGGGCGCCGTCGGCTTCGAGGTCCTCAAGCAGGTCGCCAGCCAGCTCCTCGGGTCGACCAAGGACCAGCCGGCCTTCCAGGCGTTCGGGATCGCACTCATCCTCCTGGTCTGGATCTACTACTTCTCCCGGCTGATGCTCTACGCCGCCACGTGGGCCTACACGACGAAGGAGTCGCGCCGGTGGAGGGAGTCGGAGGCCGACCAGCCGGACCCCGTGCATGGTCCCGCCACCCCGGCGCTGTCACTGCGTCGAGAGGGAGCTGTCGCTCTGGTCGAGCACGAGGCGCCTCGCCGTACGTGGGTCGGGCCGTTCGCCGCCGGAGGCGCTGCCACCCTCGCTCTCGTCGCCGCCCTCCGCAAGAAGGACCGCTCATGAAGTTCGAACGCAAGCACGCGCTGCTGCTTCTCGGTGTCGCGGCCTGGAACGTCTTCACGTTCAGCACCTTCGCCAAGAACCTGTACGCCGCCTACGACCGTGGCGAGGATCGGCCGGCCGGCTACTGGATCGCCCACATCGTGCTGATCGTCGTGAACTTCGCGATCGCCGCCGTGCTGGCCCGCCTGGGCTGGAAGGCCCTGCGCAGCACTACGCCGCTGATCACCACTGGAGGCTGAGCAGCGAGCGCTAGCGAGCGTCGACGAAGCCCGGTGAGGTGCCCACCCTCGTCGGGGCGGTCGGCGGTCGGCTTGCGGGGCTTCGTCGACGGCTCGTTCCTCGCCTGCTCAGCCTCCGTGCTCAGACGAAGGTGACCTCTGCCGCGGGCAGCACCTTCGTCGTCACGCCGGGGTAGGTCGTGTCCTCGATGAAGAAGTTCGTGTACGCGATCATCTCGCGCGCCCCCACCGGCACCATCTCGCCGTCGGGGAGGGGCAGCTCCCACGGTCCGATGTCGGTGGTGTGGGCGTCGGCGACGAGCGTGGTGTCGTAGCCCTCGATGAGGGCGCGCATCGTGGTGGTGCGGATGCAGGCATCGGTGGCGGCGCCGCAGATCACCAGCGCCGTCACCCCGAGGGCATCGAGCTCGGCGCGCAGGGACGTCTCGGCGAAGGCGTCGAGATGCTGCTTGCCGATGACGGTCTCCCCATCGCCGGGTCGCACCTGCTCGACGATCTGCCACGCCTCGGAGCCGGGTACGAACGGACCCGACTCGTGCTGGACCCAGAGCACCGGCGCCCCGGCGGTCTTCGCCCGGTCTATGAGGTCGGCGACCCGCCCGATCACCGCCGACCGGTCATAGGCCTCGGCGGTGTTGCCGCCTTGGACATCGACGACGAGCAGTGCGGTCCTGGATCCCGAGGTGTCGTTCATCCGGGGCACGCTACGCCGACGTGGGGGAGGTGTCACGCGTGCGTTCGAGGTAGCGCTCGGCGGCCCGGGCCGCAGGATGGATGCCCACCGCGGCCACCCCCACGATCGCGGCGATGACCAGCCAGCCGATGGCTCCGTGCGTGATGGCGAGGTAGGTGTAGGCGGCCGGCGCCCACACGGTGCCGAGGGTGTAGCCGAGCTGGGCCACGCCTTGGTACTCGCCGCGCCGCTTCGGGTCCGAGAGCTCGGCCTGCAGGCCCCACTGGCCGGCCGACTGGAACAGCTCGGAGCCGGTGACGGTGATGTGGCCGAGCCAGACGAGCACGATGGTCACCCAGCCGATGGTGCTCGTGGGTTACCAGCACGATCAGGCAGGAGGCGACGAAGCACGCCGCTCCGCGCCGGTGGGCCTTGAGGGACGTGGTGACGTCGGCGACCCCGCGCGCGGCCGCGACCTGGAGGGCGACGGCCAGCACGGTGTTGGTGCCGAAGAGCCAGGCGAGGAGCACCCGCGGGGCGTCGGTCTCCTGCACCAGCCACAGGGGGATGACGACGTTGAGCAGCACCTGGTTGGTGCTCAGGACTCCGTCGAAGGTGCTCATCAGCACGAACCCGCGGTTGCGCAGCGCGCCCCGTCCCGCTTGCCGCCGCTCGGAGACCGCGAGCTCGAGCCGAGCTCGGCGCGGATGGTGCGACGCAGCCTCGTCGTCGCTGGGAGGGTCCGGGAGCCGGGTGATCCAGTAGGTGTTGACCAGGAGCAGCGCTGCGGTCAGCAGCGGCACGGCGTGGATCAGGACGTCGCTGTCGGCCGCCAGCGCCAGGCCGCCGGCCAGGGCCCCGAGAGAGAAGCCGACGTTGCGTGCTGCGCGCATGTAGGCCAGGGAGCGCACCCTGGTGTCCCGAGGAAAGATGGCGAAACGGTAGGCGTTGCGGCCCGCCCGCATCCACGTCCCGGCGAGCTGGAGGGCGATCGTGACCGCCACGAAGCCGGCGAAGTCACCGACGAGGAACCAGCAGCCGAAGAAGACGGCCTCCAGCAAGCTGCCCAGGACCCACGTACGCCGGGTGCCGACCGCATCGGCAGCCCGCCCCAGCGGCACCGAGAGCAGGAAGGTGACGCCACCGCCGATGGTCAGGCCGAGCCCGACCTGCGCGGCGGAGAGCCCGACGATCTGGGTGAAGTAGACCGCCGAGCCGGTCAGGAAGGCGCCCTCGCCGAAGGCGGAGAGCACCGACTGGTAGGACATCGAGCGGATGAGCGGGTCATCCGAGAGAACGCGGTTGGAGCAGGCGATGCAACGCCACGGTGGAACCCTCCCGAGAAGTATCTTGACATCAAGATACCAACACGACAGCCCCGCCCGGGGCGACCGGGCGGGGCTGTCGGGAGGTGGTACGGGAGGGCTCAGTGACCGTTCTTGATCGCGGTGCGCAGGTCCTTGTTGAGCTGGCTGATCACGTCGAGCGGGATCTCCTTGGGGCACGCGCCGGCGCACTCGCCGATGTTGGTGCACCCGCCGAAGCCCTCGGCGTCGTGCTGGCCGACCATCCCGATGACGCGGCTGTCGCGCTCGGGCTGACCCTGGGGGAGCAGGCCGAGCTGGGTGATCTTGGCACCCATGAAGAGCGAGGCCGAGCCGTTGGGGCACGCCGCCACGCAGGCGCCGCAACCGATGCAGGTCGCCATGTTGAAGGCGCGCACCGCCTTGTCGCGCTGCACGGGCACCGAGTTGGCCTCGGGTGCCGAGCCGGTGTTGGCCGAGATGAACCCGCCGGAGGCGATGATCCGATCGAACGCCGAGCGGTCGACCATCAGGTCCTTGATCACCGGGAACGCATCGGCGCGCCACGGCTCGATGGTGATGTTGTCGCCGTCCTTGAACGAGCGCATGTGCAGCTGGCAGGTCGTGGTGACCTCCGGGCCGTGGGCCTGACCATTGATCATCAGGTCGCACGAGCCGCAGATGCCCTCGCGACAGTCGTGGTCGAAGGCCACCGGCTCCTCGTCGGAGGCCAGCAGCTGCTCGTTGAGGACGTCGAGCATCTCGAGGAAGCTCATGTCCTCGGAGATGTCGCTCAACGAGTAGGTCTGCATCGAGCCCTGGGCGGTCGCGTTGGCCTGGCGCCAGATGTTCAGTGTCAGATTCACTTGTAGCTCCGCTGCTTCATCTCGATGGCCGTGTAGATCAGGTCTTCCTTGTGCAGCGTCGGCTGACCGCCGTCGCCGCCGAACTCCCAGGCCGCGACGTAGGCGAACTCGTCGTCGTGACGCATGCGCCTCGCCCTCGTCGGTCTGCGACTCGGCACGGAAGTGCCCACCGCAGGACTCGCGGCGGTTGAGGGCGTCGATGCACATCAGCTCACCGAGCTCGATGAAGTCGGCGACCCGGCCGGCCTTCTCCAGGGACTGGTTGAGGCTGTCGGAGGTGCCGAGGACCTTGAGGTTGGTCCAGAAGTCCGGCCTTGAGCTCGCGGATCATGTCGATCGCCTTGCGCAGGCCCGTCCTCGGAGCGCTCCATGCCGCAGTACTCCCACATGATGAGCCCGAGCTCCTTGTGGTAGCTGTCGGCCGAGCGGGTGCCCCGCATGGAGAGGAGCTTCTCGATGCGCTGCTCCACCGATGCCCGCGCCTCGACGACCGCCGGGTGGTCCTCAGGGACCTTGTCGAAGGGTGCATCGGCGAGATACTCGCGAATCGTGTTCGGCAGGACGAAGTAGCCGTCGGCCAGGCCCTGCATCAGCGCCGAGGCGCCGAACCGGTTGCGCGCCGTGGTCGGAGAAGTTGGCCTCACCGGCCACGAAGAGTCCCTCGAGGTTCGACTGCAGGTTGTAGTCGACCCACAGGCCACCCATGACGTAGTGCACGGCCGGGTAGATGCGCATCGGCACCTCGTAGGGGTTCTCGCCGGTGATGCGCTCGTACATGTCGAGGAGGTTGTCGTACTTCTCCTCGATGCCGTCCTTGCCGAGCCGCGCGATCGCGTCGGCGAAGTCGAGGTAGACGCCGCGACGGAAGTCGCCGACCAGCGGGCCGACACCGCGACCTTCGTCGCACATGTTCTTGGCCTGCCGCGATGCGATGTCGCGGGGCACCAGGTTGCCGAAGGAGGGGTAGATCCGCTCGAGGTAGTAGTCGCGGTCCTCCTCGGGGATGTCGCGCGGGTCCTTGTCGCAGTCTTCCTTCTTCTTCGGCACCCAGATGCGACCGTCGTTGCGCAGGCCCTCGGACATCAGGGTCAGCTTCGACTGGTGCTCACCGGAGACCGGGATGCAGGTCGGGTGGATCTGCGTGTAGCAGGGGTTGGCCATGTAGGCGCCCTTGCGGTGCGCCCGCCAGCTCGCGGTGACGTTGCAGCCCATCGCGTTGGTCGAGAGGTAGTAGACGTTGCCGTAGCCGCCGGTGGCGAGCACCACGACGTCGGCCAGGTGGGTCTGGATCTCACCGGTGACCATGTCGCGGGCGATGATGCCGCGGGCCTTGCCGTCGACCATGACCAGCTCGAGCATCTCGTGACGCGTGTACGTCGTCACGGTGCCGGCGGCGACCTGGCGCTCGAGCGCCTGGTAGGCACCGATCAGCAGCTGCTGGCCGGTCTGGCCGCGTGCGTAGAACGTGCGGGAGACCTGGACGCCACCGAAGGAACGGTTGTCGAGCAGGCCGCCGTACTCGCGGGCGAACGGGACGCCCTGCGCGACGCACTGGTCGATGATGTTGGCGCTGACCTCGGCGAGGCGGTAGACGTTCGACTCGCGCGAGCGGTAGTCGCCGCCCTTCACGGTGTCGTAGAAGAGGCGGTAGGTGGAGTCGCCGTCCTCCTTGTAGTTCTTGGCCGCGTTGATGCCGCCCTGAGCAGCGATCGAGTGCGCACGACGCGGCGAGTCCTGGTAGCAGAAGGACTTCACGTTGTAGCCGGCTTCGCCGAGCGTGGCTGCGGCAGCGCCGCCGGCCAGGCCGGTGCCGACGATGATGATGTCGAGCTTGCGGCGGTTCGACGGGTTGACCAGGCGGTTGTCCATCTTGCGCTTGGTCCACCGGTCGGCGATGGGCCCGGTCGGGGCGTTGGCGTCGACGAGGGGCTCACCGGGCGTGTAGTACCCGTGCGCGTCGTCGGAGTTCTGGGTGCCCGCGGTGTTGGTAGGGGTGATGCCGGTGAGATCGAGATTGCTGGCCATGAGTGACTCCCTACTTCTCGATGATGCCGAGGAGGACGGACAGGGGGACGAGCGAGAAGCCGCCGGCGACGATCACGGCGATGACCCACCCTGCGGCCTTCGCCCGGGCGCGCGAGGCGGCGGTGTTGGTGAGGCCCAGGGTCTGCATCGCGCTCCAGGTCCCATGGTGCAGGTGGAGACCCAGCGCCACCATCGCCAGAAGGTAGATGATCGTCATCCACCACAGGTCGAAGGTGTCGACCATCAGCGAGTAGGGGTCGCCGGCCGCGTCGCCGGTCTCACCGGTGGCCGGGTTGATCTTGCCGATGGTGAAGTTGAGCAGGTGCCAGACGAGGAACACCAGGATCGTCACGCCACCCCAGCGCATGGTGCGCGAGGAGACCGAGGACGCGACGTTCTTCTTGACGGCGTACTTCACCGTGCGCGCGGAGTGTGCGCGACGGGTGAGCGCGAGGGCGACGCCGACGTGGATGACCAGGGCGGCGATCAGGCCGATCCGGATGATCCACAGCAGACCGGACTCGGGCAGCAACGGGTAGCCGATGGTGCGCAGGTGCTCGGCGTAGCCGTTGAACGCCTCCTGGCCGCTGAAGGCCTTGAGGTTGCCGTACATGTGGCCGAGCACGAACCCGATGAAAGCGAGACCGCTCGCCGCCATCAGGATCTTGAGAGCGATGGTGGAGCGCGAACCACGCGTCCCCTTCACCAACGTCTGCCCGGTCTTGGGTCCTGGAGTACCTGTTGTCGATGCCACAGAGCGAGACTCTACGACTCACCAAGGGGTTGATGTGACGTCCCCCATGTGAGATGCGTCCGGTTAGGAGACCCTAACCCGCGCAAGGGAGGCGTATGTCGCCGCCAGCTCGTCCACCGCCGTGGTCCAGCTCCGGGCGCCCGCGAGGTCTCGAGCGCGCGCCCCCAGCAGGTGCCGGTGCTCGTCGCCGGCCAACGACGCGACCGCCCGCCGCAGGTCGCGGGCGCTGCCCGGTTCGTAGAGCAACCCCGTCTCGAGGTGCCGCACGACGTCGACCGCACCACCGGCACGCGGGGCGACGACGGGGACGCCGCTGGCGGCAGCCTCACGCAGCGCGTGCGAGCACGTCTCGTGCTCACCGGGGTGCACCAGCAGGTCGAAGGTCGGCATCGCGATCGTCAGCTCCCCCGTCGACAGCGGGCCGGTCACCTTGGCGCCCGGCAGGCGCGTCTCCAGCCATTGCCGCTGCGAACCGCCGCCGATGATCACCGGCCGGATGCCGGGGAGCGAGGCGAGCTCAGCCAGGCGGCGCACCCCGTGCCGCTTGTGGAGCCCGCCGACGAAGCCGACGACGACCTGGGGGCCGTTGGCCGAGCGGGCTCGCGACCAGGAGTCGTGCAGCCACCGGTCGCGCAGGGCGGGAGTGAAGGCCAAGGTGTCGACGCCGGGACGCCACAGGTGGGCGGTGACCCCGAACTCCGCCATCCGATCGACCATCCAGGTCGTGGTGACCAGCACCGCGTCGGTGCGGTCGGCGACCTTGGCCCGCCAGTAGCCCGCGGCGAGGTCGAGGACCGGGGACTGCTCGACGACCAGCGAGGGGATCCCGGCGAGCTGGGTGTGCTTGAGGGCCTTGCGTCCGAGCGCGCCCGGGGACGTGACCTGCACCAGGTCGGGCGCGAAGGTGTCGATCGCGGCCCTGACCTGGGCGCCGATCGGCTCGAGCGGTCGGATCCGCACCACCGTCGACGTGCGGTAGGTCGCCAGTCCTGGCCCGGGCGTGATGATCCGGACCGTGTGGCCGAGATCCACCAGTCGGTCGGCCACCGCCTTGAGGGTGGTCGTCGTGCCGTCGAGGGCGGGATAGAAGGTCTCGGTGACCAGGGCGATCCGCATGCCTCGCACCCTGCTTCGCCGAGTCGGCGAACGCGCAACCGGACGACGACGCGGCGATGACACGAGGATGCACACCGCATGAACGACCGGTCCAGACCAGTTGCTCGTGCGCGACCCCAGTGTGGACAACATCCGCCATCAACGGGAGACGACGTGTGAAAGTGGCACCACGGGGAGGCAGGAATGGCTGGCACGGGGGACGTCGAGCGGCTGTGGGAGCTCACGGCCGAGCACTCACCGGTCGGGATGACCTTGGTCGGCCCCGACGGGGTGGTGCTCAGCGCCAACAGGGCGCTCTGCACGATGCTGCGCTGCACCGAGGGCGACCTGGTCGGTAGCCGTTACGAGCTGCTCAGCCACCCGGAGGATCGTGCGGGCCACATGCGGCTGTTCGACGAGATGCTGAGCGGCTCGCGCACCAGCTACCGCCTCACCAAGCGGTGCCAACGGCTCGACGGCTCCGTGGTGTGGGGTGACCTGTCGGCGGCTCTCCTCCACGACGAGGACGGCGAGCCGCTCTACGTGATCGGCCAGATCAACGACGTCGACCAGCAACGGCGCCGCGAGAGTGAGCTCGCCGAGGCGGTCGAGACGATCTCGCACCAGACGCACGTAGCGCGGGCGATCCTCGACACCGTCGACGTGGGACTGCTGCTCATCGACCGCGATGGCGGCTACGAGATGTTCAACCGGAGGATGGCCGAGTTGCTCGCGCTGGCGTTCCCCGAGGGGCACCAGGGCCGAGCAGGTCAGGTCGGTGACGTGTTCGCGGCCGACGCCGCGACCCGGTTGGAGGCCAGGGAGTGTCCCTCTGCGCGGGCCCGGGAGGGCCGGCCCTTCGATGACTACCGGATCTGGATCGGCGCCGACCCGTCATGCAGACGGGCGGTGGCGGTTTCCTCGCGACCTGTGCTCGACGCTGACGGGGCCTTCGCCGGCGCGGCCCTGGCCTACAGCGACATCACCGACCTGATGCGCGCGATCGAGGCGCGCGATGACTTCCTGGCAGCCGCGTCCCATGAGCTGCGTACTCCTCTCATGTCGGTCGTGGGATACCTGGAGCTGATCGAGCAGGACCCGACCCTCGATGACTCCCTGAGGCATCTGGTGGGAGTGGCCCAGCGCAACGCGGGTCGCCTCGGACTCCTCGTCGCAGACCTCCTGGAGTCGTCCAGGCACAGCGACGCGGGCCTGGTCCTCTCACGTTCGCTGATCGATGTCGGAGCGCTGGCCGACGAGGCAGTGGAGTCGGCTCTGCCGTTCGCCCGAGCAGCCGGTATCGCCGTGGCCCGCTCGCACTCGTCCCGGGCGATGGCTGAGGTGGACCACGAGCGGGTTCGCCAGGTCCTCGACAACCTTCTGACCAACGCCGTCAAGTACACCGATCCTGGCGGAGAGGTCGACGTGCGGGTCGAGGTGCGCGGCAGCTTTGTCGTGGTGGAGGTGCGCGACAACGGGATCGGGATCGAGAAGGAGGACCTCGACTCGCTGTTCACGCCGTTCTTCCGCTCCGACGCGGCCCGCGAGCGTCATGCCTCGGGCGTGGGTCTCGGGCTCGGCATCTGCGAGGGGATCGTCGAAGCGCACGGTGGGCGCATCGAGGTGCAGAGCACGGTCGGGATCGGGACTTCGATGACCGTGATGCTCCCCGCCGTCGTCGGGCCGGGATAGCCCGCGCCCGCTCGGATGTTTCAGAAACATCACACTCGGTGGTCGTCGTGGCACCAGCCTTCTAAGGTGCGACCATGACTTCGCACACGCCGGCCGTCGAGGCCCCTGTAGACGGCGGGCTGGACGAGCCGACCGGGCTCGAGCCCGAGCAGGGCGCGCTCGCGCTGTCCCAGCCCGAGGACCAGCACACCCGCGCCGACTGGGAGAAGGCCACCGCGGCGGTCCTGCGCAAGGCGCGCCGGATGAGTGACGAGGACGACGACGCCCTCGTCTGGGACAAGTTGACCCGCACCACGCTCGACGGGATCGCGGTCGCCCCGCTCGGCACGCCCGACCTTCTCGACGACCTCGGACCCGTGGCCCGTCCGACCCGCTCGGGAGCCTGGGACATCCGGGCCCACCTCGGGGCCGGAGACGCGAAGCAGACCAACGAGGACGCGCTCGTCGACCTCAACGGCGGGGTCTCCAGCCTGTGGCTGAGCGTCGCTCCCGACACCGACTTCGCCACGCTGCTCGACGGGGTCTTCCTCGACCTGGCGCCGGTCGTGCTCGAGGCGACGTCCGACCCGGTCGCGACCGCTCAGGCGTTCCTGGCCTTCGTGGGTGACCTCGAGCTCCACCCGGGCACCAACCTCGGCGTGCCCGTGGGCAGCGCGACGGGCGAGCTCGCTGCGATCGCTCGTGAGCGCGGGATCCTGGCCTTCGTCGTCGACGGCACCACCGTGCACGACCGTGGTGCCTCCGACGCCCAGGAGCTCGGCTGGTCGATGACCGCCGGGGCCGACTACCTGCGCACCATCACCGAGGCCGGGCTGTCTGTCGAGGAGGCCGCCGGTCTCGTCGAGTTCCGCTACGCGGTGACCGACGAGCAGTTCCCCGGCATCGCCAAGCTGCGCGCTGCCCGACAGCTGTGGGCGCGGGTGCTCGAGCTGAGCCTCTCGTCGGCCGCGGCGACCGACGAGGCACCCGTCCAGCGTCAGCACGCGGTGACCAGCAAGCCGATGATGAGCCGCTACGACCCCTACGTGAACATGCTGCGCACCACGGTCGCCGCCTTCGCCGCCGGCGTCGGTGGGGCCGACGCCGTGACGGTGCTGCCGTTCGACAGCCCGCTCGGCAAGCCCGAGACCCTGGGCCGACGCATCGCCCGCAACACCTCCGCGCTGTTGATCTCCGAGTCCCACCTGGCGAAGGTCGCCGACCCCGCAGGCGGGTCGTACGCCGTCGAGAAGCTCACCGCCGACCTCGCGGCCGCTGCCTGGGCTGTCCTGGGAGACCTCGAGTCCGGCGCCGACCTCGACGCCGCGATCGCCGAGGTCGTGGCGCTCCGCGATCAGCAGGTCGCGACCCGCAAGCGCCCGCTCACCGGTCTCACCGAGTTCCCCAACCTGGCCGAGGTGCTGCCCGAGCGTGCCCCGGACGGCGAGTTCGACGGCGTACGCCCCTACGGTGCGGCGTTCGAGGCGCTGCGCGACGCCCCGCCCGAGGGTCACGTCTTCCTGGCCACGATGGGCACCGTCGCGTCGCACACGGCCCGGGCCACCTTCGCGACCAACCTGTTCGCCGCCGGGGGAGTGGCCGTCGACGTGGCGGGCGCCACCGACGGTGTCGAGGCGCTGCTCGCTGCCTACGACGGACAGGCCGTGGCCTGCCTGGCCGGCGCCGACCCGACGTACGCCGAGTGGGGCGCGGCCGCTGCGACCGCCCTGCGCGAGGCCGGCGTGACCCGGGTCATCATCGCCGGCAAGTCCACCGATCACACCGACGACTCCTGCGCGATGGGGGTGGACGCCTTGGCGTTCCTCACGAGGACGAGAGAGGCACTGGCATGAGTGTTCCGAAGAGCTTCGCCGGGCTGGACCTGAAGGCCGGGGTCTCGACACGTGCTCCTTCGTCGCCCGGCTCGACCACCTTGGGTGATCCCTGGGCCAGCCCCGAGGGCATCGACATCCTGCCCGTCTACGGCCCCGAGCACCTCGAGGGCCTCGACGCGCTCGACACCTGGCCGGGCCTGAGCCCGTTCCTGCGCGGGCCCTATCCGACGATGTACACCACGCAGCCGTGGACCGTGCGCCAGTACGCCGGGTTCTCGACCGCCGAGGAGTCCAACGCGTTCTACCGGCGCAACCTCGCCGCGGGCCAGAAGGGCCTCAGCGTCGCCTTCGACCTCGCCACCCACCGCGGCTACGACTCCGACCACCCGCGGGTGCGCGGTGACGTGGGCATGGCCGGCGTGGCGATCGACTCGATCTACGACACCCGCACGCTGTTCGACGGCATCCCGCTCGACGAGATGTCGGTGTCGATGACGATGAACGGCGCCGTGCTGCCGGTGCTCGCGCTCTACATCGCTGCGGCCGAGGAGCAGGGGGTCAAGCCGGAGCAGCTCGCGGGGACGATCCAGAACGACATCCTCAAGGAGTTCATGGTCCGCAACACCTACATCTACCCGCCGGCTCCATCGATGCGGATCATCTCCGACATCTTCAGCTACACCTCCGCGCGGATGCCGCGCTTCAACTCGATCTCGATCTCCGGCTACCACATGCAGGAGGCCGGAGCCACGGCCGACCTCGAGCTGGCCTACACGCTGGCCGACGGCGTGGAGTACATCCGTGCGGGCCTCGAGACCGGCATGACGATCGACCAGTTCGCCCCGCGCCTGAGCTTCTTCTGGGCGATCGGGATGAACTTCTACATGGAGGTCGCCAAGATGCGCGCGGCCCGTGCGCTGTGGTCGCGGCTCGTGCGCGACTTCAACCCGGAGAACCCCAAGTCGCTCAGCCTGCGCACCCACTCGCAGACCAGCGGCTGGAGCCTCACGGCTCAGGACGTCTACAACAACGTCGGCCGCACCGCGATCGAGGCGATGGCCGCCACCCAGGGCCACACCCAGAGCCTGCACACCAACGCCCTCGACGAGGCGATCGCGCTGCCGACCGACTTCAGCGCCCGGATCGCCCGCAACACCCAGCTGCTCCTGCAGCAGGAGAGCGGCACGACGGGCACGATCGACCCATGGGCCGGCTCCTACTACGTCGAGCGCCTCACCCATGACCTCGCCGAGCGCGCCTGGGCCCACATCCAGGAGGCCGAGCAGGCCGGCGGCATGGCGAAGGCCATCGAGCAGGGTATCCCCAAGATGCGCATCGAGGAGGCCGCGGCCCGCACCCAGGCCCGCATCGACTCCGGCTCGCAGTCGGTCATCGGCGTCAACACCTACCGGCTGGCCGCCGAGGACAAGCTCGACGTGCTGCGCGTCGACAACGACGACGTCTACCGCCAGCAGATCGCCAAGCTGGAGCGGCTGCGCGCCGAGCGCAACGACGACGACGTACGACGCGCGCTCGAGGCGCTGACCAACTCTGCCGAGCGAGGCTCCGAGAAGGGCTCCCTCGACGGCAACCTCCTCGCGCTGGCCGTCGACGCTGCTCGTGCCAAGGCCACGGTCGGCGAGATCTCCGACGCCATGGAGAAGGTCTACGGCCGCCACCAGGCCGTGATCCGTACGATCAGCGGCGTGTATCGCGATGAGTCCGCAGCAGGTGAGAGCACGCTCGTGCAGCAGGTGCTCGACGCGACGGCCGAGTTCGACGAAGCCGAAGGGCGCCGTCCGCGCATCCTGGTCGCCAAGATGGGCCAGGACGGTCACGACCGCGGCCAGAAGGTGATCGTCTCCGCCTTCGCCGACATGGGCTTCGACGTCGACGTGGGCCCGCTGTTCTCGACGCCCGAGGAAGTGGCCCAGCAGGCGGTCGACGCCGATGTGCACCTCGTCGGGGTCAGCTCGTTGGCGGCCGGACACCTCGCGCTGCTGCCCGCGCTCAAGAGCGCGTTGGCCGAGCAGGGTCGCGACGACATCATGGTCGTCATCGGCGGGGTCATCCCGCCCGATGACGTCCCCACGCTGCTCGAGATGGGAGCAGCCGCGGTCTTCCTGCCCGGCACGGTGATCGCCGAGTCAGCGCTCGACCTGCTCGGCAAGCTGCGCGAGCAGCTCGGCCATTGAGCCTCGACGTCGCCGATCTCGTCGCCGGGATCCGGGGCGGCCGGCGGGCGACGATCGCGCAGGCGATCACGCTCGTCGAGTCAGCTCAGCCCGCGCGCCGGGCGGCGGCGCGCGAGCTCCTCACGATCCTGACCGAGAGCCCCGACTCGGGCGTGCACTCGCCGGCGGTCCGGGTCGGGATCAGCGGTGTGCCAGGAGTGGGCAAGTCGACCTTCATCGAGGCGCTCGGCAGTCGGCTCACCGCAACCGGGCACCGGGTGGGGGTCCTGACCGTGGACCCCTCCAGCGTCCGTACGGGCGGATCGGTGCTCGGCGACAAGACGCGGATGGCGCGGCTCAGCGTGGATCCCGACGCCTTCATCCGGCCCAGTCCTTCGGCCGGGACCCTGGGTGGGGTCGCCCGCGCGACGGTGCAGGCGATGGCGGTGCTCGAGGCGGCGTCGTACGACGTGATCCTGGTCGAGACCGTCGGCGTCGGGCAGTCCGAGGTGACCGTGGCCGGCATGGTCGACACGTTCTTGTTCCTGACCCTGGCCCGCACCGGCGACCAGCTCCAGGGCATCAAGAAGGGCATCCTCGAGATCGCCGACGTCATCGCGGTCAACAAGGCCGACAGCGTCGGTGGGAGTGATCGGGAGATGGAGGCGCGTGGCGCCGCCCGCGAGCTCGCCGGAGCCCTGCGTCTGGTGCGCGGACACGGGGAGTGGGCGCCGCCGGTGGTGACCGTCTCCGGGCTCACCGACGTCGGCGTGGCCGAGCTGTGGGAGCAGGTCCTCGGTCACCGCGAGCATCTCGGGGTCGACGGGCTCGCGGCCAAGCGGGCCGAGCAGCAGCTCGACTTCACCTGGGCGCTGGTGCGCGACGAGCTCGAGCAGCGGCTGCGGCACTCCTCCGGCGTCCGCGCGATCCGTGACGACGTGCGCGCCGAGGTCCTCCGGGGCGAGCTCGGGGCGACCGTGGCGGCCGACCGGATCCTCGCCGCCTACGACGAGACCTGACCGGTCTGCGGCGTCGGCGGTCCTACACTCGGGTATGCGTTCGGGAAACACCGCCAGGTCCAAGGCCGACTCCACCCTTCGGTTCAGCACCCGGAGGGTCGCGATCCTGCTGGGCCTCGCCACGGTCGGGTTGACGGCCGCGAGCTATGCCATGCACCTGCTCACCCGGGCGAGCGGTGCCGACACGATCGCCGCCCTCGACGTGGGCGACGAGGTCAGCCTTGCGACCTGGTTCGGCTCGGGGCTGTTCGTCCTGGCCGCAGTCGTGCTGGTCGTCGGTCGACAACAGGCGCTGGCTGCCGGGGGCTCCGCCCGGGGGTGGCTCTCGCTGGCCGTCGTGATGCTCGCGCTCTCGATCGACGAAGCCGTGTCGGTGCACGAGCGCCTCGGCTCGGCGCTGCGCGAGGTGCTCAACACCAGCGGCTTCTTCTACTACGTCTGGGTCTTCCCGGCCCTGGTGTTCGCTGCGGCGGTCGTGCTCTTCCAGCTCGGCTGGTTGCGCGCACTGCCTCGCCGCACCCGCACGCTCGTGGTGCTGGGCGGTGTCGTGTTCGTGCTCGGCGCGGCCGGCCTCGAGCTGGTCGCCGGCATCGGGGACGAGGGCAACGGGACCGCGACGCTGACGTCGATCACGTTGACCGCTGTCGAGGAGTTCGCCGAGATGGCCGGGCTCTCCCTCTTCGTGGTGGCCCTTCTGGGCCATCTCTCCGGTTTCCGGCTGAGCGTCGACTTCGACGGCCCGACTCCGGCAGGCGATCGACGACGCTAGGTTGGGGGCGATATGTCCGAGCTCCCTGCCTCCGCACTGATCGCCCACCTCGTCAGCACCTACGAGCCCGAGCTGGTCGAGCTGCGCCGTGACCTGCACGCCCACCCCGAGCTCTCGTGGTCCGAGACCCGCACGACCGCGCTCGTCGCCGACCGACTCGCGCGGGCCGGGTGGCAGGTGCGCACGCTGACCACCACCGGTTGCGTCGCCGACCTCGGCCCGGGGGACGGCCCTGTCGTCGCGCTGCGAGCCGATATCGACGCCCTGCCCGTCGACGACGTCTCAGAGCAGCCCTGGGCCAGCACCGTGCCGGGGGCGGCCCACGCGTGTGGGCACGACGTGCACACCACGGCCCTGCTCGGCGCTGCCCTGGCGTTGGGAGAGCTGCACGAGCGCGGTGAGCTGACAGGTCGGGTGCGAGTGCTCTTCCAGCCGGCGGAGGAGGTGATGCCCGGGGGAGCCCGGCAGCTCATCGCCCAGGATGCCCTCGAGGGGGTCTCCCAGATCTTCGCCCTGCACTGCGAGCCGGCCGTCGACGTGGGGCTCATCGGCCTGCGCGCCGGTGCGCTGACGAGCGCTGCGGACAAGCTCGAGGTGCACCTCGAGGGCACCGGTGGGCACACCTCTCGACCGCACCTCACCGGTGACCTGACCTTCGCGCTCGCCAAGGTGACGACCGAGCTCCCCGCGGTCCTCAGCCGTCGGCTCGACCCCCGGGCCGGGGTCAGCGTCGTCTGGGGCGTGGTGCGCGCTGGGTCGGCCGTCAACGTGATCCCCGACCGCGGGCTCGTCGGCGGCACGGTGCGGATCCTCGACGCGGACTCCTGGGCGCGGTGCGAGCCGATCGTGCGCGAGGCCGTCCTCGACATCGTGCGGCCCTACGGAGTCGTGGCTCGTATCGACTACCTGCAGGGTGTCCCACCGGTCGTCAACGACCACGCCCTGAACGCGATCCTCAACGAGGCAGCCACCATCGTGCTGGGCCCCCACGCCGTGACCGAGGTGCCCCAGAGCCTCGGGGGCGAGGACTTCGGCTGGTACGGCACGCGGGTGCCCTGTGCGATGTTCCGCCTCGGCACGCGCACGCCGGGGGGACCGACGTACGACCTGCACCAGGGGAACCTGCGCGTCGACGAGCGCGCCATCGGGCACGGAGCAGCGGTCCTCGCCGCTGCCGCCGTGCTCGCGCTGGCTCAGCCCTTGCGGTAAGGCGTTCCGACTGCTGCCGGCGGTCGTGAGCGCCCGACCAGGCCGGCCACCGCGAAGATGGTCACCACGTAGGGCAGCATCAGCATGAACTCACTCGGCACCGGGGAGCCGATCGCGGAGAGCACGCCCTGCAGGTTGGAGGCGAAGCCGAAGAGCAACGCGGCCAGGGTCGCCTTGATGGGGTTCCACTTGCCGAAGATGACCGCGGCCAAGGCGATGTAGCCGGCGCCTCCGGTGAGCTCGCGGTTGAACTGCGGCACCGAGACGAGGGTGTAGAAGGCGCCGCCCATGCCGGCGATGGCGCCGCCGAGCAGCACGGTGCGGTAGCGGGTCAGGTTGACCTTGATCCCGACCGTGTCGGCGGCCATCGGGTGCTCGCCGACCGCACGCACCCGCAGACCCCAACGGGTGCGGTAGAGCGACCAGGTCACCAGCGCGACCATCACGTAGAGCAGATAGACGATGGCGGTCTGCCGGAAGAGCACCGGTCCGACGAGCGGGATCTCGGAGAGGCCCGGGATCGCCAGACGTGAGAAGCGCGGCGGCGCGTTGAGCGAGGCGGTGTTGGGCACCATCACCTGGGTGAACAAGAAGCTCGTCACCCCGATCACCAGCACGTTGAGCACGACACCGACGATGATCTGGTCGACGTAGTAGGTGATGGCGAAGAGCCCGAGGATCAGCGCGACGAGGGCGCCGGCCGCCATGGCGCCGACGAGGCCGCCCCAGACCGAGCCCGTGATGGACCCGAAGAGGGCGGCTGCGAAGGCGCCGGCGAGGAGCTGGCCGTCGATCGCGATGTTGACGACCCCGGCCCGTTCGCCGAGGACGCCACCGAGGGCACCGAACACCAGGGGTACGGCCAGGGCGATCGAGCCGCCGAGCAGGCCCACGACGGGGATCGATCCACCGGCGGCGGCCCAGGCCAGGAAGCCGGTCATCGCGACGATCGAGTAGCCGGCGATCAGCCACAGCGGGGTTGCGCTGTTGGCCACGCGGAGCCGACGCCAAGCCTCCATGGAGATGATCGCCATCAGGATGACCGCGACCCAGCCCGTGCCTTCGGCCGGCACGGTGATCTCTGGGAGCGCGAAGAAGTCGTCGCGCGAGGCGAGCCGGAAGGTGGTGTCGCCCTCCTGGCTGCTGAGCAGCAGGATCGTGCCCAGACCGAGGGTGATCACGCTCAGCAGGATCGGCGTCTTGGCACTGACGACCGCGCGGGCGGTCGGGGTGGTGGCGTCGGACGGTGCGGCACCGGCCGTCTTGTCGAGGGCGATCACGCCGCCTCCTTCACGGGTAGACGGAACAGTGCCTGGATCAGCGGCGGCGCCGCGATGAAGAGCACGATCAGTGACTGGATGACCAGGACGATGTCGACGGGGATTCCCTCGGAGGCCTGCATCGAGAAGCCACCGGCCTTGAAGGCCCCGAAGAGGAGGCCGGCTCCGAGGATGCCCAGCGGGTTGGATCGACCCAGCAGCGCCACGGTGATCGCGTCGAAGCCGATGCTGGCGTCGAGGTCGACGGTCACCCCGTTGGGCACGGTGCCGAGCGCCTGGTTGGCACCGGCAAGACCGACGAGCGATCCGGCGATCACCATCACGAGCACGTAGGTGCGTCCGACGTTGATCCCGGCGGTGCGCGCGGCGTTGGGGTTCTCACCGACCGCGCGGAAGCGGTAGCCCATCGCGGAGCGGTTGAGGATCCACCAGACGACCACGACCGCGACCAGCGCGAGCACGAAGCCGAGGTGGAGGTTGTAGCGATCACCCAGGATCTTGGGGAGCCGCGCATCGGCGGGCATGGCCACCGACTTCGGGTTCACCGAACCCGGGGCCTGGAGGATGCCCTGGCGCGAGAGCATGAAGAAGACCAGGTAGAAGCCCACGTAGTTGAGCATGATCGTCACGATGACCTCGTGAGCACCGGTCCGGGCCTTCAGCAGGCCCGCGATCCCGGCCCACAGCCCGCCGGCGACCATCCCGGCAACTACGGCCGCGACGAGCAGCAGCGGACCGGGCAGGTCGGCGTTGATGGCCACGTAGCCCGAGGCTGCGCCGGCGAGCAGCATCTGGCCACGTCCGCCGATGTTGAACATGCCGGCCCGGAAGGCGAGTCCGACGCCGAGCCCGGCCGCGATCAGCGGGCCGGCGAACTTCAGGGTCTCGGTGAGGGGGCGGATGCCGGTGGCGAAGTCATCGGCCCGGGTGTTGTAGATCGAGCCGCGGAACAGCGCGGTGTAGGCGCCTTGGATGGCGTCGTAGCTGGACTGGAAGAAGTCCTGGGGGCGCGAGAAGATGTAGGCAGACGAGTCGCGCACCTGCTCGTCGGTGAACAGGATCATCAGTGACCCGACCACCACCGCCAAGAAGATGGACAACACGGCCACCATCGCGTTGCCGCTGGTGATCGAGCGAAGCACGTTGTGCCAGTGGTTGCCCTCGCCCGGAGGCGGGATGTGTTCGTCCTCGGGCGGGGGTGAACCCTGGGCTGCGACGTCCTGCGTCATGACGACACCTCCGCGGGACGCTCTCCGGCCATCATCAGGCCGAGCACGTCGCGTGGGGTGTCGGCAGGAACGATCCCGATGATCTTGCCGCGGTACATGACCATGATCCTGTCTGCGAGGGCTGCCACCTCGTCGAGCTCGGTGGACACGACGACGACCGGGATCCCCGTGTCACGCGTCGCGACGATCTGCTTGTGGATGAACTCGATGGAGCCGACGTCGACTCCTCGAGTCGGCTGGGCGGCAACGAGCAGCCGCAGGTTGCGCGAGAGCTCACGGGCCACGACCACCTTCTGCTGGTTGCCCCCCGACAGGTTGCCGGCCTTGGTGAAGATCCCGGGGGCACGGATGTCGTAGTCGTCGAGCTTCTCCTGGGCGAAGGCGTTGAGCTTGCCCTGCAACACGGAGCCGAACGAGGTGAAGTGCTTGCCGTGACTGCGGTCGAGCATGAGGTTCTCGGCGATGGTGAACGTGGTGACCAGCCCGTCGGTCTGCCGGTCCTCGGGGATGAAGCCCACGCCGGCGTCGAGGATCTTGCGCACGCTCTTGCCCACCAGCTGCTCGTCGTCGAGGCGGATCGAGCCGCTCACGTGGTGCTGCAGGCCGAGCAGCGCCTCGGTGATCTCGGTCTGCCCGTTTCCCTGGACCCCGGCGATCACCAGGATCTCACCACCGGCGACGGTGAAGCTCACGTCGTCGACGTGGGTGATCCCGGCATCGTCGACCACAGTGAGGCCGTCGACCACCAGGGAGTTCTCGCTGAGGTCGGGCGCGTCCTTGTGGACCGTGAGCTCGACGGGTCGCCCGACCATGAGGGAGGCGAGCTCGGCGTTCGTGGCGGTCGGACTGGCTTCACCGACGACCTTGCCGAGGCGGATGACGGTGATCTTGTCGGCGACCTCGCGCACCTCGCGGAGCTTGTGGGTGATGAAGACGATGCCGACGCCGGACTCCTTGAGCTGGCGCATGATGTCCATCAGCTCGTCGGTCTCCCGAGGGGTCAGGACCGCGGTCGGCTCGTCGAAGACGAGCACCTTGGCGTCGCGGGAGAGCGCCTTGATGATCTCGACCCGCTGCTGCACGCCGACGGGCAGGTCCTCGACGGTGGCATCGGGGGAGACATGGAAGCCGAAGCGCTCGGAGATCTCCACGACCCGCGCTCGGGCCGCCTCGAGGTCGAGCGAGCCGGCGAAGCCGGTGCTCTCGTTGCCGAGCATGACGTTCTCGGCGACGCTGAAGACCGGGACCAGCATGAAGTGCTGGTGGACCATGCCGATGCCGGCCGCGATGGCGTCGCCGGGGCCGGCGAAGTGCTGCACCTCGCCGTCGAGCACGATCTCGCCCTCATCGGCTCGGTAGAGGCCGTAGAGGACGTTCATCAGGGTCGACTTGCCGGCGCCGTTCTCGCCGAGGAGGCAGTGCACCTCGCCGGGTTCGACGGTCAAGGAGATGTGGTCGTTGGCAACGAGCGCACCGAAGCGTTTGGTGATGTTGCGCAGTTCGAGCTGCATGGAGGCGATCCTAGGGCCGGGGTGAGCCTGAAACGCGGACGAGGGGGATCGACCATCGGTCGACCCCCCTCGCCACGAGGTTCAGCGGTGCTGAGCGGTAGTGCGTGATCCGAGCTGGATCAGGGGTTGAGGTAGGACGTGACGGTGATGGAACCGTCGATGATGCCCGCCCGGACCTCCTCGAGCTCAGCAGCGAGCGTGTCGGAGATCTTGTCCTCGTAGTTGTGGAACGGCGCGATGCCGACTCCGTCGTTGTCGAGCGTGCCGACGTAGGCCTCGGCGTCGAAGCTGTCGTTGCCGGCAGCCAGAACCGCCTCGTAGGTCGAGACCTTCATGTTCTTCAGGATCGAGGTCATGACGACGTCCTGGGTGTTGGGGTCGGTCTCGAAGAAGTCCGCGTCCACACCGATGAGGGCGACGTCCTTGCCCGAGTCGGCGATGGCCGACAGGGCGCCCTGGTAGATCGGACCACCGACGGGCAGGATCACGTCAGCGCCCTGGTCGAGCAGCTGCTTGGCGGTCGTGGTCGCGGTCTGGTTGGCCTCGAAGCCACCGGTGAAGGAGCCGTCCTTGCCGTCCCAGCCGACCACCTTGACGTCCTTGCCCTTCTCGGAGGCGTAGTAGTCGACGCCCTGCATGAAGCCGTCCATGAAGACCGTGACGGTCGGGAAGGGCTGGCCACCGTAGGTGCCGACGGTGCCGGTCTCGGTGAAGTCGGCGGCCGCGTAGCCGGCGAGGAACGCCGCCTGAGCGGTGTCGAAGAGGAGCGGCTTGACGTTGTCGGCGTCCTTGGTGCCGTCGAAGTCGTTGTCGGCCGCGTCGTCGATGAGGACGTACTCGACCTCGGGGTTCGCGATCGCGGACTCGACGGTCGCGGCCGAGAGGGCGAAGCCCACGGTCACGATGACGTCGCAGCCCTGGGCGGTGAGGGCCTCGAGGTTGGGGCCGTAGTCGTTCTCGCTGTTGGACTCGACCTCCTTGTACTCGGCACCGAGCTCGTCGGCTGCCTGGACGACGCCTTCGAAGCTGAGCTGGTTGAAGGACTTGTCGTCGAACCCGCCTGCGTCGGAGACGATGCAGGGAAGGAAGTCAGTGGTGGGCTCGCCACCGGCGGAGTCGCTCGTCCCGGAGCCAGGGGTGGTCTCATCGGGCGCGTCGCCGCAGCCGACCAATACCGTCGATGCCGCGAGTGCGGCGATGCCGCCTACGACGGCGGTCCTCATCTTCTTCACGTGGTGCCTCCCTTTTCGTGCACCCCTCGGGTTTGCGGTGCAGCGATCGCACAACTTAACTGATGCCAGGTGCATAAGTCGCTGAAAATCGCCTGCATCACCCAACGGTTACCAACCTGGAACCTGTTGCGCGCATCAATCGAGGAGTGCTCGTGAACCCAACTGCGGTCGACTGGGACGCGCTGCGTGCAGCGGCGGTCGCCATCTCGGAGCATGCCTATGCGCCGTACAGCAACTTCCGGGTCGGTGCCGCGGCCGTGGTCGACGACGGTCGGACCGTCGTCGGCTGCAACGTCGAGAACGCGGCCTACGGCGTCACCTTGTGCGCTGAGTGCGGCCTGGTCTCGTCGCTGCATGCCGGTGGGGGCGGTCGGCTGACGCACTTCGTCTGCGTCAACGGCGAGGGAGAGGTCATCATGCCGTGCGGGAGGTGCCGCCAGCTGCTCCACGAGAACGGTGGCACCGAACTGCTCCTGATGACGCCGGCGGGGGTCAGGACGATGGCCGACGTGCTGCCCGACGCCTTCGGTCCCGACGACCTCGGCCGATGAGCGCGGTCGTAGGGTTCGCGCCATGACTGACCATGATGCCGTCGAGGTGATCCTCGCCAAGCGCGACGGTGGCGCGCTGTCCGACAGCCAGATCGACTGGGTCATCGACGCCTACACGCGCGGTGACGTCGCCGATGAGCAGATGTCGGCGCTGGCCATGGCGATCCTGCTCAACGGGATGGAGCGCACCGAGATCAGCCGCTGGACCGCGGCGATGATCGCCTCGGGTGAGCGGATGGACTTCTCGTCGCTGTCCCGCCCGACCGCCGACAAGCACTCCACCGGCGGTGTGGGCGACAAGATCACGCTCCCGCTCGCCCCGTTGGTCGCTGCCTGCGGCGTCGCGGTGCCGCAGCTGTCGGGTCGCGGGCTCGGCCACACGGGTGGCACGCTCGACAAGCTCGAGGCGATCCCGGGCTGGCGCGCGGCCCTCTCGAACGAGGAGATGATGGCGCAGCTGGAGTCGGTCGGTGCCGTCATCTGCGCCGCCGGCGACGGGCTGGCTCCGGCGGACAAGAAGCTCTACGCCCTGCGCGACGTGACCGGGACCGTCGAGGCGATCCCGCTCATCGCCTCCTCGATCATGAGCAAGAAGATCGCCGAGGGCACCGGCGCCCTGGTGCTCGATGTCAAGGTCGGCTCGGGCGCCTTCATGAAGGACCTCGCCCGCGCCCGCGAGCTGGCCGAGGTCATGGTCGGGCTCGGCACCGACGCCGGCGTCCGCACGGTTGCGCTGCTGACCGACATGTCCACCCCGCTCGGCTACACGGCCGGCAACGCGATCGAGGTCGCCGAGTCCGTCGAAGTGCTCGCGGGCGGCGGTCCGGCCGACGTCGTCGAGCTGACGGTCGCCCTGGCTCGCGAGATGCTCGTCGCCGCCGGGCGCAGCGACATCGATCCGGCAGACGCGCTGGCGAACGGCTCGGCCATGGATTCCTGGAAGGCGATGATCCGGGCCCAGGACGGCGACCCGGACGCCGCGCTGCCGACGGCACGCGAGACCCAGGTCGTCACGGCCCCGACCACGGGGGTGCTGACCCGGCTCGACGCGATGGCGGTCGGGATGGCGGCTTGGCGCCTCGGCGCTGGTCGGGCACGCAAGGAGGACCCCGTGCAGGCCGGGGCCGGGGTGGTCTGGCATGCCCGACCCGGCGACACGGTCACCGCCGGACAGCCGCTCTTCACCCTCCTGACCGACGAGCCGGCGCGTTTCGACCGGGCGCTGGCTTCGCTCGACGGTGGCTACGACATCGGCGACGGTGCAGGCTTCGAGGCGACCCCACTCGTCATCGACCGGATCGGGTGAACCCGATGGCAGGGCCGCGAGTGCTGCTGGCGACGTTCTGCCTGATGCTTGAGGGCGAGCCGGGCGGGGGGCTGCTCGTCGATGCGCTCGCCCGGCGTGGGGTGAGCGCGGCCTGGGCCTCGTGGGACGACTCGGAGACGGACTGGGCCGGCGCCGACCTGGTCGCGGTCCGCGCCACGTGGGACTACCAGCGCCGGCTCCCGGCGTTCCGCTCGTGGTTCGAACGGGTGGAGTCCACGACAGTGCTTCTCAACGGGGCCGATGCCTTCGCCTGGAACGTCGACAAACGCTATCTGGCCGAGCTGGGGGAGTCCGTGCCGACCGTGCCGGGCATGGTCGTGGACGACGACGACCTGGTGGGCGGCCTGAGCGCTGCCCTGGCTCGCTGGGGCACGGTGGTGCTCAAACCCTGCGTCGGCGCCGGTGGCGTCGGGGTGATCGTGGTGGACAGCATCGAGGACTGGTCGCTCGCGGGCCTCACCCCCGGACCCTGGCTGGCGCAGCCGTTGGTGGCGTCGGTCAGGACCCGCGGCGAGTCCTCGCTGGTCGTGCTCGGGGAAGAGGTCAGAGCCCAGGTCGACAAGATCCCCGGGGACGGGGAGGTCCGGGTGCACGAGCAGCACGGCGGCGTCAGCCGCCCCGTGCCCGTGGACCCCGACGCCGCCGGGCTGGCGCTGGCAGCCGTTGCGGCAGCGGAGAAGATCCTCGGCCACCCACTCGACTACGCCCGCGTGGATCTGCTCGAGCTCGACGGTCGACTCGTCGTGAGCGAGCTGGAGCTCATCGAGCCGGGGTTCTACCTGGACCTCGTGCCGACAGCCGCAGAGGCGTTCGCGGACGTCGTGGCCGCACGCCTCACCTAGCCCAGCAGCAGGACGACGGTCTCGGCAACGCAGGCGGGCTTGGCCTCGCCGTCGATCTCGATGACGTGCTTGAGGGTGACCTGCTTGCCGGCCGGGAGGTCGTCGCAGGCCGCGAGGGTGATCGTGGAACGCACCTGCTTGCCGACGAGGACCGGGTGGGGGAAACGCACCTTGTTGACGCCGTAGTTGAGCTTGGCCCCCGGGGTCTCGAACGCGAAGATCGTGACGCCGAGGAACGGGAGCAGCGACAGTGTGAGGAAGCCGTGGGCGATCGTGCCGCCGAACGGGCCGGAGGCAGCCTGCTCCACGTCGACGTGGATCCACTGGTGGTCGCCGGTGGCGTCGGCGAACGTGTTCACCCGCTCCTGATCGATCGTCAGCCACTCGCTCGTTCCGAGCTCCTCGCCGACGGCGGCGGCGACTTCGTCGAAGGTCGTGAAGGTACGCATGCGGGCTCCTGTGCCTGGGGTCTCCGAGGTTGCGGGACAAGTGGTTGGATGGCGCCATGGAACCTACACGCGACCAGGTCCGACAGGCTCCCAAGGTCCTGCTCCACGACCACCTCGACGGTGGGCTGCGGCCTGCCACGATCGTCGAGCTCGCTGCCGAGATCGGCCACGAGCTCCCGGCCACCGACGCTGACGCGCTCGGCCGCTGGTTCGCCGAGTCCGCCGACTCAGGCTCCCTGGAGCGCTACCTGGAGACCTTCGACCACACCGTGGCCGTCATGCAGACCGCGGCATCGCTGACCCGGGTGGCCCGCGAGTGCGTGGAGGACCTCTCGAACGATGGCGTCGTCTACGCCGAGGTGCGCTACGCCCCCGAGCAGCACGTCTCCCAGGGCCTCAGTCTCGATGACGTCGTCGGCGCCGTGCAGGCCGGCTTCGACGAGGGGGTCGCCGCAGCCGAGGCAGCCGGGCGACCGATCGTCGTACGCCAGCTGCTGACCGCGATGCGACACCAGGCTCGCTCGATGGAGATCGCCGAGCTGTCGATCGCCTGGCGCGAACGAGGCGTCGCGGGCTTCGACATCGCGGGGGCCGAGGCGGGCTACCCGCCCACCCGGCACCTCGACGCGTTCGAGTACCTCCAGCGCGAGAACTCCCACTTCACCATCCACGCCGGTGAAGCGTTCGGACTCCCGTCGATCTGGCAGGCCCTGCAGTGGTGTGGCGCCGACCGGCTCGGCCACGGCGTGCGCATCATCGATGACGTCACCGTGCACGACGACGGCACCGTCGAGCTCGGCCGCCTGGCCTCCTACGTCCGAGACAAGCGCATCCCGCTCGAGCTCTGCCCGGCCTCCAACGTGCAGACCGGTGCGGCCACCTCGGTGGCCGAGCACCCGATCGGGTTGCTCACCAAGCTCCGCTTCCGGGTGACGGTCAACACCGACAACCGGCTGATGAGCGGGACCTCGATGACCAACGAGATGTTCTCGCTGGTGGAGGCCTTCGGCTACGACCTCGACGACCTCCAGTGGTTCACGGTCAACGCCATGAAGTCGGCCTTCCTGCCCTTCGACGAGCGGCTCGCGATCATCGACGACGTGATCAAGCCCGGGTACGCCGCACTGCGGGGCTGAGGTCGTGCTGATCACCAACCACGTGCTCTCCGGAGCGCTGGTGGGTGCTGCCTCGCCGGGGGAGACCACGGCGTTCGTGGCCGGCGTCGCCTCGCACTTCCTCCTCGACAGCGTGCCGCACTGGGGCGACGACGCGACGTTCCTCCGCGTGGCGGTGGTCGACGGACTGGTCGGGCTGGCCACGATGGGCGTCATCGCTGCCGCGGCGCCTCACGACCGGCGCCGCCGCGTCGTGGCCGGCATGCTCGGCGCCTGCGCGCCCGACGCCGACAAGCCCAGCGAGCTGTTCTTCGGTCGCTCGCCGTTCCCTGCTGCCCTCGACGAGTGGCACCGCGACATCCAGCGCGAGTCACCGCGCCGGATGCCGCAGGAGGTCATCGTGGCAGCGCTCGGTGCGCTGCTCGTGCGTCGTGCGCTGCGCTGACCTGTCGAAAGTCGTCGAGCCGGGTCAGCGGACGTGGAAGTCGGGTGAGAGGGTTCGCCCCGTGCATTGCGTGCTTGCTCAGGCCTTGGGTGCCACGGTGAACCAGGGGTACGGCCAACCGGCCTGGCTGAGGTTCCCGTGGACGAACTCCTCGCGAGGCAGCGTCACCACGGTGCCTCGCGATGGCTGGTAGCAGCGCAACGCGGGGCCGCTGCCTGCAATCTCGGGCCCGGCAGCCAGCGCGAGGAGCACGTGACGCGGTAGCGCGCGGCTGCCGACATACAGGGCGCCGCCGGCAACCGCGAGCCGGTCGAAGGCCTCGGCGCGAGACTCCTGGCCCAACCGGGCCAGGTGCAGGACGTGATCGACACCGGTCACCGACTCGAGCTCGCGCTTGACGGCCCAGGGAGGGGTGCCGAGGGCACGCGGCCACGGGACCTGCCACCCGTTGCCTCCGGAGGCCGCGGTCAGGCGTCGGTGGCAGGCGAGGACCTCGTCGCGGAACTCCTCGACGCTCGGCTCCCGGGCGTCGTGCAGCAGCCGAGCCATCACCATGCTCGCCGCACCGCAGGAGCGGGAGTCGGGCTGGCGGAGCCCCGCCCGGAGCGGGTTCACGACCGGCTCGACGAGGCGTCGGCCACCAGCCGGGCCACGTCGTCGAGGGCCTGCTGGTTGCCGACCGGTCGGCAACCGAGCGCCACGGCGTGGGCGACGACGTCGCGCTGGGCGCGCATCAGGGCGAAGCCGCGCCGCAGCAGCACGAGCGGTGGCTTGCGGTGCTCGCGCAGGTCGCGGGTGAGCCGGCGCCAGAACGTGATCGCCGGGTGCTGACGCAAGGCACAGCGCGTCGGCGAGCAGCCCGGCCTCCCGGGCCCGCGGCACGATCTCCTGGGCGAAGATCCCGTCGGCCACGAAGTAGGGGGAGCCGTCGAGGTCGAGATGGTGCCAGCCGGTGCGACTGCTGCTGGAGATGTCGTAGGCCGGCACGTCGCCGACGCCGCCGCGGCACAGGGCCTCCAGTGCGGTGAAGGCATCGTCCATGAGCCAGGAGCCCGGGTGGTCCCAGTCGACGAGGCCGCCGTTGGACTCCCCCTCGGGGATGCGGGGGAGGGAGGGGTCGCTGCCGTCCTTGTAGAAGTCGTCGAGCCTGAGCACGGGTAGCCCGGTGCGGGTGGCGAGCCGTGACTTGCCGGACCCCGAGGGCCCGGCAATCACGATCACGCGAGCGAGCAACACTCACACACCCATCGGGTGCCACACGGTCTTGATCTCGATGAAGTCGGTCATCGTCGTCAGCGACGGTGCGGCGCTCCAGTCGGGCTCCGCAGCCGGGGCACGGCGGACCCGCTTGAGGTTGTCGGCGGCCGCGACCTCGAGGTCGGTGGCGAGCTCGACCTCACCGGCGATGCCGACGAGATCGATGGCGTTGACGTCCATGTGGGAGGCCAGCCAGGGCGCGATCGTGGCGGCCGAGCCGGTGAGCAGGTTGACCACGCCGCCGGGCACGTCGGAGGTTGCCAGCACCTCGGCGAACGTGATCGCCGGGAGCGGGCGCTCCAGGGAGGAGATGACCACCGCGGTGTTGCCGGTCACGATCACCGGGGCGATGACCGAGACGAGCCCCAGCAGCGAGGAGTCCTGCGGCGCGAGCACCGCCACGACGCCGGTCGGCTCGGGCGTGGAGAGGTTGAAGAACGGTCCGGCCACCGGGTTGGCGTTGCCGACCACCTGGGTGAGCTTGTCGGCCCACCCGGCATACCAGACCAGACGGTCGATGGCGGCGTCGAGCGCGGCGTTGGCGCGAGCCGCGCTCAGCCCCTCCGACTGCTGGAGCGCCGCGACGAACTGTGGACGACGGTCCTCCATGAGCTCGGCGACGCGGTAGAGGATCTGGGCGCGGTTGTAGGCGGTGCGTCCGGACCAGGAGCCGAAGGCCTTGCGTGCGGCGACCACGGCGTCGCGGGCGTCCTTGCGGGAGGCCAGGGCGGCGTTGGCCACGAATCGTCCCTTCGCGTCGTTGACGATGTAGGAGTAGCCCGACTCCGAGCGGGGGAAGGCCCCGCCGATGTAGAGCTTGTAGGTCTTGCGTACGTCGATGCGAGCCATCTCAGCGCTCTCCCTTGAGGTAGGCGGACAAGCCCTGGCGGCCGCCCTCGCGGCCGTAGCCGGACTCCTTGTACCCACCGAACGGGCTCGTCGGGTCGAACTTGTTGAACGTGTTGGCCCACACCACGCCGGCGCGCAGGGCGCCGGCCATGTGCAGGATGCGCGAGCCCTTCTCGGTCCAGACCCCGGCCGAGAGACCGTACGGCGTGTTGTTGGCCTTCTCCACGGCCTCGGAGGGCGTGCGGAAGGTCAGCACCGAGAGCACGGGTCCGAAGACCTCTTCGCGGGCGATGCGGTGGGCCTGGGTGACGCCGGTGAACAGCGTCGGGGGGAACCAGAAGCCCTGGGTCGGCAGGTCACACGCGGGAGCCCAGCGCTCGGCACCCTCGCTCTCCCCGATGTCGGAGAGCTCGCGGATGCGGGCCAGCTGCTCGGCGGAGTTGATGGCGCCGATGTCGGTGTTCTTGTCCAGCGGGTCGCCCAGGCGCAGGGTCGACATCCGTCGCTTCAGTCGCTCGAGCAGCTCATCGGCGATCGACTCCTGCACCAGCAGTCGGGAGCCCGCACAGCAGACGTGACCCTGGTTGAAGAAGATGCCGTTGACGATGCCCTCGACGGCCTGGTCGAGGGGCGCGTCGTCGAAGACGATGTTGGCGGCCTTGCCCCCCAGCTCGAGGGTGGCGCGCTTGTCGGTGCCGGCGATCGTGCGGGCGATGGCCTTGCCGACCGCGGTCGAGCCGGTGAAGGCGACCTTGTCGACGTCGGGGTGCGCGACCATGGTCTGTCCGGTGGAGCCGGCCCCGGTGATGATGTTGACGACGCCCGGCGGCAGGTCTGCCTGCTGGCAGATCTCGGCGAACAGCAGCGCGGTCAGCGGAGTGGTCTCCGCGGGCTTGAGCACGACGGTGTTGCCGCACGCGAGCGCCGGGGCGATCTTCCAGGCGAGCATCAGCAGCGGGAAGTTCCACGGGATGATCTGAGCCGCGACGCCGAGGGGCTGCGGGTTGGTGCCGTAGCCGGCGTGCTCGAGCTTGTCGGCCCAGCCCGCGTAGTAGAAGAAGTGCGCGGCGACGACCGGGATGTCGACGTCGCGCGACTCCTTGATCGGCTTGCCGTTGTCGAGGGACTCCAGGACGGCGAGCTCACGGCCGCGCTCCTGGATGATCCGGGCGATGCGGTAGAGATACTTCGCGCGCTCGCTGCCGGGCATCTTCGACCAGACCCGCGTGTAGGCCCGGCGGGCCGCCTTGACGGCGGCGTCGACGTCGGCGTCGTCGGCCGAGGCGACCTCGGCGAGGACCTCCTCGGTGGCCGGGCTGATGGTCTTGAAGGCGGAACCGTGACCGTCGACGAACTCGCCGTCGATGAACAGGCCGTAGGACGCCTTGAGATCGAGGATGCTGCGCGACTCGGGAGCCGGGGCGTAGTCCCAGGTGGTGGCGGTGGTGGCGGTGGTGTCAGGCGTAGCCATAGGTGCCTCAGTCCAGGGTGAAGTAGTCGGGGCCGGAGTAGCGGCCGGTGGTCAGCTTGGTGCGCTGCATGAGCAGCTCGTTGAGCAGGGTCGAGGCCCCGAAACGGAACCAGTCGGGCGACAGCCAGTCGGGACCGGCGACCTCGTTGACCATGACGAGGTACTTCAGCGCGTCCTTGCTGGTGCGGATGCCACCGGCAGGCTTGACGCCGATCATCTGGCCGGTCGCCTCGCGGAAGTCGCGCACGGCCTCGAGCATGATCAAGGTGACCGGCAACGTGGCGGCCGGCTGGATCTTCCCGGTGGACGTCTTGATGAAGTGCGCGCCCGCCATCATCGCCAGCCAGCTGACCCGGCGGACGTTGTCGTAGGTCTGCAGCTCACCGGTCTCGAAGATGACCTTCAGGTGGGCCTCCGAGCCGTCCGGGCGGGCACAGGCCTCGCGCACGGCGACGATCTCCTCGAAGACCTGAAGGTAGCGACCGGAGAGGAACGCCCCACGGTCGATGACCATGTCGATCTCGTCGGCACCGGCCTCGACGGCGTCGCGGGTGTCGGCCAGCTTGATGTCCAGCGCTGCTCGTCCGCTCGGGAAGGCGGTCGCCACGGCGGCGATGTTGACGCCGCTGTCACCGAGGACCTCCTTGGCGGTCGCGACCAGGTCGGGATAGACGCAGACGGCGGCTGCCGCGGGGCAGGACGGATCGGCCGGATCAGGGCGCATCGCCTTCGCGGCGAGCGCACGGACCTTGCCGGGGGTGTCCTGGCCCTCGAGCGTCGTCAGGTCGACCATCGTGATGGCCAGGTCGAGCGCCTGCGCCTTCGCGGTGGTCTTGATGGAGCGGGTGGACAGCGAGGCGGCTCGGGCCTCGGCGCCGACCTGGTCGACACCGGGGAGCCCGTGCAAGAAGCGCGTGAGCGAGGTCTGGGTCCGGGTGACGTCGGAGAAGTCGGTCGTAGCAGCCAAAGGGGGTGTAGCCATGGGCGTCAGCATAGGGTTGTCGGGAGCCGCAGCGGAAAGTTGCGTTCGACGAGGTGGGAGTCCCAGCAGAGGTGTGCGCGCAATGAGTGACGAGACCCAGCGCTTCAGCGCCACGTCCGGGCGTGTCTTCGGCGTCATCGGGGTCGCGGTCGCCGGGGCCACAGCCCTCGCGGCCCTGCTCGACACCCGCGGCGAGCCGTCGTACGCGACCGCCGCGCTCGCGGTCTTCTTCGGGGCTCTCGTCTGGGCTGCCATGTTGCGACCTCGCGTCGACCTCGATGCCTCGAGCATCGTGATGCGCAACATGTTCGAGACCGTCACGCTCCCTCTGGTCGCGGTCGAGTCGGTCGCCGTCCGCCAGGTCCTCGTGGTCTTCGCGGGCGGAAAGCGCTACACGTCGTCAGCCATCGGACGATCGCGGCGCCAGCTGTTTCGCGACGGGCGCCAGGGCGGCGGGGGCAGCTCGACCCAGGGGATCGGCCTGGTGCCGGCGATGCCGGCCGCGCCCGAGAAGCCCGCCACCGCTGCGACGTCGTACGGCCTCTTCGTGGAGGAGCGGCTGCGCTCGCGGGTCTCCGACTCGCTCGCCCGCAGCGGGATCAAGCCGCGCTCCGAGGAGCAGGCGCGACTCGCCGAGGGCATCGTGCGCCGACCGGCGATCGTGGAGATCAGCGTCCTGACGATCTCGTTGCTGCTCTTCGTCGTCTTCGCGCTGGCCTGACGGTCAGAGGCCGGCGGCCGTCCGGATGGCGGAGCCGATGGCGTCGAGGCGACCGGCCGCGACGATGCGGGCCGCAGGCACGCCGCCGGACGGCTCGACCGGGACCACGACCTCGAGGTAGCACTTGATCTTCGGTTCGGTGCCGCTCGGTCGCACGATCACGCGCGCGCCATCGGCGAGTCGGTAGCGCAGGCCGTCGGTGGGTGGCAGGTCCCCGGCGCCGTCGGCGAGGTCCTCGGCCGAGACCACGTCGAGGCCGCCCAGAGAGGTCGGGGGCGCGGCGCGGAGCCGGGCCATGGCGGCCGCGATGATGCTGAGGTCGTCGACGCGCACCGACACCTGGTCGGTGGCGTGCAGCCCGTGCTCGGTGGCGATGTCGTCGAGGAGATCGAGCAGACCGCGGCCCTCGGCCTTGAGCTCGGCGGCGATCTCGCAGAGCAGGAGCAGCGCCGAGACGCCGTCCTTGTCGCGCACGTGCTCCGGGTCGACGCAGTAGCCCAACGCCTCCTCGTAGCCGAAGGCGAGGTCTTCCACCCGCGAGATCCACTTGAAGCCGGTGAGGGTCTCGACGTGCGGCTGGCCGGCGGCCTCGGCGAGCTTGCCGAGGAGCGAGGAGGAGACGATCGAGGTGGCGTACGCGCCCTGCTTGCCCTGCGACAGGAGCCGGTGAGCCAACAGGGCACCGACCTCGTCACCTCGCAGCATCTGCCATCCCTGGAGCCCGGGGACCGCCACCGCACAGCGGTCGGCGTCGGGGTCGTTGGCCACCACGATGTCGGCCCCGTTGCGCTCGGCCAGGGCCAGGGCCAGGTCCATCGCCCCGGGCTCCTCGGGGTTGGGGAAGCCGACCGTGGGGAAGTCGGCGTCGGGCCGCTCCTGCTCGGCGACCATCTGGGGAGCAGCGAAGCCTGCCGTCTCCAGCACCTGCGCCACCGAGGTGGCGCCCACTCCGTGCAGCGCGGTGTAGACGATCTCGAGATCCCGCGGACCGTCACCGGCGAGGCCGGCCACGGTGTCGAGGTAGTGATCGACGATGTCCTCACCCAGGACGGTCCCGGCACCACCACGCTGGATCGCGTCCAGGGCGCCGACCTTGGCGATGTGACGGGCGATGTCGGCATCAGCGGGGGAGACGATCTGGCTGCCGTCGCCGAGGTAGACCTTGTAGCCGTTGTCGGCGGGAGGGTTGTGGCTGGCCGTCACCATGATGCCGGCCACCGAGCCGAGCTCGCGGATGGCGAACGCCAGGAGGGGAGTGGGCAGGGCGCGCGGCAGGAGCCACGCGGTGAACCCCGCTCCGGTCATCACCTCGGCGGTGTCGCGCGCGAAGACGTCGGAGTTGTGGCGGGCGTCGTAGCCGATCACCACCGAGCCGCCGGACGCCGCGCCCTGCTCGCGCAGGTAGGCGGCGAGTCCGGCCGCGGCGCGGAGCACCACGACCCGGTTCATCCGGTTGGGGCCGGCCCCGAGCGCGCCGCGCAGTCCGGCCGTGCCGAACTCGAGCGTCCCGCGGAAGCGGTCGGCGAGGTCGGCCAGGACGACACCTGCTGCGTCCCCGGCGTTGTCAGCCGCTACCTCGGCGATGATCTGCTCGAGCTCGGCGCGGGTGTGCGGATCGGGATCCTGGGCCGCCCAGGCACGGGCTCGCTGCAGCAGGACGTCGACGTCGGGACTCATGTGGGGCACGGTAGCGGCATGGCTGACTCGCAGGCACGAGTGGAGGATCTCATCGCGGACCTCGCTGCTCGTCTGGGCACTGCCGCGTTCGTCGCGGTCTGCGTCGACCTGCTGGGCGGGGCACCCCGGGAGCGCTACATCGAGGAGCTTCGCAGCCTCACCGGCCACGCCTGGCAGCCAGGGGATGCGGTCCACGACCCGTCGTCGTGGGGCGATCACTGGGTGCGCTCGTGGGGTGCGCGCGGGCTCCTCCACGTGTGGCACGAGAGCGCGACGGCGGCGGTGGTCGCGGGTCTCCACGACGAGCACTACCGCCCGGCGGAGATGTGCCTGAAGGTGGCAGCCCGCCACGAGGTCGCCGGTTCGGGCGACGGGGCCGCGCGACTTGTCGGGCACGAGCTGCCGCGGGTCCGCGCGCAGGCGTTGCGCGCGCTGGCGGTGGTCGGGGACACCGAGCACCTTCCGGTCGTCGAGGCCGCGCTCGGCGACCAGGAGCCCGACGTACGACGGCGGGCGGCGCAGGCGCTCGAGGTGCTGGCGAAGCGCCTGGACCTCTGAGCCTCAGCCGTCGTCGCCATCGGTGAACCGGCCGTCGACCACCGTGCGGCCCGTGTTGTCGACCTCGGCGCCCTCGGGACGGTTGGCCGGGTCGAGGCGTCGCTCGCGCTCGGCCGCGATGGCGTCCCGCTCCTCCTGCGACACCTCCATCTCCCGGAAGACGGCGCTCGGGTCGGAGGTGCCGACGCTAGCCGGGTTGTCCTCGGGGTCCTGCTCGGCCTCCCAGGCCTCGAGGGTCGGCAGGGTGGCACTCGTGTTGTCGACCTCCGCACCCTCGGGGCGGTTGGCCGGGTCGAGGCGTCGTTCGCGCTCGGCCTCGATCGCGGCCCGCTCGTCGTCGCCCAGGCGACCACCGGCGGGGTCCGGGACGGGGTTGTCGGCATGTTCGATGTTGTCGTAGGACACCAGGGACTCCTCACTCCGAAGGCGACCAGCCGACCACGGGCGAGATGCCCTCGGCCACACCCGTGTGGACGAGCCCTGCTCCCCGGTCAGTCGGCGTCGACGACCAGGACGGTGCTCTCGGCGGCGAGCAGCACGGCCCCTACGAGGCTCGCGCGCTCGCCGAGCGACGACTCGAGCACGGGAGTCGTGGCCACCGAGTCGAGGGCGTGGCGGCGCAGACCGAGGCGGGTCGAGGCGAGCAGGAGCTCGCCTGCGCGGGCCATGTCCCCGCCGACGACGACGACTGCCGGGTTGAGGAGGTTGACGATGCTCGCCAGAGCCCAGCCCAGGTGGAGGCCGGCGTCCTCGAGCGCGCGCTGCGCGGCGATGTTGCCGTCGCGAGCGGCAGCGAACACGGCGTCGAGGTCGGCACCCGGGAGCTGGGCGGCCATCATGTCCAGCACCGGGCCCGACGAGGTGTAGGCCTCGAGACAGCCGCGGCTCCCGCAGCGACACAGGGGCCCCTGCTCGTCGAGCGTCAGGTGCCCGATCTCGCCGGCAGTGCCTCCGGACCCGTGGTAGAGCCGGTTGTCGATGATGAGGCCGGCGCCGACGCCGGAGGAGATCTTGACGAAGACCGAGCTGTCGTGGCCGCGGCCGACGCCTTGACGGTGCTCGGCGAGCGCTCCGAGGTTGGCATCGTTCTCCACCGTCACCGGTGCCCCGAAGCAGGCCTCGGCCGCCTCACGGGTGTTGACCCCTTCCCAGCCCGGGAAGATCGAGGGCGAGCCGATGATCTCGTCGGCGACCGGGGCGGGCAGGCCGAGTCCGACGTGGCGCAGGCGACTGTGGCCCACGGACAGGCCACCGAGCATCTCCGCAGCCATCGCGAGGGCTGCGCCGTGGTGGACGGTGGGGCCGAGCGGGCGTCGTTCCTCGCCGAGGACCTGGCCGGTGAGGTCGGCGACCGCGACCGCCACGTGGCTGTGGCCGAAGTCGACCCCCGCCACGGTGCCGGCCCCGGCGGCCAGACGCACCGAGGAGCCACGTCGACCGCTACCGGGGTGGGTGACGACCAGACCGGACGCGGCGAGGTCACGCACGATGTTGGAGACGGTGGCGGGGGCCAGGCCGGTGGCGCGGGCGATCTCCGCCTGGGTGAAGGCGTCGGGCTGGGCCGGCCCGGGCGCGTCGATGCCCCGGCGCAGGAGGTCCAGCACTCGTTGCTGGTTGGCCGCGCGCAGGGTCGAGGTCGACCCAGGGGCGGCAGGGGGGGAGAGCGGGGACATGTGACGTACCTTGCACCCGCGCAGCCCTATTGGTCAAGATGTGAATGCAAAACACGTAAGCGAAGTGATTTCAGGAAGTTTGTCATTACATCTTGACGACAAGCGTGTGACAGTCAACACTTGTGGTCGGCCCAGCAAGGGCCGAACGTCCAAGCCGAGGAGAGTCCCCGTGTCCACACCCCTTCACCGCTTCGCCACGATCGGCGCAGCCGTCGCCATCGGCGCAGCCGGCCTCGCTGCCTGCGGCGCCAACGATGCCCAGTCCGGCGACTCCGCCGGCGACACCTCCGGAGGCAGCCTCAGCATCGCGCTGCTCCTCCCCGAGTCGAAGACCACGCGTTACGAGGCGTTCGACAAGCCGCTCTTCGAGGCGAAGGTCGCCGAGCTGTGCAGCGAGTGCACCGTCGACTACTACAACGCCGACCAGGACGAGCAGAAGCAGCAGACGCAGGTCGCGGCCGCTCTGACCAAGGGCGCCAAGGTGCTCGTGCTCGACCCGGTCAACGGCGACGGCGCCGGCGGCATGGTCGCCGATGCCCAGGCCGAGGGCGTCCCGGTCATCGCCTACGACCGCTTCATCGCGGGAGCCGACTACTACATGTCCTTCGACAACAACACCGTCGGCAACATGCAGGGCGAGGCGCTGGTCGCAGCGGTGGGCGACTCCGGCGACATCCTGATGCTCAACGGAGCGCCCAGCGACCCGAACGCCGGGCAGTTCAAGGCGGGCGCCCACGAGGTCATCGACGCCTCCGGCCTCAAGGTCCTCGGCGAGTACGACAACCCCGACTGGAGCCCCGAGAACGCCCAGACCTACGTCACCGACCAGGTGACGAAGTTCGGTGCGGCCAACATCGACGGCGTCTACGCCGCCAACGACGGCCAGGCCGGCGGCGTCGTCGCTGCTCTCCTCGGAGCCGGCATCAAGGCTGCCGACCTCCCGCCGATCACCGGACAGGACGCCGAGCTGGCAGCGGTGCAGCGCATCGTGGCCGGTGAGCAGACGGTGACGATCTACAAGCCCATCCCGATCGAGGCCGAGACGGCTGCCGAGCTCGCGGTCGACATCGCCCAGGGCAACGACATCCCGACAACGTCGGTGACCGGTGTGGAGCAGAGTGACTTCGAAGGCGTCACGTCCTACATCTTCAGCCCGACCGCGGTCACCCAGGACAACGTCGCCGACACCGTCATCGCTGACGGCTTCTACTCGGTGGACGACATCTGCACCGGGGCCTACGCCGACGCCTGCAAGGCGGCCGGAGTCCAGTGACGACCGTTCCCCACCACGTGGCGACGCCGGTCAAGGAGTCACGGGACACCGTGCTCTCCCTGACCGGCATCCACAAGCGATTCGGCGCCGTCCAGGCGTTGACCGACGTGCACCTCGACGTCGCAGCCGGTGAAGTGGTCGCCCTGGTGGGGGACAACGGCGCGGGCAAGTCGACGTTGGTCAAGGTGATCTCCGGCGTCTACCAGCCCGACGCGGGCGAGATCGAGCTCGCCGGCCAGCGGGTCAAGGTCGGCGGTCCGCGTCAGGCGCAGGACCTCGGCATCGCCACGGTCTTCCAGGACCTGGCGCTGTGCGACAACCTCGACGTCGTAGCCAACCTCTTCCTCGGGCAGGAGAAGCTCACCAGGGGAGTCGTCGACGAGGTGGCGATGGAGGTCGAGTCGTGGCGGCTGCTGCGCAGCCTCTCCGCGAAGATCCCCTCCGTCCGGATCCCGATCGCGGCTCTTTCCGGGGGACAGCGACAGACCGTCGCCATCGCCCGGTCCCTGGTCGGCGCCCCGAAGGTCGTGATGCTCGACGAGCCCACGGCCGCCCTCGGGGTCGCTCAGACCGCCGAAGTGCTCAACCTCGTCGAACGGCTCAGGGAGAACGGTCTCGGCGTCATCCTGATCAGCCACAACATGGCCGACGTCCAGGCCGTGGCCGATCGCATCGTGGTGATGCGGCTCGGCCGCAACGCCGCAGAGTTCCGCACCGAGGACGTCAGCACCGCCGACTTGGTCGCGGCCATCACCGGCGCCTCCGACAACGTGGTGGCCAGCCGGGCCGCCCGTTCGGGCGCAGCAAGCAAGGAGCAGCACGATGGCTGAATCCGTCAAGACTTCGTCCGACCTTCAGGACGAGCGGCTGATCGCCCAGGAGAGCGGGCCCATGGCCATGCTGCTGTCGTTCTGGGCGCGGCTCAAGGGCGGCGACCTGGGCAGCCTCCCGGTGGTCTTCGGACTGGTCGCGATCAGTGCGGTGTTCTACCTCAAGGAGCCGATCTTCCTGTCGTCGCGCAACCTGGTGACGATCACCCAGTTCGCGGCGCCGATCGGCATCATCTCTCTGGGCATCGTGCTGGTCCTGCTGCTCGGTGAGATCGACCTGTCGGTCGGCTCCGTGAGCGGGGCCTCGGCGGCGGTGATGGCGGTGCAGGTGGTCAACAACGGCCGGTCGCTGGTCCTCGGCATCCTCGCCGGCATCCTCGTCGGCGTCGCGGTCGGGCTGGTCTATGCGTTCCTCTACACCAAGCTCGGGGTGCCCAGCTTCGTCTTCTCGCTCGCCGGGCTGCTCGCCTTCCAGGGCGTGCTGCTCTACGTCCTGGGCAGCGACGGCACCATCAACCTGCCTGCGGGCAGCTGGCTGCTGGACTTCGCCCGGTTCAAGTTCCTCACCGGACCGGCGTCCTACGCGTTGGTCGCGGTGATCGGGCTGGCCTTCCTCGGGACCCAGCTCTGGGGACGCAGGACCCGGCTGCAAGCCGAGCTGAGCGCCCCGTCCTTCAACTCGATCCTGCTTCGCGCCGGATTCCTCACCGTCGGCCTGGGCTACCTGACCTACTACCTGAACATCGCGCGCGGCTGGAGCTACCTCTGGCTGTTCTTCGCCGCTCTGGTGGTGCTGATGGACTTCGCGCTGCGCCGCACCCGTTGGGGCCGGCACCTGTTCGCCGTGGGTGGCAACGAGGAGGCCGCTCGCCGCTCCGGGATCAAGGTCAACCGCATCTACCTGTCGGTCTTCGTGGGCTGCTCCACCCTGGCCGCCATCGGCGGGATCCTGGGTGCCGCTCAGCTGACCTCGGTGTCGCAGAGCACGGGCACCACCGACACCAACCTCACGGCGATCGCCGCGGCGGTCATCGGTGGCACCAGCCTCTTCGGTGGTCGCGGCTCGGCCTACTCCGCGATGCTCGGCATCCTGGTGCTGCTGTCCATCCAGAACGGGCTCAACCTGATCGGGGTGGACTCCTCGGTGCGGTTCATGGTCACCGGCGCCGTGCTGCTGCTCGCTGTGGCGATCGACTCGGTCTCGCGCCGGGCGCGCTCGAGCAGCGGTAGAGGTTAGGACTCGGCGTCCGCCTCTGGCTCGATCTAGGGGGAGGCGGGCGCCGACAACATCCCCACGACCATGTCGATGAGGTTCTGGGCGAAGGACTCGGTCGGCAGCTGCGGGCGACCGGGGGTCGACCGATCCCCGGCCCGGCTGCGGTCGGCGATCGCACGCAGCACGAAGGCGGTCACCACCGACAGACGCTCGGCGCGGATCTCATCCGGCATCGCGGGCATCCGCTGCTCGAGCAGCGTGTAGACCTCGTAGCCGCCCAGGCGTTCGAGAGCCTGGACGATGCCTGGCTCCAGGGTCTCGGGGTCGTCCTCGATCAGCTCGCCGAGGATCATCAGGTAGCAACGACCCGGACCGCCCAGCTCGGCCAGCTCCAGCGCGGGCAGGGTGAGGGCACGCACCACCGAGACGAGATGGTCGTCGGGCTGCGACCTGGCGTCCGCGAGGAGCTCTCGCTCCCGGGTGGCGAGGACGTCGAGGTGCTGCTCGAGGACCGCGACGAGCATCCCGGTGCGGGACCCGAAGTGGTAGTGGACCGCACCGCGGTTGCGTTGACCTGCCTGCCGGGTGATCTCGAGCAGGGACGCGGCGTGGACGCCGTTCTCGGCGAAGCCGCGGGTGGCGGCTTCGATGAGGCGTTGTCGTGTCTCGTCGGCGGGGCCCATCAGATGCCCGGCACGATCCGACCCAGGAGGTCACCCATCCGGGCAGCGGCCGAGCGGCCTGCTTCGAGGACTTCCTCGTGGTTGAGGGGCTCGCCACTGATGCCGGCGGCGAGGTTGGTCACCAGGCTGATGCCGAGGACCTCCATGCCTGCCTCGCGCGCCGCGATCGCTTCGAGCGTGGTGCTCATGCCGACCAGCGTGCCACCGATCGCGCGCACCATGCCGATCTCTGCCGGGGTCTCGTAGTGCGGCCCGGGGAACTGGACGTAGATGCCCTCGTCGAGGCTCGGGTCGACCTCGCGGCACATGGCACGCAGTCGGCTGGAGTAGAGGTCGGTCAGGTCGACGAAGTTCGCGCCCTCGATGGGGGACCTGCCGGTGAGGTTGATGTGGTCGCTGATGAGCACGGGGGTGCCGGGCGTCCAGGTGTCCTTGAGCCCGCCGCAGCCGTTGGTCAGCACGATCGCGCGGCAGCCGGCCGCCGCGGCGGTGCGGACGCCGTGCACGACTGCCGAGACGCCCTTGCCTTCGTAGTAGTGGGTGCGGCTGAGGAACACCAACAGCTGCTTGTCTCCGGCGCGGACCGAACGGATCTTGCCGGAGTGTCCGGCGACCGCGGCAGCGGAGAAACCCGGGAGGTCGGTCGTCGAGATCTCCGCGGTGGCCTCGCCCAGGGCGTCGACGGCCGGGAGCCAGCCGCTGCCGAGCACGAGGGCGATGTCGTGGGACTCGACGCCGGTCAGCTCGGCGAGGGTGGCGGCAGCCTGGGCGGCGAGGGCAGCGGAGTCCTGGGGCATGGTGGCGTCGTTCACACCTCGGAGCCTAGAGCGTCAGAGTCCCGTCGAACGACAGGGACGTCGCCGCAGGGCGGCCACGTAGTCGTCGGGGGCGTCGGCGGCCTCCGCGGCGTCGGCCAGGATCCCGAGGGTGACCGCCGAAGGCAGCCCGCCCTCGAAGGCGTCGAGGACGTAGGTCCATGCGACGAGCTCGCCGGTGAGGGTCGAGATCCGCACCTTGGTCTTGCGGTAGAGGCCGGAGTCGGCTTGCTCGACCTGATCGAGGGCCGACTCGTCCTGGGTGGGGACGTCGTAGACGGCGACGAAGACCTGTTCGAAGGAGTCCTGGACGATCGTCGAGAGCGCGCCGTCCCAGCCGTGCTCCTCCCCGCCGAAGGTCAGGCGCCACCCCTCGAGCCAGCCGGTGGTCCGCAACGGCGAGTGGGGACAGCGCTCGCTCATCCGAGCGGGATCGAGGTTGGTCCCGTAGGCGGCGTACAACGTCACACCCGAGAGAGTAGTGGGCATGGTGATCGGCGCGACGCAGGACACTAAGGTGGATGCCGTGAGCCACTTCGATGTCCTCGTCCTCGGTGCCGGCCCCGGTGGGTACGTCGCTGCAATCCGCGCAGCCCAGCTCGGCAAGTCCGTTGCCGTGGTGGAGGAGAAGTACTGGGGCGGTGTGTGCCTCAACGTGGGCTGCATCCCGTCCAAGGCGCTTCTCAAGAACGCGGAGCTGTCGCACGTGCTGACCCATGAGAAGGACAAGTTCGGCATCGAGGGCGACGCCACGATGTCCTACGGGCCGACGCACAAGCGCTCGCGTCAGGTCAGCGCCGGGATCGTCAAGGGCGTCCACTTCTTGATGAAGAAGAACAAGATCAAGGAGATCGACGGCTGGGGCACCCTGACCGGGCCCACGTCGCTCGACGTGAAGGACAAGAACGGCGAGACCACGTCGTACACCTGTGACGACCTGATCATCGCCACCGGCGCCACCGTGCGCCTGGTGCCCGGCGTCGAGCTCAGCGACAACGTCGTCACCTACGAGGAGCAGATCCTCGACGAGAACCTCCCCGGCTCGATCATCATCGGCGGCTCCGGTGCGATCGGCGTCGAGTTCGCCTACGTGATGAAGAACTTCGGTGTCGACGTCACGATCGTCGAGTTCGTCGACCGGATGGTCCCCACCGAGGACGCCGACGTGTCCAAGGAGCTGGCCAAGCACTACAAGAAGCTCGGCGTGAAGGTGCTGACCTCGACGGCCGTCAAGAAGGTCGAGGACACCGGTTCGGGCGTGAAGGTGACCGTCGCCCCTGCCGGCGGCGGCGACGAGGAGGTCCTCGAGGCCGACAAGTTCCTCGCTGCCTTCGGCTTCGCGCCGCGCCTCGAGGGCTATGGCCTCGACGCCACCGGGGTCGAGGTGACCGACCGGGGCGCGATCGCGATCGACGGCCGCGGACGCACCAACGTCGAGCACGTCTACGCCATCGGTGACGTCACCGGCAAGCTCATGCTCGCCCACGTCGCCGAGGCGATGGGCATCGTGGCCGCAGAGACGATCGCCGACGCCGACACCATGGAGATCGACTTCGACATGATCCCGCGCGCGACCTACTGCCAGCCCCAGATCGCCTCCTTCGGCTACTCCGAGGCTCAGGCCAAGGAGAAGGGCTACGACGTCAAGACCTCGACGTTCCCCTTCTCGGCCAACGGCAAGGCCCAGGGCCTCGGCGACACCGCCGGGTTCGTGAAGATCGTGGCCGATGCCGAGCACAACGAGATCATCGGCGGCCACCTCATCGGGCCCGACGTCACCGAGCTGCTGCCGGTGCTGACCCTGGCCCAGCAGTGGGACCTCACCGCCGACGAGGTGGCGCGCAACGTCTTCGCCCACCCGACGCTCGGCGAGTCGGTGAAGGAAGCCATCCACGGCATCGCCGGCCACATGATCAATTTTTAGCGGCTAGGCGGGTCACGAGGAACGAGTGAGCCGCCGTAGGCCGCAAGGTCGAGCAAGCCCCGTGACCGAGGAACGAGGTCACGACGGGCGCGTCGAGACCCCGTGAGTCGACAAGCAGCCGCCGTGGTGGCGGAGCGCTGAGTGGTCGCCGGGTCTCGACACGGACTCGCCGGGGGCTCGTCCGGCTCGACCACCTTGGGGGACCGGGGGCTCGTCCGGCTCGACCACCTTGGGGGCTCGTCCGGGTCGACGGCCCGGGGGCTCTAACCTGAAGCAATGAGCGGCGGACCCGAATCGAACAAGGTAGTCATCCTCGGCGGTGGCCCCGGCGGCTACGAGGCTGCCCTGGTGGCCGCCCAGCTCGGCGCCGACGTCACCGTCATCGACTCCGACGGCATCGGCGGGTCAGCAGTCCTCACCGACTGCGTGCCCAGCAAGACCCTGATCGCCACGGCCGAGCTGATGAGCGAGGTCGCGGGGGCCGCCGAGCTCGGCGTGAACTTCCGTGACTCCGAGGGCGATGCCGCCACGAGCCTGCGCGTCGACCTGGGCCGGGTCAATGCCCGGGTCAAGCGTCTGGCCGCCGACCAGTCGGCCGATATCGCTCGCCGCCTCGACAAGGACGGCGTCACGGTGGTGCCGGGTCGCGGGCGCCTCGACGGCCCCAACCGCGTGGTCGTCGGCGACACGACCTACGACGCCGACGCGATCCTGGTGGCGACGGGTGCGGCTCCTCGGACCCTCCCGACGGCACAGCCCGACGGCGAGCGGATCCTCACCTGGGAGCAGGTCTACGACCTCACCGAGGTGCCGAGCGAGCTCATCGTGGTCGGCTCCGGGGTGACCGGGGCGGAGTTCGCCAGCGCCTACCTCGCCCTCGGCATCCCCGTCACCCTGGTGTCATCGCGCGACCGGGTGCTGCCCGGTGAGGATGCTGACGCCTCGCTGGTGGTCGAGGAGGTTTCCAAGCGCCGCGGTATGACGGTGCTGTCGAAGTCGCGGATGGAGTCGGTGACCCGCGACGGCGATGTCGTCACGGTCAAGCTCACCGACGGGCGCAGCGTGCAGGGCTCGCACTGCATCCTGGCGCTCGGCTCGATCCCCAACACCACCGACATCGGGCTCGAGGAGTCCGGCGTGATCCTCAAGGACGGCGGGTTCGTCAACGTCGACCGCGTCTCGCGCACGTCGGCGCGTGGCGTCTACTCCGCAGGTGACTGCACCGGGGTGCTGATGCTCGCCAGCGTCGCGGCGATGCAGGGACGGATCGCGATGTGGCACTTCCTCGGGGACACCGTGCACCCCCTCGACCTGAAGAAGGTCTCCTCCAACGTCTTCACCGCCCCCGAGATCGCCACCGTCGGATGGTCGCAGCAAGCCGTCGACGCCGGCGAGATCCGTGCCGAGTCGGTGATCCTGCCGCTCTCGGGCAACCCGCGGGCGAAGATGCAGGGTGTGCGGGACGGCTTCGTGAAGCTGTTCTGCCGCCCCGGCACCGGCATCGTCGTCGGGGGAGTCATCGTGGGTCCCCGGGCCTCCGAGCTGATCCACCCGGTCGCGATCGCCGTGGCAGAGTCGCTGACGGCCGACCAGCTGGCGCAGACCTTCACGGTCTACCCGTCGATGAGTGGCTCGGTGGCCGAGGCAGCGCGGCGGTTGCACCGCTTCTGACGTCGCTCAGCGCTCGAGCAGGTCTTTCAGCCGGCGGATCTCGCCGTTCTGGGTGGCGATGACGTCGGTGGCCATCTCGCTCACCCGGATGTCCTCGCCGGAGCCGAGGACGTCGTCGGCCATGGTGATGGCACCGCGGTGGTGCTTGATCATGCCTTTGAGGAAACGCCGGTCGAAGGCGCCGCCGCGGGCGGCCTTGAGGGCGCGCATCCGGTCGGGGGAGAGCATCCCGGCCATGGTGTCCATCGCCGCCAGCTCGTCGACGGTCGGCTCGGGCAGTCCGTGGTCGGCGAGCCACGTGGCCATCACGATGATCTCGCGGCTCTGGCCGCGTTCGATCGCGCGCGCGATCGAACGCACCTGCCGGTCGGCGGTGCGCTTCTCGGCGAGGTCCGCCAGATCGAGGGCCTGGCGATGGTGCGCAATCATCATCGTCAGGTAGTGCGCGTCGGTGAGGTTCCAGCCGGCGCTGGCAGGCGGCTCGTCGGTCGTGGTGGCCGTGGCATGCGTGGCATGGCTCGTCGGGGGCTGCGTGAACGAGGAGGGACCCGTAGGCTGCTCCCCAGCGCAACCCGACAGCCCCGCCAATCCCGCCGACAGCGCCAACATCGCGATACTGGCTCGCCGTTTCGCTCTGGCAATCGGTCGGCGAGGCTGGAGCACACGATGACCTTATCTTGGGAGTGAACGTGAAACTGCTTGCCTCCGTTGGTGCGCTGGTGCTCGGCGCCGGCGTCCTCGCTTCGGGAGTGGTCGCGCCCGCAACTGCCGAGCAGACCGCCGACCGGACGATGCAGGTGGGCAGCACGGACCCGGTCGGAGCCTGCGACGAGGAGGTCGGAGACAACTTCTCGGCAGCGTGTGACCTGCCCGGTGCCAGGTTGGCCGGCATCGAGCCCGCCCGGCCGCGGATCAGCAGCGGCGAGGTCGACCGCAGCGGAAACATGCGTCAGGTGGCGCGGGTCCGGCTGGCCGGAGCGTTCACCGACGACGGCGACTTCGGCACCGACCTGACGTTCACCGGCCACTACGCGATCGCCGGCAACTACGAGGGCTTCACCGTCTACGACATCAAGAAGCCGGAGAAGCCGAAGCAGGTCGCGCAGGTGGTGTGCCCCGGGTCGCAGAACGATGTCTCGGTCTACCGCGACCTGTTGATCCTCTCGGTCGACTCGTTGCGCAACAACGACACCTGCGACAACACCTCCGCCTCCATGGGGCTCCCGGTGCCGACGCCGAACCCCGACGCGTGGGAGGGCATCCGGGTCTTCGACATCAGCAACCCGCTTGAGCCTGAGTTCGTGACGTCGGTGCTCACCGAGTGTGGCTCCCACACGCACACCCTGGCCCCGGCGGCGGCCGGCAAGACCGTCTACGTCTACGTGTCGTCGTACGGCCCGAGCCCAGCGCTGCCGAACTGCCAGCCGCCGCATGACTCGATCAGCGTGGTGAAGGTCCCGGTGGCGCACCCGGAGCGGTCGCGCGTGGTCAGCCAGCCGGTGCTGTTCCCCGACGGCGGCACGACCGATGACGACTACAGCAGCGACACCAGCGGCTGTCACGACATCACCGCCTATCCCAAGCGCGACCTTGCGGCGGGGGCGTGCATGGGTGACGGGATCCTGCTGGACATCAGCGACCGCGCCAACCCGCTCGTCATCGACAGCGTGCGAGACACCAAGAACTTCGCTTTCTGGCACTCCGCGACCTTCAGCAACTCGGGTCGCACGGTGGTCTTCACCGACGAGCTCGGTGGTGGCGGCGGGCCGGAGTGCAACAAGCAGGTCGGCAAGAAGCGTGGCGCCGACGGGATCTACGAGGTCAAGAACCGCCGACTGAAGTTCCGCAGCTACTACAAGATCTCGCGGGTGCAGTCCGACACCGAGAACTGCGTCGCCCACAACGGCTCGCTCGTGCCGGTCAAGGGGCGCGACATCATGGTGCAGGCGTGGTACCAGGGCGGCACCTCGGTGTGGGAGTTCACCAACCCCCGCAAGCCGAAGGAGCTCGCCTACTTCGACCGCGGAGCGATCTCTGACAAGCAGCTCGTGCTCGGGGGGTCGTGGTCGTCGTACTGGTACAACGGCTACATCTACTCCAGCGACATCACCCGCGGTCTCGAGGTCTTCAAGGTCACCGCCCCGTGGGCCGCCAAGGCGAGCAAGGTGAAGCAATCGGTGTTCAACGCCCAGTCACAACCCTCCTTCAACGGCTGATGCGGCGCTCCCTGAGGATCTTCGTAGCGGCCGTGCTGGTGCTGGCTGCCGCGTCGGTGGCAGCCGCCGACGCGGGTGAGCAGCGCTCGCGCCGGGCGGCTTCGGTCGCCCTGACCGGCAACGGCTACGGGCACGGGCACGGGCTCTCGCAGTGGGGGGCGAAGTACGCCGCCGACGCCGGCCTCGACCACCGCGAGATCCTGGGGTTCTACTACCCGGGGCTGAGCCTGGGCAAGCTGGGCGGCACGATCTCGGTGCTGATCACGACCGACACCTCCACCGACGTGCAGGTGCGTGCGCGGTCGCGGCTGAGCGTCAAGAGCCTGGCCAACGGACGCACCTTCTCGTTGCGTCGGAAGAACGCGCGGTGGTGGCGCATCACCCCGGCAGCCAAGGGCTCGAAGTCGGCGATCGCCTACCGCGGCAAGGGGAGCAAGAAGTGGACGACGGTGCGGACCGTACGCGGGCAGGCTCAGTTCAGTGCGGACAACAAGCCCATGGCGCTGCGTACCCCGACCGAGACGCGTAGCTATCGCGGCGTGCTGCGCTCGGCGACTCCTGCCGGGTCACCCCGGGCCCGCGACACGGTCAACGTCGTGCGCCTGGAGGACTACCTCCGTGGCGTGGTGCCGCGCGAGGTGCCCGCGCTGTGGCCCCAGGAGGCCGTGCGCGCCCAGGCCGTTGCCGCGCGCACGTACGCCGGCTACGAGCGCCGTGCCTCGCCGTCGGGTCGGCACTACCAGGTCTGTGACACCTCCAGCTGCCAGGTCTACGGCGGCTACTCCAGCGAGCATCCCGCCTCCGACGAAGCCATCAAGGCGACCCGCAAGCAGGGGTTGCTGAGCGACGATCAGCCGGCCTTCACCCAGTTCTCGGCCAGCAACGGGGGCTACGCCTCCGCCGGCGCCTTCGACTACCTGCCGGCGCAGAAGGACCCCTACGACAAGGCCTACCGGGGCTGGAGCGCGACCGTCACCGAGGCCGCCGTACGAGCCGCTCTCCCCGCAGTGGGGACCCTGCAGTCCGTCGAGGTGCTCAAGCGCGACGGCAAGGGGGCTTTCGGTGGACGGGTGACCTCGATCAAGGTCGTCGGCTCCAACGGGTCGAGCACCCTGACCGGCGACCAGTTCCGGTCGTACTTCGGGTTGCGGTCGACGTTGTTCAGAGTCGACTGAGGCAGCGTCAGGCGTCCTGGGTCACTGCCGTGAGCGCCGCTGAGAGGGCATGGTTCGAACCCGTGCTCGCGTAGCTGCGGAGGGCGGTATCGGTGAGCTTGATGACGTGCTCACCACCGTGGCGCAGCGCCTGCTCGAGGACTTCGTCGGCGCCGGCCGTCGTGGGCGCCGGTCGGGCGTGGGTGGGGGTGTAGGCCGCAAGGACTGCGCCACTCGCGGCCCAGGCCGCATCGAAGCTGTGGCGCCACAGCTCTCTGCGCAGCGACGGCAATGTGTTGAGAACGGCCATCGGCGCGGTGGCCGCGTGCACCATCATCGTGGGGTTGCCGTGGGCGTGCGTCGCGTAGTGGGCGAGAACGGCCGAGACCAGCCGCTCGAGGTCTGCGGGGACATCATCCGGCGAGGTCGGGCCCGCCAGCGACTCCATCACCTCTGTCCAGGGAGGCGTGGGCAGCTGCGCCAATCGGTGCCGGATCCCCTGGGACTGGTCAGCCACCCGCGGTACCTGAGCGACCGCGGAGGAGGCGTCGAAGGACCCTCGGGTAGTGATGGCGGGGATCCGTTGCCAGCGTGCGGCCCAGTAGGCCAGCGCGTGGGCGAGCTCGCGACGACGGGGAGCCGAGTCGGCGGACCGCAGCGCACGTACGGCATGGCCCGTCCGGATGACGCCGTGCGTGGCGCCGGCGGCGATGCCGGGCAGGAGACGGGGCCACCAGGTGGCGAGGAGGTTGGACCACGAATCGTCCTCCGAGAGTCGCAGGAAGAACGCGGTCCAGTCTCCGGCGCGGCCTGGCGAGCCCAGTGCATCGCGCCAGGTGTCGGGTCGGATGGGGTCGATGCCGCGGGGGGTCTCGTCGAGTCGCTGGAGATAACGGTCGGACCAGGGATGAATCAGTTCTGGACGGCCGAGCCGCGCCAGGGCCTCCACCACCATCGGGCCGTGGTTGGACAGGTAGCCGTCGAACTCAGGGCCGGTCGCGTGATAGCGATCAAGGGCCTCGTCGTAGGCCCCGGTGGTGGATAGCATGACGACATCTCACAACGTCAAGTGCACTTGAGGTCAACGTGGATCGACACGACCTGCTTCCGATCGGCGAAGTCGCGACCCGCTCAGGGGTGGCGACGTCGGCGCTTCGCTACTACGAGTCGCTCGGCTTGATCTCGAGCACCCGCACGGCAGGCGACCGACGACGCTACGAGCGCGCAGTGCTGCGGCGCATCGCTGTGATCCAGGCGGCTCAGCGGATCGGGCTCAGCCTGGAGGAGATCGGTACGGCGTTTGCCTCTCTGCCGGCGAAGGCTGCTCCGACTCGGCGGGAGTGGGCGCGGATGGCGCGGCCCTGGCGAGCTCGGATCCAGCAACGCATCGCAGATCTCGAGCGAGTGCGGGACGACCTGGATGGCTGCATCGGGTGCGGCTGCTTGTCGCTGCAACGCTGCCGTCTCTACAACCCGGATGACGAGCTGGGTGCGGACGGGTCAGGGTCGCGTCGGGTGTTCCCGGATGCTTGACCCGGTTGCTCTGGACGTCGTTACGACCTCAGCCCAGCACCAGCACCAGGTCGCCACCGTCGACGGGCTGCGTGGCGCGGACGGCGAGCCGCTTCACCGTCCCTGCGGTCGGAGCGGTGATGGAGGCCTCCATCTTCATCGCCTCGATGGTGGCGAGGGTCTGGCCCGCCTCGACCTGGTCGCCCTCCTCGACGACCACGGTGACCGCGCCCTGGTAAGGCGCAGCGATGTGGCCGGCGTCGGCGGGATCGGCCTTCTCGGCGCTGACGACGTCGGAAGCGATGGAGTTGTCGCGGATGCTGACCGGTCGCATCTGACCGTTGATCAGCGCCATCACCGTGCGATAGCCGCGCTCGTCGGGCTCGCTGATCGACTGCACGCCGAGGATCAGGGTCAGGCCCTCGTCGAGGGTGACCTCGTGCTCCTCGCCCTGGCGCAGGCCGTAGAGGTAGTCGAGGGTCGGCAGCACCGAGATGTCGCCGTACTTCTCGCGGGCCTCGCGGAAGTCCTTGGTGGGCCCGGGGAAGAGCAGCTCGTTGAGCATCCGACGCCGGCTCGACGAGCCGCCTGCCAACCCGGCGGTCTGCTCGTCGGTGAGTGACTCGGCCGGGGCCTTCCAGGTGCGGCCCTTCAGCGCCTTGGTGCGGAACGGCTCGGGCCAGCCGCCCGGGGGGTCGCCGAGCTCGCCGTTGAGGAAGCCGATCACGGAGTCGGGGATGTCGAAGGACGCCGGGTCCTCGGCGAACGCGGCGGGGTCGGCGCCGATGCCGACGAGGGCCAGGGCGAGGTCGCCGATGACCTTCGAGGACGGGGTGACCTTGGGGACGCGGCCGAGGACGTCGTTGGCGGCGGCGTACATGTCCTCGACCTGCTCGAACTTCTCGCCGAGGCCCAGGGCGATCGCCTGCTGGCGGAGGTTGGAGAGCTGACCGCCGGGGATCTCGTGGCGGTAGACGCGCCCGGTGGGCGAGGGGAGCCCCGACTCGAAGGGCGCATAGACGCGCCGGGTCGCCTCCCAGTAGGGCTCGAGGGCGTTGATCGCGTCGAGCGACAGGCCCGTCTCGCGCTCGGAGTGGTCGGTGGCGGAGACGAGCGCCGAGAGCGGCGGCTGCGACGTCGTACCGGCCATGGCAGCCGAGGCGGCGTCAACCGCGTCGACGCCGGCCTCGATCGCCGCGACCAGGGTGGCGAGCTGCCCGCCCGGGGTGTCGTGGGTGTGGAGATGCACGGGCAGGTCGAAGTTCTCCCTGAGGGCCGTGACGAGCGTGCGCGCAGCCGGAGCACGCAGCAACCCGGCCATGTCCTTGATGCACAGCACGTGGGCGCCGGCCTCGACGATCCGCTCGGCCAGCCGCAGGTAGTAGTCGAGGGTGTAGAGCTTCTCGGCTGGGTTCGACAGGTCGCCGGTGTAGCAGAGCGCCACCTCCGCGACCGTCGTGCCGGTGGCGCGCACGGCCTCGATGGCGGGGCGCATCTGCTCGACGTCGTTGAGGGCGTCGAAGATGCGGAACACGTCGAGTCCGGTGGCCGCCGCTTCCTGGACGAAGGCCTCGGTGACCGCGGTGGGATAGGGCGTGTAACCGACGGTGTTGCGTCCGCGCAGCAGCATCTGGAGGCAGATGTTGGGCATCGCCTGGCGCAACGAGGCGAGCCGCTCCCACGGGTCCTCGGAGAGGAAGCGCAGCGCCACGTCGTAGGTGGCGCCGCCCCAGACCTCGGCCGACCACAGCTGCGGCGTCGTGCGGGCGACGTAGGGCGCAACGCTGAGCAGGTCGCGGCTGCGCACGCGGGTGGCGAGCAGCGACTGGTGGGCATCGCGGAAGGTCGTCTCGGTGACGGCGACCTCGTTCTGCGCGCGCAGTCGGCGGGCGAACTCCTCCGGACCGACCTCGAGCAACAACTGGCGGCTGCCGTTGGGGGCAGGAAGGGCGAGGTCGACAGCGGGCAGCTTCGAGGCCGGGTCGACGGAGACCGGCGCCGCGCCGTGTGGCTGGTTGACGGTGACGTCGGCGAGGTAGGTGAGCAGCTTGGTGCCGCGGTCGCTCGATCCGCGCGCCTGGAGCAGCTGGGGGTGGGTCTCGATGAACGACGTGGTGACGCGGCCGGCGGCGAAGTCGGGATCGTCGAGCACCGCCTGCAGGAATGCGATGTTGGTCGAGACGCCGCGGATCCGGAACTCCGCGACCGAGCGGCGGGCCTTCTCGACGGCCTTCTCGAACGTACGCCCGCGGCAGGTGAGCTTGGCGAGCATGGAGTCGAAGTGGGCCGAGACCTCGGCGCCGGTGTAGACCGTGCCGCCGTCGAGCCGGACGCCGCCGCCGCCGGGAGAGCGGTAGGTCGTGATGACGCCGGTGTCGGGGCGGAAGTTGTTGGCCGGGTCCTCGGTGGTGATGCGGCACTGCAGGGCGGCGCCGCGCAGCTGGATGGAGTCCTGGGTCAGACCGAGGTCGGCGAGGGTCTCGCCGGACGCGATCCGCATCTGGGCCTGCACGAGGTCGACGTCGGTGACCTCCTCGGTGACCGTGTGCTCGACCTGGATGCGCGGGTTCATCTCGATGAAGACGTAGTTGCCCGCCGGGTCGAGCAGGAACTCGACGGTGCCGGCGTTCTTGTAGCCGATCTCGGTGGCGAAGCGCACCGCGTCGGCGCACATCCGGTCCCGGAGCTCCGGGTCGAGGTTGGGCGCGGGCGCGATCTCGACGACCTTCTGGTGGCGTCGCTGCACCGAGCAGTCGCGCTCGTAGAGATGGATGACGTTGCCCGCGCCATCAGCGAGGATCTGCACCTCGATGTGGCGCGGCTCGACGACGGCCTGCTCGACGAAGACCGTCGGGTCGCCGAAGGCTCCCTCGCCCTCACGCATGCAGACCTCGATCGCCTCACGGAGGTCATCGGGCCGCTCGACGCGGCGCATGCCACGCCCGCCGCCGCCGGCGACCGCTTTCACGAACAGCGGGTAGGGCATGCCGGCCCCATCGGGGCCGGCCGCCTCGGTGGCCGCGACCAGCGCGTCGACGTCGGTGCCGGGCTCGACCGAGGCCAGGACCGGTACGCCGGCAGCCTTGGCTGCTGCGATCGCGCGGGCCTTGTTGCCGGTGAGCTCCAAGATGTCGGAGGTCGGGCCGACGAAGGTGATGCCGGCGTTGGCACACGCCTCGGCGAGGTCGGGGTTCTCGGAGAGGAACCCGTAGCCGGGATAGATCGCATCGGCGCCGGCGCGCACGGCAGTGGCGACGATCGTGTCGACATCGAGGTAGGCCCGCACCGGGTGCCCACGCTCACCGATCTCGTAGGCCTCGTCGGCCTTCAGCCGGTGCTCGGACCACCGGTCCTCGTAGGGGAACACCGCGACCGTGCGGGCTCCCACCTCGTACGCCGCCCGAAACGCCCGGATCGCGATCTCGCCCCGGTTGGCCACCAGCACCTTGGAGAACATGCGCCCAACTTAGTGCGGGTTGCGCCGTGTGGGGTCGCCCATCTCAGTCCAGGAACTGGCTGATCAGTCCGGGCGAGGACTGGTCGGCCAGACGGACGGCGTCGGGGGAAGGTATGTCGAGCACGGCGACGGCCCCGCGACCACCGGCCGTGGTGGCTACGAGGGTCGTCAGCCCGAGGCGGCGTTGGAACCAGGTGGAGCGCAGGTTCCACCCGATGACGTCGTCGATGGAGAGCGCCTCGCGACGTCGAGTCAGGCTGCCGGAACGGGCGACGACGTACTCGTCGATGAGGGAGTGCCCGAGCGTGGCTGCGCGATCGGCGGCGACGCCGATCATGGCGCCGAGGACGATCAGGGCCGGGATCAGCGGCCACCAGGGCCCGCCGGCGACGATGATCGCCACGGCCCCGATCGGGAGCACGGACGTCGGCACCAGTGCGCGCGTCCACCGTCGGCGTCGCGCCGCCGGACCGTGGTCGCGCAACTGCCCGGTCACCGCAGCACGACTCTCGATCACGTCGCCGGCGACACCGCGGACCAGGTCGGCGGGGGCAGGCGGCACCAGGCTGGAGCTGCCGGGAGCCTTGCGATCGACCCCGGTGACGATGGCGTTGAGGGCACGACCTCCGGCAACGCGGAGCAGGAGCCCCTCGCCGAGGGTGATGCCGGCGACCCGATCCTCGTCGAGGCTGGTCTCGCGGGTGGTGAGCAGCCCTCGCGAGATGTGCCAGGACCCGTCGGAGCGGGTCAGCCGGAAGCCCCAGTTGGTGACGAGGTAGCCGAGCACCGAGATCGGCACCACGAGCACGACCAGCAGCAGCACCACGGCCGCGATGGCCAGCTCGGAGGGGACGGGGATCGCCTCGAGGTCGAACCGCTCCCAGCTGTCGCTGATCTCGAGCAGCTGGGAGAGGCCGCCGAAGGCAGCAGCGGCGACGATCAGGCCGGCTCCGGTGAAGGGGGCGAACCGGAGCCAGGACGGGGTGAAGACCGCCAGGGGTGGGTGTTCCGGCGGGGCAGTCTCGCCGAGGTCGCCTACCGCTGGGGCGAGGGCCTGGAGCAGCTCGCGCCGCAGCTCGCGTGCGCGACCGATGGGCAGCCCGTCGAGGTCGAGGTCAGCGTCCTCACCGCCCGCGCTGCCCGTGCCGATGCGGACCGTGGTCAGGCCCAGGAGACGGTGGATCGGCGAGGAGGTCAGGTCGACCGTGCGCACCCGGTCCTGCGGGGTCGAGAGCACATGGCGGCTGAGCAGGCCCCGGCGCAGCTCAACCCGACCGTCGCCGACGCGGAACCCGGTGGTGAGGTAACGCAGGACGCCGAAGGCGATCGGGAAGAGCACGCCGAGGTAGTAGAGCGGCGGTCCGCCGCCGGCGGAACCGGCGAAGTAGAGCACGACCAGCGCCGGCAGGAAGCGGAGAAGCTCGCGCACCGGGTGGACGAGCAGCATCCGTGGGTCGAGTCGCTGCCAGGCCTGATCCGGGGTCGGTCCAGGCTGCTGGTAGGGGCTGGCACCGTGGGGAAAGTAGGGGTTGGCGCCCGGGGGCGGGGGCGGCAGCGGTGTTACCAGCGGCGGTGTTACCAGCGGTGGCGGCGGTGGCGGCGGTGGGGGAGCGGCGTGCGGTGGTGGCTGCTCGCTCACGTCGCGTCTCCCTCGGCAGCGTCGGCCTGCCGGGTGAGGTCGTCGACGAGGCGGCGAGCGACCTGACGGTCGAGGCCGTCGATGCTGATGGCCCCGGCCGCCGAGGCGGTGGTGACGGTGACGCTGGCCAGGCCGAAGAGGCGAGCGATCGCGCCCTCGGCGTAGTCGACGGTCTGGATGCGGCTCATCGGGGCGATCCGCCGTTCGCGGGCCCACCACCCGGTCTGGGTGTAGACGGCCGTGTCGGTGGCTTCCCAACGGTGCACGAGGTAGCGCCACTGCGGCACGACGGCGACGTAGACCGCCACCGCGACGGCCAGAGCGAGCACCATCCACCACGTGACGGCGTCGGTGGTGAAGCTGAGCACCCCGGCGATCACGACCAGGACCAGCCCCTCCGTCGCCGAGCCCACCTGCCACATCAACCGAGCACGCGGGCTGACCCGGTGCTCGGGGTCGCGCAGGCGCGCGGCGGGCGGAGCCGGAGGAGTCAGGGACATGGTCCGAGCCTAGGACGTCTCGCATGATCTTCGGTGGTCGAGCCGACCGGGTAGTCGTTCCCAGAACCGACGAAGTGGCCCCATTTCGGCGCCGCAAGGGGCCACTTCGTCAGGGACTAGTTCTACAGTCGGAGCATGGACTTCCCGCTGAGGGCGCCCACCCTGCGAGAGGCGACCAGGGAAGACCTCCCGCAGATCGTCGCTCTGCTGGCAGACGACGTCCTCGGTCGAGCCCGCGAGGCGCAGCAGGGAGACCTCGCGCCGTACGAGGCGGCGTTCGCGGCCATCGAGGCGGACCCGGCTCATATCCTGCTCGTCGCTTGCGATGGCGCCGTGGTCGTCGGGACGCTTCAGCTCAGCTTCATCCCCGGTCTGTCACGCGGCGGAGCACTTCGCGCGCAGATCGAGGGCGTGCGGGTCCACTCGAGCCGGCGCGGCAGCGGGCTCGGCGCCGAGCTGGTGCGGTGGTCGGTCGAGGAGGCGCGCCGGAGGGGATGCGCGCTGGTGCAGCTCACGACCGACAACCAACGCGACGACGCACATCGCTTCTACGCGGGCCTCGGCTTCGTCGCCACGCACGTGGGTTTCAAGCTCACGTTGTAGCGCTCGCTGCGGCTCAGGAGTAGCGGTGGCTCTTCGCCGCGTGCCCGTGCTCACGGGTGCAGGTGCGCCCGCTCATGTTGCGGTGACCGCACAGGGCTTCCGCAGCGGCTTCAGGAGCCTCCGCCTTCGGCGCGCTCCCGGCCGCCTTGGCCGCAGGCTTGGTCGCGGCCTTGACAGCAGGCTTTGCGGGCGCCTTGGCGCTCGCGCCCTTCGCCAGCTTCTGGGCGGCCTCGTAACGCGCTTCGCGCATGGCTCGCAGGTTGTCCATCTTGCTCATCGTCGGCTCACCTGGCGAAGCCTACGGCTTGGCGCCGACAGCCCCGCGCGCGACCGCGCGACCGGCCTTGATCCCGGAGAAGATGCAGCCGCCGAGGAAGGTCCCCTCGAGCGCGTTGTAGCCGTGCACCCCGCCACCGCCGAACCCAGCGACCTCGCCGGCGGCGTACAGGCCGGGGACGGGGTCGCCGCTGGGGGAGAGCGCCCGGGAGTCGAGGTCGGTCTCGATGCCGCCGAGGGTCTTGCGGGTCAGGATGTTGAGGCGTACGGCGATCAGCGGACCGTTGGCGGGGTCCAGGATCTTGTGCGGCTTGGCGACGCGGACGATCTTGTCGGTGCGCGACCGGCGGGCGTTGTGGACCAGCATCAGCTGGGCGTCCTTGGAGAAGTCGTTGTCGACCTCGCGGTCACGAGCGGTGATCATCGCCTCGACGTCCTCCAGCACCAGCTGCGGGCCGCGGGACAGCGTGTTCATGCCCGCCACGAGGTCGGCCAGCGAGTCGGCGACGACGAAGTCCTCGCCGTGCTCCTTGAACGACTCCACCGGGCTCGGTGCGCCCTTGGAGAGCCGCTCGCGCAGCAGCACCTTGAGGTCCTTGCCGGTGATGTCGGGGTTCTGCTCCGAGCCCGAGAGGGCGAACTCCTTCTCGATGATCGTCTGCGTCAGCACGAACCACGAGTAGTCGTACCCGGTGGCCAGGATCGCCTTCATCGTGGCGAGGTTGTCGCAGCCGGGGAAGTTGGGCGCGGGGAAGCGGCGGCCGTGCGCGTCGAGCCACAGCGACGAGGGCCCCGGGATGATCCGGATCGCGTGCTCCGGCCAGATCGGGTCCCAGTTGTGGATGCCCTCGGTGTAGTGCCACATCCGGTCGCGGTTGACCAGCCTCGCGCCGGCGACCTCGGAGATGCCCAACATGCGTCCGTCGACGTGGGCCGGGACCCCGGAGATCAGGTGCTCGGGGGCAGGTCCCATCCGCTCGACGGGCCAGGTCTCACGCACCAGGTCGTGATTGCCGCCGATGCCCCCGGACGTCACGATCACCGCGGGCGCTCTCAGCTCGAAGGAGTCGACGACCTCTCGCGACGACGCCACGCCGCGCTCAGCAGCGCTCGGCGCCAGCACCGAGCCGCGGACGCCGACGACGGCGCCGTCCTCGACGACCAGCTCGTCGACCTGATGGCGGAAGGCGAGCTCGACGCGGCCCGAGGCCTCGGCGGCGAGCACGGGTTCGACGAAGATCCGAACGACCTCGGGACCCGTGCCCCAGGTGAGGTGGAAGCGGGGGACCGAGTTGCCGTGCCCCTGAGGGTCGCCGGCGCCGCGCTCGGCCCAGCCGACCATCGGCACCGACTTGAGCCCGAGCTCGTGGAGGTAGTCGCGCTTCTCTCCGGCCGCGAAGTCGACGTACGCCTCGGCCCAGCGTCGTGGCCAGTGGTCCTCGCCGGGCGCGCCGTCGGGCCCGGGCTCGAGGCGGTCGAAGCCGGCTGATCCGAGCCAGTCCTGCCAGGCCAGCTCACGAGAGTCCTTGATGCCCATCCGTCGCTGCTCGGGGGAGTCGACGAAGAAGAGCCCACCGAGGGACCAGAACGCCTGCCCGCCGAGGTTGCTGCGGTTCTCCTGGTCGAGCACGAGCACCCGCTTGCCGGCCTTGACGAGCTCGTGGGTGGCCACGAGACCGGCCAGCCCGGCGCCGATGACGATGGCATCGGGCACGCGGCTCGACGTACGGCTGACACTGGTCGGCGGGGCGGCGGCGGCTGGCTCAGGAGTCTCGGACACCACCACAGCGTGGCACCCCGCCGCGAGCGATCGCGGATCCGGCACACTCCTGGTGTGAAGCTCACCATCAACGGCCGGTTCCTCACCCAGTCGGTCACTGGCGTCCAGCGCTATGCCCGCGAGCTCTGCGCCACCCTCGACGAGGCGCTCCCGAGTCTCCCGGACCTCACCGCCGAGGTCCTGACCCCGCCCCTCGGGGACCGAGCCGGCCTCGACGTGCCGACGTACGCCAACCTCGAGGTCCGCGAGGTCGGTCGCGGGGGCGGGCACCGCTGGGAGCAGCTGTCCCTCCCTCGCCACCTCGACGGAAGCGACGTGCTCTTCTGCCCCGGCAACACCGCCCCGCTGCGCGCGCTGCGAGGCCGTACGCCGGTGGTCGTCACCGTCCACGACCTCGCGTTCCGCGACTTCCCCGAGACGGTGAGCCGGCAGTTCCGCCTCGCCTACGAGGTCCTGGTGCCCGCCACGATGCGCCGCGCCGAGCGAGTGATCACCGTCTCGGAGGCCGAGCGCACCCGCATGCTGAAGCACTTCCCGAAGGCCGCCGACCGCCTCGTCGCGGTCTCCAACGGTGGCCTCCCGCGCCACCGTCCGGTCGCCTCACCCGACGACCCGATGCCGCCCACCGGGCCCTTCGTCCTGTATGTCGGAGCCCTCAACCCCCGCAAGAACGTGGCCGGCGTGATCGCTGCCTGCCGCGCGCTGCTGGCCGAGCGACCCGACCTGCGCGCGGTCTTCGTCGGCGACCCGTCCGGGATCTACCAGGCCGTCGACCTGGGCCCGGCCGATGAGCGGATGGTCTTCGCCGGCAAGCTGAGCGACGCTGCCCTCGAGGCGCACTACGACGCGGCATCGGTGCTGCTCTTCCCGTCGTTCCACGAGGCGTCCGGGTTGCCGCCCGTCGAGGCGATGGCCCACGGGTGCCCGGTCGTGGTCTCCGAGATCCCGGCGCTGCGGGAGCGCTGCGGCGACGCGGCGCTCTACTGCGACCCGCACGACGTGTCGACCATGGTCTCGCAGGTCGGGCGCATCCTCGACGAGCCGGACCTCGCAGCCGACCTGTCGGCGCGCGGCCGCGAGCGGGCGAGCGGCTTCACCTGGCAGAACTGTCTCGACGCAACCCTGGAGATCCTGACGCAGGCGGCGCGCCGGTAACATCGCTGACGTGACGTCCCCCACCTCCCCCCTCCCTGCTCGCACGTGGATCACCGCCGAATGGCTCTCCGAGACCGGTGGGTCCGAACGAGTCGTCGAGCGACTGGCCGCGGCGATGCCGCAGGCCAAGGTCTTCACCCCGGTGGCCTTCGCTGGTGGCGCCCCGTCGATCGCCCGGGAGCGGATCCATGCCGGATTCCGGCGCCCCGAGTCGCTGATGCGTCGCCGTGAGGCCGCCGCCGCCATGAACGCCGTGACCTGGCCGACCTGGGGCCGGACGCTGGACCGCAAGGCCGACCTCGTGGTGGCCAGCCACCACATGTCGAGCCACTGGACCGCGGTGTACTCCGACGTCCCGCACGTCTCCTACGTGCACACGCCGGCACGCTACGCGTGGTTCCCCGAGCTCGACGAGCGCGGCTCGAGCCTGCCGGCGCGCGCCCTGTGCGCCCACATCCGTCGGATGGACCTCAAGGCTGCACCGCGTGTGGTCGCCTACGCCGCCAACTCCGCGGCGACCGCGGAGCGGATCCAGCAGGTCTGGAACCGCGAAGCGACCGTCATCCACCCGCCTATCGACCTCGGTCGCTTCGCCGGTCTGCAGCCGACGCCCGGGGTCCAGCCCTTCGTGCTCGGGCTGAGCCGGTTCATCCAGTACAAGCGCCTCGACTTCGTCATCGACGCAGCCGAAGCAGCAGGACTCCCGGCCAAGATCGTCGGTGGAGGCATCCTCGAGGGCGAGCTGCGGGCCAAGGCCGAGCGTGCCTCGGTCCCGGTCGAGATCATCACCGGAACCACCGACGCCGAGGTGGCCCAGCTGATGGCCGACGCCGCCGTGCTGGTCTACCCCGCTGTCGAGGACTTCGGTCTGGTCCCGGTCGAGGCGATGGCTGCCGGCACCCCGGTGCTGGCTCTCGACATCGCCGGCACCCGCGAGACCGTCGTCGACGGCGTGACCGGCTACCTGCTCCCCGAGCTCGACCCGGCTGCCTGGGGCGAGCGGATCGGCGCCGCGATGGCGCTCGACCCCGCCGCCTGCCGGGCGCGCGCCGACGAGTTCTCCGAGGAGTCCTTCAGCGCGGCGATCCTGCAGTGGATCGCGGACCAGTCGATCTGAGTTCTGCTGTTCGACCTGGGCGTCGCCCGGGCGACGGGGCCGGGTCTGCGGTGCGCTGGCCACTGTTCATCGCTGACGAACTGTGGCCACAGCACCGCCACCCGGCGCCGCGCGGGCTGACCTAATCGCGCCTGGCCATCACCAGCAGGTAGACCCCACCGGCGACGAGTGCCCAGAACGCAGCGCCCACCCCGGCGATGCTCAGCCCCGAGGCGGCCACCACGAACGTGATCGCAGCTGCCTCGCGGCGCTCGCCGTCGGCGAGCGACGAGGCAGCGGCTGAGCCGAAGGTGCCGATGAGGGCCACGCCGGCAACCGCCGCGATGACCCCGGCAGGGGCGGCGACTGCCACGGTCGAGACCAGCGCGGCGAGCGGGCCGAGCACGACGTACGACACCCCGGTCGAGACTCCGGCCACCCAACGCCGTGCCGGGTCGGGGTGAGCCGCCGGACCCGCCGCCAGCGCCGCAGAGATCGCGGCCAGGTTGATGGCGAAGCCGCCGAGGCCGGCGGTCGCGGTCGTGGCGACCCCGGTGTAGACGAGGGTCGGGCGCAGCGGCGCGGTGTAGCCGAACGAGGCGAGCACGGCGGTGCCCGGGATGTTCTGGCTGGTCATCGTCACCAGGTAGAGCGGGACGCCGATCGCGATCATGGTGAGGGGGTCGAGGTGGGGCGTGGTCCAGGTCAACGACGGCGTCAGGTCGGAGCCATCGAGGCCGGCCAGCGACCCGGTGACGACGATGACGACCACCGCGGCAGCGAACGCGCCGGGCACTGCCCACCGACGGGCGATCCTGAGCAGCACCAGCCAGGTCACCAGCACCGGTGCGATCGCGCCGGGCGAGTCGGCCAGAGCCAGGAAGGGTTGGACGCACAGTCCGAGCAGCACGCCGGCCAGCATCGCGTTGGCGAGGGCGCTCGGGATCCTGGACACCCAGGCGCCCACCGGCCGCAGCACGCCGGTCAGAGCGAGAAGTACGCCGGTCAGGACGAAGGCGCCCACCGCGTCGGCGTACCCGCCGTCCGGCAGCGTCGCGCCGGCCAGGAGCGCTGCCCCGGGAGTCGACCAGGCCATGGTCACCGGCAGTCGGGTGCGCCACGAGAACACGATCGAGCCCAGCCCCATGGTCAAGGACAGGATCAGCAGGCCGGAGGCTGCCTCGCCGGGGTCGGCTCCGACGGCGCTCAGCCCGGTGAGGACGACCGCGAAAGAGGACGTGAAGCCGACGATCGCCGTGATGACCCCGGCGAGCACGAGCTGGGTCGTGCCCCCGCGGTCCGCACGGTGGCCGCGCTCAGCCCTTGAGCTCGCAGATCGATTCGCCACTGGTCACCGTCGCGCCCACCTCGGCGGCCAGACCGGTCACGGTGCCGGCCTTGTGGGCCTTGAGGGGCTGCTCCATCTTCATCGCCTCGATGACGACGATGGTGTCGCCCTCGGCGACCTCCTGGCCCTCCTCGACAGTGACCTTGACGATGGTGCCCTGCATCGGGCTGGTGACCGAGTCGCCCGACGCCTTGGCGCCGGCCTTCTTGCCGCCGGCACGCTTCGGCTTCTTGGCCGCACCGCCGCCGGACGAGAGGCCACCCAGGCCCGCAGGGATGACGACCTCGACGCGCTTGCCGCCGACCTCGACGACGACGGTCTGGCGCTCTCCGGCTTCCTCGGCCTCGGCGGCATCGCCGGCGAAGGGCACGATCTGGTTGTCGAAGTCGGTCTCGATCCAGGTCGTGTAGACGGTGAACTCGCCCTCGCCGCTGGGCGTCGAGGCACCGACGTACGCCGGGTCCCGCACGACGGTGCGGTGGAACGGGATGACGGTGGGCATGCCGTCGACCACGAACTCGTCGAGGGCACGGCGCGAGCGTTCGAGCGCCTGGGTGCGGTCGCGGCCGGTGACGATGAGCTTGGCGATGAGGGAGTCGAACGAGCCCGGGATCGTCTCGCCGTTCTCGTAGCCGCCGTCGAGCCGCACGCCGGGACCGCCGGGCGGGCTCCAGGCCGACAGGGTGCCGGGGGCAGGCATGAAGTTGGCGCCGCCGTCCTCGGCGTTGATGCGGAACTCGATCGAGTGCCCGCGCACCTCGGGGTCGTCGTAGCCGAGCTCCTCGCCGGCGGCGATGCGGAACATCTCGCGCACCAGGTCGATGCCGGTGACCTCTTCGGAGACGCAGTGCTCGACCTGAAGACGGGTGTTGACCTCGAGGAACGAGATGGTGCCGTCCTTGGCGACCAGGAACTCGCACGTGCCGGCGCCGACGTACTCCGCCTCGCGCAGGATCGCCTTCGACGACTCGTAGAGGCGGCTCACCTGGTCCTCGGTGAGGAAGGGCGCGGGTGCCTCCTCGACCAGCTTCTGGTGGCGGCGCTGCAGCGAGCAGTCGCGGGTCGAGACGACCACGACGTTGCCGTGCTGGTCGGCCAGGCACTGGGTCTCGACGTGGCGCGGCTGGTCGAGGAACTTCTCGACGAGGCACTCGCCGCGACCGAAGGCGCCGACGGCTTCACGCACGGCGGACTCGTAGGCGTCGGGGATCTCCTCCATCGTGCGGGCGACCTTGAGGCCCCGACCGCCGCCGCCGAACACGGCCTTGATGGCGACCGGCAGGCCGTTGGCCTCGGCGAACGCGACGACCTCGTCGGCGTCCTTGACGGGGTCCTTGGTGCCGGGGGCGAGGGGTGCGTTGGCGCGCTCGGCGATGTGCTTGGCCTTCGCCTTGTCGCCGAGGGCCTCGATGGCGGCCGGCGGCGGTCCGATCCAGATCAGCCCGGCGTCGAGGACGGCCTGGGCGAAGTCGGCGTTCTCGGCGAGGAAGCCGTAGCCGGGGTGCACGGAGTCGGCGCCGGAGTCGGCTGCGACCTTCAGGAGCTTGGCGATGTCGAGGTAGGAGTCGGCGGGGGTCGCGCCTCCCAAGGAGTGGGCCTCGTCGGCGAGCCGCACGAACTGGGCGTCGCGGTCGGGCTCGGCGTAGACCGCCACGCTGCCGATCCCCGCGTCCTTGCAGGCCCGGATGACCCGGACGGCGATCTCGCCACGGTTGGCGATGAGGACCTTCTGCAGCGGCTTGCTGTCGGGCACGGGGACGCTCCTGTGGTGGCCTGTCGATGCTCTGGCGATCGAGATGGTGACTCCGGCGGGCAGGTTATCGCCCCCGGCTCCCGATGCGGACGCAGGCTCCCTGGATGGACGCTTGCCCGGCCCCTATGCTCGGGGTCGTGTCTGAGTACCAGCAGGAGCGCAAAGGGTTCTGGTACGAACCCGAGGGAACCGGTACCTCCGAGGCGATCGCCCTCGAGGCGTGGGCGCGCACGGCTCACGAGATCCTCGAGGAGACGGCCGGGACCTACCACGGCACGCTCACCGAGGGGGCGCTCGCGCACCGGCTGCTGACCGAGACCGGGATCGCCACCTCGCGCCCGCACCCGCGCTGGCTCCCCAAGCTCCTCCAGCCGTTGGCAGCCCTGCACCACCGCGACGACTACCCGCCGCTGACCGCGCTGGTCGTCGACGGCCGCGGTTGGGTGGGCGAGCGGTACGACGATGTGCTGCGCGCGGCCGACCAGCACCCGATCAGCGACCCGACGGCTCGCGAGCGGCACGCGTCGCGGGCCCGGCTGGAGTGCTACCAGTGGGCCGGGTCGGCTCCCGAGGACGGGGGACACCCCGAGATCGTGGAGATGAAGGTGTCGCGAGCCCGGGCGCCGCGCGCCGCCGGCGCGGCGTCGTCGGCGCCGCGGACCCCGCGGGCGCCCACCCAGCCCACCCAGCCGAAGGTGAGTGCGCCCAAGAAGGTCGCCGTCACCGACCGGCCGGTCAACGTCTGCCCACGCTGCTTCATGGCCATCCCGGCGACCGGGCTCTGCGACAACTGCGACTAGGACTCACGACATGACCCCCCAGCAACCAGAGAGCACCTACCGCCCCGGCCCCTCACCTCAGGTGCAGGCCTTCTGGGAGTGGTGGAACGCCGAGGGCGCCGGGATGTGCGCCGACGCCATTGCTCGTGGGAGCGCCGAGGACGTCGTCGACGAGATGTCCGCCCAGATCTCCGCAGTGCAGGAGGGCCTCTCCTGGGAGCTCGGCCCGGGCGTCGACGCCCAGCACGTCCTGGTCATCTCGCCCGAGGGTGATCCCGAGCTGCGCTCGGTCGCCCGGCGCTGGCTGCGCGCCGCGCCGCAGTCCTCGCCCACCTGGGAGTACGCCGACTCGCGCCGACCGGTCGATCTCGCCGGTGTCGCGCTGGGTCTGGGGGAGCAGACCCTGCCGCTCGAGCAGATCCGCGTCGCCACCACCCGCGAGGGCAACCGCCTGGGCGTGGTGGTGCACCACCCGGCGCTCGCCGGGCTCCCCGAGCAGGGCCGCCAGCAGGTCGCCGTGCTCGCGCTGGACGCCGCTCTCGGCGAGGACGATGTGGAGACCTGGGTCGGCACGATCGAGGTGAGCGCGCAAGCGCCCGACGGCGAGGCGGGGGCGCTGCTCCTCGAAGACCTCTCCGCAGCGGTCCAGCGACTACGCGAGGAGCACCTCGACGAGGACGGTCTCCCCACGTGGGTGCTGCTGCGAGGCACGGGCCCGGGCGGTGCTGTCCTCGTGGGGGCGCAGGTGCCGCTCTCGCCCACCTCTGCGCCGGAGCTCGACGACCACCTGGCCGTGCGGATCTCCTACCCGGGTCGCACCGACGACGGGTTCCCCGACGAGGCATCGCTGGTCGCCCTGCGCGATCTCGAGGATCACGTGACCGAGCGGCTCGGCACGTCGGGTCGTCTCGTGGCGCACGAGACCAGTGACGGCGTCCGGGTGCTGCACTACTACGTCGACTCCACCTCACCGGCCGACGGTGTCGTACGCGCCGCGGTGACCGGTTGGCCGACCGGCGAGGTGCAGGTCGACCGCGACCACGACCCGGCCTGGGCCGCGGTGGCTCCCTTCCGGACCTGAGTCCGCGAGGGCTGGTTAACGAACGCTAACCGGCCTAGCATGGCGACATGACTTTCGAGCTGTCCCGTGAGCATGAAGAGTTCCGCCGCAGCGTCCGCGAGTTCGCGGAGGCCGAGATCGCGCCCCACGCCGCGCAGTGGGACCGCGACCACCACTTCCCGATCGACGTGGTGCAGCAGATGGGCAAGCTCGGGCTCTTCGGCCTCACCGCCCCCGAGGAGTACGGCGGCGCCGGCGAGGACGGCGACTTCACCAGCCTGTGCGTAGCCATCGAGGAGCTCGGTCGCGTCGACCAGTCGATGGGGATCACCCTTCAGGCCGGCGTCGGCCTCGGCATCAACCCGCTGCTCAACTTCGGCACCACCGAGCAGCAGGAGGCCTGGCTCCCGGCGCTCGTGGCGGGGGAGCAGCTGGCCGGCTTCGGTCTCACCGAGCCGGGTGCGGGCTCGGATGCCGGCGCCACCAAGACCAAGGCCGAGCTGCTCAACGGCGAGTGGATCGTCAACGGCTCCAAGCAGTTCATCACCAACTCCGGCTCCGAGATCACCAGCCTGGTCACGGTGACCGCCCGCACCGGCACCCGCGAGGACGGCCGCCCCGAGATCAGCGCGATCATGCTGCCCAGCGGAACAGACGGCTTCGTCGCCGAGAAGGCCTACGACAAGCTCGGCTGGCACGCCTCCGACACCCACCCGCTCAGCTTCACCGACGTCCACGTCCCCGCCGATCACCTCCTCGGCGAGCAGGGGCGTGGCTACGCGCAGTTCCTCGCGACGTTGGACGACGGCCGCGTCGCGATCTCGGCGCTGAGCGTCGGCTGCATCCAGGCCTGCCTCGACATGAGCGTGCAGTACGCCGGCGAGCGGCAGACCTTCGGCGGCCCCATCGGCCGCAAGCAGGGTGTCGCCTTCCAGATCGCCGACCTCCAGGTGATGCTCGAGGCCAGTCGCCTGCTCACCTACAAGGCAGCGGCGATGAAGGATGCGATGGGCGCCGCCGGCGGTCCGACATACCAGCAGTTCAAGCAGGCGGCCTCGATCGCGAAGGTCTACTCGACCGAGTCCGCGGTCACCGCGACCCGGATCGCGACCCAGGTCTTCGGGGGCTACGGCTTCATGGAGGAGTACCCCATCGCCCGGTTCTACCGCGACGCCAAGGTGCTCGAGATCGGCGAGGGCACCTCGGAGGTGCAGCGGATGCTGATCGCTCGTGGGCTGGGGCTCCCCGTCGAGTAGTCCGGCGGTTGTCCCCGTCGAAGTGGACCACCTGGCCGCTTCGCTGCGGCCCCACCCCTACCCTCGAGGGGTGACTGATCGCTGGCAACGCCTCCTGGGCGAGGTCTGGCGCTTCTTCGCAGTCGCGCAGGCCGCGACCTGGGTGTCGTTCCTGCTGTTCAACATCGCCCTCCACGGGTGGCTCATCGGGGACCCGCTCTTCCCCGACCAGGCGATCCCGGTCTACGTCGTGGCCAACTCGGTCGGGATGATCATCAGCTACCACGGCGCGCGAGGCTGGGTCTTCCCGCACCGTCCGCCCCAGCAGGCCGACGGTGGGTGGACGGCGTACGTCGTCATCAACGTCGCCGCGATGGCCCTGCCCGTCGGGTGCCTGGCGATCAGCCGACACGTGCTGGGCCTCGAGGACGCGCTCTCGGACAACCTGTCGGCCAACGGCATCGGCCTGGTGCTCGCGTTCGGCGCGCGGTTCTATCTCTTCAAGAGGTTCGTGTTCCGCCATCCACAGCAAGCCGACACCGTGCAGGTGGCGGACCCGGTCTGAGTCAGCTCGACGATTCGGACGGCCACAGGTCGGTCCAGGTGTGTCCGAGCTCGCCCACCAGGACGCGCAGCAGCGGAAGGCTGACGCCGACGACGTTGTGGTAGTCGCCCTCGATGCTGGTGACGAAGGCGCCGCCGAGTCCGTCGACGGTGAACGCGCCGGCGACGTGCAGCGGCTCACCGGTGGCGACGTAGGCCGCGATCTCCTCGTCGGTGACCTCGGCGAAGTGGACGGTGGTGGAGGCGGTCGCCGCGGCCACCTGCCCGGTAGCGGTGTCGCGCAGGCTGTGACCGGACTGCAGCACGCCGGTGCGCCCGCGCATCGCCTGCCAGCGCAGGATCGCCTCCGCGGCGTCGCGAGGCTTGCCGAGAGCCTCGCCGTCCAGCTCGAGCACCGAGTCACAGCCGAGCACGAGGCAACTGTCGGGCAGGTCATCGCGCGCGGCCACGGCGGCGCACTTCAGCTCGGCGAGCTGGAGCGCGAGCTCAGCCGGTGGGAGGTCAGTGATCTGGGACTCGTCGACTCCCGAGACGATCACCGTCGGATCGAGGCCGGCGCTGCGCAGGGTCGCGAGGCGAGCGGGGGAGGCGGAGGCGAGGACGAGGTGGGTCACGGGAGTGAGCTGGCGCGCCAGCCGCCCGGGCCGTGCGCGACGGGCTGACGCACCATGCGGTGTGGCGCGTTCCACTGCGGGCGCGGCTTGCGGCTCGGCGTCTCGCCGCCCCCGAGGGCCGAGAAGACGGCCACGATCGCAGCCACCTCCTCGGGAGTGGTGTCCGGGGAGACGATCCGCAGCACCGGCATCGGCCGGCTCGTGCACGCTCGCACGGTGTCATCTGTCGGTCAGCTTCCGATCGCGGTTCGGTCACAGCGGGATGTTCCCGTGCTTCTTGGCCGGCAACGTGGCGCGCTTGGTGCGCAGCAGCCGCAGCGCCCGGACGATCTCCATGCGCGTCTCGTGGGGGGAGATGACGGCGTCGATGTAGCCGCGCTCCGCCGCGATGTAGGGGTTGGCCAGGGTGGTCTCGTACTCGTCGACCAGCTCGGCGCGACGGGCCTCGACATCCCCGCCCTCGGCCTCGACCTGGGCCAGCGTCTTGCGGTGCACGATGTTGGCCGCACCCTGCGCGCCCATCACGGCGATCTGGGCGGTGGGCCACGCGACGTTGATGTCGGCACCGAGGTGCTTGGAGCCCATCACGTCGTAGGCGCCGCCGTAGGCCTTGCGGGTGATGACCGTGACCAGCGGAACGGTGGCCTCGGAGTAGGCGTAGATGAGCTTCGCGCCGCGGCGGATGATGCCGTTCCACTCCTGGTCGGTGCCGGGCAGGAAGCCGGGCACGTCGACGAAGGTGAGCACCGGGATGTTGAACGCGTCGCAGGTCCGCACGAAGCGAGCGGCCTTCTCGGAGGCGTCGATGTCGAGGGTGCCGGCGAACTGCATGGGCTGGTTGGCCACGACGCCGACCGGACGCCCCTCGACCCGGCCGTAGCCGATGATCAGGTTGGGCGCGAACAGCTCCATGACCTCGAGGAACTCTTCGTCGTCGAGGACCGCGGTGATGACGTCGTGCATGTCATAGGGCTGGTTCGGGCTGTCCGGGATGATCGTGTCGAGCGTGCGGTCGAGGTCGGAGATCTCGGTGTCGGCGACCTCGTCGTAGATCACACCCTCATCGAGGTTGTTCTGCGGGAGGTGGGACAGCAGCGCCTTCACGTAGGAGATCGCGTCCTCCTCGTCGGAGGCCATGTAGTGGGCGTTGCCCGACTTGGTGTTGTGGGTGCGCGCGCCGCCGAGGTCTTCCATCGTGACGTCCTCGCCGGTGACGGTCTTGATGACGTCGGGTCCGGTGATGAACATCGCCGAGGTCTGGTCGACCATGATCGTGAAGTCGGTGACCGCGGGGGAGTAGACGTGACCGCCGGCGCAGTTGCCCATGATCATCGAGATCTGCGGGATGACGCCGGAGGCGTGCACGTTGCGGCGGAAGATCTCGCCGTACAGGCCGAGCGAGACGACGCCCTCCTGGATGCGGGCTCCGGCGCCTTCGTTGATGCCGATGATCGGGCAGCCGGTCTTGAGCGCGAGGTCCATGACCTTGACGATCTTCTCGCCGTAGACCTCGCCGAGGGAGCCACCGAAGACGGTGAAGTCCTGCGAGAACACGCACGTCTGGCGGCCGTCGATCGTGCCGTAGCCGGTGATGACGCCGTCGCCGTAGGGACGGTTCTTCTCCAGCCCGAAGGCCACCGAGCGGTGCCGAGCGAGCTCGTCGAGCTCGACGAAGGAACCCTCGTCGAAGAGCATCTCGATGCGCTCGCGTGCGGTCTGTCGACCCTTCGCGTGCTGCTTCTCGACGGCCTTCGCGGAACCGGCGTGCACGGCCTCGTCGAGACGACGATCGAGGTCTGCGAGCTTTCCGGCGGTGGTGTGGAGGTCGAGCTCGGCCGGGACGTCGGTCCCCTCGCCGGGTGCTGTTGGCTGGGCGCTCACGGTTCTCCTGCTCGGGTTGCGACTGGTCGGCGGGGCATACGCTAGCGCTCGTGACCTCGGACCCGGCTGCGCGCCCACCCCTCGACAAGGCCCGGCTCACCGGCGCCAACCCCGAGCTGCTCCCCGACCTGCACCTCGAGGTCGTCGACGAGCTGCCCTCCACCAACCGGCTGGCGATCGAGCGCGCCCTGGCCGGGGCGCCCGACGGCCTGGTCGTCGTCGCCGACCACCAGAGCGCCGGACGCGGTCGGCTCGACCGCTCGTGGGAGTCGCCGGCCGGTACCGCGGTGACCTTCTCCCTCCTGCTGCGACCCACGACCGCCACCCGTGCGTGGCCTTGGCTGCCGTTGCTGACCGGGTATGCCGTCGACCGGGCGCTGAAGGCCTCCGGCCTCGCCGCCGGGGTGAAGTGGCCCAACGACGTGCTCATCGGGGACAAGAAGGTCTGCGGCATCCTCGTCGAGCGGATCGACACCCCTGATGGGCCGGCCGCCGTCGTCGGCGTCGGCCTCAACGTCTCGACCACGGCCGCCGAGCTGCCGGTGCCGCATGCGACCTCGCTCGAGATCGAGCTCGGCCGTCCGGTCGACCGCACCGACGTGCTGATCGAGGTGCTCAGCGCGATCCGGGAGACCTACGAAGCCTGGGAGGCCGGCGGAGACCTCAACGGCATGCGGCTGGCCGACTCCTATGCCGCGGCCTGCGTCACGATCGGGCGCGAGGTGCGCGTCGACCTCCCCGACGGCAGCGTGCTCGCGGGCACGGCGAGCGGCGTCGATCCCAGCGGTCAGCTCGTCGTGCTCTCCTCGGGAGTCGCACACGCCGTGGCGGCCGGCGACGTGGTCCACGTGCGCAGCACTGACTGATCACCACGGCGTCCCCCGGAGTGACATGATCACCTCGTGGTGATCTCCCAGAAGCTGCTCAATCCCGGCGAGAAGATCGTCGTCAGCACGCGTACGCACCCCAAGGCGTTGATCCTGCCGATCCTCACGCTGGTGGTGCTGCTGGCCGCCGGCGTCCTGATCGACGTCTACGTCACCGACAACAGCACCGCACTGCTGGTGGTCTGGATCCTGGTCGGCGCGCTCATCGCTTGGCGGGTGGTGTGGCCCTTCCTCGACTGGTTGACCTCCTCCTACACCGTCACGGACCGCCGACTGATCACCCGCAACGGGATCATCACCCGGCGCGGCCACGACATCCCTCTCGGACGGATCAGCGACGTCGCCTATGAGCGCGACCTCATCGATCGAGCCCTGGGCTGCGGCACGCTGGTGATCAGTGACGCCAGCACCCACGGGCAGGTCCTGATCTACGACATCCCGCAGGTCGAGGAGACGCAGCGCAAGCTCAACGAGCTGTTGCATCGGTTGCACGGTGGCGAGACGCGCTCTCACGAGGGGCATTGAGCCTTGGCACCGAAGCGCCTGAAGAAGTCCAAGGCGAGCAGCACCCCCGACGGGGAGGTCGATGTCACCAGCGCGATCCTGGGTGACGAGGCGCGCTTCACCGGCGAGGAAGCCGCAGCGGCCAGCGGGCTCACGCTCGAGCAGGCTCAGCGACTGTGGCGGACCCTGGGTTTTCCGCAAGCGGGAGGAGCCCGGGTCTACACGGAGGCCGACACCCGCGCCCTGACGACCGTGGGCGCAGCGATCGAGAACGACCTGATCGACTACGACCTCGCCCTCAACCTCACCCGCGCCCTGGGGCAGAACATGTCTCGGCTGGCCGACTGGGAGGTCAGCGCCCTGGCCCACCGGGTCGAGGAGCTGTCCGAGAAGGACCCAGGGGCGACCCGCGCCGAGACCGCCGTCGACCTCTTCGGCGAGCTCAGCGAATCGTTCGAGGAGCTGATGCTCTATGTCTGGCGCCGCCACCTGGCGGCGGCGGCGTCGCGGATCTTCGCCCTGGACGAGTCCGATCTCGACACGACGCGCCTGAGCATCGGCTTCGCCGACATCGTCAGCTTCACCGCTCTCAGCAACGAGATCTCACGCGGACGGATCGGCGACCTGGTCGAGCTCTTCGAGTCGCGCTGCTCCGATGTCGTGGCCAACCAGCACGGGCGGGTGATCAAGAGCATCGGCGACTCGGTGCTGTTCGTGAACGACGACCCGATCCGCGCCTACGACACCGCCGAGGGGATCATCAACGTCATCGGTCGCGACCCGCGGATGCCCGACGTACGCGTGGGCCTGGCCAGCGGCGATGTCGTGATGCGGCTCGGGGATGTCTTCGGACCGCCGGTCAACCTGGCCGCGCGGCTGACCGCGGTCGCCCGACGCAACCGGATCATCATCGACGCAGCCACCGCCGCGCTGCTCCCTGCCGACCAGTTCGAGACCCGACGGTTGCCGGCGCGTCCCGTGCGCGGATTCGGACTGATCGAGCCGGTCGCCGTCCGCCGGCACTGACCCGGCAAGGGCGGATGCGGCGTCGGGCTGGTCTAGATCACCGCTCGAAAGGGTGGCCCAATTCGGCTGTTCGCCCTCGGGGTCCGGCTGGGCTTCCTACGTTTGGATCGATGCTCAGAGCTCAGGACGTCCGCGTCGACCCGCGGGACCGGCGTGCCTGGCGCGGCGACGAGGAACTCCTGTTGTCCCGCAAGGAGTTCGACCTGCTGCTGGCGCTGATCTCGCGCGCCGGGGAGCTGGTCACTCGCGAGGAGCTGATGCGCGACGTCTGGCAGACGACGTTCTGGACGTCGTCCAAGACCATCGATGTCCACCTCGGCTGGATCCGTCGCAAGCTGGGCGACGACAGCAGGCGGCCACGGCTGATCACGACCGTGCGGGGCAAGGGGCTGCGCTTCGAGGCCGCTCCACCGTCCGAAGCCGGGAGCAACGGATCGTCCGCCCCACCACGGGAGACACCGGCTGAGCCGGAGCCACGTTAGGATCCCGTCTCGTGCCTGAACTCGCTCCCGTCATCGCGGTGATCGGTGGTGGCCAGCTCGCGCGGATGATGGCCGAACCCGCCGCCGCGCTGGGCATCGCGCTGCGTCTGCTGGCCGAGGCGCCAGGTGTCTCGGCGGCCCAGGTCATCCCCGACCAGCAGGTCGGGGACCACACCGACCTTGACGCGCTGCTTGCCGTGACCGCGGGTGCTGCGGTCGTCACCTTCGATCACGAGCACGTCCCGACGGAGCACCTGCGCGCGCTGGAGGCCTCCGGCGTGGCGGTGCGTCCGGGCCCCGACGCGCTGGTCCACGCCCAGGACAAGGCCGTGATGCGTGAGCGGCTGACCCAGCTGCAGATCCCCTGTCCGCGCAACGCGGTGGTCGCCTCACTCGAGGACGTCTCCGCCTTCGGCTTCCCCTGCGTGCTCAAGACCACCAGGGGCGGCTACGACGGCAAGGGCGTGTGGTTCGTGGACGACCAGGCGGCGTGCGCCGAGGCGTTCGCGGCAGCCGGGGCAGCCGGCGTCGAGCTGCTCGCCGAGGAGCGTGTGGACTTCCGCCGCGAGCTGTCGGCGCTCGTGGCCCGCTCGCCCAGCGGACAGGCAGCCGCCTACCCGGTGGTCGCCTCCACCCAGCGCGACGGCATCTGCCACGAGGTGATCGCACCGGCACCCGACCTCGATCCGGACCTGGCGGTCCAGGCGCAGGAGATCGCGCTGCGCATCGCCGGTGAGCTCGACGTCACCGGCGTCCTGGCGGTCGAGCTCTTCGAGACCACCGACGGCCGGGTGCTCGTCAACGAGCTCGCGATGCGTCCGCACAACACCGGGCACTGGTCCCAGGACGGGGCGGTCACCTCGCAGTTCGAGAACCACCTGCGAGCCGTGCTCGACCTCCCCCTCGGGTCACCGGCCGCCCGGGCGCGCTGGACCGTCATGGTCAACATCCTCGGTGGGCCCGACCAGCCCGAGAGCCCGGTCGGTCGGCTCTACGACGGCTACCCCCACGCGATGGCGCGCGATCCCCAGCTGCGGGTCCACCTCTACGGCAAGTCGTTGCGACCCGGTCGCAAGGTCGGCCACGTCAACACCTACGGTGACGACCTCGACGACTGTCTGGAACGCGCGCGGCACGCCGCGGCGTGGTTCCGCGGCGACCTGGGCAACGAGAGTGAGTGACATGAGTGCACGCGTCGGCATCGTGATGGGCTCCGACTCGGACTGGCCGGTGATGAAGGCCGCCGCCGAGGCGCTGCGCGAGTTCGACATCGAGCACGAGGCCGATGTCGTGTCGGCGCACCGCATGCCCGAGGAGATGCTCGCCTACGGTCGTGAAGCTGCCGGCCGCGGTCTCCAGGTGATCATCGCCGGCGCCGGTGGCGCCGCACACCTGCCTGGGATGCTCGCCGCGGTCACGCCGTTGCCGGTGATCGGCGTCCCCGTCCCGCTGAAGTACCTCGACGGCATGGACTCGTTGCTCTCGATCGTGCAGATGCCCGCCGGCGTGCCGGTCGCGACCGTGGCCGTCGGCGGAGCGCGCAACGCCGGTCTGCTCGCCGTCCGCATCCTCGCAGCCGGCGACCAGGCCTTGCAGCAGCAGATGCTCGACTTCCAGGCCACGCTGAAGAAGACCGCCCAGGACAAGGGCGCGGCTGTCCGTGGCGACACCGGTGGTCGACGCCTCGGTTTCTGAGCGCCGCGCTCGTCGGCTCGTCGGCGTCGACGTCGCTCGGTGCCTTGCGCTGCTGGGGATGATCGCCACGCACCTCGTCGAGGCGCGTGATCCTGATGGCTCGTTGTCGAGCCTCCAGTGGATTGCCGGTGGCCGTTCCTCGGCTCTCTTCGCCGTCCTGGCGGGTGTTTCCCTGGCCCTGATCACCGGACGACGCACGCCCGTCGTCGGCACTGCTCGGGCTCGGGCGAGCCTGGCGATCGCGGTCCGGGCGCTGTCGCTGGTGCTGCTAGGGCTGCTGCTCGGCGAGCCGGAGAGCGGGCTCGCCGTCATCCTCAGCTACTACGGCGTCCTCTTCCTCCTCGGCGTCCCCTTCCTGGGATTGCGGGCGCGGAGCCTGCTCGTGCTGGCGGGGGTCTGGGCGGTTGCCGCGCCCGTGCTCTCCCACCTCGTGCGACCGCTGCTGCCCGAGCGGCAGTTCGCCAGCCCGGCGTTCGACCAGCTCGCGGATCCGGCTCGGTTGCTCAGCGAGCTGGTCCTGACCGGCTACTACCCCGCACTGCCCTGGCTGGCCTACCTGCTGCTCGGGCTCGGGCTCGGTCGCTTGGACCTGAGCCAGGAGTCGATCCAGCGCCGGCTCGTCCTGGTGGGGCTCTCCTGCGCCGTCGGGGCCACCCTGGTCTCCGGGGTGCTCGCCCGGGCCGCGGGCTTCACGGACGCCGAGCTGGAGCAGTTCGCCGGTGGGATGTACGGCCAGACCCCCACTGACCGGTGGGACTGGTTGCTCCTGGTCTCGCCGCACAGCACGACACCCTTCGACCTCGTGCAGACCGGCGGGAGCGCGGCCGCCGTGCTCGGGCTGTGTCTGCTGGCGGTACTGCGGCTGCGGTCGCTCAGCCCGGCGGTCGAGCGTGTCATCGCGATCGTGTTCGGCGCGGGCTCGATGACGCTGACCTTGTATGCGCTGCACGTCGTGCTGCGCACGGATGCCTTCTGGCCACCCGAGACCGCAGATGCCCTGCTCCGGCACACGCTGGTGGTCCTGTGGATCGGAGGTCTCTTCGCGGCCCTGCGCTGGCGCGGTCCGCTCGAACGCATCGTCGCCTACCTCCCCGACCGGATCCGGTGAGTCAGACCAGGGCGTGCTGGTGGGCGAAGACCACGATCTGCACCCGGTCGCGCAGGCTGAGCTTGCGCAGGATCGCGCCGACGTGGGTCTTGACCGTCGACTCCGAGGCGAAGATGCTCGCGGCGATCTCGGTGTTGGAGAGACCGCGCGCGACAGCACCGAACACCTCACGCTCCTTGTCGGTCAGCGCGGCATAGGCCGACGGGGGAGCAGCCGGGGCTCGGAACCGACCCTCGAGGAGCAGGGACAGGTCGCCCGGAGCGAGGACTGCGTTGCCGGTGTGGACGGTGCGGATCGCGGCGGCCAGCATCAGCGGCGTGGTGTCCTTGAGGAGGAACCCGCTCGCACCGTGCTGGATCGCGGTGGCCGCACGGTCGTCGAGGTTGAACGTCGTCAGCACGATCACCCGGACCGGTGCCAGACCCTGCGCGTGACGACCGGCCACCCGTGCGGCCGAGAAGATCTCGCGCGTTGCCTCGACGCCGTCGAGCTCCGGCATCCGGATGTCCATCAGGACCACGTCGGGGGACAGCTCGTCGACCAGGCGCACCGCCTCGCGCCCGTCGCCGGCGGTGCCGACCACCGTCATCCCGTCCTGCGCATCGACGATCACCCGGACGCCCTCGCGGAACAGGTCCTGGTCGTCGACGAGCAGGACCCGGATCGGTGCGGTCACGGCGACACCGTACGGACCGGCACCCAGGCGGTGGTGGTGAAGGTGGCCGCCTCGTCGGGATGCGCGCCGTCACGGCGGCGTACGTCGAGCCGCCCGCCGCAGGCCTCGAGCCGCCGGCGCATGCCGTCGAGGCCGCGCCCGTCGTCGGCAGCAGCGCTCACCGGGGTGGGCGGCAGCGAGGTCACCGGCTGGGTCTCGTCGGAGCCCGGAGCGGGCCTGGCAGCGAGGCTGTTGCGGACCTCGATCCTCAGCTCTCCGGCCCAGGACCCGTCGGGCCAGAGGCGTTCGACGACGACCGGCTCGTCGCGGCTGCCGTGCTTGATGGCGTTGGTGAGCATCTCCTGGAGCACCCGGTAGGCGACGACCTCCAGGTCGGGAGGTAGTGGTTGTGGGGGGCCGAGCTCGCGCGAGACGACCTCGTGGCCGCTCGTGCGGACTCCATCGATCAGGGTGTCCAGCGCCCGGGTGGTCGCGGCGGGCGACTCATCGCCGGCAGCGGTGGTGAGGACGTGGCGCACGTCCTGGAGCGAGGAGCGCGCGGAGGTCGCGATGGTCGCCATCGTCTGCTTCAGCTTGGCGGTGTCGGCATCCGGCAGGAACTGCGCCGACTCGGCCTGGGCCAGGATCACCGCGAGCGAATGGCCGACGACGTCGTGCACGTCGCGAGCCAGCCGGGCCTGGCCGTCGCGCAGGCCGGCGATCTCGCGCGCCTGCTCGGATTCCCGCTGGGCCTGCTCGGCTTCACGGTGGGCCCGCTCGGTCTCCTCCTCGGCCAGCGCCTGGCCGACCTGGGAGTCGGCGGCGCGGTCGCTGAAACGCAGGGCGAGGCCGATCAGCCACGGCACCCCGAGCAAGGTCAGCCCCAGGAGGGCCAGACCGACGTACGCCGAACGCGTCCCGACGCTGTAGACGACGTCGGTGACGAAGCGGTCGTAGGTGTAGAGCGCCGACAGGGGTAGGTAGCCGAAGGTCGACGACAGCACGAGGATCAAGCCCGCGAAGGCCGGGATGGAGAGGGCGCTCGCCACGAGCGTCGTCGGCCGTCCCCACCGGGCGCAGGTGAAGGCGACGATCACGAAGGACAGCTCGACCAGGATCACCGGGACGCCACTCACCAGGTGGGCCAGGGCCATCGCCCAGACCAGGGTCAGGGCCAGGCCCGGCTGTAGTCGACTGATGGCGATGATGCCGGCGCTCATGAGGGCGACGACCACCGTCGTGAGGGTCTCGGCGAGCTCGTAGTAGCGAGCGTCGTTGAGGGCGAGCAGGACCCCCAGCGTCGCCACGACAGCTGCGATCACCGTCTCCGGTCCGAACCAGTCGGGCTTCTTCATCATTGGATCGCTCCCACGAGTAATGGCCGGTTGCGTCGGCGCGTCAGCGGCTCGAACGCGACGGTCGAGGCGGTCGCGAGGAGGGCGGTCAAGATCGGGATGGCCGGACCTCCTGCCAGGTAGGTGAGTGCGTAACCGCGCAATTGGATCACGCTGCGCAGCGCCAGAGCGCTCATCGGAGCACGTCGCGGATGAGCAGGTCGAGTAGCGCGGGATAGTTGAGCCCCGCAGCAGTGAACATCTTCGGCACCTGCGACTGCTCGGTGAAGCCGGGCATCGTGTTCACCTCGTTGAGCACCGGACCGGCGGCGGTGAGGAAGAAGTCGACGCGGGCCACGCCCGAGCAGCCGAGAGCGTCGTAGACGGCGAGGGCGGCCTCGTGCAGCGCCTTGTGCTCCGGGCCCTCGAGGATGGCGGGCAGGCGGAAGTCGGCGCTGCCGTCGTACTTCGTCTCGAGGTCGAAGACGCCCTCGACCACGACTTCGAGCATGGGGGCGACGAGCCGGGTCCCGTCGGGGCGACCCAGCACGGCCACGTCGATCTCCCGCCCCACCACGACGTCCTCGACCAGGACTCGCTCGTCGAGGGTCAGGGCCAAGGCGACGGCGGGTGCCAGGGCATCGGGCTCGGTGACGAGCGTGACCCCGTGGCTGGACCCGGCGGCGACCGGCTTGACGACGACCGGGTGGGTCCAGGTGAGTCCCTCAGCCGTGGACGCGGTGATGAGGAGTCCGGGCGTGGTCGCGACACCGACGGCCTGCGCGACCAGCTTGGTCGCCCACTTGTCCATCGCCAGTGCGCCCGCGCGCACCCCGGAGCCGACGTAGGGGAGCCCCGCGAGGTCGCAGAGCGCAGCGAGGGTGCCGTCCTCGCCGCGCGGTCCATGAACGACGGGGACGACGACGTCGCAGCCGCGCAGGAGACACACCGCGCCGCTGAGACCCACGGGCCGTCCTCCGGGATCGAGCCAGGTGCCCTGCCGGTCGATGCTGAGTCGCACCACGTCGTAGGTCGCCGGGTCCAGCGCCGCCGCGACCGCGGCGGCAGAGGCGAGGGAGACCTCGTGCTCACAGTTGGCGCCGCCGCCGATGACCGCCACGCGGATGCGACCGGACTGCCGGGCGGTCATCGACGACCTCGCACGGAGCGCAGGGCGCGGGTGACCCGCGGGCCGATGCCGGTGACGATCTCGTGCTCGATGGTGTCGGACCACCTCGCCCAGTCGGCGACGAGCGGTGCACCGTCCGCGCCGGTCCCGAAGATGGTGGCGACCTCGCCGGCGACGATCACGTCGTCGCCGAGATCGACCACGGTCTGGTCCATGGAGATCCGTCCGACGATCCGTCGGCGCCGGCCACCGAGCAGCACCTCCGCACGGCCTGAGGCGGCGCGGGGGAGTCCGTCGGCGTAGCCGATGGGCAGCAGGGCGAGGGTCGTCGGACGCTCCGCGACCCAGGTGTGGCCGTAGCCGACACTGGTGCCGGCAGGCACCCTGCGGACCGCGACGACGGGTGCCGTGAGGGTCAGCGCGGGGACCAGCGACGTGGTGCCGCTGGGGTCGATGCCCACCAGCCCGGCACCGACCCGGCTCAGCGTGTGGTGAGAGGCGGGGTCGGTCAGCGTGGCTGCGGTAGCGGCCAGGTGGCGGTGCGCGGGTCGCAGCCCAGCGGCGCGAGCCGAGCGAATGCCCCAGGCGAAGGTGCTGCGAGCGGCCGCGTTGGCCGGGTCGCTGGGTTCGTCGGCGCAGCCGAGGTGACCCATCAGCCCCACGACCCGGAGCGCCCCTCGCGCCTCGAGGTCGCGAGCTGATCGACACAAGGCATCCCACTCAGCGGGAGCAGCGCCATCGCGAGCCATCCCGGTGTCGAGGTGGAGGTGGACGCGGGCGCCGACGCCGGACGGAGTACGTCGGGCAATGGCCTCGAGGTGGGCCAGGCTCGGCACCGCGAGGTCGATGTGCCGCGACACGGCTGCACCGTGGTCCGACTCGACCGGGTTCAGCCAGCTCAGCAGGGGAGCTTGCAGGCCCGCTTCGCGCAGCGCCAGCGCCTCGGAGATCGAGGTGACTCCCAGCCACGAGGCGCCGTGCGCCAACGCAGTGGCGGCGACGGCCGGTGCTCCATGACCGAAGCCGTCGGCCTTGACGACCGCCATGAGCGAACCGGTCGTGCTGGCCGCAAGGGTGCGGGTGTTGGCTGCCACCGCCCCGAGGTCGACCTCGAGCACGGTGGCCCGCTCGGTCAGGCCAGTGCGAGCGGCGGTGGGCGCCTGTAGGTCGGGTCGGTGCGGGGCGAGGGTGGTCATGGCGCTGACGCTAGAAGTCGGCGCGGCAGCCCGGCATCGGTCGCTGGTGCCGAACCGATGGCCGCCAGGATGAGAGGTCTGGACCCTCAGTCGTCGCGGACCCTGCCGCGCAGCGACTTCGTGCGGCCTCGCTGCTTCTTGGCGTCCAGGCGACGGCGCTGGGACCCACGCGTCGGTTTGGTCGCCCGGCGCGGTGGGGGAGGGGGAGCCAGCGCCGTCCGTAGTCGCTCGACGAGGCGCTCCCTGGCTGCCGATCTGTTGCGGTGCTGGGAGCGGTGCTCGGAGGCCACGATGACCACCGGTGAGCCAAGGGTGCCGACGGCGCGGGCTCGCTGGGCGTCATCGAGTGCCACGCTGGCCAGCACGTCGTACTCCAGCTCGACGCGGCTGTCGGTGGTGTTGACCGACTGCCCACCGGGACCCGAGGAGCGTGAGAACCGCTCGACCAGCTCGCCCGCGGGAATCACCAGCCCGCGCGTCACCCCTGGCCCGGGCGGGACCACGAGATCGCCGGTGGCGCTCACCGCTGTCGGCGCCACTCGATGGCGGGGCAGGTGTCCATGACCATCGGGACCCCGGCCGCGAGCGTCCGCGCGAAGGCCTCCTCGTCGATGACCCCGAGCTGGAACCACACGCCCCGGGCACCGACCTGCACCGCCTGGTCGGCGAACTCGCCGGCAGCCTCCGAACGCCGGAACACATCGACGACGTCGATGGGAAACGGCACCTCGGCCAACGTCGCGTAACCCTGCTCGCCGAGCACGACGGGAGCGGCGGGGTGGATCGGCACGATGCGCTTTCCGCGCTCCTGGAGGAGGGCGGCGATGGAGTACGCGGTCCGGCTGGTGTTGGTGGACAGCCCGACGATCGCCCAGGTCTCGCACTCCTCGAGCATCAGGTGAACGGACACAGGATCCTGCCAGGTCGCGGTCATGACATCACGGTAATCCCCGCGCCCGCGGGGGCTCCCGCAGAGGTGCCGGGGGAGAAACTTCCGAAGTCGTCTGCATAGGTGCATCGGGGGCGGGTACGAAGCACCATGCACGAGCCGCCGGGATCCCCCCACTCGGCGGCTCGGCCTCTTTTCGATGTCGAAAATTAAAGTTCGCACGAATCCGGTGCGCCTTGAGTGAGAACGTGTCAGGATGTGCCAACCAGACACGCGACTCGGCGACCTGTTAGACCCTTCCCCCGGAGGTTCCCCCCATGGCTTCGAGCCAATCCCTTGGCGACTCACGTCGCCGAGTAGAGACTGCACGGCTCCTCCTGAGAGCCCGCGCGAGCCAGGGCGACGCCAAGGCGCGTTACGAGGACGACGTGATCCGACTGAACATGTCGGTGGCCGCAGATGTCGCTCGGCGCTATCACGGCCGGGGGATCCCCTCTGACGACATCAACCAGGTCGCCTTCCTGGGATTGGTCAAGGCGGTGCGCGGCTTCGACCCCACGCTGGGCGACGACTTCCTCAGCTATGCGGTGCCGACCTTGCGTGGCGAGATCCGTCGCTACTTCCGCGACTCCGGCTGGGCGATCCGTCCGCCCCGGTCGGTGCAGGAGGTGCAGGCGCGAGTCGTCGCCGCCGAGGCTGAGCTCACCCAACGCCTGGGACGGGCACCGCGTCCCTCGGAGATCGCGGTGCACCTCGAGGTGCCCCTTCCGCTGGTCGTCGATGCCATGGCAGCCAGCGGTTGCTTCACACCGATGTCGCTCGATGCCTCTCGCAACGACGATGAGGCCAGTGAGTCGCCGGTCGACAAGATGGGCCAGCTCGACCCGGCTTTCGCCAGCGCCGAGGCGCGCCTGGCGCTCTCGCCGCTGATGGCGACGCTCAACCAGCGTGACCGTCGCATCATCGAGCTGCGCTACTTCGAGAACCGCACCCAGGCGCAGATCGGCGACGAGGTCGGTGTCTCCCAGGAGCAGGTCTCACGCCTGCTCGGCAGCATCCTCCTCAAGCTCCGCCGCGAGCTGGCTGCCTGATCGCCGGCCCCGAGGAACGAGGGGGCGGCGATCGTTGGTGGTCGAGCAAGCGGCGCGACCGAGGAACGAGGTCGCGACCCGCGGGTCGAGACCCGGTGAGGTGCAGTGCTCTCGCTCGGCGTTCGGCTCACGGGGCTTCGTCGACGCTCGCTGGCGCTCGCTGCTCAGCCTCCGACGCTCGCTGGCGCTCGCTGCTCAGCCTCCGCCTACGGGAAGATCCGCGGCAGCTCGGAGGCCTTGCCGGTGAACTCGGGCGTGCGCTTCTCCAGGAACGCAGCCACGCCCTCCTTGCCGTCACCGACGGAGGTGTGCCACATCGCCAGGGAGTCGGCGAGGTGCGCCTCGAGCGGGTGATCCGCGGCTCCGTTGCCGTAGAGGAGCTGCTTGGCGAGCCCGAGGGCCACGGGCGAACGTCCCACGACGAAGGAGCGGGCGAGCTCCATCGCCGCCGGGAGGAGCTCGTCTGGCTCGTGGACCGAGCGCACGAGGCGGGCCGCCTGGGCGTCCTCGGCGGTGATGATCTCGGCGGAGTAGGCCCATTCCAGGGCCTGCTGCAACCCCACCAGGCGGGGCAGGAACCAGGTCGAGGCCGCCTCCGGGACGATGCCGAGGCGGCCGAAGACGAAGCCGATCCGCGCCTTCGTGGAGGCCAGGCGCAGGTCCATCGCCAGGGTCATGGTGGCGCCGATGCCCACGGCGGGGCCGTTGATGGCAGCGATGACCGGCTTGGGGAGGGCGTGGATCGCCAGGGTGACGCGCCCCCCGGTGTCGCGGACCCCGTCGGCGTACGCCGGGTCGTCGAAGTGCTCGCGCAGCGACTCAGGAGTCGGATCGAGCGTCTCGTCGAGGCCGAACACGTTGCCCTCGGCGGAGAGGTCCATCCCGGCGCAGAAGGCACGCCCGGCACCGGTGACGACCACCGCGCGCACCGCGTCGTCGCACGCCTCGGTGGTGAAGACCTGCAGGAGCTCGCGCGCCATGACCAGGTCGAACGCGTTGAGGGCGTCGGGGCGGTTGAGGGTGAGCGTCGCGATGCCGTCGCCGTCGACGCTCCAGCCCAGGGTCTCGAAGCTCATCTCGTCCTCACTTGGCGATGCCGGTGCCGGTGCACTGCTTGTTGGTGATGTCGTCGGTGCTGTCGTTGATGAATGCCTTGAAGATCGGTCCGGCGCGGTCGGCGTCCCAGTAGTTGGCCGACGTGTCGGTGACCGGCATGGTGCAGGTCTTGTCGACCCGGCTCATGCTCAGCGCCCAGCGTCCGGCATCGAGCTTGCTGGTGCCCTCTCCGAAGACGAAGAAGCGAGGCACGGCCTTGTTGAGGTTCCACCAGCGGACCGGGTTGACGAAGGTCCAGGGCGAGAGGACCTTGTCGCCGATCGCCGCGACCACCTCGCGCTGGCGGCGGACCCGGTCGAGGTCGCCGTACTGCGAGAACTTGCGCGAGCGGGAGTAGCCCAACGCCTCGGCGCCGTCGAGGGTCTGGCGACCCTTCTTGATGTTGATCCCGGCGAACTTGTCGTCGAGTGCCTCGCGAGCGTTGACCTCGACACCGCCGACCGCGTCGACGACGTCAGCCACCCCGCCGAGACCGATCTCCACGTAGGTGTCGACGCGGATGCCCGTGGTGTCCTCGATGATCTTCGTCAGCAGCGGCACGCCGCCCCGGGCGTAGGCGGCGTTGATCTTGCTCACGCCGTAGAGCGAGGAGTCGGTGATCGTGTCGCGGGGAATGGAGAGCAGCACGTCGGGGCCACCGCCGGTGTGGAGCAGCATGATCGTGTCGGTGAGCTCGCTGCTCGCGTTGCCGGTGGTCAGCCGCTTGCGGTCCTCAGCGCTCAGCCCGGCACGGGAGTCGCTGCCGACCAGGAGGTACGTCGTCCCGGGCTGCTCGGCGGGCCGCTTGCCGTCGGGCTCGAAGGCGACCTGGTCGGAGCTGCTCCAGGTGACGAAGGGGACAGCGACGAGGTAGACCACCCAGAGCAGCAGGACCAGCAGGGTGGTGCGCACGTAGAAGCCCGGCCGACGCAGGCGCCGGGACCAGAAGCCTCCGCCGCGAGGCTCCCGAGGAGGTGACGCCGGGGGACCAGCTGGGCGAGACGGTTGGCGGCTCTGAGCAGGCGTCGGGGCAGGCGTCGGGGCAGGCGTCGGAACGGAAGGGGAGACGGAGGGTCGCATCGCGGTGCGCTCCGGCGGTGGGTAGTCCGCGGGGCGCGGTTGCACCGGGATCCGCCGGGTCGCGTCCGGGCCGGCGGCTCCAGCAGGGCTGGGCTCGTCGGGGGAGGACTGGTCGCCGCGGCCCTTGCCATAGATCCAGCCGAACTCGGATCCCTCGGCGGGGCCGTCGTTCCCGGGCCGCTTGTCTGACATGGGACCAGACGCTACCCCGGGGTCTCGAGCCGGTGTCCGTCGACACGGGAGTCGGTGTCGGAGTGTCTGCCCCAGCGGCGTTTCAAGAGTGGTGCCCGGCTGTCGGCGCGTCTGTCCGCCTGTGACGGGTGTGACTGGTGATACTGACAAGCGAGGCGCAAGCCTTGACGATCTGCTTCCTTCCCCCAGCAGAAAGATTCACCGATGTCTCCCGTTTCGGAGCGCGCGGCCCAGGTGCGGTTCCGCCGTGCCTTGTCGTTCATGGCCATGACCCTCATCGCGCCGGGTTCCGCGCAGCTGGCTGCCGGCAACCGGCAGGTCGGGATCATCGCGTTCCGCACCTGGCTGGGGCTTCTCGCCCTCGGCGGCGCGACGCTGGTGGCGATCGTCATCGACCGAGGCCTTGCGCTGGAGCTCGCCTTCAATCCCTCGCTGCTGCTGGTCGTCAAGCTCAGCCTGTTCGTGCTGGCCATCGGGTGGGCCGGTCTCTTCGTGGATGCCTGGCGGATCGGCGCGCCCCTCAGCTACGGCCTGCAGCACCGTCGTACGGCCGTGGCCGTCAACGGAGTGCTGTGCTTCACCGTCGCCGGCACCCTGCTCTTCGGGGCGCACCTCGTCGGGGTGCAGCGTGACCTCACGATCGCGCTGTCCGGCAGCGGCGGCACCAGCGCGGCGCACGACGGTCGCATCAACGTGCTGCTCATGGGTGGCGACTCCGGCGACGGCCGCTGGGGCCTGCGGCCCGACTCGATGACCGTGGCCTCGATCGATGACGAGACCGGCCGCACGGTCTTGATCTCGCTGCCGCGCAACATGGCCAAGTTCCCCTTCAAAGAGGGCTCCGTCATGGACCAGCAGTTCCCGGCAGGCTTCGACTGCGACGACTGCTACCTCAACGGCGTCAGCACCTGGGCGCAGGACAACACCGAGCTCTTCCCCGGGTCGGACACCCCCGGCGTGGATGCCACGATCATGGGCATCGAGGGCATCACCGGCCTGCGGATCAACTACTGGGCGATGGTCAACCTGCAGGGGTTCAAGGACCTCGTCGACGCCGTCGGCGGCGTCACCCTCACCGTGCGTCAAGCGATCCCGGTGGGTGGACTCGGAAGCGACGTGACCGGTTACATCGACCCCGGCACCCGCAAGCTCAACGGCTTCGAGACGCTCTGGTACGCCCGGGCTCGTGAGGGCTCCGACGACTACTCACGCATGGCGCGTCAGAAGTGCGTCATGAGCGCGATGCTCTCGCAGGTCAGTCCGCAGAAGGTCGTCTCCAACTTCTCCTCGCTGGCAGCTGCTTCGGCGGCCATGATCTCGACCAACATCCCGGCCTCCGACTTCGGCGGCCTCGCCGAGCTCGCCCTCAAGGCCAAGGCCCAGAAGATCTCGACGGTCTCGCTGGTTCCGCCGATGGTCAACACCGGCGACCCCGACATGGCGGTCGTCCGGCAGATGATCACCGACGGCATCGACATTGCCGAGGGCGCGGCAGCAGCACCGGAGCCCAAGAAGAAGAAGAAGAAGACCACGAGCACCCCGCAGGCCGTCACCGGTGGCTCGCTGGGCTCGATGAGCCAGGGTTACGCCGCCAACCAGGCCGAGGACCTCGGCGCGAGCTGCTGACCTCGAAGGATCAGCGAGGCGCGAGGGTGCGCTCCCACCCGTCGCGGCCGACGTCGTACGCCGCGGGGTCGCCGGCGGCGACCAGTCCGTCCAGGCTCTCGTGGCGCGGGTCGTACTGCCTGCCCGGCAGGGTGCCGATCGTGCCCCCGGCCTCGGTGACCAGCAGGGCGCCAGGGGCGTGGTCCCAGGGTTTCGTGGCGGCGTAGAGCAGGTAGTCGACGTCGCCCTCGACGAGGTGGGGGAAGTCGATGCCGCAGCTGGCCCAGGTGAGCTCGAGCGGACCGGACGCCGGTCGGCCCGGCTCGCCCTCGAGGACCGTGCCGACCCAGGAACGTCGCGACGTCCGGCCGCGGGCAGAGCCGGCGGTCGCACCGAGCTGCAGTCGCACGCCGTTGCAGTAGGCGCCGGCGCCACGTTCGGCGACGTAGGCACGCTCGTGCTGGGGTTGCCAGATCCAGGAGCGGACGACGACGCCGTCGCGCAGCTCAGCGACCATGACGGCGTGGTCGGGGGAGCCGTTGACGAAGTTCTTGGTGCCGTCGACCGGATCGACCGTGAAGGCGTGGTCGGCCGCCGCGAAGCGCTGCAGCAGCGACGGATCCGCGGCGGTGGCCTCCTCGCCCAGCACGACCGACGCGGGGTAGGCGGCCAGAAGGGCGGCGGTGATCAGGACCTCGGCCTCGTGGTCGGCGACCGTCACGAGGTCTCCGGGGTTCTTCTCGTGCACCTCCCCGGCACCCAGGGAGCGGAAGCGCGGGGTGATGACCTCGGCGGCGACCTCTTGCAACACGGTGGTGATCGCGTCAGTGTCCACGCGACCACCGTAGGGTGTGCCCCGTGCATGTGGCAGCGGTGGTGGTGACCTACAACCGGATCAGCCTCCTGCAACGGTTGATCGGACGCCTGCGAGAGGTCAGCGCCGATGGCGAGCTGGGCGAGATCATCGTCGTGGACAACGCCTCGACCGATGGCACGGGAGCCTGGCTCGCGGCGCAGCCCGACCTGGTCTCGCGCACGCTGGAGACCAACAGCGGGGGAGCAGGCGGTTTCGAGGCCGGGCTCGCGTGGGCGATGGAGCGTGGCGCCGACCTGGCCTGGCTCATGGACGACGACGGCATCCCCGCGCGCGACTGCCTGAGCCGGCTCCTCGCGCAGGACGGCCTGGACTTCTGGGGGCCGGCGGTGCTCGCCGAGCAGGACCCGGGCCGGCTCTGCTTCCCGATCCGATTGCCCGGGGGCACCCGGGTGGTGCATGCGATGAGCGAGGTCGAGGCCGCAGCCCGGACGCCATCACACCCGGGCCTGATCCCGGGGGTGGTGATCCCCTTCAACGGGGTCCTCCTCACCCGCGAGCTCGTCGAGCGCATCGGCACCCCGCGTGCCGACTTCTTCATCTGGGGTGACGACGTGGAGTACCTCTGGCGTGCCGAACGGGCCGGTGCCCGGATCGCGACCGTCGTGGACGCCCACTTCTCCCATCCCGCCACCGACGACCTCGGGACGGCGATGATGTGGGGCCGGACGACCTACAACCACACGGCCAGCGATCTCAAGCACTACTGCATGGCTCGCAACAACACCCTCAACCTGCGCGACTACCGCGGCTGGGTGTTCGTGCTGATGTTCTGGGTCAAGACCCTCTGGTTCTACCTCCTCACCCGACCCGACCCGAGCCGCATCGCGCTCAGCGCCCGAGCGGCGTACGCCGGATTGCGCGGCGACTTCACCGGCCACCGGAGGTTTCTAAGATGAGTGGGTCGCCCAGCGCACCTGAAAGCGTCGCGATCGTCGTGGTGACCTTCAACCGCGCCGACCTGCTCGAGGGCATGCTGCGCGGAATCGCCGCTCTCGAGCGCGCACCCGACCTGGTGCTGGTCATCGACAACGCCAGCACCGACCACACGCCTGACGTGCTGGCGAGATGTGCGTTGCCCGGCCTCGAGGTGCACCGCATGGCCGACAACCTCGGCGGCGCCGGTGGCTTCCACCTCGGCATGCGCACCGCGTTCGAGCGCGGCCTCGACCGGATCTGGGTGATGGACGACGACGTCGTGCCCGCACCCGACTGCCTCACCGTCCTGCTCGATCAGGACGAGGCCTGCCTGACCAGCGTGCGTGAGGACGTCTCGGGCGCGCTCGTCGAGAAGGCCGCGATCCGCTTCGACCTACGCACACCGTGGGCCATCAAGCCCAAGACCGCGATGGTCGAGACGACCTTCGGCACCCGCGCGGCGATGCCCGAGCGGGTCGAGGTCGAGAACGTCGCCTTCGAGGGCTTCATGGTGCGCCGCGAGGTCATCGCCGCCGTCGGGCTCCCGGATCCGGAGTTCTTCATCTTCTACGACGACGTGGACTTCGCCCTGCGAGCACGCCGGGCCGGCTACCACATCTGGGCGGTACGTGATGCCGTGCTGGTGCGCCAGCTCTCCTTCGACCAGCAGCACGACCTGGCCGGGTGGAAGGGCTACTACATGTACCGCAACCTGTTCGTGGTGCATGCGAGGTACGGCGAGAACGTCCTCGTGCGGCTCAAGCCGTGGCTGATCGCTGCCGTCGTCGTCGCGCTGAGTCCGCTCCGCGGAGGGCTGGGCGAGGCGCGCAACGTGCTGCGTGCCCTGCGCGACTCACGCGGGATGCGACGTCTCTCGGCGTCGGCCGAACCGCAGCTCAGCGCCGGGTCGCGGCCTGGTTGACCGACGCGTTCTCGTCCTCGGGCGAGGGCTGCAGCTGCGGGCGCAGGCCGAGGCGGTTGCCGGTGACCATGGCGGCTGCCCAGACGGTGAACGAGCCGAGCGCGGCGCCGGCCAGGACGTCGACGAAGAAGTGCCACCCGAGGTAGATCGTGGCCAGGACCGTCAGGCCGAGGAAGACCCACGAGGCGATCCGGATCCAGCGCGCCATACCGATGTAGGTCACCACCAGGCAGATCGTCATCATGATGCCGACGTGGAGCGAGGGGAAGGCGGCGATCGTCTGCAGGGTGCCCGCGTCGAAGCGATCGCCCATGACGGCGACGCGATCGGCCCACATGCTGTCGGCGAGCCGGGTGTTGTAGGTCTCGGGCAGGTCGGTGAACAGACCGCGCTGCTGGGCGTTGTAGACCGGTCCCACCGAGGGGAAGAGGATGTAGAACAGGGAGCCCAGGCCCCAGTCGAAGGCCACGGCCGTGACGTACCAGGAGCCGGCGCGGGTGCTGCGGGTGAACACCAGGGCCAGCGCGATGCTGATCGGCACCAAGGCGATCCAGACGAAGTACACGGTGGAGAAGAAGTGCGCCGCGATGCCGGTGCCGAAGAGGTCGTGCAGCACGGTGGCAGGATCGTTGCCGAACCACAGCTCGCGGTCGAGGCGGGCGAACTCGACGTCCCAGGTCTTCTCGTTGATGAACGGCGCCATCGACTTCAGGTTGCGGAAGGCGGCGTAGCAGAGGTACCAGGCGGTGACCCCGCCGACGGCGTAGCGCCAGTGGGAGGCCGGCCACCGCTCACGCAGGACGTCGCGCCAGTGATCGCGTGCGGTGCGCGGTGCGCGGCGCGCACGCCAGAGCACTCGCGGCACGATGTCGAGGCTGATGGCCCCGAGAACGATCGCCGGGAAGCGGATGTAGCCGGGGATGAGGCTGTCCGGGTCACGCACGGGGAGCTCGCCGATCGAGGCGAAGACGACCATGGCGGCCACCATGGCGATGCCCGTCAACCAGGCTGCCCCGAAGTTGCGCTCCACGATGGCGCGCAGCGATCCACTCTCCTGCATCCGGACACTGTAACTGGGTGTGTCCCTACTCAGGCCACACTGACTCCCCTTGACCACTGCCCCATTTGAGACGGTGGTTCTTGGTTGCCATCCGAGGGCCACCCAGGGGTGGTCTTCCATCGGTTCCGACCCAGGGCCCCTTCGTGTAGGAGGGTGGCGGTCGGCTCTACGGCCCGGTCCATCCAGGTGCGGACACACTGGTGCGTGTGTCAGGCAGCCGCGCGGGTAGCGGCGGTGAAGTCTTCGTGTCTGCAGGGTCGGCGGGCGGGGTGTATCGGGCGAGGTTGATGGCGGCGTTGAGGTCCCGGTCGATGACCAGGCCACACGCGCCGCACTCGTAGACCCGGTCAGCCAGGGTCAGGTCGGCCTTGACGACCCCGCACCCGGAGCAAGTCTTGCTGGACGGGAACCACCTGTCTGCGATGACGAGCTTGGTGCCGTACCAGGCGGTCTTGTACTCGAGCTGGCGGCGCAACTCACCGAAGCTCGCGTCGGAGATGTGCCGTGCGAGCTTGCGGTTGCGCAGCATGCCGGCCGCGTTGAGGTCCTCGATCACTACGACCGCGGAGGTCTTCGCGAGCTCGGAGGAGATGCTGTGCAGCAGCGCCTTCCTCATCGCCACGACCCGGCCGTGCAGCTTGCCCAGGCGTCGTGCTGCCTTGCGCAGACCGTTCGAGCCCTGCTTGGTTCTCGCGAGAGCTTGGTTGGCCAGCTTCAGGCGCGCCTGGGCTGCTTGTAGTGCTTTCACCCCCTCCCACACCTTGAGCTGGTTGCCGTGCTCGTCGCCAGCGACGGCCAGGGTCTTCACACCGACGTCAAGACCTACCCGTGCCTTCGTGCGCCCGACGGCGCCCGGGTTGCGGCGTTGGTGGTGGAACTGGGCCGCGACCCCGGTGATGGTGACGGTCCAGCGGCCTCGTTCGTAGGTGAAGGACGCGGCGTAGGCGTGGAACCGGCCCTTCTCGTAGAGCCGGCGGAGCTGACGGGTGTTCTCCCGGACCCGGAACTCGCCGAGCTTCGGGAACTTGATGGCCCGCGCCGCGATGGGCCGGACCGACGGGGCAGCCCCCTCCTTGTACTTCGACCGGATCCGGAACTTCGGGGTGGTGCGGTGGCGGGACTTGAACCGTGGGAACCCCGCAATCTTTCCGGCCCGGGTGCCCTTGCGGGAGTCGGACCAGTTCTTCAACGCCTGCGCGGCGTTCACCGATGCGGTCTCGAACACGTCCGTGGACACCTCGCCGCGCCACGGGAGCCCGCGAACGATTGTGCCGTCGTCGAGGACCTCGACCCGGGCGTCGGGCGCGCGGCCGTCCTTCCAGGCGTTCATCTCGTTGATGAAGCTGACCTTCGACCACGACAACGACGGCGTCAGGTCCGCCTCCGCCACCCCGTAGGACCTCTCAGCGGCGCGCTGGTCAAGGTTCGCCTTCACCCGTCCGAGGTGGTGGTTGAACGCCAACCGGGACGCGCCGGCGTGCGCGAGGAGCCGCTGGTGCTGTTCGGCATTCACGTCGAGGGTGAACCTGAACGTCGTCGCACGCGTCAACGGCACACCGGTGTGCGAAACGAGGGTGTCAGCGGATCCGGTAGCAACGGGCACGAAACCGATGGTGCCGTCCGGCACCGACAGTGCCGTCAATAGGGACACACCCTCTGAGACCAGTCTGGACTTACTGGGCGTGTCCCTATCGACGGCCCCGGGCGGAAGGCCCCGAGTACGGCTCTCAGGTCAATGAGACACGCCGCCACCGAGCGGTCTGTCTGGTTCGTGTGCCCCGGCTAGAGAGACCGGATCCACGGGTGACCGGGCAGGGTTCGGTGCAGAGAGTCCCTAAGCCACTCACGGCGGGGGCCGTCGAGGTGGGGGAGGGTGTTGTCGAAGTCGACTTGGTCCTTCGGGCGTAGGCCCTTCGCCTTGTATATGAGCTGGATCTGGGGTTGCAGATACGTGATGCCGTCCCGCGCCCAGAGTGCTTGGTCCATCGGCATGCGGAGCGACTCATCGCGCTTGTAGACCCACTCCTCGGCCGAACCCGGCGCTAGCAGGATGTCGAAGTCCCACGCTGCCGTCGCTGCGCGGCGGGTCCAGACCTGGCCGCAGCCGGGGGGAAGGATCGCCGCCGGAGCCGCTTCGGGCTTTTCGTCAGGAAGAAGGGGACGGAGTGCGCCGTCCGCAGCGGTCCAGACGTCGAGGTTGCCAGCGAGATGTGCTCGCAACTTGGGCAGGTCCGTCCTGAGAACACTGGCATCGGTGTCCTCGTGGGCTCGCGTGACACCGGTGAACGCTTCCAGTGCCCACCCTCCGGCCACCCACCAGACCCCGGGGTAGTGCGCGAAGAGGTCCGCCACGTCGCGCGGAGTGTGTGTCGCCCAGGGTCCGTAGATCCGCTCGAACTCGGCTTTATTTAGATCGTTGATGCCCACCTCAGGACGGTACTCAACCGGGCGGCCCGACGGTTGCGGGAGTGCACTCATTTGCCGCCCTTCGCGGTCGTGACGGCCGATGGTCAGGCTGCGAGCTCGACAAGGTGCCGGCGGGCTCGTTCTCGGGACAGGTGGCGCGGCGTCGTGGCGATGCAGGCGACCTGCAGCCAGCCGGTGGCCGAGGTGGTGGTGTTCTCGAACGACTTCGCCAGCCGGCGAGAGCGTCCGAGGCGGCCGTGAGCGACCTCGACGCGCCAGGCGTGGCGGATGGGACGGAAGGTCGGCTGCTTGTCGTCCCACCCGACCCGGCGGAACTCGAGGTCGTGGTGGTGGTTCGAGGCTGCGGGCTGCGGCTGCAGTGACTCCCGGTCCACCAAGACCAGCTCAAGGCGGTCAGTGACACCCTGCCGGGTCAGATGGTCCAGCATCAGCTCGCTGGCCCGGTTCTCGTGGGTAGAGGCTGACACGACCAGCGCGGCCACCGGGAGGCCGGTCACATCCACCGCCACCACGCGCTTCGTGCCCTTGGTGCGACCGTAGGGGCCACCTCGATCGTGGAAGGTGAACCCCCCCGTTCGAGGCGCCGCGAGCCAGGTGGGTGTCGATGACGATCATCAAGGGCGTCTCCTACATCCTCCCGGCCTCTCGGCGCACGGCAGCGTGCAGCACCGTCAGAGCCTGCGCCCACGTCCCGTTGCGCGACCATCGGCGGAACTGCGACCAGACCCGAGTCCATGGTCCGAACGACGCCGGGAGGTAGCGCCACTGGCAGCCGGTCTGGGAGACGTACAGCATCGCGTTCACCACGGTTCGCAGGTCATCGCCGTGCTTGCGGCCCCGCTTGCCGGGCGCGTTGAACACCGGCTGCAGCAGGTCCCACCGCTCGTCTGTCAGGTCACTGGGGTACGACATGCGTCGCACGGTGCCTACGAAACCCGGCCGTGCAATAGGGACACCCAGTAAGACGTCTTCTGGGGACCTGTCGCATCACCATCGCGGCGCTCCGGCGCGCCACGTGACGAGATCGACGGCCCTCCCACGTCGCGTCGAGTGTCCCTGCGTACCCGGGATCCGTAGAATCACCCAACGTGTCTGACTCCACCGCCGCCCCCGAGTCCGCTGCGACTCCCGCCCCTCGCCGGATCGAGCGTCCCGACCTCGTCGTCGTCGGCTCGGGCTTCTTCGGTCTGACCGTCGCCGAGCGGTGCGCTACCGAGCTCGGACTGAAGGTGCTGGTCGTCGAGCGGCGCTACCACCTGGGCGGAAACGCCTACTCCGAGAAGGACCCGGAGACCGGGATCGAGGTGCACAAGTACGGCACCCACCTGTTCCACACCTCCAACAAGAAGGTCTGGGACTACGTCACGCAGTTCACCGAGTTCACCGGCTACCAGCACCGGGTGTTCGCCAAGGTCAAGGAGCAGGTCTACTCCTTCCCGATGAACCTCGGGCTCATCAACCAGTTCTTCGGCCGATCCCACACCCCCGACGAAGCCCGGGCGCTGATCGCCGAGCAGTCCAGCGAGATCGCGACCTCCGAGGCGTCCAACCTCGAGGAGAAGGCGATCAGCCTGATCGGTCGCCCCCTCTACGAAGCGTTCGTCAAGGGCTACACCGCCAAGCAGTGGCAGACCGACCCCACCGAGCTGAGCGCGGACATCATCACCCGCCTCCCGGTGCGCTACACGTTCGACAACCGCTACTTCAACGACACCTACGAAGGACTCCCCGTCGACGGCTACACCGCCTGGCTCGAGCGGATGGCCGACCACCCCAACATCGAGGTCATCGTCGACACCGACTTCCTCGACCCGGCCAACGGCTTGATGGAGGAGTTCCGCGGCAAGGTCCCGGTCGTCTACACCGGCCCGCTCGACGAGTACTTCGGTCACAGCGAGGGCCGACTGTCGTGGCGCACCGTCGACCTGGAGGCCGAGACGCTCGACGTCGACGACTTCCAGGGCACCGGCGTGGTCAACTACAACGACCAGGACGTCCCCTACACGCGCATCCTGGAGTTCAAGCACCTGCACCCCGAGCGCACCTACCTGCCCGGCAAGACGATCGTGGTGCACGAGTACAGCCGCTTCGCCGAGGACGACGACGAGCCGTACTACCCGATCAACACCGCTGATGACCGGGCGAAGCTGCTGGCCTATCGCGAGCTGGCCAAGAAGGAGGCGGCCGAGCACCAGGTGCTGATGGGTGGCAGGCTCGGGACCTACCAGTACCTCGACATGCACATGGCCATCGGCTCCGCGCTGTCGATGTTCGAGAACAAGCTGAAGCCGCACTTCGTCGACGACGTGCCGCTGACGAGCGGAGAAGAGGCCCGATGAGCACCGAGACCGCCCTGCCCGACACCGGCACGTCCGACACTGCGACCGTGACCGACCCGGGCGCCGCGTCCGCGCCGACCCCGGGCACCGCCCGCCGCCTGCTGCAGCGCCAGATCCTGCCCCAGGACCGCGACTTCGACGTCCTGGCGCTCTACGTCGACACCGACCACGGTCAGATGGAGGTCGATGCCGGCGACTCCAGCTTGAGCAAGGTCGCTCGCGACCTCCAGGGCGCGGCGGCCCGCGCGGCCACCTCGACCGGGCGCTCCATCCACCCCGACCAGATCGAGTCACGCACCGCGCTGCGGATCAAGTCCGGTGACCGGATCTCGTTCGCGACCTACTTCAACGCCTTCCCGGCCAGCTACTGGCGACGCTGGACCGTGGTCACCTCGATCCGGTTGACGGTCACCGTCAGCGGTCGCGGCGCCCACGTGATGGTCTACAAGTCCATGGCCCGCGGCAACTCCCAGCGCGTCGATGCAGCGATCGCCGAGAGCCACGAGCCGGTCACGTTCACCTTCGACCTGAGCCTCAAGCCCTTCGTCGACGGCGGTTGGTACTGGTACGACGTCGTAGCCGGCGACGAGGACGTCGTCGTCGAATGGGCCGAGTGGAGCTCGGAGGTCCCCGAGGACCGCGCCCAGCACGGCACCGCCGACATCTGCGTGACCACGATGAACCGTCCCGACTTCTGCGCCGAGCTGCTCGGCCAGATGGGTGACGACGAGGAGCTCGCGCCCTACCTCGACTCGGTGATGGTCATGGAGCAGGGGACCAAGCTGGTCACCGACTCCGAGCACTTCCCGGCCGCGAAGGCGTCGCTGGGCGACAAGCTCCGGATCATCGTGCAGGGCAACCTCGGCGGCTCGGGCGGTTACGCCCGCGGCCAGCTGGAGTCGGTGCGCAAGGGCACCGCCACCTACGCCCTGATGATGGATGACGACGTCGTGTGCGAGCCCGAGGGCATCATCCGCGCCGTCACCTTCGGTGACCTGGCTCGGCGCCCCACGATCGTCGGCGGGCACATGTTCTCGATCTACTCCCGCTCGCGGCTGCACAGCTTCGGCGAGATCGTGCAGCCGTGGTTCTTCTGGTGGCAGTCCGTGCCCGGCACGCACTCCGACTGGGACCTCTCGGCCCGCAACCTGCGCTCGTCGCACTGGCTGCACAAGCGCATCGACGTCGACTTCAACGGCTGGTTCATGTGCCTGATCCCGCGGGTCGTCCTGGAGGACATCGGGCTCTCCCTGCCGGTCTTCATCAAGTGGGACGACTCCGAGTACGGACTGCGCGCCCGTGAGGCCGGCTACCCGACGGTGAGCTTCCCCGGTGCCGCGGTCTGGCACGTTCCGTGGAGCGACAAGAACGACGGTCTCGACTGGCAGTCCTACTTCCACCAGCGCAACCGCTTCATCGCCGCGCTGCTGCACTCGCCGTACTCCAAGGGCGGGCGACTGATCCGCGAGAGCCGCAACCACCAGATCTCCCACCTGGTCTCGATGCAGTACTCCACCGTCGAGCTGCGCCACCAGGCGCTGCTCGACGTCCTCGAGGGCCCCGACGCGCTGCACAAGAGCCTGGCGACACGGCTGCCCGAGATCAACGCGATGCGCAAGCTGCACACCGACGCCGTGCTGGAGGCCGACCGGGACGCCTTCCCACCGGTGCGCCGCACCAAGCCGCCTCGCAAGGGCCGCGACGGCGTGCGCGACCCCGGTCGGGTCAGCGGGCTCATCACCGCTGCGACCCAGCCGTTGCGCCAGCTCAAGAAGCCGCGCGCGCTCTCGCGCGACTACCCCGAGGCCGAGGTCCGTGCCATGGACGCCAAGTGGTGGCGCCTGGCCGTCTACGACTCGGCCGTGGTCTCGATGGCCGACGGCACCTCGGCGGCGCTCTACCGGCGTGAGCCGGAGCAGTTCCGCACGATGATGAAGCAGACCCTCGAGATCCACGAGCGCCTCAAGCGCGAGTGGCCCCGACTGGCTGCCGAGTACCGCGCCAAGCTCGGCGACATCACCTCGCCCGAGGCCTGGGACGAGACCTTCGCTCCCTGGACCGGCGAGGCGGAGGCGAGCGATGACTGACAGCCTCCACGCCACCAGCGCCGCCGGCAGTGCTGCTGCCGGGGTGGGGCTGGGGGAGGACCGGGCGTGGGAGGACCCGGCGCCGAGCCGTGGGCTCCTGGAGGTCTTCCGACGCCGCTACCTGCTCAAGCTCCTGGTGCGTCGCGAGATCAGCGCACGCTACTCGGGCTCGTTCCTGGGGCTGCTGTGGAGCTACATCAACCCGCTGTCGCAGTTCTTCATCTACTTCGCGATCATCGGAGTGATCTTCCAGCTCCACGACTCCATCCCGAACTTCCCGATCCACATCTTCTCGGCCATCATCGTCGTCCACTTCTTCACCGAGACGTTCAACGCCGGAACCCGCTCGATCGTGCGCAACAAGGCGATCGTGAAGAAGATGGCGGTGCCGGCCGAGATGTTCCCGGTGGCCTCGATGCTGGTCTCGCTCTACCACGTGTTCCCGCAGCTGGTGATCCTGGTGGTGGCGGTGCTCTTCATGGGCTGGGTGCCGACCTTCTCCGGGGTGCTGGCGGTGGTGCTGGCGTTGGCGATCATCATGGTGCTCGGCACGGCGCTCGCGTTGTTCTTCAGCGCCGCCAACGTGCTGTTCCGCGACTTCTCCAGCTTCGTCAACATCCTGACGAACTTCGTGCGCTTCGGTGTGCCGATGATCTACAGCTACACGATGGTGGGGGAGCGGTTCGGGCGCTTCGCCGACTACTACGTCCTCAACCCCATCGCCGATGCGGTGATGCTGTTCCAGCACGCCTTCTGGATCGGGACCCTCACCGAGGAGGAGCTGGCGGTCGATCGGCTGCCCGACCACCTCTTCGCGCTCGGCTTCACGATGGTGGGTGTGTCCCTGGTGATCCTGGGCATCGCCCAGGTGGTGTTCAGCAAGCTGGAGAAGCAGATCCCGGAGCGCATCTGATGGCCGAGAGCATTCGCGTCGAGAACGTCACCAAGGAGTTCACCCTCCGCTACCACCGCACCTTCAAGGAGGTGACGGTCGCCCTGGCCAAGGGCAAGCGGATGAGCGAGACCTTCGCTGCGATCGACGACGTCTCCTTCACCGTCAGCCAGGGCGAGTCCATCGGGATCATGGGACTCAACGGTTCGGGCAAGAGCACCTTGCTGAAGATGATCAACGGCGTGATGCGGCCGGACAGCGGCACCGTGCGCACGCGCGGCCGCATCGCCGGCCTCATTGCCACCGGTGCGGGCTTCCACCCGCAGCTGAGCGGCAAGGAGAACATCATGCTCAACGCCGCCATCCTCGGCATGAGCGAGGCCGAGATCGCCCGCAAGTACGACGCGATCGTCGACTTCGCGGAGATCCCGACCAAGTTTCTCCAGACCGAGGTCGGTCACTACTCCTCGGGGCAGTCGGCCCGGCTCGGGTTCGCGATCGCCATCCACGTCGACTCCGAGATCTTCCTCGCCGACGAGGTCCTCGCCGTCGGCGACCGGCCGTTCAAGAAGAAGTGCCTCGAGCGCATGGAGGAGGTCCGTGACTCGGGCCGCACCCTCTTCTACGTCTCGCACGCGGGTGGCTCGGTCAAGCGGATGTGCACCCGCGTGCTGATCCTCGAGCAGGGTCGGCTGATCTTCGACGGTGACGTCAAGGAAGGCATCAAGCTCTTGAAGTACGACGACGAGTCGGCGGAGAACGAGGAGCACGGCGACATGGACTCCGAGCTCGGCGCCGAGATCTGATAGATCTGCAGGAAAGTGCCGTTCGGGTTTGACAAACCCGGAAGTCATCGGCGTGTCGAGTGGTAATTACAGCGTTGTAGTTACTCACGGGCTCTTCCCAGGGCGTGTTACGGGTGTGACAGTTGCTTCTTGTGTGACTCTTCCCCGCCGCACTGGAGTGAATACCTGATGTCTTCTCGACACCCCCGTTTCGTTACCGCCTGCTCACAGCTGCTGGCTCTCGGCGTGATCTGCGCCGCGCTCACGCCGGCCGCCAACATCGTGAGCCTGGAGCTGGTCCCCCGAGGCCCCGCAGACCCCGCAGCCACCCCCGGCGCGGCGTCTCAGGAGCAGGGCAGCCAACGCCAGGCATCGATGGCGGCCTATGCCCGCGCCTCGACCCTCACCGCGCGGGTCCCCGACGCCGTGGTGGACCCCGTGGTCGAGGAGTACTCGCTCACCGCGCCCGCCGACGCCAGGATCAAGCCGGACGCGCTCGCGCTGACCAGCCGACGTACGACGCCGGCCGCCGACGTCCTGGTCAGCGACCCGCAGCCGGTCTCCGGCTACGGAGCCGTCGGCGTGACCTGGGCCGCAGCACCGGACGGGTCGATGCTCGCGGAGAGCGACATCGCCATCGAGGTCCGCACCAAGGACGACGCGGGCTGGTCGGAGTGGAGTGAGGCGCACTACAGCGACGAGCACGGCCCCGACCCGGACAGCCCGGAGGGCGTGCAGTGCCCGGCCGGGCACCGACGAGCTGCTCGTGGGCGACGTCGACGAGGTCCAGGTGCGCATCGACAGCGCAGTCGGGGCGCCGGCAGACCTGAAGCTGGCCGTCATCGACCCGGGCATCGAGACGTCCAGCTCGAGGGAGACCGCCGCGATCGACACCGCGACCCTCCCGGGAGCCGCACCCACGGCGGCGGCGGAGCCGACGCCGACCCCCGAGCCGACACCGACTCCAGAGCCGACAGAGCCGACGGAGCCGACAGAGCCGACGGGGACCGACGAGAGCCTCGACCTCGCGGCCGGGTCCTTCACCCCCAAGCCGAAGATCTTCAGCCGCGCGCAGTGGGGAGCCGACGAGTCGTTGCGCGACCCGAGCTCGCTGCGCTACTTCGAGGTGCACGCAGGCTTCGTGCACCACACCGTCAACGCCAACGCCTACAAGAAGCGCGACGTGCCGGCGATCCTGCGGAGCATCTACGCCTACCACACCAAGTCCCGCGGGTGGAGCGACGTCGGCTACAACTTCCTCGTCGACCGGTTCGGGCGGGTCTGGGAGGGCCGCTTCGGTGGCGTCGGGCGCCCCGTCGTCGGTGCCCACACCCTGGGTTACAACGATGACTCCTTCGCGATGAGCGCTATCGGCAACTTCGAGGAGACCCAGCCTTCGAAGGCGATGGTCGAGGCCTACGCAGCGGTCTTCGCCTGGAAGCTGTCCCTGCACGGGGTCAAGGCCGGTGCGAAGAAGCAGATGGTGACCTCGCGGAACTTCCCGGCGATCAACGGGCACCGCGATGCGGGCTCCACGGCGTGCCCGGGTGTCTACCTCTACAACCAGATCCCTCAGATCCGCGCCCTGGCCAAGCAGACGCAAGCCGACTTCTCGGGCCGCCAGCTCGAGTCCGACGTCGCAGCGAGCGCGGAGCCGGACATCATCGTGCGCCGGGCAAGTGACGGCAAGGGCATGCTGATCCCGATCAAGAAGACCAACTCGGGTGACTTCACCGCTGGCCGGGCGATCCCCCTGCAGGTGGACATGAGCGTCATGAGCCGGATCCTCAACGTCGGCGACTGGGACCGCGACGGGCACGCCGACCTGATCACGCGCCGCAAGTCCGACGGCCGGCTCGCGCTGCGCCTCGGACTCGGCAACGGGAAGTTCAAGGCGGTGAAGCTCCTTCCCACCAGCTTCAGCGGGGTCAAGCTTCTCTCGGCGGTCGGCGACATGACCGGCGACGGCTACCCCGACCTCATGGGCCAGCCCAAGAAGGGTCAGCCGATGATGATCTACCCCGGCCGAGGTAGTGCCGGCACCGGCGCGCCCTACGTCGCCTACAGCAGGATCAAGGGGAGCAAGCAGATCGGCGTGGGTCGCTGGGATGCCGACGGCTCGCCCGACACGCTGGTGCGACAGGGCAAGGCCCTGATGCTCTACAGCGGGAACGGTCCCGGTGGCCTCACCTCCTCGCGCCAGCTGCCGATCGATCTCTCGCCCTACGACTGGGTCGTCGGGATCAGCGACGTCAACCTCAAGGGACACCCCGACCTGGTCGTGCGGGCCAAGGGGACCGGGCAGCTGTACCTGATCTCCGGCCACCGCAACAAGCTCGGTCAGCCGGTGCCGCTCGGCGGGGGATGGGACGGCTACAACATGGTGGAGTGATCCTCCGCTGCTCGAAGGAGCCCCAGACGGCTGGTCCTCAGGCAGGGAAGCGGGCGGTAGCGCGTTCGGCGACGTAGGTCGCCTCGAGACGCTCCCGTCCGGCCCGGGTGACCAGCACCAGCGAGCCGCCGCAGACCAGCGGCTCACTGAAGGTGGCGATCCCCGGTGGGGAAGCCGGGTTCGCCTCCGACAGGAGTCGGCCGCCGTCGGTGACGAGAGTCCCGGCGGCGGCCGCGCTCCACAGCTCGGCCTGCGTGGTCCTGACGGACCCGAGGTCGCAGGCGAGGTCGTCACCCGAGGGCGGGTCCCACGGCGAGAACGCATCGGGCTGGCCCCAGATCTCGACCCCCACGTCATGCACACCAGGCGGCACCGGTTCGGCGAAACGCACGCCCATCGGGCGCAGGGCACAGGCGAGGACCGGCAACTCATCGGCCCGCACCGACCACGCCTCGAGCGTCTCGGGACCACACACCGCCGCATCGGGGTCGGAGTCGACCAGCGTCAGCCCGGCTGTCCAGGCAGCTCCCAGGAAGACAGGTCCCAGCCAGTGGGCCGGGAGGTCGACCTGCAGCCGGGCGCCGCGCTCGAGGTCGAGCTCGTCGACCAGCAGGGACGCCGCCTTGGCGACCCAGTTGGCGTACGTCGTGACGGACAGCTCGACGCGCTCGCCGGTCTCGTCGTCGTAGAAGGTGATCAGGGGCCGGCCGGCGTCGCTGCGCAGCTGCTCTGTCAGGACCTCGGCGAAGGTCGTCGATGTGGTCGGCTGTGGGCTCATGCCGTCAGTCTCTCGTGGCCCCCTAAGGTCGAGCACATGACCTCGATCGAGAACTTCTGGGCCGTCGTGCCCGCAGGCGGCGCCGGGACCCGGTTGTGGCCGCTGTCGCGTTCCTCCGCCCCCAAGTTCCTGCGCGACCTCACCGGCTCCGGCCGCTCACTGCTGCAGGACACCTGGGACCGCCTGGTCCCCTTGGTCGACGACCGGCTCCTCGTCGTGACCGGCCAGGCGCACCGCGAGGCCGTGGCCGCCCAGCTGACCGGGGTCGCCGCCGACGCGATCGTCGCTGAGCCGTCCGCGAGGGACTCGATGGCAGCCATCGGGCTGGCCGCAGCGATGCTCGAGGTGCGCGATCCCGACGCGGTGATGGGCTCCTTCGCCGCCGACCACGTGATCAAGGACCCAGCAGCCTTCGAGGCAGCTGTCGCGACCGCCGTGGGCGCCGCCCGCGACGACTGGCTGGTCACCATCGGCATCGACCCGACGTTCGCCTCGGCTGCCTTCGGCTACATCCACCTCGGCGAGGACCTCGCCGGGCACCCGGGCACGCACGCGGTGCGCGAATTCGTCGAGAAGCCCTCGGCCGAGGTCGCGGCCGGCTACCTCGAGACCGGTGACTACCGCTGGAACGCCGGCATGTTCGTCGTACGCCCCACGGTGCTGCTCGACCTGCTCGCCGAGCAGGACCCGGAGTTCGCCGCCGCCCTGCGCGCGATCGCAGCCGCGCCCGACACCCTGGAGGAAGCCTGGCCTTCACTTCCGAAGATCGCGCTCGACCACGCCGTGGCCGAGCCGGCCGCCGCGGCGGGACGCGTCGTGGTGGTCCCGGCCACGATCGGGTGGGACGACATCGGCGACTTCGACTCGTTGGCCACGCTGCTCGAGCAGGCGGGGACGCCGATGAGCGTCCTCGGCGAGCGCGACCTGGTGCGCGCCATCGACTCCACGGGCCTGGTGGTGCCGGCATCCGGCAAGGTGATCGCGGTGATCGGGCTCGACGACGTCGTCGTCATCGACACCCCCGACGCACTGCTGGTGACCACGCGCGCGCACGCCCAAGCCGTCAAGCAGGTCGTGGGGGACCTCAAGGAAGCCGGGCGGGCCGACCTGACCTGACCCTGATCAGACCTGATCAGACCTGATCAGAGAGCGCCGGACTCCGGGGAGTCGGTGTAGGGGTAGTCGGCCATGAAGGTCTCCAGCGCGTCACCGCTGGTCTCCGAGCAGTACTGCCAGACGCCGGTGGAGGTGGTCTCGTCGCCCTTCCAGTGGGTGAAGGCGACGTGCTGGCCGTCAGGGAACGGTGAGCCGTCCTCGTCGCTGGACAGCCACGGCGCCGCGATGAACTTCAAGCGGAAGTTGGTGTCGTCGAGGTCGAACTTCTTGGCGATCGACCGGATCTGGCTCGATCTGGCCGGCGTCGTCGGCGATGCTCTCGTCGTACCAGAGGATCGTGTAGCCGTGCTCGAGGTTGTGCACGAGCGCCTCGAGCGGCGGGCGGTCGTCGGCGTCGTAGAACTTCTCGGTGAACGGCGCCGGGGCGACTCCCGCGACGTTCCAGTGGGCGCCGAAAGCGGGCGGTGCGGTCTCGTAGACGACCTCGGTGCCCTGCGCAACGTGGTTGTTGACGTCGGTGGCTTCCTCGGTGGTGACGTCCTGGCACACCGACGCCGGCGCGCCGACCTCGGAGACCTCGAGGTCGCTGAACTGTCGCTCGTCGAAGGCCGACTTGATCGGCTTGTAGGCCGCGGCCCCGATCAGGCCCAGCGAGATGAGCACGCACACCGTCACGATGATGTTGCTGCGCCGCTTCTCGGCGCTCCGCTGCTTCTTCATCGCGTTGTCGATCAGCGCCTGGCGCTGGCTCTTGGCGGACTTCGACGACTTGGCCACTGTGGCCTACCTTCACTTCAGTGGTCGGGCGGTGCTCGGGATCGCCGGAAGTCTACGGACCGGCCGGTCGGAACCGGAGGTCGGTGTCCCCGACCCGCTGCCAGCCGTGGGCGAAGGCGACGATGGACAACACGGTCGCCGCGGAGGTCACTGTCGGCGGGCAGCGCACCTCGAGGTCGCTCACGACCTCGGCTTCGATGGTCTCGTCGAGGATCCCGTTGAAGATCTCGGCGAGCTCGGAGGCGCTCACCGGGGCGCCGAAGGGCGCGCGGTCGGCCTGGTCGCCGCGGACGGCGCGCAGCACGGCCTCCCGCGCACCGAAGCCGAACAGGTCCCCGCCCTCTGCCCGCACGAGCGCGCCGGCGCCGGGACCGTCGTCGTCGGGCGCCAGGACCAGGTCGGCTCGCCCGCGGACGACGGCGAAGGGCCGCGAGCCGAGCTTGCCCTGGGCGAGCTCGGCGAGCCCGGCGATCTCGTCGGCGACCGCGGGCGCGGTCACGGCCAGCTCGTTGCCGTGGGCATCGATCCGACCGGCGAAGCTCCTCGGCGACCAGCACCCCGGCCGCGCCGATGGCGATGTCGGTCTGCCCCTCGCGCCAGGCGCGGCCGGCGGTGTCGGTCACGATCACGCCGAGGACCGCTCCGGTGCGCTGCTGGAGGACCGAACGCAGCCGTCGCGCCGAGGCGTCGGGGTCGAGCGGGAGGAGCACGGAGGAACCGAGGGCCACGTTGGAGTTGTCGATGCCGGCGGCTGCGAGCGTCAGCCCGTGGTGGGTGCGCACGATGGTCGTCGCCCCGCGCCGCGCCACGATCCGGGCTGTGGCGGCGACGAGGTGCTCGTCGCGCGAGCCGGTGACCACCCGTCCCTCGGCCTTGCTCACGACCTTGCTGGTGACCACGACGATGTCGCCGTCCTCGAGGGGACAGAGGTCGAGCAGGGCTTGCGCGAGGTCGGCGCCGGGAGCGATCTCGCCGACGCCATCGGGCGCGACGGCCCAGACGCCAGGGGACCCGGCCGGGCCGGGCGTGCTCATCCGAGGCCGTCCGGGGCGGACGTCGCAGCGCTGACCAGGGTGATCGCGCTGGCGGCCATGGCCGCAGTGGCGTCGGGGTCGCTCATCATCAGGGGGACCGCAGAGCAGGCGATCCCGGCGGACTCGACCCCGGCCACCTCCTCGATGTCGCGCTCGTCGACGAGCCAGGCATCGAGGACGCCGTCCCCGCTCGAGCGGGCGCCGTAGTGCCTGGCGACCGCGCCGGCGCTGACCTCGACGCCGATCGAGGTGAGCATCTGGTGAGCCATCCCACGCACGTGGGTGGTGCCGATGATGGGGGAGAGCCCGACCACAGGCGCCCGGGTGCTGATCAGGGCCTCACGGACACGCGGTACTCCCAGGATCGTGCCGATCGAGACCACCGGGTTGGACGGGGGCAGGATCACCAGGTCGGCGTCGGTGATCGCGTCGATGACGCCGGGCGCCGGCGAGGACGCCTCGAGACCCACGACGACGACCGTCTCGGCCGGGACCTCGGCGCGCAGCCGCACCCAGTACTCCTGGAAGTGCACGACCCGGCGACCGCTGGCCGCGTCGGGGTCGGCGATGGCCACGTGGGTCTCGACCCGGTCGTCGCTCATCGGCAGCAGCCGGACTCCGGGCTGCCAGCGACGACAGAGCGCCTCGGTGACCTGCGAGAGCGGGAAGCCTGCATCGAGCATCTGGGTGCGCACCAGGTGGGTGGCCAGGTCGCGGTCGCCCAGCCCGAACCAGGTCGGTTCGACGCCGTACTCGGCCAGCTCCTCCTTGAGGCTCCACGTCTCGTTGCGTCGTCCCCAGCCGCGCTCGGGGTCGATGCCGTCGCCCAGGGTGTACATCACGGTGTCGAGGTCGGGACAGATCTTGAGGCCGTGCATCCACAGGTCGTCAGCGGTGTTGGTGATGGCCGTTATGGTGGCGTCCGCGGCGACACCGGGCAGCAGTCCGTGGGCGATCCCGTGGCGCAGGCCCTGAAGGAAGCGCGCTCCGCCCATGCCTCCGCAGAGCACGGTGATGTTCTTCATGAGGGTCACTCTGCCGTCCCACCCGGTGAGCGTGGCGCCCGGGATGTCGGCTATAGCAGATACGGGGCTTGACTTCCGGGTACGACAGGCATGTAATTCTCACAGTGTTGTTCAGCGTGTTCAACCACGTTGAGGGGGTACTCCCTCCGTCATCCGACGGTGGGGCGACCGGGTCGAGAGGTGAGAAAACCATGAGAGAACTCTTTCTCCTGGAACCAGAGACGGACGAAGCAGGTTGGCAGGAGCGTGCCTTGTGCGCTCAGACCGACCCTGAGGCGTTCTTCCCCGAGAAGGGCGGGTCGACGCGCGAGGCCAAGAAGGTGTGCCTTACGTGCGAGGTACGCGACGAGTGCCTCGAGTCGGCTCTGATGAACGATGAGCGGTTCGGGATCTGGGGCGGTCTCTCCGAGAGGGAGCGTCGCAAGCTCAAGAAGCGCGCCGTCTGAGGCGGCAAGGATCCACCAGCAGGAAGGCCCCGGTCGATCACGACCGGGGTCCTGCTGCTTTTGTGGCGGTGCTTTTTCATCCTCCCGGGCAGCCTCTACTGTGCGTTGGTGTCCTCCACCGCTCTCTCCGCCGCTCGGGTGGCCGTGCTCCTCGTCAGCCATGACGGTGGTCGGTGGCTCCCCGGCGTGCTCGAGGGGCTGGACGAGCAGGACCTCGGCCCTCGCCACCGTGTGGTGGCCGTCGACACGGGAAGCAAGGACGACAGCCCGGCCTTGTTGGCGCCGATCGCCGACCTGATCGCCGCGCCCTCCTCGACGTCGTACCCGACCGCGGTCCGGATGGGACTCGACCGCCTCGACGAGCTCGACGCCCTCGGAGGCGCGGGCGCTGAGCCCGACGAGTGGATCTGGCTGCTCCACGACGACTCCCGACCGGCGCCGGGCGCCCTGGAGTCGCTGCTGGCGGCCGCCGCCGCGCGACCCGACGTCGACATCCTCGGCCCCAAGCTGAGGGAGTGGCCCTCGCTGCGCCGGCTCCTCGAGCTCGGCGTGACGATCTCCGGCACCGGCCGGCGCGAGACGGGTCTCGAGCGCGGTGAGTACGACCAGGGCCAGCACGACGACCAGCGGGAGGTGCTCGCGGTCAACACCGCCGGCATGCTGGTGCGCCGCCGGGTGCTCGACGCTCTGGACGGCTTCGACGAGCACCTGCCGGTCTTCGGCAACGACCTCGACTTCGGGTGGCGGGCCGCCGAGGCCGGCCACACCACGCTCGTGGTCCCGGAGGCGGTCGTGTTCCACGCCGAGGCCGCCCACCGTGGACTGCGCAGCACGCCGCTGACCGGTCGGCACACCCACTTCCAGGAGCGCCGGGCAGCGCTCTACACGTTGCTCGTCAACAGCTCCGGCCGCGCGTTGCCCTGGCGGGTGGTGCGCCTGAGCTTCGGCACCTTCGTGCGGATGATCGGCTTCCTGGTGCTCCGCTCGGTCGGGGAGGCGCTCGACGACCTCGCTGCCCTGGTCTGGGTGCTCTCCCGGCCGGGCACGATCTCGGCGGCCCGCCGCGAGCGGCGAGCGGTCGCGGCTGCGCCCGGAGCCGCGACGCGCGCGCGCACCCTGCTGGCACCCGCCTGGGTGCCCTACCGACACGGACTCGACGTCGTCGGTGACCTCGCCGCCGCGGTGACCAACCAGGCTTCCGACGTGGCCGAACGGCGCCGCATCGACGCGGCGCAGCGCGACCCGTCGTCGGCGGCCGCCCGACGTCTGCGGGCGGAGGCGCAACGCGGCGAGGACGACGACCTCGAGGACGTCGGTCTCGTGGCCCGCTACCTGACCAATCCGGTGGCGCTCGTCCTGACTGCGGTGGTCACGCTGGTGCTCTTCGGCACCCGGACCGCCTGGGGGAGCGTCGTCGGTGGGGCCCTGGCCCCGGTGCCGGGCGGCGCCGGTGACTGGTGGTCCCTGGTCATCGACGCCTGGCACCCCCTCGGCTTCGGCACCGACGTCCCCGCACCGGCGTACGTCGGGCTCCTCGCCGTGCTCGCCACCGTGCTCGGCACCACGAGCACGGTGAGCTTGCTGATGCTCGGGGCGGTGCCGTTCGGACTGTGGGGCGCGTGGCGCTTCCTGCGCGTGGCGGGGCGGTTGGTGAGCCCGCAGGGCGCGCCGCGCTGGATGCTCGTCGCGGGTGCAACGACGTACGCCCTGGTGCCCGTCACGTCGGGGGCCTGGGGCAGCGGTCGCCTGGGGGTCGTGGTGAGCGCGGCGATCGTGCCGTGGCTCGCGCATGCGGCGCTCGGCTTCGCCGACCCCGAGTCGGACCGTCGCTGGCGTGCGGGATGGCGCACCGGACTGCTCCTGGCCGTGTGTGCGGCGTTCTCGCCGGTGGCCTGGTGGCTGGCCCTCTCGGTCGTTGTCGTGCTGCTGATCGTGGGGGTGCTGGCGGCTCGCGCGCTGTTGCTCGCGCGTGACGTCCTCGGCCCGCCACTGGTCGCGCTCGCTATCCCGGTCGTGCTCCTCGCACCGTGGTGGGTGGGCGCCTTGCGAAGTGGCGCTGCCTCGGCCCTGGTCGCCGAGTCGGGACGCCAGCCGGCCGGCCAGCTGAGTGCAATCGATCTGCTGACCGGACGCCTCGACGGCGTCGGAGCGCCGTCGTGGACCGGGCTGGTGCTGCTGGCCCTCGCGGTGATCGCCGTGGCTCCGCGCTCCAGCCGGATCCCGGTTGCGCTCTGCTGGATCGTTGCTCTGGTGGCGGTCGTCTCGGCGGTCGTGCTGGCCGGCTTCGAGGTCGACCTGGTGGCGGGCTCGGGTCCCACAGGGCTGGGCGTCATCGTCGTGGTGGTGCAGGCCGCCCTGGTCACGGCCGCGCTGCTCGGTGCCCAGGGCGCCTTGCGCGCGCCGGCGCCCTCGCACGGCGGCGTCGCCGGTCGGCGGGTCCTGCGCGGCGCCGGACTGGTCGCGGCCGCCATCGCGATCTCGGTGCCCGCCGCGGGCTTGCTGTGGACCCTCGACGGCGACCACGAGCTCTCCTCGACCCCGCCCAAGGTCGTGCCCGCCTACATGGTGCAGAGCTCCGAGACCGGGCCCGAGCACGGCATCCTCGTCGTGCGGGGCACGTTGTCCGGCGGTCTGGTCTACACCGTGCGTCGCGACGATGGCGTGACGCTCGGCGAGGACGAGATCCTGGCTCTCGCCACGCCCGACGCAGGCGCTCAGGACACCGTAGCCACCCTCCTGGCGCGCCCGACCGGCTCAGTCGTGCAAGATCTCGGCGGGCTGGGGCTCGAGTGGATCCTGATGCCCGAGCCGGCCGACGGCGCTGTCGCCGCCTCACTCGATGCGACCACCGGGTTGATCCAGGCCAGCACCGACCCGGGCACGCGCGCCTGGCGCGTCGACCGAGCGCTGGCCGCCGACGCCGTCGACGGTCCCGGCTCCTGGACCCACTCGGTGCTGCTGATGGTGCAGGGCCTCGGGCTGCTCATCGTGCTGGTGCTGTGCACCCCCAACCTGCGGACCGGGAGTCGAGATGAGTGAGCAGAGCAGCAGGCCGGTCTCGCGGGTGCCGTGGCGGCGCCCGGACGCGCTGAGCCTCGTGGCGGTGCTGCTCCCCGTGCTGGCGGTGCTGGCGGCGTTGCTGCTCCACACCGACGAGACGGTGGTGGAGACCGTTGCTCCGGTGGAGACCGCGCTGACCCGAGCGACGCTCATCTGCCCGCCAGGCGGCTCCGAGGTCTCCATTGCCTCGGTCTCTGGAGCAGCGGGTGCGGTCTCGGTGCGAGCCGACGGCGACCAGGCGGAGCTGAACATCAAGCCGGACCGGGCCACGCGCTTCGAGGTCGGTCGCCGGGCGACGGTCATCACCGGCACTGATGCTCTCGCGCCGGGGCTGGTCGCCAACCGCTTCGAACGCCCCTGGGCCAGCACCGACTGCCGCCCGCCAGTGGTCGAGCAGTGGTTCACCGGTGTCGGCGCGGGTGCCAAGCACCGGTCGACCCTCCAGCTGGTCAATCCCGACGCCGGTCGTGCCGTCGTCGACATCGTGGTGCTGGGCCGGCGGGGCGAGGTGTCGGTGCCCGCTCTGCGCGGTCTCGCTGTCGCCGGGGGAGCGACCCGGCGCTTCGACCTCGCCGAAGTCATCCCGCGACGCGACGACCTCGCGCTGCACGTCACGACTGTGCGCGGACGCATCTCGGCCAGCATCCGCGACAGCTTCCAGGAGCTCGGCCGCGGTCAGGGCGGGCGCGACGAGCTGGCATCCCAGGACGAGCCCAGCACCTCCAACCTCCTGCTCGGCCTGACAGCCGGGAAGGGCCAACGCACCCTGATCATCGCCAACCCGGCGAACGACGAGGGGCGCGCGACGGTCCAGCTGGTCACTGCTGACTCGGTCTTCGTCCCGGCTGGTGCCGAGGACGTCGTGCTGCCGCCCCGTAGCGTCGTGCGCGTGGGACTGGCGCCGCTGCTCAAGGGCACCGGCAAGAACGACAGCAGTCGCCCCTACGGGGTCCGCGTCGACTCCAGCGTGCCGACGACGGTCGGGCTGGTGATGTTCGTCGAGGGCGACCTGGCGCAGGGTGTGCCCACGCCACCGCTGGCCGGGGCAGGCACCGTCGTACTGCCGAAGGCGGAGAAGGAGCTGATCCTCGGGGGCGCCTCGGGGCAAGGCGTGGTCACGGTGTCGCTGTGGGACAAAGCCGGTCGGAAGCTGCCGCGCGAGCGTCTGGAGATCGCCCTCGACCGGGGCTACCTCGTCGCACTTCCGCGCAAGGCCCGACTGATGACGGTGCTGCCCGAGCGCACCACGGTCTCGGCGGTGGTCCTGGTGACCGGTGATGGAGCCACGTTGGTGCGAGTGCGTGAGCCGCTGCTGACCGGGCTGGAGCCCTTCGTCGAGCCGGGCTTGCCATGAGCGCACACGTCCCGCCCGACTACCTGTTCCTGGCCGGCGTCGCCAGGTCCGGGACGACGGCGCTGCGCCGGATCCTGGGCAACCATCCCGACATCGCGCTCGGGATGGAGCGCTACAAGAAGCTGTGGGGTCCCCGGATCGAGGAGCTGGGCCCGCACCTGTTCGAGCGTGAGCGGTTCTTCGACTACTCCGACGGCCTGACGAACATCACGCCGGAGGTGCCGTGGGCCCAGGAGCGGCTCGCCGACCTCGAGGCCAAGTGGGACTCCGCTCGCTACCACGGCGACAAGATGACCGTGATTCGCGCACGCAGCCTGTGGGAGCGTTTCCCTGATGCGCGCTTCGTCTTCATCGTGCGCGACATCTCCCTGGTCGCGTCCTCCTGGGAGCGCCGAGCTGCGAATCCCGACGACACCGGCTGGCGCGAGGGGGCCGGCGCCGACCGCGCTGTTGCTGCCTGGAACACCGCCGTACGTCGCGTCCTCGACGCTACGCGGACCCGGCCCGAGCAGGCGATCGCCCTCGACTACACCCGCTTCTTCGGTGACCCCGAGGGGTCGGGACTCCACGCCACGATGCGCTTCCTCGACCTCGACCCGTCCCCGATCCTCGCCGAGTGGCAGGCCGCTCACCAGATGTATGTCGAGTCCATCGCCGGCCGCGACCGTGCGCTCTCCACCGAGACCGCCGCCTTCATCGCCGAGCACGCGGACGTCGAGGCTTGGCAACGGCTCGGTCAGCTCACCCTCTGAGCTGCTTCCGAGGTCCCAGACGGCGATTGCCTCACCGGAGGCTGAGCAGGGCGAGCCCCTGGGCGAGGCCGTCGACGAAGCCCCTGTGAGCCGTACGCCGGCGGTCCCCGACGCGGGTGGGTATGTCGCGGGGCTTCGTCGACGCTCGCTGGGGCTCGCTGCTCAGCCTCCGGCGCGGCGTACCGGAGGCTGAGCAGGGCGAGCCCCTGGGCGAGCCCGTCGACGAAGCCCCTGTGAGCCGTACGCCGGCCGTCCCCGACGCGGGTGGGTATGTCGCGGGGCTTCGTCGACGCTCGCTGGGGCTCGCTGCTCAGCCTCCGGCGCGGCGTACCGGAGGCTGAGCAGGGCGAGCCCCTGGGCGAGCCCGTCGACGAAGCCCCTGTGAGCCGTACGCCGACCGTCCCCGGCGCGGGTGGGTTTGTCGCGGGGCTTCGTCGACGCTCGCTGGCGCTCGCTGCTCAGCCTCCGGCGCGGCGTACCGGAGGCTGAGCAGGGCGAGCCCCTGGGCGAGCCCGTCGACGAAGCCCCTGTGAGCCGTACGCCGGCCGTCCCCGACGCGGGTGGGTTTGTCGCGGGGCTTCGTCGACGCTCGCTGGGGCTCGCTGCTCAGCCTCCGGCGCGGCGTACCGGAGGCTGAGCAGGGCGAGCCCCTGGGCGAGCCCGTCGACGAAGCCCCTGTGAGCCGGACGTCTGCGGTTCCCACGGCAGGTAGGTACGTCACGGGGCTTCGTCGACGCTCGCTGGCGCTCGCTGCTCAGCCTCCGGCCCGGCGTCGGAGCCCCTGGGCGAGCCCGTCGACGAAGCCCCTGTTGGCCGTACGCCGGCCGTCCCCGGCGCGGGTGGGTATGTCGCGGGGCTTCGTCGACGCTCGCTGGGGCTCGCTGCTCAGCCTCCGGCGGGGTTACAGCCCTAGGTCGGCGAAGACGTCGGTCAGCGCTTCAGGAGCGACGGCGTAGGGCACGAAGGCAGAGGGGTGTTCGCGGGCGGCGTCGATGACGAGCTGGTGGGGGACCTGCACCGTGGGGGAGCGGTCGTCGCCGAGCTCGAGGACCCGGACACCGGCGGGGGCGAAGGCCGACAGGTGCAGCGCGGTGCCGGCCGATCCGGCCAGCACCGAGGCGCCTGCTGCGAGTCGGATCTGCTCGACGAGCGGCAAGGCCTCCGGTGCGACGACCTCGAAGCCCGCGCCGGCGAAGGCGGCGTCGAGGGCTTCGTCGCGCTCGACGGACGTGCGGACCTTCCGCCCGAGCGTGCGCCTGCCTGCGTTGAAGTCGGTGCGGGAGAAGAAGATGCGCGGGCCCGACGGGACGAGTGAGGTAGCCCCGCCGGCCACCGCCGCCATGGACTTCCAGACGGCAACGGCCTCGGGCTCGGCCCAGCCGTTGACCACGATCGACCTGGTCGGGACGAGCAGGTGCTCGACCCGCAGAGGCTCGTCCTCGATGATCTCGACCGGGAGCCCGGCATACGACGTGAGGCCCATCAGCTCGGTCTGCCACGGTGTGATGCCGCGGAAGCGGCTCATGTAGCTGTGGAAGACGACGCCCTCGACGGAGTCAGCGAGATCGGGCCACAACGTGGTGACGGTCTCGGTGAAGAAATGACCGAAGTGCTGGATCCAGTGGCCGCCGTAGAGCCAGGTGCCGCTCAGGCGACGAGCGCGCGGGCGCAACGGCACCCGTGAGGCGTCGGCCATCACGGCCTGGTTGCCGCCCAGCCCGCCGATCTTCTGCGACGACACGACGAGTCGGCCCTCGGCGTCGTGGACGGCGCCGCGCAGCCAGCGGGTGGGCTGCACGAGAGCGCGCAGGTCGCCCCGGTGGACGCTGGTCAGGAGCGCATCGGGGACCTCTTCGACCCCCATCTCGCCGATCCGGGCGTGCGGGGCCGCTGGCACCGCCCACGCGCTCATGCCGACCTCAGAGCCCGAGGTCGGTGCGGAGCGTGGTCAGGATGTCGGCGAACGGCGCGAGGCGCAGGTGGTCGTGCTGGAGCACGAGGTCCTCGAAGCTCAGCTCGGCGACGTCGCGCAGCAGGCGATCGGGTACGTCGGCGCGACGCGAGCGCCAGACGACGCTCTGGCCGTGATTGTCGGCGATCGTCGCGAAGCTCAGGTGGGGGCAGAACGTCTCGATGAAGTAGACGAGTCGGTAGACGTCGCCCATCCAGGCCTTCTGGTCGTCGAGGTCCAGGAAGGAGCGGACGTCGAAGAAGTTCTGCCGACCGGGTAGCGAGGCCAGGTAGGTCGGCGGGCGGGTGTCGTCGATGACGATGACGCCGTCCGGCTGGAGGTGGTGCAGGGCGTTCATCAGGTCGCGCAGGGTCTGCTCGAGGGTGTGCAGGCCATCGAGGTAGATGACGTCGAACTGCTGTGCCGGATCGATGACGCGGGCGAAGTAGTCGTCGCTGGTCACCTGGTGGTAGGTCGCCTCCGGGTGCCGCGCACGTCGTTCGTCGACATCGAACTCGAACACGGGGTCGACGGCCACCTTGACCGCAGCGGGGACCCGGTGGAAGGTGACGGCCCGGCTGACCCCGACCTCGAGGTAGCGGGCCTGGTCGTAGCACCCCACGAGCTGCTGGAGGATCGCATGGCGAGCGAGGCGGTCGGCCTTGTCGGGCACGGGGAACCGGTTGGCCGGGGGCGTGCTCTCGTCGCTGCTCACGGCCGTGAGGCTACCCATCGTCGCCGACACGTGGGTCGACGACCTCGGGGTCGATGCCCAGGAGCTCGGCGACCTGCTCGACCACGACCGTCAGGACCAGCGCCTCCAGGTCGCTGCGGGAGGCGCTGCGGTGCTCGATCGGCCGGCGGAAGACGACCAGTCGGGTGGGACGGCCACCCGAGCCGCGCACGAGCGAGGAGAGGGGGACCGTGCCGGAGTCCCAGTCGTCGGGGACCTGCGGCGCGTCCTCGACGGCGTACTCGACCAACCCGAGGTGCTGCTCCCAGCGGCGCTCGATGTCGGTGATCACGGCCAGCACGAGATCGTCGAAGCGATCGCGCCGGGAGCGTTGCCGGGACGGGCCGTGGACCCCCGGCAGGACGGCCGGGCCCCGCATGCCCCGACCGTGGCGGTCGCGCAGGGCTCCGCCGACTCGTCCTGGGGGTAGCGGAGCAGGGGTGGCGGCCATGCCCGCGAGCCTAGTGAGTGAACGGCGTGCCGCGAGGTAGGTTCGGCCGCGTGAGTCTCGCCCGGCGCTGTTCGCGCACCCCCTGCGGTCGTCCGGCTGTGCAGACGCTCACCTTCGTGTACGCCGACCAGACCGCGGTCCTCGGTCCGCTGGCCACCTACGCCGAACCGCACGCCTATGACCTGTGTGCGCTCCACGGCGAGCGGCTCTCCGCACCACGTGGGTGGGACGTGCTGCGACTGGCCAGCGACCTCAGCGACCGTGGTCCGTCGGAGGACGACCTGCTCGCCCTGGCCGACGCGGTGCGTGAGGCAGCCAGGCCGGCTCCGGCTCCGCGTCCGTCGCTGCAGCAGGAGAGTGGCCACGAGACCGCCCGCCGTGGCCACCTGCGAGTGCTCAGCCCGGACTGAGCGCGAGACCCCTCTCGAGGGTCCACTAGGGTCGCCCCATGGCTTCTCTCGATCCCGCCAACGTCAACGCCATCTTCAAGGCCTACGACGTGCGCGGAACCGTTCCCGACCAGCTCGACGAGGAGCTCGCCCGGGCCACCGGCAAGGCCTACGTGCAGGTCACCGGCGCCACCGAGGTCGTCGTGGGCTACGACATGCGACCCAGCTCGCCGGGCATGGCCGGCGCCTTCGCGGACGGCGCCACCTGGGCAGGCGCGGACGTCACCATGATCGGTCTGGCCTCCACCGATCAGCTCTACTTCGCCTCGGGCCACCTCAACATGGCTGGTGCGATGTTCACCGCCAGCCACAACCCGGCGCAGTACAACGGCATCAAGATGTGTCGGGCGCTCGCCCAGCCGATCGGGCTCGAGACCGGCCTCGCCGAGATCCGTGACCTCGTCATCTCCGGTGACTTCAAGGAGCCGACGCGCTCCGGATCGATCTCCGAGCACGACGTGCTGGCGGCCTACGCGGCCCACCTGCTCTCGCTCGCCCCGGTCGAGGGTCGCAAGCTGAAGGTCGTCGCCGACGCCGGCAACGGCATGGCCGGCTACACGGCCCCTGCGGTCTTCGACCGACTCCTCGACCAGGTCGACCTGGTCCCGATGTACTTCGAGCTCGACGGCTCGTTCCCCAACCACGAGGCCAACCCGATCGAGGCCGCGAACCTCGTCGACCTGCAGGCCAAGGTGCTGGAGGAGAAGGCCGACATCGGGCTGGCCTTCGACGGCGATGCCGACCGCTGCTTCCTCGTCGACGAGACCGGCCGAGCCGTCTCGCCCTCCACCCTGACGGCGCTGATCGCCGAGCGAGAGCTGGCCAAGGACCCCGGAGCGGTGATCATCTACAACCTCATCACCAGTCGCGCCGTGCCCGAGCTCGTCACCGAGCTGGGTGGCAGGCCGGTGCGCACCCGTGTCGGGCACTCCTACATCAAGGCCACGATGGCCGAGACCGACGCCATCTTCGGCGGCGAGCACAGCGGTCACTTCTACTTCCGCGACTTCTGGCGTGCCGACTCCGGGATGCTCGCAGCCCTGCACGCGCTCGCCGCGCTCGCCGGGACCGACAAGCCGCTCTCCGAGCTGCTCGCCGAGTACGAGCGCTACCCGCTCTCCGGGGAGATCAACTCCACGGTCGCCGACCAAGGCGCTGCTCTGGTGGCCATCGAGGAACTGTTCGGCTCGCGTGACGGGGTCACCCTCGACCGGCTGGACGGGCTCAGCGTCAGCCACGCAGACTGGCAGTTCAACGTCCGGGCCTCCAACACCGAGCCGCTCCTGCGTCTCAACGTCGAAGGCAAGGACGAGGCCACGATGGCCGCCATCCGCGACGAAGCACTCGCACTGATCCGCACAGGAGCTACGGCATGAGCACACCCGAGAACGCCCCCGGCAACACCCCTTCGGTCAGCGCGGCCCTGCTCGAGATCATCGTGTGCCCCGACTGTCATGGCGCGCTGGCGCAGAGCGGCGCCGAGCTCGTCTGCCAGGCCTGCGGCTTGGCCTACCCGATCAAGGACGACATCCCGGTGCTGCTCGTCGACGAGGCCCGCCGCCCGAGCTGAAGCGAACCGACCAGCCGAGAAACGAGACCTGAGATGACCTGGTTCGACGAGTCACGCCTCGACGACGCCTCTGCGCTCGGCTCCGCCGACCTGCGGTTGCGCACGCTCGCCGAGTCCGGAGCGCGAGTACGCCGTGAAGCCGTCGGCGCTGCGGAAGCCACCGCTCTCGGCGTCGAGCGCAGCCAGGACTCGCGTCCGCGCGCCGTCATCGCTGCTGGACCCGACTCGCGGCTGCTGCGCGCCGTGCTCGAACCGGCCTGCCCGGTGCCGTTCGTCGCCTGGCCGGGCCCTGCCCTGCCCGGTTGGGCCGGCAGCCTCGACCTCGTCGTCGTCCTGGCCCCGGTGGGCTCCGACCCCGGCACCGCGTCAGCAGTGGCCGAGGCCAACCGTCGCGGCTGCCAGGTGGTGGTCGCCTGTCCTTCCGGCTCGATGGTGGCCGAGCACGCGGCCGGCCGGTACGCCTCGGTGCTGCCGACCGTCACCGACGACCAGCTCGCCACTGCCGTGGTCATGCTGGCCTACCTGCACCAGCTCGGCCTGGGTCCCGAGGCGGATCCCGACCGGGTGGCCGAGGCTCTCGACGCTGTCGCGGAGACCTGCTCGCCCTACCGCGACCTGTCGATCAACCCGGCGAAGATGCTGGCCATCGCCCTGGCCGACGCCACCCCCCTCATCTGGGGTGGCTCGGTGCTCGCCGCCCGCGCCGCTCGGCGCGTGGCGGAGTCGATCCGTCGTACGAGCGGGCGCACAGCGCTGGCCGGCGACGCCGAGCACCTGCTCCCGGTGATCGAGGCCGCGAAGGCCCACAGCGTCTTCGACGACCCGTTCGCCGAAGGCGCCGGTGACCTGCGTCCGGTGCTGGTCGTCCTCGAGGACCACGCGGAGGAGCCGGTCGTGCGCGAGCAGCACGAGCGCCTCCTCTCCGCGGCGGCCGAACGCGGCATCCGGGTCGAGGTGGTGCCGACCGACGGCGCGACCGACGTCGCCCGCTACGCATCCCTGCTGCTCACCGGCACCTACGCCGCCGAGTACCTCCGCCTCGGACTCGTCGACGATCCGGCGCGCTGAGCGCGCTAGCCTTCGCGCATGAGCGCAGGACTGTTCGGGCTGCTGGACGACATCGCGGTGCTGGCCAAGCTGGCGGCCGCATCGATCGACGACGTGGGCGCCGCTGCTGGACGCGCGAGCATCAAGGCGGCCGGGGTGGTCGTCGATGACACTGCCGTCACGCCGCAGTACGTCCAGGGCGTCGCGGCCGAGCGTGAGCTGCCGATCATCAAGCAGATCGCGATCGGCTCGCTGCGCAACAAGCTGCTCTTCATCCTGCCGGCGGCCCTCCTGCTCAGCCAGTTCCTGCCCTGGCTGCTCACCCCGATCCTCATGTGTGGAGGCACCTACCTCGCCTTCGAAGGTGCAGAGAAGATCTGGGAGCGGATCTCCGGCCACCACGAGGAGCAGCAGCACCTCGCCACCGAGATCGGACCCGAGCAGGAGAAGTCGATGATCGCGGGCGCCGTCCGCACCGACTTCATCCTCTCCGCCGAGATCATGGTCATCGCCCTGGACGAGGTCACCGACGAGGCGTTCTTGGCGCGGGCCCTCATCCTCGGGGTCGTCGCCGTCGGCATCACCGCGCTGGTCTACGGAGTCGTGGCGCTCATCGTGAAGATGGACGACGCCGGCCTCAGCCTCGCCCAGCGCAGCTCGGCGCTGGCGCAACGTGTCGGACGCGCGATGGTCAACGGGATGCCCAAGCTGCTGGCGATCATCTCGGTCGTCGGCATCGCGGCGATGACCTGGGTGGGCGGACACATCCTGCTCGTCGGGCTCGACGACCTCGGCTGGACCGCGCCGTACGACCTCGTCCACCACCTCGAGGTGGCCGCCCACGACGCCGTCTCGGTCGGCGGAGCGGTGCTCGGCTGGCTGGTCAACACCTTGCTCTCCGCAGTGGCCGGGCTACTGGTCGGTGCGGTCGTCGTCGCCGTCGTGCACGTGCTTCCCTTCGCGAAGACGGACGCCGCGCACTGACGCTGTGGCACGCGACGGGGTCCCGTCGAGGATTCCCGGATCTACCAATGGCTGTCCTACGCTGCGGACGTCGCGTGGGAGATCCCAAGAACGCGCAGATGCGCGGCGCAGACGCCACACCAGACTCCTTAGGAGCACCTGATGGACTACAAGGTTGCTGACCTCTCCCTCGCCGACTACGGCCGCATGGAGATCAAGCTCGCCGAGCACGAGATGCCCGGCCTGATGGCGATGCGGGAGCGCTTCGGCGACTCCCAGCCCCTCGCCGGTGCCCGCATCGTCGGCTCGATCCACATGACGATCCAGACCGCTGTGCTCATCGAGACGCTGACCGCGCTCGGTGCCGAGTGCCGCTGGGCCTCCTGCAACATCTTCTCGACCCAGGACCACGCCGCTGCCGCGGTCGTCGTCGGACCCGAGGGCACGGTCGACGCCCCGTCCGGCGTCCCCGTCTTCGCCTGGAAGGGCGAGTCGCTGGAGGAGTACTGGTGGTGCACCCAGCAGATCCTCGACTGGGGTGACGAGCTCCCCAACATGATCCTCGACGACGGCGGCGACGCGACCATGCTCGTCCACCTCGGCGTCCAGGCCGAGAAGACCGGCGTTGCTCCCGACCCGGCCACCGCCAAGAGCACCGAGCAGCGGGTCGTCTTCGAGGTCCTCAACGAGGTCCTCGCGAGCAAGCCGAACCACTGGACCCCCCTCGCCAACGAGATCAAGGGCGTCACCGAGGAGACCACCACCGGTGTCCACCGTCTCTACGAGATGATGCGTGAGGGCTCGCTGCTCTTCCCGGCCATCAACGTCAACGACTCGGTGACCAAGTCGAAGTTCGACAACGTCTACGGCTGCCGTCACTCGCTCATCGACGGCATCAACCGCGCCACCGACGTCCTCATCGGCGGCAAGGTCGCGGTCGTCTGTGGCTACGGCGACGTCGGCAAGGGCTCGGCGGAGTCGCTGCGCGGCCAGGGTGCCCGGGTCATCATCACCGAGATCGACCCGATCTGTGCGCTGCAGGCAGCCATGGACGGCTACCAGGTGACCACCCTCGAGGAGGCGCTGCCGACGGCCGACATCATCGTCACCGCCACCGGCAACACCGACGTGGTCACGCTCGACCACATGAAGTCGATGCGCCACAACGCGATCGTCGCCAACATCGGTCACTTCGACAACGAGATCGACATGGCCGGCCTCGAGGCCCCCGGTGTCGCCGAGCGCTCCACCGTCAAGCCGCAGGTCGACGTGTGGACCTTCCCCGAGGGCAAGTCCATCATCGTGCTCTCGGAGGGGCGCCTGATGAACCTCGGCAACGCCACCGGCCACCCGAGCTTCGTGATGTCGAACTCCTTCACCAACCAGGTCCTTGCGCAGATCGAGATCTACACCAAGACCGAGGAGTACCCGACCGGCGTCTACGTGCTGCCCAAGCACCTCGACGAGGAGGTCGCGCGCCTCCACCTCGAGTCGCTCGGCGTCAAGCTCACCACCCTCACCGACGACCAGGCCTCCTACCTCGGTCTGCCGGTCGAGGGGCCTTACAAGACAGACGCGTACAGGTACTGACGGTTCGACGCCGAGCTTGCGAGGCGTCGTCCGGCAGTTCCGGACGCGTCGATGGTCGTCGAGCAAGCCGCGCGAGCGAGGAACGAGCTCGCGACCGGCGTGTCGAGACGCAGTGAGCCAAGAAGCAGGCGCAAGGAACGCGTCGTACGCAAACACCGCGTCGTACGCAAGCACCGCGTCGTACACGTAGCACCCCGAGGCGCTCGGGTCGGAACCTCGACCCGAGCGCCTTGCGCGTGGTCCAGCGCGGTTCGGCCCCGTCAGGGCGCCGTCCTGCGCGTTGTCCGACAACCCAGCACCTAGGATGGAACCCATGACCGAGCTGTCCCACGATCTCGCGACCCACGGTCGCGTGCTCGTCGTCGACGACGACGCCGCCCTGGCCGAGATGCTGTCGATCGTGCTTCGTCAGGAGGGCTTCGACTCCCTCACGGTCGCACGCGGCGACCTCGCGATGGAGGCGCTGCGCGGCTACAAGCCCGACCTGGTCCTGCTCGACCTGATGCTCCCGGGTCGCGACGGCATCGACGTGTGCAAGGAGATCCGGGCCGAGTCGGGGGTGCCGATCGTGATGCTGACCGCCAAGGGCGACACCGTCGACATCGTGGTGGGCCTCGAGTCCGGCGCCGACGACTACGTCGTCAAGCCCTTCAAGCCCAAGGAGCTCGTCGCGCGGATCCGGGCACGCGTACGCCGGCAGGAGCCGGCAGGTGCCCACGCCGAGACCATCGACATCGGCGACCTCGCCATCGACGTGGCCGGACACGCCGTCAGCCGGCAGGGTCAGTCGATCAACCTGACGCCCCTCGAGTTCGACCTGCTCCTGTGCCTGGCGCGCAAGCCGTGGCAGGTGTTCACCCGCGAGATGTTGCTCGAGAGCGTCTGGGGCTACCGGCACGCGGCCGACACCCGACTGGTGAACGTCCACGTCCAGCGGCTGCGCTCGAAGGTCGAGCACGACCCCGAGCACCCGGAGATCGTGCTGACCGTGCGCGGGGTCGGCTACAAGGCCGGCAAGGTCTGAGCGGCTGAGGGTCATGGTGCGTCCACGGGTCCCCACGGGACTGCGGCGCGCCTTGACGTTCTGGCGCCGCTCGGTCCAGGCCCGGGTGGTTGTCAGCACCTTGGTGCTCTCGGCGGTGGTCATCACCGCGGTGGGCTGGTTCCTGCTCCAACAGACCCGCGACGGTCTGCTGTCGAACCGGGTCGATGCGGTCGTGATCGAAGCCGCGGGGGAGACCAACGAGGCCGAGCTGCGGCTCGAGGCCACGCTACGCACCGAGGTCGACATCACCCGCCAGGTCCAGGACCTGGCGCGACCGATCATCGCCCGCGGTGAGACCCGCGGCTTCAGCGTCGTGCTGGCCGGACCCGTCGATGACGAGGTGCCCCTGAGCGGCGGCAACGCCGACTACAGCACCGGGCTCGACCTGCAGTCCTCGATCCCCGCCTCGTTGGAGGAGCGGCTCGAGCCCGTGGGCGCCACGCCGGCCTGGACCTACACCTCGATCGTCACCCGGGCCTCGAGCGACACCGCACCGATCCGCTTGCCCGGGATCGTGGTCGGCTCCCAGATCCGACTGCCTGCCGACGGTCGCACCTACGTGCTCTACCTCCTCTTCCCGCTCGACGAGCAGGCCGAGACGCTGGCCCTGGTGACGCAGGCCCTGCTGACCGCCGCGGTGCTGCTGCTCGTGCTCGTCGCCGGCATCACCTGGCTGGTCACGCGCCAGGTCGTGACGCCCGTCCGCATGGCCCGCCAGGTCGCGGAACGGCTCGCGGCCGGTCGGCTGACCGAGCGGCTCCGGGTCACCGGGGAGGACGACCTGGCCCGGTTGGCGATGTCCTTCAACCAGATGGCCACCAACTTGCAGCGCCAGATCCGCCAGCTCGAGGAGCTCAGCCGGGTGCAGCGACGCTTCGTCTCGGACGTCTCCCACGAGCTGCGGACGCCCTTGACGACGGTGCGGATGGCCAGCGACGTCCTCCACGACGCCCGGGGTGACTTCGACCCCGTGACCGGTCGCGCCGCCGAGCTGCTGCAGCACGAGCTGGACCGTTTCGAGACGTTGCTCAGCGACCTGCTGGAGATCAGTCGCTTCGACGCAGGAGCCGCCCAGCTCGATCTCGAGGACGTCAACCTCGGAGACGTGGTGCGTCGCATCGTCGACTCGACCGCTCCGCTGGCCGAGCAGCGCGGCGTGAGCATTGCTGTCGAGGACGGCGGGCAGTCCTGCCTGGCCGAGGCCGACGTACGACGGGTGGAGCGGATCGTGCGCAACCTCATCACGAACGCGATCGACCACGCCGATCCCGACCACGACCCCGCGATCCTGGTCCGGTTGGGCACCAGTGCCACCGCCTCGGCGATCGCCGTCCGCGACTACGGCGTCGGGCTGCGGCCGGGCGAGTCGGCGATGGTGTTCAACCGGTTCTGGCGCGCTGATCCGGCGCGTGCCCGCACCAGCGGAGGGACCGGTCTCGGTCTTGCGATCGCGCTCGAGGACACCCACCTGCACGGCGGGTGGCTGCAGGCCTGGGGCCGACCCGGTGAGGGTGCGCAGTTCCGCCTCACCCTGCCACGGCTCAACACGGTGCCTCTACGGCGCAGCCCGCTCTCCCTCGAGCCCGAGGACCGAACCGCGCGCGGCTCGGAGGTCGCGCGATGACCCAGCCGATGACCCAGCCGATGACCCAGCCGATGACCCAGCCGCACATCGCCGCGTGGCTCGTCGTCGTCATCCTGCTCCTCTCCGGGTGCACCGGCCTCCCGGAATCCGGACCGGTGGTGGACGCCGAGGGGGCCGTGGCAGCCGACGGCAGCAGTGCTCCCGACATCAACGCCGTACCGCCCCGCGAGAACGCGACCGGAGTCGAGATCGTCACCGGGTTCCTCGACGCAATGACTGCTTCGCCGACCCGGATCGACGTGGCCAAGGAGTACCTCTCCTCCTCCGCCGCGGAGGCGTGGGACCCCGAGGCCTCGACGATCATCTACTCCGACAAGCTGCCGCCCAGCGACGAGGTCACCCGGGTCACCGTCCCGCTCGTCGATGCGAACCGGATCGGGCGGGTGGGTGACTGGGAGGGCGGCCTTTCCGTTGTCGAGGAGCAGCTACGTCTCGACCTCACGATCGAGGACGGCGAGTACCGCATCACCAATCCGCCGGACGCACTGATCGTTCCGCTGCCGTGGTTCAACCAGCGCTTTCGGCCCGCCTCGCTCTACTTCTTCGATCCCAGCGGCCGGATCCTGGTCCCCGAGCCGGTCTACCTCCCGCGTGGCGAGCAGCTCGCAACGTCGCTGATCACCGGGCTCCTCGCCGGACCGGGTTCGGCGAGGGCGGAGGTGACGCGTTCGTTCCTCCCCAAGGGACTGACCCTGCAGCTGTCGGTGCCGGTCTCGGCCGACGGCGTGGCGGACATCCAGTTCGACGGCAATCCGACGACCCAGACCGCCGCCGGGATCGAGCGGATGCTCGCTCAGCTCGCCTGGACCCTTCGGCAGGAACCTCTGATCAGCTCGTTCCGAGTGATGATCGGCGAGGACCCGGTGCAGGTGCCGGACGGCGGGACGCAGTACTCCGTCGACGCCGCCGACATCTATGACCCCACGGTCCAAGGCGCCTCCACCGACATCTACGGCGTTCGCTCCGGGGCGCTCGTGATCCGCGACGGCAACCAGCTGCGCAACATGCCCGGGCCCTTCGGGGCGCCCGAGGCCGGGTTGCGCTCGGCGGCGGTCAACCTCAACGCGACCCGGGCTGCCGGCGTGAGCGCAGACGGTTCGACCCTGCTGGAAGCCCCCAGCGACGAGGGCACGACCCGCGGCGCGAAGCTCGTCACCGAGGTCTTCACCGGAGGGACCGACCTGCTGCCCCCGGCGTGGGACTTCGCCGACCGGATCTGGTTCATCGATCGCACCTCGCAGGGTGCCGAGGTGTGGGTGGCCGAGCGAGGCCGGGCGCGTCGGGTGGCGGTGCCGGGCGTGAGTGCCACGACGGTGAAGTCATTCCTGGTCTCGCGTGACGGCACCCGCTTCGCTGCGGTGGTCCGTGGTCAGACGGGCGATCGCATCCGGATCGGCCGGATCACGGTCAACGACCGCGGTGAGCCGAGCCGGGTGGGTACGACCTCGTCCCTGGTCACCGACCCTGCGCTGCCGTTGCGGATCACCGACATCGCGTGGAACTCGCCCACCTCGATCGCGGTGCTGACGCCGGTGGTGCCGGGGGAGTCCTTCGAGGTGCGCACCCTGAGCGTGGACGGTTCGCCCAGCGTCATCGACGGCTTCTCGACCACGGTCTCCGGGCGGTTGATCGGTCTGGTCGGCTCGGAGTCGACCGACCTGCCGACCTTCGGGGCCTCCGCGACGAGCCTGCGCGACCTGCTGGCCGAGGCGTCGTACGGCTTCCTCGGCGAGCCGCCCACCGGCCTGCGCTACGCGGGCTGACGGCTCTCCACAGCCCGCTCGTCCTCGGTGGCGCCGGGGCCGGTGCTCTGGTGCGATGACCGGATGCGATCGGGTGATCGGTCTCCGGCTCTGCGCGACGGCTTCCTCGACCTCTTCGTCGGCGGATCCTGTCTGGGGTGTGCCGCGCCCGGCCGGGTGCTGTGCGCCCGGTGCCACGGTGAGTTGCCCGCCGAGGCAGTCCCCCGGTGGCCGACCCCGGTGCCCTTGGGACTCACGACGCCGTACTCCGTGGCCCCGTACGACGGGCTGGTGCGCGACCTCGTCATCGGCCACAAAGAACGCAACCTCGTGGGCCTCCGAGCCGCTCTGGGCTCCCTCCTGGCGGCGGCGGTCCTGGCAGCGCTGGACGCCCACGGCGCAAGCGGAGAGGTGCTGCTGGTGCCGGTGCCGTCGCGAGCCGCCAGCGTGCGCGCCCGTGGTCGCGACGTGACGCGAGCGATGACCGAGCAGGCGGGGCGGGCGATCCAGCACGCGGGCGGAGGTCGGTTCGAGGTGACCGTGGTGCCCCTGCTCCGTTCGAGGCCAGGTGTCCTCGACCAGGCGGGCCTCGACGCGGAGGCCAGGCGGATCAACCTCACCGGGTCGATGGCCTGCTCCGCCCGAGCCCTGCGGAAGGTGGCGCGGCAACGGGGAAGAGCCCACGTCGTGGTCTGCGACGACGTGCTGACGACCGGTGCCACGCTCAGCGAGGCCCAACGCGCCCTGGAGGCCTGCGGCGTGCGTGTCCTGGCCCACGCGAGCGTTGCTGCCACCGTGCGCAGGCATCCAGGAGTGGGCTCCGGAGGGTAAGGAATCCGGGTTCTGGACCAAAGATCTGCGCGTTCACTTTCGTAGCGGCCCGGACCGCACTAACGTCACGTCATGGAGTCCGTCCGGGTCCGTGGTTGCGTCGTCCCACTCGTGGGCGGCAAGCCGATGCCAGTCGCAGGCGAAACGGTCCACGTAAGAACACGCGCGGGGGTCCGCCCCGGTGCGTTTCGATCACGGTGCGGCTTAGAGGTAAGTCCTGCCGTCCCCAGGCCGTCAGATGCGGCCGTGCCCACCAGGGTGAGGACGAGAAGGCCAGTAGTGGCGCCAGAGATGGCAGATGAGCTGCGAACGCTTCAGCAGGCGATTGTGGGGTCGAAGACCAGGTCGGCCGGGCGGACTCCTGTCACACGGCTCAGCCGAGCGTGACAATCAGCGAAACCAACTGCAAGCGGGAGGTTCACGATGGAAGTTGTCGTCACCGGACGTCACTGTGAGATCAGCGACTCGTTCCGAGGTCATGCTGCCGAAAAGCTGACCAAGCTCGAGAAGCATGATCACCGGATCATCCGGGTCCACGTCGAGGTGGACTGCGAGCAGAACCCCCGTCAGCACGACAAGGCCGTGCACGTCGAGCTCACCGCCTTCTCCAAGGGCCCGGTGATCCGTGCCGAGGCCGCTGCCGACCACCAGATGGGTGCCCTCGACCTCGCCCTCGACAAGATGGCCGCGCAGATGCGCCGCGCTGCCGATCGCCGCCGGGTCCACCACGGCCGTCGTACGCCGGTCTCGGTCGGGCAGGCGCTCGCCGACCTCGAGGTCGCGGAGCCGGAGCCCGAGGACACCGAGCGCGACCGAGCCGTCGGCTCGATCGAGATCACCGGTGAGGGACCGATGGTGGTGCGCGAGAAGACCCACCCGGCCTCGGCCATGACTCTCGAGCAGGCGCTCTACGAGATGGAGCTCGTCGGCCACGACTTCTACCTCTTCGTCGACAAGGAGAGCGAGCGACCGTCCGTCGTCTACCGCAGGCGCGGCTACGACTACGGCGTGATCTCGCTCGAGCTCGACTCCTGACCACCACGCCCGCCCCGGCATGACGGATCCCGTCGCCGGGGTGGGCGGGTGAGGTCGTCAAATGTGGCGGCCATGACATGATCACGCTGTGGGAGATCCAGGACAGATGCGACAGGGCACTCGGGAACCGATTCGGGTCCTCGTGGTCGACGACCAGGAATTGTTCCGACGCGGCCTGACGATGCTTCTTGCCGTCGAGCCCGGGCTCGAGGTGGTGGGCGAGGCAGGCGACGGCGCCGAGGGAGTCACCTTGGCAGAGAGCGCTGCGCCCGACGTCATCCTGCTCGACGTCCGGATGCCCAAGAAGTCCGGCATCGAGGCCTGCCTGGCCATCAAGGAGTCCGTCCCCTCGGCCAAGATCATCATGCTCACCGTCTCCGACGAGGAAGCCGACCTCTACGAGGCCGTCAAGAGCGGCGCCTCGGGCTACCTGCTGAAGGACTCCTCGATCGAGGAGGTCGCCCAGGCGATCCGGGTGGTGGCCGACGGACAGTCACTGATCAGCCCGTCGATGGCCATCAAGCTCATCGACGAGTTCAAGCAGATGTCGCGCCCCGAGCGGGAGACGGGTCCGGCCCTACGACTGACCGAGCGCGAGCTCGACGTCCTGCGCCTCGTCGCCCAGGGTCACAGCAACAAGGAGATCGCCTCGCGACTCTTCATCAGCGAGAACACCGTCAAGAACCACGTCCGCAACATGCTCGAGAAGCTCCAGCTGCACTCACGCATGGAAGCCGTCATGTACGCAGTGCGCGAGAACCTGCTGGAGCTGCCGTAGCCCGAGCTTGCTCGGGCTACGAAAGCAGCGAAGGTTGAGCAAGCGACGCGGCCGAGCTTGCGAGGGCGCGTGAGCGCGTCGAAACCCGGTGAGGTGGAAAGCATCCGTAGTCACGGCCAGTCCCTCTCCCGCGCCCAGGCCCGCCGCATCGCCCTCGCCGCGCAGGGCTTTCTCGACAAGCCGCACGAACCCCCGACGATGCGGACCCTGGCGCGCACCGTGGCGCGCACCGGCGTCCTCCAGGTCGACTCGGTCAACGTCCTCCAGCGCGCACACTTCATGCCGCTCTACTCACGGATGGGCGCCTACGACGTCGGTCTTCTCGAACGGGCGGCCTCCGGGCGCTCCCAGCGGCGCCTGGTGGAGTACTGGGCGCACGTACAGGCCTACATGCCTGTCGAGCTGTGGCCGGCGATGCACCATCGACGCGAGGCCTATCGCGCGGGCCGGGGGAAGTGGTTCCTGGTCGCTGAGGACGACGTCCTGCAGACTCGGCTGCTCGAGGAGATCGCCGAGCGAGGTGCTTCGACTGCGCGTGAGCTCGACGACGGGAGTGCTCGCAGCAAGGAGCACTGGGGCTGGAACTGGTCGCGGGCGCGGCGGATGCTCGACTACCTCTTCACCACCGGCGATCTCGCCATCGCTGGTCGGACGAGCTCGTTCGAGGTGCGCTACGACCTCCCCGAGCGGGTCCTGCCCGACCGGGTGCTGTCCATGGCGACCCCGACGAAGTCCGAGGCCGACCTCGAGCTGGTCCGGCGGGCCGCGATCTCCCACGGCGTGGCCAGCGTGCGATGCCTGGCCGACTACTACCGGATGCGGGTCGACGACACCGCGACTGCGGTCCGGGCGCTCGTGGAAGCCGGCGACCTGGAGCCGGTCGTCGTCGAGGGGTGGAGCCGCCCGGCCTTCCTGCACCGTGACGCGAGACGCCCACGCGCGGTCTCGGCACGCGCGCTGCTGAGTCCCTTCGACCCCGTCGTGTGGGAGCGGGAGCGGGCCGAGGCTCTCTTCGACTTCTACTACCGCATCGAGATCTACACCCCCAAGGAGAAGCGGGTCCACGGCTACTACGTGCTGCCGTTCCTGTTGCGCGACGAGCTCGTCGCCCGCGTGGACCTCAAGGGCGACCGCGCCTCGGGCCGGCTGCAGGTCAAGGGCGCCTACGCCGAACCCGGGGCTCCGGATGACACCGCCGTACAGCTCGCCGAGGAGCTGCGGCGGCTGGCCGACTGGCTCGGTCTGAGCGACGTGGACGTGGAGGGACGAGGTGATCTGGCTCCCGAGCTGAGCCTCGCGCTTCGTTGCTGAGCGGGGCCGGTGGGCCCCGTCTCGAGATCGTCGAGCACTTGCCGGGCGGCGAGGAACGTCGCTGGGGGATGGCTCGTTAGGATGGACGAGGCCCGCGACCGGGCCGGACGATCCGCCCGACCCAGGAGTCACCACCCGTGCCCGTCATCATCGACAAGCTTCTTCGTCTCGGAGAGGGCAAGATCCTCCGCCAGCTGGAGACCATCGCCAAGGCTGTCAACGCCATCGAAGACGACTTCATCAAGATGAGCGACGAAGAGCTCCAGGCGATGACCGGGGAGCTCAAGGAGCGCTACGCCGAGGGTGCGACCCTCGACGAGCTCATGCCCGAGGCATTCGCGACTGTCCGGGAAGCCTCCAAGCGGGTCACCGGCATGCGCCCCTTCGACGTCCAGCTGATGGGTGGCGCGGCCCTCCACCTCGGCAACATCTCCGAGATGAAGACCGGCGAGGGCAAGACCCTGGTGGCCGTGCTGCCGTCCTACCTCAACGCCATCAGCGGCAAGGGCGTCCACGTCGTCACGGTCAACGACTACCTGGCGAAGTTCCAGTCCGAGCAGATGGGCCGGATCCACCACTTCCTGGGTCTGACCGTGGGAGTGATCCTCCCGGAGATGCGCCCGTCCGAGCGCCGTGAGGCCTACAACTGCGACATCACCTACGCCACCAACAACGAGCTCGGCTTCGACTACCTGCGCGACAACATGGCCTCCGCGATCGATGACTGCGTGCAGCGCGGCCACAACTTCGCGGTCGTCGACGAGGTCGACTCGATCCTCATCGACGAGGCCCGCACGCCGCTGATCATCAGTGGACCCACCCAGGACGAGGTCAAGTGGTACGGCGAGTTCGCCAAGATCGCCACCACCTTGGTCCTGGACGAGGACTACGAGGTCGACGAGAAGAAGCGCACGATCTCCGTCCTCGAGGACGGCATCACCAAGGTCGAGGACCACCTCGGCATCGAGAACCTCTACGAGTCGGCCAACACCCCGCTCATCTCGTTCCTGCACAACGCCATCAAGGCCAAGGCGCTGTTCCGCAACGACAAGGAGTACGTCGTCATGAACGGCGAGGTGCTCATCGTCGACGAGCACACCGGCCGCATGCTGTCGGGACGTCGCTACAACGACGGTCTGCACCAGGCGATCGAGGCCAAGGAGGGCGTCGAGGTGCGCGAGGAGTACCAGACGCTCGCCACCGTCACCCTGCAGAACTACTTCCGTCTCTACGACACGCTCTCCGGCATGACCGGTACGGCCATGACCGAGGCCAGCGAGTTCGACAAGATCTACAAGCTCGGTGTGGTGCAGATCCCCACCAACCGACCCATGGTCCGCAAGGACCAGGCCGACCTCGTCTACCGGACAGAGGAGGCGAAGTACGACGCGGTCGTGGCCGACATCGCCGAGCGCAACGAGCTGGGCCAACCCGTCCTGGTCGGCACGGTGTCGGTCGAGAAGTCCCAGCACCTCTCGGACAAGCTCATGGCCAAGGGCATCCCGCACAGCGTCCTCAACGCGAAGGTCCACGCCGACGAGGCGAAGATCGTCGCTCTCGCCGGCCACAAGGGATCGGTCACCGTCGCCACCAACATGGCGGGCCGAGGCACCGACATCATGCTCGGTGGATCGGTGGAGTTCCTCGCCGATGCCGAGCTCCGCAAGAAGGGCCTCGAGCCCTCGGGCGAGACCGCCGAGGAGTACGACGCCGCCTGGCCGGAGATGCTGGAGCAGATCAAGACCCAGGTCGGCAACGAGCACGATGAGGTCCGCGAGCTCGGCGGTCTCTACGTCGTGGGCACCGAGCGGCACGAGTCGCGCCGCATCGACAACCAGCTCCGTGGTCGTTCCGGCCGTCAGGGTGACCCGGGGGAGTCGCGCTTCTACCTCTCCCTCGAGGACGAGCTGATGCGGCTCTTCAAGTCCGACTGGGTCGACCGCGTCCTGACGATGCTCAAGATCCCGGACGACGTCCCGATCGAGAACAAGCGGGTCACCAACGCGATTGCCAACGCGCAGGGCCAGGTCGAGTCGCAGAACTTCGAGTCGCGCAAGAACGTCCTCAAGTACGACGACGTGATGGACCGTCAGCGCCAGGTCGTCTACGGGGAGCGCCGCGAGGTGCTCGAAGGCGCCGACATCGAGGAGCAGATCCGGACCTTCATCAACGATGTGGTCGTCGGCTACGTGACCGGCGCGACGATGGAGTTCGCCGAGGAGTGGGACCTCGAGCAGCTGTGGACCGACCTCGCCTTGATCTACCCGATCAGCATCGACCTCGAGGCGCTCGTCGCCGAGGCCGGCGGCAAGGCCAACCTCGACAAGGACGAGCTGATCGAGAAGCTCCAGGCCGACGCTCAGGCGGCCTACGACGCTCGCGAGGCCGAGATCGGTGAGGAGGTCGCTCGCGAGCTCGAGCGGCGCGTCCTGCTCTCGGTGCTCGACCGCAAGTGGCGCGAGCACCTCTACGAGATGGACTACCTGCGCGAAGGCATCTACCTGCGTGCCTACTCCCAGCGTGACCCGCTCGTGGAGTACCAGCGCGAGGGCTTCGAGATGTTCGCCACCATGATGGACGGCATCAAGGAGGAGGCCGTCGGCTTCCTCTTCAACCTCGAGGTGCAGGTCGACGAGGACGACGAGGACGACGAGCCGCTCGAGGAGGCCTATGAGCCGCTCCTGCAGCCCGAGGGCAGTGCTCAGCGTGTCCCCGCGGCCGCGCCGTCGATCCGGGCCAAGGGCCTCGAGGCCCCTGCGCCGGTGGCCAACCTGTCCTACTCGGCGCCTTCCGAGGACGGCGAGGCCGAGGTGCACAGCGATGTCGACGTGGTCGACGACGAGTTCGCCGGCACCGGTCGCAACCAGCAGTGCCCCTGCGGCTCGGGCAAGAAGTTCAAGCAGTGCCACGGCGCGCCGGGCGGTCCGACCGGGCTCACCGCTCGCTCCAACGGCTGATTGCGCGAGCTGGGTCGGCTTGGCCACCAGGTGGTGGTCGAGCCGACCGAGCCGCTGGGCGAGGGCGTGACCGCAAGGTGGTCGAGCCGACCGAGCCGCTAGGCGAGGGCGTGGCCGCAAGGTGGTCGAGCCGACCGAGCCGCTAGGCGAGGGCGTGACCGCAAGGTGGTCGAGCCGACCGAGCCGCTAGGCGAGGGCGTGTCGAGACCTGGTGAGGGGACTACGGCCTCTCGTCGACCTGCCTCATTGCGCACTGGGTCTCGACGCGCGGGTTCGTGCTTCGCAAGCTCAGCACGACCGCTTGCTCGACCACCATCGAGCGTGGCTTCGCAAGCTCAGCCACGCTCAGGCGAACTCGAGCGCCGTGCAGACCCATCGGGAGGTCTCGCGCGTGGTTCGACGCTCGAAGCGTGCCGCGAGCGCACGAGAGCGTTCGCCGTAGCGGACGTGGACGCTGGTCTCGGCCGCCCGGTCTCCGAGCAGGCAGGCGTGCACGCTGTGCACCCGTGGCCGCACCGGCTGGACGCGGCCGGCGCCAGGCAGGTGGCTGCCGGCTCGGGCGACCAGGAGTGCCCGGCGTTCGAGATCGAGGTAGACCTCGCGGCTCGTCCACCTCGCCAGCTGGCTGATGGGGCGGTCGCCGCCGACGATCTCCACGGCCGCCTGGACGTAGCGTGCCACCCACTGGTCGAGGTCGCGCCGCGTGTGACCAGGCGCCAGCGGGGGTGCGGGCGGCACCTCGAGACGTGGCTGCAGGTCCAGGGCGAGGGTGCCCTGGGTCGCGAAGACCGGCACGGGCACGCGCAGCGGGACGACGTTGAGGCCGTTGGAGCTCGTAGGTGACTGCATGGTGGGTCCTTTCATCGAGCCGGACGCTCTCCGAGTGGCGTCCGTAGCTGTTGGCCGGGGAAGATCAGGTCGGGGTCGCTCCCGATCTCGGTGCGATTGAGGTCGTGGAGCCGATGCACGAGGCCCGCGATCTCGGCGGGTGCCGCGGCTGGAGCGAGCAGCTGCTCGGCGATCAGCCACAGCGAGTCGCCGACGCGCACCGTGAAGGTGGCTCGGGCCTCGGCCCCGGCCTCAGTCCGGGCCTCGTCAAGCGTGAGAGGGCCGGTGGTGCGACCCGGCAGGGCCAGCCCCTCCAGGGCGCCGATGCCGACGCCGGGGGCAGTCCGGTCGTCGCCGACCACGATGTGACCGGGGGTGGCTCCGGCCGGCGCGACGTGCGCCGCTCCGAGAAGTACGACTCCGCAGGCTGCCAGCACGCAGCGCTGGGCCCACCCGGTCCGCTCGGGGTCGGGGGCATGGCGCCTCACGAGGGAGATGACGACGACGGTCGTGACAACCCAGGCCCAGCCAGCGCACGCAATGAGCGCGGCGGCCGCAACGGCTGGCAATGCGGTGTCGAAAGACGACCAATCCCTCAGGTCAGCTGCGGCCCACCCGCTCACCGTCAGGCAGGCGCCGGCCACTGCCAGCCACACCGCCACGCAGCGAGTAAGTGATGCGTTCATCAGTTAGGCCCTGTATCTATTGGTTTGCGTGCGTTTGCATCACTCAACGCTTGTTAGCCTGGTTCGTCAAGATGTTCTTCCACAGGCTCAGCTGGTGGGCGGTGCGGTGGCCACGGTTTGCTGCGAGACGGTGGCTGGGGCACCGCTGCCGGGTGCGGCTGGTGGGCGGTGCGGTGGCCACGGTTTGTTGCTGCGAGACGGTGGCTGGGGCACCGCTGCCCGGGGGTGCGGCTGGTGGGCGGTGCGGTGGCCACGGTTTGTTGCTGCGAGACGGTGGCTGGGGCACCGCCCGGCTAGGGTCTGGGCCCATGACGTGGGAGGAGGAGCTCTTCGGGGTCCTGGACGACCTGGAGCAGCAGGCGGCCGCACTCTTCGGTGCCGAGCGGGAGCTCGAGGTGGCCGATCGCAGCCGCACCGAGTACCAACAGGTCACCCTCGCCTCGAGGCTCCAGGCCTCGGTGGGTCGCGAGGTCGTGCTGCACGTCTCCGGGGTCGGCGGCCTGCGTGGGCGTCTCGACCGGGTGTGCAGCACGTGGTGCCTGGTCGCGGCATCGGATCGCCTCGCGTCCAGGGAGTGGTTGGTCCCGCTCGACGCCATTGCGGTGGCTGACGGCCTCGACGACAAGTCTGTGCCGGAGGTGGCTTGGTCGCCGCTGAGCAGGCTCGGGCTGGGTTCGGCCCTACGACGCCTCGGCGACGCGGGGGAGCGCTGCGTCGTGCATCTGCGCGATGGAGAGCGTCACGACGGGACCCCGGAGCGGGTCGGGCAGGACTTCGTGGAGCTTCGGCAGGGGCACGGAAGTGGCAGCCGGCTCACGCTGGTCGGCTTCGGTGCGATCGCGGCCGTGCAGAGCCACTGACCTGCGATCGTGCTGGAGCGTGGCGAGCGATCAGGTCGCGTCGACGTCGTATGGCGGGACCTCGCCGGCCGCGAGGGTCGCCACGCGCTTCTTCGGCCGCGACGACTCCTCGCCGGCGTCCTCCATCGCCTCGATGATGTGCTTGCGCACGATCGTGCGCGGGTCGAGGTCGCGCAGCTCGAGGTCGGCGAACTCCGGGCCGAGCTCCTCGCGCAGGTCGTCGCGAGCGGAGTTGGCGAACGTGCGGGCCTTGCGCAGGACCGCTCCGGCCTGCTTGGCGAACTCGGGGAGCTTGTCGGGGCCGAACATGAACATCGCCACCAGCGCGATGACCGCCAGCTCCATCAAACCGACCCCGAACACGGCCGGGTCCTAGAACTTGCTCGAGGGAGTGAGCCCGAGCTGCATGCCCGCGAGGCCGCGGCCGCGGCCTGACAACGCCTCAGCGATCTTGGTGAGCTCCAGTGCGGCCGGAGCGGTGGGGTCGGCCTCGACGATCGGCTTGCCGGCGTCGCCGCCCTCGCGCAAGGAGAGGTCGAGCGGGATCCGGCCCAGCACGGGGACGTCGTACCCGAAGCGCTCGCCGAGCGTGGTGGCGACCCGGTCTCCACCGCCCTTGCCGAAGACCTCGATGCGGTGGTCGGTGCCTTCGGGGGTGCAGTGCGGGCAAGGCAGGTAGGACATGTTCTCCACCACGCCGACGACGCGCTGATGCATCATCGAGGCCATGGTGCCGGCCCGTTCGGCGACCTCGGCGGCGGCCTCCTGAGGAGTCGTGACGACGACGACCTCGGCGTTGGGAAGGTGCTGACCCAGTGAGATCGCCACGTCGCCGGTGCCCGGCGGCAGGTCGAGCAGGAGCACGTCGAGGTCGCCCCAGAAGACGTCGGACAGCATCTGGACCAGCGCGCGGTCGAGCATCGGTCCACGCCACGCGACCACCTGGTCGCGGCGCGGCTTGAGCATCCCGATCGAGATGACCGAGACGCCGCTGGGCGTGGGCACGGGCATGATCAGGTCGTCGACCTGTGTCGGCCGGGCGTCGGCCACGCCGAGCATCGCCGGCACGGAGTGGCCGTAGATGTCGGCGTCGACGAGGCCGACCTTCAGACCCTGCTTGGCCATGGCGAGAGCGAGGTTGACCGTGACCGACGACTTGCCGACCCCGCCCTTGCCGCTGGCGATCGCGAAGACCTTGGTCAGGGAGCCGGGCTGGGCGAAGAGGATCTCCCGCTGGGCCTGGCCGCCACGCAGCTGTTCGCCGAGTCCGGCGCGCTGCTCGGCACTCATCACGCCCAGGGTCAGGTCGACGCCGGTGACGCCTTCGACGGTCTCCAGGGCAGCGGTCACGTCGCGGGTGATGGTGTCCTTCATCGGACAACCGGCGACGGTCAGGAGCACGGTGATGTGCACCATGCCCGTGTCGTCCGCCTCGACGCTCTCGACCATGCCGAGCTCGGTGATCGGGCGCTTGATCTCGGGGTCGTTGACGCCGGCGAGGGCGGCCTGGAGCTGGTCGGTGTTCGGAGCACTCATGATGAGCCCAAGTCTAGGGTGTGGCCCCCTACGTCCGGAGAGCGCGGGGGAGCGGGTGGCCCCGGTGTCCTAGGCTCGCGGGCATGCTCATCGGCGTCAGCACGGTCAAGGACACCCTTCCGCACGCGCAACGGTTCGTGGCCGGCAACCTCGCAGGAGGGCTCGACCACCTGGTGATCTTCCTCGATCAGCCCGCAGCTCCGGGGCAGGACGAGGTGGCCGCGTTCCTCGACGCCGCGGATTCGGTGACCTGCGTGCGGGCGGGCAGCGGGTGGTGGGGACAGCACCGGCCCGCGGGCCTCAACGAGCGGCAGTGCACCAATGCCACGGTCGTCAGTCACCTGCTTGCCGGGGGCACCGGCCCGGACGCGGTCGAGTGGGTCTTCCACATCGACGGTGACGAGGTGGTCCGGATCGACCGTGACTGCCTGGCCGCGGTGCCGGCGGAGTTCGCCGCCGTACGGCTCGTCCCGCGGGAGGCTGTGAGCCGGATGACGTGGAACGGCGAGCCGACGCTCTTCAAGAAGCTGCTCGGCCCACCCGATCTCCGGCTGCTCCAGGTGCTCGGCGTGATCGACGAACCCACCAACCAGGCCTACTTCCACGGTCATGTGCAGGGCAAGTCGGGCGCGCGTCCGCGCACCGACACGTGGCTCGGGTTGCACAAGGCGATCAGCGCGACGAACACGCCGGCCCCTACCTACGAGGACCAGCGCCTCGAGCACTTCCACTACGAGTCCTACTCGGGGGAGGAGTTCGTGCGGAAGTGGGGGGCCATGATCACCTCCGGGCCGCGTGCCGGCTTCCGGGCCGGCCGGGCCGCGGTGGCCGACGCGGTGCGCACGCTCGTCGAGAAGGACCTCGACCCGGCCGTACGCCGTCAGCTGCTGCTGAAGCTCTACGCCCGTGTCGCCGAGGACGACGCCGAGACGCTGCAGGACCTCGGGCTGGTGCTGGAGACCGATCCGCTGGCCGGCTCGCACGAGCCGTCGCCGCTCTCCGATGAGAACGCAGGACGGCTGACGGATGGGCTGGCCGCCCTGCGCGGCGCGGACAAGACCAAGTTCTTCCGCGGCTCCAAGCCCTCCGCACCGGCCCGCGGCGCGGACCAGCAAGGCCCCGCCAAAGGGAAGCAGGGCAAGCAGGGCAAGCAGGGCAAGCTACTCGGTCGAACGACCTGACTCGCGCTCGTCGAGCTCGGCGAGCAGCGAGCGCAGCTCGGAGCGCAGGTAGTCGCGGGTGGCGACCTCGCCGAGGGCCATCCGCAACGAGGCGACCTCGCGTGCCAGGAACTCCATGTCCGCATGCGCGCGGGCGTTGGCCTGGCGATCCTGCTCGGCAATGACCTTGTCGCGGCGCTCCTGCCGGTTCTGGGCAAGCAGGATCAGTGGGGCGGCGTACGACGCCTGGAGGCTGAGGATCAGGGTCAGGAAGATGAAGGGGTAGGCGTCGAACGACGCGCCCTCCGGCGCCACGGCGTTCCAGGCGACCCAGACGACCACCACGAGGGTCATGTAGGCCAAGAACGTGGCGGTCCCCATGAAGCGGGCGAACTGCTCGGCGAAGACGCCGAAGGTGTCGGAGTCGTAGGCCGGACGCCGCATCAGCTGGCGCCGGGTGCCGCGCGGCGTGTCGAGACGCGGTGACGACGAGCGACGCTCAGCCACGACGCGAGCCCTCGGTGAGGGCGCGGTCGCGCCAACCGGGCGGGAGCATGTGGTCGAGCAGGTCGTCGACGGTGACAGCGCCCAGGAGGTGACCGTTCTCATCGACGACCGGGGCGGCCACCAGGTTGTAGGTGGCCAGGTGGAGGGCGACCTCGGTGATCGTGGCCTCCGGTCGCAGGCTCTCGAGCGACTCGTCGAGGGCGCCGGCCACCAGGCTGGAAGGAGGCTCACGCAGGAGGCGTTGGATGTGGGCCACTCCGATGAGCCGGCCGGTCGGGGTCTCCAGCGGGGACCGGCACACGTAGACGAGGGCGGCCAGCGATGTGGTGAGCTCGGGGTTGCGTACGTGCGCCAGTGCGTCGGCGATCGTGGCGTCGGTCCCGAGGATCACCGGCGAGGGGGTCATCATCGCGCCGGCGGTGTCGTCGACGTACGAGAGCAGCCGCCGGACGTCCTCGGCCTCCTCGGGCTCCATGAGATCGAGCAGGATCTCGGCGGTCTCCGGCGGGAGGTCCTTGATCAGGTCGGCGGCGTCGTCGGCCGACATCTCCTCGAGCACGTCGGCCGCGCGCTCGGTGTCGAGGTGCTCGAGGATGTCGACCTGGTCGTCCTCCGACATCTCCTCCAGCACCTCGGCCAGGCGCTCGTCGTCGAGGGCGGCCACCACAGCGGTCCGTCGCTCCAGCGGCAGGTCGTGGAGCATCGTGGCGGCATCGGCGGGACGCATCTCGTTGAGCGCGTGGAGCAGGTGCGTGGCGCCCTGGGTCTCGCCGTCGGACTGCGCCAGACCGCGCACGTCACGCCACTCCACGACGTGAGACTGTCCGCGGCGGCGCAGGGCCTTGGACGGCTCCTGGACCGCGACCCGGCTCAAGACCCAGTCGCGCGTGCGGCCCTGCTCCATGGCCACGTCGTAGACGGTGCCGGTCACTGTGCCGCCCGAGCCGGCGCTGCCCGCGGGGATGCTCACGCGACGGTCGAGCATCTCGCCGATCACCAGGGTCTCGGTCGAGCGTTGCTCGAATCGGCGCATGTTGAGCAGCCCGGTCGTGTAGACCTGCCCGCGGTCGATGTTGGTGACCCGGGTCATCGGCACGAAGATCCGTCGTCGACCGGGCACCTCGGAGACCAGACCGAGCACGCGCGGCTGGGTCGCCTCCGACCGCATTGCCACGACGACATCGCGTACCTTGCCGACCTGGTCGCCCTGGGGGTCGAAGATCGGCAGGCCGACGAGCCTGGCGACGTAGACGCGGGAAGGGGTTGAGCTCACGCACCGCAGGCTATCGCTCGGACGCGTGCCCGCCGGACAGGCGGCCGGGGCGACTCGCGGAGATCCTCAGGGCCCGTCGAGGCTGATCTATAGTGGAGACATGCATGGAAATCGTCGTCTCGTCCTGGCCGGGCTGGTTCTGAGCCTTGCCCTCGTCGGGTGCGGCGACGACGGCGACGCCACGCCCGCGGCTGCCACGGACTCCACGCCTGCGACGCCCGACTCGTCGGCGCCGACCTCGTCGGCGCCCTCGGAGCCGTCGGAGACATCATCGCCGGGGGAGGCGATCCCCGCGGACGCCCCCGCGTGCGCCGACGTCTGGAGCGACGGAGCGAAGCTGCCGCGCGTCTACGCCGGGTGCATCGAGCAGGACGAGTTCATCGCCCGTGACGTGCTCGAGTGCTCCTCCGGTCAGCGGCTCGTGCGCTTCGACGATGCTTACTACGCCGTGCTGGGTGGCACCATCGTGGCTGCGCAGAAATCGCCGCTGAAGAAGGACGGCGACTACCGTGACGTCATCGTCGCTTGCCGCGCTTGAGCGCCTCCCCGCTCTCGCCTCGTGATGACTTGTCCACGACCTCGTGATTGGACCCTTGAGTTGCCCAGAAAAATCATCCTGCTGCTCGTGACGAGCCTGGTGTTCGCCGTCCCGTTCGCTCAGCCGGGCACCGCGCAGGCAGCACCGGACGACTACCGCCCCAAGGCGGGGGTCACGTTCAACAGCCCGCTCGGCGGCACCACGGTCCGACGCGCGATCTTCCGCAAGATCCTGCGCTCGATCAACTCCGCGCCCCGGGGCTCGACCATCAAGATCTTCACGTGGAACTTCGCTACCAGCGAGGGCGCCGACGCCTTGCTGCGCGCCCAGAAGCGTGGAGTCCGCGTGAAGATGATCATGGACCGGCAGAACAACAAGGAGGTCCCCAACGAGCCGTTCCGCCGGCTCCGGGCCGGCCTGTCCCAGGGCAATGACAAGTGGCCCGCCAAGCGGCGCAGCTGGGCTCGGATGTGCTCGCAGTCGTGTCGCGGTGCCGGCGGTGCCTCGCACAGCAAGTTCTTCATGTTCTCGAAGGTCGGCGGAGTCAAGCGCGTCGTGATGCAGGGGTCGGCCAACTTCACGCTGGCCTCGACCAACAACCAGTGGAACGACATCTACACCTATACCGGCAACCGACCGGTCTGGCGCTTCACCGGCGAGATCTTCGCCGAGGCCGCCAAGGACAAGAGGCTGAAGAAGCCCTTCGCCGCGGTGGAGCTGAAGAACTCCGACCTGATCATGTTCCCGCTCGCCGGGAAGGGGTCCTACGACCCGGTGGCCAAGCTGCTGAGCGAGGTCAAGTGCGGCAACGCCAAGAACACGCCCTCGGGTCGCACGGTCATCAGGATCGCCCCCGACGTCATCCGCCAGGATCGCGGCATGCGCCTGGCCAAGATGATCCGCGCGCTGTGGAACCAGGGCTGTGACATCAAGGTCGGCTACACGGTGATGGGGATCGATGTCGGTCGCTACCTGCGCAGCAGCGACGGTCGTGGCCCGGTGCCGGTCAAGCACCTCGTCCAGGACTTCAACGGCGACGGCATCTTCGACAACTACTTCCACCTCAAGGCCATGTCGGTCGTGGGCAACGTGCGTGGCGACAAGTCCGGCTACGCGGTGCTGAACGGGTCCGCCAACTGGTCGACTTCCTCGGCGCGCAGCGACGAGAACGTGGGCGTGTACTACACCAAGAACCGCACGGTGCGCTACCAGGACCACGTCAACTACTGGTACGACAACTTCCCCAGCGACGGCTACGGCCGGACCACCGCCCGTTCCTCCGCGGACGGGTCCGCTGAGGGCGAGAAGCAGCTGGTGTTCGGCAGTGGGAAGAACGCCGTCTACGAGGACGGCACTTCGGCAGCACCGGACGGCATCAACCCGTTCAAGAAGATGAGCAGGGACTAGAAGGCCCACCGTTGGTCGAGCGCATCTTCGTCCACGTCGGGCTGCCCAAGACGGCCACGTCCTACCTGCAGACGATCATCTGGTCCAACCGCGCCGAGCTGCGCCGCCGTGGCGTGATCGTCCCTGGGGTCGAGCGCCGGGACCACCTGTGGGCGTCGCGGACCGTCCGGCAGGACGCTGCGCAGGACCGTGCGCCCGAGCACCACCGGGGGGCGTGGGAGCGAGTCCGGCACGAGCTGTCCGCCAGCGGGGGAGTGGGGCTGATCAGCCACGAGTTCTTCGCCGCGGCCTCGCGCAAGCAGGCGAAGGCCATGGTTGCAGCCCTGGCGCCGGCCGAGGTCCACCTGATCGTGACCGCGCGCGAGCCCCTCGGGCTCTTCGCCGCGAGCTGGCAGGAGAGCCTGAAGAACGGCGCGACCACCCCCATGGCCGACTACGCCCGGCAGGAGTCGCGCTCCTCCACGGCGATCTGGAACTGGCGCACGCTCGACCTTCGGCTGGTGCTGCAACGCTGGAGCGTCGCGGTCGATCCCGAGCGGATCCACGTGCTCGTCCTGGACCCCTCAGCGCCCCGCGAGGACGCCTGGCACCGCTTCGCCGCCGTGATGGGCTTCGAGACCGAGGGTCTCGACCTCTCCGGCTCCTTTCCCAACTCGTCGATGGGGGTCGTCGAGGCCGAGACACTGCGTCGACTCAACTCCAGGCTCGACGACTTCTCCAGCGCCCTGGACCGTGGCGTCTTCATCCGGTCCTTCCTGGCAGACCAGCGTCTGGTCCCGCGCGCCGGTGAGAGGTTCTGGCCGGAGGAAGACCAGATCGCCGACTGCCGTCGACGTGGGGAGAAGATCCTCGACTACCTCGCCTCGGCGCCCTTCGACGTCCTCGGTGACCGTGAACACCTCCGGGTGCCGCAGGTGATCGAGCCACGGCGTACGCCGGCGTCGGTGGGGGACTCGGAGGTGGCCGAGGTCGCCCTCGACCTCGCTGCGACGCTGCTCGGTGACGTCCGCGCGTTGCGTCGCCAGCGCCGGGAGGTACCGGCGCGGCGCTGGCTCGACCGGGTCCGCAGCAGGTTTCGGGGAAGGGTGCGCTCTCGTGGCTGAACCCCAACGAATCGGCGACGATGCCTTAAGGTGGAGTGATGCCTGACAACGCCCACCGAGCACGCGCAGGGTCCCGTTCCCGCGTGCTCGCGATCGTGGCAGCGTTGGTTCTCGTCGTGGGGATCGGCACGGTTGCGGTGGCTCAGATGTCCGACGACGTCGGGACGGACACGGTCCAGGACCTCACCGGCATCGTCGGAGGAACGCCTTCGCCCGCCCCGGACGCGCCAGGTCCCACCGACGATGCCGTGGGCGTGGACACGCCGTCCACCGAGGTGAGCCAGGCCGAGCAGCGCAAGGCCCGCCAGACCGAGCTCCTCGTCGAGACGGCGGTGCAGGAGCGCAGCAAGGCCATCGGCGACCTCGTCGCTCTCGCGGAGAAGAAGGCCAAGAAGGACCAGGCCGCAGCGAAAGCGGCAGCCAAGGCTGCGGCCGCGGTCTCCAACGCGCCCTTCTCGCTGACCATCGGCTCGTTCAACGTCCTCGGCAGCCAGCACACGGCTCCGGGAGGCGATCGACGCAACTTCCCGCCTGCCTCCACCCGATCGGTAGGAGCGGCCAACCGGATGGCCGACCACGGCGTCGACATCCTCGGCACGCAGGAGCTCCAGGACGACCAGCTGCGGACCCTGCAGGCCCGCACCGGGATGGCTGCCTACCCGGGCTTCCAGTGGGGCGTCGCCGAGACCGACAACTCGATCCTCTACGACGCGGGCCGCTTCGAGTTCGTCAGCGGCGATCGGTTCACCATCCCCTTCATGGGCAGGCCGCGACCCCAGCCGATCCTACGACTGCGAGACCGGGGGACCGGGCGGGAGTTCTACGTCGTCAACACCCACCCGTCCGCCCACGACGGCCGCTACCTCGTCGAGCGCAGGCAGGGCCAGGCGACGCTGGTCTCGATCGTCAACAACCTGAAGTCCACCGGGCTACCGGTGCTCGTCACCGGCGACATGAACGACCGCGAGATCTTCTACTGCAACGTGATCCCGAAGACCGGCATGTCAGCGTCCAACGGGGGTAGCTACAGCGGCGGTTGCCGGCCGCCTCCGGGGCCGATCGCTGTCGACTGGGTGGTCGGCAGTGGAGTGTCCTGGAGCAACTACCGGCGCGACACCACGCCGGTCACCAGCCGGATCAGTGACCACTTCTTCATCAGTGCCGTCGCCACTCTGCGCTGACGGCTCGGGAGCGAAGCCTCAGGAAGGGCACTGAGAATTACACATTTGTAGTTCGCCCAAGGCGGTTGCGTGTGACTGGTGGGGGTGGTGTGATTCCTGTGGTCAGGCTCCCCCCTGGCCGTCTGCCCACCAAGGAGCTCCCCCCGATGCCTGCTTGCGCCCTGTCCTTCCACGGCCGCACGACGCGACCGTTCCGACCGGTCCGACTCCTCGTCGGCGCCGTGGCGCTGGCGACCCTCGCCGTGCCCGCGCTCAGCGCGACCTCGGTCGCGGCTCCGGCTGCAGTCCCGTCCGCCGCGGTGGCCGGCCTGGCGGCGGATCCCTCGGGGCCCACCGACGAGCCCGTGGTCAGCGACCTGACGATGGTGCAGGCCAACATCTACACCGGGCTGACCGTGGAGAAGTTCCAGAAGGACGTCGCCAAGGTGCTCGCGCTCCAGCCCGACTTCGTGACCTACAACGAGGTCCCGTTCCGCTCGGATGCCGTGATGGCTCCTCCCGCGGGCTACTCGATCTATCGCGACATGCGCAACCGCTTCACGGCTGCCACCCCGGTCGCCTGGCGGAGCGACCGGTGGACCCCGCTCGGCCAGGGCGTCTTCCGGATCTCGAACTGGCGCGGCAAGCCCAAGGGCCGTCAGGTGGAGATCGGTCGACGCTTCGCGAACTGGGTGACCCTGCAGGACGTCGACGGCCGGGTCGTCTCGGTCGTCTCGATCCATGTCGCCCCGCTCGACAAGAACATGCCTGACCTGCTGCGCCGCTCGGTCGAGCGACTCGGGATCCTCACCGACCAGCTCAGCTCGGCCGGGCCGGTCCTGGTCGGCGGTGACTTCAACGTTCACTACAAGAGCGGGCGCTATCCGCGTGACCTGGTGGAGCCGCGCGGTCTCGTGCCGACGTTCGACACGCTCGGCACCTTCTTCCCCACCGGTGACCACTTCGGCGCCACCATCGACTACATCTACAACCGTGGGTCCGAGACACTGCTCGCCGACCAGCACTATCCCGTCGAGCTGAAGTCGGACCACGACGCCGTGGTCGCCGGGTTCTCGTGGACCGAGGACCTGCCCGAGGACACCGTGCTCGTGCGCAGCGACCCCGACGGAGGCAACGCCGCCAAGCGGTCGGTGCTGCGCAGCCTGAAGAAGGGCATCAACGCAGCCGTGCCCGGTTCGACCTTCCGGATGGTCTCGAGCCGGGTGGACCTGTTCGCCGCACGGTCACGCCTGGCTGCTGCCGCCCGTCGGGGTGTCTCCGTCCAGGTGTCGGTGGTGAGCGGCCCGATGACGACGATGGAGCTCAAGCTGCGCAAGGCCCTCCGCGCCAGCGGCCAGGGCAACAGCTGGATACGACGGTGCAAGGACGCGTGTGCCCAGGCCTGGACCGAGGCCGTGCCGCCGCCGACGTTGATCCTGGTCAGCGATGCCGCGGGAGCGTGGAGCCTGCGCCAGGACCTCAGCCGCTCGGTGACCACGGACGTGGTCGAGCGCAGCACCGACCTCACTCTGCGCACCGGGCAGAGCGCGCTCGACGAGGCCGCGGAGATATTCCAGCGCCTGGGCTGAGCCGAGGTGGGAGTCGCTGCCGAAGAGCGCGTCGCGGCCGCTAAGGTACGCGAATGGCTGTGACCCGGGTGCGCGTCGACGGCGCCGGAGTGAAGGCGCGCTCGCGCGACGAGGCCATCTTGGACGTCTCGTTCGACGGCCGACGGATCTGGTCGTTCTGGCTGCACCGCGACGGCCAACGCGCCGGCCTCGACCACCTGGTGCCCTGGCCCGAGGCGCTCGAGGAGTTCCTCGACGGCCGGGCCACCATCACGGTCAACGAGCACGGTGACGAAGCGGCGCTGTTCTCCGATGAGGTCGCCTTCGGGACCGCGGAGACCCCCATCGCCATCGTCAACGGCCGCGGACGCCCCATCGCGCTCGACAAGTACTTCCGCCGCGTCGAGACGTTCGAGGGCCGCAGCGACGACGCCGTCCAACCGCTGCTGGACTCGATCGCCGAGATCATCGAGGTCGTCCGGGAGTGCGGCATCGAGGCCTTCCTCAGCTACGGCACGCTGCTCGGCGCCGTACGGGACCAGAAGCTGATCGGTCACGACAGTGACGCCGATCTCGGCTACGTCTCCAAGCACAGCGACCCGGCCGACGTCACCCTCGAGAGCTTCGCCCTGCAACGAGCCCTGCGGGCCCGGGGTTACCAGGTCGTGCGCTACTCCGGGGCGGCGATCAAGATCGACGTGGTGGAGAGCGACGGCGCCATCCGGGGCCTCGATCTGTTCGGTGGTTTCCTGCGCGACGGGATGCTGCACCTGCTGGGAGAGATCCGGACGCCCTTCGAGCGCGAGTGGATCTTCCCGCTCACCACCGCGACGCTGGAGGGGCGCCCGTTCCCGGTGCCTGCGGATCCCGATCGGTTGCTCACAGCCACGTACGGCGAGTCCTGGCGGGTGCCGGACCCCGCCTTCCACTTCGGGACCCCTGCCTCCACGTCGCGACGTTTCAACGGGTGGTTCCGCGGCACCAGGGTCGGTCGTTCGACCTGGGACCGGCTCTACCTGTCGGGTGAGTTCGGACGTCGGCGCAAACCGGCCCAGGCGATCCACTGGGTCGTCGACAGCGAGCCCGACATGGCTTCCTTCATCGACCTCGGCTGTGGCCGCGGTCGCGAGGCCTCGTTCATCGCCGAGCGTGGCATCCCGACCCTCGCGCTCGACCAGAGCCGCTTCTACTTCCGCCACCAGGCGCGCGAGTGGGGGGACGGGCCGGGCCCGGACTTCCGGACGTTCAACATGCTGGAGAACCGGCACGTTGCCGTCGCGGTGGTGCGGGGGGCGGTGCTACCGGGACCTCGGATCCTGCACGCCCGGCACCTCGCCGACGCGACCTCCCGAGCGGGGCGGGCTGCGCTGTGGCGCACCGCGGCCGGGATGCTCCACGACGGCGACGGACGGCTCTACCTGACGTTCCTGAGCAAGAACGGCGAGGACGACTACGCCGAGGTGAACCATGTCGCCGAGCTCGCCCGCGAGGTCGTCGAGGAGGAGCTCGCCGCGTCCGGAGCCCGTGTCCTCTACTGTGAAGAACGCCCCGCCGGCACTGCGCCGGGCGCCTCCACCCTGTGTCGCATGGTCGCGCAGTGGCCCCCGACCGAGAAACGATGAGGACGACATGAGTGACGACGACCAGGCCCCGGGGCGCATCCGCAAGACCGCCGAGAAGGTCGCGGCGGCCTCGCCCCTGAGCCTCAAGCGTCGGGTGGCCGCGCTCGAGGAAGAAGTCCAGGAGTGCCGGCAGACGAGCCTGCGGGTCGCCGAGCTGACCGACCTGGTCACCGAGCTGCTCGTGCCGCTCGTGCGCGGGGACAACGCCGAGGCGTTGGAGATCCTCGACCGCTACCACCAGAGCCTCTGACGGCGTCACTATGCTGACCGCCATGGCCGGTCGCATCTTTCTCCACGTCGGCCTTCAGAAGACGGGCACGTCCTACCTGCAGGGGATCGTCTTCGCCTCGGTGGAGCAGCTCGCGGCGCAGGGCGTGGCCGTCGTGCCTCCCACCAAGCGACGGATGTTCTGGCTGATGCTCGACGTGCGCGGCCGCTACCGCGACTTCGACCCGCCGGGTGTGGCCGCAGCCGTGCAGGACTTCGCCTCGACCCTTGCCGCGACCTCGCAACCCACCGCGTTGGTCAGCGAGGAGTCGCTCGCTCCGGCGACCGATGAGCAGATCTCGCGGCTGCTCCGGGCCTGCGGCGACCGCGAGGTGCACGTGATCATGACCCTGCGGGACCTGGCGCGTCAGATCCCCTCGGCCTGGCAGGAGTCGCTGAAAGCGGGCGGCAGTGAATCGTTCAGCGGTTACCTGGACAAGCTCGAGCGCAACGAGGAGGTCCCCGGCCACGCCCTGTGGCGGCAGAAGGACGTCCCCCGCCTCGTCGACGCCTGGGCCCGCCACGTGCCGAGCGAACGGATCCACGTGGTCACCGTCCCACCGACGGGCAGCGACCCCGCGCTGCTGCTCGACCGCTTCTGCGAGGTCCTCGGCGTCGACCCCGCCGGACTCGAGCGTCAGGTCATCCGCAAGAACGAGGGGCTCAAGCACGTCGGCGCCGAGGTGCTGCGCCGGGTCAACGAGCAGCTCGCTCCGACGCACCGCAAGCGCGACGTCTACGGCGACGTGGGCAAGCGTTACCTGTCGACCCAGATCCTGGCCCAGCAGCCGGGGAACCGGATCGAGATCCCCGAGAGCCATCGCGCGTGGACCCAGAGCGTCTCCCGGCGCCACGTCGATCACCTCGCCGCCCGCGGCGTCGACATCGTCGGCGACCTCGCCGACCTGCTCCCGGACCCGGCCTCCTTCTCGTCCCGTCCCTCTCAGCCCACGGAGGCGGAGGTCAGCGAGGTCGCCGCGCGAGCGCTGGCGATCGTGCTCGGCGACGAGATGGATCGTCGCCGCGCGGCGCGGGACGTCTCGGACTCGGTCTCGTCAACGTCGGCCCCGTCGCGGTTTCCACGACTGACCGGTCGGCTGGGCGCGATGCTCAGGCGCCGGCGCGGCTGAGGCGCCGCCGCGCTCGCCCGAGGACCCGACGCACCCGGCCGGCTGCGGGGCCGGCGGCCTGGCTGCTCAACCGGCGTAGGCGCCGTGCCCGTCGCAGGTCGCGGCGCAGGCCGCGGATCACGTCGAGGTCGCGTTGGCGCTGGACGAGCATGTCGGCCATCGCCTCGAGGGAGACCTGGAGGAGCCGCTCGTCGTCCGCGCTGAGGGTCGGTGTCGGGCGCGAGCCGAAGACCGGCATGAGGTCGGCGACGTCGCCCACGACGTCGTACCCGGCAGCCGTGATGCTCTCCGCCTGCTTGCGCGACACCTCGGTGCACCAGTCGTGCTCGGACTCCGGCAGCACCAGTCGCTGCCCCCGCTGTGCGGCGAGCACGCGCTCGGCGTACCAGAACTTCACGACACGCGCATAGGCGGTCCGGTGGGCGCGCAGGCGGGTCCCGAGGGTCTCGTTGACCCGCCGTAGCAGCTCGGCCTGCTCGTAGCCGATCGAGGCGTTGTCGCGGGTCACGTCGGCGTCGAGGTCGTCGGCATCGGCGCCGATGACCGAGCAGAAGCGACGCAGGAGCTCGTCGGGCGGGGCCCCGGTGGGCGGCACCGTGACCACGTGCACTCGAGAGGGGGGCAGGGACCGGCCCCACCTCTCGGCGATCGCCGCGAAGTCCTGCCCGCGCCAGAAGCGGTGACGGGGGGAGGTGCGCACCTGCTCGAGGAACGTGTCGTACGTGCCGGTGTGGCGGGTCTTGACGAACTGCTGCCACTCCGAGGGCAGCTGACGGTCCAAGGACCTCGTGGTCACGATCACGTGCACCTCGAAGGCGGAGAGCCGCTCGAGGAAGGCGTCGACCTGCTTCTGCGGGACGACCGAGAGCAGCTCGTGGGTGATCAGGATGTCGTCGTCACCGTGTGCGAGGGCGGCGTCGAGGCGCTCGAGGACATCGGCGGCGCGCGGCGGGTCGATCTTGGGGGAGTAGCGCCCCCGCAGCTGCAGCGTGAGGAAGTAGTGATCGTTGCGCTGCAGCGGCAGCGACACCCCGTGGGCGGCAAGCGCATCGCGCGACTGCCACAGCACGTTCTGGAGGTACGACGTCCCGGTCTTCGGGCTGCCGACGTGCAGGAAGCAGCGGCGCGTCATGGGGAGCATGATGTCAGACCGGGGCGCCGAACCTGAGACCACCCGAAGGGGGTTCCGTACTCGCCGGTAATATCGCAGAGTCGTCCGCGTCGCTGTCGGTTGGCCTGGTAGGTCAGAATCGTCGGAGCGACGCCGTCCAACCGCCCTGAAGGAGCTCGAACCATGACCCGACTGTGTGAGACCGAGGGACTGACCGAGGACCAGCTCCAGATCCTCAAGGCTGTGCGTACCTTCACCGAGGAGAAGATCCTCCCGGTCGCCACCGAGCTCGAGCACGCTGACGAGTATCCGCAGGAGATCGTTGACGGGCTCAAGGAGCTCGGCGTCTTCGGCCTGATGATCCCCGAGGAGTACGACGGACTGGGCGAGTCGCTGCTGACCTACGCCCTGGTGGTCGAGGAGATCGCGCGCGGCTGGATGAGCGTCTCCGGCGTCATCAACACCCACTTCATCGTCGCCTACATGATCATGCAGCACGGCACGGAGGAGCAGAAGAAGAAGTACCTGCCCCGGATGGCCACCGGTGAGGTGCGTGGCTCGTTCTCGATGTCCGAACCCGGACTCGGCTCCGACGTCGCGGCCATCAAGACCAAGGCCACCTTGGGCGAGGACGGCAACTACACCATCGACGGCGCCAAGATGTGGCTGACCAACGGCGGCTCGTCCAACCTGATCGCCGTGCTGGTGAAGACCGACGAGGGCGACGACAGCGTCTACAAGAACATGTCGACCTTCCTGGTGGAGAAGAAGGAGGGCTTCGGTGAGACCGCGCCCGGCCTGACCATCCCCGGCAAGATCGACAAGATGGGCTACAAGGGCGTCGACACCACCGAGGCCGTCTTCGAGGGCCACCAGATCGATGCCGAGCAGATCCTCGGTGGCGAGTCCGGCAAGGGCTTCTACCAGATGATGGACGGCGTCGAGGTCGGCCGCGTCAACGTCGCCGCCCGTGCCTGCGGCATCGCCAACCGTGCCTTCGAGCTCGGCATCGCCTACGCCCAGACCCGAGAGACGTTCGGCAAGCAGATCGCCGACCACCAGGCGATCCTGTTCCGCCTCGCCGAGATGGCGACCAAGGTCGAGGCCGCCCACGCGATGATGGTCCGCGCCGCTCGGCTCAAGGACAAGGGCAAGCGCAACGACGTCGAGGCCGGGATGGCCAAGATGCTCGCCGCTGAGTACTGCAACGAGGTCGTCCAGGACTCCTTCCGGATCCACGGCGGCTACGGCTACTCCAAGGAGTACGAGATCGAGCGTCTCTACCGCGAGGCCGCGTTCATGCTCATCGGTGAGGGCACCGCTGACATCCAGAAGATGATCATCGGTCGCTCCATGCTGAAGGAGTACAAGCTCAAGTAGCCGCCCGCTTGGCTCGACGGTTGAGCGGGCCGGCTTCGCGAGCGGTCGGGGCCGGCCGTGCGTGGTGGGGGCGGGCGGAGCCCGTTGGTGTGACACGATCTCCGGGACTTTCCGGAGGGCGGTGAGACGGTGTCGGTGTCCCAGGGTGTCTCGGTGACCCCGGAGCAACGATCGAAGGCGGCGAGCCGGTTCCGGGGCGACGTCCAGGGGCTGCGGGCGGTTGCCGTGGTGCTCGTGATCCTCGCCCACGCACGCTTCACCGGCTTCGAGGGTGGCTTCATCGGGGTCGACGTCTTCTTCGTCATCTCGGGGTTCCTGATCACCGGGCTGCTGGTACGTGAAGCCGCCTCCACCGGACGCGTCTCGCTGCTGGACTTCTACGCGCGGCGAGCGCGCCGGATCCTCCCGGCCGCGACCGTGGTCCTGGTCGGGACGGTGATCGCCTCCGCGGTCTTCCTGCCGGTGCTGCGGACGACCGAGCTCTTCACCGATGCCCTCTGGTCGGCCTTCTTCGCGGCGAACGTGCGCTTCGCCTCGGTCGAGACCGACTACTTCGCCACCGACCAGCCCGTCTCCCCGCTGCAGCACTACTGGTCGCTGGCGGTGGAGGAGCAGTTCTACTTGGTCTGGCCGGTGCTGCTGCTCGTCCTGGCCCTGCTCGTACGTCGTCAGGCAGTGCGCGGCGGCGGACCCTCGTTGCACCGCTTGGCGCTAGGGGCGTTGGGCTTCCTGACCGTCGCCTCGTTGGCCTGGTCGGTGTGGGCCACCTACGCCTCGCCCGCGTCGGCGTACTTCTCGAGCTTCGCGCGCGGCTGGGAGCTCGGCCTCGGCTCGCTGTTGGCGATCCTGCTCGCCACCCCCACGCGGCGCAGGCTGCCGCCCTGGGTGCTGGAGGTCGGGGCCGTGCTGGGGCTGGTGGCCATCGGAGTCGCCGTCGCCCTGTTCACCGCCCGCACGCCCATCCCCGGGTACGCCGCGCTGCTGCCGGTCGGCGGCACGGTCCTGCTGCTCGGGGTCGGCGGGATGCCCGGGGGAGCCGCCACCGGGGTCGCCCGGCTGCTGTCGACCGCCCCGGCGCGGGTCATCGGCGACTGGTCCTTCTCGCTCTACCTCTGGCACTTCCCGGTCCTGCGGATCGCCGGTTCCTACTGGCGTGAGCGGACCCTTTCCACCGGGCATCTCGTGCTGGCCCTGGGCGCAGTGGTGGCGCTCAGCGCGCTGACCTACTACCTCGTGGAGCAGCCGTTCCGACGCGGTCGCTGGTGGCGCCTGCCCCGTGTCGCGGTGGCGCTCTACCCGGCCAGCGTCGGGGTCCTGGTGCTCGCGCTCGTCGTCGGCAACGGCTGGGTCGACCGGCGCCTGGGCGTCAACGACGACAACCCCGCCATCACCGCCGCTGAGTACGCCGGCGAGGAGGCGCTGAGCGACGATCCGGCGCAGGCGCTCGTGCAGGCCTCCGTGCTGGCGGCGCGTCAGGAACGCCCGGTGCCGGGCGAGCTGGTGCCCCCTCTCAACGGCATCCGCCAGGACACCGCTCCGCTCGGGGCATGCGACTACCGCACCGGCACCCAGGAGCTCTGCCCGATGGGCGACACCGGGGCCGACCGGTCGATGGTGGTGATCGGTGACTCCCACGCCCGCGCCTGGACGCCGGCGACTGACCTGCTGGGTGAGCGCTACGGCTACACCGCCTTCAACTTCGTCTACACCGGCTGCCCGGCGAGCCAGGCCGAGCGGCTCGATCCCGAGACCTTGCGCGAGTGGCCGGAGTGCAACGACTTCAAGCAGTGGAGCCTGGAGATGATCGCCGAGCTCGATCCCGAGCTGGTGATCGTGGCCTCGGCGGCCTTGCCGAAGGTGATCGGTGCGGACGGCACAGCGGTCGGCTTCACCAAGCCCCGGCAGTTCCGCGCGATCCAGATGGACGGCATGCGGCGTGAGCTGGAGCTGCTGCAGTCGCTGGCTCCCCAGGTGGCCCTGCTGGCCAACACCCCCAAGCTGCCCCGCGAGCCGGGGGTCTGCCTGGCCAGCGGCGTGCGGCACCTGGGCGGTTGCCTGTTCGAGGCGGGCAAGGAGTCCCGCCGCTACCAGCAGGGCTTCGGGCGGATCGCCGAGGAGCTCGGTGCGCTCGTCGTGGATGCCGAGAAGTGGTTCTGCTTCGAGGGGCTGTGCCCGTCGGTCGTGGGCCACTACGTCACGATGCGCGACAGCGAGCACATGACCACCGAGTACGCCCGCACGCTCATGGAGCCGCTGGCCGACGAGCTCGGGTTGGAGCGTCCCTGACGTGGAGCTGGGGGAGAACATCCGCCGTCAGGCCCTCGCGTGCGCGTCCCTCGGCTCGCCGATGTATGCCGGGCTGCTGGAGCGGGTCGCCGACGACGTCGACGGTGGCGGCCTGTTCGCCGAGCTGCTCGCCGATCACGTCGACGCGCCGGGACCGGCGGCGACCGGCTTGCGCCTGGCCGGCTCGATCCACCGGCTGGTGCTCGAACGACGTGCGGGCGCGCTGGCGGCGTACTACCCGAGCGTCGGCGGGGCCTGGGAGCTAGAGGGCGGTTGGCTGGGCTGGTGCGACCTCGTCGCCGCCGAGCCTGCGGCCGTCCGGGAGTGGCTCGACCGTCCTCCCCAGACCAACGAGATCGGCCGGGCCGCCGGCCTGATGGGCGGACTGCTGACGCTCACGTCGCGGCTCGGCGACCTGCCCGTACGGCTCGTGGAGGTCGGGTCGTCGGCCGGGCTGAACCTGCTCGCCGATCAGTTCCGCTACGGCATGGGCGGCGCCGTCGTGGGGCCTGCTGACTCACCGGTGCTCCTCGACGGCGCGTTGAACGGGTCCGTGCCGGTGCAGGCACCCTGGCCGCGGATCGTGGAGCGGGTCGGCAGTGACGTGATGCCGATCGACGCGAGCACCACCGACGGCCGGCTCGCGCTGACCGCCTACGTCTGGGCTGATCAGGTCGCGCGCCACGAGCGGTTGCGGGGAGCGTTGGCCCTCGCGGCGCACTCACCGGTGCGCGTGGAGCGAGCCGGGGCTGCGGAGACCGTCGAGGCCCTCGGCCTCGTCGACGGCGCGCTCACCGTGCTGTGGCACTCGGTGATGTGGCAGTACCTCGACCGGCGTGAGCAGGAGCGGGTACGCCGCCGGATCGACACCTTGGGAGCGTCGGCCTCCTCGGCCGAGGCGCCGTTCGCCCACCTCTTCCTGGAACCGACCCGACGTACCTCCGATGGCGAGCACGAGTTCCTCGTGGTGCTCGAGACCTGGCCGGGTGGGACCCGCGAGGTGCTGGCCACCACGACGGGTCACGGTCTGCCGGTGGTGTGGGCGGCGGATCCCCTAGGGTTGCGCGCATGAACGCCCGAAGCGATCGCGTCATCCTGCACGTCGGCACGATGAAGTCGGGCACCAGCTACCTGCAGGCGCTGATCTTCGCTGAGAAGGAACGCCTCGGGGCCGCGGGTGTGCTCGTGCCAGGCGATGCTTGGGGCCACCAGTCCCGTGCGATCCAGCAAGCCATCGGGGTCGCCGACAAGCGCCGTGGCGCCTGGCAACGGATGATCGATGAGATCGCCGAGCACCGGGCCGGATCCTCGATCATCTCGATGGAGTTCCTCGGCCCCGCCAAGCCCAAGCGGGCGGCTCGAATCGTCGAAGAGCTCGGTGGCGACGTGGACGTGGTCTTCACCGTGCGTGACCTCAACCGGACCCTGGTCTCGATGTGGCAGGAGACGATCCAGAACGGCCGCTCCTGGACGTGGGAGGAGTACCACGCCGAGGTGGCCGCGCAGGCGCCCGGGCGTGGGGAAGGCGTGCACGACCGGGCCTCGGCAGCGGGGAGCTTCTGGCGCCAGCAGCACGTCGTCCGGCTGGTCGAGGAGTGGTCCTCGGTGGTCGGGATCGAGCGGATCTCTGTGGTCACGGTCCCGCAGCCCGGTGCTGATCGGTCCGTGCTGGCCCAGCGCTTCGGCGAGGCGACCGGGGTGGACTTCGGGACGGACCCGGTCGTGAAGACGGCCAACGAGTCGCTCGGACTGGCCTCGATCCTGGCGTTGCGGCGGCTCAACGAGCTGCTCGACGACGCCGGCGTGGTCTCGAAGGAGATGTTCCGGCTGCGCAAGCGGATCCTGGCCAAGACCGTGCTTGCGGCGCGACGCGGCGAGGAGCCCAGCCTGGGGCTGCCCATTGAGGACTGGGTCGTGGAGCAGACCCGCCACACGGTCGCGGCGCTGCAGGAGACCGACGTACGGCTGATCGGGGACTGGTCGGACCTCGACCCGGTGGCGGTCAAGGGGATCGCACCGAGCGAGGTGGCCGACGGTGAGATCACCGAGGCCGCGCTGGCCGGGCTCGCCGGGCTGATCGTGGACCTCGACGAATCCTGACGGCGTCGGTCAGCTGAGCTTCTGGAAACAGATCTCGGTGCCGTCGGCAGCAAGCCGGTAGGACGCCCGCACGGCCAGATGGTCCGAGAGCCGTATCGGCAGGACATCGGCCGCGAGTGGCGCGATGCCCTCGCCACCGTGGAGCAGGTAGTCGATGCGGGCGCGGGGGGAGCCGGCCGGCGCGGTGCGGCCCGCGCCGTTGCCGACGGTGGACCAGGTGTCGGTCCAGCGCCGGGTGATGATGTTCATCGGACCCGATCCTGGCGGCGCATTCATGTCGCCGCCGAGGATGCGGGGGCGGGGGTCGGCGGAGACGATGGCGTCGATCGATCCGGCCTGGAGCATGCGGGCCGGCAGGTCGGCGTTCTGCAGGTGGGTGTTGTAGATGCTCACCTCGGTGCCGTCGACGTCGATGACGGCGTGCAGGAGGCCTCGGCGCTGGGTGTCGCGAGGCTGGGGGAGGAAGGTGTTCTTCACCGAGACGAGCGGGAAGCGCGACAAGATCAAGGTGCCGTAGCCGCCGCCGTCGGCGTGTGGGACGTTCTTGCCGAAGGCGTAGGCCAGGTCGAGCTGGGCGCTGAAGACGGCCGGCATGTCGATGCGGCCGGAGGCGTAGCGCAGCTGGTCGACCTCTTGGAGGAGCACGACATCGGCGCTACTGGCGCGCAGGGCGTCGGAGATGCGCGACAGGGAACCGGCGAGGTGCCCCGACTTGATGTTGTAGGAGACAACCGTGAAGTCGGTCGGCTCGTCAGCGGCCACACACTGCTGCTGGCCCTGTTTCTTGATGTCGAGGCGCGGCGCACCCTTGGACTTGGTCTTGCCCTTGACCTTGGCCTTGACCGGGTTCGTCGGTGCGGGCAGATCCGTGGGGGAGGAGATGACGCCCGGGGTCGTCCCGGGCTGCAGGCCGCTGCTCGGCGCGAGGTCGCTGTCGTCGGGTCCCGACATGAGCAGGGGAGTGCCCACCAGGGCCGCCAGGACGACGACGAGAGCCACGACGAGCAGCAGGGTGGGGTCTCGGCGGGTGATGCTGGGGCGCACACATCACCTCTCGGGCACGGATCGGTCACTGGGGGAGTCGTCCTTCCGCTGGGAGGGACGTGCCCCCGAGTCTAGGCGAGTCGAGGAAACCTCGTGGCGCGCCGCGGATATGCCGTGGACGGACGCGCCCGCGGGTGCCAAGGTGGGCGCAACGGCCGTCACCCGGTCGCAACCGTCGAGACCAGGAGGACCCATGGCTGAGAACGACGACCTGAAGGCGAAGATGCGCGAGGCGCTCGATCGCAAGAACCGCGGGGAGAAGGGCGTCCACGAGGACGGCCCGCTCCACGAGAAGGCCCACGGCTCCGAAGTCGTCGGCGGCGCCCCGAAGATGCACCGGCGCAAGGCCGGCGGCGGCGGCGCGTAGCAGCTCGCTGCCCACCGGAGGCTGAGCAGGGCGAGCCCCTGGGCGAGCCCGTCGACGAAGCCCGGTGAGCCGGACGCCGACCGTCCCCCGACGCGGGTGGGTATGTCGTGGGGCTTCGTCGACGCTCGCTGGCGCTCTCCGGAGGCTGAGCAGGGCGAGCCCCTGGGCGAGCCCGTCGACGAAGCCCGGTGAGCCGTACGCCGACCGTCCCCCGACGCGGGTGGGTAGCTTGCGGGGCTTCGTCGACGCTCGCTGGCGCTCGCTGCTCAGCCTCCGGCGCGGCGTACCGGAGGCTGAGCAGGGCGAGCCCCTGGGCGAGCCCGTCGACGAAGCCCCTGTCAGCCGTACGCGGACCGTCCCCGACGCGGGTGGGCACCTTGCGGGGCTTCGTCGACGCTCGCTGGCGCTCGCTGCTCAGCCTCCGGTGCGGCGTATCGGAGGCTGAGCAGGGCGAGCCCCTGGGCGAGCCCGTCGACGAAGCCCCTGTCAGCCGGGCGCGGGCCGTCCCCGGCGCGGGTGGGTACGTTGCGGGGCTTCGTCGACGCTCGCTGGGGCTCGCTGCTCAGCCTCCGGTGCGTCTGGACGTGCCGATGACCCCGCTGGTCTCAGCGGGGTGTCGGGGCGGGGTGTTCAGGGTTCTTCGAGGGGGGTGGTGATGGGGAGGCGTCCGTGGCGGCGTCCGCGGATGACGCGGTAGCGAAGGCCGGAGGGGCTGGTCCAGTCGTAGACCCCGGGTTCGGGGGACTGATAGGTCCAGGGGGAGAAGGTCTTGGCCCGGTGGTGCTTCGGCACAGCAGCGCCAGGTTCTGGGTCGCGGTCGGGCCGCCGGCAGTGGGGTTGGTTCTTGTTGTAGGGGGTCCGGTGGTCGAGGTCGCACCACCTGGCGCGTCGGGGGCAGTGGGGGAAGACGCAGACCTGGTCACGGAGTCGGACTTGTTCGACGAGCTTCTCGGTGGGCGTGTAGGCGTTGGTGGAGATTTGGGTGTTGAGGTCGATCACGGGCCGGATGATGACCGTGTTCCCCACGGTCTGGCACCAGGCCTTGATCTGATCGATCAACACGTCGCCGGCGCCCGACGTTGTCGACGGTGGCGTGCAGGGTGTCGGGGTCGAGGTGGGCGTAGAGGTTCACCCCACGCCCACCACCGGTGCGACCACCCGATGTCGTGCTCTGCGCAGCTTCGTCGCCGTCTTCGGTTTCGAGGTTGAGGGCGAGCTGGTTGCGGGCCATCTCTCCGACGGCCATCGAGCGGCGGACGTCGAGGGACTCGTCGCAGCCGAGGTCGCCGAGGGTCTTGGCACCGTCCTTGACGGCCTGCTCGAGGTCGAGGGCGTCTTCGAGTGAGACGGACCCGGAGATGGCGATGGTGCCGTCGGTGGTGGGGCCGCGGGTGCCGAGGTGGATGTCGAAGGACCGGTCATCAGCGGCCTTGGCGGCGCGGCGTTCGGCTTCGTCGGGGTCGTAGAGGTCGACAGCTTGGGCGACGGTGCGCTCGATCTGGGCGAAGGTGCAGGAGTGCAGGACGGGGGCGAGCATCTGGTCGATGTAGCGGGCTGCTTCGTAGCTGAGGTTCATCGTTGATTCGCACACCTTGAACGCTTTCCACACCGGCACCTCCAACGCCAGCACCCTCTCCCAGGTCTTGGGGAGGCGGTAGCGCAGCTCGAGGACCTTGCCGACGTAGGTGCACCCGGCGTCGGTGGACATCCCGAGGCCGACTGCGAGGTCGTAGACGTCGAACTCACTGACGAGCGGGCAGCCGACGCCGCCGAGGAGGATCCCGTCGACGCCGAAGGTGAGTTCGTCGACGAGTGAGTTGTCGACGCGGTGGGCGCAGGTCCAGGTGATGACGGTTTGGAGCAGGGCCACCTCTGCGGCATCGCGCGCTCCCTGGGCGTCGCGGACTGCCGCGAGCTCGGGGTCGGTGGGGGCTTGCTTCATGTCTCTGATTCTAGTGGTGACCACCGACAATCGATAGTGTGTTCCCATCGCTTGTGGATGACGTGGGCGGTTGGCCGGCGGGGGCTTCGTCGACGCTCGCTGGCGCTCTCCGGAGGCTGAGCAGGGCGAGCCCCTGGGCGAGCCCGTCGACGAAGCCCAGTGAGCCGAACGCGGACCGTTCCCGACGTGGGTGGGTGCGTCACCGGGCTTCGTCGACGCTCGCTGGCGCTCGCTGCTCAGCCTCCGGGGGTGAGCATCTGGCCGCTCACTGCTCAGCCTCCGACGGGGGTCGCGAGGGAGGCTGACAAGATGACAGCGCCCACAGAGCGCCATCCGCCTGGGCACTCTCAGTCCGTCAGCACAAAGGAGTCGTCATGCAGTTCGGTCGTAGCTATGAGGAGTTCGAGGTCGGAGCGACCTACAAGCACTGGCCCGGAAAGACGGTCACCGAGTACGACGACCACCTGTTCTGCCTGCTGACGATGAACCACCACCCGCTGCACCTCGACGTCAACTACGCCGAGGAGACCACGCAGTTCAAGAAGAACGTCGTGGTCGGCAACTACGTCTACTCGATCCTGCTCGGCATGAGCGTGGCTGACGTCTCCGGCAAGGCGATCGCCAACCTCGAGGTCGAGTCGCTGCGTCACGTGGCGCCGACCTTCCACGGGGACACGCTCTACGGCGAGACCACCGTCCTGGAGAAGACCGAGTCGAAGAGCAAGGACGACCGGGGCGTGGTCTACGTCGAGACCATCGGCTACAACCAGGACGGCAAGATCGTGTGCATCTTCCGTCGGAAGGTGATGGTGCCGAAGGACTCCTATCTCGAGGCGCGTGGCGGCGAGCAGCCTGGCCGCCCGGTGCCGACGCCGGACAAGAACTGGGCCGGACCGCAGAGCTGAGGTCGGCTCGGCCGCGATGATGCGGGCATGACATCGCGCCAACGCTTCGACATCCTGCTCACGCTTCTCGCGGGCGTCTTTCTCGCGGCCTACGCCTGGCCGATCCTCCAGCCAGGATTGACACAGGCGGCGGCGACCGCGTGCAGCGTCGCGATCGTGGTCACCTGGTTGGCCTTCTTCCTCGACTACCTCGCGCGACTGGTCACGGCGTCCGAGCGCGGGCGGTGGTTCTGGCGGCACCTGCCCGATCTCGTCGTTCTGGTGCTCCCGATCCTCCGACCGTTGCGGCTTCTGCGGCTCGTCACGCTGTTGCAGGTGATGTCCCGCACGGGTGCTTCGACGCTGCGGGGCAAGGTAGGGGTGTATGTCGGGGGAGGAGCGGCCCTGCTCGGGTTCGTCGCGGCGCTGGCAGCCCTGGATGCCGAGCGCGGTGCGCCCGAGGCGTCGATCGATTCCTTCGGAGACGCCCTGTGGTGGTCGGTCACCACCATGACGACGGTCGGGTACGGCGACACCTACCCGGTGACCGAGGCGGGCCGGTGGATCGCGATAGGCCTGATGCTCGGAGGGGTCGTGCTGCTCGGCACCGTGACCGGCACGATCGCGTCGTGGCTGGTCGAGGCGGTCTCGCAGGAGATCCAGGAGGCTGCTGAGGAGGAGGGCGACGAGCGCGCGGACGAGATGGCAGCGCTTCGGGCGGAAGTGCGAGCGCTGAGAGAAGTGCTCGAGCAGCCGTCGGCCCACTAGGTTGGTCGCGTGCCCACTGAGCTCTGGATCGTCCGTCACGGCCCGACCGAGTGGAGCCGTAACGGGCGCCACACGTCGGTGACCGACCTGCCGCTGCTGCCCGACGCGGAGGACGACGCTCGCGCCCTCGCGCCCCGGCTGGTCGATCTCGACCCCGCGCTGGTCCTGACGAGCCCGCGGCTCCGAGCCCGACGTACGGCTGAGCTGGCGGGGTACCCCGACGCGGTGCTCGACGAGGACCTCGTCGAATGGGCCTACGGCGACTACGAGGGCCTGACGACGCCGCAGATCCGCGAGCGGGTGCCGGGTTGGTCGGTCTGGACCGATGCGTGCCCTGGTGGAGAGCGGGCGGAGCAGGTCTCCGATCGGCTGGACCGCGTGGTGACCCGAGCGCGCGAGACCGATGGCACCACCCTGGCCTTCGCCCACGGGCACTCGCTGCGGGGGCTCGCGGCCCGCTGGTTGGGGCTGCCGGTGAGCGACGGGCGCCTGCTGCGCCTCGACACCGCGACCATCTCGGTGCTCGGCTACGAGCGCGAGACACCGGTGCTGCTGCGCTGGAACTCTTGACGGACGGTGCGGGTGCCGCGACGGTGGGGCCATGTCATCGCAGGCCGGCTGTCCGCGCTGCTCGTCACCGCTCACCCGGTCGACGGATGGCCACGAGTGCCCTGCGCACGGACTGATCGACCCGCTCTGGCGTCCGCGGCTGGCGTCGTACGACGCGTTCGCTGACCACCTGCGCGCCTCGACCGCCCTGCCGACCTACCTCCCGTGGCCGCTCAGTCCGGGCTGGACGGTCACCGACTTCGCCTGTGTCTCGGCCGAGCCGTCACGGGCAACCGCCACGATGACCTGCTGCACGGGCCCCAGCGCGCTGGACGGACCCGTTGACGTCATCGTCGTGGTCGAGGAGGCCGGGGTGGGCCTCGGCGCGCGCATCGCCGGTATGTCGGACCCCGACCCGGGGGCCCACATCGGTGCAGAACCGCCGTCTGCTCACGTACGCCTCGAGCGGCACTCGGCTCCCTTGTGGCAGGTGCCGACGGTCGCGACCGAGCAGGAGGCCGACCGCACGGTGCTCGCCGGCGAGGCCGATGGCCGGTGGCTCTGGATGATGCTGCGGCCCGCGTCGGCGGTGCTGCTGCTCCAGGACGACTGGACCCTGCGCGACGCCGCGCAGATGGGACCACACCTGGTCGAGCTGCCGTTCGGAGGTCCCGCGCCGATCTGGTGAGCCTCAGCCGAGGCCCATCAGCGCGATCAGCTCCCAAGCCGTGTGCGCAGCCGCGAGCCCGGTCAAGCCCGCGTGGTCGTAGGCCGGCGCGACCTCGACGACGTCGCAGCCCACGATGTCGAGCCCGCGCAGGCCCCGCAGGGTCGTGAACAGCTCGCGGGTGGTGAGCCCGGCGACCTCCGGCGTTCCGGTGCCGGGGGCGTGCGCCGGGTCGAGCACGTCGATGTCCACCGAGATGTAGACCGGGCCGTCGCCGAGTCGCCGTCGGATGATCTCGACCAGCTGCTCCACGGTGTGGTGCTGGTAGGCATCGCTGTGGATGAGCTCGAAACCGAGCTCGCGGTCCTCGTCGAGCTCGCGGGGATCGTAGATGCCGCCCCGGATCCCGACGTGCTGCGATCGGCGCAGGTCGATCAGCCCCTCCTCGGAGGCCCGGCGGAACGGCGAGCCGTGCCAGAGCGTCGCGCCGTGCAGGGTGTCCCACGTGTCGAGATGGGCGTCGAAGTGCAGCACCGCCACCGGTCCGTGCGCCCGCGTCGCGGCCCGCAACAACGGCAGGGCGATCGTGTGGTCGCCGCCGAGCGCGACGATCCGTGAGCCGGCGCTGACGAGCTCGTGGGCGCGCGTCTCGATCGCGGTGACGGCCTCCGCGATGTCGTAGGGGCCGACGGCGACATCCCCGGCGTCAGCGACCTGCTGGCTGCCGAACGGGTAGGAGTCGTGGACCTGGTGGTAGGGGTGCAGCTGGCGGGAGTGCTCGCGGATGTGGGCCGGTCCGAAGCGGGCCCCAGGACGGAAGCTGGTGCCGGCGTCGAACGGCACCCCGAGCACCGCCACGTCGGCGTGGTCGACGTCCTCGAGGAGAGGGAGCAGGGCGTACGTCGCCCAGCCGGCGTAGCGGGGAAGCCCGGGCTCTGCTCGCTGACCCACGGGCTCGCGCGCGGGTGGTTCTGCGGACGGGGGTTCGGTCGGCGGGTTGTCGCGCGGCGGGTTGTCGGGCACCGGACGATCCTTGCCCACCGCAGCGGCTCCGTCCACGCAATCTGAAGGTCCAGATGCCGTCGACCCGGCGCACGGTCGGCGGCGCGGCCTACAGTCCGGGCATGCGCATCGATCTCCACACGCACTCGCTCGCCAGCGACGGCACCCAGACGCCGGCCGAGCTCGTGGCGGCCGCGAAGCACGCGGGACTGGATGTCGTCGCGATCACCGACCACGACAGCGCCAACGGGTGGGAGGAAGCGGCCGAGGCGGCCCGCCGGGTCGGCATCGACCTGATGCGGGGCATGGAGATCAGCACCAAGCACCGCGGTCGCGGCGTGCACCTGCTCGCCTACCTGCCCGACCCGACCCACGAGCCGCTCGCATCCAGCCTCGAGCGGATCGTCGAGGGGCGCGGGTCGAGGGCGCCTGCGATGGTCGAGGCGTTGCAGCGGATCGGCATCGACGTCACCCTCGACGACATCGCAGCCCCGGTGCCCGGTCGACCCCACGTCGCTGACGCGCTGGTGCGCAAGGGCATCGTCGCCTCGCGCGACGACGCCTTCGAGCGCTACCTCAACCCCGGACGCCCCGCCTACGTCGACCGCTACGCCGCCGACCTGGTCGCCACCATCGACGCCGTGGCCGAGGCCGGGGGAGTGAGCGTGCTCGCCCACCCGTGGGGACGTGGACGCCGCCACGACCTTCCCGCCGAGGAGCTGGCCGCCCTGCGCGACGCCGGCCTCAGCGGGCTGGAGGTCGATCATCAGGACCACAAGGCGCCCGACGTGCGCGAGGAGCTGCGTGCGATCGCACGCGACCTCGACCTGGTCGTCACCGGCTCCAGCGACCACCACGGGTTGGGCAAGTCCAATCACGGCCTGGGCTGCAACACCACGGCACCCGAGGAGTACGAACGCTTGCTCGGGCTCGCAGCAGCCGCGTCGGCGGCGTCGGGGCGGCGTACGCCAGAGGTCGTTCGCTAGCGTCTTCCAATGCCCTGGAGCTTCTGCAGGGCCCTGTTGGGCACCAACCGGGTCAGCGCCACGACCGTCTTGTACTGCGCGCCGGGGATCGAGTAGATACGCCCCTTGGCGAAGTCGTCGAGCGCCGTTTCGACGAGGAAGTCGACGTCGAGCCACATGAAGCTGGTGCCTCGCGCGACCTCCATCCGCTCGTGGAACTCGGTCTTGGTGAAGCCCGGGCAGAGCGCCATGACGGTGACCCCCTGGGGGCGGTACTCGTTGGCGGCCCACTCGGTGAAGCTGTTGACCCATGCCTTGGTCGCCGAGTAGGTGCCTCGCGGCAGGAAGGCGGCGACGCTGGAGACATTGATGATCCCGCCGTGGCCGCGCTCGGTCATCGGACCGAGGGCCGCGTGGGTGAGGCGTAGCACCGCGGTCACGAGCACGTCGAGCATTGCGTTCTCGGCGGCGATCGGGTTGTCGAGGAAGCGCTGCTTCAAGCCGAAGCCGGCGTTGTTCACCAACAGCTCGACGGGTCGTGCGGGATCCCCCAGCCGCGCCTCGACGAGGGCGAGCTGGTCCCGCTCGACGAGGTCGGCGGTGAGCACCTCCACCTCGACGCCGTGCTCGGTGCGCAGCGCTTTCGCCACCTGCTCGAGGCGGGCGGTGTCGCGAGCGACGAGCACGAGATCGTGGCCGCGTCGAGCGAGGTGGACGGCGAAGGCGTGACCGATGCCGGCGGTCGCGCCGGTGATCAGAGCGGTGCCGGGGCGGGCGGGTCCGATGGGATCGGGGCGGGATTCGGGTGCCATGAGCAGGAGTCAATCACCCACGCCATGCGCGACTCACGAGCGCCGTACCACGTCCGACGTACTGCGTCCGGCATGATGGTCCCGATGACCACCACGCTCGCGATCGCCAACCAGAAGGGCGGCGTCGCCAAGACCACCAGTGTCGCTTCCATCGGAGCGGCGCTCGCCGAGCTCGGCCACTCGGTCCTGCTCGTCGATCTCGACCCCCAGGCCTGCCTGACGTTCTCCCTCGGCATCGACCCCGAGGACCTCGAGCTGTCGGTGCACCACGTGCTGACGAAGGGCCTCGACCCGACCGAGGCGATCGTCGACACCGAGGACGGCGTCGCCCTGATGCCGGCGACGATCGAGCTCGCCCGGGCCGAGGCCGACCTGCTCACCCGCACCGGGCGCGAGCACGTCATCCGGAGCATGGTCGAGGACCTCGCCGCCAAGGACATCCACTACGACTGGGTGCTGCTCGACTGCCCGCCGTCGCTGGGCGTGCTCACGGTCGCGGCTCTGACCGCAGCCGACGGTGTCCTGATCCCGCTGCAGTGCGAGACGCTGTCGCACCGCGGGGTCGGACAGCTGCTCGACACGGTCCACGACGTCCGTCGCTTCACCAACCGTGACCTGGCCGTCTGGGGTGTCCTGCCGACGTTGTACGACGGCCGCACGACCCACGCCCGCACGGTCCTCGAGACGATCTCGGACACCTACGACCTCGAGGTCATCGAGCCGCCGATCCCGAAGACGATCAAGTTCGCTGAGGCCCCGGCCGCCGGCCGCTCGATCCTGCGGACGAGCCGCACCAGCAAGGGCGCTGTGGCCTATCGCGCCGTGGCAGCCAACCTCGTCGAGCGCGCGGCGCGCTGAGTCCGGCGATGACGAGGCCACCGTGAGCCGGCACCGCGCGGAACCACCGCCGCGCTACCGGCCCCGTTACGGGCGGATGGCGGTCCTCGGAGTCTCGCTGTCGACCATGACGGTCGGGCTGCTCGGTGGCCTCGGTGTGCTTCCCTCGTCCGGCGACGGCGAGGCCGCTGCTGCCGGCACCTTGGTGCAGGTCGCGCTCGATCCTGTCGGTCGCGAGGCGGATGCTCCGAGCGCGGATCCCGAGCCGACGGCCCCATCGACGGGCTCGTCGACGGCCCCGTACGCGGCCCCGACCGCTGGTCCGACCACCTCAGCCGAGGAGGCGGTGCCTGTCGATCCGGCGGTCCCGCCGGCCTCGGGCGAGGGACGTCGGGTGGTCTTCAGCGAGGGCACCCAGCGGGTGTGGCTGGTCGACGAGGACGAGGAGGTCGAGCGGACCTACCTGGTCTCCGGAAGCCTCACCGACAACCTCCAGCCGGGCACCTACTCGGTGTTCTCCCGCTCGGAGGACGCCTACGGCATCGACGACTCCGGGACGATGAAGTGGTTCGTGCGCTTCACCCGCGGGCCCTCCGGAGCAGCGATCGGCTTCCACGACATCCCGATCGACGACGGGGCCCCGGTGCAGACCAAGGCCCAGCTCGGCACCGAGCAGTCCCACGGCTGCATCCGGCAGAAGACCAAGGATGCCAAGCGCATGTGGGCCTACGCCCCGATCGGCACCACCGTCGTCGTCGTCTGAGGTCGAGTCGGCGACTATAGGCGCCGACTCGGCACCTGCCGGACGGTCGAGTCGGCGACTATAGGCGCCGACTCGACCCGGAAACGTGGTGGTGAGGGGGTTTTACTCGGAGGCAGGAGCTGCGCCGGCCGCGGCGGAGCCGCCACCCGAGCCCGAGCCGCCGCGGCGACGCCGACGACGGTTGCGGTTGCCGGAGGAGGCGGGCTCGCCCGACGCACTGGTGCGGACTTCCTGGGGCTCACCGGCGGTGATCGGAGCGTTGGTGTCGGCGCTGCCGGCGCCCGCGGTGAGGTCCTGACCGCTGCGCGTGCGGCTGCGGCTGCGGTTGCGGTTGGCTTCGCGCGGCTTGCGCTCGCCGCGGGGGCGGTCGCCCTCGCGGGGCTTGCGCTCGACCGGGGCGGGGTCGACGACGCGGCCCTTGGTGCCGGGGACGATGCCCTGGTCGTGGAAGAGGTGCTCGGAGGTCGAGTACGTCTCCTGCGGCTCGTCGAAGGGCAGGTCGAGGATCTTGTTGATCATCTTCCAGCGGTGCAGGTCGGCCCAGTCGACGAACGTGATCGCGGTGCCGGTGGCGCCCGCGCGACCGGTGCGCCCGATGCGGTGCACGTAGGTCTTGTCGTCCTCGGGGCAGGTGTAGTTGATGACGTGGGAGACCCCGCGCACGTCGATGCCGCGCGCGGCGACGTCGGTGGCGACGAGCACCCGGATCTTGTCCTCGCGGAACTTCGTCAGCGCCTTCTCGCGCGCCACCTGAGCCATGTCGCCGTGCAGCGGGCTGGTCGGGAAGCCGCGCTCCGCGAGGTCGTCGGCCACGCGCTGGGCCTGACGCTTGGTGCGGGTGAAGACGATGATCTTCTCGGCGTCCTCGGCCTGCAGGACCCGGCCGATGATCTCGGGCTTGTCGAGGTCGTGGGCCTGGTAGATGAACTGCGCGGTCGCCGGCACCATCGAGGTGTCGTAGGACGACTCGGCGCGGATGTTCATCGGGTGGCGCATGTGGGTGCGGGCCAGCGAGACGATCGCGGCCGGCATCGTGGCGGAGAAGAGCATCGTCTGACGCGTCTCCGGGGTCAGGCTGAGCAGACGCTCCACGTCGGGGAGGAAGCCGAGGTCGAGCATCTCGTCGGCCTCGTCGAGGACCAGCGCGTGCACGTGACCGAGGTCGAGGGCCTTGCGGTTGGCCAGGTCGATGAGGCGCCCGGGGGTGCCGACGACGATGTCGACGCCGCTCTCCAGGGCGTCGAGCTGGGTGTCGTAGCCGACGCCGCCGTAGACGGTCAGGACGCGCAGGCCGCGGTCCTTGCTGGCCAGCTCCATGTCGGAGGAGACCTGGAGGGCGAGCTCACGCGTCGGCGCCACGATCAGTGCCTGCGGCTTGCCCTGGGGCATGTCGACGTAGTCGGGGTCGTGCGGCGCGATGCTGCGCTGGATGACGGGGATGCCGAACGCCAGCGTCTTGCCGGTGCCCGTGCGGGCCTGGCCGATGAGGTCGGTGCCGAGCAGGGCGACCGACAGCGTCATCTCCTGGATGGCGAAGGGGGTGGTGATGCCGCCGCGCTCGAGGGCGACGCAGATGTCGGGGTGGACACCGAGGTCCCGGAAGGTGGTGGCCGCAACCGGCTCGGGGATGTCAGCGGGGATCGTGATGTCGTGCTCGGGGGTCACGGCTTCGCTGGTCTCAGTCGTGTCAGTCATGTCGGTCGTGTCGGTCACGTGGTCGCTTTCGTCGGGATTCATCAGTTCAGCCGGACAGCCGAGTGAGTACATCGGAGCTGTGCGGTCAACCGTTTCGACCGCGCACATGCAGCGAGGGCCGGCCGGATGTGGGCCTGACGGCGTCGCAGAGGGCGGCCGCTCGTGACCCCAGGGTATCGCTAGGGTGCGAGCATGGCTGAATCCACCGCTTTCGCCGGCCAACGAGGCGCTCTCCGACCCTGCCTACCGCGAGGCGGTGGTCGATCTCCTGGGCGTGATCTCCTACGGCGAGATCTCGGCGTTCGAACGGCTCGCCGAGGACGCCAAGCTTGCCCCCACCCTCCAGGACAAGCTCGCGCTGGGGACGATGGCCAGCGTCGAGCTCACCAAGGTCGCGGCGCTGCACCAACGGATCACCGACCTGGCTGCCGACCCGTTCGCGGCCATGGAGCCCTTCCAGATCGCCCTGGACTCCTTCCACCGCCACACCGCGCCGTCCGACTGGCTCGAAGGGCTGGTCAAGGCCTTCGTCGGTGATGGTCTGGCCAACGACTTCTACCGCGAGATCGCGGCCTTCCTCGACCCCCAGACCCGCGACCTGGTCGTCGCATCCCTGGACGACGACGGCGGGCACGCGAGCGTTCGTCGTGGCCAGGGTGCGCGAGCTCATCGCCGCCGATCCGCCCCTCGGCGGCCGGCTCGCGCTGTGGGGTCGGCGCCTGATGGGCGAGGCGTTGACCCAGGCGCAGCGCGTCGCGGCCGACCGTGACTCGCTCACGGCGCTGCTGACCGGCGGGGTCGATCGTCCCGGGATGGACCTGGCCGCCCTTGGTCGGATGTTCACCCGGCTCACCGACCGTCACCTGGAGCGGATGGGCGAGCTGGGGCTCGCCGGCTGACCGTCCGTCAGACCGCCGGGTGCGGCAGGTAGACCCGGAAGGTGCTGCCGACACCCAGCTCGGAGTCCAGCTCGATGCGACCGCCGTGGCGGTCCACGATGCGTTGCACGATGGCCAGACCGAGGCCGGTGCCGCTCACGTGACGCACGCTCGGGTCGTCGGAGCGGAAGAACTCGCGGAACAGGCTCTCCTGGTCGCTCGGCGAGATCGCCGTAGCCGTCGTCGGAGCAGACCACGACCGCCTCCTTGCCCGCAGGTCTTCGACACCGACCCGCACGTGGGCCCCCGGTGGGCTGTACTTCACCGCGTTGCTGACGAGGTTGACGAGCACCCGGTCGAGCTCGGTCGGCATCGCCGAGGACCACCACCGGGCCGGAGGCGGACACGACAGGTGAGCTCGATCTCCTGGCTCCGGGCAGGGCGTCGCGTGCAGGGCGACCACGTCAGTCGACGACCTCGCTGCAGGTCCACCGGTTCGTGCGGGACGGCGCGGCGGCGGGGTCGGTCGACCTGGGACAGGAGCAGGAGGTCCTCGACGATGGCCCCAGGCGGCGGGCGCCGCCGGTCGGTGGCCTCGGCCGCCGCTCGTCGCGATCATGGGCGTCGCTGCCCGCCGTCGCTGATCAGCTCCTTCATCAGCTCGAGGTTCCCGATGATCGAGGTCAGCGGCGTCCGGAGCTCGTGGGAGACGGTGGAGATCAGCTGGCTCTTGTAGGAGTCGATCGCCTGCAGCCGGCGGACCTGTGCCAGCTCGCGCTCGTAGTTGCGTGCGTTGAGGACCGCGCGACCCAGGTCGTGCCCGACGTCCAGCGCCTCCTCGGTCTCCACCGATGTCCAGTCGGCGCCGTCGCGGCGGTGGAGGACCACCATGCCCAGGCACTCCTCACCGGTGCCCGAGGGGGATGACCAGCAGCGAGCCGATGTCGCTCACGGGCAAGGAACTCCTCGGCGATGACGAGGACCTCGGGGTGGTCGGACGCAGCGGGCTGCAGGGGCAGTCCGGCACGCGCCACGACGACCTCCTGCTCGCGCCAGGCCTGCCTGGGCCACGGCCCGGCCGATGGCCGGGATCCGTTGACGGAGCCCGGGCGGGCCCTCGGTCGACGTCGGCGGCGCCGGACGGCCTCGACGACTCCGGGACCGTCAGGAGTCGCCACCACAGCTCGTCGGCGGCGAATCCGTCCAGGAGAGCGGTGCGGGACCGGTCGAGCACCTCGACGAGGGAGAGAGCGCCACTGGCGGCCCGCACGACGCGGCGAGCGGCTGCCGGCCACCGCGATCCGCTCCGCGAGCTCTTCCTGCTCCAGGGTGGTCGAGCATCGCCCGACCGGCGTGCGACCGAGTAGATCCGCCAGCCGTCGACGTTGCTCCGGTCCGGGACCGGCCGTCCAAGGGGTCGTCGATCGACAGCGCGCGCACAGAGATCGCCGTCGGCGCCGTAGACGGGCAGCACGCAGGCCGTCGAGCGGATGCCAGTCGTCGGGATCGTCGCTGACGGGGACATCGGGGAGGTAGCCGTAGGGGATCGCCGAGGTGTCGAGATCCTCGTGGGAGAGGTAGCGCAGCAGACCCCACTCCTCCGAGGCGTCCAGGGCGTCGCGAGGAACTTCTTGGGCGCGCGCGAGCCGAGCGCCCCGTCCGGCGCTGCGGTGCCGGCAGCCGCGACGCACTCGAGCTCGTCGCCGTCGACGATCAGCACGGTCGCGATCCGGAAGCCGGCGAAGGTCGCCACGCCCTCGGCGACCAGCTGGAGGGCCTCGGCCGACGAGGCGACCCGCCAGGTGCGGTCGACCTGCCCCGGCCCATCCGTCGTCATCGTGTCCGTCCCGAGATCGCTACCGCCGGCCGCGGTCAGCTCCGGAAGCCCACCGTCCCGAGGGCGTTGGTGCCGATCTCGAGGTAGGCGACCTTGGAGGCCGGCACGATGACGCGGCGGCCCTTGGTGTCGCTGAGGGCGAGGACGCCGTCGGCGGCGACGGCGTCGGCGAGGAGCTTCTCGACCGTCTCGGCGCTCTCGTCGGTCTCCACGACGAGCTCGCGGGGGGCGTACTGGATGCCGATCTTGACCTCCACGGTCAGTCTCCTTCGTTGGTCGTGCGGGTGCGGGGTGCTGCAGTGCTGGGTCGCGCAGGGCTCGGCACGGTCGTCAGTGCGTCGTCGGTCAGCGGGTAGCCGCGGATGCCGCGCCAGGCCAGGCCCGAGACCAGCGCCGTGGCCTGGTCGCGGTCGAGGCCGCCCTGCTCCGAGAGCCAGAACCGCGCACTGACCTGGGCCATTCCCACCAGCGAGACCGCCAGCAGGCGCGAGGCCTGCAGCGGCAGGCCGGTGTCGTCACCGATGACCTCGGCGATCAGCTCGGCGCACTCGGTGGTGACCCGGTCGACGTGCTGGCGCACGGCGGGCTCGTTGGTCAGGTCGGACTCGAAGACCAGGCGGAACGCGCCGGTCTCGCTGCCGACGTAGTCGTAGAACGCCGCGATCGCCGCGCCGACGCGCTGCTTGTTGTCGTGGGTGGCGATCGAGCGCCTGGCGGCAGTTGTCGATGATCGCGTCGCAGGAGGAGTCGAGCAGCGCGAGGTAGAGGTCGAGCTTGCCGGGGAAGTGCTGGTAGAGCACCGGCTTGGAGACGCCGGCCCGCTCGGCGATGTCGTCCATCGCCGCCGCGTGGTAGCCCGTGGCGGACGAAGACCTCCAGCGCGGACTCGAGGAGCTGGGCGCGGCGCTCCCGACGGGGGAGGCGTCCGCCGCGCGGGCGGGCCTCGTCGACGTCGGAGGAGTGTGTGGACACGGCGCGAGCCTACCCGCGGGTCCGGATGACGGGACGGCGCGTCCGCGGCCGGGCGCGACGCGGGAACATGGGGGGCCCGGGGGACGATCCGGGACCGAGCACGACCCACCTGTGCCTCGGCGTCACCGAGGCCCCTGCACGCCGACCACGAGGAGTGACCCACCGTGAGCTTTCCCGCGCTGGTCGAGCCCGCCGATGAGCTGACCATCGACGAGGTACGCCGCTACAGCCGCCACCTGATCATCCCCGACGTCGGGATGACCGGGCAGAAGCGGCTCAAGAACGCCAAGGTGCTCGTCATCGGCGCCGGCGGCCTCGGCAGCCCGGCGCTGCTCTACCTCGCCGCCGCCGGCGTCGGCACGCTCGGCATCGCCGAGTTCGACGAGGTCGACGAGTCCAACCTGCAGCGCCAGATCATCCACGGCCAGTCCGACATCGGCCGCCCGAAGGCCGAGTCGGCCCGCGACTCGATCAACGAGGCCAACCCCTACGTCAACGTCGTCGTGCACAACGAGCGTCTCGACAACGACAACGTGATGCAGGTCTTCGAGGGCTACGACCTGATCGTCGACGGCACCGACAACTTCGCGACCCGCTACATGGTCAACGACGCGGCGTACTTCCTGAAGATCCCCTACGTCTGGGGCTCGATCTACCGCTTCGACGGCCAGGCGTCGGTGTTCTGGCCGCACGCGGTCGACGAGGACGGCGCCTCGGTCGACGCGCCGTGCTACCGCTGCCTCTACCCCGAGCCGCCGCCGCCGGGCATGGTGCCCGAGCTGCGCCGAGGGCGGCGTGCTCGGCGTCCTGTGCGCCAGCATCGGCTCGATCCAGGTCAACGAGGCGATCAAGGTGCTCACCGGCATCGGCGACCCCGCCGTCGGCAAGCTCGTCATCTACGACGCCCTCGAGCTGGAGTGGCGCAAGCTCAAGGTCCGCAAGGACCCCAACTGCGCCCTGTGCGGCGAGCACGCCACGGTCACCGAGCTGATCGACTACGACGCCTTCTGCGGAGCGATCTCCGAGGAGGCCGCCGACGCCGCCGCCGGCTCGACGATCTCGGTCACCCAGCTCGAGCACATGCTCAAGGAGCGCGACGAGGGCAGCCGCGACTTCGTGCTCGTCGACGTCCGCGAGCCCAACGAGTACGAGATCAACCAGATCCCCGGCTCGGTGCTGATCCCCAAGGGCGACTTCCTCAACGGCTCGGCCCTCGAGCAGCTGCCGTCGGTCGACTCCGGCACGCAGGTCGTCATGCACTGCAAGTCGGGCGTCCGCTCGGCCGAGACCCTGGCCATCGTCAAGGGCGCCGGGTACGACGACGCGGTCCACGTCGGCGGCGGCGTGGTGGCCTGGGTCAACCAGATCGACCCCAGCCAGCCCAGCTACTGAGCGCACGGCGACCATCGGGCCGCCCCGGGCGAGACCCTGGGGCGGTCTGGTCATTTGTGACTAGTGACCCGTAACCCAATCGGGTCAGGCTCGTTGGTGATGGTGACCCCGATCACGGTCGCGCGCCCACCCCTGGGCGCGCCGGCCCTCACCAGAAGGATCACACCCCACATGACGCCCCACCAAGAAGCTCGCCACCTCTGGCGCTCGGCACCGCCGTCGCCGCTCGGCACCACCCTGGCCGCCACCACCTCCGTCGAGCACGCCGCCGCGCCCGGCCACCTGGGCGCCCGGCCGCGACCGCCACGATCACCCCGGGCGTGCAGATGTACACCGACGGCGCCCAGTGCACCGCCAACTTCGTCTTCACCGACGCCGCCGACAACGTCTACGTCGGCTACGCCGCGCACTGCGCCGGCCTCGGCGAGGCCACCGACACCGACGGCTGCCTCAACGAGTCCGTGCCGCTCGGCACCCCGGTCACCTTCAACACCGGCGGCTCGCTGATCTCCAACGGCACCCAGGTCGGCACCGGCACGCTGGTCTACAGCTCGTGGCGCACGATGCGCGCCATCGGCGAGACCGACGCCAACACCTGCGCCTACAACGACTTCGCGCTGGTCAAGGTCGAGCAACGCCGACAAGGGCAAGGTCAACCCGAGCATCCCGTTCTGGGGCGGCCCCACCGGCATCGACACCGACGGCACCGCCGCCGGCGACCGGGTCTACTCCTACGGCAACTCCAGCCTGCGCTTCGGCCTGAGCCCGCTGTCGCCCAAGACCGGCGTCAGCCTCGGCGACAGCGCCGCCGACGGTGGCTGGACCCACCCGCTCTACACCGTGACGCCCGGCGTCCCCGGTGACTCCGGCTCGGCGTTCCTCGACCGCCGACGGCAAGGCGATCGGCACCCTGTCGACCCTCGGCCTGGCGCCCGCTGCCGCTGTCCAACAACATCGGCGACCTCGCCAAGGAGCTCGCCTACGCGCAGGCCAACTCCGGCATCGCCGGTCTGCAGCTGGCGCTCGGCACCGAGCCGTTCGACCCGATCATCTGACGCAGGCACTTCGTAGCGTCACCGCACGACCCGCTCCCCTCCGGAGCGGGAGGAACCCCGTCCGCCTCGAGCGGGCGGGGTTTCTCGCATCGCGGGCCTGGGTAGGTTGCTCCTGTGTCCGGGACCACGAAGCGTGCGCTGCTGCCCGTGTCGCGGCCTCGTGATGATCGTGACCGCGCTGGTCGTGCTGGTCGCGACGCTCGCCGCCTCGGCGCGGTCCGACCCAGGTCTTCGAGGGGCGTCGGTCCCACCCCCGACCGGATCACCACCAGCGAGGTCTCGCCGAGCGAGACCCTGCCCGCCGGTGGGGACACGGAGTCCGACGTGCTGCGGCTCGAGGGCGACGCGGGGCGGCGTCGCTGACCTGGCTCGGCCCTGTCGTACGCGGGCTGCTTCTCGCGCTCGTCGTGGTCGCCCTGGCGCTGTACGCCGTACTTCGCGCTGCGCCGTCGCAGGCCTCGTCGACGCGCGCGCCGACGACCGGCACGCCGACCCCGACTTCGCGCTCGTCGACCCGGTCGCTGCCGTGACGAGCGCGCTCGCCGAGGACGCCGACGACCAGGACGCCGCGCTGGCGACGGGCTCGCCGCGCAACGGGATCGTCGAGGCCTGGCTGCGTTTCGAGGTCCAGGCCGAGCGCGGCCGGGGTGCCGCGCAAGGAGTGGGAGACCTCGAGCGAGTTCACCGTACGCTTCCTCGACACCGTCCGGGCCGACCCCGAGGCAACCGCCCTGCTGGCCGACCTCTACCGCCTGGCCCGCTTCTCCGACCACGAGCTCGGCGAGGCCGAACGCGTCGCAGCCGCGTCGCGCGCTGACGCGGATCCGACAGCGTTCCGGCCCCGGCGCTCGGACGGCGACGCCGTGAGCCCGGCGAGCCTTGCACCGGCCTCCACCGCAGGCCCGACGTCGTACGGCGCTCGTGGTCGGCGTGGGTGCCGGCCTGTACGTCGTCACGCGGCTGCTCGACTTCGACCCCGACCCGATCGCGGTCCTGCTCGCGACCGCCCTCGTGTTCGGCGTCCTGCCCTGCTGACGCAGGGCGTGAACCCGTTCGCCTCGCAGTGGTACCCGCCGAAGAGCACCGACCCCCTGACCCGCGGTCGCGACGGCGCGACGTTCGCCGACCTGCGTCTGCTCGAGAGCCACCAGACCGCGCGGCACCCCGACGACCACCTGCGACGCAGGCTCGCGGTGCTGGCCGACCGGGCACTGCTCACCAAGCACGGCGTCGGCATCGTCTCCGACGAGGGGCGCGCCCTCCTCGGGCCCGGCGTCGCAGGACTGCTCGACGACACCGACGCCCGAGTGCGGCGCCTCTCGCCGCGCGACATCGACCTCTGCCTACGCACGATCGAGGAGCTGTGATGACTGACCCCACCGCCAACGGCCGGACCCCCCAGGACGCGCAGGACTCGCCGGACGCTCAGCGGCTCGACGCCCGCGAGGCTGCCGCGCTCTGCGAACGGATCCTCGACGAGGTCGGCCGCGCGGTGGTCGGAAAGCGGGACCGGCTCACGCTGGTGCTGGCCGCTGTCCTGGCCAAGGGCCACGTCTTGGTCGAAGACCTGCCAGGCCTGGGCAAGACGCTCACGGCCCGCTCCCTGGCCCAGGCGCTGGGCCTGGACTTCGCCCGAGCCCAGTTCACCCCCGACCTGCTACCCGCCGACCTGACCGGGTCGTTCATCTACGACCAGCGCCGCGGCGAGTTCGACTTCCGCAAGGGCCCGATCTTCACCGGCCTGCTCCTCGCCGACGAGATCAACCGGACCCCGCCCAAGACCCAGTCGGCCCTGCTGGAGGCGATGCAGGAGCGGCAGGTGACCGTCGAGGGCCAGACGTTCCCCCTGCCCGACCCGTTCTCCGTCGTGGCGACCGCCAACCCGATCGAGTACGAAGGCACCTACCCGCTGCCGGAGGCCCAGCTCGACCGCTTCCTGATGCGCGTCGGGTTCGGCTACCCGAGCAGCGAGGAGGAGTACGCCGTCCTGGCGCGGCGGATCGAGCGCCGCCAGGAGGAGACTGGTGCTGGACGCCGTCACCGATGTCGCGGGCGTGCGGCAGCTCCAGGCGTATGTCGAGACCGTGCGGATCGACCCGAGCGTCGGCCGCTACTGCGTCGACCTGGCCTCCGCCACGCGCAGGCACAGCCACGTCCTGGTCGGCGCCTCCCCGCGGGGCTCACTGGGCCTCGGGCTGGCCGCGCGGGCGATGGCCGCCATCAGCGGCCGGGACTACGTCGTGCCCGAGGACGTCAAGGGCGTGGCGCGTGAGGTGCTCGGGCACCGGATCACCATCAAGCCCGAGCTGTGGATGACGCAGGCCTCCGGGGCGAGTGTCGTGGGCGACGTGCTGGGCCAGGTGCCGGCGCCGGCTGCCCTCGAGCGCGCATGAGCAATCGCGCCTCGACCGAGAAGTGGCGGGCCACCGGGGCGCTGCGCCGCTCGGCGGTGCTCGGCGCCGGCGGGCTCGCCTCGGCCGTCGCGCTGGGCGAACCGGCCGTCCTCGTGCTGACGGTCCCTCTGCTGCTGATGTCGGTCCCGGCGTTGTGGCGGCGGCCCACCACCACACCGCTGGTCGAGACCTCGCTGGGCCACGCCTCCCTGCGCGAGGGAGAGGGCGTGGCGTTGGAGGTGAGCGTGCACGACGACTTCGACGTCGAGCAGATCTCCCGGACGATCACGCCGCAGCGGCTGCTGGTGGCCCGTCCCGATGATGGTCGGATGGTCGCGCGCTGGCCGGCGCACCGCAGGCTCGAGGTGAGCCCGCGCCGCTGGGGCAAGGTCACCGTCAGTGAGCGCGTCGCCCTGACGAGCGCGTGGTCGGGCTTCCGGTGGGGACCGACGGTCCTGGCGGAGCGGCCGCTCACGGTGCTGCCCGTGGCGCCGCCATACGACTCCCGCGCGGAGCAGCCGCGACCCCAGGGCCTCGTCGGCGCGCACCGCTCGACCCAGCAGGGCCAGGGCAGCGAGCTGGCCGGCATCCGTCCGTTCCAACCAGGGGACCGGCTGCGTCGGATCAACTGGCGCGTCTCGGCGCGCACCGGCACCCTCCACACGACCACCACCCGGGCGGAGCAGGATGCCGGGTTGTTGCTCGTTGTCGACCTGCTCGCCGAGCACGGCGCCTCGGGCGGTCTCGACCGAAGCACCAGCAGCCTCGACGTCACGGTGCGCGCCGCGGCGGCACTGGCCGAGCACGCCGCCGCCCAGGGCGACCGGGTGGCGTTGCGGCCGATCGGCGGTCGGGCGCGTCCGGTGCCGGCCGGCGTGGGGCGCCGCCACCTGCGTCGCGTCCTCGGCACCCTCATCGAGGCGAGCCCGGCAGCATCGCCGTACGACGACCTGACCCGCCTCGAGCTGCGCGTGGGTGCCGGGACGACGGTCATCCTGCTGTCGCCGCTGCTCGCCGATGCGATCGCGACCACGGCGGCCACCCTGACCCGTCGCGGGATCCCCACGGTCGTCATCGACACCCTGCCCGCGGACATCGTCCCCGACCTCCCCGATCGCGACCAGACCCTCGTGCACCTCGCCTGGCGGATGCGGCGGCTCGACCGCGACGGTGTCCTGGCAGCGCTCGACGCGATCGGGTGCCCGGTCGTGCCCTGGCGCGGTCGCGGCACGGTCGACGACGTGATGCGCGACCTCGGTCGCCGCGCCGCCCAACCTCGGGTGCGGCAGTGATCCCCGCGGCGCTTCGTGGCCGGCTGACCGGTTGGTCCCGGTCGGCGATCGTGCTGCGGATCGTGATGCTGGTGGCCCCACCGGCTGCCGTGCTGATGGCATCGGTCGCTGGGACCCCGCCGCCGCCGGCCGTGCTCGCCGTCGTGGTGCTGGCATCGGCCGGCTTCGCGCGCGCCCCCGAGTCGGGTTTCGGGCTGCTCGCCCTCGGTGCCGCCGCGTTGTGGTGGGTCCGGGTCGCCGACGACGGACTGCACGCCGCCGTCCTCGCCGCAGCGGTGCTGCTGCTCGCGGCGCACGTCGCCGGCCTCCTTGCGGCGCTGGGTGCACCGGGGGCAGCGGTCGACGCCGACCTCGTCTCGCTGTGGATCGTGCGGGGCACGATCGTCGTGCTCGCCGCGCCCCTGGTGTGGCTGCTGGCCCGTCTGGCTGGGGACCTGGCACCGGACGCGGCGTTGTGGCAGGCGGGACTGCTGGTCTCGGTCGTAGCGGTCACGGTGTCCGCCGTGGTGCTGGGGGCGGGCGGGCGGACGGCTCGGTAGCCTCGTTGCGTGCGCGCTGACGAGGACTACATCGAAGCGGTGCTGGGGCTCGTCGAGCAGATCCCGCACGGCCGGGTGACGACGTACGGCGCGATCGCCGACGTGGTCGGGTCGGGTCCGCGGCTGGTCGGCAACGTGATGGCCCGTCACGGGGGCGGCGTGCCGTGGTGGCGCGTCGTACGCTCCGACGGATCGTTGCCGCCGAGCCACCACGACGAGGCCCGCGCCTGCTACCTGGAGGAGGGCACGCCGCTGCGGCGCTCGGGGATCTCGGTCGACCTGGCGGCGGCTTTCTGGCAGCCCCGGCGGGCGCCGGGCCGGGACGTCGTCGGACTGCTGGCGGCCTACGACGCGCAGCTGCGGGGCGAGTCCGAGGTGCGCACGGCCAGCTCCTGGGACCACGTCGGCCCGCTCTGGAGGGCGCGCTTCGAGCAGCGGGGCTTCGTGACCTACGAGAGCCTCGCCGGCTACGACCTCGTGCGGCTGGTGACGGCGACGGTCGAGCACTTCGCCCACGAGACCGACGTCGAGTCGTTCGAGTGGAAGACCCGCGGTCACGACGAGCTCCCGGGAATGCACGAGGTGCTGGTGGGAGCCGGCTTCATCGCGGAAGAGGTCGAGACGGTGATGATGGGGGAGGCCGCTCTGCTCGCCGCCGAGGTCCCGGTCCCGGCCGGGGTCGCGGTCGTCGACATCAGCAGCGACCTCGAGCGGCTGCGCGCCGCGGCGGTGCTGTGCCGCGAGGTCTTCGGCCGCGGACCTGGCCCGGAATCGGTCACCGTGCACGATCCGACGGGACCTCAGGAGACCTGGGCGGTCGTCACCGACTCCGGCGAGGTGGTCTGCACCGGCCGGTTCGAGATGGTGCTCGGCACCGACGTGGCCGGGCTATGGGGCGGCGCCTGCCACGCCGACTGGCGCGGCCGTGGGCTCTACCGCGCCGTGACCGCTGCCCGGGCCCGCTCGGCGATGGCCCGCGGCGTCCGGCTGCTCCACAGCGACTGCACCGCCATGTCGCGACCCATCCTCGAACGGTCGGGACTGGTGGCGGTCACGACCACCACTCCCTACGTCTGGACGAGGCCGGCGTCACTCGGAATCGGCTGACCCGCCGGTAACCGCAACACTGGTGGAGTGCTCTACCAGGTCCTGCACCACGTGGTGCCCCCGCTCGCCAAGGCCGTCTGGCGACCCACCGTGTCCGGGCTGGACAACGTGCCGGCCACCGGCGGCGTGATCCTGGCCAGCAACCACCTGAGCTTCGTCGACTCCGTCGTCATCCCGGTCGTCGTGCCACGCAAGGTGGTGTTCCTGGCCAAGTCCGACTACTTCGAGGGCCCCGGCCTCAAGGGTGCCGCGACCAAGGCGTGGTTCGAGGGCCTCGGGATGCTGCCGGTCGACCGCGACGACACCAAGGCCGCGGTGGCGAGCCTCGACGTCGCCCTCGAGGTGCTCGGCCGGGGGGAGGCGTTCGGGATCTATCCCGAAGGCACCCGCTCGCGCGACGGACGGCTCTACCGCGGCCGCACCGGAGTGGCCCACCTCGCGCTCACCGCCGGAGTGCCCGTGGTGCCTGTCGGTCTGGTCGGCACCGAGGACATCCAGCCGGTCGGCTCCAACCGGCCCCGCATCGTGCCGGTCTCGATCTCGTTCGGGGCCCCGATCGAGGTTGCCGGACGCTTCGCCGACCTGCCCCTCGGCAAGGCGAGGCGCGTGCTGACCGACGAGATCATGGCTGCCGTGCAGGCGCTGTCGGGGCAGGAGCCCGCCGGCGCCTACAACGAACGTCCGGTCGAGGGCTGACGCTTCGCTGGGTTTGGGCTCGGGCTCGGGGTCGGTTTCGGGCCTGGTCGGGGGCTGTCGGTGCCGGCTGGTTAGGTGTGGGACATGAGCAGCCCCCGCTACCGCCTCGTGGCACCGCACGCCGCGATCGAGGTGCCGCAGCTCGATGCCTTCCAGCAGCAGGTCGTCGACCACGCGGCCGGGCCGCTGCTGGTCCTGGCCGGTCCCGGCACGGGCAAGACCACCACCTTGGTCGAGGCGATCGTCGATCGCATCGAGGTGCGGGGCGCCCGCCCCGAAGAGGTCCTGGCGCTGACCTTCTCCCGCAAGGCCGCCGAGCAGCTGCGCGACCGGGTCACGGCTCGCCTCGGCCGCACCACCACCTCGGCGGTCAGCTCGACGTTCCACTCCTTCGCCTACGGACTGGTCCGGCGCTTCTCGCCCGTTGACCTGTACGCCGCCCCCTTGCGGCTGCTGTCGGCCCCCGAGCAGGACGTCGTGCTGCAGGAGCTGCTCACCGACGCCCCCGAGTCCGTGCGCTGGCCCGACTCCCTGCGCGCCGCCGTCGGCACCCGCGGCTTCGCGCGCGAGGTGCAGGCCGTCATCGCCCGAGCGCGCGAGCGCGGCCTCGACCCTGAGCAGCTGGTCGAGCTCGGTCGGGCCGAGGGCGTGGTGGAGTTCGAGGCAGCGGGGCACTTCCTCACCCAGTACCTCGACGTCCTCGGCGACCAGGCCGCCATCGACTACCCCGACCTGATCGCACGCGGCGTGATCGAGGCCGAGCGCCACCGCGACGAGCTGCGGGCGCAGTTCCGCTACGTCTTCGTCGACGAGTACCAGGACACCGACCCCAGCCAGGTCGCGCTCCTGCGCGCCCTGGCCGGCGACGGTCGCGACCTGACGGTCGTGGGCGATCCCGACCAGTCGATCTACGGCTTCCGCGGGGCCGACGTGCGCGGGATCCTCGACTTCCCGGCCGCGTTCCGCACCAGCGGCGGAGGGCCCGCGCCGGTGGTCGCCCTCGGCACGACCCGCCGGTTCGGGTCCCGGCTGCTGCGGGCCTCGCGTCACGTCGCAGCCTCCATCGGGGTCACCGGGGCGATCCCGGCCGAGGCCTACGAAGCCTTCCGGCACCCCACCCCGGCGCCCAACGTCTACGGACGCGGCTCGGTGGAGGTGCTGACCTTCGACACCGCGCGCGCCGAGACCGAGCACACCGCCGACCTGCTGCGGCGCGCCCACCTCGAGGACGGCATCGGCTGGGACGAGATGGCGGTCCTGGTGCGCTCGGGGCGTGCCTCGATCCCGTCCCTGCGCCGGTCGCTGTCCGCGGCCGGGGTGCCGGTCGAGGTGGCCGGCGACGAGACCCCGCTGGTGCGTGAGCCCGCGGTCGCCCCGTTGCTCGCGGCGCTCGCGATGCTCGTCGATGCCGCGATCGAGGATCCTGCCGACGAGTCCTACGTCGATGCGACCCGGGCCCAGGACCTGCTCACCTCGGCCGTCGGCGGCCTCGACGCGACCGACGTACGGGCTCTGACGCGGGCGTTGCGCGCAGCGTCGCCGCAAGCTCGTCCGCGCGACCTGATCCGGGCCGCCGTGCTCGACCCCGCTGTGCTCGAGGGAGTCGATGGCGCCCCCGCCCGCCGTGCGCGCCGACTGGCCCAGCTGCTCTGCTCGGCCGGCGAAGACCTGGCTCAAGGCGCGAGCGTCGAAGAGGTCCTCTGGGCCGTCTGGGAGGGATCGGAGTGGGGGCCACGGCTGCGCGCGGCCACCCAGACCGGCGGTCCGGGTGCGCGGCTCGCGCACCGCGACCTCGACGCGATCTGTGCGCTCTTCGAGGCAGCCGCCCGCGCGGAGGAGCAGCGCGGCCACACCAGCGTCGCCGCGTTCCTCGCCACCCTGCGCGCCCAGGAGATCCCGGGCGACACCCTGGCCGACCGTGGAGTGCGGGGCGCCGCCGTGCGGCTGCTGACCGCCCACCGTTCCAAGGGGCTCGAGTGGCGCCTCGTCGTGGTCGCCCACGTGCAGGACGGCGCCTGGCCCGACCTGCGGCGCCGTGACTCGTTGCTCGGCGCCGACCGCATCGGGCCCGACGGCCTGGTGCCACCGGTGACACGTCGCGCGATGCTCGCCGAGGAGCGTCGCCTCTTCTACGTCGCTGCGACCCGCGCCCGCCAGCGTCTGGTGGTGACGGCGGTTGCCTCGCCCGACGACGACGGCGAGCAGCCGTCCCGGTTCCTCGACGAGCTCGGCAGGCTGCCGGTCCACCGGGTCGGGCGTCCGACGCGACCGCTGTCGATGTCCGGCCTGGTCGCCGAGCTGCGTCGGGTGGCGGCCGACCCGGCCGAGCCCGAGCCGCTGCGCGCCGCTGCTGCCGCCCGGCTGAGCCGACTCGCCACCACCGAGGTCCACGGCCACCGGATCGCACCGCAGGCCGACCCGGCGACCTGGTGGGGGCTGCGCGCCCTCAGCGCCTCGGAGCGTCCGGTGCGACCCACCGATGCGCCGCTCACCTTGTCGGCCAGTGCGCTGGAGGGGCTGCTGCGCTGCCCGGCGCAGTGGTTCCTGCAGCGCGAGGCCGGCGGCACCGTCGTCAGCTCGACCAGCCAGGGCTTCGGCACCGTGGTGCATGCGATCGCCGAGCGCATCGCGCGCCGCGAGATCGACCTCAGCGCCGGTCAGGACAGCGTGATGGCGCTCGTCGACGAGGTCTGGGACCGGATGGAGTTCCGGACGCCGTGGTCCGGTGAGCGCGAGCGGGTCGCGATCGCGGAGGTGCTCGCCCGCTTCGTCGCCTGGCACACCAGCGAAGGCGCTCGCAGCGTGATCGCCATCGAGCCCAAGCTGCGCGCCGAGGTGACCTTGCCCGACGGCCAGGTGGTGCGACTGCACGGCTTCGCCGACCGCCTCGAGCTCGACGAGCAGGGGCGGGTCGTGGTGGTCGACCTCAAGACCGGCAAGTACCCACCCACCAAGGCCGAGGTCGAGAGCCACGCCCAGCTCGGGCTCTACCAGCTCGCTGTCGACCACGGCGCGGCCGACGAGTTCCTCACCGCACCGGGTGTCTCGGGCGGCGCCGAGCTGGTCCAGCTGCGGCACGGCGCCGAGCAGCCCAGGGTGCAGCACCAGCCGCCGCAGGCGCCTGAGCCGGCGACGGAAGCCGGGTCACACTCCGGGGCCGGTGCTGCCGATCAACCACGCCTCGTGGAGGAGCAACTGATGCAAGCAGTCGCCGCGGTGCGCGCCGAGGAGTTCGTGGCCCGTCCGGGCAAGCACTGCGAGCGCTGCGACTTCCACGCGATCTGTCCCGTCCAGACCTCCGGGACGGTGCTGTCGTGACGGAGCCGATCACCACGCCGACCAGCACGCCGACCAGCACGCCGAGCACACCATTGACCATCGACACCCCCGAGCAGCTGCGCGACCTGCTCGGTGACGACTGGACCTTCAGCGACGCCCAGTTCGCGGCGATCACTGCACCCCTCGAGCCGGCCGTCGTGATCGCCGGAGCCGGGTCGGGCAAGACGAGCGTGATGGCGGCGCGCGTGGTGTGGCTGGTCGCCACCGGGCGCGTGCGTGCTGCCGAGATCCTCGGGCTCACGTTCACGACCAAGGCCACCGCCGAGCTGGAGACCCGGATCCGCGAGAGCCTGCGGCGCGCTGGTTTGCTGCCCGAGCGCGGCGCCCCGCGCGACCCACGTCCGCGCGACGACGAGGAGGGCGAGGAGCCCGACGAGCCGACGGTGTCGACCTATCACTCCTACGCCTCCGCGCTGCTCTCCGAGCACGGCCTGCGCATCGGTCACGAGCCCGACACCCGTCTGATCGCCGACGCGAGCCGCTTCCAGCTCGCCGCCCGTGCCGTGCAACGACATACGGCTCAGGTCGACCACCTCAGCGAGTCTCCGGTCCACGTCGTGCGCTACCTGCTCGCCCTCGACGCGGAGATGAGCGAGCACCTCGTGACGCCCGATGAGGTGCGCGAGCACGACCGTCGGCTACGGCCGCTCTTCGAGGCGGGCATCGCCGAGGAGTCCCGCAAGACCTACCGCGCCAAGAACGAGAAGGCCATCGAGGTCATCGACGCCCGCGCCGAGCTGCTCGAGCTCGTCGAGACCTACCGGTCGCTCAAGACCCACCTCGGGCTGCTCGACTTCTCCGACCAGATCTCGCTGGCCGCCCGGCTGGCCCGCGAGTGCCCAGAGGTGGGGGCGGTCGAGCGTGAGAAGTATCGCGTCGTGCTCCTTGACGAATACCAGGACACCTCGGTCGCCCAGGCGCTGATGCTCAGCAGGCTCTTCTCCGGACCCGACGAGGCCTCCGGCCTCGCTCATCCGGTCACCGCGGTGGGCGACCCCAACCAGGCGATCTACGGCTGGCGCGGCGCCTCGGTCTCCAACATCCTCGAGTTCGGGGCCGACTTCCCGTCCGCCGACGGCGCCCGCACCACCTACCCGCTGGTGGTCAACCGTCGCTCCGACGCCCGGATCCTCGCCACCGCCAACCACCTGGCCGCCGACCTCTACGCCACCCGTCCCGACCTGCTCCCGCTCGAGCCCAAGCCGGGCGCGGTCGACGGCGAGGTGCGGGCCGTGGTCCACGACACCTACGACGATGAGCTCGCCTGGCTCGCCGAGCAGGTGATCGCCTCCCACGCGGCTCTTGCGGCCGGCAAGGACGGCCCGGTGTGGAAGGAGATCGGGGTGCTGACCCGCAACAACGCCCACGCCGCGGCCGTCTTCGATGCGCTGACCGAGCGCGAGATCCCCGTCGAGATCGTCGGACTCAAGGGTTTGTTGAGGCTGCCCGAGGTTGCCGAGGTGGTGGCCACCCTCAGCCTGGTCCAGGACGTCACCGCCAACGCTGCGCTGCTGACCCTGCTCGCCGGACCTCGCTGGGCGATCGGACCGCGCGACCTCGCCCTGCTCGGACGGCGCGCCGGCGACCTGGCCGGCTCCCGCACCGGCGGCGAGGCGTTCGTCGACGTCCAGGCGCAGCTGGCCGCGGCCGTCGAGGGCGCCGACCCGACCGAGATAGCGTCACTGTGCGACGCCCTCGACGACCCGGGCGAGGCCGACTACTCGCCCGAGGCGCGCGAGCGGTTCGCCCTGCTGGCAGCCGAGCTGCGGCGCCTGCGCACCGCGATCGGTGAGCCGATCCTCGACCTGGTGCGGCGGATCATCGACGTCACCGGGATCGACGTCGAGCTGGCCTCCTCGGTCAGCCCGGCGGCTGCAGCACGGCGCGACAACCTCGACCTGTTCGTCAAGGCCGTGGGGGAGTTCCAGGCCCTCGACGGCAAGGTGACCCTCGCCGCCCTGCTGGCCTGGCTCGAGGCGGAGGACGAGCACGGACAGGGCCTCGATGTGGCGACCCCGTCGGAGGCCGACTCGGTCAAGCTGCTCACCGTCCACCGCGCCAAGGGCCTGGAGTGGGACGCGGTCTTCCTGGTCGGAGTCACCGACACGAAGTTCCCCACCAACCAAGGGCGCTCGAGCTGGTTGACGGTGCCGTCGGTCCTGCCGACCTCGTTGCGCGGCGACGCCCGCGACCTTCCCACGCTGGCGGGGCACACCCCGGCCGACATCGATGCCTTCAAGGCCGACGCCAAGGCGCACGAGGTCCTCGAAGAGCTCCGGCTCGGCTACGTCGCCTGGACCCGGGCCCGCCACCAGCTCTGGGTCTCGGCCTGGCGCTACGCCCCGCACCTCAAGTCCGGCTGCGGACCCTCGCCCTACCTGGTCGCGACCCGCGACGCGATGGCTGAGTGGGGCGGCGAGCCGGACGCGTGGCTCGAGGCCCCCATCAAGACCGACCCCAACCCCTACGCCGACCGCGAGACCGACCTGGCCTGGCCGATCTCCCACCACACCGCCGAGGTCGTTCGCCGCCACGACGCGGCCGAGCGGGTCCGCGCGGCCGACGAAGCGGGTGCCGCGGCCGAGGACGCGCCGAGCGACGGGCTCGAGGACATCCTGCTGCTCGAGCGGGTGCACCAGTGGGACGAGGAGATTGCCCGACTCGTCGAGGAGGCTGAGCGCGAACGGTCGCCGCAGATCGACGTACCCCTGCCATCGAGCCTGTCCGCCACGGCGGTTGCGCGGTTGCGCGACGACCCCGAGACGTTCGCCGGTGAGCTGGCCCGTCCGATGCCGCGGAGGCCGTCGTCGTCGGCCCGCTTCGGCACCCGCTTCCACGCGTGGGTGGAAGCACGGTTCGGTCAGCAGCTGCTGCTCGACCCCGACGATCTGCCCGGCCGCGCCGACGTCGGTATCGAGGACGACGCCGACCTCCAGGAGCTGATCGCGCAGTTCGAAGCCGGTCCGTTCGCCGACCGGCCGCCCCTCGTGGTTGAGCCCGCCTTCGCGCTGGTCCTGGCCGGACAGGTGGTCCGTGGTCGCATCGATGCCGTCTACGCCGAGGGCGACGGCTACCTGATCGTCGATTGGAAGACCAGCCGAGGCCGCAACGCCGACCCGTTGCAGCTCGCGCTCTACCGACTGGCCTGGGCCGAGCTGCACGACATCCCGCTGACCGAGGTGCGGGCAGCGTTCTACTACGTGCGCGACGCCGAGCTGGTCGAGCCGTCCGACCTGCCCGACCGAGCGAGCCTCGAGGATCTGATGCGCCGAGCGTGACGTGGCGGTGTTCGTCCGACCCACCTGAAGCAATCTCACGCGGTGGGACGAGTCCCTGGGTGCCGAACGCCGAACCACTGCTCTGCGTCGAACTCCAGGAACTGAGCCGACTTCCGGAACCCGAGCCGGCGGGCAAGACGCACGGAGCTCTCGTTGGCTACCTGGGTGCAGAGCACCACGGCCTCCTCGGGCAGGACTTGCTCGAGCCACCCGAGCACAGAAGCGACCGCCTCGGTTGCGTATCCGTGACCCCAGGACGAAGGCTGGAAGAGGTAACTGATCTCGAGCTGGTTTCCCTGACCTTGAAGATGACCGGGACGGTCCTGGTCGCGTCGCCCGAGAGTGACGATCCCGATGAGCGAGCCGCGCGCTTCGACCCCGAAGACGCCGGGCCGGTCGCCGGGCACCTCGGGCACCTCGCGCTCGATGACGTCACGAGATCGGGGGCCGCCGAGGTAGCGGTAGACGACATCGGAGCAGACCATGTCGATGTACGGCGCTCGGTCGGTGGCCTTGGTGGGGCGCAGCAGCAATCGCTCGGTGCTGATGGGTTCCGGCGGCCAATTCACGTTCCCGAGAACTGTCATCCCCGCACCCTAGACAGAGACACGGAGCGTCCGACTACGAACGGCGCGCCGACAACCACCGTGATCTTCGCGAGCGTCGCCGCCGGCACCATCAAGCTTGCAAGTCATTGAATGCACCCCCCATCGCACTCTCACGCCGAGGTCCGTGCGCCCTCAGAAGGCGCATGTCCACCTTGGCGGGCCCAACACTGCTGACCCCGACCGGTGCTGACCCGGCACACTGGCCGCATGCTGATTGCCAAGTCCCTGCTGCTGTTTGCCCTCGCTGCGGTCGCCGAGATCGGCGGCGCCTGGCTGGTGTGGCAGGGAGTGCGCGAACACAAGGGCTGGATCTGGATCGGCGCAGGCGTCATCGCCCTCGGCCTGTACGGCTTCGTCGCCACCTTGCAACCCGACGCGAATTTCGGTCGCATCCTGGCCGCCTACGGCGGGGTCTTCGTCGCCGGGTCGCTGGCGTGGGGGATGGTCGCCGACGGGTTCCGGCCCGACCGCTATGACATCACCGGTGCGCTCATCTGCCTGGTCGGCGTCGCCGTCATCATGTACGCCCCCCGAGTCGACGTCTGAAGCGGCCGCCTCGGTCAGCCGGCGCGCCACGCGCGATGCGGCGAGTCGCCCGGCCCGGTTGGCTCCGATGGTGCTCGCCGACGGCCCGTAGCCGACAAGCTGGACACGTGGATCGGTCATCGCGGTCGTCCCGTCCAGGGCGATGCCGCCTCGGGGCCCGCGCAGGTGCAGGGGAGCGAGGTGGTTGATGGCGGGGCGGAAGCCGGTGGCCCAGAGGATCACGTCGACCGGCTCGAAGGCTGGGACCTCTGCTGAGCCCTCCGACCGATCCCAGCGGACCCCGTCGGGCTCGATCTCAGCGAACATCGGAAGGCGGCGGTAGGCGCCCAGGGACTCGGCGTGGCGCTCCTGCTCGCGCAGCGCCAGTCCCGTGACGCTCACGACGCTCGCGGGCGGCAACCCTTGCCGGACTCGTTCTTCGACCAGCGCCACCGCGGCCCGGCCGACCTCGGGCGTGAAGTCGTCGGTGCGCCAGACCGGGCGGTCGTCGGGTCACCCAGAGCGTCTCGGTCACCGGCGCGATCTCGCCGAGGAGCTGAACCGCCGAAGCACCTCCGCCGACGACCAGGGTGCGTCGGCCGCGGAAGTGCTCGGGGCCCGGGTAGTCGTGGGTGTGCAGCTGCTCCCCGCGGAACGTCGCGATGCCCGGGTAGTGGGGGATGAACGGCTGCGACCAGGTGCCGGTCGCGTTGACGAGGGTGCGGGTCACCCAGCGGCGTACGCCCGCGCGGACTATCAGCAGCCCGGCCTCGTCGCCGGTGCCTTCGCTGACCCGGTCGACCCGCACCGGTCGTTCGACCGGGAGTCCGTGAGTGGATTCGTAATCCGCGAAGTACGTCGGAAGGGCGTCGTTGGCGCGCTCGGCGGGTCCAGCCTCGGGCCGGTCGGCGTCGGGGAGCGCAGCGATGCCGTGGACGTCGGCCATGGTGAGCGAGTCCCACCGGTGCTGCCACGCGCCGCCGGGCGCGGCGTCGGCATCGAGCACCACGTGACGCAGACCGCGTCGACCGAGGTGGTACGACGCCGACAGCCCGGCCTGCCCGGCGCCGATCACGACGCTGTCGTAGACCAGGTGCATGTGGGGTCAACGCCGGCAGCGGGCCAGGTATTGCCACTCGCGTCTGCCGCCTAGGCTGGTTCGGTGATCCCACCCCACCTGACGCTGAGCGCCGATCCGCACGACCGCCTCGGCCTTCGGCGCAAGGATGCCGCCTGGTTGGAGAGCGAGTGGTCCGACCCGTCCTCGCTGGTGCTCGTCGTGTCCGGCACCCGGGTGCGCCCGGAGGGGGGAGTCCTGGTCTGGGTGCCTCCGGCCGAGGCCCCTGACGGAGTTCGCGTGCTGCTGGGGGAGCGCGACGGGCTCACGTGGTGGGCGGTGATCACCGACTCCGCCCTGGCGCGCGGCAACCCGGAGTGGCTGCCGCTGCGGGGGCTGCTGCCGGCCCTGGCCGAGGGACGGCTCGACCACGCGCCGCCCCTGTTTCACGCCGTGGGACTGGCCGAGTGGCACTGGGCGACCCGCTTCTGCCCGCGCTGCGGGGGTCAGCTGGTGGCTGCTGCCGCCGGTCACGAGCTGCACTGCACGGTCTGCGGGAAGGCGCAGTTCCCCCGGACCGACCCCGCCGTGATCATGCTCGTCAGTGCCGGGGAGCCCGGCTCACCCGAGGAGCGCTGCCTGCTGGGTCGCTCGCCGCTGTGGCCGGCCGGGCGGTTCTCCACCCTGGCGGGCTTCTGCGAGCCGGGCGAGAGCCTCGAGGACGCCGTGCGCCGCGAGGTCGCCGAGGAGGTCGGCGTGCGCGTCGGGGAGGTCACCTACTTCGGCAACCAGCCCTGGCCGCTGCCACAGAGCCTGATGCTCGGCTTCACCGGCCGGGCCATCTCGGAGCAGATCACCGTCGATGCCGACGAGATCGTCGATGCCCGCTGGTGGACCCGGGAGCAGATGCTGGCCGAGGCCGCCAGCGGCGACCTGATGCTGCCCGGCGGCGTCTCGATCAGCCGTTCCCTCATCGAGCACTGGTACGGCGGACCGCTCCCGGGCGCTTGGTGATGTCGAGTCGGCGACTATAGGCGCCGACTCGACCCTCAATTCAGTGCCGAGTCGGCGACTATAGGCGCCGACTCGACCCTCAACTTGCGAGGGCGGCGACCTTCTCCTTGACCTGCTTCAACGAGGGGTTGGTCTGCGAGGTGCCGTCGGGGTAGACCAGGGTGGGCACCGTCTGGTTGCCGTTGTTGGCCTGCTCGACGATCAGGGCGGCCTCGGGCTGCTGCTCGATGTCCACCACGTCGTAGGTGATTCCCTCGCGGTCGAGCTGGCTCTTGAGGCGGTGGCAGTAGCCACACCACGGGGTGCTGTACATCGTGAAGCTGCTCATCTGGGAGTGTCCCCTCCGGCGTCTATGGTCGTGACTGTCGCCCGATCCAACCATCCGTAGCCAGGAGTTGTTCCACATGTCCGAGGTGTCCGACGTCTCCCGGTTGTTGGCCGGACTCGACCCGGAGCAGCGCCAGGTCGCCGAGACGCTGCGCGGTCCGGTGCGGGTGCTCGCGGGAGCCGGCACCGGCAAGACCCGCGCGATCACCCACCGCATCGCCCACGGTGTCCTGAGCGGGGTCTACGCCCCGACGGAGGTCCTCGCGGTCACGTTCACGACCCGCGCTGCCGGCGAGATGCGCGGACGGCTGCGGGGGCTGGGGGCCGGGTCGGTGCAGGCGCGCACCTTCCACGCGGCGGCGCTTCGCCAGCTGCGCTACTTCTGGCCCCACGTCCACGGCACCGAGCTGCCGACCCTCACCGAGTCGAAGATCCCGCTCATCGTGCAGGCGGCTCGTCGGCTGCGCATCAGCACCGACCAGGCGCTGCTGCGCGACCTCGCCTCCGAGGTGGAGTGGGCCAAGGTCAGCAACGTCCGTCCGGAGGACTATCCGGCGATCGCGACCGCGCGCAACCGGTCGGTGGCCAACCTCGACGCCGACACCGTGGCGCGGGTGCTCTCGGGCTACGAGGACGTCAAGCGCGGCCAGGGGCGGATGGACATGGAGGACGTCCTGCTCCTCACCGCCGGGATCCTGGCCGACGACGAGCGCGTCGCGGCGCAGGTGCGGCGCCAGTACAAGTGGTTCGTGGTCGACGAGTACCAGGACGTCTCGCCGCTGCAGTCGGCGCTGCTCGACCTCTGGCTCGGCGGACGCGACGAGCTGTGCGTGGTCGGCGACCCGGCCCAGACGATCTACTCCTTCGCGGGCGCCAACGCCGACTTCCTGCGTGACTTCGCCGCCAAGCACCCCGGCACCACCTCGATCGAGCTGGTCCGCAACTACCGCTCGACCCCCGAGGTGGTCAGCGCCGCCAACACGCTCCTGGCCGGCACGACCAGCACCAGCGTCCAGCTGCGGGCCCAACGTCCAGCGGGCGCAGCGGTGATCTTCGAGGGTCACCCCGACGAGGTCGCCGAGGCGGCGGCTGTGGCGGCACGCGTCAGCCGGCTGCGCGCCGACGGCCACGCGCTGTCGGAGATCGCGGTGCTCTTCCGCATCAACGCTCAGTCCGAGGCCTACGAGGAAGCGCTCACCGACGCCGGCATCCCCTACGTCATCCGAGGAGCCTCCCGGTTCTTCGACCGTCCCGAGGTCCGCGAGGCCGTCACCCGGCTGCGTGGCGCCGCTCGCTCCGGCGCGTCACCGGCGGACGGCGACTCCTGGGTCGACCTGGTCCGCGACACCCTGGCCGGCATGGGGTGGTCCGCCGACTGCTCCCGAGGCGCGCGGCCAGACGCGCGACCGCTGGGAGTCCTGGCAGGCGCTGGTCAGCCAGGCGGAGGTCTTCGGGGCCGAGCACCCCGAGCCCGACCAGCTCAACGCCTTCGTCGACGACCTCGACCGACGTGCCACCGAGCAGCACGCCCCGGTGGCCGAGGGAGTGACTCTGGCGACGTTCCACGCCGCCAAGGGCCTGGAGTGGGACGCCGTCTTCCTCGTCGGGGTCCAGGACGGCACCCTCCCGTTCACCTACGCCACCACGCCCGCTGCGATCGAGGAGGAGCGTCGTCTCCTCTACGTCGGGATGACCCGCGCGCGCAACGACCTCGTCGTGTCGTGGGCCCAGGCCCGCAATCCCGGCCAGGCCCCCCGCCGCAAGCCGTCGCGCTTCCTCACCACCTTGCTGCCCGCCTCGGCGCAGGCGCCGGCCCGACCGAGCGCCCGCAAGGGAGCCCGCACCTGCGTGGAGTGCGGCAAGCCGCTGGCCCAGGCAGACAAGGCCCGGCGCCGCTGCGCAGACTGCCCGGTGCGCTACGACGAGGAGCTCTACGAGCGCCTGCGCGACTGGCGCAAGGAGCGCGCCAAGACCGACGAGATCGCTGCCTTCATGGTGTTCAGCAACGCCACCCTCGAGCTCGTCGCCGAGCTCAAGCCGCGCACCCCGACGGCGTTGAAGGCGATCAACGGGATCGGTCCCGAAAAGCTCGAGAAGTACGGCCCGGAGCTGCTCGAGCTGGTGGGCTGAGCACTACTTCCGGCAGCCTTCCTCGAAGGCTTTTCGAAGGTTTCAGAGAAACTCTGCGAAATAGTCATTAAATCGTTTGCTCCTTACGGGAGCAGGCGCGTAGCGTGCTCGACATCGGTTAGATCCCCCGCGCACCAGGGTCCTGACAAGGCCCGCGCACGAATGCAACGAAGGAGGTGGCCTCCATGGAGAACATCAACATCACGGCGACGACGATCGCTTGCCCCAGCACCATCCTCAGCACCCCGGGCAGCACGTCGGTTTCTGCCATGTCCCCGCGCGGCTACGCCCTCGTTGCTCGCACCGATGCCACCGATCTCCTGATCGACCCGTCGGTCTCGATCCGCCAGGGCAATGGTCCCGCCAAGGGACACGTGGGCTTTGTTGCCCGCACCCGGGGAATCCCCGCCTGGAGTCCACCTCTTTGTTGAGAGTCATCAACCAAGAGCAGCCTCCAGGCCGCGGAACCCGCAAGGGATCCGCGGCCTTTGTGTTTGTCAGGAGAGGCATGAATCAGCACCACCGCACCACCGTCAGCAAGCCCGTCAGCGATCAGAGAACAGAGAGAGAGGTGAGCCGGATGACCGTCAGCACCCTCGACCGCATCAGCGGCCACCAGGAGTCCACACTCGGCGGACTCCACGACGAAGCAGGGAAGGTCGACGAGACGCTGCTCCCGTGCCGGGTGAACAACCCGGAGCTGTGGTTCGCCGAGCAGCCGGCCGACGTCGAGTTCGCCAAGGTCCTGTGCCAGGCGTGCCCGGTGCGCGAGCTCTGCCTCGGCGGGGCCCTCGACCGGCGCGAGCCCTGGGGCGTCTGGGGCGGCGAGCTGTTCCTCCAGGGAGCAGTGATCCCCCGCAAGCGCCCGCGCGGCCGTCCCCGCAAGGACGCGGTCGCATGACCCCGGTGATCCAGGCAGGCCCCGGACACCTCCACAACACTTCTCAGAATCGGAGCACCACCATGAACACGATGCATGAAGACCTTGCGCGGGCACATATGTCCGCGCGCCTGGGAGAGGCGCAGGAGTTGCGTGCGGGCCACCACCTGGCCCGTGCTCGCCGCTTGAGCCGCAAGGCCGAGCGCGCCGCGCTGCAGGCCCGCCTCGCCCTTGCTCGCGCTCTGTAGTTTCCCGGAGGGCACCACCACCCTGACGACCTCCGGGCACCCTGATCGCGGGTGCACCACCAGGAGCCGGGTACGACGTCTCGACGTCGTACCCGGCTCTTGTGCTGTCTCCACACCGCACCGGCGGCCGGGCCTAGGCTGGGGCGATGAGCCAGACGTGCGCCAGCTGCGGCCACCAGGAGGACGACGCCGCCGAGCTGCTGACGTGGACCACGAGCGTCGAACGCGGCCGGACGCTGCGCTACTGCTGTGCGTGCTCGCGGGAGAACCTGCGAGCACTGGAGGGCAAGCTCGACCGCGAGTGGTGGTGAAGCGGCCCGGCTCAGTAGGGCAGGTCGTCCCAGCAGCAGCCGCACTCCGGGTGCCGTGGCCATCGGCGCACCAGGGGTACGCCGCCGCCGAGGTCGACGGTCGCCGACCAGGTCGTTGCCTGGCGACGGGCGAGGAAGCCCAGCACGTCGCGGGCGGCCCAGGCCACGGCGAGGGCGAGAACTGCCGGCTCGAGCGGTCCGGGGGTCCGGGTCGCGAGCTGCTCGAGGAGCAGCGGGCGGCGCGGGTCCCTCTCTGACTCGGCGGCGTCGACGCAGCGCACGCACGCGGTCACCCCGGGCTCCACGAGTGGCCCGATCCGGAGTCCTCCGGGGTAGCCGGTGCCGGCGACGACCAGGTGGACGGTCCCGTCGGCGAGCCACGGGTCGACCACGGTGCGGGGCAGCGGGGCGGCAGCCAGGGCAACGACCAGGTCGGGCCCCGGATCATCGCTCACCACGACATCGCCGGCGGCCTGCAGGAGGTCGGTGAGCTGCTCCGCGGCCCCGGGCAGCTCGCGGTCGTGCAGGCCCACGACGTGCGGTCGCGGAGGCGGTGCAGGGTGCTCGTCGAGCAGCCCGGCCAGGCGCAGGTCGTGCACGATGCGCGACTCGACGTCGTCCCAGGGCCCGCTCTGCACCCCGTGGCGCAGCGCCTCGAGGAGCGCGAGACAGCGCTCGTCGGCCGGCAGGATCAGGCGATGCGGTGCGTCGAGCCCGACCTGGACGCTGGCCGCATCGCGTCGGAGGACGTGGAGGCCGGGCCGGAGCCGCGGCGGGGGGCTGGACACCCCTGGAGCCTCACACGGCCGGGGCCGGGTCCGCTCGGCTCCTCCACAGGCGCGCGGTGGCCCTCCCGCAGGGGAGGACCACCGTCACGAGTGCGAGGCGCTCAGGCCTTGCCGAGGATCCGGTTGAGGTTGGTGCCGCACACGGGGCAGACGCCCTTGGCCATGCGGGTGCCCTTCTCGTTGACGCGCACCTCGCCCTCGGCCTCGCGCTTCTCCTTGCACTTGACGCAGTAGAACTCGCCGCTCCAGGTCTCGGCCATGACGGACTCCTTGGTAGTTGGTGGGCTCAGTCGGTGAGACCCAGTGACTGCGACATTACGGCACGCAGGCGTGAGACACCCCACATCTTGCACCTGCACGGCGGCGCGAGGCCGCCCGTCCGGTCAGTAGGGTCGGCGCATGGCTGACCTCACCCACCTCCGTCTCGAACGCCCCAGCGACGGCGTCGCCCTGCTCGTGCTCGACAACCCGGACCTGCGCAACGCCATGTCGCCGGAGATGACCGGCTCCTGGGTCGCGGCCATCGACGAGCTCGCCGCCGACTCGTCGGTGCGGGCGGTCGTCGTCACCGGTGAGGGGAGCGCCTTCTGCTCGGGCGGCATCACGTCCTGGATCGCCGGCGACCCCGACGCCTCCGTCGACGAGCTCCGGACCCGGATGATCGCCTTCTACCGGGCCTGGCTCTCGATCCGCCGCCTTGAGGTCCCGACGATCGCCGCCATCAACGGCGCCACCATCGGTGCGGGTCTCTGCATGGCGCTGGCCTGCGACATCCGCTATGCCACCGACAGCGCCAAGATGGGGATGCCGTTCCTCAAGCTCGGGATGCACCCGGGCATGGCCGGCACCTTCCTGCTGCCCAACGCCGTGGGCGCCGCCGCCGCGCGTGACCTGCTGCTGACCGGTCGCCTCGTGCAGGGTGACGAGGCGCTGCGCCTCGGCCTGGTCTCGAGGATCCTGCCTCGTGAAGGCTTCCTCGAGGAGGCCCTGGAGACGGCGGCGCAGGTGGCGGCGAACGCGCCGATCGCGACCCGGCTGACCAAGATCGCGCTCTCCGGCCAGGGCCACGCCGACCTCGACGCCGCGCTGCAGTGGGAGGCCTTGGCCCAGCCGATCACGCTGGCGACCGAGGACCTGCAGGAGGGCATCGCAGCCAGCCAGGAGAAGCGTCCGGCGCAGTTCCGCGGCCGCTGAGCCGGCGCCCGGTCCAAGGGACGAGCGAAAAAGTGAAGAAGCCCCCGGGCCATCGTGGTGAAACTCGCCTTCCCCTGCGAGTCTCACCGGATGGCCCGGAGGCCTCGTCTGGCGGTAAACCTAGGGAGTCGGACGTCCTGTGGTCAATCCGGGTGGCAGACCTGGTGTGCACCGACCTGTGGAGGAGCCTGTGGAGAAGTGCTGTGAGCTGTGGATGAGCAGGGGAGAGGCCTGTGGATCCACGGCGGCGACGGGCCCGACGTACGGCGCTGACCTGCGATGACGCCGACCGATCGACTGTGGAGAAACGAATGACCGACCGAACGACTCCAGCGGAGGCAGCTTCCGGGTCCTACAGGCCCTACGAGGCCGGCCCGGTCGCCGCGCTGCGTCGGATCGCGTTCCTGCTCGAGCGGGCCCGCGAGGACACCTACAAGGTGAAGGCCTTCCGTGGAGCCGCTGCCACGATCCTCCCGCTGCCCGAGGACGAGGTCGTCCGAGCGGTCGAGGAAGGCACGCTCACTGCTCTGCCCGGAGTCGGGGCGAGCTCGGCCAAGGTGATCGCGGCCGCCGTGCGCGGTGAGGTTCCCGAGCGGCTCGCCGCCCTGGAGCAGCAGTATGACGGTCCGCTCACCGCCGGGGGTGCCGACCTGCGCGCGGCGCTGCGCGGAGACCTGCACTCGCACTCCGACTGGTCCGACGGGGGATCGCCGATCGAGGAGATGGCGATGACCGCGATGGAGCTCGGCCACGACTACCTGGTGCTCACCGACCACTCGCCGCGGCTCAAGATCGCCCGAGGCCTGTCCGCGGAGCGGCTCAGCCGCCAGCTCGGGGTCGTCGACGCGGTCAACGAGCACCTCGCCGGCGCCGGCTTCACGCTGCTGAAGGGGATCGAGGTCGACATCCTCGACGACGGTGCGCTCGACCAGGACGATGACCTCCTCGCGCGTCTCGACGTACGGGTGGCGAGCGTGCACTCCAAGCTCAAGATGGACTCGGCGCCGATGACGCGGCGGATGATCGCGGCCGTCCAGAACCCGCGCACCAACGTGCTGGGTCACTGCACCGGCCGCCTGGTGACCGGGAACCGCGGCACCCGCAGCCAGTCGTCGTTCGACGCCCGGGCGGTCTTCGAGGCCTGCGCCGAGCACGACGTCGCGGTCGAGATCAATGCCCGCCCCGAGCGCCGTGACCCGCCCTCGGAGCTGCTCGCCCTGGCCCGCGACGCCGGGTGTCTGTTCTCCATCGACTCCGACGCCCACGCCCCCGGCCAGCTCGACTTCCTCGTGCTCGGGTGCGAGCGCGCCGAGGAAGCCGGCATCGATGCCGAGCGGATCGTCAACACGTGGGAGCGCGAGCGCCTTCTGGAATGGGCCGGCGCCACCGAGTAACTTGCTGGCCATGGACACCGCCGAGACGCCGCGCGTGGAGGTCCGTCGTTCCAAGCGGCGCCGCCGCACGGTGTCGGCCTATCGCGACGGTGACTGCATCGTCATCCTCATCCCGGCAGCGTTCGACAAGGCCGAGGAGGCCGAGTGGGTGGCCACGATGATCTCGCGCATCGAGAAGGCCGAGCAGCAGACGGCGTTGAGCGACGACGACCTGTTGGCCCGGGCGCTGCGGCTCAGTGACGACTACCTCGGCGGGCTCGCGACGCCGGGCTCGGTGCGGTGGGTGTCCAACCAGCGCACTCGCTGGGGCTCGTGCACCCCGGCCGAACGCACGATCCGGCTCTCGGAGCGGCTCCAGGCGATGCCGACCTGGGTGATGGACTACGTGATCGTCCACGAGCTGGCGCACCTGCTCGAGCCCGGCCACGACGCCGAGTTCTGGGCCTGGGTCGACCGCTACCCCAAGTCGCGCAAGGCACAGGGCTACCTGCTCGGCTGGTCGGAGGGCGCACGCATCACGCCGCCCTCGGAGTTCACCGACTGAGCGCGACCGCCCGGGCAACGCCGAGCCGGGCGAGGTCGACGAGGTCGGCGTCGGGCTCCGGCAAGGCCGAGACCGGCCACCACCGCACGTCGAGCGACTCCTCGCTCACCGTCGGAACCGTCCCGGCGGGGACGACGGCCAGGAAGCGCACGTCGAGGTGATGCACGATCCCGGCGTCCGGGGCGTCCGGGGCGTCGGTCGCGGAGGCCGAGGGGTCGCGGCAGAACGGCACCGCGTGCTCGCTCAGCTGCACGGGCACCGGGTCCAGACGCAGTCCCGGGAGGCCTGACTCCTCGCGCGCCTCGCGGGTGGCGGCGTCGAGCAACCGCAGGTCGCCGGCTTCGCAGTGCCCACCGAACTGGAACCACCGACCGGCCTTGGCATGCAGGGTGAGCAGGACCTGCTCGAGATCCGCGCTGAGCACCAGCGTGCTGGCGGTCAGGTGGTCTGGCCGGCACGAGCGCGACAACCCGTCCGGGTGCGCGACGAGGTGCTCGACGTAGCGCAGCCGAAGCCGCTCCTGCTCGGCATCCGGGGCCGACCAGGACCCCAGCGTCGCGAGCGCGTCGGTGTGGAGCCCGCTCACGCCTCGGGCTGGTCGGGCTGGTCGGGCTGGTCGGGTACGTCGGGCTGGTCACCGTCGAGGAGCTTGCGCAGCTCGGCGTCGAAGTCTTCGTCGTCCAACGCCTCGGGCGCGGCGGCGTCCTCGCGGAAGCCCAACGGGTCGTCGAGGTCGGCCGAGGTGGGCAGCAGGTGGGCGTGGGTCCAGACGCCGTCGCGCGCCTCGGGCCCCTGGCGGGTGCGCAGCGAGGCCCACAGGGTGGAGGCGTCACGCAGCCGTCGGGGCCGCAGCTCGAGCCCGACCAGCGCGGAGAAGGTCTGCTCGGCCGGACCTCCGGCGGCGCGTCGACGGCGGACGAGCTCCTGGAGCTTGGTGGCTGCCGGCATCCGCTGGGCCGTGGCCTGGCTGACGACCTCGTCGACCCAGCCCTCGACGAGGGCGAGCGCGATCTCGAGACGCTCGAGGGCGGCTTCCTGCGTGGGCGAGCGGGGGAGGTCGAAGAGACCGCCCTCGAGCAGCTGCTGCACCGACTCGGGGTTGGCCGGGTCGACTCCGCGCAGCTGCTCCTCCATCCGCTGCTGGAGCGCCTCGGCGTTGATCTCCACGCCGCCGGCGTAGTCGGTGACCGCTCGCATCAGGTGCTCGCGCAGCCAGGGCGCGCCGGTGAAGAGCCGGTGATGCGCGGCCTCGCGGAGCGCGAGATAGAGGCGTACGTCGTCCTCGGTGACGTCGAGGCCCTCGGCGAAGGCAGTGACGTTGAGCGGCACCAGGGCGGCCTTGCCCGGAGCACTGAGCGGGATGCCGATGTCGGTGGCGCCGAGGACCTCCCCGGCCAGCGCGCCGAGGCCCGACCCGACCTGGTTGGCCAGCATCGCGCCCACGGCCTTGCCGACCATGCCGAGGATCGGCCCGGCAGCGGCCTGGGCCTCCTCGGGCAGCGCGCCGCCGATGCCCTTGACCGACTGCTCGGCGACGGGCTCCACGAGCACCTTCCAGGCATCGAGGGTGTTGACGACCCACTCGGCGCGGCTCCAGGCCGCGGTGGAGGTGACGCCGGAGGGGAAGTCGGTGACCTCGTCGAGCCAGAGGTCAGCCAGGCGTACGGCGTCGGCGACCGCGCCGCTCTCGCGCGCGGTCGGCGTCGGGTCGGGGGTCGCGGCGACGCTCTTGCGGGCCAGGTCAGTGGCGACGTCCCAGTTGAGGGAGCCGTCGTAGGGCTGCATCATCGACTGGATCTGGCCGAAGAGCGCGCTGAGGTCAGGCAGCTGACCGCCCGCTCCGCCGGGACCGCCGAACATGCCGGCGAGGGCGTTGATGTCGAAGCCACCCGGACCACCGAGGCCGCCCATCGCGCCGCCGGCGAAGAACTGCTCGAAGGGAGTGCCCTTGAACGGGTTCGAGTCGTCCCCGGACGTGTCGTCGGGGCCGTTCCCGGAGTCGTTGTTCATGCCTTCACGGTACGCCGCTCGGCCAACGCGTCGTAGGGCGCCGGTAAGGTCGCTGAGGTGATGAGCGACACGGTGGTCCGCCTCGTGGACATCCGCGAGACCCCCCTCGACGTGACCGAGGTCCTCGACAGCCTCGATGAGGCTGCCGACGGTGGGGTGACCCTGTTCGTGGGAAGGGTTCGCGATCACGACGGTGGCCGCGGGGTCGACGGCCTCGACTACTCCGCACACCCGACGGCCCTGGCCCGGCTGCAGGAGGTCTGCGCACTGGTGGCCGGTCGCCACGACGTGCACGGGGTGGCGGCGGTGCACCGCACCGGCCATCTCGACATCGGCGACATCGCGGTCATCATCGGCACCGCCTCCGCGCATCGCGGTGTGGCGTTCGAGTCCTCCCGTGACCTGATCGACACGCTCAAGGACCAGGTGCCGATCTGGAAGCACCAGGTGTTCTCCGACGGTTCGGACGAGTGGGTCGGGACGCCCTGACCGCCAACCGCACCCACGGCGAGCCGACGACATACAGCCCGGACACAGACCTACCCTGAAGCAGTGATCCTCCTCTGGCTCCTGCCTCCCGTCCTGGTGACCCTGGTCGCCATGGCGTGGGTCTCGTGGGCGGGCCGCGAGAGCCGTCGTCCGGTCGATCGCGACGAGGCCGTACGCCGCCTCGGCGCCGCGCTGGAGGGCAGATCGCCCCGCTGGCGGCCGTGGGCGACGCGCCGTCCGCTGCCCGGTTACTCCGTGGCGCCGCGGGCGCCGGATCGCAGCAGTGGCGTCGCCGTACGCCGTCGTCCGCCCTCTGAGTGAGTCCGAGGGTGAGCCCCGAGTGAGCCCCGAGTGAGCCTCCCGGCCGTTCCTTGGCCGCCAATGAGAGGGTTGCGGCATGAACCAGCGCCTCATCGCCGCGCTCGTCGCCGTGCCGGCGGTGCTCGGGCTGCTCGTGTTCGCTGCCTTCCAGGGGCTGCCGTTCGCGACCTTCGCCCCGGGCGGCACCATCGACGTGCTGGGTGACGACGGTAACGACGCCGAAGTCGTGCAGATCGACGGACGCCAGGTCTACCGCGACGTCGGCCAGCTGCGGATGACCACAGTTCGGGTCTCGCCGGCCGGCGACCCGCCCAGCAGCGCCTACCTGTCGCTGGGTGAGCTGATGGCGACGTGGTTCGACGGCGACGAGGCCGTCTACCCCTACTCCTCGGTGCATCAGGACGGTGAGACCGCCCAGAGCAACCGCGAAGCGGGGGCCGTGCAGATGGCGACCTCGCAGGACGATGCCGTCTTCGTGGCGCTGAGCGAGGACGGCATCGACGTGCCGCAGGTGCTGCAGGTGGCCGAGGTGACCCCGGACATGCCGTCGGAGGGCGTGCTCGAGGTGGGCGACTTCCTGCAGAGCATCAACGGGGTGGACGTCGCCGACGACACCGAGCTGCGCACCGAGATCCAGAAGGCACCGCCCGGCGAGGAGATCTCGATCGGGATCGAGCGCGACGGGGTGACGAAGACGGTCGGGGTGGTGCCGGTCGAGGAAACCATCCGGGGTCGGCCGCGACTGCTGATCGGGGTGACTCCTGGCTACGACTACGTCTTCCCGTTCGACGTGCGGATCAACATCTCCGACAACATCGGCGGCCCGAGCGCCGGCCTGGTCTTCTCCCTCGCCGTCTACGACACGATCACCCCGGGTTCGCTGACGGGCGGGGCGCGGGTGGCCGGCACCGGCGAGATCGCCCCCGACGGCAGCGTCGGTCCGATCGGCGGCATCCAGCAGAAGATCGCCGGAGCGCGCGCGGAGGGCACCGATCTCTTCCTCGTCCCCGAGGACAACTGCTCCGACGCCCTGGGCGCCGACAACGGAGACATGCAGCTGGTGCGCGCGAGCACCATGCACGAGGTGCGGCTGGCCCTGGAGGCCTACGCCGCCGACAACGAGGCCGAGATGCCCTCCTGTGAGGACGTGACATGACCCAGCCTGACGATCGCGCCGACGCCCAGGCGGGCACCGAACAGCACGCCGAGCAGCACGCCGAGCAGGAAGTACTCACCAGCGACCCGCGCTGGGGCGACCTGGACGCCGACCCGGCGCTGGCGGCTGCCGTGCTCGAGATCGAGACCCACCTGGCCGGCAACGGTTGGGACCAGCAGGGCAGGTTGTACGCCCTGGTGGACACCGCCGACCTCGTGCAGCAGGAGCCGGCGCTTGCGAGTGCCATGGGCCTCGACGCCGCAGCCGAGCAGGGCTCCTTGACCGCGGTGGAGCAGGACCAGATGGACCCCACGCAGCAGCTGGAGGCCGTGCTCGAGTCGATCGTCTGGCCTCCCGGCGTGGCCGGGTGTGCGGCGATGGTCGAGCGCCTCGTGCTGCCGCCCGGCTCCGACACGACCATCCCCGAGGACCCCGTCGAGGCGCGTGCCTTCGCCGCCGAGCACCCACTGCGTCAGACGGTGCGGATCGTCGCCGGTGCCACCCGCACCGGATCGACGTACTGCGCCCTGCGGATGCGTGCCCATGATGACGACGCCTCGGTGGTGGGTGGCATCGACCTGGTGCCCGGCCTGCTGCGGCTGCTCCAGGACACCCTGAACGAATCGAACGACCCCGACCATTCGCACGACCACGATCGATCGGCTCGCGACGAGCCGACAGAGGAGAACCCGTGAGTGAGCTTTTCGACGACGACCCGAGGTCCACACCGCCTCCGCGCCAGGGGAGCCCGGCGCGCTCGCGTGCGCTGCTGATCACCGCCATCGTGGTGATCGTGTCGATCTTCGGACTGACCGGCTTCTCCTCGATCTACACCGACCGTCTCTGGTATCAGTCCGTCGGCTACGGCGGCGTTTTCAGCACGCTGCTCTGGACCCGCATCGGCCTGTTCCTGCTCTTCGGTGCCGTCCTCGGCGGGATCGTGGCGCTCAACGTCTACCTCGCCTACCGGTTCCGGCCGCTCTTCCGGCCCAACTCGCGTGAGCAGTCCAACCTCGACCGCTACCGCGACGTGGTCACGCCGATCCGTGGCTGGGTCGTGCTCGGTGTCGCGCTCGTCGTCGGCGTCTTCGCCGGCGCTTCGGGCATGGGCAACTGGCGTACCTACCTGATGTGGCGCAACGGGCAGTCGTTCGGTCAGGACGACCCCTACTTCAACCGCGACATCGGCTTCTACGTCTTCGACCTGCCGTGGATCCACTTCATCGTCGACTTCTCCATGGCGATCTTCGTGATGGCCATCATCGGCGCCCTCGCCACCCATTACCTGTATGGCGGTCTGCGGCTCCAGGCCGGTTCCGACCGGCTCTCGCAGGCCGCCCAGGCCCAGCTGTCGGTGCTTCTGGGGCTGTTCGTCCTGGCCAAGGGCGTCGACTACTACCTGGACCGGTTCGACCTGGTCAACCAGAACAACTCGCTGTTCACCGGGATGAACTTCACGGCCGAGAACGCCGTCCTCCCGGCCAAGAACATCCTCATCGGGGTAGCGCTGATCTGCTCGATCCTGTTCTTCCTCAACGTCTGGCGCCGCACCTGGCAGCTGCCGACCATGGGTCTCGGCCTGATGGTGCTCTCGGCGATCCTGCTCGGCATGATCTGGCCCGCCATCGTGCAGCAGTTCCAGGTCAAGCCCTCCGAGGCCGACAAGGAGGAGCCCTACATCGCCCGCAACATCGAGGCGACCCAGGCTGCCTACGACCTCACCGACGTCGACACGACGGCGTTCTCGCCCAACACCTCGCTCGACGCGAGCGCTGCTCAGCTCGCGCCGCTGCTGAGCTCGGTGCCGCTGGTCGACCCCAAGCAGGTGTCGCCGGCGTTCGAGAACATCCAGCAGGAGCGCGGCTACTACTCGGTGGCCGAGGTCCTCGACGTCGACCGCTACGAGCTCAACGGCTCGGACCGGGCGCTCGTGCTCGGCGTACGCGAGCTCGACCAGGACGGGCTCAGCCCGGACGCGCGCAACTGGTCCAACCTGCACACCGTGTTCACCCACGGCAACGGCATCATCGCCGCCTACGCCAACCAGCGCGACGCCGACAACGCCGTCACCTCCGACACCGGCGCCGACTCCCCGTCGTCGTCAGGCGGCCTGGAGTGGGCCCAGGGCATCAACTCCTCCGAGGTCGATCTCTCCACGGAGCTGGGCTCGTTCGAGAGCCGGGTCTACTACGGAGAGAAGAGCCCCGAGTACTCGGTTGTCGGTCGGGAGTCCGCGGACGCCGAGGAGTACGAGCTCAACCTGCCCGTGCCCGGCAGCGACGTCGGCTCCACGACGACCTTCGACGGTCCCGGCGACGCCGGCGTGGGGAGCACCTTCAACCAGCTGATGTTCGCGCTCAAGTTCGGTGAGCCCAACTTCCTGCTCTCGGGCCGCGTCAACGGCAACTCGAAGGTGCTCTTCGAGCGCGACCCCACGAGCCGCGTTGAGAAGGTCGCGCCCTGGCTGACCGTCGACGCCGACGTCTACCCGGCGATCGTCGACGGACGGATCACCTGGATCCTCGACGGCTACACCACGACCGACCGTTATCCGCTGGCTCAGCGGGAGTCGTTCCAGGACATGATCGATGACGCGCTGCAGGTGCAGACCGGGATCCAGACGCTCCCGACCGACGAGATCAACTACATGCGCAACGCCGTCAAGGCGACCGTGGACGCCTACACGGGTGCGGTGACGCTCTACGCCTGGGACGAGGAGGACCCGCTCCTGCGTTCGTGGATGGGGGCCTTCCCCGGCACCGTCGAGCCGAAGTCGGCGATGTCCGACGACCTGCTGGCCCACGTGCGTTACCCCGAGGACCTCTTCAAGGTCCAGCGCTACCAGTTCGCCCGCTACCACGTGAGTGACGCCAGCGACTGGTACGAGTTCAACGACCGCTGGACCGTCCCGGAGGACCCGCAGGCACCGGGCGTCTTCCAGGCGCCGTACCGGTTGTTCGTCGGGGGAGCGGATGCATCCAACTTCTCGTTGACCTCGGTCTACGTGCCGTTCCGACGTAACAACCTGGCCTCCTTCGTGTCGGTCAACTCCAACGCCGAGAGCGAGGAGTACGGCCAGATCAGCGTCCTGCGGCTCAACAACGCCGACGCCGGCGGCACCGACGGCGAGGCCACCGACAGCGATCAGACGTCCGGCCCCGGCCAGGTGGCCAACGACTTCATCTCCGACCAGCGCATCAACGAGGCGCTGCTCCCGTTGAAGAACTCCGGCGCCAAGGTCACCTACGGCAACATGCTGACGTTCCCGATCAACAGGGGACTGATGTACGTGCAGCCGGTCTACGTGTCGCGTCAGGTCACCGACGCCAGCTATCCCGAGCTTCGCTTCGTGCAGGTGAAGTTCGGGGATGACATCGGCTACGGCACGACGTTCCAGAACGCGATCCAGGACCTCTTCGGTGCCGGCACCGGCCCGATCGTCACCGACCCGGACCCGGTCGACCCGCCGGACCCGGTCGACCCGCCGCCGCCCGCCGGCACCGGGACGCTGCAGCAGCAGCTCGACCGAGCCCTCGCCGACGCCCTGGCGGCCTTCGACAAGGCCGACACCGCCTTGAGCAACGGCAACCTCGGGGTCTACAAGAAGCAGGTCGACAAGGCCCAGGAGCTCCTCGGTCAGGTCGTCAGCCTCAAGGACCGCATCGACGCCCGCGCCGACGGCTGATCAACCACCCGTTGCCCCCGGAGACTGCACCCGCAGCCTCCGGGGGCAACGTGCCGTGCCGGGCACGCGGAGGCTGAGCAGCCGAGCCGTCCCCGGAGGCTGAGCAGCCGAGCCGTCCCCGGAGGCTGAGCAGCCGAGCCCCTGGGCGAGGCGTCGACGAAGCCCCGCAACCACAGGCGATCAAGACCCCGTGACCCACGCCTCACCCACACGATTTGGCCCCTCAACCCCAACCCGCTAACGTTGTGTTTACCGACGCGGGGTGGAGCAGCTCGGTAGCTCGCTGGGCTCATAACCCAGAGGTCGCAGGTTCAAATCCTGCCCCCGCTACAAGTAGGTGACCATAGAAGTCGCCGCAGTTAGTCACAGAAGGTCCGCCAGGGTTCGCCCCGGCGGACCTTCTGCGTTCCCGGGTAACTGGGGCTACGTCCACAGCTCCGAGTGCGGCAGCGCCCACAAGCGGTCGCCGAAAGGTGGGGGCTCGTTGCCGGTGTTGGGCACGACGCCGAGCTTGAAACGATACGGGTCGGCGCGACGGCACGAAGGTGCCATGGGCTTCAGTGTGCAGCTGCCACGTTGTTCGGGAAACAACAGCAGCCCGCTGACAGCGGAATATCCTAGTTTCCCGAACATTCTGATACTTTGTTCAGGTAAGTGCCGTATTCCTCAGCCGGCGGAACAAGCTCTATATCTGAACGGAGGGCCCGACATGGCGACCAGCGATGCGCCTACGGCCGTCGAGGTAGCACGAATCGTCGCCGCCTCGGTGCGTGAGCGACTGCCTCTGGGCTGGAGGGCCACCGAGACGCTCGAACCAGAGCGAGGATCGCTGCGCCCCGACCTGGAGATCAATCTCGAAGCTCCAGATGGACGCACCGCGCGGCTGGTGATAGAGATCAAGCAGGTCCTGGAACGTCGTGACATTGGTCGAATCGTGGAGCAATCACGAAGCATGACGACAAGCCCTACCGATGTCCCCGTCGTTTCAGCGCGGTACCTCTCCACATCAGTGCGAGAGGCTCTCGCGGAGCAAGGGCTCTCCTTCGTCGACGCCACCGGCAATATCCGCATCGTTATCGACACGCCCGCCGTGTTCATCTCGGACCGCGGCGAAGACCGCGATCCGTGGCGCATGGGTCGACCCCGCGGAACCCTGAAGGGAGAGCCTGCGGCTCGGGTCGCTCGTGCACTCCTGGACTACGGCCGCGACTGGACGGTGCGTGAGCTCATGGCCGCTTCTGGATCGTCCAGTGGGGCCGCGTACCGGGTGCTGGAGTATCTGGAGCGTGAGGAGCTGGTCGTGAAGGAGGACAAGCGTTACCGGGTCACTGACTGGGAGCGGCTGCTTCGCGCGTGGAGTGCCGACGCTTCCTTCCAGACCACGACTCGGGTGATGGCCTTCATCGAGCCTCGTGGTGTCGACTACTTCCTCGGAAAACTCACTAAGGAGACGAAGTTCCCGGTCGCCGTGACCGGCTCCATGGCCGCGAAGGAGTGGGCGACCTACGCCCCGGCCAAGGCCGCCTACGTCTACGTCTCGTCGATCCAGGAGGCCGCCGAGCAATGGGCACTCCGGCCCAACGCCGCCGCTCCGAACGTCATTCTCCTGGAGCCCAAGACCGTGGGTGACGTGCCATTCGTCAATACGGTTCGCTCCCAGGCGGGATACCCGGTTGCCGCGCCCCCTCAGGTGGCGGCCGACTTGCTGAACGGGCCTGGTCGTGAACCTGCCGAAGGCGAGTACCTGATCGAGTGGATGAAGTCCAACGAGGAGCGCTGGCGTCGTGAGTGACGAAGTGACCATGGCGCGGACCGGGCTACTCGACGCGCTGGAGGCGTTGGAGTCGCACATCGACGCGCTCGTGATCGTCGGCGCGCAGGCCGTCTACCTGCACACGGGAGCGACGGAGATCGCGCTGGCCGAGTTCACCACCGACGGCGACGTCGCCATCGATCCAGACCTGCTGAGTTCCGACCCGCTCATCGAGGAAGCGATGCGCGCGGCGGGGTTCACGCCAGATCCACGCAGCAGCGCCATCGGGTCATGGATCTCGCCCCGTGGCGTCTTCGTTGACCTGATGGTGCCCGAAGCCGTAGCGGGGACAGGGCGACGCGGGGTGCGGCTGCCGCCACACGACTCGAAGGCGATGCGCAGGTCACGTGGCATAGAAGCGACTCTGGTGGACAACTCCAAGATGGTCATTCGCGCGACCGATGTTGCGCTGGACTCGCGGGAGTTCGAGGTCGCCGTGGCTGGCCCGGCCGCGCTGTTGGTGGCCAAGCTGCACAAGATCCACGACCGGATCGACACACCGCCGAGGAGCGACAACAAGGACGCACACGACGTCTACCGCCTGCTGCGGGCCGTCGAGACCCCGGTGTTCGTGGAAGCGATCGGAAGGCTTCTGAACGAAGCCGTGAGCGGCGAGGTGACCCGCGACGCGCTCGGCCAACTCCGCGAGCTCTTCGCGCAAGGCGCGCGCGCCCGCGGGTCCCTCATGGCCGGTGCCGCGGAGGAGTTGGTCGGTGACCCGATTGCGGTGTCCGAGAGCGTGGCCCTACTCGCGGAAGACCTTCTCGAGGCCCTGGGCTCCTAACGTGGCCCCTCGCGTGGCAGCCCTGCCCGGTCGAACTCCTGCTGCAGGCGCGGACGTCTCCGGTGGGTCTCGCGCAGCTCGGCGATGAGTTCATCGACCTCGACCGCTTGATCGGACCCGGCGGCAAGCTTGCGCATCTTCGCGAGCCGTCTGGCAGCGAGTCGGTAGTGCTGGGCGCCGGCCTCGACCAGCTCGTTCTCGACGAGCCGCTGGTGGATCGGCAGCACCGCGAGCGGGTCGACCTTCTCGTACACCTTCACCAGCTCGCTCCACGTGTGGTCGCTGTCGAGGGCGAGGGAATGGGCCAGGTTCCACGCGAACTCGGGCTCCTTCAGGGTGAGGAGCGCGAACAGCACCGCGTCACCGGGGCTCGCCGCAAGCGTGGCCACGACCTCGTCCCGGTACTCAGACCATGACTTGCCCGCAGCGTTGTGCAGCCGGGCCGCCGTGGTCGACGACGGCCAGCGCCGAAACACCAGCAGCCGCGCCTCAAGCGCTTCGGCCGGCCGGTGTTCCTCGAGGAGTCGGCACCAGTAGTCGGCAGCCTTGAGCGACTGGTGGCCGCGGTCGAAGTCGGTGGCCTGCTTCGCCCAGTCGATGGCGAGGTCGATCTCGCCGATCTCCTCGAATGCCTCGGCGGTGTCCTCCAGCCAGGCCGCGACCTTCCGGTCCTTGGCGTGAGTGCGGATGATCGCGTCGATGTCGTGATCGAGGACGGCCAGCCGCTGCGCGTTCCAGTCCAGGGTGAACCACTCGTGCGAGTGACCCGACGTCCAACGATCCTCCGCGGAGGGTTGCGGGCCGAGCCTCGTCTCGACCTCCGCGAGTCGCTTCCGGTAGCCGGCCATGCCAACCTCGCCCAGCGCCGGCGCGTACGCCACCGGGTCGAGCTCGAAGTAGTCGACCTCTCCGTCGAACTGGAACTTCATCATCCAGTCGATCAACTTGCCGACCGGAGTCCTGGCCGCTGCGGCCGCCTGCGGGTGGAGCTCCAGCAGTCGACGGCAGGCGTCGCCGATGATCCCGCTGGAGTCGTCAGCGCGGGCGATCACCTTCAGCGACGACGCGAGGGCCTTGTGTGTCACCGCGTATATCTCGGCCGGGTCGGTGGTCGGGATCGCGGCTTCGAGGATGTCGACGGCCTCGTGCATGTCGCGCCCGTGCGCATTGGCGGCGCTGTAGCGGTAGAGGTCTGACCGCGTACGGATCAGCGGGAGTACGGCGTCGGCCAGTGTGCTCACGGGCGCCATTCTTCCTTCCCGTCCTTCACTACATCTCCGCCCTCACCTTCCTCCTCGCCCTACCCTTCTTCCCTCTCCCTCTCCCTACTCTCCCTCACCTCTTCTTCTTCTCCTCCTCCTCCTTCTCCTCTGCTTCCTCACCTTCCTTCCCTTCACGCCTCTTGCATTGAGGTGCGCGCCCGTCCCGGCGCCGTCCGGTCGGGGGCGCACGACACAGAGCTCACCGGATTCGCGTCCTGCGCGACGTGCATCGGGTAGTAATGGACCCCATGTGGTTCGACAGCTGGTCCGATGTCCTGCGGGTGCTCCTGGTGGGACCTGCCTCGTATCTCACCGTCGTCGTGGTCCTCCGGGCCTCGGGCAAACGAACTCTCTCCAAGCTCAACGCCTTCGACCTCGTCGTGACGGTTGCCCTTGGATCCACGCTCGCGACGATCTTCCTGAGCAAGGACGTGTCGTGGTCCGAGGGGGCGGCCGCGCTGGTCGTGCTGGGAGTCCTCCAGCTGGTCGTCGCCTTGGTCAGCTCCCGTGTGCCGTTCGTCCGCAAGGTCGTCACTGCGCGGCCAACACTGCTGCTGCACGACGGGCTGCTCCTGGACGATGCGCTGCGCACGGCTCGCATCACGGGCGCCGAGATCAGGCAGGCGGTCCGTGGCAGCGGAGCGGGGGACCTGGCAGCGATCGCGGCGGTGGTCCTGGAGACCGACGGCAGCTTGAGCGTGATCGCCTCCGCGCAGGCGGGGAGTCGCAGCGCCCTGGCGGACGTGCCCGGGTAGCGACCGGGGGCCGCTAGTCCCGGAAGTCCCGGATGTACTGCTCGAAGTCCCAGGTGTCGAGGAAGCTCGCAGCCGCAGCCTGCCCCGCCGCCAGCAGCCCGGTGACCTCATCGGGGGTGAGCGCGAAGTCAAGGGGGCTGATCGACCCTGTATCGACCCGGATCGTGCGCGCGGCCACCCATGGCAAGGAGAGCCGCGCCTGGTCGCGGCCGACCAGCACGGTGGTCACGAGATCGGCGGCCAAACCCACCGGCCCGTGCTGGATGAGGCCTAGCCCCGGGAACAGTCGGTTCGCTTGCCCGGGAAGGACCGGCAGCAGCTTGATGCCGAAGGTCGGCCACCGGGGCGTTCTCCCGTCACGCCGGTCGAGGAGATCGATGGGGAAGTTGGACAGCACGCCGCCGTCCATCAGTGTTGAGACGGTGCCATCGGCGGCTCGAAGCTGAACGGGTTCGAAGAAGAACGGGATCGAGGTGGAGGCGCGCACGGCGTCGGCCACCGGCATCGTGTCGGGATCAAGACCGTAGAGCCGCTCGTAGTCCCACGGCAGTCGCACGAGCTCGCCCCGAGTGACGTCGGTGGCTGTCACGACGAGCCGGTAGCGCTGCTCGGGCGGGAGGTGCTCAGCCCCATCGATGCGCAGATCGCCGAAGGTCTCCACACCGCATTCCTCGCGGAGCAGGTCGGCCACCAGGCGGTGGAGCTCGTCGCCCTCGTAGACGCCGTTGTCCAGCACGATCGAGGCCAGCGGCCCGAGGATCGGGATCCGATCGATCGGGGAGCGATCGGTGAGGCTGGTGAAGTCGAGCTCGGAGAGGACCTCCGAGATCCGTGCGACGCTCAGACCGCCGGCGACGAGCGCACCGACGAGGGCGCCGACGGAGCTCCCCGCAACCCGGGCGAAGCGGTAGCCCGCCCGGTCGAGCACCTCGAGAGCGCCGACGTGGGCGACTCCGAGGACGCCACCGCCTTCGAGGACGAGGTCGGCGACGAGACCATGGTCAGGATCGGGGAGGGACAGCACGCTGCAGACGGTAGGCCGTGTCGATCTCCCACCCACAGCCCGGTCCAGACCTCCTTGCAGTGGTTTCGCAAAATCTGTCAAACTGCGCAGGGGCGTTGCCCACGACGTGGCAGGTGACAACGTCCGGTCGGGAGGGCCGTTCGATGGTGTCTGGTCTCGCTGCCCAGGAGCCGTTTCAGGTGAAGCTGCTCGGATCGCTCGCTCTGATGCGTGGAGACGACGAGGTCCATCTCGGCACCTGTGAGCAGCGGCTCGTCGCCTTCGTGTCGATCCACGGCCGCGCCACCCGACGCGCCTACCTAGCGGCCAGCCTGTGGCCGGACACGACCGAGTCCCGAGCGCAGAGCCGGCTGCGCACCGCGCTCTGGCGGCTGCAGAAGCACATCGGGGACGGGTTGCTCCATGCCGACGCTCAGGAGGTACGTCCTGACGACGCCGTACGCACCGACGTGGAGGACGTGCGTGCGCGTCTGCTCCGAGTCAACGACGTCGACGGCCCCGACATCGAGCCGGCGGAGTTGTCATGGGACCTGTTGGAGGGGTGGTACGACGACTGGGTCCTGGTCGCTCGCGAGCAGTACCGCCAGCTACGACTCGATGGGCTCGAGCGGCTCTGCGAACACCTGACGTCGGTCGGGCGGCACTCCGAGGCAGTCCAGGCCGGGCTCGCCGCCGTGGCGGCTGAGCCACTACGCGAGTCGGCGCACGTGGTCGTGATGCGAGCCCACTGCGCGCAGGGGAACTCCGCCGAAGCGGTGCGGCAGTATCTCGTCTACGCGCGGCTGCTCTACGTCGAGCTCGGCCTGCGGCCGCGGCCCATCGACGCCATGATCCCGGGTGCCGGCCTAGGAGGGTTGAGGATCCCCGTCAGCCGACTCGGGGACACCGGGTTCGGCGAGGTCGGGTGGGGCCCCCTCCGGTGAGGCCGAGTCGGACTGAGCCGACTCGGCACCATCGAGCTCTGCCCAGGCCACGCTGCTGAGCGCCGACAGCAGGGTCACCGCGTCGGTGGCCCCTGCGTCCGGCACCGACAACAGGATGCGACCCGAGCCGGAGACCCGGACCACGTCCGCCTCGGGGAGGTGTTGCGCCACGACAGCGCTCTGCTCGGCGAGTTCGTCGGGCTCGACAGCGGGGTGGGCCAACTTCACGACGATGCGTTTCACAGTGCCCCCTGGGCCCTCGACGATGTGGATTGATCCCCGATGATCCTACGACTGCGGTGCTCCACCATGAGGAGTGGCGAAGCCATGCCCGAGCGGTCGACCTCGGCCAGACGCAGGATCGCTGCGCCGGTTCCCGCCAGGCCCAGCATCAATCCCGGGGTCGACGTCGGCTGCTGCGGGCCTCCTTCGACCCCGCACCGCCATGAACCTGTCGCTGCCAGGTGCTTCAGGCCGACCCCCACGCCCGCTGCCGCGCCGGGCAGCCATGACCGGTCCTCCAGCACGTCGGCGGCGAGCCGCAGGAAGTCGATCAGACCGGCGGCGCCGTGACAGAGCGAGAAGTTGGCGGCGTACTCCCCGGGGGTAGCTCCGCCGAGAGCCGAGAGGCTGCCGCGAGCGAAGTGCAACGCCGCCGTGGCTTCTGCCAGGGCGGCAGGGTCGCCGGTTGCCCCCCAGATCTGCAGTCGCGCTACTCCGATCCCCAGGCTGCCGTGGCACCACAGGTGGGGGGACGTCGGACGAGTCCCTTGCGTGAGATCAACACGGGTGAGCTCGCGAAGATCGGGCCAGCCGTCGGTCGCGACAGCAAACCAGGCTCGTTCCGAACGACAGGCTTCCCGGCTTGCGTGGGCGAACTGGTCCTCGCCGGTCACGGCGAAGAGCTCCGCCAGCGCGAGTGCCGGCCCCGATGCTCCGTGACCCAACCCGCACAGCGGTGGCTCGGTGCTGGCCATCGGGCGCCAGGTCCACCCGGTCGGGCCGCGGTCTGCGTCGGAGATCAGGCGCTCCCCGATCTTCCGCGCAGCCGACCGGAGCTGGACAGCAGCCTCGGACGGTGCCGCGCCGGAGTGGTCGATGGCCTGAGCCGCGCTGAGGAGGCCCAGGACGACCCCGGCGTCGCCGGAGATGAGGTCGGACTCGGGCTCGTCCAACGGAGGTCGTGAGGTCGCCCGGTGAGACGCCTCGACGAGCAGGTCGACGCCCGACGACTCGAGCGGGGTGTCATCCAGGACCCGACCGCCGACGAGGCAGGCCAGTCCCACGCCGATGGAGCCGGCATACAGCGAGAGCGACGAGGTCTCCTGGGCCCAGTCGAGGGCATGGCGAAGTCCGGCCGCAGCGGTGACAGAGATCGCGGGGTCGTTCAGCGCACTCGCGGCGTGGGCGAGGAACCACCCGATGCCGGCCGACCCGGAGTACAACGACCCGTCGAGGTCCCGGTGGATGACGGGGAAGGCTCCGTCGAGCTCGACGACCTCGTCGCCGAGCCATAGGCACGTCGCGCCTGCAGACGAGGCCGGCGCCGACCAGATCGCTTCGTCGAGGAGGGTGTGGGTGATGTCTGCCACGAGTCCCAGAAGCAGGACGCGGTCGACCTGGCGGTGGTCGGTGGTCATGTCAGCGGGAGCGGTCGAGAGCGACGTAGTCACGGTTCTCGCCCCCTTCCAGGTAGGGACGATCGGGGTCGAGGCCGGACTCCAGGAAGTGGTCATGCACGTGCTGCGCGATGTCGTCGGGCTCCGGGGCCGACAGGAGGGCGCGTGCGACCAGCCCACACCGGTCGGCGCCGAAACTGGCTCCCGCGGCATCGCCGTCGACGGCGCTCACCCCGCGGTGCAGCCGCGCGGTGAGCCGCGGGCAGGAGTCCCCCAGGGCACCCTGCTCGTCGAGAGTCCGCACCACCGGGCCGAGGATCTCCCGGACCTCGTCGTGAAAGCAGTCCCGGGAGGTGTACAGCACGACGCTGTCGGGACGCTGCAGCTCGTGCAACGCCAGGGACACCTTGAAGGCGTACGGGCCGGCCCACCGTTCGAGGGCGTCGGACAAGGCGCGCACGGCGTGCGTGGTGTGGGGCAGGTCGACGTGGAAGTACACCCGGGTGAGGGGTGGGAGCGCGCCCCCGGCCGAGAGAGCCCACCACGCCTTGTTCCGAGTCACCCAGAATCCCTCCTCGACCTCGGCTGAGACCAGGCTGACGGCCAGCGGATCGCCCGATCTGGGTCGGTGACCCGGTGCTGCGAGGTTCACGTACTCGCCGAGGCGCAGGGTGCGGGTCAGTCCGGGCTCCGCGGCGCGAGACTGCTCGACGGCCTGCGCCCGGCCGGCCGTGGAGGAACGCAGGGTCGTCCAGCCTTCTTCGAAACGACCCGAAGACACGTGCGCAGCCTCCAGGGCTCCGACGAGGTTGACGTCGACGGGCTGGGGCGGGCCCGCAGAAGTGGCCGGCTTGGTGGCGTGGAGGTACCACTCCTGATAGAGCAGGTCTGCCACCCGGGAGTGCGTCTGGTCGTGCCCGGCGGCGCCTTCGGCGGCCTGAGCGGCTGCTGCGGGGTGGAACTCGGCAAGGGCCGCGATGTCGTCGGGCTGCATCACACTGCCGCCGCGCGCCACGAGTGGTGGAGGAGCTCAGGGGTCGCCTGGAGTGCCAAGGCCAGCGCGAGGTGCCGATCCTGCTCGGTGCGCCCTGCCGGATCATGGTGCCCCGGCTCGTGGGTCGAGTGCTCGTGCGGGTGAAGACCCTGCTGCTGCGCCAGCTGAAGCGCACGCAGGACCAACCGCGCCGCGGTGTAGCTGAGCAGACGGTCTGCGAAGTCGTCCTCCGAGCCTGAGGACTGCGTGCGGCCGGCGTAGGCGCGGAGCAGGACCAGACCCACCCCCGACAGGACCGGTACGGCAGAGGCGGCATCCGCGGCGCTGCTGGAACTGAGCAGCTCCTGGAGCGCGGCAGCGACATCCCAGGCAGGATCTCCGCGGCCGCCGAACTCCCAGTCGATCAGCACGACCTGCCCATCGGCAGCGACCAGAGCGTTGTCGAAGCGAAGGTCACCGTGAATGATGGTCGAAGGTCGCCATCGGTCGGCGGCCTGCGCAAGCCAGTCATGCATCGGGGCAGCCTGTGAGCGCTCGAGCTGCGCCACGAAGTCAGCGACCGGGGGGTTGTCGGTCAGGAAGTCCGGTCGGTCGTCGCCGAAGGCGCTGAACACCCAGGGCACCTCTGCCACCGGGGCGCGCGCGGCCTGGCACGCCGCGAGCTCGTGCCAGTCCCCGATCGCCTCGCCCAGGGCGGCAGCCAGCAGCCCGTCACTCCAGTGGTTGCGCTGTGCGCGCTGCGTGACGCTTTCCAGCTCGGGGCGGTACCCGAGCACAAGGAAGTCCGAGTGGGGTTCCGCGTGATGCACCCGAGGGACGAGCCGGGCCAGCGCCTCGCTCTCAGCGGCCAACCGATAGACCGCTCGCTCCTGGTCGGGACTTCCCTGACGACGATCCGTGCCGGGCAGCAGCTGTTTGACGACGTAGGCCCGGTAGCCGACGATGCCGGGGGCACCCAGCTCGACGATCGCGACCCGGTGCGAGCGGCTCACGTCGCGGCTCCGGAGGCCCATCGCGTGGATCTCCGCGGGCCTGACCAGCCCCTTGGTCAGGAGCACTCGCGTGAGCTGACCCAAGGTGGCTCGGTGCTGCGCAGGCAGCTGACTCACTGTCCTGAGGTTCCGGACTCCCACAGGTGAGCGTTCCCGGCGTCATCGATCCAGTAGTACTCCGCATCGCCCTCCGACCAGAGCTCTTCGTCGGCAGTCGGCTCCGGCTCCCAGGCGTGCAGAGTCCCGTCATCGTCGGCGTAGACGTACTCAGCACCCTCGAGGCCCCCGTCGGCGCGGAACGGCTCCGCCGGGCCCCCGGCGCGTGGCGGTCGGATCGGGCCGGGTCCGGGGAAGGGATTGATGACCGTCTCGCCAGGGTTGATGACGGTGTCCGGGCATGCCAACGCCGAGGGGCAGGCGTCGATCCTGGACTGTCCACAACTGGCGAGCCGGGTGGCCAAGCAGGCCTGCAGGCGGGTGGTCACACACACCTGGAACTGGCTGTGGACCGGGCACAGCACGGGCAGCCTGGACACCTGGCACGGGGTGAGCCGGGTGAGGGTGCAGCCGACCCGGGTGACGGGAGTGCAGCCCACAGCGGTGGTGTTGCACGCGATGGTCAGCCTGGTGGCGTTGCACGAGATGACCAGGCGCGTCACGGGCACGGACACGATGGGGCGGACGCATTCCAACGCGGCCCGGGCATCGACACGTCCGTTGCCCCAGGCGTTGTCGAAGGAGCCGGCGCCCAGCTTGACCGCGGTGTCGATCAGGCACTGCTTGATCGCCGCGTTGGTCTTCGATGTGTTGCGGCTCCACATGAGTGCGGCGAGCCCGCTGACCAGCGGGCACGCCATCGAGGTGCCATCGAGGTAGTCGTAGTCGACGTTCCTCGGGATCGTGACAGCGTAGGTCGGCATCGTGCTCAGGATCGAGCTCCCCGGGGCCACCACCGTCACCTCGGGGCCGTGGTTGGAGAATCCGGAGACGGCGTCCGTCGAGGTGGTCGAACCCACCGCGATGACACCCGGGACCGTGGTGGAGTACGCCGCGGGCCAGATGACGGGTCCACCGTTGTCGTTGCCCGCAGCGGCACAGATGATCATGCCGCGGGTGCTGGCGTAGTTGCAGGCGTCCAGCTTGGTCTGGTTGGCGCCGCCGCCGCCGCTGTAGTTGATGACAGCCTTGAGGTTGTTCGCGACGGCGTAGTCGGTGATCTCCTCGATCGCGTCCGCGAGATCGGCTGAGCTGCCGTTCCCGCCGGCGTCGAGGGTACGGCAGATGTAGAGCTGGGAACCCCAGTTCATGCCGCTCACACCGGTGGCGTTGTTGCTCGAGGCCGCGGCGGTGCCCGCCACGTGGGTGCCGTGGCCGTTGAGGTCACGGGGCGTGCCGCCGTCCACGAAGTCGGTGCCGAGGGTGATCCGGGAGGAGTCGCTGAGGTCGGGGTGGTCGAGTGCCCCTCCGGTGCTCATCGAGATGCCGCTGTCGATGATGCCGATGAGGACCGTTGACGCGCCGGTCTCCAGGTCCCACGCACCCGGAGCGTTGACCTTGGCGTAGCCCCACTGGTCGACGTAGCGGGGGTCGGAGGGAATGACCGCTGCGTGATCGATGACGTCCGGTTCGGCGTACTCGACGTCGGCGCGTGCATTCAGGGCCTTGGCGGTGGTGATGACGTCGCCGGCGGGCACCGACAGGAGGGCCCGGCCGTGCTCGCCCGGAGGGCGCACGACCTCGGCGCCGTCGGTCTCGCCGATCACCGCCGCGCACGTGCGCGCGACCGATGCCTGGTCGCCGTCCGCGGCAGGGGTCTTGAACTTGATGATCACCCGCCCCTCGAGATACTCCACGTTCCTTCGGCCCCACTTGCCGGTAGCAACGTGACGCGTGTTCTCGTTCTTCTCGGGTGTGAGCATGGCGGGTTCCTTGGTCGTGGGACGGAGCGCAGGAATCCCACTGTGATCCGAGGCCCGTCACCGTCGCGTCACCAACCGCTACGAGGAGCTCGACCCGACGTCGGCGTAGCCCTCGCGAAAGGTCGGGTACGTCGGCACCCACCCGGTCGCACGGAGACCTGCGTTGGAGATGCGCTTGCCGTGCGCCTTCGCGCGATCAGCGGCAGGAGGCACGGGCACCCCCTGCTGATGAGCGAGGAAGGTCGCCACATCGCCCATCAGCACGGGCTCGTCGTCGGTGCCGAGATAGACCGGACCCGGTGCTTCGGGCCGGGTGAGCAGATGCACCGCGGCTGCTGCGGCGTCATCGCGATGGATGCGGTTGGTCCAACGGTGCGGGTCGTCGATCGCACCGGAGCGGATCCGTTCTACGAGCCGCGACCCATCGCCGTCGTACAGGCCCGAGCAGCGCAGGACGGTGCCGCCGGGCAGTCGGGCGCTGAAGAGCTGTTCGGCCTCCAGCAGCACGCGAGCCGGACCGTCGGCGGGGGAGGGAGGGTGGCTCTCGTCCACGAGCGTGCCGTCCAGGATGTCACCGTGCACGCCGGTCGAGGAGATCAGCACCGCACGGTCGGGGTGCCGGCCGCGCTCACCGTGCGCGTCGAGGGCATCGAGGGCGCGACTCATGCCCTCCAGATAGGTCCCCCGATAGGCCTCCTCGGTGCGCGGTCGGGCCGTCAGAGCCACGACGAGGTAGCGCAGGTCCAGCGAAGGGAGATCGGGCACCTCGCGCGTGAGGTCGACCGACAGACCTCGCAACGGTTCGGGCACGAGCTCCGCGCGTCGTCGCAGGCCCAGCACCTGGTGGCCTCGAGCGGCGAGGAGGAGTCCGATCCGGGACCCGAGGTCGCCGCACCCGATCATCAGCACGTCAACGTTCACGCGCCGAGCCTAGGTCGTCCACAAGGCCGAGTACCGAGCGCCGAGGCCGAGGTGGACTCGCGCCGACCGGCCCCGCCGCACTGTTGCCGGCGAAGTCGCCGTCGACGGCGATCAACCAAGATCCCACCGGTATCGGCTGGTCGGCACGAGGTCGAGCCCCACTCCCGCCCCGAACCGTTCGATGCTCGTCATCATCGCCTCCAGTCGCCGCTCCAGCTCCTCCTCGTCGCCGTTGCTCCCGTAGAACTCGTGCGGATCCGTCATTCCCGCCATGGGAAACAGTTCTTCGACGATGGCAGAGATGATCGGAGCGTCCTCGGTGAGCGGTTCTTCGACCACGTTCTGGATGTAGCCGAAGCTCGCCTGCGTGCGGATCGCGACTGCTGTGTGGTCGCCCAGCCAGATCCTGAGGTACTCGTCTCGACTCATGCCGTCTGGTCGACGCAGCACAGCGACGTTGGCCAAGGCCTCCGCGCGCTCGCCGTCCGGTGTCGGCGGCGGGTCGAGCCGGCGATGCTCGGTCACCCGATAGATGTGAAGCGGACCGGGAATCGCCTGCAACGCCGACACCGTCAGGTCGATGTCGTCCGTCCAGACAGAGAGGAACCCCGTCAACGCGTTGCCGGCACCGTCTCCAGGTCCGAAGCGCATCGCTTCGACGACAGCGGCGTCATCGACGTTGAGCTGAAAGGATCGGACGCCCGAGGCAGCGAGGCTGTGACGGAATTCTTCCGTAGCGAGCGAGGGGGAGTCGCGAGTCCCGTAGAGCAGTGCGATCAACTTGCTCGTGCTCGACAGCGTTGGACTGGTGTTCATGCTCTCTCCTTGTGCGTCTGCTCCTGTATGCCGGTCCCGCCGGTGGCGTCACCGCATCTCCCCAGTGACTGTCTCAGGACCGCTGCCAGGCGGCTTCCTCGCCTTTCTCGTAGTCGAGGAACGCCTTGCGTAGTCCCAGGAGAACCTCCGCCGCAGTTTCGAACAGAGCCTTGGCCTGTGGCTCGTCGACCTTGGCGACGTCGTCGCGCAGGTGTTGAGCCAGATCGTCGAGCCGGGCGCCGACCTTGATCGTGTGCCTGATCGGGTCGCTGATGGAAAGGGTGTTCGGGTCCATGATGACGCACTCCTTGGGTCTGGATTCCGTTGTCGCGCTCATCGTGGCAAACCCGCTGGGTCGCGTGCTTGATAGTCGTTGCTGTCCTGAACGCGGACGCTGTCACGCAGGATCGCGGAGACGAGCGGGACGAGCGGGACGAGCGGGACGAGGAGAGCTCAACCCGACTTGGCGCGCCGGTGCCCGTGGGGCGTCAGCCCAGAAAGATGCTGGTCAGCTTGCGACCGGGAGGCTCGAGGGTCAGCGACGCCTCCTCGGCGATGAACTCGCGCATCAGGTCGATCGCCATCAAGATCTTGGGGTTGCGGAGCGAGTAGAACACGCTGGTCCCGGCGCGCCGGGTGGTCACGATGCCCCGCTCGCGCAGGACGGCCAGATGTTGACTGGCGTTGGACTGGCTCACGCCCAGCGTCGCGGCAAGGTCGCCGACGCTGAGCTCCCCGTCGCGTAGGACGCTGATGATCAGCAGCCGCTTGGGGTCGGCGATGGCCTTGCAGACGCGCTCGTGCAACTCGCGCAGCTCGGCTTCCAGGGTCTCGTTCATGCCTACCTCCCTGACCCAGGTTAGCCGGTGACGACGAGCAGCCCGATCGCCAGGACCGCCAGCGCGGACACGGTGAGGGCCAACAGCAGCATCAGCGGGGCGCGGAGCGGGTCCGACCAGGGATCGATGTCCACCAGGCTGCGTTCGTAGCGCCACTCACTGAGCAGGAGGAGGGTCGTCGCCAGCGCCAGCCCCGCCAGACCGGGCAGTGCATCGAGCAGGCGCCCTCCCGTGCGGTGCAGCAGGAGGGCGGAGACGCCGCCGACTCCGAGTGCTGTGCGCTGCCAAGCCATCGCGGTGCGTTCGGACTGCAGTCCCGCATCGCGGTGGGGTCCGGGCCGGTCCCGGCTCCACGGCCGCAAGCCGGTCACGCTCAGTCGACCAGATCAGCGATGACCAGGGCCAACGCGACGATGGCGGCGACCAGCAGGGACCCGGTCACCAGGCGCGGGACGAAAGACCGGGGGAGCTGTCGCCCCAACCGCATCGCGCGCTCGTTGCGTTGCCAGTCGCGGTAGGCGAGGGCGGACAGGAGCCCACCGATGCCGATGAGCAGGAAGCCCAGCGCATGTCGGATGACCGTCAGGCCCGGGACGAACCGGGTCACCGCGACCCCGGCGGCCATCATGGCCAGAGAAGTGCGGATCCAGGCCAGGAAGGTCCGCTCGTTGGCCAGCGTGAACCGGTAGTCCGGGTCGGCACCGGCGGGTTCTTCACTCACCGAGTCCACCTCCGCTCATCGGTCCGACGTCCTGGCGAACGATCAGGTGAGGGAGGTCGAAGCGGCACACTGGTTGCGGCCGACATCGAGCACCATCAACTCCTCCTCGGGCGGGCTGAGCTGCCCCGCGTTCACCAGACGGATCGTGTCATAGGCCTCCGGCGCATCGGGGAGCGTCGACAGGATCTCCTCGACGAAGCGCTCGATCGCCCGCTCGTTGAGCAGCGTGGCCTCGAAGACCTCCCGCAGGGTCGTGACCACCGCGCCGGCGTCGTTGAACTCCTCAGAGCTCGACCAATGGGCGGGCGCGATCACGGTGGCAGGTGCCAACGGTTCGAGTCGATCGTGGACACTGCGGAACAACGACCTGGCGAGGTCCTCGGCCTGACCGGTCAGGTCCGGACGGCCGAGGCCACGGACGAAGATCGTGTCGCCGACCAGCAGCAGCTGCTCGCCGACCAGCAGCGCCGTGGTGCCGGGGGTGTGCCCCGGGAGCCGCATCGTCAGGGCGAGTACGACGCTGTCCCCGCCGAGCACGAGCTCCTCGCCGTCCTCGAGGGGGCGGTTGGGGAAGGGGATCTCCTCAGCGCTGTCCTCCGGTGGTAGGTGGTACTCGACGCCGAGCTGCTCGGCCAGGTCAGGTCCTCCGCTGATGTGATCGGCGTGCACGTGGGTGTCGATCACGTGCGTGATTGTCATCTCGTGCTCCTTGGCCAGGCCGACGTAGGGCGCGTGCCGCCGGGCGGGGTCGACCACGATGCAGCTCTCGCCCGGCACCCCGATGACGTAGGACAGACACCCCTTCGCGGGCCGCTGGAGCTGCCACGCCCGGACCGGCGCCGCCAGCCCCTCGAGCTCCACGGGCACCAGGAGGTTGGCCCAGGCGTCCATCCCGCCGGCCAGCGAACGCGTCTCCTTGCCGGCAGTCAGGAACTCCTCGACGACCATGGCCGAGCCGTTCCCCTGTCCGCAGATGACGATGGCCCCGTCGAGGGTCTCAGCGGCGTAGCGCTCCGGCTCGTCCAGGACGTCGTAGACCGGCGCGTGCCGGGTCGGGACCGGCCGCCGGGTCTCGAGCTTGTGCTCGGCGAACTCGTCGCTGTTGCGGACATCGAGGATCTCCGGGATCCGACCTCGCACGATCTCGTCGTGCAGCTCGGCGGGTGAGATGGTCCAGGCTTCCATGGGCGTCCTTCCTCCGGGTCAGGCCCGCCGCTCACGGTCGCGGGCCCGCGGCCCGGCTCGCCTCATGTGGACGAGCAATGTCCGTACAACTCGCGTCTCGCAGACCCTTGATGTATGCGTGATAGCGAATGTAATGTGACGCGCACCACATCGCAATGCCCCGTATCTCGACGGAGGAAGTCACCATGGCCGATGAACTGCCCGAGGACGAAGTCCCTCAGAGCATGACGATCGTCGCGTGGAGCGGAGATCTGGACAAGATCTGGCCGACGCTCATCTTGGGGTCGACCGGGGCCGCCTACGGCATGAAGACGACGATCTTCTTCACGTTCTGGGGGCTCTTCCCGCTCGTGCGCGACGACGTGCGGATCACCGGGACCAATGCCATGACCAAGGCGCTCGCGGGCATGAACCCGCCCGGCGTGAGCAGCATGAAGCTCAGCAAGCTCAACATGGGGGGAGCCGGCTCCTGGATGATGAAGAAGCTGGCGCGCGACAACAAGGTCGCCAGCCCCAAAGAGCTGCTCGAGATGTGCACCGAGCTCGGCGTGAACCTGTGGCCGTGCGAGATGACGATGGAGCTGATGGGCCTGCGCCGCGACCAGCTCATCCCGGGTGCCGGCGACCCGGTCGGCGCTGCCTCGGCCCTGTCGGAGATGAGTCGTTCCCAGATCAACCTGTTCATCTGATCCCGACTCGGCCCTCTGGCCGACCAGAACGGAGATAGCTCATGGACCAGCACGTCGACGCCACCGCGGACGCCAAGGGCCAGAAGTGCCCGATGCCGGTGCTCCTCGCCTCGCGACACATGAAAGGGCTGAGCTCGGGGCAGGTGCTCCTGGTCGAGGCCACGGACGGCGGCTCGAAGAGCGACATCCCGTCGTGGGCGAAGGACACCGGCAACGAGCTGCTGGACAGCTCGTCCGAGGACGGCGTCTACCGCTACCTCATCCGGAAGAGCTGACGGGATGCAGCTCGGGTTCGCGATCGACCAACGCACCTGCATCGGCTGTCATGCCTGCACCGTGGCCTGCAAGACCGAGCACGACATCCCGGTCGGACAGTTCCGCACCTGGGTGAAGTACGTCGACGACGGATCCTTCCCGGACACCACGCGCTCGTTCGGCGTGATGCGCTGCAACCACTGCACCGATGCGCCGTGCGTGAAGATCTGCCCGACCGAGTCACTGTTCAAGCGCGAGGACGGCATCGTCGACTTCGACCAGGAGCGGTGCATCGGCTGCAAGAGCTGCATGCAGGCCTGCCCCTACGACGCGATCTACATCGACAAGGACACCAGCACCGCCGCGAAGTGCAACCTGTGCGCCCACCGCGTCGACGAGGACCTCGAGCCCGCCTGCGTGGTGGTCTGCCCGACCCACTCGATCTGGGTCGGGGACCTCGACGACCCGACCAGCGGGATCGCTCGGCTCGTCAACGACCACGACACCTCGGTCCGCTCGCCCGAGCAGAACACCGGCCCGAATGTCTTCTACCTCGGCGCCGACCGGGCAGTGCTCGATCCCTTGGCCGCGCCGGTCGAGGACACCTACATCTGGGCCAAGCCCGACGCCCAACGCCTGGCCAACGCAGGCGACCTGCCGCGGGATCCCACCTCCACTGCCCGTACCACCTTGAACACCGCCCACCCCCGCCCCTGGGGCTGGAAAGTCACCACCTACCTCTGGACCAAGGGGGTCGGAGCCGGGGCCCTCGCCCTGGCCGGCCTCGCCCACATCCTCGGGATCGAGCTGGGCGGTGTCGGCGACTACGTCGCACCGCTGCTGGGTCTCTTCGGGGCCGCGACGACGGGCGCCCTACTGGTCTGGGACCTCAAGCGACCCGAGCGCTTCCTCTACATCTTCTTGAAGTCCAACTGGTCGTCGTGGCTGGTGCTGGGCGCCTACGTCCTCACGATCTTCTCCGGCGGTGCCGTGCTCTGGCTGCTGGCCGCGATGCTCGACCTCGGCTGGGCGATGACTGCCTTGGCGTGGTTGGCCCTTCCGGCCAGCGCGATGATGGCGGGCTACACCGCCTTCCTGTTCGGTCAGGCCGAGGGTCGCGACCTGTGGCAGTCGCGACTGTTGTTCTGGCACCTGCTCGTCCAGGCCGTGATGGTCGGCAGCGGTGCGCTCGCCCTGGCGGGACTTTTCGTCGACCTGTCCGACGAAGCCTGGGACCTGATCGCCGGATCGTTCGTCGTCGGGGCGGTGCTGCACCTGGTGATGCTCGCTCTCGAGTACGGCGGCAAGCACCCGACCCGACATGCTGCCGTCGCCGCGCGCATCATCAGCTCAGGCCGCTACGCGAGCACCTTCTGGTGGGCCGGGGTCCTGCCCGTCGCGGTGGCCGTCGTGCTCGGCGCGCTCACCTGGGGCGGAGCCCCGACGGGGTTCCTCGTCGTCGCCGGTCTGCTCGTCCAACCGGCGCTCCTGGCCTACGAGAGCGTCTTCGTCAGGGCCGGCCAGGATGTCCCCCTGTCGTGACCGCCCACGCCCAACGCCCGGTCAGTTCACCCTGCCTCGAAGGGACTTGTCATGACGCTTGAGTCGGACCGCGAGATCACCCCGGTGGCCCTGCCCGGTGAACGCACCCACGAACGCCTACGCAACTTCCCACCAGTCGCCGACTGGGACCACCACGTCGAGTACGACGCCAAGGCTCACCCCCGCAAGGTGCCCCACGAGTACATGCTCGTCCCGACCACCTGCTTCAACTGTGAGTCGGCCTGCGGGCTGCTGGCCTACGTGGACAAGTCGGACATGTCGATCAAGAAGCTCGAGGGCAACCCGGCCCACCCGGGCTCACGCGGCCGCAACTGCGCCAAGGGCCCGGCCACGATCAACCAGATCAACGACCCCGAGCGGATCCTCTATCCGCTGCGACGCTCCGGCAAGCGGGGTGGTGGCGACTGGGAGCGGGTCAGCTGGGACGACGCCCTCGACGACATCGCGGGCAAGATCCGGGCCGCGATAGTCGAGGACCGCAAGGACGAGGTCGTCTATCACGTGGGGCGGCCCGGCGAGGACGGGTTCGCGGAGCGCTTCCTGCTCGCCTGGGGCGTCGATGGACACAACAGCCACACCAACATCTGCTCGGCCGGGGCCAGGCTCGGCTACTCGCTGTGGGGCGGCTACGACCGCCCCTCACCCGACTACTCCAACGCCAAGGTCATCCTGCTGATCTCGAGCCACCTCGAGGCGGGTCACTACTTCAACCCCCATGCCCAACGGATCATGGAGGGCAAGATCTCGGGGGGCGCCAAGGTCGTCGTGCTCGACCCGCGGCTCTCCAACACCGCGTCCCACGCTGATCTGTGGATCGCGCCCTGGCCCGGCAGCGAGGCCGCCATCCTGCTCGCGGTGGCGTCGTACCTCCTGCGCACCGACCAGGTGGACCGTGACTTCATCCGGCGCTGGGTCAACTGGTCGACCTACCTCGAGCACGTCCACCCCGAGGCCGAGGTCGCCGACTTCGACGGCTTCATGAAGCTGCTGACCGAGGACTACGCGCGCTACACCTTCGCCTACGCCGCGGAGGAGGCGCAGATGCCCGTCGAGCAGGTCGAGGAGCTGGCGAAGATCGTCGCGACCGCGGGCAGCGCTCTGTCCGCGCACGTATGGCGGGCCGCCACCGCCGGCAACCTCGGTGGCTGGCAGGTCTCGCGGGCCCTCTTCTTCCTCAACGTCCTCACCGGCAGCGTGGGCACCAAGGGTGGGACCAGCCCCAACGGTTGGGACAAGATCATCGCCCACGGACCCAACGTCCCCGGCGGCCACGAGTCGTGGAACGAGCTGCTCTGGCCGGCCGAGTTCCCGATGTCGACCAACGAGATGTCCATCCTGCTGCCGCACCTGCTCAAGGACGGGCGCGGCAAGCTGGCGATGTACTTCTCCCGGGTCTACAACCCGGTCTGGACGAACCCCGACGGGTTCAGCTGGCTCGAAGCGCTGACGGACGAGGCGCTGGTCGACTGCCACGTCGCGCTGACGCCGACGTGGTCGGAGACGGCCACCTTCGCCGACTACGTGCTTCCGATGGGGCACAGCACCGAGCGCCACGACACCCAGTCCTACGAGCAGTACGCCGGCAAGTGGCTCGGGTTCCGGCAGCCGGTGACACGGGTGGCGATGGAGAAGATGGGCCGGGTGGTCTCCGACTCGCGGGAGTCGAACCCCGGGGAGGTCTGGGAGGAGAACGAGTTCTGGTTCGAGCTCTCCTGGCGCATCGACCCCGACGGCTCGCTCGGCATCCGGAAGTACTTCGAGTCGCCGTACCGCCCCGGCGAGAAGGTCACGGTCGACGAGTACTACCGCTGGGTGTTCGAGAACAGCGTCCCCGGCCTGCCCGAGGCCGCCGCTGAGCAGGGGCTCACCCCGCTGGCCTACATGCGCAAGTACGGCGTGTTCGAGGTGTCGAAGGACGCCTACCGGATCGATGAGCGACCACTGACCGAGGCCGAGATGGAGGGCAGCACGCCCGACGCCCTGGGAGTGCTGCGCAAACCGGTCACCCTCGACTCGACGCCTCCGCTGGTGGGGGAGGCCGGCTCCGTGGGTCTCGTGCACGAGGACGGCACGAAGACCCAGGGCTGGCTGACGCCTTCGCGCAAGCTGGAGCTGTTCAGCTCCACGATGGTCGACTTCGGTTGGCCGGAGTACGCCGCGCCGGGCTACATCGAGTCGCACGTCAGCAACCGCTCCATCAACCAGGACAACGGCGAGATGGTGTTGATGCCGACGTTCCGGCTGCCGACGCTGATCCACACCCGCACCGGCAACGCGAAGTTCCTCAACGAGCTGAGCAACACCCACCCGCTGTGGATGAACACCCTCGATGCGGCACGCTTCGGCTTCGCCACCGGCGACCTGGTGCGGGTCAACACCGAGATCGGCTACTTCGTGGCACGGGCCTGGGCGACCGAGGCGATCAGACCCGGAGTCATCGGGCTCTCCCACCACATGGGTCGTTGGCGTACCTCCGAGCACGCCGGCTCGCGCTGGGCGATGGGCCTGGTCGACCTGACCAAGTCCGACGACGGCGTCTGGAAGCTGCGCTACAAGGAGGGGATCAAGCCGTTCAAGAGCGATGACCCCGACAGTGAGCGCATCGACTGGGACGACCCGGGCGTGCACCAGAACCTCGCCTTCGCCGTGCACCCCGACCCGCTCTCCGGCATGCACTGCTGGCACCAGAAGGTGCGGCTCGAGAAGGCGAAGGCCGAGGACCAGTACGGCGACGTCCTCGTCGACACCAAGCTGTCTCGCGAGGTCTACCGTGCCTGGATGGCCACCACCCGACCCGGACCGAGCGCCTCTGGTCTGCGGCGACCGGAGTTCATGATGCGACCGGTCAAGCCGACCCGGCGTGCTTTCCGCGTCGACGGCGGGCGTCCCCGGGATCACGAGGGCCACGATGGCCAAGGAGACGACGCATGAGCATGCTCTCGCGCCACCGCACCGGACCGTCCGTCGATCGCGACGACGTGCTCGCAGCGCTCGGGAGCGTCGAGGACCCCGAGCTCAAGATGCCGCTCGAGCAGGCCGGCATGGTCGGCGACGTCGAGCTGGGCAGGAACGGCCTGGTCCGGGTCACCGTCCGGCTGACCACCCCCTCGTGCCCGATGAAGGAGCAGCTCGTCGCCGAGGTCACCGCCGCGGTGAGCGTCGTGCCCGGTGTGAACCGGGTCGAGGTGACCTTGGGCTCCATGAGCGAGAACGAGCGCCTGAAGCTGGCCGGCCAGCTGCGCGCGGGCAGGGTCGAAGGCACCCATCAGTTCGGCGACGGCTCGGCCACCAACGTGTACGCCGTGGCCAGCGGCAAGGGGGGAGTGGGGAAGTCCTCGGTGACCGCCAACCTCGCGGTCGCGTTGGCCCAGCAGGGCCAGCGGGTGGGCGTGCTGGACGCGGACGTGTGGGGCTACTCGATCCCGCACCTGTTCGGCGTACGTCGCTCGCCGGTCGCCCTCAAGGGAGTGATGCTGCCCATCGAGGCGCACGGCGTCTCGCTCATGTCGGTGGGCTTCTTCGTCGACGAGGAGGAGCCCGTGGTGTGGCGGGGGCCGATGCTGCACAAGGCCCTCGAGCAGTTCCTGACCGATGTCCACTGGGGTGAGCTCGACACGCTGCTCCTCGATCTACCGCCCGGGACGGGTGATGTCACGCTCACCCTGCTCGACCTGATCCCCGACGCTCAGCTGTTGGCGGTGACCACGCCGCAGGTGGCTGCCCAGACCGTTGCAGCCCGCGTGGGCCGGATGGCGCGGGACGCGCGGATGCCGATCGCCGGGGTCGTGGAGAACATGTCGGCCCTGGTCTGTCCTTCGTGCGACGAGCACACCGCGATCTTCGGCGAGGGCGGTGGCGCCCGGCTGGCCGCGACCATCGATGCCCCACTACTCGGACAGATCCCCCTCGACCTCCCCCTTCGCACCTCTGGAGACCTCGGGGTTCCGGCCATGGTGGCCGCTCCGACGGCGGCTTCGGTCGGGGAGATCCGGAGAATCGCGAGCGCGTTGCCGGTCGTGCGCCGCGGTCTGGTGGGCAGGTCGTTGCCGCTGTCGGTGGTCTGACCCTTCTCAGGGCCTCGGCTTCGTCAGCCCGAGGTCGACCGCCTTCTCGAACTCGTCATCGATGACCACCACGTCGTGGCCCTCGCGCGCCAGCAGGCTCGCGCAGATGGCGGAGCGGACACCGCTCGCGCAGTGGACCCACAGTGTTTCGTCGGGGACCTCGTCGAGTCGTCCGAGGAGCTCGTGGATCGGGATGTGCTGCGACCCGGGGATCGCGGCGTCGGCGCGTTCGTCGTCACGGCGTACGTCGAGGACCGTGAAGGCCTGCTCCGGTGCATCCTCGCCCAGGGCCGTCTCGAGGTCCTCGAACGTGGCCGACGGATAGCCGGCCAGCTCCTCGTCGGGGACCAGCGACGCTGGGTCGCCGGCCGCGGCACCCGCAGGGCGATCGATGCCGATGCGCACCAGCTCGCGTTGGGCCCGCGCGACCTGGTCGGCGGTCTCGCCGAGCAGCGTCACCGGTTGACCCCACGGCATCAGCCAACCCAGGTAGGTGGCGAACTGGCCGCCGAGGTCGATGCCGATGGTGCCTCGCAGGTGCCCCGTCGGGTAGACCTTGCGGTCGCGCAGGTCCACGACCCACTCGCCGGCATCGACCCGCCGACGCAGCTCCTGACCGTCGACCGTCTCCGGGGCGCTGAGGTCGACCGGGTCGGGGCCTTGCGAGTTCAAGGGGCCCATATGGGCGTAGTAGGCGGGGTAGGCGGTCAGGTTCTCGATCAGGGTGGCGACGAAGGTGTCTTCGTCGTCCTCGGTCAGGGCATCGTTGCGCTCCTTCTCCGCACCGATGGTCGAGGAGTCACCGCCTGCGGCGGAGCCCGAGGAGCAGAAGCTGCCGAAGCCGTGGGTCGGGTAGACCCCCGCCTCGTCGGGCAGCCTCGCCGCCAGCTTGCGGGCGGAGTGGAACTGGGCGCGGGTCAACTCGTCGGTGTGCTCGTCGCCGAGCAGGTCGGTGCGTCCGACGCTGCCGTAGAGCAGCGACCCGCCCGTGAAGACGGCGACGTCGTCCGGGTCGTCGACGTGGGACACGGCATAGGAGAGGTGGTTGTGGGTGTGACCGGGTGTGCTGATCACCCGGACCTCGAGGCGACCGTAGGTCAGCACGTCGCCGTCGGCCACGGAGCGACGGTCGAACGCGACGTCGTCGTCGGCGCAGACGAGATAGTCGGCGCTGCTGTGGCCCGCCAGCTCCAGACCGCCGGTGACGTAGTCGTTGTGGATGTGGGTCTCGGCGACCGCGGCCACCGTCAGTCCGTGCTCGCTCAGCACCTCCTGCACCCGGTCGAGGTCACGTTGCGGGTCGATCACCACCGCTGTCTCCGAGTCGTGCACGACGTAGCTGCGATCCCCGAGCTCGCTGGTGTCAATGACCTCGACGTTGAGCATGACCGCACCTCTCTCGATATGACCGGACATTTCGTGGTGGTCACGCTACGACTCCCGGCCCGCGCCGACAAGGGTCGTTTCGGTGCGAGCCCGGGCCCCTCGGTGACACACTCGGAGGGTGTCCGCTCCAGTGTCTCGACCCGCCGGCACGGCCCGGTGGTGCGTGCGATGAGCAGGTCCCGCCCGCGGTCGACGTCCCTGGGGGCGGCGGCGGTGGACCGCGATCTGGGCACGCCGCTGTGGGAGCAGGTGCGCGCCGACCTGATCCGACGGCTGAGGAACGGCGAGTTCGTCTCGGGCGTCCCCGGGGAGCTCGCGCTGGTCGATGAGTACGCCGTGAGTCGGCACACGGTGCGCGAGGCGTTACGAGGGCTTCGTGACTCCAAGATGATCTCCGGTGAGCGCGGGCGCACGTCGCGGTTGACCGGACCCGCGGAGATCGATCAGGCGATGGGCACGCTCTACAGCCTGTTCGCCGCGGTGGAGGCCGCAGGCCAGACCCAGCGCAGCGTCGTACGTCGCTGCGACCTGCGGGCGGACGGCGTGGTGGCCGCGAAGCTGTCGCTCGAGGAGTCGACGCTGCTCTTCTACCTGGAGCGTCTGCGCCTCGCCAATGACCGGCCGCTGGCCATCGATCGGGTGTGGATGCCGGCCTCCGTGGCGGCTCCGCTGCTCGAGGTCGACTTCTCGGAGACTGCGCTCTACGAGCAGCTCTGGTCCCATTGCGGCGTGCGCCTGACGGGCGGGAGCGAGCGGCTCCGGGCCGTGGTGCCGACCGCGCCCGAGCTGGTGCTGCTCGAGATGTCGTCCTGCGACGCCGCGCTGGCCATCGAACGGCTCGGGTTCGACCACGGACAGCCGGTGGAGTGGCGACACACGCTGGTGCGAGGCGACAGGTTCGCGGTCAGCGCCGACTTCTCACGCTCGGATGGCTGACGGGCTAGCTGGTCGAGGGTGACCGCACCGGTTCGCCGTTGGGCAGCGCCACGTGGCACTGCGGGAAGATCCGTGCGGTGCAGGTGCGGCATACGTCGGAATCCAGGCGCGGGTAGACGTGGTCGATCGGATGCGACTTGGTGGGAAAGATGTTCTCCGCGCCGATCGAGTCGAGGTAGGGCCCCTTCTCCAGAAGCTCGAGCACCCCTGCCTGGACGCGGTAGAAGTAGAGGCCGCCGCCCAGGTTGCGGCGCCGTCGAGCTTCCTGGGCGAGCAGCTCGGCTCCGGCGACATCGACGAAGTTCATGCCGCGAGCCGCCACCAGCACATGTCGCTGCGCGGGAGCCTGCTCGTCGATGCGGTGCAGCTCGCCCTGGACGTGATCGACCGCTCCGAAGAAGAGGGAGCCGTGGATCCTCATCATCTTGTACTGCGGGCACTCCGCGTGTCCTTCGGCCGGCACGAAGTAGAAGCTCGCAGGATCCGGGTCGGGGACGACTGCTGCCATCTCGGGGCGGGAGGTCCGCGACAGGTACAGCATCAAGGACACCAGGATCCCGAAGACGATGCCCTTCTCGAGGTCGATCAGGGTGCCCGCGAACGTCACGAGCAGCACGGCGGTCTCGGGCTTGCTCGTGCGCAGGATCGATCGGAAGTGGCCGAAGTCGATCAGGCCGTAGGCGACGAGGAACAGCAGGCCGGCCATGGCCGCGGTCGGTAGATAGGCCGTCAGCGGCGAGACCACGGCCAGGATGAGGAGCAGGAACAGTGAGGCGAACACCGCCGCCAGTGGGGTGCGAGCCCCTGCGGTGTAGTTGACGCCGCTGCGGTTGAAGGAGCCGCTGGAGGCATAGCTGGAGAAGAAGCTGCCGACCAGGTTGCCCAGCCCCTGGCCGATGAACTCCTGGTTGCCGTCGATGCGCTGCTCGGACTTGACCGCGATGGCGCGCGAGATCGACACCGCTTCGGTGAGCCCGAGCATGGTCACGACCAGGGCCGGGAAGGCGACCTGACCCAACGTGTCCGGGGAGAAGCTCGGCAGCGTGACCGGCGGCAGCCCGGCCGAGAGCGCGCCGATGGTCGGGATCTGGGTGACGGACTCGCCTCCCGCGGCACGCTCCAGGAGCACGGCGACCACGCTGCCCACGACGAGGGCCAGGATCAGGTGCAAGCGGGGGAGGACCCGGCGCAGCGCTATCCCGGACGCGAGCGTCGCGACGCCGACGCCCACGACGTACGGGTTGGCCTCGCCGAGCCGTGAGGCCGCCGCAGCGATCACTTCGTGGAAGGCCAGGCCGCGCTCGATGTCGAGACCGAGGAACGTGGCCAGCTGGCTGGTGACGATGAGCACGGCGGCGCCGGCGGTGAAGCCGACGACCACCGTGTGCGAGATGAAGTTGACCAGGACGCCCAGCCGGGCCAAGCCCATCGCCACCTGGAAGAGACCGGTCAGGAAGGTCAGTGTGAGCACGAGCTTGATGTATTCAGCCGAGCCCGGCTCCGCCAAGGGAGCCACCGAGGCCAGGACGGCGATCGAGATCGCCGTGGTCGGACCGGTCACGAGGTGCCAGCTGGAGCCGAAGAGCGCGGCCAGGACGGCGGGCACCATCGCGGCGTAGAGGCCGTACTCGGGGGGCAGCCCGGCGATGGTCGCGAACGCCACGCCCTGGGGCAGCACGATCAGGGCGCCCGTCAGCCCCGCGGTCAGGTCGTGGCGGGCGCTCGTGCGGTCGACGCGTGGCCACCAACGCAGGAAAGGCAGGGCACGGACGACCCGTCGGCCGGCTTCGGTCGTGGTCAAGAGGCCTCCAGGGCTGCTGAATCCACCGCAGTTGCTGCCCTCGACTCGGTGATCGACGGGCGGCTTGCACGCACAGCATATGCGTCAGCGCGCATCTTTGCTCGGAGCTGCGGCTCAGAGAAGCGGTGCGCCAGCCACCGTCTTGCGCCGACATCACGTGGCCACCGCACCGCCGGCCCAGGCGCCCCGTGGCCAGAGCACCGCCGACCCGGAACTGCCGCCCGAGTCAGTCGCCCGAGTCAGCCGCCGAGAGCCGCTGCCACCAGGTCGCGTGCCGCGTCCTGCACCTGAGCGAGGTGCTCGGGGCCTTGGAACGACTCCGCGTAGATCTTGTAGACGTCCTCGGTGCCTGAGGGACGCGCGGCGAACCAGGCCGAGTCGGTGGTCACCTTCAGGCCGCCGATCCGGGCGCCGTTGCCCGGCGCTTCGGTGAGCTTGGCGAGGATCTTCTCGCCGGCCAGCTCGGTGGCGGTGACGTCGGCGGGAGAGAGCGCGGCCAGCTTGGCCTTCTGCGCCCGGTCGGCGGGTGCGTCGATGCGGGCGTATGCCGGCGCCCCGTGCTGCGCGACGAGGTCGGCGTAGTGCTCGCTGGGGCTGCGTCCGGTGGCGGCGAGGATCTCCGAGGCCAGCAGCGCCAGGATCAGTCCGTCCTTGTCAGTGGTCCAGGTGCCGCCGTCGCGGCGCAGGAACGATGCCCCGGCCGACTCCTCGCCGCCGAAGCCGAAGGACCCGTCGATCAGGCCGGGGACGAACCACTTGAACCCGACCGGGACCTCCACCATCGGCTTGCCCAGCGCGCTCGCGACGCGGTCGATCATCGAGGACGAGACCAGCGTCTTGCCGATCCGCGCTTCGGCCGGCCAGTCGGGGCGGGCGCCGCCGAAGAGGTAGCCGATCGCCACCGCCAGGAAGTGGTTGGGGTTCATCAGGCCGGCGTCAGGGGTGACGATGCCGTGCCTGTCGGCGTCGGCGTCGTTGCCCGTGGCGATGTCGTACTGATCCTTGCGCTCGATCAGTGAGGCCATCGCGGACGGGGACGAGCAGTCCATCCGGATCTTCTCGTCCCAGTCGAGGGTCATGAAGCGCCAGGTGGCGTCGACCAAGGGGTTGACCACGGTGAGGTCGAGGCGGTGCCGCTCGGCGATCTCGCCCCAGTAGGCCACGCTCGCACCCCCGAGCGGGTCGGCTCCGATCCGCACCCCGGCCTCACGGATGCGGTCCAGGTCGAGGACCTGCGGGAGGTCGTCGACGTAGGTCCCGAGGAAGTCGTAGTCGCCCGCCTTGCGACGAGCCGTCTCGTAGGCCACCCGGCGCACGTCGCCGAGACCGGCGGCGATCAGCTCGTTGGCCCGCGCGGCGATCACGCTGGTGGCATCGGTGTCGGCGGGTCCGCCGTGTGGCGGGTTGTACTTGAAGCCGCCGTCGCCGGGCGGGTTGTGGGACGGGGTCACGACGATCCCGTCGGCGAGACCCGACGTCTTGCCGCGGTTGGCACGGATGATCGCGTGCGAGACCGCCGGGGTGGGGGTGTAGCCGTCGCGGTCATCGACCAGCACCGTCACGTCGTTGGCGACCAGCACCTCCAGCGCCGAGGCCCAGGCCGGCTCGGAGAGCCCGTGGGTGTCGCGGCCGATGAAGAGCGGACCGTCATACCCCTGGTCGCGGCGGTAGTCGCAGATGGCCTGGGTGGTGGCCAGGATGTGGGTCTCGTTGAACGACGTCTTGAGGCTGGTTCCGCGGTGCCCGCTGGTGCCGAACGCGACCTGCTGGTCGATGTTCTCCGGGTCGGGCACACCGGTGTAGTACGCCGTCACGAGGTGCGCGACGTCGACCAGATCCTCCGGGAGGGCCGTGGTGCCTGCCCGCGAGCCGCTCATCGCGAGCCCTCCCCGCAACCACGCACCGCACCACTCCACATGACCGACCGCTCCGTCGAAGGCATGTCGACAACCTACTCCCATCGCGGCGCAGTCGCCCAGGGCCGGCAGCTCACGTGCGGAGGTCGTGACGCACCTGTCGTGGGGTCTTGTCGAACCACCGTCGGCACGACCGGTTGAGGCTGCTCTGCTCGGAGTAGCCCAGGAGCCCGGCGATCTGATGCAGGTGCAGCCGGGGCTCGGCGAGGTAGCCCAGCGCGAGCTCGCGGCGCTGATGGTCGATGAGGTCCTGGCACTCCACGCCGACATCGTGCAGCCGCCGCTGCAGGGTCCGGGGCTGCAGCGCGAGCTGCTCAGCGATCACGGCAGTGGTGCAGTGACCCGTCGGCAGCAGGCGTCGGATGAGGTCGGTGACCCGACGATCGAGGGGCGCGTCGACGGGCTGGTACTCCGCCTCGAGGTACCGGGTGGCGATCTTGCGGGTCTCCGGGTCGGCGCTGTCGATCACCTTTGTGGTCAACGCGAGGGGCACCTCGAAGCCGCACCAGTCGCACCCGAAGTGGACCGGGCAGCCGAAGGTCTGCTCGTACGAAACGGCCGGGGCCACCTGCTCGTGCAGGAACGAGACCGAGGCCAGAGGCGTGGCGACCCCGCTCAGCAGCCGCGCGATCCCCGCTCCGTTGGCGATCGCGAGCTCATAGCTCTGACGCAGCAGCGGGAGGCTGAGCTCGCGCATCTCGAAGGTGAAGCGGACGGTGCCCGCGTGCAGGGTCGGGGCGACGTCGAACCTCAGGGCGGGGGAGTGGACGTGCAGGTAGCGCGCCACGGCCTCGAGGCCGTCGAGGACCTTGGTGGCGTTGCGCGCGATCACCGCGATCGGGCCGAGGATGTCCAGGCCCTGCCAGCGCGAGAGGCGCAGCCCGAAGTCCGGGCAGTCGAGCTCGACCGCGCTCGCCTCGATGAGGCGGACCATGGACTCGAACGGGACGAAGGCATCCTCGCGCGTCTCGACGTCCGGCGGCACGTGGAAGCGCTCCATCATCGCGACGGGGTCGCCGCCCAGCTCGCGCACCAGCTCGGAGTAGCCCCACACGTTGGACGCGCGGATCAGGCTGTTCATCCCGGCTCTCCTGTCGCGGTAAGCGAAAAAACTGTCGCGATAAGTCAAGACTACCGCGCGGCACGCCGGTGATGCTGGTCACATGAACGCATCCCACTTCGATGTCCTGATCGTCGGCGCCGGCTTGTCCGGCATCGGTACGGCCTGCCAGCTCAAGCGGCAGCACTCCGAGAGATCGATCGCGGTGCTGGAACGCCGTGAACGGCTCGGCGGCACCTGGGACCTGTTCCGATACCCGGGCGTGCGCTCCGACTCCGACATGTTCACCTTCGGCTATGAGTTCCGTCCCTGGGTCGACACCCAGGTGCTGGCCGACGGCGCCGCGATCCGTCAGTACATCCACGACACCGCCATCGAGTACGGCATCGACGAGTGCGTCCACTACGGCCGCAAGATCGTCAGTGCCGATTGGTCGAGCGCCGAGTCCCGCTGGACGCTGACCGCACTCAGGGAGGACACCGGGGAGACCGAGACGTTCACGGCCGGCTTCCTCGTCAGCTGCACCGGCTACTACAACTACGACGCCGGCTACCTGCCGGAGTTCCCTGGCTCCGAGCGCTTCGGCGGCGAGATCGTGCACCCCCAGCACTGGCCCGAGGACCTCGACTACGCCGGCAAGAAGGTCGTCGTCATCGGCAGCGGCGCCACGGCGGTCACCCTGGTCCCCTCGTTGGCGCGCGACGCCGAGCGCGTCACGATGCTGCAGCGTTCGCCGTCCTACGTGTTCTCGCTGCCCTCGAAGGACAAGATCTCCGAGGCGTTGAGCCGCGTGCTGTCGGAGAAGCGCGTCTACGCCCTCGCGCGCCGGCGCAACATCGCCATTCAACGCGGTCTCTACGTCGCCTGCCGACGCTGGCCGAACGCCATGCGCCGCTTCCTGCAGGGCCAGGTGCGTCGCAAGGTCGGGCCCGATGTCGACATGAGGCACTTCACCCCCGACTACCTCCCGTGGGACGAACGACTCTGCGCGGTGCCGGACGGCGACCTGTTCGCCGCCCTCGCCTCTGGGGACGCATCGATCGTGACCGACCGCATCGACACCTTCACCGAGCGCGGCATCCGTCTGAAGTCGGGCGAGGAGCTCGAGGCCGACATCATCGTCACTGCGACCGGCCTGGAGGTGCAGATGCTGGGCGGCCTTGCACTCTCGGTGGACGGCGAGCCGCGTCATCTGCACGACCAGATGACCTACAAGGGCGTCCTGGTCGAGGACCTCCCCAACATGGCCTGGGTCTTCGGCTACACCAACGCTCCGTGGACGTTGAAGTCCGACATCGCGGGCAAGTACCTCTGCCGGTTGTTCGACCACATGGACGAGCACGGCTACGCGGTGGCGATCCCGCGCGACCGCGAGGACTCGGCGCTCGAGGTGGGGATGCTCGACCAGCTGCAGTCCGGTTACGTCCAGCGCGCCAAGGAGACCCTGCCCCGCCAAGGTGCGAAGGGCCCGTGGAAGGTGCTCATGCACTACAAGAAGGACGCCGCCATGCTCCTCGACGAGCCGGTCGGCGACGGGTTGCTGGAGTTCCACGCCGGTGCCGAGGTCCGCGAGGTCGTGGCGTGACGACGCGGGAGGAGGTCAGCTTCCTCAGCCAGGGCGTGCGGTGCGCAGCCTGGCACCTGCCGGCTGCTGGTGACGCGTTCGCGGGCAGCGCCGGTAGCCCCTGCGTGGTGATGGCGCACGGCTTCGGCGGCACCCGCGACACCGGTCTGCTTGCGTATGCCGAGGGCTTCGCTGCCGCCGGACTGCACGTGGTGCTCTTCGACTACCGGGGTTTCGGCGACTCGACAGGCGAGCCGCGCCAGCGGGTCTCCTACCGCGATCAGCGCGCCGACTACGCGGCCGCGACCACCGCCGCACGCGAACTACCCGGCGTCGATCCCGACCGGATCGTCCTGTGGGGCACGTCGTACTCGGGCGGCCACGTCATCGCGGTCGCCGCCGCTGACCCGCGCATCGCAGCCGTGGTGTCGCTGACCCCCGCGGTCGACGGGCTCGCTGCCCTCGGCGCGATCGTGCGCCGCCACCCGACGACGCTGCCGCCCCTGATCGGTCACGGCCTGCGCGACGCCGTCGGTGCACGGCTCGGTCGCGCTCCGCACCATCTCCCGATCGTCGGACCGCCCGGGTCGACCGCGATGATCACGGCTCCCGGCGCGGTCGCCGGCTACGAGGCGGTCGCCGGACCGACCTGGCGCAACGAGGTCTGCGCCCGGGCCAGCCTCGAGGTCGCCCTCAACCGCCCGGTCCGCCAGGCGCCGCGGCTGAAGGCGCCGCTGCTCGTGCAGGTCGGCGAGCACGACTCAGTCGCACCGCCGTCGGCCGCCCTGGCCGCGGCGAAGCGGGCCGGAGGCGCCGCCGAGACCCGCACCTACCCCGTCGATCACTTCGACGTGTACGCCGGCGACTGGCCGGGCCGGGTCGTCGCCGACCAGATCGCTTTCCTGCACCGCCACCTGCACCCGGCGGCCCACGCCGACTCCACCGCCCCCGAGAGGATCACCGACCGATGAACACCTACGACGTCCGCGACAAGGTCGCCCTGATCACCGGTGCCGCCCAGGGCATCGGCTTCCAGACCGCCAAGGACCTCCACGAGCGGGGCGCGCACGTGGTGCTGGTCGACCTCGACGCCGAGGCGACCGTGCTCGCGGCCAAGCAAATCGGGTCCAGAGCGGTTGGCCTCGCAGGCGACGTCACCGACGCCGAGGCGATGCGCGAGGTCGTGGAGGTCGCGGTCGACACCTTCGGCCGCCTCGACATCGTCGTCGCCAACGCCGGTGTCGCCCCGCAGCCCGCGACCGTGCGGGCCATGGAGCCCGCGACGTTCGAGCGAGTGCTGGACGTCAACGTGGGAGGCGTCTACCGCACCGTGCACGCCGCGTTGCCGCACGTGATCGCCAACGGCGGGCATGTCGTGGTCATCTCGTCCGTGTACGCCTTCGTCAACGGCGCGATCCTGGCGCCGTACGCGATGTCGAAGGCGGCGGTCGAGCAGCTCGGCCGGGCCCTGCGCGCCGAGCTCGCTCCGCACGGCGCGTCCGCGACCGTGGCCTACTTCGGCTTCATCGACACCGCGATGGTCCGCGAGGGTTTCGCGAGTGACGTGGCCCAGCGCTTCGAGGCCACCTTCCCGTCGTTCCTGCGCCGCCGGTTGGCACCGAGCGTGGCCGGGCGGGTGATCGTGGACGGCATCGAGCGGCGCGCCGCCCGCGTGATCGCGCCGCGCAGGTGGCAGGGGTACTCGGTGCTCCGCGGGTTGCTGAACCCCGCCCTCGACCGGCGCAGCGAGTCGCACGCGGAGATCCAGGCCGTCGTGCGCGACGCCGACCGGACGGGGGAGTCCGGCTCCTGAGCCGGTGCTCTTACCGCGTCACGGCGCGGCGTGAGCGATCAGCTGAGTCGCCCCGGACGGCATGGGTGAGGAGCTGGTGAAGGCAGCCATCCTTGCGATCAACGGCGAGGAACCGCCCGAGGCCGACGACAGTGGCTTCTACTGGTACGGCGCCACCAACATCGACGACCCTGAGATCCAGGTCGTCCACCATCACGTCTGCCCATCAGGAGTCCTCGATGACGCGTCAGCTGCCGAAGGCACATGACCTCGCACCCCTCATGAAGTTCAAGAAGCCGGTGCTGTCCCCGCGCGAGCGCCGACTGGCTGCCTGCTTGACCATCGAGGACCTGCGTCGTGCTGCCAAGCGACGTACGCCGAAGGCCGCCTTCGACTACACCGACGGAGGCGCCGACAGCGAGGTCTCCTTGGCCAGGGCTCGCCAAGCCTTCGCCGACGTGGAGTTCCACCCGGCGATCCTGCGCGACGTCGCGCACGTCGACACCTCGTGCGAGGTCCTGGGCGCCAGGTCTGCGCTGCCCTTTGGCATCGCCCCGACCGGCTTCACCCGCCTGATGCAGACCGAGGGCGAGATCGCCGGGGTCACCGCGGCCGGCGCAGCCGGGATCCCCTACGCCCTCTCGACGATGGGCACCACCTCCCTGGAGGACGTGGCCGCAGCAGGCCCCGACACGCGCAAGTGGTTCCAGCTCTACATGTGGAAGGACCGCGAACGCTCCATGGCGCTGGTCGACCGGGCAGCGCAGGCCGGCTACGACACCCTGCTCGTCACGGTCGACGTCCCCGTTGCAGGCGCCCGGCTGCGCGACACCCGCAACGGGATGACGATCCCACCGACCCTGACCCCTCGCGTGGTGGCCAACGCGGTCACCCGACCTGCGTGGTGGTTCAACCTGCTCACCACCGAGCCACTGGCGTTCGCTTCGCTCGACTCGTGGTCAGGCACCGTCGGGGAGCTCCTCGACACGATGTTCGACCCGACGGTCACCTACGAGGACCTCGCCTGGATCCGCGATCAGTGGCCGGGAAAGCTCTCGGTCAAGGGCGTCCAGACGGTCGCCGACGCCGCGCGGTTGGCCGAAGCCGGTGTCGATGCGATCGTCCTCTCCAACCATGGCGGTCGACAGCTGGACCGGGCGCCGGTGCCGTTCCACCTGCTGCCGCGGGTCATCCAGGAGGTCGGCTCGGACCTCGAGGTCCATCTCGACACCGGGATCATGTCGGGTCAAGACATCGTCGCGGCCATGGCGCACGGCGCGACGCTTCACGATGGTGGGGCGGGCCTACCTCTACGGTCTGATGGCCGGCGGCCGCCCCGGGGTCGATCGCACGATCGAGATCCTGCGAGGTCAGATCGAACGCACGATGCGCCTGCTGGGAGTGTGTTCCCTGGCCGAGCTCGAGCCCGGCCATGTCACGGCCCTCGCTCGCCTCGGAGCGCGCGACTGACGGTGGGGCGTCCGACCACTGGTCGGACGCCCAGGACCGCCTACCGGTCGAGGCCGCGTTCGATGGCC